>NZ_BCTM01000007.1 GCF_001571285.1 Kluyvera cryocrescens NBRC 102467 | reverse complement strand
GATGGAACCATCAAGATTGTGCTGGTTGAAGGCTACGTCGCTCATAGCGATATTAAGAGTAATAATCCCAATATTGCAGAGCGCCTAAAGCGGCTAGCCGCCAAAATCATGGCGGAAAAACCGCTTACCCAGGCCACTTTTGACCGCTATACCCAGCTGATGACGCGTACACCCGGCGTGACCGTTGATGCTAATGCGCAGCTACCGCAAAATATTTATGGCGCCGCGGCCATGCAGGCCACCAGCATCCAGCCGCGAATCTGGGATATCTCTTCAACGCTCGACACGCGGCGCAACCAGAACATGGCGTTCGTCAACGGTTCGCTCAGCAACCTGACCAGCTATGGTGATCAATTAGGTGTCGCAACGCTGATTCCGCTGGATAGCTCGACGCGAAAATCTTATCTCGGGTTGAACTACCAACAGTTTCTCAGCGACGAGGGGCTGATGATGCAGCTGAAAGGCAGTTTTTATCGCGATAATCCGCGCGACTATTCGCGCTTGCTGAACTTTACCGACGGTTACCTGGACTCCCGGCAGAAAACAACGCAATACAACGGCGGTGCAACCTTCAGCTACCCGGTCGTCTTAACCGGGAAACAGCAATTCAGCATTAACGGTGGGATGGACTACACCGACAGACGCAATGACAACAACATCCGCGCGATCGTGAATAACGAAACGCAAGGAGGCGCGACAGTCAAAACGCACGTGCGCTACCCTGCCCTTGAATTTGGCATGAGCGGCTTTCAGGCTTATGAACGCGCCAGCATTAACGGCAAGCTCACGCTGCGCCAAGGGGTGAACGCCGGATCGCTGGCTGATGCCGCGCCGATTCAAGGCAACGACCTGTCCTTTACGCTGTGGAAAAGCAATATTGATGCGGCCTGGATGGTGACCGACACCTGGCGTCTGTCGACGTCGATGGAGGGAGATTGGTCAGATAACGATCTTCCGGAACCGGAACGCGTCAGCTTTGGTGCACAGCGCTTTGGCCGCGGTTATCAGGACGGTGAGGCCAGCGGCGATTATGGCTACGGCGGGCAGGTTGAGCTGCGTTATCTCCATCAGCGCAAGGAGAGCACCTGGGTGGCCACCGTTCAGCCGTACATTCTGGCGGATACCGCGCAGACCTGGTTCAACGCGCCGGGACTTCCGCATCAGCAGCTGGCGTCCGTTGCCACCAGCGTGATGTTTGGTGATAACAAGCACTACAGCCTGACCGTTGAAGCGGCGCGCCCCGTAGGCGATCTGCCAACCGACAATCACAAACGCGACTGGCGGTACAGCCTGACGTTAAGTTGGAATTTCAATAATCTACATTAATTTCGGCATCGCCGTCTGCCCAACATCAATACAGGCCAGCGCCTGCGTTGGGCAGGCCGCTACGCAGGCAGGGCCTTCTTCGCGGTGGCGGCATAAATCACATTTTATCGCCTGAGGACGTGAGTGCTGAACGGCCACCGTCATTGCGCCAAACGGGCACGCTAACATGCAGCTTTTACACCCAATACAGCGCGCCTGGTCAACCCGAACATAACCCGCCTCCCGGGTAATCGCACCGGTTGGGCAGACGTTGCTACACGGCGCATCTTCACAATGGTGGCAGGTGACCGCTGTCGAAAAGGTATCCCCCTTCACCACGCGAATCCGTGGAAGGAAGGCATCCCGCGATACGCTCGCGCACGCTTGCTGCGCCTGGTGAGCCACTACACAGGCCACCTCACAGGTACGGCAACCAATGCACTTCATTGAATCAGCGACAATAAACGGGTTCATTCTCCACTCCGCTGTGGACGATAAACCCTAAGAGTGCCAGAGCAAGCCGCCGCACTGCTTTGATCCGACATGGGTGAGGGACACTTTTTGTGATATGCCAGAACCAATTCAGTCATTTGCCTCAGGCCGAATTGATATGTTCCTTGCAGTACCGCCGCTTCCATGCGGCGGGCGTCAGCCCGGTATGCTTACGAAAAATCTGACGGAAATACCCCACATCAGCAAACCCACACTGCTCTGCCACTTCCTTGAGCGAACGCGCGTGATTACTTAAGAGTTTCTCCGCAGCCCGTACCCGCTGGCGGTGAATTGCCTCTGTCAGAGTCAGGTGAAATACCCGCCGGTACACTCTTCCCAGATAGTCGGCATTACAATGCAGCTCTTTCGCCAGCATTGAGGTCGAGAGCGGTAAATGGTAACGAGTACGAATGAGCTGCTGGGCACGCCACGCCAATGCCGCACCGCCTTCATCCTTCGGTTCCTCTGTTTGTGCCGATAAGGAAATATGCTGCAAAATCAGCAACAAAATAAACTCGAGCGAGGCATTCCGTTGAATTTTTTCCTGCTCGTTGAGGAACTGCCGAAATAGGGTCATTAAATACTGCGGGTCATGCAGCGTAGTCTGCTGAGGAATAGCAAGCTGAGTAACTAGCGGCTGTGGCTGCTCCGACGTATTCACTTCAAAATGTAGCCAATAGAACTTCAGGTCTGAGGGGAAATCCTCAACACCAACATGTCGACGGCCCGGCCACAGTAGCAAACTATCACCCGCACAAACGTGAAAAATACGATCATCTTCCTGGATCGTTAATGTCCCCTTTTCGACAAAAATAACCTCCCATGAGCGCAACCTACGCGCAGGATGACGACCAACGTCTCGCGAGATAAATAAACCGCCGTTTTGTACCTTAATCGGAAGCGCTATGGATAGATTGAGCATAAATATTAAAAATCCCGCTTATTTATGAAATAAAACAAATCTTCTATTTGATTATTAACGATAAATACAATCACACCCGATCATCTTCACACTTTTATTATCAAGTCGGAATTACCCTCTTTTTATACTTCTTTATGAGCTTGTTGGTCATCCTTTTCCAGGCAAAATTAAACAGGTCATGACATTAAAAAAATAACCCTACTGAAAAGAGCCATCTCCACATTGCGAGGAGTACCCCATGACCGCTACACCCATAACCACCAGCGAGATTGTGCCGGGTTCACTGGACGATAAACTATCGATTCGGGAAAAAATCGGCTACGGTCTCGGTGATGCAGGCGGCACCGTTATTACCTGCCTCATCATGAATTTCCTGACTTTTTTCTATACCGATGTCTTCGGTCTCACGCCTGCATTGGTCGGTACCCTTTTTCTGGTACTACGCGTTTTTGATGCCATTTCCGATCCCATCATGGGCGTACTTGCCGACCGTACCCAGAGCCGCTGGGGACGATTTCGCCCTTGGCAACTGTGGATAGCTGTACCCATTGCCATTATTGGCGTGCTGACGTTTACCGTTCCGGACGCCAGCATCGGGATCAAAATCACTTGGGCTTTCGGCACGTATTTACTGCTGTCGGTAAGCTATACCGCTATCAATGTCCCCTACTGTGCGCTCATCAACACCATGACCACGCGCCACAGCGAAGTCATCTCCTGCCAGGCGTGGCGCTTCGTGCTGTGCGGCGTGGCCGGTTTTCTGGTTTCAGTCGGTCTGCCTTGGCTGGTGAAAGCGCTCGGCCAGGGGAATACCGCGCAAGGTTATCAATACGGCGTCGGTGTGCTCTGCACGATTGCTGCCGTCATGTTCCTATGCTGCTTCTTCTGGGTTCGCGAGCGCGTGTCGCTGGATATGATGGGGAGATTCACCCTTCGTGAACACATTGCCGGGCTGCGTAAAAATGATCAGCTGCTGCTCATGCTGGTGATGTCATTCCTGCTGATCAACGTCTTTAATATTCGCGGCGGCGGCTACATGTACTTCATCACCTACGTACTGGGCGGCTCTACCGGTTACACATCACTCTTCTTCACGATGGTGACCTTTGCCTCCATTTTTGGCTCAGTGCTGATAAACCTGCTCTCTCGCCGCTTTGATACCGTCAAACTTTACTACTACACCAACCTGATACTGGCCGCACTCGCCGTTGGCATGTGGTTCTTACCGACCGGACCTGCTTATCAAACGCTCTGGCTGGTCATCATCCTCGGCAACGGCATTATTCTCGGCTTCACCCTGCCGCTGCACTTCTCGCTGATGGCCTTCGCCGATGACTACGGTGAATGGAAAACCGGCGTCCGCTCATCCGGCATGAACTTCGCCTTTAACCTGTTCTTTATCAAGCTCGCCTGGGCATCAAGCGCCGGTATTATCAGCCTGGTCTTTATCTATGTGGCCTATCAGCCGGGCGCGGGAAATCAGACCGCCGAGTCTCTGACGGGGATCACCGCCATGGAAACCCTGCTACCCGCCCTCTTCCACCTGCTGCTGGCGTTCTCGATCCGCGCCTGCCGACTCAATAATCCTATGATGGCGCGTATCGCTACCGACCTTCGCGCCCGTCACGTTCAGTCTTGAGGAGTTTGTCATGTCCGTTATGGAAGTCTGTCTGCATACGTTAAAAGTGAACGACCCGTTTTTCGCCCAGTATCAGCAGCTGGTTCGCGATGTGGTGATCCCCTATCAGTGGGATGCACTCAATGACCGTATCGACGACACAGAACCGAGCCACGCGATTGAAAACTTTCGCATCGCCGCCGGCCTGCAAGACGGTGAGTTTTACGGGATGGTATTTCAGGACAGTGATGTGGCGAAATGGCTGGAAGCCGTTGCCTGGTCCCTATGTCAGAAGCCAGATGTCGAGTTAGAAAAAACCGCCGACGAGGTGATTGAACTGGTGGCGGCCGCCCAGTGTGACGATGGCTATCTCAATACTTACTTTACGGTCAAAGCCCCACAGGAACGTTGGACAAACCTGGCCGAATGCCACGAGCTTTACTGTGCAGGCCATATGATTGAAGCGGGCGTTGCCTTCTTCCAGGCCACCGGGAAGCGCCGTTTGTTAGAGGTCGTCTGCCGTCTATCCGACCACATCTATCAGGTCTTCGGCACCGGGGATAACCAGATCCACGGCTATCCGGGTCACCCGGAAATTGAGCTGGCGCTGATGCGCCTGTACGAAGTCACGCAGGAACCTCGCTACCTGGCGCTGGTGAACTACTTCGTTGAAGAACGCGGTAAGCAGCCGCACTTCTACGACCATGAGTATGAAAAGCGCGGTAAAACGTCCTACTGGAACACCTACGGCACCGCGTGGATGGTGAAAGATAAGCCCTACAGCCAGGCACACCAGCCTATTGCCGAACAGCAAACGGCTATCGGCCACGCGGTGCGTTTTGTCTACCTGATGACCGGCGTCGCGCACCTCGCCCGCTTGAGCAACGATGAAAACAAACGTCAGAACTGCCTACGGCTATGGAACAACATGGCCCAGCGTCAGCTCTACATTACCGGCGGTATTGGCTCCCAGAGCAGCGGTGAAGCTTTTAGCAGCGACTACGACCTGCCGAACGACACGGTTTATGCCGAAAGCTGCGCATCGATTGGCCTGATGATGTTTGCTCGCCGAATGCTGGAAATGGAAGGCGATAGCCAGTACGCCGACGTGATGGAACGCGCGCTGTATAACACCGTGCTCGGCGGAATGGCGCTGGATGGTAAGCACTTCTTCTACGTGAACCCGCTGGAAGTCCATCCCAACACCCTAAAGTTTAACCACATCTACGATCACGTGAAGCCGGTTCGTCAGCGCTGGTTCGGCTGCGCCTGCTGCCCGCCGAATATCGCACGCGTGCTGACCTCTATCGGCCACTATATCTACACCCAGCGTGATGACGCACTGTTTGTAAACCTCTATATCGGCAATAGTACAGAAGTGCCGGTAGGCGAACAGACGCTGCGACTCCGCCTCAGCGGCAACTATCCGTGGCAGGATCAGGTCAAGATCGTGATTGATTCCCCGGATCCGATTACCCACACGCTGGCGCTGCGTCTGCCGGACTGGTGTACGAATCCGCATATCGCGCTAAATGGCCGAGACGTGGCGGGGACGGTGAAGAAAGGTTATCTGCACATCAATCGCACCTGGCTTGAAGGCGATACCCTGACCCTGACGCTACCGATGCCGGTGCGCCGGGTCTATGGTAACCCGCTGGTCCGCCACGTTGCCGGAAAAGTGGCTATTCAGCGTGGGCCGCTGGTTTACTGTCTGGAGCAGGCCGATAATGGTGAAGAACTGCATAACCTGTGGCTGCCTGAAAACGCCTCGTTCTCTGAGCTCGAAGGCAAAGGTATTTTTGCCCACAAAGTGCTGCTACAGGCGCAAGGGGTTAAGCGCACGGCGCAAAACCCGGAACAACAATCGCTGTGGCATTACGATACCGCTCCCGCAACTGCACAAACACAGACTCTGACTTTTATCCCCTGGTTTAGCTGGGCCAATCGTGGCGAAGGTGAGATGCGTATTTGGGTAAATGAAGGGAAATAAGGCCCCCCGCAGCCCGGCAGGATCCTCTTGCCGGGCCAAAAAGATTCCGCCATGATGCCAACAGAGAGTTAACCATCACCATGAGGAATCAGTATGAGCAAGGATGTACCGCCAGTCGTCAGTATCAAACGCGTCAAAGCCTCCGTCATCTACCGCCTGATGCTTATCGGT
The DNA here is from genome assembly GCF_001571285.1 of Kluyvera cryocrescens NBRC 102467. Classification (GTDB taxonomy): domain Bacteria; phylum Pseudomonadota; class Gammaproteobacteria; order Enterobacterales; family Enterobacteriaceae; genus Kluyvera; species Kluyvera cryocrescens. Next base: position 225,671 of record NZ_BCTM01000007.1, on the reverse strand, counting down.
CTTGCGGTGCCGATGCTGATATTTAGCCTATTTTGCGGCGTGATGGGGATTTTCGGCTACGACATGGTGAAATGGAACAACGAGTCCATCCACGGCATTCTTGCCTTACCGGTGGCGCTGTTCAGCGGCCTGATGGTCACGGTATTCTTTACGGCATTTTTGGGGTCGATCATCTGCCTCGGCCTGTGGATTTACAGCCGCTTCCGGCCTCTGCAGGTCAAAACATTTGATTAAACAGCAGGCCCGGTAAGCGCAGCGCAACCGGGCCTGCTGCTATCTTAGAACAACCCCAACGGTTTATCCGAATAGCTCACCAGCAGGCATTTCGTCTGTTGGTAATGTTCCAACATCATTTTGTGAGTTTCGCGCCCGATACCAGACTGTTTATAGCCACCAAAGGCCGCATGTGCAGGGTAGGCATGATAGCAGTTGGTCCACACGCGCCCAGCCTGAATGCCGCGCCCCACTTTATATGCCAGATTACCGTTACGACTCCAGACGCCCGCCCCCAGGCCATATTGCGTATCGTTTGCCAGGGTCAGTGCCTCTTCCACCGTTTTGAAGGTGGTCACTGCCAGCACCGGGCCAAAAATCTCCTCCTGGAACACGCGCATATTGTTTTGCCCAAACAGGATAGTCGGCTCAAGGTAATAACCTTCTTTCAGCTCGCCTTCCAGCTGCTTGCGCCGCCCGCCGGTCAGCACATCCGCGCCTTCTTTTTTACCAATATCAATGTAGTTGAGGATGGTTTCCATCTGCCCTTGTGAGACCTGAGCGCCCATTTGCGTTACCGCATCCAACGGGTTCCCGCTGCGAATACGCTCGACGCGACGAATGGCTCGTTCCATAAAACGCTCATAGATCGACTCATGAACCAGCGCCCGGCTTGGGCAGGTGCAGACTTCGCCCTGGTTAAACGCAAACAGGGCAAAGCCCTCCAGCGCCTTATCAAAGAAGGTATCTTCCTCGTCCATCACGTCAGCAAAGAAAATGTTCGGCGATTTGCCGCCCAGTTCGAGGGTCACCGGAATAATATTTTGCGTCGCGTACTGCATGATTTGCTGGCCCACTTCCGTTGAGCCGGTAAAGGCGACTTTGGCGATTCGTTTGGAGGTCGCCAGATATTCACCAATTTCGCCACCCGCACCGTTCACCACGTTAATGACGCCTGGCGGCAGCAGGTCACCAATAATTTCCATTAACAGCAAGACGGACAGCGGCGTTAATCGCGCGGGTTTGAGCACAATGCAGTTGCCGGCGGCTAGCGCTGGCGCCATTTTCCAGCTCGCCATCAGCAGCGGGAAGTTCCACGGGATAATCTGCGCCACTACGCCCAAAGGTTCGTGGAAGTGATACGCCACCGTGTCCTTATCCACCTCGCTGATGCCACCTTCCTGCGCGCGAATACAGGAGGCAAAGTAGCGGAAATGGTCGATGGCCAGCGGCACATCGGCGCCGTTGGTTTCCCGAATCGGTTTACCATTATCCCAGGTTTCGGCCGTGGCCAACAGCTCGAGGTTTTGCTCCATACGATCGGCGATTTTCAGTAGGATCGCAGCCCTCTCCTGCACGGAGGTCTGCGCCCATTTATCTTTTGCGCGATGTGCCGCATCCAGCGCCAGATCGATATCACGTGTTCCTGACGAGGCCACCTCACACAGAAGCTGGCCGGTGACTGGCGTGAGATTTTTATAATATTCGCCATCCGCTGGAGCGACCCACTCTCCGCCGATAAAGTTGTCGTAGCGCGTTTTTAACTTAAAGGGAAATCCATATTCGCCGGGCTGAATGCGTGCTGAAGGGGGGTTATTGGTCATGACCATCTCCTTGCTGTGGGAATACTACAAAGGTAGACTGCGCTGGCGAAATATCCGCCAACGACTTACAGCTTTACGACTGCGGTCACGTTATCCGCAGCGCCTTTCAAGGAGTCATAATGGAACACGAGATCCCCGGCGTGGAAGTGCTATTTGTGGCCGGTTTTGGCCCTATCACGCAGAGTACAGATGCCAGCGCCGCGTTTTATCAGGCCACATTAGGCTTGCCGCTCAAAGCGATGGCGGGTAATGAAGAGTACCTGCTTACCGACGTTAATCAGCTGGATGGTGTTAAGCATTTTGCGCTCTGGCCGCTGTCGCAAGCCGCCACATCCTGCTTTGGCCAGGAGCAATGGCCTTCCGACCTGCCAACGCCTCAAGCGTGGATTGAATTTGAAGTTCGTGACATTGCAAGCGCCACCCAGACGCTGCTCGAGAGAGGCTACACACTGTTAATTGCTCACCGCATGGAGCCATGGGGGCAATCCGTCACGCGCCTGCTCAGCCCGGAAGGTTTATTGACCGGGCTCACCATTACGCCATGGATGCGTGAAGAGGTAGAAAACAACGGGTAATGCGTGGTTTCAGGTGAGATGCAAGGCCTTGGACGGCCTACAAAATCTGACGATTTGTAGGCCGTGTCGCTCTCTGCGGTTATTTACATCGCCGCGCGGAAAATGGCCATAATTTCATCGTGCGTGGCCTGAATCGGGTTGGTCAAGCCGCAGGCATCTTTCAGCGCATTGGTCGCCAGAACAGGAATATCTTCTTCTTTCACATTCAGGTCGCGCAGACCTGCTGGAATGTTCACCTGACGCGCCAGTTTGCGAATGGCGTCAATGCAGGCCTGTGCCCCCTGCTCGTGGCTCATCGCGCTCACATCAATGCCCATCGCCTGGCCGCAATCGCGCAGACGCGCGGCCGCCACCTTGCTGTTGAACACCTGTACGTGTGGCAGCAGTACCGCATTACACACGCCGTGCGGCAGATCGTAGAAACCACCGAGCTGGTGCGCCATCGCGTGGACATAGCCCAGCGATGCGTTATTGAAGGCCATCCCGGCGAGGAACTGGGCATAGGCCATCGCTTCACGCGCTTCGCTGTTGCTGCCGTTTTCCACCGCCGTCGGTAAATTCTCCACGATCATGGTGATGGCTTTCAGCGCACAGGCATCGGTAATCGGCGTCGCCGCAATAGACACATAGGCTTCAATGGCGTGGGTCAGCGCATCCATACCGGTCGCGGCGGTCAGCCCTTTCGGCATTCCTTCCATCAGGGAGGAGTCGTTGACGGACAGTACCGGTGTGACATGCTTGTCCACGATCGCCATTTTGATATGGCGCGTCACGTCGGTGATGATGCAGAAACGGGTCATCTCAGATGCGGTACCCGCTGTGGTGTTGATCGCAATCATCGGCAGCTGAGGTTTAGCCGAGCGGTCAACGCCTTCGTAATCGCGGATATCACCGCCGTTGGCCGCAACCAGCGCGATCCCTTTCGCGCAGTCGTGCGGAGAACCACCGCCCAATGAGATAACGCAGTCGCAATCATGGGCGCGGAGTAACTTCAGGCCATCCTCAACGTTAATGGTGGTTGGGTTCGGATGCGTACCATCAAACACGACGCTCTGAATATCAAATTCCTGGAGGCGTTTTTGAATATTCCCCGCCACGCCCAGCTTATTCAGCACAGCATCGGTCACAATTAAGGCATGGCGATAGCCATATTCCCTCATTGTATTCATTGCGTCGCTTAATGCGCCATTACCGATAACGTTCACTGATGGAATGTAGAAAGTTGATGCGGCCATGATAGTTCCTTTATTTAATAAGCAGGCCACGAGAGTAGAGGAATAGAGAGTGTGAAAATATGATCATCATTGCATTTTCACCGTTCGAAAAAATAAAAAGCACGTCAGGTTAAGATTCCTAACGCGCTGATTATTAATTAATATATTTTTGTATTTCGTTTGATATATTTTTTACATTAATTGTTAATTTTTATTATCAGGGAACAACAGCGCATCGCGCAATAAATGATCATTTCCGCGACGACGCGTGAAACCAATGCGGTTAAAATACTCCAGGATCTGAATGGCTAATTTACGGCCTACATTCAGTTTATCGCGAAAATCAGCCGCACAGGTCGAGCCTTTTTCCAGGTCCAGTTCACGAATCATACTGGCAAACGCCACAATACGGTCATTACGATAATAGCGATCTTTCACTATCGCCGTAATCATCCCCTGCTGCGCGGCCAGACGAAGAACTACGCGCATGGTGTTCTCCTCTGTTCCCGTCTGCGCTGCCAGGTCCCGAACCCACCACGGCTCATCGCCAAACAGCGGCTCGGCTTTCAGCCAGACGGCCAGCTGCTCGTCGGTGAAGCCAACTTTATGATCCGGCAGATGTAACCAACCGTGATGGCTGGCAATGTCGCCGCTCTCGCGCATCTGCTCAATCAGCGTCAGGACCAGTGCTTCCTCTTCCATCGGCAGCGCAATACGGCGTAAGCGCTCGCGCCCCGGGCCGGGTTCGTCTTTATGCTGCTCGTGATAAACCGCCAGCGCGTCCAGAAGCTTACGCTGCCAACGTGCCGCGAGCGGTGCATCCAGCAGGCTATCGCCGGCGAGGATAAATCCCGGCTGAGCGATCAACTGCTGTAGCCCCAAAGGACTTAGTTGGCGTGCCCAACCAAATTCACCCAGCTTCACCGCATCACGGGAAAGATGCACCGCGAGCGCCTGAGCATCATCTTTTGCCAGCGCCAGCGCGGCAATCCACGCCAGGTACTCCGGTTTGCGTTTGCCACGACGCGGCGAATTTAGCGTGACCACCCGAGCCCCTGCCAGCGTCACTTTGGCTGAGATATCGCGCAGCACAAGCCGGTCGTTATCGGCCAGCCATAGCGGCGCATCGAGGACCAGCTCCGCCAGATTATTTTCCAACAGCGAAACCCGCCCCGTGATGTGACTCGCCGCATGGTGAATATGCAGCGGCTGCCATTGACTCAGCGGCGTGTGGCTATGCAATTCAACAATCACCCGCTCGGAAGGCGCAGGAGGTTCTTCTGAGAGCAGCCAATCGCCTCGGCTCAGGTCATCTTTTTCCGCCGCTCCGACGATATTGAGCGCAATACGCTGCCCACCGTGCGCCTGTTCTACCGGCTGGTTCTGCGCATGCAGACCACGCACGCGCATTGGCGTGCCCTTACCGGTCAACCATAGCGTGTCGCCTACGCGGACATCGCCGGACAGCGCCGTGCCAGTCACGACCAGACCCGCGCCCTTGACGGTAAACGCGCGGTCGATAGCCAGACGGAAACGCTGATGCGCCTGATGGACGCGGGCAGAAAGCTGGCGCAAGTGGTCACGCAGCGCTTCAATACCAATATTTTCCGTTGCCGCCGTGTCGAACAACGTCGCAGCGTCGAAACCGTATTCACGCAAAACATCGGCGACTTCGCGGCGGACCTCCTCGACGCGCGCAGCATCCACGCGGTCGGTTTTGGTCAGCGCCACGGTGAGCGTTGGATTCCCGGTCAGCTGCAGGATCGCCAGATGTTCACGCGTTTGCGCCATCACGCCGTCATCGCACGCCACCACCAGCAGTGCATGATCGATCCCCCCCACGCCCGCCAGCATATTTGAGAGAAACTTTTCATGGCCTGGCACATCGATAAAACCCAGAACGCGTCCGTCCGCCTGCGGCCAGTAGGCATAACCTAAATCGATGGTCATCCCGCGGGATTTCTCTTCCGGCAGACGATCGGCGTTGATGCCGGTAATCGCCTGCAACAGGGTGGTTTTGCCGTGGTCAACGTGCCCGGCGGTGGCAATAATCATTTCAACAACATCTCCAGAAAACGAGGTTCATCTTCAAGGCAGCGCAAATCGAGCCACAGACGACCATCATAAATTCGCCCGATAACCGGGATAGGCAGGCTGCGCCAGCGGGTCGACAGCGCTTCCAGTTGGCTGCCCCGCCCGTCATGAGGCGTCAGCGCGATTGCCGCACTCGGCAGGCTTTCTGACGGCAGTGAACCGCTGCCAATTTGCGACGCGCACGGCATCACCTGCACGGAAAATTCATCGCCATAACGCGCAGCCAGCGGTTCGCGTAAGCGTTCGGCCTGCTGCTGAATGTCTTGCACACTGCGGCTCAACAGACGCAGCGTTGGCAGTTCAGCCGCGAGTTTTTCAGGATGCAGATACAACCGCAAAGTGGCTTCCAGCGCGGCGAGGGTCATTTTGTCTGCCCGCAGCGCGCGCTTGAGCGGGTGCTGCTGTAGCTGGGCAATTAACGCTTTTTTCCCGACGATAATCCCAGCCTGCGGGCCGCCCAACAGTTTGTCGCCGGAGAAGCTCACCAGGCTCACGCCTGCGGCAATCATCTCCTGAGGCATCGGCTCTTTCGGCAGGCCGTAGTGGCTAAGATCGACCAGCGAACCGCTGCCAAGGTCCGCAACCACCGGTACATCCAGCTCACGGCCTATTTCCGCCAACTCGGCTTCATCTACCGATTTGGTGAAACCTTCAATGCTGTAGTTACTGGTGTGCACCTTCATCAACAGCCCGGTGTTGTTATTCACCGCCTGGCGATAATCTTTTGCGTGAGTGCGGTTGGTGGTGCCCACTTCGTGCAGCACACAGCCCGCCTGGCGCATCACGTCGGGAATGCGAAACGCACCGCCAATCTCGACCAGTTCGCCGCGAGAGACCACGACCTCTTTCCCCGCCGCCGTCGCCGCCAGCATCAGCAATACCGCTGCAGCGTTGTTATTCACGATGCAGGCGTCTTCAGCCCCGGTTAACCGACACAGCAAATCCGCCAGCGCCCGATCGCGATGACCGCGCCCGGCGCCGTCCAAATCATATTCCAGCGTCACCGGATCCCGCATCGCCTGGGTGACCGCCTCAATCGCCGACTGTGACTGCTGCGCGCGGCCCAAATTAGTGTGCAACACGGTTCCCGTCAGATTAATGACCGGGCGCAGCGCGCTTTGGGCATCTTGCTGTAAACGACGGGCCGTTTCCTGTGCCCAATGCTCGCACCAGGCGGGAAGCGTTTGCTGTTCACGAATGCTCAAACGCGCTTCTTCCTGCATCTGGCGGAGCTGTTCCACCACCTGAGAATGACCATGAACATCAAGTAGACGGGCAAACCCAGGATCGCGTAGTAGGCGGTCAGTTGCGGGAAGCTGGCTGTAGAGTGAACGGTTTTCGGTAGTCATGGATAGGCCTGACGGTTAAATGTTGCCCCTCCCGACCGAGAGGGAGTCATAGAAAAGGATTGTACAATGTACAGAGGCTTAGCGTTATAGCGTTCAATCAAGCCTTTGGCGGTTCGGTACGTGCAAAACTTTCGCGCACGAAGAGCGTTTCTGCCAGTTTGACCAGATTTGGGCGATCGACACACCAGCCGGGAGCAATGCGGCGGAAATTGAGATAACCAATCGCGCAGGCAATGGCGATAGTCGCAAGATTTAGGGTATCAGGCTTCAGCGTGCCGTCGACAAGATAACCTTCCAATGCGTCGAGGCTACGGCTAATTTTTTGCCGCTGACGCAGCACTTCTGATTCAGACTGCTGCGCGGCTGGACGCGCCAGCTCTCGCACGGAAGCGAGGCCCGCATCCATAATGCCATCAGCCAGCGATTCAAGCTGGCGCACTTTTAGCGCGGCCAAAGGATCGTGCGGCACCATCTCTGGGGCGATGCCAAGCAGTTCGATGTACTGGGCGATAATGGGTGAATCAAACCAGTACTCGCCGTCGTCCGTTACCAGCGCGGGAACCTTGCCCAGGGGATTAAACTGGGCAACCCCGTTTTCCTCGCTGTAGGGCTGCTCGTTCACAAACTCAAACGCCATCCCCTTCTCCAGCAGCAGGATTGAGATTTTACGTACAAATGGGCTGGTGTAGCTGCCGACCAATTTCATCATTGTCTCCTTCGCGCCAACAAAGAGATCAGTATGGCTCAGGCCGCCGCATTCGCCCCCTGGTTTTTACCGCCCTAGTGATCCAGATAGAGATAATGCATCCAGCTGGTCATGCGCAGCAGCACCTTACGCATTACCGAAACGTGAGCAAAATGGTCAGAGTAAACCGCGACCTGGGCGTAGATACCGTCCGGAAGCGCATCAACATCGGCATTGGGATCCAAATCGATCAGCGCCAGTACGCCGTCAGTCCCCGGCACCACGGTTAACGACTGCAATGCCCCCTGAGCCTGGTAAGATCCCCCCGGAACAACCGGAAGAATACTCGACAGTTTGCCGTGGAAAACCTGTCCTGGCAGAGCGTTAAAGACCACTTCCGCATCATCACCGGTCTCAAGACGCAGCAGCGAATTCTGGCGGAACTGGGCGACAATCTGTCGTTTCTGTTCGGGGATAAAGACCATCACCGGACGCAGCGGCAGCGCGGCGGCGTAGGTCCCCGGGCGGATAAGAACCTGAGTGACGTAGCCATCGCTCGGTGCACGGATTATGGTTTGGTCGAGGTTATATTTCGCCTCCGTCAACTGCGCCCGCAGGCTGACAATCTGCGACTGCTCGCCGTTGACCATACTGTCTAACTGGCTCTGTATCTGCGCCTGTTCGGCCACGGAGCCTTTGACCATCGCATCCTGCGCCAGATAGTTTTGCCGCGCGTTATCAATATCGCTTTCTGAGAATGGATTGACCCGGGCCTGACTGCCTTTCAGGTATCGCTGGTAATCTTTGTACAGGCGGTCACGCTCCGCCGACACGCGGGTGGTGTTGGCTTGCGCTTCAGAGAGCTGGCCTTTTAGCGTCTGCACATTGTGCGTCGCCGTCACCAAATCCGCCTGTAGGCGATCAACCCGTGCCTGATAACGCGTGGGGTCAATTTTAAAAAGCACATCCCCTTTTTTTATCAACTGGTTATTTTTATCCGTCACTTCGCTCACCACACCAGTGACCTGCGGCGTAATTGGAATCGAAATAACCGCTTTTTGCGCCGTAAACGTATAAGGGTGGTTGTAGTTCATTAATAAAATAAGCCCGCTTACCAAAAATATACCGCCCAACGCCGCGGTAGCCAGCGTCCATTGGTTAACCGGAATCCGGAATATTTTAAATATCGCCCACGCCAGCGCGACATAGGTCAACACAATCAGCAGATCCATGATTATTGCTCCGGCGTGTTCGCGTCAGTGGAGGGACGAAGTTCCGCAATCTTTTGCTCCAGCTCAGCGACCCGACGGGAGAGCTGTGTGAGCGTGTCATCCCCGCCGGGAGCAGGATCTGGCGGCCGAATATGCGACTGCATTCCCCAACCGCGTTCCGGCTGGTAGAGCGTGGCCCAAATCCATAAGAACGGCCAAATCACGTGCAGAGTAAACAGGCTCACCCAGCCCGCGGTATGTATGGCATCCGCGTGAGGATGATTACGCTTTTTCGCAATCGTATAGGGAATATCGTGAATCATGATGATTCCGTAAAACAGAACCAAAAAGACGAAGATCAGCACACCTAACGCAAAATAGTTTAGAAACATACTTGCCTCAGAATTACGCTAATAAGAGTTATAGACCGGAGGCAGCCGCACGCAATCGTGGCTGATATTAGTGAAGATAATGTGCGTTGGTCATTTTCGCCATCATACCGAAGGGGAATTTTTACTTCTGGAGACAACCCGCAATTATTGCTGGCAATGTAGGGGATACATTACCAGCGCAGAATACTTTTCATCATTTTATTTGTGTTGGCTTTCCACTGGACGGTATAGGTTTCGGTAGTATTCCAGTCGCGCCAGAAACATCGCCGCCTTGTCCTCAGGAATCTCTAACGGGACCTGATCGGAATGCGGTCGTTTTTTGAGATACTCCATAAACGCCTGGCTGGAGGCCATGAAATCTACCGCTTTATCGATGATTTGCGGGACGTTCTCACCCATTTTGCTCATTACGCGTCCTCCTTTCTTTAAGACCTTGCTATAAGAATGGATAATCAAGCCAAAAGGGGTTGAGGAAAATGTGCGAATTTACATCAGTAATTTTCAAAAAAGCGATCAAGTTAACTAATTTATGAAATCGTAATGTTATTCAATATGTTATATATTTAGGTTGCTTACTATACCGCAAAGAAACCACCTCGTTTTGTATAATTAACTACCAGAAATGAGCGACAACGCGCATACTAGGGGTTATTACGTCTATTTTATTAACAGATATCAGCAACATGAAAGAAATCGAAAAGAACGAAATCAAACGCCTGAGCGACCTGCTTGACGCGATCCGCCACCAGCAGGCTGCCCTGTCCCTGGTCGACAGCGCAGAGAAATACGCCGAGCTGGAAAGCGAAAAAGACAAACTCGAAACCGAAATCGCTCGCCTGCGTGAAGTACATACGCAAAAGCTGAGCAAAGAAGCGCAAAAGCTGGCAAAAATGCCATTCAGCCGCGCTATCACTAAAAAGGAACAAGCCAACATGGGCGCGCTCAAGAAAAGCGTTCGTGGCCTGGTTGTCGTTCATCCCATGACCGCCCTCGGTCGTGAAATGGGTCTGCAGGTGATGACGGGGTTCGCCAAGAGCGAATTCTGATTTTCCTATGCACCCGACCTTCTCCCGCCCTGGGAGAAGGTCTGTTTTACCTTTCCCTCTCGCCCGCAAAATTGGCCCAACCAATTTAACAACCAAATCGCTATTGGTTCACAATTCCATCATCTGAAATCACAATGCCATTGCTAATGCATAACATTTGGTTAACCATTCGCTGTCATTACCCCTACACAACCCAATTGGCAGGGCCAATTTTACACAAACTGTGACACAGAGATGAGCTGAGACTCACCGTGGCGCGGCGCGTAAGGCCCCCTGGAGACCTGCATGAGCCTCTGGCAACAAAACTACGATCCGGCTGGGAATATCTGGCTATCGAGCCTGATCGCATCGCTCCCGATCCTGTTCTTCTTCTTCGCACTGATTAAACTCAAGCTGAAAGGCTACGTTGCCGCCAGTTGGACGGTCGGTATCGCTTTGGCCGTCGCCCTGCTGTTCTATCAAATGCCGGTCGACCGCGCATTGGCCTCGGTGGTATACGGTTTCTTCTACGGCCTGTGGCCAATTGCCTGGATTATTATCGCCGCCGTCTTCGTCTACAAAATTTCGGTGAAGACCGGGCAGTTCGATATTATTCGCTCGTCAATTCTCTCCATTACCCCCGACCAGCGCCTGCAAATGCTGATCGTGGGTTTCTCCTTCGGCGCCTTTCTCGAAGGGGCTGCCGGGTTCGGCGCACCGGTCGCAATTACCGCGGCACTGCTGGTTGGCCTCGGCTTTAATCCGCTGTATGCGGCGGGGCTGTGCCTGATCGTCAATACCGCACCGGTTGCCTTTGGCGCGATGGGTATTCCGATTCTGGTTGCCGGCCAGGTCACCGGTCTGGATAGCTTTGAAATCGGCCAGATGGTGGGCCGTCAGCTACCGTTCCTGACCATTATCGTCCTGTTCTGGATCATGGCGATTATGGATGGCTGGCGCGGCATTAAAGAGACCTGGCCTGCGGTAATGGTGGCGGGGGGCTCCTTTGCTATCGCGCAGTACCTCAGCTCCAACTTCCTTGGCCCTGAGCTGCCGGATATCATCTCGTCGCTGGTATCACTGGTCTGTCTGACGCTGTTCCTCAAACGCTGGCAGCCGGTGCGTATTTTCCGCTTTGGTGATATGGGCGCATCGCAGGTCGATATGGATCTGTCGCGTACCCACTACAGCGCTGGGCAGATTATTCGCGCATGGTCGCCGTTCCTGTTCCTGACCGCTACCGTGACGCTGTGGAGCATCCCACCGTTTAAAGCGCTGTTCGCCCCAGGTGGCGCGCTGTATGAGCTGGTGATTAATATTCCGGTGCCGTACCTCGACAAGTTAGTCGCGCGCATGCCGCCGGTGGTCAACCAAGCGACGGCCTACGCTGCGGTCTATAAGTTCGACTGGCTCTCGGCCACCGGTACCGCCATTCTGTTCGCCGCGCTGCTGTCTATCGTCTGGCTGCGGATGAAGCCAAAAGATGCCATCAATACCTTCGGCTCCACGCTCAAAGAGCTGGCGCTGCCGATTTACTCTATCGGTATGGTCCTGGCATTTGCCTTTATCTCTAACTACTCGGGCCTGTCTTCAACGCTGGCACTGGCGCTGGCGCATACCGGCCACGCGTTCACCTTCTTCTCGCCGTTCCTTGGCTGGCTTGGGGTATTCCTGACCGGTTCAGATACCTCCTCCAACGCCTTGTTCGCCGCGCTGCAGGCTACTGCCGCACAACAGATTGGCGTCTCGGACGTTCTGCTGGTTGCCGCCAACACCACCGGCGGCGTGACCGGGAAAATGATTTCACCGCAGTCCATCGCTATTGCTTGTGCCGCGGTAGGTCTGGTGGGTAAAGAGTCCGACCTGTTCCGCTTCACCGTGAAGCACAGCCTGATATTCACCTGCATGGTGGGCGTGATCACCACGCTGCAGGCTTACGTCTTAACGTGGATGATCCCGTGATAACACTGCCCAAACGTCTGTCAGACGATGTCGCCTGCCGCGTGCGGGCGCTGATTGAAGAACAACAACTGGAAGCGGGCATGCGTTTGCCCGCGGAAAGAAAGCTGGCAAGCCAGCTCGGCGTCTCGCGCAATTCACTGCGCGAAGCGCTGGCAAAACTGGTGAGCGAGGGCTTGCTGCTAAGCCGTCGCGGCGGCGGCACCTTCGTGCGCTGGCAGCATGAAGGCTGGTCTGAACAGAATATTGTGCAACCGCTGAAAACTCTGCTGGCAGACGATCCTGACTACAGCTTCGACATTCTTGAAGCCCGTCATGCCATCGAAGCCAGCACCGCCTGGTACGCCGCGATGCGCGCGACCGACGCTGATAAAGAAAAAATCCGCCTCTGCTTTGAAGCGACCCAGAGCGATGACCCCGACCTCGCCTCGCAGGCCGATGTACGATTTCATCTGGCGATTGCGGAGGCATCCCACAACGTGGTGCTGCTGCAAACCATGCGCGGTTTTTTCGACCTGCTGCAATCCTCGGTGATCCAGAGCCGCGAGCGTATGTATCTGGTCCCCCCCGTTTTTGCAAAGCTCACTGAACAGCATCTGGCGGTCCTGAATGCGATCACCGCCGGTGACGCCGAAGGAGCCCGTCAGGCAATGATGGCGCACCTTGGGTTTGTCCACACCACGATTAAACGTTTTGATGAAGACCTGGCCCGCCAGGCGCGGATCACCCGCCTGCCCGACGACCACACTGATATTTCCAGGGAGAAAAAAGCATGATTATTTCCGCCGCGAGTGACTACCGCGCCGCTGCCCAGCGCATCCTGCCGCCGTTCTTATTCCACTACATCGACGGTGGCGCCTATGCAGAACACACTCTGCGCCGCAACGTGGAAGATCTGTCAGACGTCGCGCTGCGCCAGCGGGTGCTGAAAAATATGTCCGACCTGAGCCTGGAAACCACGCTGTTTAAAGAGCAGCTCTCCATGCCTGTCGCGCTGGCGCCTGTCGGATTGTGCGGCATGTACGCTCGCCGCGGCGAAGTTCAGGCTGCGGCCGCAGCCGATGCCAAAGGTATCCCCTTTACGCTCTCCACCGTATCGGTGTGCCCTATCGAAGAAGTCGCGCCCACCATTAAACGTCCAATGTGGTTCCAGCTGTACGTGCTGCGCGACCGTGGTTTTATGCGTAACGCACTGGAACGCGCCAAAGCCGCCGGTTGCTCAACGCTGGTGTTCACCGTCGATATGCCTACGCCGGGTGCGCGCTACCGCGATGCCCATTCCGGCATGAGCGGCCCGAACGCCGCAATGCGTCGCTATTGGCAGGCGGCGACTCACCCACAGTGGGCGTGGGATGTGGGCCTGAACGGTCGTCCGCACGATCTAGGTAACATCTCCACCTATCTGGGCAAACCAACCGGACTGGAAGATTACATCGGCTGGCTGGCGAATAACTTCGATCCATCCATCTCCTGGAAAGACCTGGAATGGATCCGCGAATTCTGGGACGGTCCAATGGTGATCAAAGGGATCCTCGATCCAGAAGATGCTCGCGACGCAGTACGCTTTGGCGCGGACGGCATTGTGGTATCCAACCACGGCGGCCGCCAGCTTGACGGCGTACTCTCGTCAGCACGAGCCCTGCCGGCAATTGCTGACGCGGTGAAAGGCGATATAACTATTCTCGCCGATAGCGGGATCCGCAACGGACTGGATGTGGTGCGCATGATTGCGCTGGGTGCCGATAGCGTGCTGTTGGGCCGCGCTTATCTGTATGCGCTGGCAACGCACGGCCAGGCCGGTGTAGCTAATCTCTTGAATCTGGTTGAAAAAGAGATGAAGGTCGCCATGACGCTGACCGGGGCGAAATCAATTAAAGAAATTAGCCGTGATTCACTGGTGCAGAACGCTGAAGTCGCGCAGGTGTTTAATGCCATTAAGCGCGGTGATGCGGCATAGGATTGCCTCCTGTATTCCCCTCCGCTCTCGGGCAGAGGGGATCGTTTGACCTTGCCTGAAAACGTGAACGTCAAAGTGTGAAGGTGGCCAAACACCTTATTTTTGCCCGTCATCCTGCACGTCCCTCTCTGCCTGTCCGGGAGAGAGGCGGGATGAGGGTTTCGCCAAATTCTGCTATCCTGCCCGCGCAATCCAAGGGGGCAGTATGCTTAATATCGTTTTATTCGAACCAGAAATCCCACCCAATACCGGGAATATCATCCGTCTGTGCGCTAATACCGGCTTTAACCTGCATATTATCGAACCCATGGGTTTTGCCTGGGATGATAAGCGCTTACGCCGCGCGGGACTGGATTACCATGAATTTACCGCCGTACAGCGCCACGCTGATTACGCCGCATTTGTGGAAAGCGCCCGGCCCCAGCGTTTATTCGCCCTGACGACCAAAGGTACACCGGCGCACAGCGCGGTGAGCTATCAGGACGGTGATTTTTTGCTGTTTGGCCCGGAAACCCGTGGACTGCCCGCGACCATTCTGGACGCGCTGCCGCCTGAGCAAAAAATTCGCATTCCGATGATGCCGGACAGCCGCAGTATGAACCTGTCCAACGCGGTGTCGGTAGTGGTGTATGAGGCATGGCGCCAACTGGGATATCCCGGCGCAATCTTGCGGAGTTAATTCATGATGAGCCGGATGGCGCCTTGACGTCACCTTCCGGCTAGAGCATTCACGGGTTAAATACCGTCGCCGTATTCAAATCCATGATTAATGCCGTTGAAGTGCTGATCCATATCCATCGCCGGTTTATCCGACTCCGGCTTGCCGACGATGCGCGCCGGAACCCCTGCCGCCGTGGTATGCGGAGGGACGGGCTGCAGAACCACGGAACCAGCGCCGATTTTCGCACCGCGTCCCACTTCAATATTGCCGAGGATTTTTGCCCCGGCGCCAATCATCACGCCTTCACGAATTTTCGGGTGACGATCGCCGCTGGTTTTACCGGTACCGCCGAGGGTCACGGACTGCAGAATCGACACATCATCTTCAATGACCGCCGTTTCACCGACTACGATACCGGTCGCGTGGTCGAGCATGATACCGCGGCCGATTTTCGCCGCCGGGTGGATATCCACCTGGAAGGAGACCGACACCTGGTTTTGCAGGAAAATCGCCAGCGCGCGACGTCCCTGTCCCCACAGCCAATGGCCAATACGATAAGCCTGCAGCGCGTGGAAACCTTTCAGGTACAGCAGCGGGGTAGAATACTTATCGACCGCCGGGTCACGGGTGCGAACGGCCTGAATATCACAGGCCGCAGAGGCAATCATTTCCGGGTCAGCAGCGTAGGCTTCTTCGACGACTTCGCGAATGGCGATGGCGGGCATAATGGAAGAGGCCAGCTTGTTCGCCAGCATGTAGCTTAATGCACTGCCCAGATTTTCATGCTTAAGTAGCGTCGCGTGATAGAAGCTGGCGAGCATAGGCTCGCAGTCCGCCAAGGCTCGGGCTTCGGCTTTAATATTGTTCCAGACAATTTCCAGTTCTTCACACGACATTGCGTACTCCAGACGTATTGGAACGATCGGCCAGTCTCTGCTCGCCGGATCGTTGCGATGACAAAGGTTTCCTGCGTTTTAGTTGCCGCTATGCTCATCCTTGCGTGCACGACCTAATAAGGTCAATGCTGCCTCGCGCGCACTTTTTCCGCAATATAATACCTGATAAATTTCCTCGGTTATTGGCATTTCGACACCTACGCGGTGTGCCAACTCGCGAACTTCTTTGGTATTACGATAACCTTCGACCACCTGACCAATTTTGTCCTGCGCTTCCTGCACCTGCGCGCCCTGTCCCAGTGCCATGCCGAAACGACGGTTGCGCGACTGGTTGTCGGTACAGGTCAGCACTAAGTCACCCAGCCCTGCCATGCCCATAAAGGTCACCGGATCGGCACCCAGCGCCACGCCAAGGCGCGACATTTCGGTCAAACCGCGGGTGATAAGCGCCGTACGCGCGTTTGCACCAAAACCGATGCCATCAGAGATACCGGCGCCTATCGCAATCACGTTTTTCACCGCACCGCCCAGCTGGACGCCGATGAAGTCCGGGTTGCTGTATACGCGGAAACTCTTGCCGCAATGCAGCAGCTGCTGCAAATCGTCAGCAAAGACCGGGTCGGTCGCCGCCAGCGAAATCGCCGTCGGTAAACCTGCCGCCAGCTCTTTTGCAAAGGTTGGGCCTGAAATCACCGCCAGCGGGATATCATCGCCCAGCGCTTCACGCGCCACTTCCTGCAGCAGTCGGCCGGTTTCAGCCTCCAGCCCTTTCGTCGCCCACACCACGCGCGCATCAGGGCGCAGCAACGGTTTCATTTGGCGAAGAACATCACCAAAGACGTGGCTTGGCACCACAACCAGAATATCGCGACTGGCGGCCAGTGCGGTCGCAAGGTCACTTTCCAGATGCAGCGTTTCAGGGAATGGAACGTCAGGAAGAAAAGCCGCGTTGCAGCGATCGTGCTGGAGGGTCGCGACATGTTTAGGATCGTGGCCCCAGAGTACAACCGGGTGGCCATTTCTTGCCACGGTGATGGCAAGAGCGGTGCCGTAAGAGCCGGCACCGATCACAGTCATTGAAGCATTAAGTGCGTTCATCAGGCATCCTGATGTTGTTCTGCACCTTCGCCAGCCTGCTGCTGCAGATAGTTCATGAACAGCGCATCAAAGTTAACCGGCGCAAGGTTCAGCTGTGGGAAAGTCCCACGGGAAACCAGGCTGGTGATGCATTCACGCGCATACGGGAACAGGATGTTCGGGCAGTATGCACCCAGGCAATGGGCCATCTGAGTCCCTTCGATACCTTCAATGGAGAAGATACCCGCCTGCTGAGTTTCGCACAGGAACGCAGTTTCTTCGCCCAGAGTCGCCGTTACGGTGACACGCAACACCACTTCATACACGCCTTCAGCCAGTTGGTTGGATGCGGTATCAAGATCAAGTTTAACCTCTGGTTGCCAATCTTTCTGGAAAACCTGTGGCGCATTTGGCGCTTCGAAAGAAACGTCTTTGGTGTAGATGCGTTGGATCTGGAAAGCCATTTCTGCGTTGTTTTGTTCTGACATGTGTAAAAACCCTTTCGTGTTGTCCTTAAAAATAGGCGGTATGCCTCACGCCCGCAAAGGGCAGGCGCGAGCGCTTAGTAAAGCATTAGCGCAGCAGGGGATCGAGTCCACCACGTGCATCAAGCGCATACAAGTCGTCACAGCCGCCAATGTGCTGTGCATCAATAAAAATCTGCGGAACCGTGGTACGGCCACTGCGCTGAATCATCTCTTCGCGCTTTTCCGCGTTACCATCGATTGGCAGTTCGTCAAAAGAAACGCCTTTCTCAGACAGCAGCGCTTTCGCACGGTGGCAATAAGGGCACGTCGCTTTGGTATAGATTTCAATCTTCGCCATTACAGCTCTCCTGACTTTACCCAATTAGTGAGCAGGGTTTACTTACCGCGAACCAGAGGCAGGTTTTCACCGCTCCAGCCTGCGATGCCTTCTTTCAGAACGAAGACTTTCTCAAAGCCTGCTTTTAACAGCAAGGTGGCGGACTCGGTTGCCTGCAAACCAGAACCGTCGGTCACAATCACCGGCTTATCTTTGTGCTTATCCAGCTCGCCGACGTTGTTGGCTTTGATTTCAGTTGGCAGTAGGTTCAGGGAACCGGCGATATGCCCTTTACGGAAATCATCACGCTGGCGCAGGTCAACAACCACCGCGTCTTCTTTGTTAATCAAACGCGTCGCTTCACCGCGATTGATGACTTTAACTTTGGACATCAGCCCTTTAAAGGTGGTGAACAGCACGGCCGCCAGCAGCGCGATCCACGCGATACTCAGGACAGGGTGACGACCAACAAATTGCATAATCTCTTGCATGGGGGGTAACAGCTCCCGACGTGTAATGTTTAAAAACCAGGGAAGGAGTATACCTGCGGCGTGGCGCAAATACAGCCAGCGCGCGTGATGTAATGCGTTTTCTGCGGAGTGCTACCGAAAAAAAACCGGGGAATGTGTGCTTTTCGCCCATCATGCCCCCGCTTTCTTTGATCTCTCATTGTTATTTTATCGATTCAGCTGTAGTAAAATTACGCAAATTTTCTGTCTTTAGAGCATGAGGTTGTCGCAATGTCGGTTTCTAAAAAACCTATGGTACTGGTGATCCTGGATGGCTACGGCTACCGCGAAGAGCAGCAGGATAACGCTATTTTCACTGCAAAAACTCCCGTCATGGATGCGCTGTGGGCAAAACGTCCGCATACCCTGATTCACGCGTCTGGCCTCGAAGTTGGCCTGCCTGATGGTCAGATGGGTAACTCCGAAGTGGGCCACGTTAACCTGGGCGCCGGTCGTATCGTCTACCAGGACCTGACCCGTCTCGATGTTGAAATCAAAGAGCGTACCTTCTTCGCGAACCCGGTGCTGTCCGGCGCGGTAGACAAAGCCGTGGCGGCGGGTAAAGCGGTGCACATTATGGGCCTGCTGTCTGCCGGTGGCGTTCACAGCCACGAAGATCACATCATGGCGATGGTTGAACTGGCAGCCGAACGCGGCGCAGAAAAAATCTACCTGCACGCCTTCCTTGATGGCCGTGACACCCCACCGCGCAGCGCCAAAGGTTCTCTGCAGACATTCGAAGAGAAGTTTGCCGCGCTGGGCAAGGGTCGCGTCGCGTCCATCATTGGCCGTTACTACGCCATGGACCGTGACAACCGTTGGGATCGCGTTGAGCAAGCTTACAACCTGCTGGTTGAAGCGAAAGGTGAGTTCCAGGCAGATACCGCCGTTGCCGCGCTGGAAGCCGCTTACGCACGCGACGAAAACGACGAATTCGTCAAAGCGACCGTGATCCGCGCAGCCGGCCAGGCCGATGCGGCTATGGAAGACGGCGATGCGCTGATCTTCATGAACTTCCGTGCCGACCGCGCGCGTGAAATCACCCGTGCTTTCGTGAACGCGGACTTCGACGGCTTTGCCCGTCGCAAAGAAGTGAAGCTGGGCGATTTCATCATGCTGACCGAATACGCAGCAGATATCAAAGCGCCGTGCGCTTACCCACCAGCCTCACTGGAAAACACCTTCGGTGAGTGGATGGCGAAGCACGATAAAACCCAGCTGCGCATCTCTGAAACTGAGAAATACGCACACGTGACCTTCTTCTTCAACGGCGGCGTAGAAGACCCGTTCAAGGGCGAAGATCGTATTCTGATCAACTCCCCGAAAGTGGCCACCTATGACCTGCAGCCGGAAATGAGCTCCGCTGAGCTGACCGAGAAACTGGTTGCTGCTATCGAAAGCGGTAAGTACGACACCATTATCTGTAACTACCCGAACGGCGATATGGTTGGCCACACCGGCGTCATGGAAGCCGCAGTCAAAGCGGTTGAAGCGCTGGATCACTGCCTGAGTGAAGTGACTCAGGCGGTTGAAAAAGTGGGCGGCCAACTGCTGGTTACCGCTGACCACGGCAACGCTGAGCAGATGCGCGATCCGGCCACCGGCCAGGCACACACGGCGCACACCAGCCTGCCGGTTCCGCTGATCTACGTGGGCGATAAAACCGTGAAAGCGGTGGAAGGCGGTAAGCTTTCCGATCTCGCACCAACCATGCTGTCGCTGATGGGGATGGAAATCCCGCAACAGATGACTGGTAAGCCGCTGTTCATCGTGGAATAATCCCTCCCCATGAGGGGAAAGGCGATTTATTCTATTAAATGGGCCGGAGCAACGCTTCGGTCCTCGTTCTACGCCAGCGCACTCAGCGCTGGCGTATTGCTGTGCGCCGCGCCCGCCCATGCGGACGACCGCTCGCAGCTGCAATCGATTCAGGCTGATATCGCCGCCAAAGAGCGCGCGGTACGCCAGCAACAGCAGCAACGCTCTACTCTCCTCGCCCAGCTTAAAGCGCAGGAACAGGCTATCGCCGCTGCCGCTCGCCAGCTACGCGAGACGCAAAATTCGTTAGCTCAGCTCAATGCCCAAATTGCGGAAATGAACGCCTCTATCGCTAAGCTGGAAAAACAGCGGCAAATGCAGGAGCGTAATCTGGCCGCACAGCTCGACGCTGCGTTCCGTCAGGGTGAGCATACCGGAATCCAGTTAATCCTCAGCGGTGAAGAAAGCCAGCGTGGACAGCGCCTGCAGGCCTATTTCGGTTACCTGAACCAGGCACGCCAGGAAACTATCGCCGAACTGAAAGAGACGCGTGAACAGGTTGCCGCACAAAAAACCGAGCTCGAAGAAAAGCAAAGCCAGCAGCAAACGCTGTTGTACGAGCAGCGCGCCCAGCAAACCAAACTGGAGCAGGCGCGTAACGAACGTCAAAAGACCATTTCCGGACTTGAATCCTCTATTCAGCAGGGCCAGCAGCAGCTAGGCGAACTGCGTGCCAACGAATCCCGTTTGCGTAACAGCATTGCGCGTGCGGAAGCGGCGGCGAAAGCCCGCGCCGAACGCGAAGCCAAAGAGGCGGAAGCGGTGCGCGACCGCCAGAAAGAAGCTACCCGTAAAGGCACCACCTATAAACCGTCGGAAAGCGAACGTTCGTTGATGTCGCGTACCGGTGGTCTTGGCGCACCGCGTGGACAGGCCTTCTGGCCCGTGCGCGGCACCACGCTGCATCGTTATGGCGAACAGCTACAAGGTGAGCTACGTTGGAAGGGGATGGTCATTAGCGCTTCGGAAGGCACCGAGGTGAAAGCCATCGCTGACGGTCGCGTCATCCTTGCCGACTGGCTACAGGGCTACGGCCTGGTCGTCGTTGTTGAGCACGGTAAAGGCGATATGAGCCTGTATGGTTACAACCAGAGCGCGCTGGTAAGCGTGGGTACGCAGGTGCGTGCCGGGCAGCCGATTGCTCTGGTGGGCAACAGTGGCGGCCAGGGCCGGCCTTCACTCTATTTCGAAATTCGCCGCCAGGGTCAGGCGGTCAATCCACTGCCGTGGTTGGGAAGATAAGTTTTGCTTCAATTTCGCCAGTTCGTTCTTCTTAGTACGCTGGCATTAGCTGCACCAGGCTATGCCGGCAAACTCGCTATCGTTATCGATGATTTTGGTTATCGTCCACACCAGGAAAATCAGGTGCTGGCGATGCCGTCATCCATCTCTGTCGCCGTTTTACCCAATGCACCGCACGCGCGTGAAATGGCCACAAAAGCCCACAACAGCGGGCATGAAGTGCTGATTCACCTGCCGATGGCACCACTTAGCAAACAGCCGCTGGAGAAAGATACTCTGCGTCCGGATATGAGCAGCGATGAAATCGAGCGCATCATCCGTGAAGCTGTGGATAAAGTGCCGTATGCCGTGGGCCTCAATAACCATATGGGCAGCGCCATGACCTCCAGTCTGTTCGGCATGCAGAAAGTGATGCAGGCGCTGGGCCGTTACAATCTCTATTTCCTCGACAGCATGACGATTGGCAATAGCCAGGCCATGCGCGCAGCAAATGGTACCGGCGTGAAGGTCATTAAGCGTCGGGTATTCCTCGATGACACGCAGAACGAGGCGGATATCCGCGTCCAGTTCAATCGGGCTATCGATCTGGCGCGGCGCAACGGCTCGGCGATTGCAATTGGTCACCCGCATCCAACAACCGTGCGGGTGCTACAGCAGATGGTCTATAACCTGCCGTCAGATATTACGCTGGTGCGTCCGAGCAGTCTGCTCAACGAACCGCAGGTTGATACTTCAAGGCCTAACAGCGGTCTCCCGACACAAGTCCAGCCAACCGCACCGCGTAATCCGTTCCGCGGTGTTAAGCTTTGCAAGCCGAAGAAACCGCTGGAACCGGTCTACGCCAGCCGCTTCTTCAACGTGTTAAGCGAGAGCATCACCCACAGCACGCTGGTGCAATATATGCAGCTGCAGTGGCAGGGGTGGCAGAGCTAGTCTTTCAGTCCCAAGGTGAGATGGGCCAAACGACGCGGGGTGAGTGATTTATCACGCATCTTGTTGAAGCGAATGGCCCACAGCATCACCTGATACGCCAGCTTCACGCTGCAAATATTACTGACCATCCGCTTAAACATGCCGGAAACTTCAGCCTCAGCAACCATACGCTCGCGGATCTGCCGATCCGGCTCTTTGCGGATGCAGTGGCACACGCGCATGGCTTCGTAAATCACCTGCTGTTTAAACTCAGGATAAATAGGAATACGCCCAGCGTAGTCGCGATTCATCTTGTCCAGTAGACGGGTAATTTTGATGTAGTGACGCTGATAGGCGAGGTTTTTTAGCCCGGTACGCGGCAGGCGGCTAACCGATGCGCCGTGCAGGAAGTATTTGTACAACGGCACTTCCGTGTAACGCGCGCGTTTGGCGTTAAACATAAACTCGGTCGACCAGATGATATCCTGGTGGTGCAGGCCTGGTATAAAACTCAATCCCGCATCAACGATAGTTTGATGACGGTAAACACCCATCCACACCACGTGACGCCAGCGGCGGCTTGCCAGCCCTTTGCGCAGCCACTCTGGGCCGGTCATCACCTCGGTCGAGCGGATACGCTCAGGCGGAATAGAAGCCCAGGTTTTGCCCGTTTCCGCAATACACCAGTCGGCGTTGCACTGCGCGACGTCCAGATTGTCCGTCAGCGCCATATTCATTAGCGTTTCGTACATTTGCGGATAGGCAATGTCGTCACCATCCACGTAGGCAATGTACTCCCCCCTGGCGATCTTTATCCCGGTGTTTCGCGCCGCGGAAACGCCCGCATTGCGCTGGTGCAGCAGATGGACATGCGGATAACGATCCACATAGGCCTGGGCAAGCTCCGCCGAATTATCCGTCGAACCATCGTTGACGATGATAATTTCGATATTCTTCCAGGTTTGCGCAATCAGCGAATCCATACAGGCAATAAACGGCTCGCCCGTATTGTAAAGCGGCATAATGACGCTCAGGAGACCGGGGGTATAGGTCATATAAAATCCTGCCAAACAGTATGATTAACGGCAATATTTAACATATTGGAGGGTAAAGGTCAGCGAAACTTCGTGCTGTCTTTTACGCGAGAGGGCAAAAAAATCCCCGGATATTTAACGCTATTAAACATCCGGGGACAACTGACGCTTACCCATCGGTGCGGGCGGTTAATCCCAGCTCAGTACCACTTTGCCGGACTGGCCGGAACGCATGGCATCAAAGCCCTTCTGGAAATCATCAATGCCGAAGCGGTGGGTGATGATAGGGGAAAGATCCAGACCAGACTGAATCAGTGCCGCCATCTTGTACCAGGTTTCAAACATTTCCCGGCCATAGATACCTTTAATAAACAGCCCCTTAAAGATAACTTTCGTCCAGTCGATGGACATATCCGACGGAGGAATACCCAGCATCGCAATGCGGCCGCCGTGGTTCATGGTGTCGAGCATTGTGCGGAACGCGGGCGGCGCCCCGGACATTTCCAGACCCACGTCAAAGCCTTCGGTCATGCCCAGTTCAGCCATCACGTCGTTGAGGTTTTCTTTCGACACGTTGACCGCGCGGGTGACGCCCATTTTACGCGCCAGTTCCAAACGGTACTCGTTCACGTCAGTAATCACCACGTTACGCGCCCCTACGTGTTTGGCAACCGCTGCTGCCATCACGCCAATTGGGCCAGCCCCTGACACCAGTACATCTTCGCCCACGAGATCGAAAGAAAGCGCGGTATGCACGGCGTTACCGAATGGGTCAAAGATTGAAGCCAGATCGTCGGAAATGTTGTCCGGGATTTTAAAGGCGTTAAAGGCCGGGATCACCAGATACTCAGCAAAGCAGCCCTGACGGTTTACGCCAACGCCAATGGTGTTACGGCACAGGTGCGTACGACCGCCGCGACAGTTACGACAGTGGCCGCAGGTGATATGGCCTTCGCCGGAAACGCGATCGCCCAGCTTAAAGCCGCGCACTTCCTGGCCAATGCCGACAACTTCACCAACATACTCATGTCCCACCACCATCGGAACCGGAATGGTTTTCTGCGACCATTCATCCCAGTTGTAAATATGCACGTCGGTGCCACAAATCGCGGTTTTGCGGATCTTAATCAGCAGGTCGTTATGACCGAGCTCCGGTTCCGGAACGTCGGTCATCCAGATACCTTCTTCGGCTTTCAGTTTAGATAACGCTTTCATCTCACACCCTTAGGCAATGACGCCCAGTTGTTTACCGATGCGGGTAAAGGCTGCCACCGCACGTTCAATTTGTTCCGTCGTATGCGCCGCCGACATCTGGGTACGAATACGCGCCTGACCTTTTGGTACAACAGGGAAGAAGAAACCGGTCACATAGATCCCCTCTTTTTGCAATTCACGGGCAAAGTTCTGTGCAATAACCGCATCGCCCAGCATCACCGGAATAATCGCGTGGTCAGCACCTGCGAGGGTAAAGCCCGCGGCGCTCATTTTTTCGCGGAACAGACGCGCGTTGGCCCACAGCTTGTCGCGCAGCTCGCTGCCCTCTTCAACCATCTCCAATACTTTGATGGATGCAGCAACGATGGCCGGCGCCAGGGAGTTGGAGAACAGGTATGGGCGGGAGCGCTGACGCAGCCACTCAACCACCTCTTTACGCGCCGCGGTATAGCCGCCGGACGCGCCCCCCAGCGCTTTGCCCAGGGTACCGGTGATGATGTCCACGCGGCCCATTACTTCGCAGTATTCGTGAGAACCACGGCCATTTTCGCCAACAAAACCGACGGCATGGGAGTCATCAACCATCACCAGCGCATCGTATTTGTCCGCCAGGTCGCAGACGCCTTTCAGGTTGGCGATGACGCCATCCATGGAGAAAACGCCGTCGGTAGCAATCAGCACATGACGCGCACCGGCTTCACGGGCCTCTTTCAGACGAGCTTCCAGCTCCTGCATATCGTTGTTGGCGTAGCGGAAGCGCTTCGCTTTGCACAGACGCACGCCATCGATGATCGAAGCATGGTTCAGGGCATCGGAGATAATCGCATCTTCAGCGCCAAGCAGCGTTTCGAACAGACCGCCGTTAGCATCAAAACAAGAGGAATACAGAATGGCATCTTCCATGCCGAGGAAAGCCGCGAGCTTCTGCTCCAGCGCTTTGTGGCTGTCCTGCGTACCGCAGATGAAGCGGACGGAGGCCATACCAAAACCGTGGCTGTCCATCCCCGCTTTCGCTGCTTTAATCAGCTCAGGATGGTTGGCCAGGCCAAGGTAGTTGTTGGCGCAGAAGTTGATGACGTGACTACCGTCACCGACCGTGATATCCGCCTGTTGAGCGGAAGTAATGATACGTTCTTCTTTGAACAGACCCTCGGCACGCGCGGTCTCCAGGTCGTTCGTTAACTGTTTGTAGAAATCACCACGCATTGCAACTCTCCAGATTCGGTAAAATTTGGCACATATTACCCAAAGCTATACGCTGATACGAGATGATGCATGTCTGAATGAATTATTTGCAGCATAAATCACGTGGCTTAGGCTCTCTGCATGGTGAAAGGCTGAAGGCTTAGCAATGTGATGATATGATAAGAGGTATTAGCGCCCTGGATAGTCCAGGGTACTCACATTTCAAAGGTTACAGTTATGATCATCGTTACCGGCGGCGCTGGCTTCATCGGCAGCAACATCGTGAAAGCGCTCAATGACAAAGGCATCACTGACATTCTGGTGGTGGATAACCTGAAAGACGGCACCAAGTTCGTCAACCTGGTCGATCTCGACATCACCGATTACATGGATAAAGAAGATTTTCTGATCCAGATTATGGCCGGTGAAGAGCTCGGTGACATCGAAGCCGTATTCCACGAAGGCGCCTGCTCCTCCACCACCGAGTGGGACGGTAAGTACGTGATGGATAATAACTATCAGTACTCCAAAGAGCTGCTGCACTACTGCCTGGAGCGTGAAATTCCGTTCCTGTACGCCTCTTCTGCAGCCACCTACGGCGGACGCACCAGCGACTTTATCGAGTCCCGTGAATTTGAAAAACCGCTCAACGTTTACGGCTACTCCAAATTCCTGTTCGACGAATACGTTCGCCGCATCATGCCAGAAGTCGACTCCCCCATTGTTGGCTTCCGTTACTTCAACGTCTATGGCCCGCGCGAAGGCCACAAAGGCAGCATGGCGAGCGTGGCTTTCCACCTCAACACCCAGTTGAACAATGGCGAAAGCCCGAAACTGTTCGAAGGCAGTGATGGCTTCAAGCGTGATTTCGTCTACGTGGGTGACGTAGCGGCAGTGAACCTGTGGTTCTGGGAAAACGGCGTCTCCGGCATTTTCAACCTCGGTACCGGCCGCGCGGAATCCTTCCAGGCTGTGGCTGACGCGACGCTGGCGTACCACAAAAAAGGCAGCATTGAGTACATTCCATTCCCGGATAAACTGAAAGGCCGCTATCAGGCGTTTACTCAGGCCGATCTGACCAACCTGCGTGCTGCGGGCTACGATAAGCCATTTAAGACCGTCGCCGAAGGCGTTACGGAATATATGGCCTGGTTGAACCGCGACGCGTAAGAAGTCAGCATGAAAATACTGGTGGTCGGCCCGTCATGGGTGGGCGACATGATGATGTCGCAAAGTCTCTATCGCACGCTCAAGGCGCGCTTTCCCCAGGCGATAATCGATGTGATGGCACCCGCGTGGTGCCGTCCGTTGTTATCACGTATGCCGGAAGTCAACGAAGCGATCGCCATGCCCCTTGGGCACGGCGCGCTGGAAATTGGCGAACGGCGCAAACTCGGACATAGCCTGCGCGAGCGGCGCTATGACCGAGCCTACGTCCTGCCTAACTCCTTTAAATCGGCACTGGTACCGTTTTTTGCTGGTATTCCGCTGCGTACCGGCTGGCGCGGAGAAATGCGCTACGGTCTGTTGAACGACGCGCGCGTACTGGACAAAGAAGCCTGGCTGCTGATGGTCGAGCGCTACGTGGCGCTGGCCTATGATAAAGGCGTGATGCGTTGCGCCAAAGATCTCCCGCAGCCGCTGCTCTGGCCGCAGCTACAGGTCAACGAAGGCGAAAAATCCCTCACCTGCAACGCGTTCTCGCTGTCGAACGATCGCCCAATGATTGGCTTTTGCCCCGGCGCTGAATTTGGCCCAGCCAAACGCTGGCCGCATTATCACTATGCGACGCTGGCGAAACAGCTGATTGATGAGGGTAATCAGATTGTGCTTTTCGGCTCCGCAAAAGATAACGATGCAGGCAATGAGATCATCGCCGCCCTGAGCGAAGAACAGAAAACCTGGTGTCGTAATCTTGCCGGGGAGACCCAGCTCGAACAAGCGGTCATTCTGCTGGCTGCCTGTAAAGCCGTTGTCACCAACGACTCCGGTCTGATGCACGTCGCCGCTGCACTCAACCGCCCTCTGGTGGCGCTGTATGGCCCAAGCAGCCCGGACTTTACCCCACCGCTGTCGAATAAGGCGCGCGTCATCCGTCTTATCACTGGCTATCACAAAGTACGTAAAGGCGATTCCGCTCAGGGCTATCACCAAAGCCTTATCGACATCACACCGGCCCGCGTGCTGGAAGAGCTTAATGCTCTACTGTCGAGCGAGGAAGCCTGACGCATGCGGGTTCTGATTGTTAAAACCTCTTCAATGGGCGATGTCCTGCATACGCTGCCGGCGTTAACCGACGCGATGCGCGCTATTCCCGGCATTCGTTTTGATTGGGTGGTGGAAGAAGGCTTCGCGCAAATTCCCTCCTGGCATGAAGCCGTAGACCGCGTCATCCCGGTGGCGATTCGTCGCTGGCGCAAGGCGTGGTTTTCCGCACCGATTAAAGCCGAACGGAAAGCCTTTCGCGATACAGTACAGTCGGTGAAATACGACGCCATCATCGATGCCCAGGGGCTGGTCAAAAGCGCCGCGCTGGTCACCCGATTAGCACGCGGTATCAAGCACGGCATGGATTGGCAGACCGCCCGCGAACCGCTGGCAAGCCTGTTCTACAATCGTCGTCACCATATCGCTAAGCAACAGCACGCCGTTGAACGTACCCGTGAGCTGTTTGCCAAAAGCCTGAGCTACGTCAAACCTGAATCACAGGGTGATTACGCAATCGCACAGCATTTCCTGAGCGTGAGTCCAGCAGATAGCGCGCCTTATTGTGTTTTCCTGCACGCCACAACCCGCGATGATAAACATTGGCCGGAAAGCCACTGGCGCGAATTGATTGGCCTATTGCAGGAAAGTGGTCTGCGCATCAAGCTGCCGTGGGGAGCTCCTCATGAAGAAGCCAGAGCACAGCGTTTAGCGCAAGGGTTTGATTATGTTGACGTGCTGCCGCGACTGAGCCTTGAGAAAATCGCGCACGTGTTGGCAGAAGCAAAATTTGTTATATCGGTGGATACCGGGTTAAGCCATTTAACCGCGGCGTTGGATCGCCCAAATATTACGCTGTATGGACCGACCGACCCGGGATTGATAGGCGGGTATGGGAAGAATCAGGTGGCGTGCTGTTCAGAGTCAAAAGATTTAGCCGATCTCCCTGCGCCCGCGGTTATTCGCGAGTTGCACAAGATTTTATCCTGGTAGTTTTTATTAAGGTACGTTGATGACTTCATCCAACACATTGAAGCAAAGGGATTTTTGCTGGCAATCCATTTGGAACCGAGGATTGGTTTCGTTGTTTATAATGATGTACTTTTTTGAGCACATCACGCGTTATAAACATGTTGTTTCCACTTTAATGGTGATAACTGCAATATATTATGTCGTTAAGAAAAAATCCGCCTTGCTGGGTTTCTTCAAGAATAACTTAACCTACTCACTACTATGCTTTGTTCTTGTGAGTTCTTATGCCGTGGCAATCTCTTTTGACCATGCTTACAGCTTCAGCAAATTCGCGAATACGATCCTCGAAAAACTACTGCTGATGACATTGGTCATCCCAATATTGTTGCATGCAGAAAGTAAAGATAATATTTCAAAAACACTAATTTACTCTCTGATTATCGGCATTCTGCCTCTGGCGCTTGTCGATGGCTGGCAGTATTTCCGCGAATATCAGCAAGGAATGATGCCGCTGACAAACTTCGATCATAAATATAAATCTGACATACTGATATTTATGACCCCCGCCTTCTTGTTCCTCTGGAATATCAAAACCGCAAAAGCAAAAATACTGTTCTTTGTTATTGCGGCGGCTTTGGGCTTCATGATTGTGGGAACGCTGCAGCGTGGAACATGGCTATCTATTCTCATCCCGGCATTTATCTGGTGCATTCTTAAACGTGAATGGAAATTGCCGCTGATCGCCGCCGTATTACTTGGAGGCGTACTCGCTATTGGGCACCTGAAAGATCCGGATAGCCTAAAATTGCTATTCCATAAAATGCAGCAGACCTCCAGTTCTAATCGCTACGGTAGCGGAACACAAGGCTCAGCACTTGATTTGATTAAAGAAAACCCAATCAAGGGTTATGGTTATGGTGAAACGGTTTACTACCGAGTATATGACAGCCGGGTACAGGACTACCCACAATGGGACTTTAAAAAATCCATCGGTCCGCACAATCTGACGCTTTCCGAATGGTTTGCGGGTGGTTTGCTTGGCCTGTTCGCTCTCTGGTATCTCCTGATTTCAGTGCTAGTAGAGGCGGTGAAGGGTTACAAGAATAGCAAAGGCATGGTAAAAGAAGCCTGGCTTCTGATTGGTTTGATACTCGTGGGTAACCTGTTTATTCGCGGCGCTTTCGAAACCGTCAGTATTGAAAACCTGACGATGCTGATGGGCATCGCTCTGGCGCTAAAATTCAAGCCCCAGCAAAACTAGAAATTAATCACCACCTCCCTGGAGGTGGTTTAGGGCTGACAATAAAAAAGGCTGCATGGTGCAGCCTTTTTTATTCACTGATGGTCCACTACACCTCTTGCGGTGTAATAAACGGGATCACATCGTAACTTATGGCCGTCGTATCAGAGAGGTTATAAACATTAATATCCGCCACGTTCTCACGCATAAAGCGGTAGAACGGCAGGATTTTCCCTAAATCCCGACTCAACTCCGACGGCTGTTGGTTGTGCTTTTCATCGTAAAAACGGGCACAGGTGTCAACCAAATCCAGCCCGGAATGGACGATTTTCTGATAGCCCAAACTGTACGCTACCTGAAGTGCAGCAAACGCCACGGTATGGCATGAGCAGTAGCCATGGGTAATATCCAGGCTAAATCCCGCCAGCCGTTTCTTTTTCGAGGCAGGGACATCAATCAGGATTTTGTCGTCCAGTTTCGACGCAATGGTGAACTTAATTTTCTTAAAGAACCCGCCCTTTTCTCGCTGATACAGAGAGCGAATCACAAAGCCGTGATCGTCGATATAACGCTTATCTTCCTCAGAAGCCCTGTCGTAGACCTCGCCGTTGACGATGGCATATTTGCTTTTCTTCATAAACTCGCGGAAGTCATCGTTACGCTGCAGTGAAAAGCGGGAGTCGGTCAGCACATAAATGAATGGCCGAATATTGTTATCCAGCAGATAACGAGCGGAACCGTTCACGGCGATAACATCTGAAGCGGCCAGTAGGCTCAACGGCGTTTTTAATGATGATGGCCCGGAAAGGAAAATAATACAGTTTTCCGAGGTCTTGTGACGTTTGATTTCGTTAACGTCTTCGGTTGTGATGCTGTGCAATTTACCGCTCATAAGACTGCCACCAAAAATAATCGTTACCCAAAAAGGCGGTTCGAGATTGTTATCCTGTAGCCAAAATAGCCATAAAATTCAAAAGACTATCTAACCACTCTTAAATAGAAATAGTAAATATAGTTCATGATGCCAGCGAGTGGCTTGTTATTCTTGAAGTTATGCTTGGCACAGTAGCGCGCATAGTTCGCATTTCCGGGTTTAAGCAACGGCAAATCTTTCCACGGCGATGCGGCTTTCGCCGTCAGAAAAGGCGCCGCGCTCGGGTAGCAGGCCCAGTTGTGCCAGGGTTTGGTTGGCCCGACGTAGTGAATCAGTACCGTACCGGCATGGATAGGGTTGATAAACGTCTCTTTCAGCTCATAGTTGAGGCTGAACTGCGTGTTGTATTTGCCGTCGATAAACGTCACTTTCCCTGAGAGAATAATGTTCAGGATATCCTGATCCATAAAGCTCAGCTTGCGCGTCACGTTTTTGTCAGACAGCAGGGACATCGCCTTGCCTGAAACATGCTCACTGGCCCACGCGGGGATATTCAGCAGCAGCACGCCGGAGTTGAAGTAGCCGTTAGCAATCGCCGGGCAATCCAGGCTCTGGCTACGCGACAGCCACCATTTGTTATCACGCTCAGGCACAACACCCGCCACGGTATCCGCGAGCTCCAGCGTCATCAATTCCCCCAGCGCCCCCTGGCATACAATGTCCGCATCCAGATAAAGAAGCCGGGTTTGCTGACCAATAAAGTAATCGCCGATGATGAAGCGGAAATACATCGCGACCGACCAGTTCTTGGTAGTCGGGAAGGCGGTCAGTCGTTCGCAGTTGACGATATGAATCTGAATACAGGTGCCGTTATCCTGTGCCAGTTGCGCAAAGTGCTGCTTTTCTTCGTCAGAAATGACATCGATAAAGACATGGAACACAAAGTTCATGCTGCGGTTATGCAGCAGAACTGAAGCAATAGAAACGCCGCAGCCGAAGAGAAAGTTTTTATCAATGCCGTAGGCAATATGGAATGGCGCATCCGCGGATAACGGCTGGCCTTCATTAAAGATGAGGGTCTCTTTAATCATCTCATCGGCATTCAAATACGGATAGGTCATGTCCTGCTCCCGGCAATTACAACGACTTTCTGATCGTTCTTTCTTTTATTTTGTTGGCCTTGTCTGCGGCTTTTGCCAGCAGCGCCTGCTCTTCACGCAGTACATCTCTGATAGATTTATCAAAATAAGCCCGCATAAAACGCAAAATATCGCGCTGCGTCAGACCGATATTCAGCGATGAGAAATACAGGCCGATCAAATCTTTATCACGCCAGCGACGCGGCACATGATTGCGGATCTGCGCGCGGTGCAGATCAATGACCGAAATTTTAAGCGACTCTTCCTGACCGCTAAATGGCAGGTGCAGTAAGAAGTGACAGATGTAGCAGTCGCGGTGGTTAATGCCGGCCAGGTGCATTTTACGTACCATCGTCGCCACACGCTTAATCAGCATGCGTTTCACCGCAGCAGCCGGCGGATTGGTCTCCCAATCGGCGCAGTAATCCTCAAGACTGACGGTTGGCGTCAGGTCTTCGGTAATGATGAAGGAGGTTTTAGTCAGCGGGTTAAGCCCTTTCTCGCCAAAACCAACGCCGTGCATGGTATCGACGCCGACATCGTGCAGACGGTGAATCGCATTCCACTCCCGGTCAGCGCCCAGCACCGGCATGCGCAGCGAAATCAGGTTTTTGACGATCTCTTTGAGGGAGGTGCCGCGATGCCATTTCAGGAAATAGCTCCCGCCAGCCAGTTCGAAGCGCAGCGTACGGCGAGTTTCCAGCTCACGAAAAACCTCACCTTGCAGATTTTTCACCTCTTCAAACGCATCTTTTCCGCGCCACAGCGTGGCCAGCGGCTCATTCAGCTCAACCATCTAAATCACCTATAATGATATCTGCCGCTTTGTCCGCCAGACTGTACAAATCTTGAGTATCCGCATAATTACGCGCATTTTCCGCCCACGCCTCGCGCAGTGCCGGTTGGGTGAGGGCTTTCAGCAAGATCTCATTCAACGCGTCCTGACGGAAAGGCTCCGCAATGACCGCGCCGCAGTTAGCATCCGCAATATAGTGGGCGTAACCACAAACGCTGGTCGTCAGTACCGGCAGGCCCGCCGTCACCGCTTCAAGCAGGACAATCCCCGCCGCTTCCTGATAGGCAGGATGCAGCAGAATATCGGCGGCGGCCATCAGTTCAGCAACATCATTGCGCCCAGAGAAGAAATGAACATTGCGGTGAATGCCCAGCTTCTCTGCCAGGGCCGCAAATTTGCCCGGTTTATCCTGTCCAACAATGAACAGTTGGGTATTCTGCCGCAGGCTTTCAGGCAGCGAGGCCATCGCGTTTAAGGTCCGATCGACGCCCTTACGCGTGAAATCAGATCCCACCTGTAACAGTACGTTCTGTGATCCCGTCAGCCCATTCTTTTGGCGATATACCTGGCGGGCGTCAGGGATCTGGCAACTGTATTTTCTGTCCGGGTAGATCCCCGGCGGCAAAATATGAAAACGCTCAGACTCCGTCTGGTAATGTTTTTGGAAATCGGCAATTTGCTTATCCGTTAACATCAGCAGCTGCGTGGATTTTCCCTGCTCAAAGGTCGCGCGCTCAAAGGCGGCATAATGCCGATAGCGCGAAGTCAGGCGATAGAAGAACCCTTTCTCCTGCGCGACTTTTTCGGCATAGCAAACATCGGCCGCGTAGTAGACATCCAGCCCCGGCATCTTATTAAAGCCCACCACCCGAGCCACCGGATGTTCACGCAGGTGATTTCGCACCCACGCGTAATATTCCGCATTACGCCCATGATTCGTGCGCGATTTTACCGGCACCAGGATAAGCTCAAAGCTCTCAGGGTGTTCGCCTTCCCAAAATTGGGTGTATACGCGCACCTGATGGCCGCGCGCCGCCACGGTCTGGGCAATGCGCATGAAGTCGCGCTGCAAACCGCCAAAAGGGAAATATTTATACAGACAAAATGCAACGATCATAATTCTTCGCCTATGGCGGATTCCGCATGACTGGCTGGCAAGAGTTTATCAATAGCGGCAATCACATCCGCTGCCGGAATGACTGAGAGATACATTTCATTGCGATTGCGCTGTTCGCGCGGCGGCATAGGGCGATAATCGCCGGCCCAAAATTGAATCATATTATCCGACCACGGGCGCCAGAAGATGTGGTCCGTCGCGCCAAACAGGGCGATGAGCGGCGTTTTCACCGCCGCAGCAATATGCCCCGGAGCGGAGTCCACGCCGATAAACAGCGCAGCATGATCAATTAACGCACCCAATTCAGGGAAGGACACGTTACCAGCCAGCGCCGTTATCGGCGGTTGTTTACAGCCGCTGGCGATAGCATCAATACATGCCAGATCGTCCGCGCCTGGGCCAGAAGTCAGCACGACTTCAATCCCGCGCTCATGCAACGCATCGATGACCTGAGAGAACTTTTCGTTCTCCCAGCATTTAAAAATCTGCCGCGCCGTCGGCTGAATGACGACGTAACGCTCGCCGACGCCGGCTTTATCCAGCTCCTGACGCACACGTTCCCAGCAGCGGGGATTGTAGCTCATCGTCGTTTCCGCGACATAGGAATCGAGCCCCAGCGGCGCCAGCACGGAAAGATTGCTCTCAACCACGTTATTCCCCTGTGACGGGGCAAGGTGCGTGAAACTGTTGCGCCAGAAGGCAGACTGCCGATGGCGGTAGTCCTGCGAAATACTCATTGGCACATTCAGCAGACGGACCAGCACGGCCACCATCCACTGATCGGCCATGTTAACCACGAGGTCATACTTATTTGAACGTAATACTCTGATTAAGCTAATAAAGTTATTAATTTTTTCTGTGGTTTTAGCTTTTTTATTTTTCAGACCATACAGCGCATTGATCTCAGGGTTTTCGGATAAAATAGGCATCGTGTCCTGATACAGCAGAACATCAACCTTCGCATCAGGATAATGACGTTTAAGCGTGCTAATAACGGGAGTAGTCAGCAGCATATCCCCGTGAAAACGCATTTTAATGAGCAGAATTTTTCTAAATGGCTTTTCCACAAGCGACTCTTTGGTTGAGATTTTCCGAATAAAATAGGCAAAAATACGCTACTGCTTAAGGCTCAGCAGCAACCTGATTACTGTTAATGCACTCAATTTTGACGCGATAGTGTACCACTTCTTTTGCCGCAATCCGAACCGGAAGCACTTTGCGCGTTTAAATCATTTACCCCTTATAAATCATGTCAGTAGAATTATAATCCCGATGGCTATCGTCGCCCGACGCTCGGCTTATTTCCTTGAGCACAAATGGTATCCGGCAGCATAAAAAAGGGGGATAAGCAGCGATATCCACGGCAAGCCACCACGCTGTGGATAATTTAGTCCAAAAACAGCAAAAGTAATGGTAAAGCCTCAGGTAAATACATAGAATCCTCAGCACATTCATAACTCAGCTATTTATTATGCTTGAATTGCTTTACACCGCCCTTCTCTACCTTATTCAGCCTCTCATCTGGATACGGCTTTGGGTGCGCGGACGTAAGGCTCCAGCCTATCGTAAACGCTGGGGTGAACGTTACGGATTCTACCGCCAGCCGCTGAAAGCAGGCGGGATTATGCTGCATTCGGTTTCCGTTGGTGAAACGCTGGCGGCGATCCCGTTAGTTCGCGCACTGCGCCACCGTTACCCCGATTTGCCAATCACCGTGACCACGATGACGCCAACAGGCTCAGAGCGCGTGCAGTCAGCCTTTGGCAAAGACGTTCAACACGTCTATCTGCCTTATGATTTACCCGATGCCCTCAACCGTTTCCTCGATAAGATTGACCCTAAGCTGGTGTTAATTATGGAAACGGAGCTGTGGCCTAATTTAATTGCCGCGCTGCATCGTCGCCATATCCCGTTAGTCATTGCCAACGCCCGTCTATCCGAACGTTCCGCCGCCGGCTACGCAAAACTGGGCTCATTTGTACGTACGCTGCTTCAGCGCATTACGCTGATTGCGGCGCAGAATGAAGAAGACGGTAAGCGTTTCGTGACGCTGGGGGCGAAAAACAGCCAGGTCACCATCACCGGTAGCCTGAAATTTGATATTTCCGTGACGCCACAGCTAGCGGCCAAGGCCATCACGCTGCGCCGTCAATGGGCGCCGCACCGCCCCGTGTGGATTGCGACCAGCACCCACGATGGTGAAGAGAGCATCATTATTGCTGCCCACCATGCGCTGCTGAAGCAATACCCTGATTTACTGTTGATTCTGGTACCTCGCCACCCTGAGCGCTTCCCGGATGCCATCAATCTGACCCGTCAGGCCGGTTTAACCTTCACAACGCGTTCTTCGGGTGAAGTACCGTCCGCCACCACGCAGGTGGTGATTGGTGACACCATGGGTGAACTGATGCTGCTGTACGGCATCGCCGACCTGGCGTTTGTGGGCGGATCGTTGGTTGAACGTGGGGGCCATAACCCGCTCGAAGCCGCAGCGCACGCTATTCCGGTGCTGATGGGGCCGCACACCTTTAACTTTAAAGATATCTGTGCGCGTCTGGAGCAGGCGAGCGGCCTGATTACGGTCACCGACGCCGCAAGCCTCGAAAAAGAGGTATCCTCTCTATTAGCCGATGCAGACTACCGTAGTTTCTACGGACGTCACGCCGTTGAGGTTCTCTACCAGAATCAGGGTGCTTTGCAGCGCTTGCTGCAACTCCTGGAGCCGTACCTGCCACCGAAAACGCATTGAGGATTATTATGCAAAAACGGGCGATTTATCCGGGCACCTTCGATCCTATTACCAACGGTCACCTTGATATCGTCACGCGTGCAGCCTGCATGTTTGACCAGGTTATCCTCGCAATTGCGGCCAGTCCCAGCAAAAAACCGATGTTTGATTTGAGCGAGCGCGTCGCGCTGGCCCAGCAGGCAACGGCACACCTGCCTAACGTGGAAGTGATGGGTTTTAGCGATTTGATGGCTAATTTCGCCCGCGCTCAGCAGGCAAATATTTTGATTCGCGGCCTGCGCGCCGTCGCCGACTTCGAGTATGAAATGCAGTTGGCGCACATGAATCGTCACCTGATGCCTGAGCTGGAAAGCGTCTTTCTGATGCCGTCAAAAGACTGGTCGTTTATCTCATCATCGCTGGTAAAAGAGGTGGCGCGTCACGATGGTGATGTCACCCACTTCCTGCCGGCAAATGTCCATCAGGCGCTGATGGAGAAACTTCAGTAACGCTCCCCTTTTCCAGCGTTGCGCTATTCGCGACGCTGGAAATACAACGGCGCTACTTCTGGCACACCCGGCAATAAAATGTCGCCCGCTGCGCGTGTTTGCTGGCGATAATCGGCGTTCCACAGGCGCGACAAGGCTCCCCTTTCCGCCCATACACCTGCAATTCCTGCGCAAAATAGCCCGGCTTCCCATCACTTTGCAGAAAATCTTTCAGCGTCGTTCCGCCCTGTTCAATCGAACGTTTAAGCACCGCTTTGATCGCACCGACCAACCTTTCACCTTCGTCGTTCGACAGCGACGACGCGAGCCGATCCGGATGGATCCGCGCGGCGAACAGCGATTCGCTGGCATAAATATTGCCAACCCCCACCACCAGTTTGTTATCCATCAGCCATGGCTTGATTGCGGTTTTTTTCTTTGCGCACTTCGCCAACAGGTATTCCGCGTTGAATTCCTCACTGAGCGGCTCTGGGCCAAGATGCGCCAGAACGCTGTGCCCTTCCAGCACGGGAGTCCAGAGCCAGGCGCCAAAACGCCGTGGATCGGTGTAACGCAGCACTTTGCCGTTACTCATCACCAAATCAACGTGGTCGTGTTTTTCCGCCGGTGATTCTTCCAGCAAAATACGTAGACTCCCGGACATACCGAGATGAATGATGATCCAGCCGTCAGGTAGCTCGAGCAGCAGGTATTTGGCGCGACGCTGCACGCTCAGGACGGGTTTGTCGCTCAGGCGATAGATTTCATCAGAGACGGGCCAGCGCAGGCGACCGTTGCGGATAACGGCATGCTGGATGGTTGCACCGACCAGGTGGGGTTCAATCCCCCGGCGGCTGGTTTCAACTTCAGGTAATTCAGGCATAGCGTCTCCGGATGTAATGCAGCTCTCTCTATTATGGGGACGCGTAGAAAACAAAAAACCCCGCCATGGCGAGGTTTTTTGCTACATCGAAACTGAAATTATTTAATTTTAGCTTCTTTGTACAGTACGTGCTGACGGACAACTGGATCGAACTTTTTCAGTTCCAGTTTTTCCGGCTTAGTACGCTTGTTCTTCGTGGTGGTATAGAAGTGACCAGTACCAGCAGAAGAAACCAGCTTGATTTTCTCACGAATACCTTTAGCCATGATTTATTTCCTCTAAGTACTTAGTACTTTTCGCCACGGGCACGCAGTTCGGACAGAACTGTATCGATGCCTTTCTTATCAATTACACGCATACCTTTAGCAGATACACGCAGGGTGACAAAACGCTTCTCGCTCTCAACCCAGAAACGGTGAGAGTGCAGGTTCGGCAGGAAACGGCGTTTAGTCGCGTTCAGTGCGTGGGAACGGTTGTTACCGGTCACCGGACGCTTGCCAGTAACTTGGCAGACTCGGGACATGTTTATTCTCCAAAAATCAAATTAGCTCGAGCTTCGTATGGGGTATCGGCGCCTCGTCAGGCTTTACAGCCCGGTCATCGCAGTTCTACACATCATCATTCACGCACCTTGATGCAAGCAAACGAATCAGTGTCTAAGTGAACTCTCGATTGCCAGGCCCAAATGCCAAACCCGAGATTCTCAAAGGTGGCGTAGTATACGCTGCCACGACGTTATGCTCAAGTCCCGAACAGACAAAGATCCCGGTGGATCGCGTAGAAATCCGCTAAATCCAGCCTCGTTCGGCAAAAGAAACATACTCACCACGGCCTATGACCAGATGATCGAGTACGCGTACATCCATGAATTGGCAACATTTTACCACCCTTTCGGTAATAAGTCTGTCTGATTTACTGGGCTCTGCATTTCCCGAGGGATGATTATGTGCAAGGATCAGCGCTGCAGCGTTGACTTTGATGGCTTCTCGTACAATTTCGCGCGGATGAACCTCAACATGGCTCAGCGTACCGGCAAAAAGGCGGCTGTGTTTGAGGACTTTGTGTTGGCTATCGAGAAAGATAACCAAAAAGATCTCTCGTTCTTCATCCGCCAGTTGGCTTTGCAAAAACTCCCGCGTCATCTCCGGGCTTAATAAGGGTTCATCCGCCAGCACCCGCAGGCTAAAGTAACGCCGAGCCAGTTCGGCAATGCCTTTCAGCTGTGCAAACTTGGCAAGCCCGATGCCATCAACCCGCATCATTTCCTCCTCGGAGGCCGATAGCAAACCATACAGCGAACCGAAATGCCGCAGCAGATCGTGAGAGAACCTCATCACACTCTTTTCATGCGTCCCGGTGCGTAAAAACAGCGCCAGAAGCTCGATATCTGACAGCGCGCCAATACCGTATTTCTGCATTTTTTCTCGCGGCATCATCGCCTCTAAGCTCTCCATGACAGTCTCCTTTCCATCGACATCGCCATGCTGTCACAGCCTTCGCGATACCGCACTGCGACGATATGACTCTTGCGTAGCGGCTCGCAAAGTGCCGCGCACGACCTCGCAAGGATTGTGATAAAATGCGCGAATTCTGATGTACTCCAAACAGGAAAGAATCATGATGAGCCTGGCCGGTAAGAAAATTGTCCTTGGCGTCAGCGGCGGTATTGCCGCGTACAAAACGCCGGAACTGGTGCGTCGACTGCGTGACCGCGGGGCGGATGTGCGGGTTGCCATGACCGACGCAGCGAAAGCTTTCATCACTCCGCTGAGCCTGCAAGCCGTATCCGGTTATCCGGTTTCCGATAGCCTGCTTGATACTGCAGCCGAAGCGGCAATGGGCCACATTGAGCTCGGTAAATGGGCCGATCTGGTTATCCTCGCCCCCGCGACGGCCGACCTGATTGCTCGTATCACTGCCGGCATGGCCAATGATTTGGTGTCAACAATCTGTCTGGCCACACCATCCCCGGTTGCAGTGGTCCCGGCCATGAACCAACAGATGTACCGTGCCGCGGCCACGCAGCATAATCTTGACGTTCTGGCTTCTCGCGATCTGCTCATCTGGGGTCCAGACAGCGGCAGCCAGGCCTGCGGCGACGTTGGCCCTGGGCGCATGCTCGATCCATTGACCATTGTGGACCTGGCCGCAGCGCACTTTTCGCCCGTCAAAGATTTGCAACATCTGAATATCATGATTACCGCAGGCCCGACTCGTGAGCCGCTGGATCCGGTGCGCTATATCACCAACCACAGTTCAGGGAAAATGGGCTTCGCTATCGCTGAGGCTGCCGCACTTCGCGGGGCGAACGTTACTCTGGTGAGTGGTCCGGTATCGCTCCCCACGCCGGCCTTTGTGCAGCGGATTGATGTGACGACCGCCGAAGAGATGAATGCCGCCGTTCAGGCCGGTGTAGAACAACAGCAAATTTTCATCGGCTGTGCCGCCGTTGCGGACTATCGTGCCGCAGTTATTGCAGAAGAAAAAATTAAAAAACAGGATACCCAGGGTGATGAATTCACAATAAAAATGGTGAAGAACCCTGATATCGTGGCCGGCGTTGCAGCACTGAAAAAACATCGGCCGTATGTCGTAGGATTTGCCGCCGAAACAAATAATGTGGAAGAATACGCGCAGCAAAAGCGTAGCCGCAAAAACCTTGATTTGATTTGTGCTAATGATGTATCGCAATCAAATCAAGGCTTTAATAGCGATAACAATGCATTACACCTTTTCTGGCAGGGCGGTGAGAAGCGTTTACCTCTCGCCAGCAAGTTACTCCTGGGCCAACTATTATTGGACGAGATCGTTACCCGTTATGATGAAAAAAATCGACGTTAAGATTCTGGACTCGCGTATTGGACAGCAGTTCCCGCTGCCAACCTATGCCACCGCTGGCTCAGCAGGCCTTGATCTGCGCGCTTGTCTTGATGAAGCCATTGTACTGGCACCGGGTGAAACTACCTTACTGCCAACGGGCCTTGCGATTCACATCGCTGACCCTTCTCTGGCCGCCGTCATGCTGCCGCGCTCTGGTCTTGGCCATAAGCACGGTATCGTACTGGGCAACCTGGTCGGTCTTATCGATTCCGATTATCAGGGCCAACTGATGGTATCCATCTGGAACCGTGGGCAAACCACGTTTACCATCGAACCGGGCGAACGCGTCGCGCAAATGGTGTTTGTTCCTGTCGTTCAGGCCGAATTTAATCTGGTCGAATCATTTGAAGCCACCGACCGTGGCGAAGGTGGCTTTGGTCACTCCGGGCGTCAATAACCCGCCCTAAAGCGCGTCACACGAACGTGGCGCGCTGGCTTTTTACGCATCTCACGGCGTCATAAATGCAAAAAGAACACGGCAAATTATGGTTGTGGTCACCGTGCGGATGCTCGCCTGACAAATGTGTATTTTCAGGGGTATTTTAGAACATGGCAGAAAAGCAAACTGCGAAAAGGAATCGTCGCGAGGAAATACTTCAATCCCTGGCGTTGATGCTTGAATCCAGCGATGGTAGCCAACGTATCACTACCGCAAAATTAGCGGCGTCCGTTGGCGTTTCCGAAGCCGCGCTGTACCGGCACTTCCCCAGTAAGACCCGCATGTTCGATAGCCTTATCGAGTTTATCGAAGATAGCCTGATTACCCGTATCAATCTGATTTTAAAGGATGAAAAGGACACCACGGCGCGTTTACGCCTGATTGTTTTGCTGGTTCTTGGCTTTGGTGAACGTAACCCTGGTCTGACCCGTATCCTGACCGGCCACGCGTTGATGTTTGAACAGGATCGCCTGCAGGGGCGTATTAACCAGCTTTTTGAACGTATTGAAGCCCAACTGCGCCAGGTATTACGCGAACGGAAAATGCGTGAAGGGGAAGGTTACGATACCGATGAAACGATACTGGCGAGCCAGCTGTTGGCTTTCTGTGAAGGCATGCTGTCACGTTTTGTACGCAGCGAATTCAAATATCGTCCCACCGACGATTTTGACGCCCGCTGGCCGTTGATTCTCGCCCAACTACAGTAATCAGTTAAATAGCCCGGTTTTCACCGGGCTATTTTTTTATACGCCGTACGCCTCACGGTAGGCACGAACCGAGGCCAAATGCGCCGCCATCTCTGGTTTTTCTTCCAGATAAGCGATCAGATCTTTCAGAGTAATAATCGAAATCACTTCACAGCCGTAATCACGCTCCACTTCCTGAATGGCAGAGATTTCGCCACGGCCACGTTCCTGACGATCAAGTGAGATCAGCACGCCGGCGAGCTGTGCGCCGTTAGCCTGAATAATTTCCATCGACTCGCGAATCGCCGTTCCTGCGGTGATCACATCGTCCACCAGCATAACGCGCCCAGTCAGCGCACTGCCTACCAGATTGCCGCCTTCACCATGGTCTTTGGCTTCTTTGCGATTAAAGCAATATGGATAATCACGGTCATGATGCTCCGCCAGCGCGACTGCGGTCGTCGTGGCGATAGGGATCCCTTTATAGGCTGGGCCAAACAGCAGATCGAAATCGATGCCGGAATCCACCAGCGCTTCGGCATAAAAACGGCCTAACAGTGCCAGATCGCGCCCGGTATTAAACAGTCCGGCGTTGAAGAAATAGGGGCTCTTGCGCCCGGATTTCAGCGTAAATTCGCCAAACTTAAGTACCTGCTTGTTAAGCGCAAACTCAATAAACTGGCGCTGATACGGTTTCATGGATTCGCTCCTCATTTCACTTTATTACGGACAAAAAAAAGGGCGACAACGTCGCCCTTAAAATCAATTTTCCAACGCCGCTTTCTGCGTCGTGACAATAGATTCGATTCCCCCTCTGGCCAGCGCCAGCAGGGTGAGAAGTTCTTCGTGGGTGAACGGCTCGCCTTCCGCCGTCCCCTGAACTTCGATAATACGACCGTCTTCGGTCATCACCACGTTCATATCGGTTTCTGCCGCCGAGTCTTCGACGTATTCCAGATCACACAGCGCCTCTCCGTTCACGATACCCACGGAGACCGCCGCGACCATTCCTTTCATTGGGTTGGTTTTCAGTTTTCCTGCGGCAACCAGTTTGCCCAGCGCATCAGCCAGAGCCACACAGGCGCCGGTAATCGATGCGGTACGGGTGCCACCGTCTGCCTGGATAACATCGCAGTCCAGCGTAATGGTGAATTCACCCAGCGCCTTCAGGTCTACCGCCGCACGCAGCGCACGGGCGATTAAACGCTGGATTTCCATGGTGCGGCCACCCTGTTTACCTTTCGCCGCTTCGCGAGCGTTACGGGTGTGGGTCGCACGTGGCAGCATGCCGTATTCTGCGGTGATCCAACCCTGGCCCTGGCCTTTCAGAAAACGCGGCACACCTTCGTCAATTGAAGCCGTGCACAGCACCTTGGTGTCACCAAATTCGACCAGCACGGAGCCTTCAGCGTGTTTTGTATAATTACGGGTCAGGGTGACGGGACGCACCTGATTGGCACTACGACCTGTTGGACGCATGATAAAATCTCCGGCTTGAAACGAATGTGGCTGCGCATTATACACAAAATCATTCACGCTGTATCAAGGCTGCAACAGAGTGTTCTCAAGGGTTCCTGCAAGAGGGTGTGACCAAGAGGGAAGTCATGTAAACAGTGTGAAGCCATCTGAACGGATGCCGTGCTAAACGCATTAACGGCGCTTACGCCTATCCTGATAAGCCCCTGGAGGCTATAATCCCCCCATCTCTCCTTTAAAAACAGGAACGTCTATGATCCGCAGCATGACCGCTTATGCCCGCCGTGAAATTAAGGGCACTTGGGGCAGCGCCGCCTGGGAACTGCGCTCGGTTAACCAGCGTTATCTCGAAACCTATTTTCGTCTGCCGGAGCAGTTCCGTAGCCTCGAACCCGTGGTTCGTGAACGTCTGCGCACCCGTCTGACCCGTGGGAAAGTAGAATGTACTTTGCGCTTTGAGCCTGATGCCAGCGCGCAAGGGGAGCTTATCCTTAACGAAAACCTGGCAAAACAGCTGGTTAACGCGGCAAACTGGGTCAAAATGCAGAGCGATGAAGGGGAAATCAACCCTGTCGATATTCTGCGCTGGCCGGGCGTAATGGCCGCGAAAGAACAGGATTTAGATGCCATTGCCGCCGACATTCTGGCGGCGCTGGACGGTACGCTGGACGATTTCATCGTTGCTCGTGAAACCGAAGGCCAGGCGCTGAAAGCGCTGATTGAACAGCGCCTGGAAGGCGTCAGCGGCGAAGTGACCAAAGTACGCGCTCATATGCCAGAAATTCTGCAATGGCAGCGCGAACGTCTGGTTGCCAAGCTGGAAGATGCAGAAGTGCAGCTGGAAAACAACCGCCTGGAACAAGAGCTGGTGCTGATGGCACAGCGTATCGATGTGGCTGAAGAGCTGGATCGTTTAGAAGCGCACGTAAAAGAAACTTATAACATCCTGAAGAAGA
Organism: Kluyvera cryocrescens NBRC 102467; assembly: GCF_001571285.1. Lineage (GTDB taxonomy): Bacteria > Pseudomonadota > Gammaproteobacteria > Enterobacterales > Enterobacteriaceae > Kluyvera > Kluyvera cryocrescens. The sequence continues at coordinate 181,161 of NZ_BCTM01000007.1, read as the reverse complement.
AAGAAGCCGTTGGCCGCCGTCTGGACTTCATGATGCAGGAATTCAACCGCGAATCGAATACGCTGGCGTCAAAATCGATTAATGCCGACGTGACGAAATCCGCTATTGAACTCAAAGTCTTGATCGAGCAAATGCGCGAACAGATTCAGAACATTGAGTAACGTATCATCCCATATCACATAGAATCATAAAACCACGTAAGCCCGCTAAACACGGGCTTTTTTAATGTCACGAGGTTGCAGTTAGTATCATAAAAGCGCATATTTCTTGTGTACCCTAGCGTGTACAAAGCCACGAAAGGCAAACTCTTAATCGGGTACTAGATATAGGTGAATATGGGCAAGCTAACAGACATTCAAATCAAGGCATGGATAAAAGCCGGAACGCGCTTCGAGGGCAAGGCGGACGGTAACGGCTTGTACCTACGTTATAGAACCCACGACACAATCCCTTCATGGCGCTTTCGATATCGGTTAGCAGGCAAACCCCGTGTAATGACCATTGGCACATATGGCGCTATCTCATTAGCTAAAGCCCGTGAAATCACCCGAGAGCTAGCCGCTCGCGTTTCCCTTGGATATGACGTTGCCGGAGAGAAGCAGGAACGTAAGGCAGAGGTAAAAGCCAAAATAGAAGCTGACCGGAACGATAAAACCGTGGCTGAAGTCGCTGAAGACTATTTTAAGAAGAAAGTGCTGGGTACATGGAAACACCCTGACATTCTGCGCCGCCGTCTTCAGAAAGACATAAATCCGCGCATGGGTAAAAAGAAGATCAAAGAAATAAAGCCTAAGGATATTGATTCATTACTTCAGGCAATCCTGAAACGTGGAGCGCCTTCCGTTGCTAATGACGTCCTGCGCTGGGTACGCCGTATCTTTGATCATGCGATCAAGCTGGGAATAATTGATGTTAACCCCGCAGCCGCTTTTGATATGAGTGATGCCGGAGGTAAAGAGCAGTCCCGAAGCCGCTGGCTAACCAGAGCGGAACTGGTTCAATTCTTCGAGGCCATGCGTATGGCGAAAGGGTTTAGCCGCCAAAATGAATTAACCATGAAGTTGTTGCTAGTGACATGCGTCCGCAAGATGGAACTGTGCGCCGCACGCTGGAGCGAGTTCGATTTAGCCAACGGCATTTGGTACTTACCGGGCGAACGCACAAAGACAGGCGACGGGATTGATATTCCACTGCCAAAACAGGCTATCGAATGGCTTGAGGAGCTTAACCTTCTTTCCTGTAATAGCAAATGGGTACTGCCAGCACGTAAGCAACAGCATCGCATGATCCCCCATATTCAGGAAAGCACCCTACCCGTTGCGCTGGCGAAGGTTAAGCATGAGATGCCAGGTGTTCTCAATTTCACAATCCACGACCTTAGGCGCACCGCCCGAACCCATCTCGAAGCGTTAGGTGTGAATCCCATTGTTGCTGAGCGTTGCCTTAATCACCGCATTAAAGGCGTCGAAGGCATCTACAACCGTCACCAATATTTAAACGAACGGCGGGAAGCGCTGGCCATGCTGGGCAACCTGATGGAAGCGCTTGAACGGGGCGAAGAGTACAACGTTACACCACTGAGGCAAGCCAGATAGATTTTCAATATTGTTTTTTTGCTTGTCCCATCTGTCCCGCTTGTCCCGTTTTGTAAAGACTCAATAAATACAGCTGGTTACAAGAATGGTTATGGGACAAAACCGGGACAAAACACGGGACAGGACGGGACAAAAACCTGTCTCAACACTGGTGGGTAGTACAAATAACAGACGTGTAGGGTGAATAATGAGCAATTTACAAAACCAAATGGGGTTATCTGATGAAGCGCTGGCTAGTTACTTAAGGCAAGCGAAGGAGAATGAGTTAGAGATAGTGAGGCTAAATGCTCACATTGAGACTCTAAATAACGCGCTATCAGGAAATACAGAATCTGCCCTCGCAGAACTATCCAGAGAAAATGCTCAATTGCGGCATTCATTGAGACTCGCTGAGATGAACGCCAATTTTGTTAGTAGTCATTACGGCCAGGTGATTGAAACACACCGCCAAGATATTCAAGCGGCAGGAGGAATCATCAATGCTATTCATGACGGCAAAGAAAAGGTTCGAAAAGTACAATCAAATGGTGGCAAAAATGGTAGCCGCCCAGGGATATTTGAGTCTTATATCAGAACATATCTTGACGCGATTGAAGAGGGTACGCATGCGCTGCCCAAAAAAAAGCCAGAAGATGATTTTATTAACTGGCTTAAAGAAAAATATAAAGATGCCGTGACAGAAAAGCCGGATGGCCTAGTTGAGTTGGCCGTTGAAGGTGATCGCGTGAGAAGTGCTAAGAAGGGCTCAATATCTAAGTCGATAAGGGAAACGAAAAAAAAAATCTGATGCGGACGATAACTGACTTATCTCGATATCTGGGGTGGCATTCTTAGCTCTACGGACTACCCGTGATACTAACAAGCTATCGAGGCATATATGTTAAAACCGAGCTATATCAGACCTAAAAATCTTGCTGAAGAATTAGGTATTTCAATGCCGTCATTATGGCGCTGGGTTAAAGCTGGAAAGATGCCGAAGCCGGTGAAACTGTCCCCCAGAGTGGCGGCATTCTCAACTGCGGAAATCAACTCATGGCTGGAGGCCAAAAAATGAAGAACTGGGAGAAAATCCTGATTACTGCGCCGTTGCACACTATCCCTAAGCCAGGCACAAAGGCATATCGAATCTGGCGCGCGCTGGTTGATGGCCCTGTTTGTGAAGACGAATTACTTCAAATAGCAGGTAAACACTATCGCTCACCATTGCAGCAATTAATGAACGAGAAGCATGGCTGGTGGTTCATTCATGAGGATACGGATGAAAGAGGCGTTATCGTAAGCAGGTATCTAGATGGCCGCCACCTTTCATGCGATTGGGAGTTGGATGCTCAAGCCAGAGCCGAAAGGCGCGAACAGTTAGCCAAAAAATCAGCCGACAAAGCTGAAGCAGAGGCAGCGCGGACAGCAAAGGCAATCAGAGAATTGGTTAAGGCTGAAGACTTGCTGGAGGAAATTAATGACCGGATAAAGCAAAACGGCACCCCAAAGGATGCCGATTAGCACTACTAAAAACATATTAATTCATTCGCTGGCGGTGAAGTTTGGCGACCAATCCGCCAGCGCATAACAGGTAAAAGTATATATGAGTACACTTCAAAGACAATCACTGTCTGACACCATGCGCGAAGCTGGTGTTATTCCTTGCGAGCTGCCAGAACTAATACCCGGTAACGTAGTCCGCTTTCGTATCGAGGGCGATAAATCCGGCTCACTTAATGGCTGGGCTTACCCATTCCCTGATGGCGCGGGCTGTGCTTTTGGTAGCTGGAAAACTGGCATAACCGCGTGTCACTTTGCCGATGGTGTACAGGTCAACAGCATTGAACGTAAGCGCGTGATGATGGAAGCACGCCGGGCAATTGGGGCGATACAACGTAAAGCGGAGGTTGCCGCCGCTGCTGAGTGTCGAACCAAGATTGGTAACGCAATCCTCGCCAGTGATGAACATCCCTACCTGATGCGCAAAGGTGTTAAAGCGCACGGCATTTATCAATCTGGTGACTGGTTACTAATTCCAATCCATGACCAGTACGGAAGTGTACAGTCCATTCAGTACATTATGCCGGACGGCACAAAGCGCTTTAAATCTGGCGCACTATTGAAAGGTGGACGCTATTGGCTGGGCGGGTTAGTCGTCAATGGCAAAACCGTCTTTATCGCTGAAGGCTATGCCACCGCCGCCACCGTTCGAGAGATAACGGGCTGCCCGGTCTGCGTCGCCTTTACTGCCGGAAACCTGCGTGAGGTTGCTGAGAGTGTACGCAGTGAATTTCCACGCGCCCGCATCATCATTGCCGCCGATAATGACGCGAATACAGATGGCAACCCGGGAGTAACTAAAGCCATTGACGCGGCAAGCCGCTACCGTTGTGAGTTACTAATCCCGTCCAGTCATGGCGACTGGAACGATCACAAAGATGAACTGGTGAAGAAATGGGAGGCAGTGGCATGAGTACGGATAATGTTGTCGCCTTGTCAGCACACAAAGATAAGCCACCAGTAGAGAAGCTGCCGCCGTTTTACTGGGTACATCGGGAGTACGACAGAGAGCGTGGGGAGGCTGGCGTTTACTTCTACAGAGCGCCTACAGAGAAAAACCCCAATCCGGCACCTGTTTGTATATCTGATGTTATTGAGGTTACTGCGGAAACCAGAGACAACGATAACGAGTCATGGGGCAAACTTCTGTCATGGTGTGATCGTGACGGGATGCCAAAGAAATGGGCGATGCCCGCAACCTCACTTTACGCAAATGGCGGAGCGGAAGCCATTAGCATACTTGTTAACGGCGGCCTGCGTATCTGGGATGAGAAGGCGTTTATCCGCTATCTCAAAGGGCAATCCCACCAAAGCCGGTTAACCTGCGTTACTCGCTGCGGTTGGTTTAAGCCTGCTGTATACGTGACCCCGGTACGGACATTTAACCCAATCGATAAAGATATGGTTGTCTATCAGGTGAATGCCCGCGTCAAACCAGAGCCATTCTGCGGCACGCTAGATACATGGCGTGATGAGGTAGCGGCGTTGTGTGTTGGCAATAGTCGTCTGGTTCTGGCTGTGTCTACTGCCTTCCTGTCCCCTATGCTCACCATGCTGGGAGTTGATGGGTTCTGCTTCCATTATGTAGGGGCGTCATCTTCAGGCAAATCCCGCTCAATGACAGTTGCTGCTTCCGTTTTATCTGACCCTAAAGAATATATTCGCTCATGGAGGGCTACCGATAACGGGCTAGAAGGTATCGCCGCACGCCATAATGACGGCCTTCTGTGCCTTGATGAAATCGCACAAGTAGACGCAAGCAAAGCCGGGGAAATCGCGTACATGCTTCCGAATGGGAAAGGCAAGCAACGAAGCACCAAAAACGGAACAGCCAAAGAGATTCAGCAATGGTGTTTAGCGCTATTATCCAATGGTGAAATTGATCTCAAATCCCATGCTGATTCGGTTCGGAAAAGTACATATGCCGGGCAGGAAATGCGAGTGATTAACATACCTGCTGATAACTGCGAATTTGCCTGTTTTGAGCATCTTCACGGGGAAGCTAACGGAGCTTTGTTTGCCGACCTTCTGGACAAGGCAGTAAGAGAAAATCACGGTACAGCGTTTAACGCATGGCTTGATCACCTGACTATCAATTACGACACCATTAAGGAGGGCTGGCGCGATTTTAAATCGGCCTTTCTTAATTCTGTAGCTGAAGACCCTTCCGGTCAGATCGGGCGTGTTGCTGAGAAGTTCGCCATAGCGGCCTATGCTGGCGAACTGTCTTCTGAGATAACGGGTTGGAGTCCGGGAACTGCGACAGAAGCGGCGAAAGTCTGCTTTACCGCATGGATTGAGCGTAGAGGAGGTACGGAAAGCCATGAAGATAATGAAATCGTTGAACGTATCAGACAAACCATAGTGCGTGACGGGGCGCGTTTTCAGGACGTAAATAAACCATGCGAAGTGCCAACGGCACGCATAGGCTTTATCGACAATGATGATTATGTTATCCCGGCTGAAGGCTGGAAAATTATCTTTGCCGGACTTGATGCCAGACGAGCGGCTAACGTTCTGCAAGAGAAGGGAATAGCTAAGAATGAGCGGCGATACCTCCCCGGCCTGTCCCGAATCAGGTGTTATGTCATTCATCGTGACAGCCTCGCAGACTAACAACCGATACCCGCCACCGAGCGGGTATTTTTTTGCCCGAACCGCTCAAAGTACAACCGCCACAACATTCAATGGAAAACTTTTGTCCCGCTCTGTCCCGTGTTTTGTCCCGGTTTTGTCCCATGCAACTGCTAGTAACTAATTGAATTTATTTAATACTTACAAAACGGGACAGATGGGACACGCGGGACAGACAAAAACAACAATCTTATTTTCTGCCAGACTTTTAAGTAATTGCGTGCTTAAAGCGTGTATGTTGTATCCAGCCATTGGTCGGAGGTTCAAGGAATGAAAAAAATTGCTATAGCAACGCTATTGTTATCAACGGGCGCAGCGCAGGCTATGAGTGAGTATTACTTAGAGTCAATTGCCACAGCTCAGCAAGAGCTGTTAATCGCAGCTACTGCTGCCTTTGGTAAAGCAGATGGCGAACGTTTTAGTTCTGCTCACATCGCAACCATTAAAAATACTATTGATGGGTTTTTGGCAACGAATCTCGATGCTAACTGTAACCAAGTTAAAAATTGGACTGAGACTGAAACAAAACATCTTTTTCTTGGGGATGATGCCAAGGATTATATGAAACAAGGTTTGAAGGGCAAAGCAGCTGAAATGACTGTCGTAATGAAAAAATCAGGATGGTTGGCATTTGAGTATTGTAATGCCAGGCAATCAGATGTTGGTTAAGCAAGATTATCTCAGGACGCCACTGACCCATTTACTAGAAGCCCTCTAATTCGCGCCACCTGAAGCAGGCGTTTAGCAGGAGGGGAAACATAGCTTGCGGATAAATCTTCAATAGGCTGGATTTTTTGTTGCCCTACTGACCCCAGATTAACCTTTGGTTGATAGCGGGAGGTCGCCATCGTGCTTGCTTTTGATATGTTACTGACGTCAGATTAATCGTCGCTCGATAGAGAAAGCCTTCGTTCTGGTCAGGGTAATGTCAGGGTGATGCTTACATTTTATGACTATTTTAGTTAGCAATAGTTAGCAGCCTACTCAAATCAAAACTTCTCAAAGTTAATTCCTAAAACGAAAAAGCCCCCACATTTCTGTAGGGGCCGTTTCGTCATTCTGCGCTTGATGGTCGGAAGGATGGCCGACAAATATATACTATCTCTTTATGTACTCATGAACCAGTACGATAGTACAATAAGCCGTCAATTCTTCAAAATGATGGTGATAGCGATGAACGAAGTAGATTCAATTCTGGCCGAGCAGAAAAGAGCCGCAGAACAACGCCGCTTGGCTAATGAGAAGAAGCGCCATCCATCCGGCCTGTACGCTGCGGGTGATGGGTGGTATGTGAAGCAAATCGAAGAGCTTCACTCCCCGCTGGGTCTCAGTAAGGTGGTTCTGGTAAGCCCTGATGATGTTTGTGTGAGATATCAGCGCCAATATGGCAAAGCACTCACCACTGACAAATTGAAGGAATGGAGCAGGGACGGGAACTTCCCTTTGCCGCGCTCTATTAATGGGGTTATCGGTTGGGAATCGAATGTTGTGACCAATGGCCTGAATGAACTGAGCAAAGCAGCCGGTCGCGGCTTTACCTGTATCACTCGAGGATTCGCACGATGAGCAAAGAATCTGTAATCGCGGCATTGAAAAAAGCGCGTGAAGCGCGTGAAGGCAATATCTTCGGTGGTACTGGGCAGGCCGAATTTAACAAAGATTTTTATGCTGGCCGCGCCACCAAAACAGATGGTGTCAGTAAGACCGACAGTAACGAGCCGATGAACCAGAAGGCATTTAATGCCCGGTTCTATGCGGGGAAATCATGACTGAGGCATATGCGCTCTGTGTGATGCTGTACTGCTACCTGATGCTTATCTGCCCGTAACCTTCCCTCACTGCCAAGCGCCGCCGAAAGGCGGTTTCTTTTGACCTGATGGAGCCTGTCATGCTGAATGTGAATCGCCTGCCGAATAGTACACGTCTTGAAATCGCAGCAGCTATCGCTGATGAGGTGTACGGACTGGAACTGGATGAAGAGGCGCTAATACATGAGCTACGGCGGTATGGCTTTACCCAGGCATGGGCTGAGGCGGCGACTTATCGCTTTATGACGACAGCATTTGAAATCGCAGATCCACGGCGCGAACGTAAAACAAAAATGCCAGCGCCCACCTCTCACCCCGAATGGGTTTTTGTTGATAATGTTTTAATGAAGATCACGGCGTGACTTACACAAAATTACAATTGGTCATAAATCACACAATAAAAATTGTAATCCCTGTAAATCAATGTACCCCTACGTGTACACAAGCAAAACCATAAAAACAAAAATCATTTAAATATCAATAAATATAACCCACAATTCAATATTCAGATTCAGAACATCGAATAATTTTACATTATTCAATGAAGCAACAATGCCCGCCTTTTGGCGGGCATTTTTTAATTCTAGTAGTTTCTTTTTACCCATCATCGTTGCATTATTATCCAGCCTTTCAAGAAAGGGCGATTATGGAAAAAATGCGATACTACAGAACGCCATCCTTTAATTAAATTCAGCTTATGCTTATACCCCTCCAGGTATTAGGCCTATCAGCTATGCGTTCTGATATCGAGCTAATTATTTCTTAAGCATTGGTAGCTAAACTGGCCGCCTTAACCTCACATTAAGTTAAACGTATGCAATTCACCGACACTCAGACGACTCCAGCTTTTAGCTGGAAAGCCCTTGGCTGGGCCGTATTGTATTTCTGTTTCTTTTCCACAGCACTGCAGCTTGTTATCTACCTGACGGGCTATAGCGGATCCACCGGTTTACGCGACTCCATTCTATTTAGCCTGTTATGGCTGGTCCCAGTATTCCTGTTTCCAAAACACACCCGGATTATCGGTGCCATTATCGGTATCGTGCTGTGGGGCGCGTCGCTAGCGGCAATTAGCTATTACGTTATTTATGGGCAGGAGTTCTCGCAAAGTGTTTTATTTGTGATGTTTGAAACCAACACCAATGAAGCGGGTGAGTTCTTTAGTCAGTATTTCAGCCTGAAAATCGTGTTGGTCGCACTGGTTTATACGGCAATCGCCATTGCACTCTGGACGCGTCTCCGCCCAGTGTATATTCCAACCCCATGGCGCTGGCTGGTCTCCTTCGCCTTGTTGTATGGGCTGATCCTGAATCCTCTGGTAAATGGGATTATTATCAAGGGAAAACCGGCTGGCGATGTGCTTGATGGCATTTCTACACGCCTCGCACCTGCCGCGCCATGGCAGTTCATCACCGGTTATTATCAGTACCACCATCAGTTAGACAGCCTGACCCGGTTACTCAATGACAACCACGCGCTCCCGCCGCTGGCGAATTTGAAAGACAGCACCGGCACTGCGCCGCGTACGTTGGTTCTGGTGATCGGTGAGTCTACACAACGCGGGCATATGAGCCTTTACGGTTATCCACGTGAAACCACGCCGGAGCTGGACGCGCTGCATAAGTCCGATCCTAACTTCACCGTTTTCAATGATGTCGTGACCTCACGTCCGTATACCATCGAGATTTTGCAGCAGGCGCTGACGTTTGCTAATGAAAAGAATCCCGATTTGTATCTGACCAAACCGTCGCTGATGAACTTGATGAAACAGGCAGGCTATAAGACCTTCTGGATCACCAACCAGCAGACCATGACCTCACGCAACACTATGCTCACGGTATTCTCTAAGCAAACCGATCAGCAGTTTTACATGAACCAACAGCGTACCCAGAGCGCACGTGAATATGATTCCAACGTTCTGGCACCGTTTAAACAGGTTCTGGCTGACCCTGCGCCGAAGAAGTTTATTATTGTTCACTTGCTGGGGACGCATATTAACTACGAGTATCGCTACCCGGAAAACTGGAACAAATTCTCTGGTAAAACCGACACGATGCCAGCGGGTCTGACCAAGGACGAGCAGGCGACTTACAATAATTATGACAACGCTAACCTTTACAATGACTTTGTGGTCTCCAGTCTGATTAAGGACTACAAGGCCACCGATCCGAACGGTTTCCTGCTGTACTTCTCCGATCACGGGGAAGAGGTCTACGACACGCCGCCGCATAAAACACAGGGGCGTAACGAGCAAGAACCTACGCGTCATATGTACACCATTCCATTCCTGCTGTGGACGTCGGAAAAATGGCACGAGGCTCATCCACGAGATTTCTCGCAGATTGTTAATCGTAAGTACAGCAGCTCGGAGCTGATTCATACCTGGTCTGATTTGGCTGGATTAAGCTATGACGATTATGACGCCACCCGTGCGCTGACCAGCCCACAGTTTGTCGAATCCACTCGATGGATTGGCAACCCGTACAATAAAAAAGCGCTAACGGATTACGATACCCTGCCTTACGGCGAACAGACGGGTAATCAGTAATTGCCATCAGGCCGCTTCATTCCGAAGCGGCTTTTTCCATCCAAACCTTTTCCTCGCCTTCAAAAAAACGATTATTTTTTCTAATCATAAAAAACATCACAAAACACACCAAAACCCGTAATAAAACGACGCGAAATAAATCATTAAATTAGATTTTATAATTCAAATTGCTTTGCCTTAGAAAATCTCAATCGTGATGGAGCGCACAAATCGCTAACCTCCAGCCATTCATTCCGGGAGCGAATATGTTACTGCACATCCTTTACCTAATCGGCATCACTGCTGAAGCCATGACCGGCGCACTGGCGGCGGGTCGTCGTCGTATGGATACCTTTGGTGTCATCATTATCGCCACGGCCACCGCATTGGGCGGGGGCTCGGTTCGCGATATGCTGCTTGGCCACTATCCACTAGGTTGGGTTAAAAACCCGGAATACATCATCATCGTGGTCATCGCTGCAGTGCTGACCACAATTGTGGCGCCAGTCATGCCGCATCTGCGTCGCCTTTTTCTGGTACTGGATGCCGTCGGTCTTATCGTCTTTTCTATCATCGGTGCCCAAATTGCGCTAGATATGGGAGAAGGCCCGGTAATCGCCATTATCGCGGCGGTTATTACCGGCGTATTTGGCGGGATACTGCGTGACATGTTCTGTAAGCGCATACCGCTGGTCTTCCAGAAAGAGCTGTACGCCGGCATCTCCTTTGCCGCAGCGGTGCTGTACGTGGCCTTGCAGCATTACGTGAGCAACCATGACGTGGTAGTGATCTCGACGCTACTGTTTGGCTTCACCGCGCGCATGCTGGCCCTGAGGCTGAAACTCGGCTTGCCGGTGTTTTACTACCGCCACGAAACGCACTAGTCAAAACCGTTTATCCCATATAAACGCAACTGCCCGGTGAGTTCGACAACGGTGGGGTGGTGAATAAACGCCATCAGATTGCGGGCTTTTTCCGGACCTACGCCCGGTAGGTTTTGCCAGTGCAGGTCATCACGGGCGGCAAGCTGCTTCCAGGAGCCATCGCTGAGTGCCTTCAGTGCACCTGAAGGCAAAGGCAGCCCCAGCGCTTTTAGCCAGAGACGAAAAGGCTGCCGACGCGCAATTTCAAAACGGTGCCAAATCTGCCGCGCCCTCGCGGCCGTTATTCCAGGCGTTTCTTCAAGCTGCTGAGACGTCAGTTCGAGCCATGAGAAAATATGGTCAAAGGAATGTGCCAGAATGAGCGAGTTCCACACCGCTTCCCCCACCCCTTCAATATTTAACACCTGAGATGCTCCCAGCCAGTTAAGGCGGGCCATAAATTGCTCGCGGCATTCTGCTGAGCGGTAGAAACAGGTTAGCGAATGATAGCGGGAGGCCGGTGGAGTCGGTTTGATTCTGTCCAGCCCTCGCCAGACGACGCCATCCAGGCGTGGGATCCCCTGCCCCGCCAGGCTGACCTGGAGCTGATCGCCAACTGTGATATCCATTTTTTGCCAACGTTGCACAGAGCCAATATTCACCCGCTGCACCCGCTTATCATCCAGTTTAACCGGCAGCAACTCAGCCACGACCGCAATCTTGCCGGTACGCCCAATGGTGAAGCGGATGCCACTCACTTCAGCCACCTGCGAAACCGGTCGATACTTCCATGCCGCTACCCAAGTCCCCTGCGCCGGCTGCCAACTCTTACCGTCCGGCTCATTGGCAGCACGAACAACTACCCCATCGGTCGCAAAAGGAAGAGGCAAAGTAAACCAACGTTCACGCCAGTCGGCCACATCTTTCATTTGCGTGACGGGATAGGTATAGCGTGCGGTCAGATCAAATCCAGAAGCGGACAACAATGCTAACCGCTGTTGCATTGTTGCAGGACCGTCTGGCCATGCCCAAACAAAGACCGATAGGCGCGAAAGCGAGGCATCATCGCCCTTTCGCAGTAGCATGCCAGCAACCTGTGAACGCGCATTCATGCCACCTTTTTTCTGCTGTATATGCCCGTCAGCGCGCAAGAATATCTCCCCCTGCAAAACGCTGTTCGCCAGCGCCCCTTCAGCCGTCTGCGGTAAGGCGGTGATGCGCCGAGCCTTCTGCGTCCAGTCCTCCCCAAACACCCCATCCCCCCGGCTAATTACGCGCTGTAAACGGCCGTGTTGATAGACCAACGTCACCGCCACGCCATCAACCTTTGGCTGCACCCACAGATCGCGTTTACCCTGCATCCATTGTTGCATGGCCTGCGCATCAGCAAGCTTACGTACGCCGGTATGCGCGACGGGATGTCTCTGCGTTCCTTTATTCACTGACAAATAGGTATGCTCTGGGACTTCAGTACCAAAACAGCGCTGCCACGCAGCCAGGCGCGCCGAGAGCTGATCGTAAACCCCATCGCTAACTTCGCTTGCGCCCCGCCGCCAATATGCTTCGTTCCATTTATCAAGCTGTCCCTGCAATTGGGCAATCTCCTGCCCAGCACGTGTTGGCGACCAAACAGGACAAATTGCCTGGACGTCTGTCGCAAGAAATAGCGTTACAACTACCAGCCATCGACTCATCATCGTCCCCCTCCGCTGCGGATAACCGTTTGTATCGCAGTCAAATTGGCAATACGAATGCCGATTTTTCCAATATCGAGGAGGCTTCAGAGAAAAGAGGTTTGTTGCAGCAACGCGTGGATAAATCAGGAAAACAGTACGTAAATTAAAATAAACTGGCGCAAAAAGTGTGACAAAGACTACGTCGCGTAGCGGCGCCGTGTATAATAGGCTCGTATGTAAGTTCTCTTTCGATAATCACATACAAAAGACACTCATGGCTCAAGGCACGCTCTATATTGTTTCCGCCCCTAGTGGCGCGGGTAAATCCAGCCTGATTCAGGCTTTATTGAAAACCCAACCGCTGTACGACTCCCAGGTATCCGTTTCGCATACCACGCGCGCGCCGCGTCCGGGTGAAGTGCACGGCGAACATTATTTCTTTGTTAATCACGACGAATTCCGCACGATGATTGGCGAAGAGGCATTTCTTGAACACGCTGAAGTCTTTGGTAACTATTACGGCACGTCGCGTAAAGCGATTGAACAGGTCCTGGCGACCGGCGTTGATGTTTTCCTTGATATCGACTGGCAGGGCGCGCAGCAGATCCGTAAAAGCATGCCGAGCGCACGCAGCATCTTTATTTTACCGCCGTCCAAAATTGAGCTGGACCGCCGTCTGCGCGGTCGTGGTCAGGATAGCGAAGAGGTGATTGCAAAACGTATGGCTCAGGCAGTTGCAGAAATGAGCCATTACGCGGAATATGATTACCTTATCGTCAATGATGATTTTGATACCGCACTGGGCGATCTGAAAACGATCATCCGCGCTGAGCGTCTGCGTATGAGCCGCCAAAAGCAGCGACATGACGCTTTAATCAGCAAATTATTGGCAGACTGAACCCACTTTCAGTATCATGCCCCGTTATTTCTTCACCTGTGGAGCACTAAAGTATGGCACGCGTAACTGTTCAGGACGCTGTAGAGAAAATTGGTAACCGTTTTGACCTGGTACTGGTCGCCGCGCGTCGCGCTCGTCAGATGCAGGTTGGCGGAAAAGATCCGTTAGTACCGGAAGAAAACGATAAAACCACCGTAATCGCACTGCGCGAAATCGAAGAAGGTCTGATCAATAACCAGATCCTCGACGTGCGTGAGCGCCAGGAACAGCAAGAGCAGGAAGCCGCTGAATTACAGGCTGTTACCGCTATTGCTGAAGGTCGTCGTTAATTAGATTGCGGGTCGCCCTTGTATCTGTTTGAGAGCCTGAATCAGCTGATTCAACACTACCTGCCGGAAGACCAGATCAAGCGTCTTCGGCAGGCCTATCTCGTTGCACGTGACGCTCACGAGGGGCAGACACGTTCAAGCGGTGAACCCTATATCACGCACCCGGTCGCGGTAGCCTGCATTCTGGCCGAGATGAAACTCGACTATGAAACGCTCATGGCTGCCCTGCTGCATGACGTGATTGAAGATACCCCCGCAACCTACCAGGATATGGAACAGCTCTTTGGTAAGAGCGTTGCTGAGCTGGTAGAGGGGGTGTCGAAACTTGATAAGCTCAAGTTCCGCGATAAGAAAGAGGCGCAGGCCGAAAACTTTCGCAAAATGATTATGGCGATGGTGCAGGATATCCGCGTCATCCTCATCAAGCTTGCAGACCGCACCCATAACATGCGCACGCTGGGCTCATTACGCCCGGATAAACGCCGCCGCATTGCCCGCGAAACGCTCGAAATTTACAGTCCGCTGGCACACCGTTTAGGTATCCATCACATCAAAACCGAGCTCGAAGAGTTGGGCTTTGAAGCGCTGTACCCTAACCGCTACCGCGTCATTAAAGAGGTGGTTAAAGCCGCGCGTGGTAACCGTAAAGAGATGATTCAAAAAATCCTCTCTGAGATTGAAGGGCGTTTGCAGGAAGCAGGAATCCCGTGCCGCGTCAGCGGTCGCGAAAAGCATCTTTACTCGATTTACTGCAAAATGGTGCTCAAAGAGCAGCGTTTTCACTCGATCATGGACATCTACGCCTTCCGCGTGATCGTTCACGATCTCGATACCTGTTACCGCGTTCTGGGGCAGATGCACAGCCTGTATAAACCCCGTCCGGGCCGCGTTAAAGACTACATCGCCATCCCTAAGGCCAACGGATACCAATCCCTGCACACATCAATGATTGGGCCGCACGGCGTGCCGGTTGAAGTGCAAATCCGTACTGAAGATATGGATCAGATGGCAGAGATGGGTGTGGCGGCGCACTGGGCCTACAAAGAACACGGTGGTGAAAGCAGCACGACCGCACAAATCCGCGCACAGCGCTGGATGCAGAGCCTGCTGGAGCTGCAGCAAAGCGCCGGTAGCTCATTTGAATTTATTGAAAGCGTGAAATCCGATCTCTTCCCGGATGAGATTTACGTTTTCACCCCGGAAGGCCGCATTGTCGAACTGCCTGCCGGTGCGACACCGGTGGACTTTGCCTACGCCGTGCATACCGATATCGGCCATGCCTGCGTGGGGGCACGCGTTGATCGTCAGCCTTATCCGCTGTCGCAGCCACTCTCCAGCGGCCAAACGGTTGAAATTATTACCGCACCGGGCGCACGTCCAAACGCCGCATGGCTCAATTTTGTCGTCAGCTCGAAAGCGCGCGCCAAAATCCGCCAAATGCTGAAAAACCTCAAGCGCGACGACTCCGTCAGTCTGGGCCGTCGTCTGCTTAATCACGCGTTGGGCGGGAGCCGCAAGCTGGCTGAAATTTCACCAGAACATATTCAACGCGAGCTGGATCGCATGCGATTGACCACGCTCGATGACCTGCTGGCGGAAATCGGCCTCGGCAATGCCATGAGCGTAGTGGTCGCCAAGAATCTTCAGCAGGGTGAAGCCACGCCTCTCGCACCGGGCGCCTCTGGTCTGACTCATCTGCCGATTAAAGGCGCTGATGGCGTGCTGATCACTTTCGCGAAATGCTGCCGTCCAATCCCCGGTGACCCGATTATTGCTCACGTCAGCCCGGGCAAAGGCTTGGTTATCCACCATGAATCCTGTCGCAACATTCGCGGCTATCAGAAAGAACCTGAGAAATTCATGGCGGTAGAGTGGGACAAAGAAACGGCGCAGGAATTTATCACCGAGATTAAGGTCGATATGTTCAACCATCAGGGGGCGTTAGCCAACCTGACGGCCGCCATCAATACCGCGACATCCAATATTCAAAGTTTGAATACGGAAGAAAAAGACGGTCGCGTTTATAGCGCGTTTATCCGTCTGACCGCTCGCGACCGCGTGCATCTGGCCAACATCATGCGCAAAATTCGCGTCATGCCAGACGTCATCAAAGTCACTCGTAACCGTAACTAGTTTTAGACACAACATCATTCGCCCTGCGCAAGGCGGCAGATGAATGAATTCTCCCGCAACACATTCGAAATGTTGCGGGGGTGAGTGCAGCTTACGCCGAGGTTATTTGAAGGATGAAGTGCCAATGAATCCACAGCGTTATGCGCGAATTTGTGAGATGCTCGCCAGGCGTCAGCCTGATCTGACGGTCTGCATGGAGCAGGTCCACAAACCTCATAATGTCTCGGCGATCGTTCGCACCGCCGACGCAGTCGGCGTCCATGAAGTTCACGCCGTCTGGCCAAGCAGCCGTATGCGTACCATGGCTTCCGCAGCGGCGGGCAGCAACAGCTG
The DNA here is from genome assembly GCF_001571285.1 of Kluyvera cryocrescens NBRC 102467. GTDB lineage: Bacteria > Pseudomonadota > Gammaproteobacteria > Enterobacterales > Enterobacteriaceae > Kluyvera > Kluyvera cryocrescens. Next base: position 164,826 of record NZ_BCTM01000007.1, on the reverse strand, counting down.
GGTTCAGGTGAAAACCCACCCTACCATCGGCGATGCCGTCGGCCATCTTAAGGGCCAGGGAATGCAGATTCTCGCAACCCATCTATCTGATAAAGCAGTGGATTTCCGCGAAATCGACTATACTCGCCCGACCTGCATTTTAATGGGCCAGGAAAAAACCGGCATCACTCAGGAAGCTTTAGACCTGGCAGACCAGGACATCATCATCCCGATGATTGGTATGGTTCAGTCGCTGAATGTCTCCGTTGCCTCTGCACTGATTCTCTATGAAGCACAGCGCCAGCGGCAAAACGCCGGCATGTATCGTCGTGAAAACAGCATGCTGCCCGATGAAGAACAACAGCGCCTGTTGTTTGAAGGTGGCTACCCGGTGCTGGCAAACGTCGCTAAACGTAAAGGACTGCCCTACCCTCGCGTCAACGAACTGGGTGAAGTCGAGGCTGATGCCTCATGGTGGGCCACCATGCAGGCCAAGGGGTAACCGCTATGCAAAGCCGTCTGCTGGATGCCGTTCCGCTCAACACATTGACCGGCGTCGGTGCCGCGCAGAGCAGCCGGCTGGCAAAAATTGGTCTCCATACGGTGCAGGATCTCCTCTTGCATCTGCCATTACGTTACGAAGACCGCACCCATCTTTACCCCATCGGTGAGCTGCTTCCCGGCGTGTATGCCAGCGTCGAAGGTGAAGTGCTGAGCTGCAACATCACTTTCGGCGGCCGCCGGATGATGACCTGCCAGATAAGCGATGGCACCGGCATCCTGACGATGCGCTTTTTCAACTTCAACGCGGCAATGAAAAACAGCCTTGCCACCGGTCGGCGCGTGCTGGCCTACGGCGAAGCCAAGCGCGGCAAGTACGGTGCAGAGATGATCCACCCGGAATACCGCGTACAAGGCGATCTCAGCACTCCGGATTTGCAGGAAACCTTAACTCCGGTCTATCCCACCACCGAAGGCATTAAACAGGCGACGCTGCGCAAGCTCACCGACCAGGCGCTGGACCTGCTGGATACCTGCGCCATCAGCGAACTGCTGCCACCGGAGCTGGCGCAGGGCATGATGAGCCTACCGGAGGCGCTGCGCACGCTGCATCGTCCACCGCCGTCGCTTCAGCTCGTCGATTTAGAAACCGGTAAACACCCGGCGCAGCAGCGCTTAATTCTCGAAGAACTGCTGGCGCACAATCTCAGCATGCTGGCGCTGCGCGCGGGTGCGCAGCGCTATCACGCTCTGCCCCTTAACGCTCAGGGCAAACTGAAACAACGCTTTCTCGACTCTCTGCCGTTTAAACCCACAGGCGCACAAGCGCGGGTCGTGGCGGAGATCGAGCACGACATGGCGCTCGATGTCCCCATGATGCGGCTGGTACAAGGCGACGTCGGTTCCGGTAAAACGCTGGTCGCTGCACTTGCCGCGCTGCGTGCCATCACACACGGTAAGCAGGTAGCGCTGATGGCGCCGACCGAGCTGCTCGCTGAGCAGCACGCCAATAACTTCCGCAATTGGTTTGAACCACTCGGTATCGAAGTCGGCTGGCTCGCCGGCAAGCAGAAAGGCAAAGCGCGTCAGGCGCAGCAGGATGCTATTGCCAGCGGCCAGGTACAGATGATTGTTGGCACCCACGCCATCTTCCAGGAGCAGGTGCAGTTTAACGGCCTGGCGCTGGTGATCATCGATGAACAGCACCGTTTCGGCGTCCACCAGCGTCTGGCGCTGTGGGAGAAAGGCCAGCAGCAGGGGTTCCATCCGCATCAGCTGATCATGACCGCAACCCCAATTCCGCGCACCCTGGCAATGACCGCCTATGCCGATCTTGATACCTCGGTGATTGACGAACTGCCGCCGGGCAGGACGCCGGTAACCACCGTCGCCATCCCGGATACTCGTCGTCCCGACATCATTAACCGGGTACGCAACGCCTGTACCACTGAAGGCCGGCAGGCCTACTGGGTTTGCACGCTAATCGAAGAGTCGGAACTGCTGGAAGCACAGGCGGCGGAAGCCACGTGGGAAGAGTTAAAACAGGCCCTACCCGAGCTTAACGTCGGCCTGGTGCATGGCCGCATGAAACCCGCCGAGAAGCAGGCAGTGATGCACGCCTTCAAGCAGGGCGAACTGCATTTGCTGATTGCGACAACGGTAATTGAAGTTGGCGTCGATGTCCCCAACGCCAGCCTCATGATCATCGAAAACCCCGAACGCCTTGGGCTAGCGCAGCTCCACCAGCTGCGCGGTCGCGTAGGCCGTGGCGCGGTGGCTTCCCACTGCGTGCTGCTGTACAAATCACCGCTGTCGAAAACCGCGCAGCTGCGCCTGCAGGTACTTCGCGACAGCAACGACGGCTTTGTTATTGCGCAAAAAGATCTCGAAATCCGCGGCCCTGGTGAGCTGCTCGGCACTCGCCAGACCGGTAACGCCGAATTTAAGGTGGCGGATTTGCTCCGCGACCAGGCCATGATCCCCGAAGTTCAGCGCCTGGCGCGCCATATTCATGAACGTTATCCGCAGCAGGCCAATGCGCTCATCGAGCGCTGGATGCCGGAAACCGAACGCTATTCCAACGCGTAGCGATACCCACAGCCCGCGTAGGGCTGTGCTAAACTTCGCACAATTTTACTTCCTGGACGAGTTTGTAATGAGACGAGAACTGGCTATCGAATTTTCGCGCGTCACCGAAGCGGCGGCGCTGGCAGGCTACAAATGGCTGGGTCGCGGCGATAAAAATACCGCGGACGGCGCAGCGGTCAACGCCATGCGCATTATGCTCAACAAGGTCAACATTGACGGTACTATCGTCATTGGCGAAGGTGAAATCGATGAAGCGCCAATGCTTTACATCGGTGAGTCCGTCGGGACCGGCAACGGCGATGCGGTGGATATCGCGGTCGATCCTATCGAAGGCACCCGTATGACCGCCATGGGCCAGGCCAACGCACTGGCCGTGCTGGCCGTTGGCGACAAGGGCTGCTTCCTCAACGCGCCTGATATGTATATGGAAAAACTGATTGTCGGCCCGGGAGCGAAAGGCACTATCGACCTGACCAAGCCGCTGGAAGAGAACCTGCGCAACGTCGCGCGGGCGCTGGACAAGCCGCTGAGCGAACTGACGGTCACCATTCTGGCCAAGCCGCGCCACGACGACGTGATTGCTGAGCTGCAAAAGCTGGGCGTGCGCGTGTTCGCCATCCCAGACGGCGACGTCGCAGCCTCTATTCTGACCTGCATGCCGGACAGTGAAGTTGACGTGATGTACGGTATCGGTGGTGCGCCAGAGGGCGTGGTTTCCGCCGCCGTCATTCGCGCACTCGATGGTGATATGCACGGTCGCCTGCTGGCACGTCACCACGTTAAAGGCGATAGCGAAGAGAATCGTCGTATCGGGGAAAACGAGCTGGCTCGTTGTAAAGAGATGGGCATTGAAGCTGGCGTAGTCCTGACCCTGGACGATATGGCGCGTAGCGATAACGTTATCTTCTCCGCCACCGGTATCACCAAAGGCGATCTGCTGGACGGTATCACCCGCAAGGGAAATATTGCGACTACCGAGACGCTGCTGATCCGCGGCAAATCACGCACCATCCGCCGCATTCAGTCGATTCACTATCTGGATCGCAAAGACACTGAAATCCAGCGCCACATCCTGTAAATCATTTGATCAATAGAGCTTTCCAGCCCTTTCGGGCTGGAAATCTTCTCTCGTCGCGGTGAAGATAAGATAATGAGATTAAGAGCCTATCCCAGTAGGCGTAATTGGCGCAGCCCGTTTGGACACGGACAGCGCGGAAAAACCGGAGCGCACACGTAGTACGTGAGGATTTTGAGCACTGCCCCGGGACAAAGTGACAAGTAAAATAGCCTAATGGGATAGGCTCCAAGAGGAGAAAAGCCATGGCAGACTGGATTACAGGCAAAGTAGTTAAGGTGCACAACTGGACCGACGCACTGTTTAGCCTCACCGTTCACGCACCGGTTCAGCCGTTTACCGCCGGGCAATTTGCCAAGCTGGCGTTAGACGTCGACGGCGAACGCGTTCAGCGCGCCTACTCCTATGTTAATGCCCCCAGCAATCCCGATCTCGAGTTCTACCTGGTCACCGTTCCGGAAGGCAAACTCAGCCCACGACTGGCGGCGCTAAAGCCGGGCGATGATGTGCTGATTGTCAGCGAAGCGGCAGGCTTTTTTGTTCTGGAAGAGGTTCCCGACTGCGATACCCTGTGGATGCTAGCAACCGGCACGGCGATAGGCCCGTATCTGTCAATTCTGGAAGAAGGCAAAGACCTCGAACGCTTCAAAAATCTGGTGCTGGTCCACGCCGCGCGCTATGCCGCTGACCTGAGCTATCTGCCGCAAATGCGCGCGCTTGAGGAGCGCTATGCCGGTAAACTCCGTATTCAAACGGTCGTTAGCCGCGAAACCGCGCCCGGGATGTTAACCGGGCGAGTTCCCGCGCTGATTGAAAGCGGTGCGCTGGAAGCGGCGGTTGGCTTACCGATGAACGCTGACACCAGCCATGTGATGCTCTGCGGCAACCCGCAAATGGTGCGCGATACCCAGCAGTTGCTGAAAGAAACCCGGCAGATGACCAAGCATTTACGTCGTCGACCGGGCCATATGACCGCCGAACACTACTGGTGATCGGCGCGGTACTTCACCGGCAACGTCTCTTTGCCGTATTTGTTTTCGCCCTGGGTGCCGACAAACGCGCCCAAATCGATAAGCATCATCACGATAATCAGCGTTGGGATAAAACGCCCAACGCCCCACTGCCAGACGCCTGGCAGCATTGACCAGTTTCCGGCCAGCAGCATCCACGCCAGCACCATCAGCAGCGCCCACAGGCCGGATTTTCCGCGATCGTGCAGGCGTTTAATGGTTACTGCCGCCGTTGGCCACAGTAGGCACACCAGCATAAATGCCGCCGTTTGCAGGTCCACGAGGCCACCGCCCGCAAGGCTGAACAACGTCACCATCGTGACTGCCCAAATGGCAATCCAGATCCAAAAATCACGGCGTCCAATGCGCCCTTTAATGGAAAACAACCACTGCTGTAAAGTCATGCACCGTTTCCTTTTCTCTTCGTGCGCGTAGTGTACCCTGAAGTGGGCACTTTTTGACAAGCGCGTCGGTTCCCGTTTTAATCGTCATCTGCAAAGAGGAGAACGATTGGCATGAAAAAATGGATAACGCTATGTCTGGTTGGGCTCATCACGCTCTGCACCGGTCAGGCTGCGCTGTCGGCGGAAACGTCCACGGCCGTTGCCCCGTATCTGCTAACGGGTGCCCCGGCATTTGATCTCTCTATCAGCCAGTTCCGCGAAAAATTCAATACCGATAACCCAACCCTGCCGCTTGGCGAGTTCCGCTCGATCACCTCAAGCCGCGACCAGCTGACGATTACCCGCGCCGCCAGCAAAATTAATGAAAACCTGTACGCCTCCGCTGCGCTTGAACGTGGCACATTGAAAATCAAATCGATCCAGATAACCTGGCTGCCGATTCAGGGGCCAGAGCAAAAAGCAGCCAAAGCCAAAGCTCAGGAGTATATGAGCGCGCTAATGCGTGCCGTACTCCCGACGCTCACGAAGCCGCAAAGCCTGCAAAAATTGCAAAAGCTACTGACCCAAGGCAAAGGCAAACACTACTTCGCCAGCACCGAAGGTGCCGTGCGCTATGTTGTCGCAGATAATGGCGAAAAGGGGCTGACCTTCGCCGTTGAACCGATTAAGCTGGCGCTATCTGAAAATCTTGAAGGGCAGAATAAATGATAAAAAGCAAAGCCTTCATGCCTTTCAATCTCTATACTGATTCACAGACCATGCTGCCCTGACGGGCGGCCATATTCCTTAATTCGCTGACAAGCGTGGAGAATCGAAATGCGACATCCTTTAGTGATGGGTAACTGGAAACTGAACGGCAGCCGCCACATGGTAAACGAGCTGATTGCTAACCTGCGTACCGAGCTGGCTGGTGTTTCTGGCTGTGGCGTAGCTATCGCTCCGCCTGAAATGTACATCGATCTGGCAAAACACGCGGCTGCAGGCAGCCACATTCATCTGGGCGCGCAGAACGTTGACCTGAACCTGTCTGGCGCATTCACCGGCGAAACCTCCGCTGCAATGCTCAAAGATGTTGGCGCTACCTACATCATCATCGGCCACTCTGAGCGTCGTACTTACCACAAAGAATCCGACGAACTGATCGCCAAAAAATTTGCTGTGCTGAAAGAGCAGGGTCTGATCCCTGTCCTGTGCATCGGTGAAACCGAAGCAGAAAACGAAGCCGGCAAAACGGAAGAAGTTTGCGCACGTCAGATCGACGCCGTGCTGAAAACTCAGGGCGCTGCAGCGTTCGAAGGCGTGGTTATCGCTTACGAACCTGTATGGGCTATCGGTACCGGTAAATCTGCAACCCCAGCTCAGGCTCAGGCGGTTCACAAATTTATCCGTGACCACATTGCTAAAGCTGACGCGAAAATCGCTCAGCAGGTCATCATCCAGTACGGCGGTTCCGTTAACGCATCCAACGCAGCTGAGCTGTTCACCCAGCCGGACATCGACGGCGCGCTGGTTGGCGGCGCATCCCTGAAAGCTGACGCTTTCGCGGTGATCGTTAAAGCAGCAGAAGCGGCAAAAAACGCCTAATGCGATAAGCCCGGCCATCGCGCCGGGTTTGTGCCAAATGGCGGTTTCGCCCCCTTTGGTATAGGCGTCGTCAGCACGATGCCAAAATAAACCGGCCCTTTGGCCGGTTTATTCTTTTTGCGCGCCGGATAGGCCCGCGCCATCACAGTTTCCCCAGCACCTGATACCACGCGTAGTCCAGCGGTAACAGCAGCAGATAGCTCACTGCCGCCAGCGCCAGACACAACAGCATCCCCGCGCGCGCAGGCACTTTGCCCAGCGCCATCGCCACCACGATTGGCGACGCCTGATACGGCAGAAGCGGTGTCGAATACCCCAGCACCTGAATCATAATCACGCTCAAAAGCGGGAAGCCGGTAGCATCCGAGAAGCTTTGCGCAAAGGTGGTGTACAGCGCCGGCACGCCGTTGGCGGTCATAATGAAGTTCAGCGCGCTGGTGATGCCGGTTAACGCGAGGAAGCTGGTAAACGGTGCATCTTCATGCAACGGCATAATGTGCAGCAGGGCATTGCCGACCACAGCACCAATGCCCGTTTGGGTCACGGTGATAGCCAGCCCGAGAATACCGGCAACATAAATACAGGTGCGAATATTCACACCGCTGGCGAACTCTTCGCCGTTGATAAATCCGATACGCGGCAGCAGCGTGACGACGGCGGCCACTAACCCAGTCCATGCCGGGCCAATACCGTGCCAGCTCTCGGTGACCCATAGCGTCAATACCACCGCCAGCAGCCACGCCAGCCGTTTTTCATCACAGCTCATTGGCGGTAGCGGCTCCATATCGCGCGGCGGATGCGGTTTACCAGGGAACAGCCAGCAAATCAGGCCAATCAGCGCAGCACCTTTAAGCCACCCCAGCACTGGCGTATGCAGCAGCAGATATGGAACATAATTCAGGTGAATGCCATAAGCCCCTTCTGCCGCCCCGCTCATCACCAGGTTGGGTACGTTGGCGGGCAAAATGGTCGCAGAAAGCTGGAAAGTCCCGAACCCGACCGCCAGCGCCAGTCCGTACCACGCGCGCGTGCCGTCCTCAATGCCGGCGCGTTTCGCCATTGCTGCCACGATAGGCATCAGTAGCGCGATGCGTCCCATGTTTGAGGGCATCACGAACGCCAACGCATAGCTTAACAATACCACGCTACCAACCATCAGCAGCCAGGAGTCGGTCAGACGTGACGAGAGCGCCCGAGCCGCGCGGTCGGCAAGCCCGGTTTTACGGATGGCGATACCCAGCACGAAACCACTGAATACAAGCCAGAAAGCAGAAGAAGCAAAGCCACCGAAAATCACATCCGGCGGCGCGACTTTGGCCGTCATCGCCGCCGCAAAGAATAGCAGTGCCGTAATAAACTCCGGTAACAACGAAGTGGCCCATAGCAGGATGGTAACGCCAACAATGATAGAGGGAAGGAATAGAGGGTGAGAAAACCAGAGCGACATACCTGTCTCCTGTCGTTTTTTTCAGCAAGAATACGACGACAGGCAGAACAGGTAAACGCCAGATTAGGTGGGGTTATTGCAGAATCGCGCAGCGATGATCCTGAATTTCCTCAGCCGACGCGCGGTTCAACCGCAACAGATTGCGTTCCGTCGCCAACAGCACCAACGAACCATCGCTCTGCTGCGCCAGCGCCAGAGCAAACCGCCCCATATGGTCACGCGCTTCCGGCACTTCTTCCGCCAGCATCAAGAACGGGCTGCGTTTAGCCAGCTCGCTTTCGGTCACCCGACGCGCCAGATACTCATGCCCCAGCAGGCCTCCCGGCAGCGGCAGCCAGCGACTGCTGATGGCCGCCTGATCGGCATCAAGCTGTTCGCGAACATCTTTGCGCAAGCAGGACATATGAATATGGAAATGGTTTTGCGTACGTCCGGTACGGGAGTTAATGGTCAGAGAAACCGCGCTATCCGGCACTTCCGCCCCCCGCGTGTCGCTCATGATGGCGCGCCGCTGCCACGCCTGCCAGAAGAAGTTAGGCGTCAGCGGATCAAGCAGCAGCGGGCTTTCTGTGCCATTGATACGGTAAGTGGGCATCAGCAGATACTGCAGCGGGCCGTTGCGGTCTTTAAACAGCACATAGCCGCCCTTGGGGTTAACGTCGACGCAGGGTTTAGGCGTCCGGTGTTGCTCCTGATTTGGCACGCATTGCTGTAGCACAATCTGCCGCAAAACATCCGGGTTAGCGGAATGCAGCCAGTACCAGCCCCCCGCCCCTGCGGCAATCAGCATAATTAACAGCGCCGCCAGCAGGTATTTTAACCTTGTCATGTGATCTCCCCATATCGAACCGAGGGGGAAGAGTAGCGTACTTTGATGACCAAAAGAAAACGCCCGGCAGATTTGCCGGGCGTTTGGGGGAATTAACGTTTACTGATTTGGTCGAAGGTGCCGCCGTTGGAGAAGTGCTCTTTCTGCGCTTTGGTCCAGCCGCCAAACTCTTCATCAATCGTAAAGAGCTTCAGTTTCGGGAACTCGCTCTCATACTTTTTCGCCACCTGCGGATCGCGAGGACGGTAATAGTTCTTCGCGGCAATTTCCTGGCCTTCCGGCGAGTAAAGGTACTTCAGGTAGGCTTCTGCCACCGCCGTCGTTCCTTTCTTCTCAGCCACTTTATCCACTACGGAAACCGTTGGTTCAGCCAGAATCGACTCGCTTGGCGTGACGATTTCAAACTTGTCTTTACCCAGTTCGTTGGCCGCCAGCAGCGCTTCGTTTTCCCACGCAATCAGCACGTCGCCGATGCCGCGTTCAACGAAGGTATTGGTTGAACCACGCGCGCCGGAGTCCAGCACTTCCACGTTTTTATACAGTGCTTTCACGAAGTCCTGGGCTTTGGCCTGATCGTTGTTGTTGTGGTGCAGCGCATAGCCCCATGCCGCCAGATAGTTCCAGCGAGCGCCGCCGGAGCTTTTCGGGTTCGGGGTGATAACGGAAACGCCCGGTTTAATCAGATCGTTCCAGTCGTGAATTTGTTTCGGGTTGCCTTTACGCACCAGGAACACGATGGTGGAGGTGTACGGCGCGGAGTTATCCGGCAGACGTTTAATCCAGTTTTTGTCGATACGGCCGCGCTCGGCAATCGCATCAACATCGTAGGCCAGCGCCAGGGTCACCACATCAGCGTCGATGCCGTTGATAACGGAAGTAGCCTGTTTGCCAGAACCACCGTGCGACTGACGGATAACCACGTTATCGCCGGTCTCTTTCTTCCAGTGCGCGCTGAACGCCTTATTGTATTGTTCATACAGCTCACGCGTCGGATCGTAAGACACGTTAAGTAACTGAATATCCTTAGCCAGTACGCTGGTGGAAGCCAGCAAAAGAGTTAACCCTACGCCCCACTTGTTCATCGCCCGCTCTCTTATCTGTTGTGTTGTAATGGGGCTAGCCTGCCAGAAATCGAATCGATGATTAAAGAATAAAAAAAGATTGATTATGCAGTTTTGAAATATAAGAGGTGAAAGCGCGATGATGCGCGTTTGCTCGAAATCACTCAGCGGGGAAAATCAGGGGGAAAGCTTCCCCAGACCGTGAAAAACGGCCCAGGGAGAGTTGGAATCAAACTTCTTCCATGCGGCCCAGCAGCGCCTGCAGACGATCCTGCCAGCCGTTCTGCTGTTCTTTCAGCTGGTTGTTTTCACGCTCCAGCTCTTCACGGTTATTCTGTGCAGCCTGTACGTCCTGCTCCAGGGTGCTGTTCTTTTCTTTCAGCTCTTCGATTTCCATCTGCAACAGCGTGATGGTATCAATCGCCTGCTGAACTTTTGCTTCCAGTTTCTCAAACACTTCTAATGACATCGTCCTATCTCCTGAATCTTGCAAGGCGTTGATATCGTCCCGGAACCCCGGCGACGCCTTAACCCAAATAAGCGCACGGCTTGTGGTCGATTGTATGAAGCCCCGTCGCCCCTGTCCAGCGCCAGAGCCTGTAGATTGCGGTTCTCCGCAATTTTCGGTCTCGTCCTGGCGCGTTTGCGCACATTCCCATTAGATTGTTAACAGATTAGCTAATGGAATGTTTCCTCCCTCACACTTTTCATTCCGAAAACGGACATTATTTGGCGCGAAAACGCTCATTTCTTGACGAGGTACACACATTTTGATTTCGATATTTCTCGTTTACGCTCGTTAACGATAAATTAACACTATGCCTACATGGCAACATGAGCGTCATGAATGCTCATGCAAACAATAATCATCAAATTGTCTTCAGGATTCCGATTATGAGCCAGACATCGACCTTAAAAGGCCAGTGCATCGCAGAGTTTCTTGGTACTGGATTGTTGATTTTTTTCGGCGTGGGATGTGTTGCTGCGCTTAAAGTGGCAGGCGCAAGCTTTGGACAGTGGGAAATTAGTATCATCTGGGGGCTGGGGGTCGCGATGGCCATCTACCTGACCGCAGGCGTATCCGGTGCGCACCTTAATCCCGCCGTCACCATTGCCCTTTGGCTGTTCGCCTGCTTCGACGGACGTAAAGTGGTCCCATTCATCGCCGCCCAATTTGCCGGTGCCTTCTGCGCCGCCGCGCTGGTGTACGGCCTGTACTACAACCTTTTCTTCGACTTCGAACACACGCACAATATGGTGCGCGGAAGCGTCGAAAGTCTTGAACTGGCTGGTATTTTCTCAACCTATCCGAATCCGCATATCAATTTTGTGCAGGCCTTCGCGGTAGAAATGGTGATTACCGCTATCCTGATGGGCGTGATTCTGGCGCTGACCGACGATGGCAACGGCATTCCACGCGGGCCGCTGGCTCCGCTGCTGATTGGCCTGCTGATTGCGGTCATCGGCGCTTCTATGGGCCCGCTGACCGGGTTTGCGATGAACCCGGCGCGTGATATCGGGCCAAAAGCCTTCGCCTGGCTGGCAGGCTGGGGCAACATCGCCTTCACCGGTGGCAAAGATATTCCTTATTTCGTGGTGCCGCTGTGTGCACCTATCGTCGGTGCCGCACTCGGCGCGTTCAGCTATCGTAAGCTGATTGGCCGCCATCTGCCGTGTGACACCTGCGAGGTTGAAGAGCCGAAAGCGGTCTCCAGCCAAAACCAACACAATGCTTCGCTGTAATCTGACTACGGAACGTTCATTATGACTGACAAAAAATACATCGTTGCGCTCGACCAGGGCACCACCAGCTCACGCGCCGTCGTGATGGATCATGACGCCAACATCGTCAGCGTGTCACAGCGCGAATTCGAACAAATTTATCCGAAGCCAGGCTGGGTTGAGCACGACCCAATGGAAATCTGGGCCACCCAAAGCTCGACTCTGGTTGAAGTGCTGGCGAAAGCCGACATCAGTTCCGACGAAATTGCCGCTATCGGTATCACCAACCAGCGTGAAACCACCGTGGTGTGGGAGCGCGAAACCGGTAAACCGATCTACAACGCCATCGTCTGGCAGTGTCGCCGTACCGCAGATATCTGCGAGCAGTTGAAGCGCGACGGTATGGAAGAGTACGTGCGCAGCGCCACCGGTCTGGTGGTTGACCCGTACTTCTCCGGCACCAAAGTGAAGTGGATCCTTGACCACGTTGAAGGCTCCCGTGAGCGCGCGCGTCGCGGCGAACTGCTGTTCGGCACCGTCGACACCTGGCTTATCTGGAAAATGACCCAGGGCCGCGTGCACGTCACCGACTACACCAACGCCTCGCGTACCATGCTGTTCAACATCAACACCCTGGAATGGGATGACAAGATGCTGGACGCGCTGGACATCCCGCGCGCCATGCTGCCGGAAGTGCGTAAATCCTCCGAAGTGTACGGCCAGACCAACATTGGCGGTAAAGGCGGTACCCGTATTCCTATCTCCGGTATCGCCGGTGACCAGCAGGCGGCGCTGTTCGGCCAACTGTGCGTCAAAGAAGGGATGGCGAAAAACACCTACGGTACCGGCTGCTTTATGCTGATGAATACCGGTGAGAAAGCGGTGGCTTCCAGCCACGGCCTGCTGACTACTATCGCCTGCGGCCCGCGCGGTGAAGTGAACTATGCGCTGGAAGGCGCGGTGTTTATGGCGGGGGCTTCCATTCAGTGGCTGCGCGATGAGATGAAGCTGATTAGCGACGCATTCGACTCCGAATACTTTGCGACCAAAGTGAAGGACACCAACGGCGTATACGTGGTACCGGCATTTACCGGCCTCGGAGCACCGTACTGGGACCCGTATGCACGCGGCGCTATTTTCGGTCTGACCCGCGGCGTGAACTCTAACCACATCATTCGTGCCACGCTGGAATCTATCGCTTACCAGACGCGCGACGTGCTGGAAGCAATGCAGGCTGACTCCGGGATTCGTCTGCACGCCCTGCGTGTAGACGGTGGCGCGGTTGCCAACAACTTCCTGATGCAGTTCCAGTCCGATATCCTCGGCACCCGCGTGGAGCGTCCGGAAGTCCGTGAAGTCACGGCTTTGGGCGCAGCTTACCTCGCCGGCCTGGCGGTTGGATTCTGGCAAAACCTCGATGAACTGCAGGAAAAAGCGGTGATTGAGCGCGAATTCCGTCCGGGCATCGAAACCACCGAGCGTAACTTCCGCTACAGCGGCTGGAAGAAAGCGGTGAAACGCGCGCTAGCGTGGGAAGATCACGAAGAGTAACAGGCAGGAAACTCACTCTGCGGGCGGGGAAGCGAAGCTCTCCCGCCTATCGTAAAGCCGGAGCTATGCTCCGGCTTTTTATTAGCCAAACAGCGGTAGCATCAGATACAGCTTAATCACCAGGGCATTGACGATATCAATAAAGAACGCCCCTACCATCGGCACCACCAGGAACGCGGTATGCGATGGGCCGAAACGCTCGGTAATCGCCTGCATGTTGGCTATCGCCGTCGGCGTGGCGCCAAGGCCAAAACCGCAGTGACCCGCAGCCAGAACCGCCGCGTCGTAGTTTTTGCCCATCAGCCGATAGGTTACGAAAATGGCGTACAGCGCCATTGCCAGCGTCTGTACCGCCAGGATAACCAGCATCGGCAGCGCTAAATCCGCCAGTTCCCACAGCTTTAGGCTCATCAGCGCCATCGCCAGAAATAGCGACAGGCTCACGTTACCCAGCACCGACACCGCACGTTCAAAGACGCGATAAAAGCCCACCAGCGCCAGACCGTTACTCAGAATGACCCCGACAAACAGCACGCAGACAAAGGTTGGCAGCTCCAGCGCGCTGCCCGCCAGCAGTTGCGCAATAACCCGCCCTAAGGTCAGGCAAATCGCGATCAGTGCAATGGTTTCAATCAGCACCAGCGAGGTGATCACGCGGCCAACGTCCGGTTTTTCAAATGCCGTCGGCACTTCCTGGTCATCCGGCGTCCCGTTGGGCGATGAGGAGTGTTTGACCAGATAGCGCGCAACCGGCCCCCCAATCAATCCGCCGAGAACCAGACCGAACGTCGCGCAGGCCATCGCCACTTCAGTGGCGTTACTAAAGCTGTAGCGCTCAATAAACAGTTTGCTCCACGCCGCACCGGTACCGTGACCGCCCGACAGGGTAATGGACCCCGCCAGCAGCCCCATCAGCGGATCCAGACCCAGCAATTTCGCCATACCAATGCCGAGGCCGTTTTGTAGCAACAGCAGCCCAACAACGACGATAAGGAAAGTGCCCACCACTTTCCCCCCCGCGCGCAGGCTCGCAATATTGGCGTTAAGACCGATGGTAGCGAAGAACGCCAGCATCAACGGGTCTTTCAGCCCCATATCAAAGTCAATTTCCCAGCCCATGCTTTTCTTGAGCACCAGCAGCGCCAGCGCGACTAACAGACCGCCCGCAACGGGCTCAGGGATGGTGTATTTCTTCAGGAAGGGAACGCTCTGGACCAGTTTTCGTCCTAGCAGCAACACCAGCGTTGCGGCAACGAGCGTCGATAAGGTATCGAGGTGAAACATAGATGTAGCTCCTTACTAAACGCATGATCCATTCATACGCGACAATTTTCCGATGTCGTGATGGCCTCATCATGAGGCGTCGGCCGAAAGTGTAAGCAAGAAAGGGGATAAGTGGGTAGAAAAACGTTTTTCCCTGATGAATTTTGTTAACTCCTCCCAATAAACACACGTGGGTTATAAGGGTATTTGCGGCAATAATTTTCGATCAATGAAAGCAACCGATTGCTTTTACCAACCAGTCCGCTAAAATCGCCACTTTTCCACCACGGGATTGCCAGAAGAGATGTCCTCTAACACCCTCGATCAAGTCGATGCGCAACCGGTTGCGCAGAAGCAAAACAGCGAACTCATTTACCGTCTGGAAGACCGTCCGCCGCTTCCGCAAACGCTTTTCGCCGCGCTCCAGCACCTGCTGGCGATGTTTGTTGCCGTGATCACCCCGGCGCTGCTGATTTGCCAGGCACTGGGTCTGCCAGCCGAAGATACCCAGCACATTATCAGCATGTCGCTGTTCGCCTCCGGCGTGGCATCCATCATTCAAATTAAAGCCTGGGGCCCGGTGGGTTCTGGCCTGCTGTCGATCCAGGGTACCAGCTTCAACTTTGTCGCTCCGCTGATCATGGGCGGCACCGCGTTGAAAACCGGTGGCGCTGACGTGCCAACGATGATGGCCGCACTGTTTGGTACGCTGATGCTGGCAAGCTGCACCGAAATGGTGTTATCCCGTATTCTGCATCTGGCGCGTCGCGTGATCACCCCGCTGGTCTCCGGCGTTGTGGTGATGATTATCGGCCTGTCGCTGATTCAGGTCGGCCTGACGTCTATCGGCGGCGGCTACGCGGCAATGGCCAACAACACCTTCGGCGCGCCAAAAAACCTGCTGCTGGCGGGCATCGTGCTGGCCATCATTATTCTGCTCAACCGCCAGCGTAACCCTTACCTGCGCATTGCCTCGCTGGTGATTGCCATGGCGGCAGGCTACCTGACAGCCTGGGTGCTCGGCATGCTGCCGGAAAACACCGCGCCGACCAACAGCAGCCTGATTATGGTGCCAACTCCGTTGTACTACGGCTTAGGTATCGACTGGAATCTCCTGCTGCCATTAATGCTGGTGTTTATGATTACCTCGCTGGAAACCATCGGCGACATCACCGCAACCTCCGACGTTTCCGAGCAGCCGGTTTCTGGCCCGCTGTACATGAAACGTCTCAAGGGCGGCGTACTGGCAAATGGCCTGAACTCCTGCGTATCGGCGGTATTTAATACCTTCCCGAACTCCTGCTTTGGGCAGAACAACGGTGTTATCCAGTTGACCGGCGTGGCCAGCCGCTACGTTGGTTTTGTGGTGGCGCTGATGCTGATCGTACTGGGCCTGTTCCCAGCGGTGAGTGGTTTTGTGCAGCATATTCCAGAACCGGTACTCGGCGGCGCTACGCTGGTGATGTTTGGCACTATCGCGGCATCCGGCGTGCGCATCGTCTCTCGTGAGCCGCTGAACCGCCGCGCCATCCTGATTATTGCGCTGTCGCTGGCCGTCGGCCTTGGCGTTTCCCAGCAGCCGCAGATCCTCCAGTTCGCCCCGGACTGGCTGAAAAACCTGCTCTCTTCCGGTATTGCTGCCGGTGGGATCACGGCGATTATTCTGAACCTGGTCTTCCCGCCAGAAAAAGAGTAACCCTGATGCGGCAGTGGTCATCGCCACTGCCGCTGACATCGAATAATACGAATCCTGCCTTGAGGATTGCGCATAAATCATGCATAACAGGTTTATGTGCCCTTCTCAGGATGGAAGATCATGAAATTTCTTGGAAAGCTCATTATCTGGCTGCTGATCGCTTTGCTATTGGTGATTGTGGCCTTCTATTTTCTGCTGCAAACGCGCTGGGGCGCCCGTCAAATTAGCCACTGGTTAACCGACAACACCGCCTATCAGGTCACGTTTGATGCGATGGATCATCGCTTCTCTTCACCTTCACATATCCTGCTGAAAAACGTCACCTTTGGCCGCGACGGCAAGCCCGCCACGCTGGTCGCAAAGGACGTCGATATCGGCCTGAGTTCACGCCAGATAACCGACCCGCTGCACGTCGATACGATTTTATTGCAGGACGGCACGCTGAACCTCTCTCCTTCTAACGCGCCGCTGCCGTTTGCCGCCGATCGCCTGCAGCTGAAGAATATGGCGCTCAACAGCCCGGAAACCGGCTGGGAGCTGAGCGCACAGCGTGTTTCCGGCGGCGTGATGCCGTGGGCGCCTGAAGCAGGCAATGTGCTCGGCCAAAAAGCACATATCCAGATGAGTGCCGGCTCGCTGTCGCTGAACGGTATTCCGGCGACCAATGCGCTGATTGAAGGCGATATCAACGGTAGTGAGGTGAACTTAACCACCGTCGGCGCCGACATGGCGCGCGGCTCGCTCACCGGTAATGCACGCCGCAATAGCGACGGCAGTTGGTTAGTGGATAATTTGCGCCTCAACGATATTCGCCTGCAAAGCGATAAGTCGCTGCTCGATTTCCTCGCCCCGCTCACTACCGTGCCGTCGCTGCAAATTGGTCGTCTCGACGTGACCGATGCCAGCCTGCAAGGCCCGGACTGGGCGGTCACCGACCTGGATCTGAATTTGCGCAACCTGACGCTCAGCGATGGCGGATGGCAAAGCACCGACGGTAAGATATCCCTGAACGCCAGCGAGTTTATCTACGGCTCGCTGCATCTGCTCGACCCGATCCTCAACGCCGAGTTTTCCGAGCAGGGCATTGCGCTGCGCCAGTTCACCTCCCGCTGGGAAGGCGGCATGGTTCGCAGCGCCGGCAACTGGTTCCGCGCCGGCAATGCGCTGGTGCTGGACGATATGGTTTTCGCTGGGCTGGAATATACGCTGCCGCAGAACTGGAAGACGCTCTGGATGGAGCCGCTTCCGGCATGGCTGCAAAACGTGACGCTGAAAAAATTTGGCGCTAACCGCAACCTGGTGATCGACATCGATCCCGATTTCCCGTGGCAGATCACCGCGCTGGACGGCTACGGTGCCAATCTCCAGTTGGCGAAAAATGGTCAGTGGGGAATCTGGAGCGGTAGCGCAACGCTGAACGGTGCGGCGGCGACCTTCAACCGCATCGACGTGCGTCGCCCATCGATTGCGCTGAACGCTGATGCCTCGAACGTCAACGTGACGGAGCTGAGCGCCTTTACTGAAAAAGGCATCCTAGAAGCCACCGCGACGATATCGCAACAGCCACAGCGTCACACCAGCGTGACCCTCAATGGGCGCGGCGTACCGCTCAACATCCTGCAACAGTGGGGATGGCCGCCGCTGTCGATTGACGGCGACGGTAATATCCAGCTCACCGCCAGCGGTAGCGTGCAGGCAAATGCCCCGCTCAAACCCACGGTGAATGGACAGTTGCACGCGGTGAATATGAATAAACAGGAAGTGACGCAGCAAATGCAAGGAGGCGTGGTTTCGGAAGTGAAGTAGCGGGTAGAGTTAAGGAAGAACGAGTACGCTTCGCCTCTGCGCGGCCCTCTCCCTTTAGGAGAGGGCGCAAACCATTCAGCGCACGACTTCCGACATCCGCACTAAACTCCCTCCTCCCATAAACCTCACCCGCCAACCGCACAAAACAGTCCCCTCTCCCCCACGGGGAGAGGGTTAGGGTGAGGAGGAGTCTCCGGACTTAAAGCGTCACCACCAGTTCGTTCCCCAGTGCGGTCACCACCACGCCCAATTCGCTACCCGCCTGGGAGCCACCCTGCACGCCAGCGACCTGCTGAATATTGCGCAGGCACAGCGTCCAGCCAGTTGCCTTACCATTACCCTTCACGGTAATGACATTGCCCTGCCGTTTGGCGCTCAGCGTAAAGACGATGGAGCCGTCCAGCGCCGGAACTTCGCACACCGCTTCACGCCCGTCCGCCAGTTGGAATAGCTGGAATTCGGTGCCTTCGTGCCATGCATAGTCAGGCTTCTGGTTGTTGTTACCTAACGCCAGCAGGGTGTTATCGCGGACATAAACCGGCAGGCTCATAAAATCATGCTGCTGTTTATGCCAGCGGCTGCCCTGCACCTCGTCGTTGTGCCACAGGTGCGTCCAGCGGCCTTCCGGCAGGTAGAACTGCACGTCGCCCGCTTCGGTGAACACCGGCGCAACGGCCAGAGAATCGCCCAACATGTACTGGCGGTCGAGATAATCACAGGCCGGATCGTCCGGGAATTCCAGCATCATGGCGCGCAGCATTGGCGTGCCCTGCTCGTTGGCTAACGCCGCCTGGCGGTACAGGTACGGCATCATGCGGCACTTCATTTCGGTAAAGAAACGCACCACGTCGCAGGACTCGCTGTCGTACGCCCATGGCACACGATAGGATTTGCTACCGTGCAGGCGGCTATGGCTGGAGAACAGACCAAACGCGCACCAGCGCTTGTACACATCCGCCGGTGCGGTGTTTTCGAAGCCGCCGATATCGTGGCTCCAGAAGCCAAAGCCAGAGAGACCAATCGACAGGCCGCCGCGCAGGCTTTCCGCCATCGATTCGTAGTTGGCGTAGCAGTCACCGCCCCAGTGCACCGGGAACTGCTGGCCGCCCACCGAGGCCGAGCGAGCGAACAGCACCGCTTCTTTCTCACCAAGCGTTTCTTTCAGCACGTTCCACACCAGTTCGTTGTAGATAAAGGCGTAATGGTTGTGCATTTTCTGCGGGTTGGAGCCATCAAACCACTGTACGTCGGTCGGGATACGCTCGCCGAAGTCCGTTTTGAAACAGTCAACGCCCATCGCCACCAGTTCTTTGAGTTTATCGGCATACCACGCGCAGGCTTCCGGATTGGTGAAGTCATAAATCGCCAGCCCCGGCTGCCATTTATCCCACTGCCACAGAGATCCATCCGGGCGTTTGAGCAGATAGCCTTTCTCTTTCAGCTCTTTGAAAATTGGCGATTTCTGGCCGATGTACGGGTTTATCCAGACGCACACTTTCAGCCCTTTGTCTTTCAGGCGCTGAATCATCCCTTTAGGATCAGGGAAGGTCACCGGATCCCATTCGAAATCGCACCACTGGAAGGCTTTCATCCAGAAACAGTCGAAGTGGAACACGTGCAGCGGCAGATCGCGCTCGGCCATGCCGTCGATAAAGCTGTTCACCGTCGCTTCGTCGTAATTGGTGGTGAACGAGGTGGTCAGCCACAGGCCGAATGACCAGGCCGGCGGCAGCGCCGGACGCCCGGTGAACTGGGTGTAGCGGTTCAACACCTCTTTCGGGGTGGGGCCGTCGATGACGAAGTATTCCAGATGCTCACCTTCCACGCTGAACTGCACCTTGGACACCTTCTCAGAGCCAATCTCAAAGGAGACGTTTTCCGGGTGATTCACCAGCACGCCATAGCCGCGGTTGGTCAGGTAGAACGGGATATTTTTGTAGGATTGTTCGGTGCTGGTGCCGCCGTCTTTATTCCAGGTCTCAACGTTCTGACCGTTGCGCACCAGCGCGGTAAAGCGCTCTCCGAGGCCGTAGACGGTTTCGCCAACGCCCAGATCCAGGCGTTCGAACATGTAGTTGCGATTATCGTTGGTGTCCTGCACGTAGCCGTTGTTTTTCAGTTGGCTACCGGTGATACGCACGCCGCTACGCAGGAAATCTAATGCCCAGAATTCACCTTTGGTGACACGCACGCTGAGGTTGCCGCTTTTCAGTTCGGCAAATTCAGCGGTGTTTTGCATCTCCACATGCACATCTTTCAGCACGTTCAGCGGATAGTTCGGGCCGGTCTCCAGCGCGCCCTGGAAGTGCTCGATACGCACCCCGATAACCCCTTCCTGTGGCGAGAACAAGCGCAGGGTAAACAGTGGCGTATCCAGTTGCCAGGTGCGTTCGCGAACATCTCGTTGCGCCACGTACACCACCATCTCATTGCCATGCTGTTCAACGTCAAACACCTGAACAGGTTGAATTAAATTCAGGCCCGGTTGGATCAGCCAGTTTCCATCACTGATTTTCATAGCTCGTCCTCTTAATTCTCTAAAGATTGCTTCATGGATACGTTTTCAAAGTCCTGCTGATTGCGGTGCGCACCCTGCGCCAGTTCGGCCATCATCTTGACCAGGAACGGCGTTTTCAGGGTATAGAAGCGCTTCGCCACCACGGCGCTCAGCAGGTAGCAAATGGCCGGTACAATAGTAAACAGGGCAATAATGATGCTGATGGTGGCTGGGTTTTGCGTGGTGGCCGCGGCATTGTAGCCGCCGCCTGCCAGCATCCAGCCAATCATTGCGCCGCCCAGCGCCAGGCCCAGCTTCAGCACGAACAGCGTGCCCGCAAAGCTAATGCCGGTGAGGCGTTTGCCGTTACACCATTCGCCGTAGTCGACGGTGTCGGACATCATCACCCACTGGATCGGCGTCACCAGTTGGTGCAGCACGCCAATCACGAAGATGAAGGCGAACATCAGCACGCTGGCGTTCATCGGTACAAAGAACATCGCCAGGCTCAGCACCGCCAGGATGGCGTTGGTCCACCAGAAAACGCTCACTTTGCACTTCCAGTCAGTCAGCGGTTTAGCCAGCGCCGAACCTATCAGGTTGCCGACGCAGTAGGTGGTGAGGAAGGCGGTAAACAGCGCCGGAGAACCCAGAATCCAGGTGACGTAATACATCATCGCACCGCCGCGTACGCAGACCGCCATAATGTTGAGGATGGTCAGCAGGCCGACGATACGCCATTGGTCGTTTTGCCAGATGTCGCGCAGGTCTTCACGCATTGAATTGTTGGTAGGCGGTGCTTCTACGCGCTCTTTGGTAGTAAAGAAGCAGAAGGCCAGCATCAAAAAGGCAATCACCGACAGCACCGCAATACCGCCCTGGAAGCCCAGCGCTTTGTTCTCGCCGCCAATCAGATTCACCAGCGGCATCATCAGCACGGTAGAGAGCATGCCGCCGGCGGTTGCCAGCACGAAGCGCCAGGATTGCAGCGAGATGCGCTGCGTTGGATCGTTGGTGATCACGCCACCCAACGCGCAGTACGGGATATTCACTACGGTATAGAGCAGAGTCAGCAGCGTGTAGGTCACGGCGGCATAAATTAATTTGCCGTTATAGCTGAGATCCGGCGTGCTATAGGCCAGCACGCAGACGAGGCCGAACGGCAGCGCACCAAACAGCACCCACGGGCGGAACTTGCCCCAGCGGCTGCGCGTGCGGTCGGCCAGCAGCCCCATGCACGGGTCGGAAATGGCGTCCAGCGCGCGCGCCAGCAGGAACATGGTGCCAACGTAACCTGCGGGTATACCGAAGATATCGGTATAGAAGAACATCATGTACAGCATGACGTTATCGAAAATGATATGGCTGGCGGCATCGCCCATGCCGTAGCCAATTTTCTCTTTGACAGACAATACTTCACTCTTCATCTTTCAAACCCCTCAACGCCGAGCCCACGCCGGAACCGGTTACCGTTTTGTAAACCATCCGCGCCATAAGATGAATTGCGATATCTCGTTATCAAATTACGTTTCTTAATTTCTGTGATCTGGGATAGCGGATAGAGTATGTCGAAGTGTAAATTACGGAATTTATTGAGGTTTCTATCAATACCGTCTGCCAAAGAGAAAAAAGATGCTGAAAACGGTAAGTAAAGATGTGGTAACTGATTGAAAGTAGCTATAATGCGCCCCGCCTCCATGTAGCAGTCGAGGCGCGGAAGATCGTCGTCTCCGGTGAGACGATTGGTTCTTAATTCCAGTGGTAGCCGCCAATGGCTCCCGGCAGGTTCGACTCCTGCGATCTCCGCCAAAATTCGCTACGCTTCCAGCCCTCTTCTCCCCTGTTCGTTTGCCGTTTCATCGCTAAATTTTCCCTGACCAACGCTAATTGCCCATCCTGCTGCAGTTAAAACGCATCGCCACTGTCCCGCTTCGTTTACGCCGTACACCAGCGCGGCCAGCGGCTGAAAAAGCATCGTCTGAGATTGGCAGATAGGGTTAAAAACTGGGCGATTTGGCGGAGATTTTCGTTAATCATCGGGGTCATGACGCGATAATGAGCACGTGTGACGAACGCCATTCAGTAACGTAAAAAGGTAACCTCTGGAAAAGGAAGGGTTTTATCTACTCACCCGCCGCGTAATGCCATTCAGGCAAGAAATAATATGCCGAGGGGGATGTGGTAAATGGTTGAAAGTAGATATAATGCGCCCCGCCTCCATGTAGCAATCGAGGCGCGGAAGATCGTCGTCTCCGGTGAGGCGGCTGGACTTCAAATCCAGTTGGGGCCGCCAGCGGTCCTGGGCAGGTTCGACTCCTGTGATCTTCCGCCAAAATCGCTTCGACCCTGCTAAATATTCCGTTCTAATCCTCTGATTAATCTTGTTATTTCATTCAGAATTACGGCTATTTGCCTGCTTACGCCCGCATTTGTGAACACAATTTCGCGAATGGCGCGATCGGCCAGATAAGCGTCCACCTGCGCAGCCGATGCAACTGTGACTGTACACAAATCAGCACAGGAACATTCCGATAATCACCCCAATCATTGAAGCTATGCTAAAGTACTCAGTGTTTATAAATTAATTATCCCGCTATTTTATTTCAGATATTCCATTCAATCCTCTCCTGACTATTCCAATTCAAATAATCACTTAGCTTTTAAATATATTATATATTTCCGTCTTTTTAATTCCTCATACAATAAGGTGACCTGTGATCTATTTTTAATAAAATAGTCTTAAGGCAAATTGGCAGAATTTAACTACCTAACCTACAGTTATATCAGGGACTCTATCTTCATACGTTATTGTTTTACTAGGGAAAAATAATACCTGTGTAGAGGTCAATACTATGAACACGCCTATTAGGTTCATTTTATTCTGTCTGGCATCCGCGTTTATTTCGACAGCGCATGCCGATACTGCCACCAGTACTTTTCAGGTGCAGATTACAATAACCAAATCCTGCAGCGTGACCTCCGGGACGCCAATTAACTTTGGTAACGTCGCAGCCAGTTCACCGAGCGTCACCGCGAACACCTCTATTTCCGTTAATTGTTCGCGACTTACGCCTTATACCGTCGGCCTCGCACCATCGAATAGTAATACGCTTGGTGCCGGGGTGATGTCAGGTGCCATCGGCGGCAACACCGATAAGGTGCCATATCAGTTAGCGAAAGACTCGGCTGGCGCCGTCTGGGGCAGCATTACCAGCGGGGGGACCAGCAACGTGGTTTCAGGTTCGGGGACCGGTGCGGCTCAGCCGCTGACGGTTTACGCGATTGTCGCTAACGCCAACTTTGCGCCGGATGTCTATACCGACACAGTCACCGTCACTGTCACCTATTAATGCATTCAGGGAAGGTATATGAACGGGAAAAAAAGTGCGCTTATTGGTCTGCTTTTTAGTGGCTATGCCGCTGCCAGTGGATTGCAGGTCACCCCGGTGACCCTGACCTTAGAACAAACCCAGCGTGCGGAAGGCATCTGGCTCAGCAACTCGGGCGATAACCCAATCAACGCGCAGGTGCGCGTTTTTCGCTGGAGTCAAAGCAGCTACAAAGACCAGTTGGCCGCCTCGCAGGGGCTGGTGATCAGCCCGCCGATGCTGACGATACCGCCCGGCGGTAAGCAGCTTATTCGCGTGATCCGCACCGGGTCTCCGGCGAAAGTGGAAGATGCCTATCGCCTATCGATTAACGAACTCCCGCAAACAGCCGCGAAAAAAAATAACCTGCAGTTTGTCCTGCATTATTCCGTCCCCGTCTTTATCCAGCCGCCGGGCGTCACCGACACCTATGCCAAATTGCAGTGGCAAATTCAGCACAGCGATGGCCGCGCCTGGCTCGAGGTGAGTAATCAGGGAGATGGCCATGCCCAACTTTCTGAAGTCAATATCATCACGGCATCAGGCAGCCGGAGAAATATTACCCCCGGGTTATTAGGCTACGTGTTGCCGGGTGCAACGATGCGCTGGCCGCTCCCGGCGAGCACGGGTCAGGGAGAAAAGTTAGAAGCTATGGTCAATGGCAAAAAAACGGTACAAACGCTATAGCGTGCAAATCCGTGTATTAATTTTGATGTTTTTCAACGTGTTATTTATAGCAAGGAGCACGTCTGCGGAAATGAAAGAGACAACTTCCCCGCAGGATGAGGTCATTGCCGATAGTAAACCGCTGACGGGCACCGAACTCTATCTTGATGTCACCCTGAACCAGAACCCCATCGGGCTGGCGCGATTTGGCTATGAGAACAACAAACTCTACGCCAGCGCCGAGAGCCTGCGCAGAATCGGTATCCGGGTCCCCGTACAGACGCCGGACCCGGTGTGTCTGAACGATATCCCGCAGCTTGAGATTAAATATGACGCCAGCTTACAAAGCCTGGCGCTCACGGCACCGCTCTCCGCGCTGGATATGGCGACCACGCAGCTTAACCAGCAGAATATCGTCAGCCCGGAAGCCACCAGCTCACGCGGGCTGGTGCTGAATTACGATCTCTACGCCTCGCAGGAAGAAGATTCGCGCAACAGCGCCAGCGCCTATTCCGAGCTACGGGCGTTCAGTTCGCTGGGCGTACTGAGTTCGACACAAATTGCGCGCTACATCGGCGAAAATGACGGCTACGGCCTCAATAATGGCCTGACTCGGCTAGATACCAGCTGGCGTTCCTCGTTCCCCGACCAAGTGCTGGCCGTCAACGTCGGCGACACGCTGACCAGCTCGCTAAACTGGTCGCGTCCAACCCGTATTGCCGGTCTGCAAATCGGCACCGACTACAACCTCCAGCCGTACACGCCCACCACGCCCCTGCCCTCATTCTTCGGCTCGGCCACCCTGCCCTCCAGCGTTGAGCTGTATATGAACGGGGTGAAGTATTACAACGGTGATGTTCCGGCGGGCAACTTTGAAATTAATACTCTGCCCACCATCAACGGGGCGGGTAACGCTCAGGTGACGATGACCGATGCGCTGGGCAAAACCACGGTGCAGAGTTTTTCCTTCTATAACGACCAATCGCTGTTGCGCAGCGGGCTGACCGAGTGGTCGGCTGAAGTGGGCGTGGTGCGCAATAATTACGGCTATGAATCCTTCGACTATGCCAGTACCCCGGCCTTTAGCGGCACGTGGCGACGCGGCTTTAGCAATAGCTTTACCGCGGGCGCGCACGGCGAAGCCACCGAGAGTCTGGTCAATCTGGGATTCAGCAGCGATTGGATCCCCGGCGGCACCAGCGGCACGATTTCTACCGCGCTGGCGGCCAGCGCCGACGCAGGGAAAAACGGTTTTCTCTACAGCATCGGCTATCGCTGGAACAGCAACCGCTTTAGCTTCAGCACCACTACCATCGCCACGGTAAACGACTACCACGACGTCGCCACCCGCTACGGTCAGGCGCCGCCCTCGCTGAATCAAAGCACCGTCATCGGCTACAGCACCGAAGCGCTCGGCAACTTTAGCCTAGGCTATCTGCAGTTCCGCAATCCGGGCGACTCCACCCAGCGCTATACCAACGCCAACTGGTATAAATCGTTGACGGAAAGGGTCTATCTCAACGCCGGGCTGAACCAGAACATTGATGACAGCCGCGATCGCAGTATGTATCTGATGCTGAGCATTTCGATGGATAACAATATCAGCGCCAGCAGCACCGTGCAGCGCAGCAATGATGAGATGATCTATACGCTGAACGCCAGCAAATCGCAGCCGTCAGATGGCGGCTGGGGCTGGAATATGGCGCTGAGCCGTCAGGATTCTCAGCAGAATGGTCAGGGAGAACTGGGGTATCTGGGACGCTATGGCAAGGTCTATGGTGGCTACAGCCGTCAGCAAAATAATCAATCGGCATATGCGGGCGCTGACGGTTCGCTGGTGATGATGGGCGGCAGCGTGTTTGCCGCGCAGACCATCAACAACGGCTTCGCCGTGGTCTCCACCGACGGTATTCCCGACGTGCCAATTATCCTGCAAAACAACCCGATCGGCACCAGCGACGGCAAGGGCATGCTGCTGGTCACCAATCTCAACAGCTATCAAAACAATGAGATCAGCATTAATCCGTTGGATCTTCCCGCCAACATGCGGATCGATCCGGTTAACGCGGTGGCGATCCCCGCAGACCGATCCGGCACGCTGGTTAATTTTACCGTCAAGCCGGTGCGTTCAGCGCTGATCATCCTGAAAAACGTTCACGGCGATGTGATTCCTGAAGGCTCCAGCGCCGTGCTCAATGGTTCGCACGGCGCACCCGCCATGGTCGGCTTTGACGGCATGGTGTATTTCGACACTCTGGACGATCACAACTCACTGCGGGTCTCCACCAGCGCTGGCGCGTGTTCTGTTCAGTTCGACTACCCGAAAGCCGCGCGCGATATCCCGCAAATTGGGCCATTAACCTGCCAATAAGGAGCAAGCATTATGTGGCTAAGAGTCCTGATTTTACTGGCAGGGATCTGCTTTTTCCCGATGAAAAGCTACGCCGTGAACTGTACGATCAGCGCCGTCCCAAATGTTGCTTTCGCTACGGTCAATCCTTTTTCGCCCTCCGATGTCACCACCTCTGTCACCTTTAACTACACCTGCACGAAAGTGCTGGGCGACCTGCTAGGCGGATACACTTTGTGTTTCAACCTTGGTGCACCGGGAGGCAACACGATTGCCACCCGCAAGATGACCACTACTGGCGGGTCGCTGAATTACCAGCTCTATTACAAGAACACTAGTGGTACAAACGTCGTTTGGGGTAACCAGGGCGCGGGCAATGGTACTTTCCCAATGGTGAATATCAACCTACTGGATATCACATCCGTCAGCGGCAGTTTGACCCTTGTCGGTATCCTTACCGGTGGACAAGCCACTGCGCCACCCGGAAGCTATACCGACAGCTACGCAGCTGCAACAGCCTATGTCACGATCAACAGCGCCGCGCTTGCCCCTCCGAATAGTTGTAGCAACACTCAGCTGCAAACGCTGAGTTTTACCGTGATGGCGACCATCAACAAACAATGCAACGTCAACGCCACCAACAACGTCACGCTCGGGTCGGTACCCCACACCCGTACCAACATCACGGGCAACAACTTCTTTACGATGACCTGTACCAACACAACCCCTTACACCGTGGGTCTCTCACCATCAAATAGCAATACCGCCGGCAGCGGAGTCATGAAAAGTAAGAGCAATTCGGCCACCAATACCGACCTTGTTCCCTATCAGCTCAACTCCACAGCCGGAGTTGGTGGCACACCGTGGGGAAGTCTAACCGCCAATAGCGTCGCAGGTACGGGTACCGGACTTGCGGTTAACCGTACGGTATACGTCGTGGCGCCGAGCGCCAATTACCGCCCGGATGACTACACCGATACCGTCACCATCAACGTGACCTACTAAAGAAAATCTTTACCGGTAACGTATACTGACAGCCATCATCACCCGTTAAGGACTCAGAATGCGTTCGTTAAACCGGTTGAAATGGCTTCACGCCTTTGAAGCCACCGCCCGCCACGGTAGTTTTACCGGTGCGGCGCAGGAATTGGGCGTCACGCCCGCCGCCGTCGGCCAGTTGGTACGAGCGCTGGAAGATTGGGTCGGGCACCCGCTGCTGCACCGCGCACGCTCCGGAAAAGAGCGCCTGACGCTGGTCAGCGAGGCGCAGGACGCCCTGCAGGATATTACCCAAGGGCTGGATAAGCTGGAGCTGGGGCTGAATAAACTGCGCGGCCGACGGGCGCGTTCGGTGGTGGTGGTGACCGCCTCGCAGGTGCTGATGATGAACTGGCTGATGGCGCGGCTAAACCGCTTTTCAGAAGCGTATGAAGCCATCGACCTGCGTCTTAACGTCACGGAAAAACTGATGGATGTCGCCCACGGCGAAGCGGACATTGGCGTGCGCTGCGGCAAAGGCGATTGGCCGGGGGTGGATAAAACCTGGCTGATGGATGAAGAAGCGGTGCTGGTCTGTAGCCCACGGCTGGTGCCGCCAGAAAAAATTGGCTGTGCCGAGTGGCTCTGCCAGCAAAAGCTTATTCACGACGACACCCCGCATCCAGGCGCCAATTTCCCAGATTGGGAGTCCGTATTAAACGCGCTCGGCGCACCGGTGGCCAAAGAGAGCGGGCTGCACATCAACTCCACTTCAGCGGTGATCCTCGCAGCCCTCAGCGGGCGCGGCGTCGCCATCGTGCGCCACGCGCTGGTCAACGCGTTGATTGAGACCGGCCAGCTTATCCAGCTTCATCCTCTCCACCGCTGGCCGCTGAGCTGGTCGTATTATCTCGTCACGCCGCAGAACACGGTGATGCGTCCGGAAGTGCGAACCTTCCACGACTGGTTTATCGCCGACGTGCTGGCGGAAAGCACCGCGACGTAGAAAAACTATTCTGCAAAGCGAGAGTAACCGATTGATTGGCGGCGCGAGCGCTGGATACCGACGATAATCTGCCGGAGTGGCAGGGGCGTTGCCCCTCCCCTGAGAGGAGAGGGGTCAGCCCTTAGCGCGCTGCCGGGTAATCGACATACCCCGCTTTCCCGCCGCCAAAGAACTGCTCTTTCACCGGCGCATTCAGCGGCAGATCGTGTTCCAGGCGATACGGCAGATCCGGGTTGGCGATAAACGGACGACCAAAACCAATCAAATCCGCCCAGCCTTTCGCCAACGCCTCTTCCGCGCGGGCTTTGGTGTATTTCCCGGAATAAATCAGCGTGCCGTGGAAGATAATCCGCAGCGCTTCTTTAAACGCCGCCGGCATGACCGGTGCGTCTTCCCAGTCGGCTTCGGCGATATGGATATAGGCAATGCCCATCTCACTCAGCACGCTGGCGGCTGCCAGATAAGTGGCCTCCGGCGTATCGTCACGAGAGCCCATCAGGGTGGTCAGCGGCGCCAGGCGAATGCCCACGCGCTCTTTACCAATCGCGGCTGAAACCGCCGCGACCACCTCACGCATAAAGCGCAGACGATTGTGCAGCGAACCGCCGTATTCGTCGTCGCGCAGATTCGCCTGAGAGTCAATAAACTGGTTAATCAGGTAACCGTTGGCGCCGTGCAGCTCAATACCGTCAAAACCCGCAGCGATAGCGTTACGCGCCGCCTGAGCATAGTCGTTGACGATAGCTGGAATTTCATCCGTCCGCAGCGCACGCGGCATATCGTGCTGCATCATCTCGCCGACGCCGTTTTCCGGACCGCGGCCCTCGACGTCCACAAACACCTTCACGCCCTCCGCCTGAATCGCGGAAGAGGAAACCGGTGTCCCGCCGTTAGGCTGGAGCACGTGGTGCGAAACGCGCCCTACGTGCCACAGCTGAGCAAAAATTTTGCCCCCGGCCTGATGCACGGCATCGGTGACTTTCTTCCAGCCCGCCACCTGGGCGTCGGAGTACATGCCCGGGGTCCAGGCGTAGCCCTGTCCCTGCTGGCTGATTTGGGTACCTTCGCTGATGATAAGCCCTGCGCTGGCGCGCTGTGCGTAGTATTCGGCCATCATATCGGTGGCCACATCGCCGGAACCTGCGCGAGAGCGCGTCATCGGCGGCATCACTATGCGGTTAGTCAGCGACAGCGCATTCAGATCATATTTATCGAATAACATACTGTTTTCCCTCGCGCTTATTTATACAGTTCTGCACTCATGGTCACGGTGTTGCCCATGCGTGCGCTGGTGATTTTGTATTCGGAGGCATTCATCTTTTTCGCTTTCTGAGCAATCGCCGCTTCGGCGGAGTCCAGCGTGGAGCCGGAAGCCGTGACGCTTTGCGCTGAAGCGCTAAAGGCAGCAACGGTAAGAAAGGAAGCAGCAAAAATCGCGGTAAGGGTTTTCATGGTCGTATCCTGTTTTGAATGAGGCGTTGCCAGTAGCAACGTGATGCGAAGAAGGATACGACCGGGGACTGATTACATAAATGGTATAAATAGCAATAGACTGTTATCAGGAAAGCAATAATGTGGCTATGCCGTGATGCCAGCCCACCACAGGCGCAGCTTCATGCCCCAATAGCTGGTCCAGCCGGTGGTGGCGCTAACCGGTTGGCCTTTATCAATCACCACCAGCGTCGGCGTCACGCTCACCTGCCAGCGCTGAGCCAACTCGCCGCGCGGGTCGTTAATCACCGGCATCGTCAGATCTTTTTTATGCATCCACTGCGCTAACCGCCGGTCATCGCCGGAGCGCATCGCAATGCTCACCACATTGCCGCCCTGCTCGGCGAGCTTGTTCACCGACGGTGAGGTAAAGCGGCAGACGTTGCACCAGGTCGCCCAAACGTACACCAGCAGCGGTTTTTGTTCGCTGAGGGCAGCAAAATCCACCGCCCGGCCATCAATGGTCGACATCACCGTCCCAGAGAAGGTGTCCGGCAATGCAGGCTGACGGTATTTATCCACCGCCCAGACGATTGCCGCACCGATGACCAATAGGATCACCCCTTCACGCAGCCAGCGTAGCGCCCGCTGCCGATTGAAAAATTTGCGCATGTTCACCTCGTATCATGACGAGGCTTATCTTAACGAGCCGGCAGCATTAGTGCTGTAAAGAAGTGTCGCTCGGAAACCGGAGGTGCTGAGTCATAATGTCCTGGCGAAAATAGTCGACAAATGCACTGAACGTGAGGGGTTTGGAATAGAAATACCCCTGAAAATAATCAATATCATTTTCACGCAACCAGCTCACCTGATACTCATGCTCGACGCCTTCCGCCACCGTCTGGATCCCCATCTGCTTGGCCATATCAATAACGCAGTTAATCAGCGGCGTCGAAGCATCCGGCGAAATCTGATTAATAAACATCCGATCTATTTTGATGCTGTCGGGATTCAGGCTGGCTATCCAGGAGAGATTAGAAAAACCGGTGCCAAAATCATCCAGCGAGATCGCAATACCGTTCTCGCGGATAATCCTGACCTTCTCCAGAATGTCGCCATTCAGATCGATTTGCTCATTTTCGGTAAACTCGAAGGTCAGTCGCTGCCTCAACGCCTGAAAACGCGCGCCAAACTCACCGACAAAAGCATTGAAATCGCTTGATGACAGGTGGCTGTGGCTGATATTCACATTAAAGATAAACCCTTCCGGCAGGGGATTGTCCGAACTCTGGCAATCGGCGATCACCCGCTTCAGCAGGTTTTCCGTCATCAGGCCAATGGTCTGCGTTTTCTCCGCCACGGGAATAAAAATATCCGGCGGCACAAAACCGATTTCCGGATGTTCCCAGCGTGCCAGAATCTCTGCGCCAATCACACGATTGCTGTGTGCGCAGATAATGGGTTGATAGTACGGAATAATGCGATCGTCATGCACCGCATTCACCAGGTACTGATACAGCGAACGGCGGCGCGTCAGCAGCGACCAAACCAGCGCCGTCAGCAGCAGCGGCATCACGATGATAACTAACCAATAGGGCCAGGAATCCACAATCTCATACCAAATCTCATTGGCGGAAGGCTCGCGCCATACCAATGAGTACAGCCCGGCGCTGATCCGCTGCGGATATTCCGCTTTGCCTTTTTGCGCCGCACGGCCTTTCAGGATGCCGTTTTGCGTCAGGATATCGTTATGCACCACCAGGGCGAACCGCTCGTCCTGATTGGTGATCCCCATAATTCCCCTGAGATAGCGTAAATCCGCAGAAACCAGGATGCCGCCGTGAGCAAAACGACGATAGAGTGAAAAAGCGGGGATCCCAGCAGAAGCGACGGAGTCATCAATCTTAATCCCTTGTGCGCTAAAACTCCGGGGATCGATTTCCGCGCCTTTATTGTCCAGCAATGAGGAGCAATAGATACGATGATCATCGAGCAAACTCACCACCAGCATACGCAACTCGCGCGCCGGTAAGGTGTTCAGACGGTTTTCCTGCTGTCGATTACAGGGCTTACCCGCCCAGCCTTCCGACTCGCTGGCAACCCGATATGTTTCATCTATCAGGTTATCAATAGCATAGCGAATAGGAATCGCCTGATGCGCAATCTGCACGTTCAACTGCCGCTCGGCAATATGAAACGTCACCCAGAGCGCCAGAGCGAGCGAGCCCAAAAAAACCATGCCCACCAGGGCATAATTTTTACGATCGGCTTTGCGGGTATATTTGCTGTACATCGCGCCTATTCTCTTTGACGAATCACTTACCGCAGCGTAGACGATGCGTGGGTCTTCACCTGTTGGTGCTGCATATATTCACGCTGGAAGCTCTCTTTGCTAATTGGCCGGGAAAACAGGTAACCCTGGCCGTATTTCACACCCTGCTTCAGCATACTGGAGATCTGCGTATAGTTTTCTACGCCTTCGATGACCACGTCGGCGTCATGCTCGGCGATAAGCTGTAGCATCTGCTCCGTCACCGCCTGCTTGCCGTGGCCCAGGCAACTACGATCGAGCTTAATATAATCAGGCTCCCAGAACGCCAGCCGTTCGCTGAGGGCTTCAAGTGAACCGATGCCGTCCCAGGCGATGTTGATCCCAGCTTCCTGTAGCATTTGCAGGTTTTCACGCGCTGCCTCGGTCAGCGGCACTGCGCTTTGGGTTATTTCAAACACCAACTGTGCCGTACACAGCTTCAGCCGCGTCACGATAGCGAGCGCGTGGAAGGCAAAATCGACATCGTTGAGCTGCACGGCCGAAATATTGAGCGTAAACAGATACTCTTCTTGCGTATCAACGTGTTTTTGCGCAATAAACGTCAGCGCTTTTTCCATCACATAATAGCCCATCTCAACAATAGTGCCGTTTTCTTCAAGCTGCTGAATGAACTCCGCGGGCGGCACCACGTTGCGGCGATGGGTCCCGCGCACCAGCACTTCGCCACCGATGCAGGCAAAGCGGGATAAATCGAAGATAGGCTGAATGACGAAATCAATGCCCATGTCGAACTTTGCGTCTTCAACACAGCGAATGACGTAATGAATACTCTTGTCCATATCGACTTCTCACAGAAACAACCTGTTCAGACAAAGCGGCCTTAAGCGTAAAAACTTAAGCATCACCGGGAATAAAGCGTGCCGCCGTCGCTTAGAAAATCCCTTTCTGGCGGATCTGCTTCATTTTCTGCGCAGGGGCTCCCAAGGTACTCAGGTCCAGCTCTTCCGTCTGCCCGCTCCTGGTATTATCCGCCGCCGGTGCCGCAGCGCGGCCAGACAGGCGTAGCTGTTGCAACAGCAGGTGCTGCTGATTAAGCAGCGTTTTGAGCTGGGCGACTTCGCCACGCAGCAGAGTTAACTCCTCGCGAGAGGCGTCATCCGCTGCCGCCGCAGGTGCTGGTGCTGGCAGGCGAGACAGCGCGTCGGACATCAACGCGCGCATCTGCCGCAGCTGCTGTTTACTGAAATCATCGCTGGATGCTGCCGGTTCGGTCGCCGGAGCAGGCGCTTCACCCGGCGGGATCGGCAGCAACTGTGCGCTCACCAGCTCACCGCACAGCGCGTCAAGCGTCAGCTTCTCGCGGCCCATCGATTCGGCAACGTGGCTGCAAAGCTGCGGGTTCAGCAGTTGGAGCTGCAGCCCGGCGAGATAGACATTGCGATGGAAGCGGCGCATTTCCATATTGGCATCGCCGGGATGACTTCCCGTTTGATTAAGCTCCTGATGCCATTTCTTCAGTTGCAGCATCGCGCGCAGATCGGCGCGCGAGTGTTCTGGCGACAAATGCAGCGAGAGATTAACGCGGCGAATGTGCCTGTTACTCATCGTCGCCCACCTCAGCCATGTGCGGAGCCGCGACCGTTTCAACGCCGGAGTCAGCGTGATACAGGCAAATTTCGCGGGACAACGCGCTTTGCGGATTTTCGATGGTCACAACGCGATCGCCGAGCGTGGCATAGGTTTCACGGACCGCAGACTCAATCAGATGTGCGCCGCCGCCGACCAGATACACACGGTTCGGGTTCTTGGCGAATTTCTTCGCTTCGTAAGCCACCTGGTCACCCAGTTCCTGGATTTTGATTTCAACGCGCTCGAGGATCTCTTCAATGCGCGATTCATCGTTAATCACGCTCTTCACGAAATCCATGTCGTGGCGACGTTTAATCAGTTCGTTCGCCACCAGATAGCTGGAGTCGCTATCGGCCGCCGCCAGCAGCTTACGGGTGGCGTCGGTCACCATCGCCACGCCGATTTCGTTGTTGCCGTAAATCGCCGAGACATCGTCAAATTCACCGACGATAACGCCCATATCCAGCGTGGTTCCACCGCAGTCGATCACCAGCGATTTGGTG
Organism: Kluyvera cryocrescens NBRC 102467; assembly: GCF_001571285.1. Lineage (GTDB taxonomy): Bacteria > Pseudomonadota > Gammaproteobacteria > Enterobacterales > Enterobacteriaceae > Kluyvera > Kluyvera cryocrescens. The sequence continues at coordinate 130,110 of NZ_BCTM01000007.1, read as the reverse complement.
AACTCGGTGACGTTGGAATTCAGCAAATGCGACAGCGCCGCCGGCAGGCTTTCTGGCATGACCTGGACGTCAGCAATACGGAACAGCTCGCCTTTGTTGAGCGAGATATCGCGCATCAGGTTACGACGTTTCGCTTCAATGCGGCTTTCGTTGCGCTGGCAGTCGTCCGGGTTGTAGAACTGGGTGATTGGCAGCGTCACAATCACTTCAACGTCGCACGGCGCGAGGCCGGTCAGCAGCAGCGCATGGTGTACTGCCAGCAGGTTCAGATCATCATATTGGTAGTCGATATGGGTGGTAGACAGCGCTTTGTCTGACGTCGCGTCATAAGTGTATTTGGTGGTGCCGATGGTGTAGTTGTACACCGACTGGCCGCGCAGCAGCGCCGCGCTTTTCCAGTCTTTACGGAACGAGTTTGGTGACACCACGGTTTTCAGGGTGCCGTTCTCAATCCAGCTGATTTTTACGTTGGTTGAACCATCATCAATGGCGAATTTCATACGGGTTGCAGTCATGGTTACGGTCTCAATTCAGAAAGTGTTTTTACAGGACGCGACGTGCGCCAAGGTAATGTGATTGCCAGAAGTCATCGGACAACTTGCTAATACGAATTTTTAGCCCGGTACGCGGCGCTTCGATAAAGCGGCCATCACCGAGATAGACGCCAACGTGGTCGGCGCCGGGGCGTTGGTTAATGTTAAAGAAGACCAAATCCCCCTGTTTCAGGCTGCCGCGATGCACGGACTTCAGGCCGTCATCGCGGAACATGCCGTTGGCCGTGCGCGGGAGCTTACGGTCCAGTACGTGGTTAAAGGCGTAGAACACCAGTCCGCTACAGTCGAAGCCGTCCGTCGGGCTATTGCCGCCCCACAGATAGGGTTTTCCTAGCTGGTCATGCAGACGGCTGAGGACGGTTCGCAGGCGGAAACTCTTTTGCGGTTTACTGGATGTTGCCGCGACCTTGCCTTCCTGCACGTCGTTCCACAACGTTTCCGAACCGCCAAGGGCGCCGGGTTGCCAGCGCTTATGCATGGCCAGCATTTCACGATTCTTCGCACGGTCGGCTAGCTTCTGCGCCAGTTCACGACGCTTTTGCTCCGGCGTCTGCGGTACCACGACGGTGCGTTTTTTGGCTTTGGCCAGCAGGCGGGCGCGGTTTTGTTTGCGCTTTAGCGCTTCGCTGTCGGTCACGGCTTCTGTCGTTTTGGCGGACAGCGGCTTTGCGCTGACGTAGCTCATCGGCATCAGCAGCATTAAAAAGAGAGAAAAAAGCGGTACCCATTGGGCGGTAAACGCCCGAACGGGTACGAAAAGGATGATAAGGAAGAAACGTTTCACAACTTTAACTATCAGGTTAACGGGTGTTAGACAGCTTTTCGGTCAGCGGCTTGATGATATTTTCACCGTGCTGGCCAAAGAACTGATACAACGTGTCGCTGGCGGAGTGCGTCAGGACCATGATTTCGATACGGCGATTTGCCGAGCTTAATGGGTTGTTAGGATCGAGCAGCATTTGATCCGCCATGCCGCTGACCTGCAAGATTTTGCTGGCATCCAGACCGCTGCGGGTCAGCACCTTACGCGCCTGCATCGCACGTTCGCCGGAGAGATTCCAGTTGTTGTACAGCTCCTGGTCACGGAAACGGGTGGCATCGGTATGCCCGGTAATGATGATTTTGTTGTCGATCTTATTCAGTTCGGGCGCAAACTCGGTCAACAGGCGTTTAAAGAACGGCGTCAGAATGGCGCTACTACGCTGGAACATCTCGCGCTTCTGGTCATCGGTAACCAGAATTCGCAGCCCCTGCGGGACAATCTCCATTTTCAGGTTAGCCTGCGCATTGTAGTCAGATGTGATCTTCATGATCATGCGCGCCAGGTCTTCGATCTCATTTTTAGAGCGACCGTTGACCGCATCCAGGCTTTCCGTTTTATTGACCTGCTGCGCGAGTTCAGCCTCGGTTTTGACCTGGTTTTTTGGCTGCCCTTCGCTCGCATCATGACGCCCGCCGATCAGTGAGATCTGCCCACCGTTGCCGTCTTTTTGGGTCACCGGGGTAATGGCGTTGCCTTCAAAAATAGATTCACCGTGCAGCAGTGAAACAATCTCTTTGCGCTCTTCTTCCGTCACCGCGCCCATGATCCACAGCACCATGAACAGTGCCATCATCGCCAGCGTAAAGTCGGCAAAAGCCACCTTCCACGCGCCGCCATGCATCGCATCATGGCTTTTGCGCGAGGAACGCTTGATGATCGTGGTATGTTCTTTGTTGCGGCCTCGCATCAGGACTCACCCACCATCTGGTTGACCCAGCCATCCAGCGTGGCAAACGTTGGTTTGGTGTCCATCGGCAGCATTTTACGCCCCGCATCCACTGCCAGCAGCGTTGGCTTGCCGGCAACATGATTCACCAGCACGGTACGCACACATTCCAGCACCGCGATCTGTTTTTTAGTACGCTGCTCCATGGCATTTGCCACCGGATCCATTAAGCAATAGCAGAAGAATACGCCGAGGAAGGTCCCCACCAGCGCGGCCGCGACCTTCACGCCGATGACGGCGATAGAACCGTCGATAGACTGCATCGTGATAATGATCCCCAGTACCGCCGCACAGATACCGAAGCCCGGCATTGCTTCTGCGGTACGCTGTAAAGAGCGAGATGGCTGCAACAGGTTCTCTTCCATTGCCCCCAACTCTTGCTCAAGGATCCCTTCCAGCTCGTGCTCGTTAATCTTACCCATCGCCATCAGGCGGAAGTTATCGGAGATAAACGTGACCAGCGCTTTATCACGCAGCATCAGCGGGTACTTCTGGAACAGCGGGCTGTTTTCCGGCGATTCGATGTGTTCATCGAGCACCTTCAAACCACCGTCCTGCACCAGTTCCAACAGTTCATAGAGCAACATCAACAGCTGACGCTGATACTCGTTGGTGTATTCATTCTTACGCATGATGCCGCGGAACTGGCGATACATTTCCGCCAGCACGGCGCGTGGGTTGGCGAGAACCATCGCCCCCAGACCTGCACCCAAAATGATGATGATTTCACCCGGCTGCCAGAAAGAAGAGAGCTGGCCGCCCGACATAATAAAGCCGCCGACCACACACCCCATGATGATGATGATACCGAATAGTTTCTGCATAACTCTTTCACTTATCGAAAAAAGACTGAATTTTTTGGGCGATTTTCTTATTGAGCTGACACACTCTGGCCTCGGTTAACTCGAGCACCAGCGCAATCTCTTTCAGGCTCATTTCATGCTGGTAATAAAGCGTCAGGATCAGCTGTTCACGCTCGTCAAGCGCTGCCAGCGCGCTTCGCAGAGTCCGGCTGACGATGACTTCGTCCTCCAGCGGACGACTGTCCAGCGCACCTGCGTGAACGTCATTCCCTAACAGCTCATCCAGGCTCTCTATCGTTTTGGCGCAATCCAGCAATAAGTATTCCTGGTACTCCTCTGCCGTGATCGACAGATGGCGGTTAATATCCTCGAAGCTGGGCGTCCGCCCGAGTTGGCGCGCAATTTCGCGGATACCGTCGTTCAATTTATGCGTCTTTTGCCGCAGGCGGCGGGGACGCCAGTCGAGCAGGCGCAGCTCATCCAGTACCGCGCCGCGAACGCGCTGTACGGCATAGGCAGCAAACTGCTCATCCGGGTGGCCATAGCGACGCAGCGACGTCAGCAGCCCCATCAGCGCGATCTGTTCCATATCTTCCCGGTCGATGACGCTGCTGGTCTGGTACGAAAGCTGTTTCACCACTCTGTTAACCAGCGGCAGATATGCGCTGACGTACCGCGCCTCATCTGCCGGAGTCAGGGTGTCACTCGCAATAAAATCCATCATTTCCATTGCGGCGTATCTATCACTGGAAAACCATTTTGCTGATGATGACGTCGTCAAACGGGACGTTCATCTTCAGGCTACTAAAACGCACGGCGTAGGCTTCCATCAGCTTGCCGTGCAGATCGCTTACGCTCATTGCCCGTACCTCGTCGTAGTCGAGATCGGAAAGCAGGCTGACGGTCGCTCCACGCACCGCCGGGATCATGTCCTGCGCACGGCGGGAATGCTCCGGGTTGTTGGTGGCTAAGTTCAGTTCCAGCAGCAGGTAGCGTTCTTTTTGGGTTTTCCCCTTCAGGGTGATCACCACATTTTTAATTTCCACAAACTCCACCGACTCTTTAGAAGAGCTGGTGAATAATCCGGATAAAAAGCTGCTGCCTGTCGCTTCGTCCATACGCAGTAAATGGGTACCCACTACCGTCATGCCGGCCGCCAGCATGGCAGTCACGAGGGCGATAATGAGACCGAAAGAGAGTGTTTTTGCGTTCATAATGTTCTTGTCTTAAACCGTCAGTAAAACCGAGTCATCTTCACGAAGATCTTGCGAAGCTGTTGTCCCGGCCGCCATTTCCACACCCGCCTGAATGGCGTTGTGTTGATCGGCAAATTGCTGTCCTTTGCCCTGCTGCTGCCCGCCCGATTGGGAAGACACCTGCACGTTGACCTGAACGAAGTTCTGTTCCGTCAGACTCTGGCGAAGATCGTTGCTGGTCTGCTGCAACGCGCGATAAACCTCGGCGTGGCTGGCGTTGATTTGCACCTGCACGCGACCGTTATCGACCTGCATGGAGATATCGATTTTGCCCATATCCGGCGGATCAAGACGGATAGTGGCGTGTTGAATCTGCTGCTTAACCTGCACCTGCAAACGGTCGCCCAGCGCGCTTTGCAGCTGCTCGCTCCAGCGGGAAGGTTCAGGATCCAGCTTCAGCGTGGAGGCAGGCACGGAGGCGGTTGCCGTGACCGGCGTCGACGCGTTACTGGCGTCCAGCGCCTGCGTCATCACCGGCGCCACCGGGGTCATTGCCGTCATTAGCGCTGGAGAAATGGGCTGGCTGCTCGGCAACACGCTCGCGGCGGATTCGGCGTTGGCGGTGCCCGTGGTCGGCATCGGCGTCACCGGATTCTGCTGCTGCAATGACGGCGCAATTCCCCGCGTCAGCCCTTGCGAAGCCGCCAGCGTCTGGGCGTTCGCCATGAGCAGATCGCCCGCCTGCGCGGCCGTGCCGGTATAGCCCGGGCTTTGCGTTGGCATTTGGCTGGTCATCAACAGCGTTTCCAGCAGCTGCTGCTGCGAATTATCTTTCAGTAACCCATCGCTCAACTGCTGCAAATCAGCGGTGGTCTCGTCGTCTTCATCCAGCGACAGCGGCTTGGCGCTAACGGTGATGTCACGCGTCGGGTTCAGCCCCTGACCGACCATCAGCGTATCGATAACGTTCAGCAGCGCATCGCTAAATCCTGCCGCCGTTTGCGCGGTATCGGTTTGCGCGACCTGCCCGGCAATCGGTTCTGCCTGCATCGGCAGGCCGGATCCATTCAGAGCACCTTGAGAAAGGTTGAGAATATCCATTAGCGCATCGCTCCTTCATCCGTAAATAAGGCATACGCCGTTGCCCCTTCCCTGTTACGTACCGACAGGCTCATTTTTTCCGCCAGCATGTCGCTTTGCCCCTGGCAGTAATCACGCGCCTGCTGGTGCGTCTTCTTGAGTGCATCCATCGCCTCGCGCTCTGCCGCCTCCAGGCTTTTTCCCTGGATGGCGCGCAGCAGCTCGGCAATTTTGGCGTCAACGTTAACCACGGCAGGCCAGTTATGGTCTTCCGTGGCCTGCCGCAATGCCTGAGTCAGAACCTGGATGGAATGAAGTGCACTCATGCCGCCTGACCCATTTTTTCCCAACCTTCCTGGATATTGCCGAGGATCACTTCCACTTCTTCGATGTTCTCCACCGACAGGTTGTGGCTCGCGTCATACAGGCGATACACGCAGTAGTCGTACAGGTTGGCCAGGCTCAGCGCCAGCTCACCGCCTTTGTCAAAATCCAGTGCGCTGGTCAGCGCATTGAGGATATCGATGCACTTGTTGATACTCTGTGCTTTGCGCTCAAAGCGGCGCGCGGTGATGTGGCTCTTCGCGCGAACCAGCTCATCCATCAGACCGTTAAACAGCATCAGCACCAGCTGGTGCGGATTGGCGGCGGCGGCCTGAATTGCCAAGTCAGATTGTTGATAGAGGCCAAAGCCTTCCTGGTCATTACCGTACATTGCTGGTCTTTCCCTTTGAATTAACTAAACATACTCATGGTGTTGTTCATCTGCGTCATCAGCGACTGGAGCTGCGTAAACTGCTTGAGATAGCGGTTATACGAAGACTCATAACGCGTATTCATTTTTTCGGTTTTGTTGTCGATTTCCGTCTTCTGGCGATCGAGCGTTTCCTGACGGCCCTTTAGCAGGCCGCTGCTGCTACTGAGGTATTTATCCAGTGACTTATCCATCGACTTGATCAGGCCATCATTGCCGTTAAAGAACTGGGCGACGGTCTGCGGGTCATTTTTGAGCTGCTCTTCCAGTACTTTAGAATCAATTTTGAGCTTGCCGTCTTTATCCGCGCTGATACCGAACTTACTCATATTCTGTTCACCGAATGTGCCGCGCAGCATGTTGCTCAGTTCGCTGGTCAGTGCAGAGATACTGGCATCGCCCGCAAATGCACCACGCGAATCAGAGCCGCTACCCGTCGCAGTCATACCCGCAACGGTTTCACGCAGTGAGTTGTACGCATCGAGGAAAGCCTGAACCTGGTTTTGGGTCTCAGTGGTATCGGTATCGATAGAGATAATCAGCGGCTTGTTAGCCTCGGTGGTGCTGGTCAGCTTGATAGAAACACCATCAACCAGGCTATCCAGGGTGTTGGAGCTACTCTTGTACTCCTTAGCGGAATCACCGAGGGTAAAGATGGCATCTTTACCTGCAGTCATAATCTCTTCTTTATCAAAAATATTCTGACCGTTGGTCATGCCGCTGGTATCAAGCTGGATATCGTACTTCTCACCGCTCTGGTCGCTGTTTAGGATCAGCGACACTTTGCCATCAACGCGCATCAGAGACGCGGTAACGCCATTCTGGGCACTGGTTGCCGTGTTTGAGTTCGATGCGCTCGGGAAGTCGGTTTTATTAATCGCCTCGGCAAAATCGGCCAGGCTGTTCAGACCATCCATCTCAACCTCAATGCTTTCACCGTTAAGATTGATTTTTAGCGTACCGGTGGCATTTTTAATCGCGTCATCGTCGAGGTCTTCAAAACCCTTCTGCTGAGCGGTCGCCAACTGGGTGATGTTGAGGCTGTAGGTCCCTTTCTTCGCGCTGGCGCTGGCGGTAATGGTCGCAATGCCTTCCTGGTTCATGGTGGCCGAGTTTTTCAGCACGCTGGCGGAGGTTGAGTTCAGCGCCGTAATTGAACTGCGGAACGTCGTCAGCGCGGTGCGTAAGGACGCTAGTGCCTTGGTCTGGGCATCGAGATTTTTGGTTTGTTTTGCGATCGAGGTTTGCAGCGCAATAATGTCGTAGCCAGCCAGCTGAGTGGCCAGTGTTGATGGGTCGAAATCAGACATAATAGGTTCTCCAGGCACGCAAGCCATGATCGGTATGCAATGGATATAGCAACTATCGTGCCAACTTTTAAGTTATTGATTTTAAGTGGTTTAATTATGTGCAGGAACAGCCATTTCCGCTTTTTCCGGCAGAGAGGAAGGGAAAGCCGGATACAAAAACACCGCCATACAGCGGTGTTTTTTACGCTCAATCCGGGATGGATTAGCCCAGCAGGGACATCACCATGCTGGACATGCTGTTGGACTGCTTCAGCATGGACATGCTGGTCTGCGCCAGCAGCTGGTTACGGGACATGGAAGAGGCTTCAGTCGCGTAATCCGCATCACGGATGTTGCTCAGCGCCAGATCGGTGTTGTCTTTCATATTCGCCAGGTTAGCCGCGGTGTGGCCCAGGCGGTTGATTTTAGCACCCATCTCGGAACGAACCTTACCAACAGAGTTCAACGCGTTTTCAAGGTCGGTAATCATATTCTTAGCGCCGGAAGCGTTTGAGATCGTCATTCCACTCGTGGTGTTATAGTAAGAGCTAGCACCTGTAGCACCACCGGTTTTACCAATGTCACTAAATGCTCCGGTCGCGTTCAGCAGACCAGTAGCACCACCTTTCAGATCGGCGGAAAGGTTAACTTTCATGGTTTCATCGGTGCTGGAACCAATCTGGAAGTTCATTTCGTTAGCGAATTTACCGGTATCACCGAACAGTTTGTCTCCCGCATAGGAAGTGTTCTTCATAATATTGTTTAACTCAGAGTTCAGTTCGTCCAACTCGGAGTTGATCGCGGTACGATCTTTCGAAGTGTTAGTATCGTTCGCTGCCTGAGTTGCGAGGTCTTTCATGCGGTACATGATGTTGCTCACTTCGTCGAACGCGCCTTCCGCAGTCTGCAGCAGAGCTGTAGCATCAGAGATGTTACGTTGTGCAACGGTCATACCGTTGGTCTGGCCCTGAAGACGGGTTGCAATCTGCAGACCAGCCGCATCGTCAGCCGCAGAGTTGATACGTTTGCCGGTGCCCAGGCGTTCCATCGCGGTGGACAGCAGGCTGTTGGATTTGTTCATCGCATTGGTGGATGCCATGGAAGATGCGTTAGTGAAGATAGAGAGAGACATAAATGATTCCTTATTTCGTCTGTGTATTCGGTTGTTGTAATAATTAAAGACGACACGCCAGGAGCAAAGATTAAATCACAACGAATAAAATGATGGAAAAAACAGAGAAAACACATATAACCAATTGATTTCAAATAATTTTAATCTTGAAAAATCTTCCGCTCCATCTTCTGTTACGCGTGTTTCTCTATATCGTTTCACAATATATCTCTATATAGACAAGACCATTGGTGCCGGTATCGTGGGTCGGTACGGCCTAGCTGAGCGCATTTATCGCCCCGCTGAGGGTCTCATCTTTTTGTATCACGATGTTTCTTCGCTTTTTCGGCAAATACCCACTTTTACTTTATGGTTTCTCAATTTTTTTATTCTCTTGGTTACCCCATCATTTTTATTTTCCAGCGACTTATCTCATAAATCCTGTTAACTTAATCGGATTAGCCCTAATTCACTTCTCGTATGTTTCCGGTATAAAGCAAAATAAGTATTAAAACGACAAAAAAAGAACAAAAATTAAATCTATTTTTTAATATTTATTAACGCTGCACAAAAATAGTACCGTTAAGCAATTAGATCACAGCAATAACACAGCGGGTTCACTCTGTGATCACCTAATTAACATAAGTTTTATTTAACTATCGTTGTTAACTTCCGCCATAAATAATGCTTTTCATTCAACTGCCAATGTTAAAAAGCCTGTTGCGCATCACACTTTTATCGCGTAAAAAGAGCGCAGGAAAAAATTATTCCTTCCCGTTGAGGCGTATTGCAGACGAAAGCATTTCCGTTGTAACAGTAAACTGACACCTCTCCTGGAAGCACATAACGTCCATCTGTACTCTCCCGCAGGCACGCGGCATTCATTAAGAATTCTAAATGGAGTTGACCACTCAATCAGAAAATTTCTGAGGACGTTGAGTATCCACTGATTGTCACCATTTCCTGGGGTGGTTGAATCCATAAACATAAATGAATAAACGCTACTGTTCTGTAAATAACTGGCTGGTTGATGTCGCGTCTGGTTCGATTCTTCATTTAACGACCGGAGAGCGTAAAAGGCTGGGGGAATACCAGCTTAAACTTCTTGATATCCTGGTGCAGGATGCCGGTAAGATCTTCACGCGTGAAGAACTGACCAATCTGGTATGGGAACGTCGGGTCATCGGTAATAACAGCCTGCCCAACGCCATTCACGCATTGCGCACCGCGCTGGAAGATGACGGAAAAAATCAGCGCATTATTAAGACCATTCCGCGTAAAGGTTATCTGCTGGAGGCAGAGTACTGCTGCGTGGTGGAAAAAGATGAAGACGAAGTCAACGAAACGGAAGACGAGGCCGCAGCGGCAATAGCCACAGAAGAAGAAAATATCGACTTACCGCTGTCGGGCGAATCGGACGCAGAACCGGTACAGACTGAAAACCGCAGTGAGACCTCGGCCCCTCTTATCGCCCCGGAAGCCACCGCTCAATCGCGTCACCCCCGGATGGTCTACTTCTTGCTGGTTCTTCTGGTCGCCGTCAGCGTGACGTTTGCCACCAGTTGGTATCTGTTTAGCGGGATGGGCGAGCGTCAGGTGGTACGGGAAATTCAGCCCGGCATCTACAGCAATATTCATCTTTATTCGGTGGAAACCGCCGGCGATCCGGCCTATATGTCCGCCAACCTGTACAGCAAGCTCAAAGACTCGCTGTATGCGTTAAACCAGCAGATTAAATTGAAGTCGGTCTCGATGCATGTCTACTTCCACAGCAACAACTCGTCGCTGAACTACAGTTTTATGCTGACCAATAAGTGTGATGAGAAACAGCTGTCGATGGCTATCGATCACTGGCGTCTTGATACGTTACAACTCAACAACCTGATTCTGCGCGAAACCCGGAGGAAGCTCAATGAAATGGCAACGTGCAAAGCGAGTTAATCTGCTGATTGTGCTGATGATGGTTCTGGTTGGGCTGGGGGCGATAGCAATGAAGCTCTATCCCGCCAATTCCGCGTTACCTCAAGGTACCGTAGAGGGCGGTTTTCAGATGGGTTTCTACGACCTGATGTCGCAGCAAAAAGAGATCTATAACGTCCGTCTGCAAACCACACGGGGGATGATCATGACCACCATCACCAACCCCAACGACAACCGTTTTGTGCTAAAAGGCAAATTCACGCCGACACAGAAAAAACATGGGCGAATTTACTTTAACCTGACGCCTATCTACTACAGTACCGAACAAAAAGGGCTGATGATTGATGGGCTTGTCGACCAACTGATGTACTCCAACTATTGGATGGAGCCAATCTCATTCAACAAGCAGTCGCTGGTTGTCGGGCAAAACGGCGCGATCTTCCTCTACCCAATGCATAACTAGCCCTTCACCGGAGCGGTTTATCGCTCCGGTCTATGCATCTATCCCAGCAGATTTTTAACCGTTGCCAGACGCACATTGGCCTGCGCCCCTAATGCCTGCGACAGCGAACCGAAGCTATCGCCGCTTTTCGCCAGCGCTTCGCCCAAGCCACGTGAGGTTTCCAGCGCCTGCTTCGGGCTATAAGCGGTCGACATGTCATTGATGCGCGAAGTCACGCGGTCCTGCTTCTGACGCAGTTGGCTGCGCTGAGTGGTGATATGTTCAAGGGTATTTTGTAACTTCATCATCCCCTCACGCTCCCGGCGGCCGGACAGCGCGAGCATCTCATCGCTGCTGGCGTTCTCAGCCTGCGGCGCAAGCAGGGTAAAGGCATCGGCGGGGAAATGTTGACCTTCTCCGCGCACCGTAAACTGCCCGCTGACCCGCTCCCAGCGGCTTTCATCCACGCTGAACACCAGTTGGCCGCTGCCGGTCTGGTTCGCGTGAATCCCTAAACGCCCTAAGCCAACGTTGAGCTTGAGCAGCGTCTGGCGCGGCGTGGCTTCTTGCGGCAGCGCAACCGCCACCATCTCCCGCTGGCGGCCGCCGAGCGAGAAGACGAGCGTTTCGCCGCCCGGCTGGCTCAGCAGTTTTTCACTGCCCGGCAGGGTAAAATTGACCGTACTTTTTTGTCCCAGAGAAACCGTCAAATGCCGGTCAATCGTACCGCCAGAAAGCTGTGTACGTTGGGTCAGATGCTTTTGCAATGCGCTGACCTGCGCCCCTGAATCACCGCCGCGCGAAGCGGACTGACGCAGCTGCAACAGCTGCGTTTCCGTTTTGGCCAGATAGCTATCGGCCTGCTGAACCGCAGTAAGCTGCTGATTCAGCTGCACGTTGTAGCGCATTGGACGACGCGAAAGCAGCGCGGCCTCGGGGAATGCATTACGGGTAGAAACGGCCTCGGGCGTATTAACACGTCCAACGCTTTGGGGTGCATCAATACTTCCGCGCCCGGTGGTATTCGGGGCGGAAGTGGTCAGAGATGCTGTTTTTAAACCAACTTGCATAATGGATTACAACATACTGAAGAGGTTGAGCTGGCTGATCATGCTGTAGGACTTATTGGTGATTTGCATGGAGGTCATATACAGCTGCAGATTAATGGTCGTGGTCGCCGAATCGGCCGCGTTCAGATCGGTTTCAACCTGCGCATTCGATAGGCTCACGTCGGTATGCGCATCGCTAATCAGCGTCAAACGGTTCTGACGGCCACCGAGATCGGTAAACAGTGCGCCCAGGTTGTCGCTGGTCGATTGGCTCATATCGATCATCGCCGACAGGTCGTCCTGATAGTCCGCGTAGTTGGCGTTCGGATCCTGCATCTTTTCGCTGAGTTCTTTCAGCTTATTCAGCATTTCAAGATCGTTACCGGAGCTGGAAAAAGCGTGCGAGATATTGGTGTTCTCGGTAATGCTGACGCCGTTGGCAACGATGGTATCGCGCGAATTCTCATTGCCACCAAACACATATTTACCGTTTGCATCCAGCTCAACGGTTTTACTGCCGGTCATCGTGCCTGAGAACAGGTAGCTGCCATTCTCATTTTTACTGTTCATCGATGCCACCAGCGAATCCAGCATGGAGCCCAGCTCGGCACCGTAGCTTGCCAGGTCTTTCTGGCTCAGCGTACTGTTATTGGCCAACTTGAGCTTATCGCCGACCGCCAGCACCTGATTGCTCATTGCGGTAATGTGCGACTCCTGCACCGACAGCGCGCCGGAGAGGCTGGTGATATTGCTTTGATACTGTTTAATCGCGGCCTGTTCACGGCCCAACTGCACCAGGCGGCTGGCGGCGACCGGATCGTCCGACGGTACGTTGACGCGCTTTTGCGACGACAGCTGTTCCATCAGTTTCGCCACGCGGTTCCCGTTGGTGCCGAGTTGCGACAGCATGGCGTTTGAATTGTAAAGGCTACTAATACGCATATGTTGATGTCCCTAATAGCGCTTAAAAAATGCTGAGAAGATCGTTGAAAATCTGATTACCGGCGGCGATAACCTTCATATTTGAGGTATAGGCCTGCATATAGACCTGCAGGTTGATCGCCTCTTCATCCTGATTGACCGCGCTCAGGTTATCGCGCTGGTTCTGCGCCTGTTCGCTGACCGCCACGGCTGCTTCCATTTCCGTTTTGCTCTGCTTACTGGCAATACCGATGGTTGAGATAATCGCGGCAGCGCCTTCATTCAGGCTCATATTGCCCAGACCCGGGATATTGGTTTTCTGGTTTTTCAGCTCAATGAGTTCTTTGAGGTTATCACCGTTGCCCGGCTCATTCGGATCGCCCGACAGCGCCAGTTCTTCTGGCGTAAGGTCATTGACCTGCAGCATGCCGACCGGGTTAGACAGGTCGAAGTTGAACAGCGGTTTCCCGGCATTACCGTTAAGATCGTAACCCTTTGCCAGTTGGTCATTGAACAGATTCGCGACGGCTTCGGCCATGCCCTGCACCGAGTCGCTCATCTGCTTCAGGGTGCCGGTTTCATAATCGTACAGCGCCCCCAGTTGCCCGCCCGCAGACGGGTTAAGAGAAAACTCGCTGGTGGAGAACTTCAGGGTCAGCGTCGAATTACCGTTGCCGTCCGTCCCGGCACTCAGTTGCCCGGCGGTTTTACCACTCACCAGCGGCTGGCCGTTGCTCAGCGACACGGTATAACCGCTGCTGTCGTCGCTGACCTTCACATCGGCCATCGAACTCAGTTGCTTCACCAACTCATCACGCTGATCGCGCAGCACGCTGGCATTACCACCGGTGGCTTCCATCTCAACAATTTTCTTGTTGTAGTCGGCAATCCCACCGCTCAGGGTGTTGATCTGATCGACCATCGCCCCGCGCTGAGTGGTGATGGACTCTTTCTGACTGGAGATGAAGTCATTCATGCTGTTGAAGCGGGTTGCTAACGTATTCGCCTGATTCAACAGCTGCTGGCGCAGCGCCGGGGATTCGGGCTGCTGCGTCAGGGCGCTCATCGCGCTAACGAAATCATCAAGGCCGGTCCCCAGACTGGTGGAGTCGGTGCCAATCACCTTCTCCAGCGAGCTGATGTACTGGTTGCCCATGCTGTAATAGTTAGACTTGCTGTTGGTCTGCCACACCTGATTGACCAGATACTGGCTGGAAATACGGCGAATGCTATCCACCTGTACGCCGCTACCGGGAGAAATCCCCGCTTCGCCCATCGGCCCCACCGCGCTCTGGATAATGCCCTGACGGCTATAGCCAGAGGTCAGGTAGTTGGCGGTATTCATCGACGTCACGTTCATGCCCAGCTGGGCGGCCTGCAGACCACTGAAGGCAATATTAATCATACTCATGGCTTACTCCTGCCCTACGGGTCACGGGAACGACGGGCGTTTTAAGTTCTTGCGGTTGTCCCTGTAAAGCGGCCGCACCCGCCTCATTCTTAAGCGGCGTCGCCACCTGAGGTGAAAGCTGATTGATGATCATCTGCGTAATCCCGGTGCTGCGCTGGGAAGCCAGCTCGGATGCCATCTTGTCATCGTAGAAATCACGCATCATGCGCTGCTGTTTGCTGTTAAAAGGATTATCTTCCCCCAGTACGTCAGCCGCTTTACGCATTTGCGAAAGCATGGACCGCAGCATCAGCGCTTCAAACTGCTCGGCGGCCTGTTCCAGGTTTTGCGCTTTGACCTGCCCGGTCATGTCGCCGGGCAGAATAGACGTTTGTCGGTTAATGGCGTTAAGCATTACATCACCACCAGTTCAGCATCGAGCGCACCGGCTTCATGCAGCGCCTGCAGGATAGCCATGGTGTCGTCCGGTGCGGCGCCCAGGCTGTTGAGCGTATTCACAATACTGCGCAGACTGGTTCCGGCAGCAATCGTCACCATTTGTCCACGACCGCGGTTGACGCTGACGTCACTTTCCGGCGTCACCACCGTCTGGCCCTGGCCGAAGGCGTTCGGCTGGCTGACGTTGGAAGATTCACGAATGGTCACGGTCAGGTTGCCGTGCGAAACCGCCGCAGCGCGGACAATCACGCCATCGCCGATAACCACGGTGCCGGTGCGTGCGTTAAACACCACGCGCGGCGGCTGCTTGGCGGCGTTCACCTGGACATCTTCCAGCGCCGACATAAAGGCCACGCGGGCACCGGCGCCCATTGGTGCGCGTACCGCCACGTTGGTTGCGCTCTGCGCTGTTGCCGTTCCTGCGCCAAACGCATTGTTCAGTGCCAGCGCCACGCTGTTGGCGGTTTTAAAGCTTGGACGTTTGATATTCAGCATCACCATCGGCTCCTGCTGGAAATCGCTGGCAATTTCGCGTTCTACCGAGCCACCGTTTGGCACGCGGCCGACGGTTGGCGTATTGATCGTCACGCTGGAGCCGCTATTTCCTTCGGCCTTCACGCCGCCAACCACCACGTTGCCCTGCGCCAGCGCGTAAACTTCACCGTCAGCACCGCGTAGTTGGGTGAGCAGCAGCGTACCGCCGCGCAGGCTTTTGGCATCGCCAATCGAGGAGACGGTGACATCAATGCTCTGCCCAAGCGAGTAGCCCGGCGGCAGCGTCGCACTGATGGCAACGGCGGCCACGTTCTTCACTTTCGGGTCAATTTTTGCCGGCAGCTGTACGCCAAACTGGCGCAGCATATTGGTGACCGACTGGCTGGTAAATTTCACCTGGTTTTTATCACCGGTCCCGTCGAGACCAACGACCAGGCTATAGCCGATCAGTTGGTTACCACGAACACCCTGAATATCCACCACGTCACGCAGCGGCTGCGCCATTGCGGTGGCGCAAAAGAGGCTCAGCAGCAACAGAATATGTTTAAACATCTTGGCCTCCGTCAGATTGGGAACAGCGGGTGGTTAAAGAAGCGCACCAGCCATCCGGCGGCGTTCGCATCGCTCAACGCGCCGCGACCGGCATACGAGATGCGGGCGTTGGCAATACGCTGCGATGAGATGGAGTTGTCGCGTTCGATATCGTCGGCACGCACCAGCCCCGTCACGCGCATATACTCATCGCCCTGGTTGAGGGTGAGCCATTTTTCACCGCGGATCGCCAGTACGCCGTTAGGCAGCACTTTATAAACCGCCACGGTGATAGCCCCTCGCAGGCTGTTTTGCTGTTGCGACGTGGCGCTGCCGTTGAAGTTGCGGCTACCGTCGACCGAGCCCGACAGCTTGTCGACCGAGTGGCCAAAGGCCTCCGGGATGCCCATCGACACGTCATTTTTCTTGCCGAAGTTGGTTCGCGCTTGCTTGCTCGCCTGCGTCGACTCATCCAGCTTCACGGTCAGGATGTCACCAATACGGTAGGCGCGACGGTCCTGAATCAGCGACCAGTTATAGCCGCTGTTGTAGACCCCGCCGCCGCGCACCTTGGTGTCCGGCATGGAAAAATCTTCCGGCGGCGCGTACGCCGCATCATCCTTTTGCACCAGCAGTGCCGGGCTTTCACAGCCCGCCAGTGCCAGCACGAGCAAACCCATTGCTACCTGCTTTTTCATCGCTTTCACTTTACTGCCTGCCGTTACATCGACTGCGTGACAAACTTCAGCATGTCGTCTGCGGCAGATACCATTTTGGCGTTCATTTCATAGGCTCGTTGAACGGTGATCATGTCGACCATCTCTTCAACAACCTGCACGTTGGATCCTTCCAGAGAACCCTGCTCCAGCTGGCCAAACGCCTCTTCGCCGGGTACACCTTCTACCGCTTCACCGCTGGCCGCGGTTTCGAGATACAGGTTGCCGCCGATGGCTTCCAGGCCGGCCGGATTGACGAAGTTCACCAGCGTCAGCTGGCCCAGCTCAACCGCATCCGTCTCCCCTGCCACGGTGGCGGTGATGGTGCCGTCTTTACCAATTTGGATATCTTTGACGTTATCCGGCAGTTCAATCTGCGGGATCAGCGGCAAACCCTGAGCGGTCGTGAGCACGCCTTCTGGCGTTTTCTGCAGGTTACCCGCACGGGTATAGGCGATATCCCCGGTGGCGGTTTCCACCTGGAAAAAGCCCTGGCCGGAGATCGCCACGTCCAGGCTCTGCCCGGTGTTTTGAATGCTGCCGACGGTGAACTCTTTCTGAGTGCCGACAATCTTCACGCCGGTACCGTACTGAATGCCGGTTGGCGAGACGTTGTTCTGGTCAAGCTGGCCGCCCGGGGTACGCTGATTCTGATAGAACAGATCGGCGAACATGGCGCGGTCACGTTTAAAACTGGTGGTGTTAACGTTCGCCAGGTTGTTGGAAATGGCGGTCATTTTGGCGTCCTGCGCCGCTAACCCAGTTTTACTGATCCATAAAGCGGGATTCATCTGTGTTCCTTAATCGTATTATCAGGAGCCGCGAATCAAGCGGTTACCGGCGGTGGCAAGGTCTTCCGCCGCTTTCATCATCTTGATTTGCGCTTCAAACTGGCGGTTTAACGCAATGCTGGAGACCATCTCATTAATAGCCGACACGTTGGCCGACTCCAGATGCCCAGCGGCGACCGTGACGTCTTCATCACGCGGGTTGACCGTGGCGTTGGTGACCAGGTAGCCGGCTTCATTTTTACGCAGCGCGTCGGCGGGAATATTCACCAGCTTGATGCGGTCTACGTCCATCGGTGCAGCAATATCCCCGTCATCAGGGACAATGGTGATCACCCCGTCTTCGCCAATGGCAACCGAGGAAAACGGCGGCAGTACGATCGGCCCGTTGTCGCCTTCCAGCGGCAGACCGTTAACCGACAGTTCGCCTTCCGCATTCACATCAATCTGCCCATTACGGGTATAGACCTCACGGTTGCCGCTGCGCAGCGTAATCAGGCCATCGCCTTTAACGGCGATATCCAGGTCGCGTCCGGTTTCCCGCACCGCGCCCGGCGCCATATTCACGCCACCTTGCGTCGGCTCAGCCAGATAACGGGAGGCGTAGCCTTCCCCGTTAACCTGCTGGGTCAGCGCGTTGTCGAGATCGCTGCGAAAACCTTCGGTGTTGACGTTCGCCAGGTTGTTGGCGTGGATCTCCTGTTGAGACAGGCTCCGCGACGCACCGCTGACGGCGGTAAAAATTAAGCGATCCATTACACGGCCTGGAACAGCGCGTTCATCATGCTGTCGTTAGTGCTGATCACTTTAGTGTTCGCCTGGTAGTTACGCTGTGCGGTCATCAGGCCCACCAGTTCGGAGGTCAGATCGACGTTTGAAGATTCCAGCGCCCCGGAGACGATAGAACCCAGCAGGCCGGTGCCCGGCGCCCCGGTCAGCGGCGCACCGGAGCTGGCGGTTTGCGCCCAGGTGGTGCCGTCCTGCGACTGCAGGCCGTTCGGGTTGGTGAAGTTCGCCAGAACCAGCTGTCCCTGCAGCAGACGTTCGCCGTTAGAGAAGGTGGCATAGACGCTGCCGTCTTGATCGATAGCCTGCCCAGTACGCTCTCCGGAGGCATAGCCATCGCCTTTATTTTTGCTGACGGAGAAATCGGAACCGTACTGGGTGGTGTTGTTGTAGGTCAGAGCAATTTCCATTGCCTCGGCACCTGGAATAGCTGCATTTAACTTCACCGCACTGGTTGGGTCGGTCAAAATCCCCTGGGTGTTAAACGTCAGATCCTTCATCGATCCAGGCACTTCCGCGTCATCCATGTAATAGTGAACCTGCCAGGTGTTATCACCCGTTTTCACAAAGTACTGATTCAGGGTGTGCTCACGACCCAGCGAGTCATACACCTGGGTGGTATAGGAGTTGTTGTAGCTGGTGTTATCTTTCGGGTCGAACGGGGAGGTTGCCGGCACTTCCGCGCGCGCATCCATATTCGCCGTGAAGTCGATGCTTTTGGTCGCCTGCGCTGGAATAGAGCCGCTGCTGATGGTCAGGTTGCTGATGGTACCCACCTGCAACGTGCCGTTGGCATCCACCGGATAGCCCTGCATGTACATGCCCTGGTTGTTGATCAGGTTGCCGTTGCTGTCGGTGCCGAAATAGCCCGCACGGGTATAGGCCGTGGTGCCCGCGCTGTCGCGAACCATAAAGAAGCCGTTGCCGTTAATCGCCAGATCCAGTGCGGTACCGGTGGAAGCGATACTTCCCCCTTTCGTGATGCTCTGGGTAATCCCCGTCACGCCCACGCCCAGCGGCTGACTTTCGGCATACAGCGCGGAGAACTCAGCGCGGCCAGATTTAAAGCCAACGGTGCCGGAGTTAGCAATGTTGTTGGAGATCGCGTTGAGCTGTTCGGTAACGGCATTCAGGCCGGAAGTTGCAATACTAAAACTCATAAATCATTCCTGTTAAATGTAGAGACCTGATTCACTTCAGGCTTTGTTCTTTGAGGCAGAGCCAAACTGGGTAATGTTGTTGTAGGCGATTTCGCCCAATCCGTTGATATTCAGCACGGTAGAGCTGCCATCCAGCGGGATACGCACGTTGCTGACCACGCCACCAATTTCAATAGGCACGTTCTCTTCACCGGTATCGGTCACCACGCTCAGCGTGTATTTCCCTTCGCTCAGGCCCAGTTCCTCCGGGTCGATGTTGAAGTCCACCTGACCGGCTTCCTGTTTGCCCAACTCAATTTTGTGCTCAACGCCGGCAGAATCTTTGACGATAACGGTGACCACGTTAGCGGCGTGATCCAGCGTAATACGTCCATCCAGCGCGGTTTCACCATCGCTCTGAATTGAATCGGTCTGCACCATCACGTGCTGACCCACCAGATTGCCGGTGGTCAGCGTTTGCAGGTTGTCCATCAGCACCGAGCTGTTGGCCATCAGCTGCGACATGGTTTCCATCGATTGCACCTGCGTCAGCTGTGCCAGCTGGCTGACGTATTCCGTACCGTCCGTCGGGTTCAGCGGATCCTGGTTTTGGATCTGCGCCACCAACAGCTGCATAAACATGGTGTTCATCCCAGAAGCCGTGCTATTGCTAGCCACACCGCTGGTTGAGCTGCCGTTGCGGCTATCGGTATATGAGGTATCTACGTTCATGCTTACGCTTCTCCGAGTCGCAGCAGGCTTTGCTGCATACTTTTAATACTGTTAAGAACTTCCACGTTGGTTTCAAAACCACGTGAGGCCGACATCATGTCCGCCATCTCTTCCACCACGTTCACATCCGGGTAGTAGACATAGCCGTCATCGCTGGCCATCGGGTTGTTCGGTTCATAACGCTGTACCGCGTTTCCGGTCTCAACCACGTCCATCACCTGAACGCGAGCGCCGGTCAGGGCACGGTCATTCATCAACTCATCGTTCTTATAAACCGCCGCGAATACCGGGCGACGAGCTTTATAGGTGCCGGTTTCCGTCGCCGAGGCGGTTTCCGCGTTGGCGAGGTTACTGGCGATGGTGTTCAGACGTACGGTTTGCGCCGTCATCGCCGAGCCTGAAACGCGGTAGATATCTGAAAAAGCCATATTCCGTGGTTACCTACGTCGATTACTTGCCTTCAATGGCCGTTTTCAGACCAGTGAACTTCATGTTTAAAAATGCCAGGCTCATCTGATAGTCCTGGGTGTTTTTCGCAAACTCAGCCTGCTCAACGTTCAACGAAACGGTGTTGCCGTCCGAAGAAGGTTGGTAAGGCACGCGATACATTTCCTCCGGTGCCGACGGCATCGCTCCCATTGAAAAACTCGAACGTGAACGTTGCATCTCGGAGGCAAAATCAATATCTTTAGCCTGGAAGTTGGGGGTATCTACGTTCGCCAGGTTCGCTGACAGCAACTCTGCTCGGGAAAGTCGAAGTGCTACAGCCTGTGGATGAACGCCCAATGCTTTGTCAAAAGTAATACTCACAATTCACACCCTCGTGATGCTAAACCTGCATGATCTGCGAATTCTTATAGCAATATTCATGCCAAGGTTTTAATTACATGATTAATAACGGTTTTGTGAATTTTCTTCACGCCAGGGTGAAACGGCATTTCCGCTTCCTCATCGGCTTTTTCCTGCTGGTCCTGTGCGGCGCATCAACGGTATCTGCCAACACCCCAGCCCCGGCCAGCGCCCGCAAACAAATCTATGTCGCCGTGCAGCTTCACGCCGCGGATATCATTCGCCAGGAAGCCAAACGTCGTCAGTGGCCTGACTACCAGGCGAAGATGAATCTGTTTATTCCTTCCGAGGCGTCGCAGTACGCTGTCTGCCATCAGGAACCTGCCGTTTCGATTCCCGGCGGCGATCGCCTTGATATCAACCGGCTGCGTTTTGATGTCCGCTGCGAGGGCGCGAACGGTTGGGATATTTCGGTGACCGTAAAACCGGATATCTATCTGCCGGTGGTCGTCGCCAATAACACGCTGGAACGCGGCCAGGTCATTTCCGCCAGCAGCATCACGCTGAAGAAAATCAATATCAGCAGCACTCGCGGCGAATACATCACCAAACCGGATGATGTGATGGGGATGACGGTAAAACGCCGTATTCGCGACAGACAGCCCATTACCACCAACCAACTCGACTCCCCAACGCTGGTCGATCGCGGGCAGCGCGTGCTGATGATTGCCGAGCAAAACGGCGTTGAGGCGCGCACCATGGGTGAAGCCATGAAGAAAGGACGTAAGGGTGAGATCATCAAAGTGAAAAATGAAAGCAGTGGCCGCATCGTGAGCGCCATCGTCGCGGATACCGGGGTGGTCAACATGGTGTATGCCAGTGGCCAGTAAAAATCTTTCATCGCCGTTTAAGTTGCCCCTCTCCCTGGCCGCTCTTTACTCACAAGGGCATAGGAAGTCGGTCTTCCGCATGGCAAGGTTCATACGCAACCACAACAACATATGAGAACGAGGGCAACGCGATGAAAGTAGCACCTACACAGTACAACCTGACGACGGCAATCAATAAAGCCAGCAGCGCGGAGCAAACTCGCACCGTGGCGCAGGAAGGAACCAGCGTAACGCGCAGCGCCGCCATCGACCCGGTACTGGGCGATGCACAAACGCAGCTGAGCACGCTGCCGGAAGTGGATATGGCGCGCGTTGCCGAGATGAAAGATGCGATCAGCAGCGGCAAGATCGCCGTAAACATAGACTCGCTAACTGATGCGATGCAGAAGTATTTCCAGAGGTAATATATGACTAACGCCACCCAGCGCGTTAAAACACTGATTCAGGATATGGCGGAAGATCGTAAACACTACCATACCCTGACCACGCTACTCGAAAAACAGCGCCATCACATCGTTGCCCGCGATGCGGCGGCGCTGGACGCACTCAACGTGCAAATCATGGCGCAGTATCAACTGCTGTCGCAAAGCAGCCAGCAGCGCTACCAAATCCTCAGTCAGCTAGGGATTGATGCCAATACCCAAGGCATGCAAGCGCTTATCGCCCGCTTGCCAGAAGCCCATCGCGCTTCTGTTTCCGCACTGTGGCAAGGGCTGCAGCAGCAGGCGTCTGACTGCCAAACCGCCAACGAATACAATGGCGCACTGCTGAGCATGCAGCAGGACATCCTCAACAATATGTTGAATACCAGTGAACCTGAGAATTGGTTGTATCAGCAGGGATAGTAAGCATCTCCACCCGGCAATTTATTGCCGGTGACGAGCACATCTTGTTGATTTTAAGATGCCATTCTCATTCTTGATGTTCTCTTATATGGCCAGCGCCCCGCGTTGTCAGCCGACTAAATCCCGGAAGCGCTACCACAGGTTGCATATAACACCAAAACAGGCAGTGCATGGCTGATGCCACTCAGTATCTGCATGATTATCAGATATGCCAAAAGAGAAACGTCTGGTCAGCAAAATATTTACTCAGCGTCTTGAACATAACAATAAACACATCGATAAACTGGCAGAATATTTAACGATGTATGTCAATCAGCGAAAAGAAATCTAGTATCAGATATATTAAGTAACATATGATACCACACTGAACATAAGTGTGGCCGGACAACTTATTAAAGTTAGTGTTCTGGCCGCATTCATTTTTGTGAATCTTTCGTCTATCAATCACTTTTGACGACATCAAAAAATATTAATATCGTGGATGAGTGTGTTATATAAATACCTTCGAGGCTGTTCTAACATATTTATCGCCTGGCAGTCGGATAGTAACCATTGGGAATGGCGATTAGAACGATGATCTCTCAATTGTTGAATACTGAGAGCAAAGCTTACACTGACGAAAACGGAATGTCAGAAATAAATCTTTAAAACTCAATAATGAACTGTCACATTGATTATCTATATTCACGAAGATTTTATTTCTGACCCGACACAATCCGTATAGTAGCTGATTTTACCCTATTTTCCTGATCGCAAAACTTTGATTCTCAATAGTTTCTGCAGTTATAAAAATCAACTCCCAGTCAAAGGTAGCGCAAAACTGATGGACGGCCTCAATGACGCCATAGCGATACCATTTTATAAAATTACCCATGGTGTAATCGTGACCAGAAATAATCCCACCAACTTTAACTTTGGATGCATAAAGACATAATTCACGAATAGTCGTTTCATAAGAATGATCGGTGTCTATATAAACCCAATCCAATGATTGATCAGCAAAGTCGCCAGCCATCTCAATGGACAAACCTCGTTTTATTTCAATTTCACCGGAGTCTATTCTTTTGCTAAATCTCTCGGTTACTTGATGGAAAAGGCCATCATGGTAACGTTCGGAGTGCCATGCATCAACCAAATAGAGTTTGGCTGGAGTGCAGATATCCAGTATTTGTTCGCTGAAATCGCCTTTATCAACCCCTATTTCTGCAACAATTGCATCTTTGGGTAAGTTTTCCAGCAAAACCTTACGATCCAGTAGAATCTTGCAGTTTGCAATATTCCTTTGCTCCAGTTTCATCTTGGGTATTGTTTGTTCATATTGCTCTTTTTGTCGCTGAGCAATGACCATATACTTTTCAATAATTTCGTTAAGTAATGCCTGGTTATCTGTCATCATAGTTCCCGTGTTCTGCTTCAGTGTCATAAGTTATAAATAGCAATTGAGTAAAAATCAGGTCTGCAAATCGCTATTTTTTACCCCGCTTGTTAAAGTGACTCTGCCACGCGACGGAAAATATAAAAGTCAGAAAATGATGTGTTATTTTGATCATTAACATTAAAGGGATATTGGTTAGGGATAAGATCGTGGAAGTCCCATTTGTCAGCCATATTACTCATGACCCAATCGGTAAATCTTCGGTGACGAACATGCTTAACATGCCCACCCAGTAACTGATTCAGCTGCTCATCATTAGAGCTATAAATGATGACGAAGAGTTTTGCCGCGTCAAACAATGTTTTCATATACTTATCAAAAACACTATCTTCAATAAGATGATAAAGCACATCGAGCGACAGCGTTAGCTCAGCCTGCTGCCCTTCCCATTTATTGACAGGGTAAAAATCTTTTGTCTGATCGCTATCAAACCTTTTTTTACACCGTTGTAGGGCATGTTCAGATACGTCAAACCCGGTATATCGCGGATATTGTGCGAGCGACAGTTGATTACCATCCCCGCAACCAAACTCCATTACCGATTGGATATTGTTATCAGCAACAAATTGATTAATGGATTTTGCTTTAAAATCAGCCAGACAGCCATATGAACCCGCACCGGAGTTTCCCTGTAAACGATAACGATCGTCCCAATATTGTTCTGAGTTTTTAAAGACTAATGGGTTGTTTATCATTACTTATTCCAATGATTTAAAAATGGATATGGCGAAAAGATTCTGCGATTTGAACGCCATGTAATATTCCGTGTTTTAGCTCAGCGGTCAGAGTAGGGCTGAGAGGAGCATTCGGCTGTAGTACAAAAGCACGGTGATAGATATCGGGTGATCTTTCATCCAGGTAGCGTTTAATATGTTGCGAGTCCAGAGAGTCCGCAATCAAAACAGGAATACTGGAAAGAGGCAGCTCTGTATTTGCCACCACCACTATATTGAATTTATTGTCATCCTGGATACCCAATACTTGAATTTGCTCAAGAAGAATATCAAGTGAGGTATTTATTGCATCCAAAACAATCGTCAAATTATCGATACCCGTATTAGCATAAAGCATCTTGCGGCGGTCATGAATGAAGGCATCTATTTCTTTTCGGGTTTTCCCAGGGAATAACTTATCAAGGTGATAGCGCTTCAGAATATTTTCAAAGATACGATATTCATACACTGTGTTTGTCGGTTTACCCATGCCGGTAAGATTATCGTCGTGCAAACGATAAGAGATATTGCAATGCGGCGTAAACACTACGCTGGCATTGCCTACTGCACGGGACCAAAATTCATAGTCGTGGGCGCGTAAATAGGTAACGTCATAGCCACCAACTTCACCATAAAGTGAACGGCGGACACAGCTCCCAGGGTTAGCAATAAAGTTACCATTCGGTAATTGTGATAACCAGTTTGCCGGTGGATGATTGTAAATTGAATAATATTGTTTATCGCCGCCAAGCAATTCCATCCCGCAAGAAATCACATCCGTTGTCGGGAAACGTTGCAAAATATCGCGGTAGTGAGACAGCGTATTCTCATGCAGAATATCATCGCTGTCCAACCATACCAAGTACTCACCATTGGCCTCTGTAATACAACGATTACGTGTGTCTGGAGCATTGGTATGTTGTTTAGCAACAATACGTAATCTGGCATCTTTGATGTTCACCAGTAATTCCAGGCTGGTATCTGACGAACCATCATCAACAACGATAACTTCAAAATGATGGTCGCGTTGGTTAAGCGCTGAACTCACCGCCGAAAGAATGTATCGCTCTCTGTTGTAGCAGGGGATAACAATAGAAAATAACGGCGTCGGCGCTGTGCTCGGTTGCCATATCTTAATATATTCCTCAGGCAATTCATGCTGGCGCAACAGTGCTTGCGCCTCCTGCATATAGACTTCTGGCGTCTGGTTGCCGTTGCTTATAAGGGTAATCGCTTCACTAATAGAGGTGAACAAATATTGCTCAGGCAAATACTCACTTAAACCGCCGGGAGCATGGAAGGCGACTGGTTTTAACCCAGCGAGCATGGCCTCAAATATCCCCATGCCTTGAGATTCATGATAGCTTGTCGATAATAAGAATGTCTTATCCGAATACCACTTCGCCATTTCTGATGATGCAATATTCCCGGAAATCACCACGTTACGACTTAAACCATAGATATCAACAAGCTGACAAAAACTATCGTACAGACACTGATCTTCAATTCGCCCAGCAATAAATAACTTATAGCGTGAATCCTGTTTTACCAGCTCTTGTAAAATAGGTAATAGCATCACCAGATTTTTTTGTGGAGCAAAACGGGCTACACAAGCAATATAAAAAGGATTCCGTTTTTTGGATATCCGCGAAACCGGCTGATGATCGGTCAGATTGGCGAGTACCGTCACTTTAAGGTGTGGGGGAAGTTTAGATCCCAACAGCGACATAAAGCGTTTCTTCATCGCCTGACTGACTAAAACGACTTCATCAACGTTGGCCCAGTTTGTATGCAGTATCGTATTGCCATACAGTTCATACCGATGGATTCGGCACACGATTCGACAATACTTAGGAAGTTTACTGGCCGCAACGATTGCCGTATCGCCCCATTCAAACCATGCGACATCACAATGGCGTAGCGCGTTAATCAACGCATCCTTGGTGAGGTTGGCACTCGGGAGTTCAGTGACGACATGCCCATTTTCGCGCATCAGTTGCATCACTGGCTGCATAAAATGGAAGTTATCATTGGTAGCATTAACCACAATGCGCTGTTTATCTGCATCTAATACAACAAAATAATGAGTGCAGGGCTGGTCTGTTTGCCCGATACAAACATAGCCCTTTTGATTCAAATATCTTGAAAGTATGGAAAACCTGTCTGGGTTTGCGCCTTCAAGCGTCAATGGCGCCCGAACTTCCGCATTCTCATCAATAATCGCGAGTATAGATTCCATCGGCATATTCGCCGTAATAACACGTTGTAAACTCATGAACCTGGCCAGATTTTAATTTCATAATAGATGTAGAACGTTTCGCAGAAGGTAATCTGCCTACGGCGCGTCTGTGCATTCTGCAAAAACAGTGCAGGGCTAAATCAGAGAGACTTTTTTTCCCGTGCCATGCTCCACAGGAAATTAAATAAAAGCCCGGAGACTTTCATTTAACCTGACCCTGTTTTCGGGAGGGAAATCACAGCCCTGGCGTGTGCTTGTTAACTCATCTTCTTTAAGGCAATAAGCTACATATCGACGCAGGGCTGGGCCTCTTACAGCAACGACAACCCACTCAGCAGGCTATAATCCGACGTATTCTCCGCTTCAGCCGCGAACGGATTCTGCTGCTGCCAACCGCGCAGTGCGCTGACCAACATGGCCACATCATCCTGGGTTAATTCACCCTGCTCGGCGCGAATCGCGCACAGCATTTTGATTTGGAAGAACTGGCGCGCCAGGCCCAGCAGCACTTCGCCGTAGTTGGTGCAGTTCACGCCGGGGAAAATGTCGCTGTACAGCTGATAAATCAGAATGTTGCGCAGCGTATGCGGCTGTTCGTTAAACAGTGCAATACCGGACCACACCGATTCCAGCGTCTGTAAGCGCTCCGCCAGGCGGGGCGCCTGCATGATAGACAGCTCGCTCAATTTCAACGCCAGACCCATTTTCTCCACCATCGGCAGATTCAGGTTCAGGCGCATCGCCCCCATCTCTTTTAATGCCGCAATACGGTTCTCAACAATCGGCGGCAGCATGGCAAACTGTTGTTCCAGCACGCCTTGCTCTGCGAGCTCAGCTAACTGCTCCGTCATGGTAGTTAGCAGCTCCGGATCGGTTTCCCCGTTATCTCGATGCTGCTGCGCTTTACTCAACAGCACGCCAATGCCGTACAGGCTCACCTCCAACGGCAGCGCCGGGTGGACGGCTAAATTGATGCATTGCTGGTTCAGCACTTCACTCCATGCCGGCAGTATTTCATCGCTCTGTGGCGCAGCCTGCTCGATATGCAAAAGAAAGGCTTCCGGGTTAAACAGCATCTCTTTGGCCGCCGTTTCACAGCCAATATCCAGGCTCTCGCGCTGCTGGTTTTTCAGCTTCACGCTGATGTGCGGCCACGTCGGTTCGGCTCTCTGGCACGCAGGACAAGCGCAGGGTGTTTCCCGCGCATCAAAGCGAGAAACAAATTCAGGTTGGTAATGTTCAATCAATTCCATGTTTAGTCTCTTAAGCAGGCTCGGGTTCGCGGTGTTTACGGAAGAACCAGTGCGTGCAGTCGATAAGCTCACCGCTAGTCGGGTGAGGATAGTGCTGTAAGAAGGCGAAGCTCGGGCTAAAGCCCAGCCACAGCGCCGCGCTTTGGCGCATCAGCGCCGTCCAGCAGCGGTCAAGGCTGACATCCTGTTCACTGGCCTGCCGGTAGGCATCCAGCAGCACGTCGTAATAGCTGGCGTTCACCGCATAGGCGCACGCACAGCCGGCGTTATGAATACGCGCTACGCCCTGTAGGGCCTGAGTTGGCGTAAAGTTTTCGTAGCGCCCACCTAGCAGCAACATCTGCCAGCCAACCTGATCCAGACCGTTGAGCAGTTTGTTGATGTTGTTGACCACGTTCTCTTTTTTGACGAAGCTCAGCGTTGAATCGAGCAGCAGCACGTTCTTCCAGCCCTGCTCTTTGGCCTGTTCCACCACCAGAGAATGCGTGCGCAATTCCGCCGCTTGAGCGGAGTCGGCCTGAGCGATGGCCACCGGCCAGATTTGCCCGGCCTGCACGCCTAGTGCCAGCAGCGCTTCGCAGCGTTCGGGCAGCGCGGCTTCATGCTGGGGATCATAGATGACGGCGATTTTTTCAAATACCGACCAGTTCACCTGAACGCTAAGCGGGGCAGAACTCAGTCGGCGGTAGTGCGCTAGCAGATTCGCGTCGCTGACAAAATCCTCCAGCACCAGATCCACCGGCGTGGAGCTGTCGAGGATAAAATCCTTGTCGTAGGTGTTGTTGCTGTGCGAAATGCACAAAATGGTCTGCTTCGGGTCAATCTGCTGTACCGGCGTGGTAAATTCCTTGAGGAAGCCCACCTCCTCCGCCTTGGTCGCACTATCTTCATAACGATGCTTTTTCAGCAGGTTGCGGTGATAGCCAAAAGTCCCGTTAAGCGCATGGCGCTCACCAAACGGGTGGGTCAGGTAGATTTTATCCAGATGGCTGTACCAGATATAAATCTGGTCGCTGCCCGAGAACAGGGCGTTGTTCACCTGCATCTCAGCCACCTGATGGGAAATTTTATTCGGCGCGTAATAGTCATCATCATCAAAGCAGATGATGTATTCCCCGGTCGCCAGCTCGTTGAGCATGTTGCGTTTTTGCCCCAGCACCAGCCGCTCTGGGCTATGGATATAGCGCACATTCGGCTGTGATGGGTCGCTCATCATGGCGATAAGGTCGGCGTTACTGGCCGGCGAGTCGTCAAGAATGATCAGCTCGCGCTTATCCGCCGGGTAGTCCTGGTACTGCCAAATGTAGAGCAGATAAGGGAGAAACTCGCGGCGGTTATAGGTTGGGCAGACCACGCTAACAAACGGCGTCGGTAACGCCTGCGCACGCTTCTGGCGTTGCAGAAGGGCTGACATCAGCGAGGGTGGCGCTTTCTTTTTGGTCGTCTTCATAGCATCTATCGTTGGCGTGCGCTGGCCAGCTGTTGACGCAGCCAGCACTGGGCAGAAACAGAATCAGTCATCTTTTGCTCCCGACGGTTCATCTCCATCCGTCGGTCGCTGCGTTTGGCGTCCAGCACCAGTTCGAGGCTTTTCTCACGCTTGGCTTCCGCCAACAGGTTGCCCTGGATCTTCTTCTCTTCCAGGCTGGCCAGCGCCTGCTCTTGCTTCTGCCAGTTAATAACGCGTTGAATATTCTGCTTATATTTCGACTGATTAATCATCATCACCGCATTGTCTGCGGTTTGCGCCGCCAGACCGGATGCCAGTGACGTCAGCGCATCGATGTTCTTTTCAAAACGCTGACAGACCTGCTTTTGCGAGGCCAGCTTCAGGCTCAAATCGTCCACCGCGCGCGTGCGCATCAGGTGAAGCTGTTCGAGTGTGGAAATGAGTTTGCTCATGGTGCATTACCCTGCTTGCGCTAACGTTCGCAGATCGTTAATGGTTGAATCAATCAACGCCGCGTCCTGAACTTCCTGTTGTAAGAACTGCGTAATCGCCGGCGAGAGACGCACGGCTTTGTCAGCCAGCGGATCGGCACCGGCGACATATCCGCCCAATGGGATCAGCGGTTTAATACTTTGGTATTCGGCATACAGCTGTTTTAACGATCGCGCCGCCAACTGGTGTTCGCGGGCCGTCACCTGGCTCATACAGCGGCTGATCGACTGGCCGATATCAATCGCCGGATAGTGCCCGGCTTCCGCCAGATGGCGCGACAACACGATATGGCCGTCGAGTACCGCTCGCGCGCAGTCGACAATCGGGTCCTGCTGATCGTCACCTTCCGCCAGGACGGTATAA
The DNA here is from genome assembly GCF_001571285.1 of Kluyvera cryocrescens NBRC 102467. Classification (GTDB taxonomy): domain Bacteria; phylum Pseudomonadota; class Gammaproteobacteria; order Enterobacterales; family Enterobacteriaceae; genus Kluyvera; species Kluyvera cryocrescens. The sequence goes on along the minus strand of NZ_BCTM01000007.1, from coordinate 99,717 downwards.
ATCGCCGTCATCGAGCCTGTGCTTTCACTGTTACCCGCGCTCTCAACCAATCGAGGGATCATGCTAAACGCTGAAGGTGGATAGCCTTTGGTGGCCGGTGGTTCACCCAGCGAGAGGGCGATTTCACGCTGCGCCATGGCGTAGCGGGTCAGGGAATCAACCAGCAGCAGGACATCTTTGCCTTTATCACGGTAGTAGCTCGCGATGGTGTGGCACAGTTCGGTGGCCTTGATACGCATCAGCGGCGACTCGTCCGCGGGCGCGGCGACAATCACTGATTTCGCCAGCCCCGCTTCCTGCAGCGAGTTCTCGATGAACTCCTTCACCTCACGACCGCGTTCCCCAATCAGCCCCACCACCACCACTTCGGCCTGGGTGTAGCGGGTGATCATGCCTAACAGCACGCTTTTACCCACGCCGCTGCCCGCCATCAGGCCAACGCGCTGGCCTTTGCCGATGGTCAGCAGGCCGTTAATCGCGCGCACGCCAACGTCCAGCGGGGCTTCCACCGGCTGGCGTTTGAGAGGGTGAACCTGCGGCAGCTGCTGCGGTAACAGCGTGTCGCCGCCGAGTTTGCCTTTGTCATCCAACGGTTCGCCGAGGCCGTTCACCACGCGCCCCAGCCACTGATCGCCAATCATCACGCCTTCGCTTTTCCCGGCAGGGAAAACGCGCGCACCGGCAATCAGGCCGGACGGCTGCTTGAAGGGCATCAGGTAGGTCACTTCACGGTCAAAGCCCACCACCTGCGCTTCCATCATCTCTTGTTCGACACTTTCGACGTGGCACAGCTGGCCTATCGCCAGACGGCAGCCCACGCACTCCAGCAAAATGCCGTTCACCCGCACCAGACGCCCAGCGACGCGCGCCAGGTCAATCTGTTCGATGGAGCGTAAGGCCTGCTCGAAATCGAGATTACTCATGGACATCTTCCGGTAACAGATTGTCCTTCAGTACCGCGACGCACTGATCGAGGCGGTGCTGGCAACCGACATCCATCTCGGTGGTATCGGTCACTACCCGGCACTCGCCCAGCGCCAGCGCCGGATCGGCGGACAGGCCCCATTCGCGGGCTTTCTCCGGTTCGGCTTCGCTGATGCGACGGAACTCTTCGCTATTCAGCAGCACGCGGATCTGTTCCGGCGGCTGCGGCAGGCTGGTTAATGCCTCTTCCACCAACGCCAGCAGCTGCGTTGGGTGTAGCGACAGCTCGCAGCGAATAACCTGCCGCGTCACTTTCTCCACCAGTTGCAGCAGTTCTTCACGGCGTCGCTGTTCATAGCTTTCGAGAAAACGCTGCACGTTAGCGGTGATGTGTTCGAACGGTTCTGCCGCGTCAAGAAACTGCTGACGCGCCTGCTGTTTACCTTCGGCCAGGCCTTTACGCATCCCGTCCTCGAACCCCAGGCGCGCCCCTTCCTGGTAGCCTTCTTCTTTACCTTCTTCCATCCCCTGCGCGAAGCCCTGGTTTACACCTTCGCTAAACCCTTCCTGCAGCTGCTTCTGGTACTCCGCAGGGTCTGGCGCCGCGACCGCATCATCTTCTACCGGCTCATGGGATGCCGCCCAGCGTTTACGTAACGGAGGAAACTTATGCAGCCGCGGTTTTACAACGCCCTGGCGGCGAGCCGTCAGCTTATCCAGCGGTAAACTCCGTTTCTTAAACATGGCTTATTCCACCGTCTGCTCAGCAAACAGCTGCACCTGGATCTCACCTTCATCCACCAGTTGGCGTAACGTCTGCATGATCTCTTTACGCACCTGTTCAATACGGCTGACCGGCAGCGGCCCAAGACGCGTGGTGGTGCTTTGCAGCAGGGTGACCTGGCGCTTTGGCATCACGTCGAAAATCGCCTGACGCAGCACCGGTTCGGTGCCTTTAAGCGCAATCGCCCATTCTTCGATAGGGATCTCGTCCATCAGGCGCTGCAACGTAATCGGCGTCTGGCGGCTCAGGATGAAGAACTCATACATTTCATCCTGCAGCTCATCCACCACGCCTTCGTCACGCTCGCGCAGCTGATCCAGCAGCTCCTGCTGGTTGCTCGGAATACGGTTGACGATGTTAGCGGCATGCTTAATGCCCACCACTTTGGAACCGTGCTCGGAAAGCACCGCGATACCGCGGTCAATCAGGCGGTCCAGTTCATCGATCACGTCGCGGTTAATGTCATCCAGGCGCGCAACGCGGTAGATGATTTCATCCTGACGTTCGCGCGGCAGCACGCTTAACACGCTGGCCGCGATATCCGGCGGAAGGAAAGCGAGGAACACGGCCTGAAGCTGCAAGTGTTCCTGATCGATAAGCGCCGCCAGCTGCGGGGTATCCACCCACTGCAGGCGCGCCATGCGATAGCGGATCTCATCGCCATAAATGCCGTTAATCACGCTGCGGGCAATTTCGCCGCCGAGCGCTTTTTCCAGAATGCTGCGCAGGTAGGAACGTGATGCGCCGTTGATGCCGCTCTGCTCGCTGTAGTCGGAGAAGAAGTTGTTCATCGCCTGACGCGCCTGGTTCACCTTGACGTCATGTAAACGCGCCATGGTTTCACTCAGCAGCACCACCTCTTCACGGTTGAGCTTCTGCATTACCTGTGCAGCAGCCTGGTCGCCCACGCTCAGCAGCAAAATAGCCGCCTGCTCCAGGCGGCTACGGCCACCGGATTGATTAGTCCTGCTTGCGATTGCTTCGGTCATTGCTGTTAATCCATTGTTTCAGAACTTCTGCTACACGTTCAGTTTCGTTCTGGGCCAGAACCTGGAGATACTCCACTTTGGTTTCCAGACCCGAACTCTGCGGCGGCAGCATGTCGTCATTAGTGTTGAAGCCGATATTCGGCAGCGCGGACAGCGTGTCTTCCTTCTCGGTCGTCGCGTCAGTCAGCAGATCCTGTTCTTGTGGCTCGGCCTCTTTGACAATGCGTTCACGGCGGCCAAAGCGTTGCGCCAGCGGGCGGACGCCAAACAGCAGGGTGAGCAGTGCTAACAGGCCAATGCCGCCGTTTTGCCCCCAGTACTGCATATCCGGGTCTTTCCACCACTGCTGCGGCAGAATTCCATCACTCACTGGGACACTGAAGGCCAGCACATCAAGCGTCAGCGCATCACCGCGCTGCTTATCAATTCCGGCGGCGCTTTCAACCAGACGGGTAATGGAGGTCAGCTGTTCCGGGGTGATGTTGGCAAGCGCCGGTGCGGTTTGGTTCAGCGCCACGGCGACGTTCAGTTTCTCCAGCTTGTAGCCGGGGTGACGGATATGGCGAATGTCGCGGTCAAACGCGTATTTACGCTGTGACTGGCTGCGGCTGGTGAGCGCGCGCGGGTCGCTGGTTGCGTTGTCGGCCGCGGCGGCAGGTGGGTTTGCCGCTGGGCTCCCCGCCGCTTGCGCAGCCGCGGCCTGTGGATTCTGGTTCACCGGGCGATTGCTCAGCGAACCCGGGATCCCAAACGCCATTTCATTGGTGGTATTTTCCTGGCTCAGCTGTTCATCGCTGACCAGCGGATCTTTACCCAGGCGCTCCTGCGTCTCTTCCACGCGGCTTAAATCCACGGTTGGAGCGACGCTAATACGGTAATTACCGGCGCCAACCAGAGAGGTCAGCAGGGTCGAGATGTTTTTGTTGGTATCTTCACGGATGCGCTGCATCACGTCTTCACCCAGGCGCTTGCCTGCGATGCTGCCGTCGGGCCCGGCAACGCCATCTGACAACAAGTTACCCGCCTGATCGACGACGCGAACGCTGCTGGCGTTCATCCCCGGCACCGAGCCGGAAACCAGCTGTACAATCGACGCGACCTGCTGTTCATCCAACTGTTTGCCATAGCGCAACTGCAGCACCACCGAAGCGCTGCTGTTAGGTTTGTTGGTCAGGACAAATGAACTGGATTCGCTCAACCCCAGATGAACGCGAGCGCTTTCAACCGGGTTTAACGCCATAATGCTTTTTGCCAGCTCACCTTCCAGGCTGCGCTTGTAGCGCACGTTCTGGATGAACTGGCTGCTGCCCAGCATCTCTTCTTTATCCATCAGCTCATAGCCGTCAGGCGTCGCTGCGGTAATGCCTTTCGCCGCCAGCGCCATGCGCGCCTGCGACAGTTTGTTCTCGGTAACCAGCACCTGCCCATTATCCGGGTTGATGCGATAAGCGATGTTTTCCGCTCCCAGAACTTCAACGACCTGGGAGACCGGGATGCTTTCCTGCGCGCCGTACAGCGCCACATATCCCTGATTGCTTTTCCACAGCGAGGCAATAATCGCCAGCGCCAATACCGCTCCGCCGGCGATGGCCAGCAGTTTAGGATTGATGACGCCAGCGGGCATAGGGAGGGCGGGGAGACGATCTTTGATTTTGTTTAACACGGTACAGACCTTACAGCGAAATATTCATCACTTCGTCCAGCGCGCTGTTGAGCTTATTGCGCACCTGCATCATGGCCGAAAAAGCCACGCTGGCTTTCTGGCTCTCAATCATCGCGCCGGCTAAATCGTCACTCTGACCCATCTCAATTGCGGTCTGCTTTGCGCCCGCGCTGTGCTGTAACGCGTCGACATTGTCGATAGCGTTGTTCAGCACCCGAGAGAAAGAAACCGAATCCGTCGTGCTAAACGCCATATTTGAAGGCGCTATGGTTTGTGAGGCGTTTATCGAACCGGCAGAGGCCAACGAGGCCGTCTGGTGCATCCGATTGAGCATCGCCTGTTGCGCGGTGTTCATACCTGCGGCAGCTATTTTGTCCATTAAGTCTTCCTTCCTGGCCTCAGGAATAACATTCGATATCAATGCCTTCGTCGCGCATTGACGCAAGGCGGTAACGCAGGGCTCGCGGAGTAATGCCTAAGAATTCCGCGGTCTTGGATTTGTTGCCTTTATGGCGTTTTAACAGGTCGATGATGTACTGGTATTCCGCCAGACGGCCGTGCAGTTTGACGTCACGGATTGCCAGGCTGCTGGCGTCCTGTTCACGGTAGGCTGGCATCACGCCAACCACCGGGCTTTCCGGCAAAGGGACGCGGGCAATCAGACCAAAATCGGCGGCCTTAATTTCGTCACCGTTTCCGAGGATCATGCCCCGCTGGATAACGTTCTCCAGCTCACGCACGTTACCTGGCCAGTCATAGCCAAGCAGCGCGTTACGGGCATCATCGCTCAGGCGAACATCGCCCTTATGGAATGAGCGGTATTTAGCGATGAAACGCTGGACTAACGGCAAAATATCTTGCTTGCGCTCGCGCAGCGGTGTGATGTGAATCGGCACCACAGAAATACGGTAGAACAGATCCTGACGGAAACGTCCTTCGGCAATTTCTTGCTGCAAGTCTTTATTAGTCGAAGCGATCAGTCGAATATCTAGAGGGATACGTTTATGGCTACCTAAACGCTCAACTTCCTGCTCTTGTAATACGCGTAATAATTTTGCCTGTAATGCTAAAGGCATATCGCCAATTTCATCTAATAGCAGCGTCCCGCCATTTGCCTGCTCAAATTTACCGGCCACGCTTGCTACCGCACCGGTAAACGCGCCTTTCTCATAACCAAATAAAATCGCTTCCAGCATACTTTCTGGAATAGCCGCACAGTTCACTCCGACATACGGAGCGTCGCTACCACAGGCGTGCTCGTGGATATATTTGGCCACGCATTCCTTTCCGGTTCCAGTTTCACCAGTCACCAATACTGAAACATTATATTTAGCAACGCGGCGGGCCAATGAAATCACGCCCACGCTGGCAGGGGAAACGGCGACAAAGCCATCACCATTACGGTCTTCACGTTCAATGATAATGTTCATTTTGGAGTACCAGTAAAAAAGACTAAAAAGAAAATACGCTATATCTTTATTAACTACGTAATAAAAAGGCACCTTCTACATGGAGGATTAAAGGCGTTTTTATAATGTTAATAAAAATTAAAGACTCTGATATCACCACGGGAAATTCTGTTTCCGTGAAAATATGACGCCTAGTATACCCAGCGAGCAATAATTGTCTCATTTTTAATGGATATTAAAACATTAATCTATATATATCAATAAGTTACAGGAGTTCTTAATCAGCAGGCAGGCGGAAAAATAATGGATTAATAACTCTCTACCACTTGCAATAAAATGGCCAGAAAGGTCTAATCCACAGTCTGAATAAAAGAGTGCTTGAATTTTCTTTTACCGAAGATTCTTCGATGTTGATGTAAAGCGTCACAACATTTCCAAAACTCAAATGTTTTCAGTAAAAATTTTCGTGCACGTTACCGTCAGCGAAACGAACACGTTATTGTTCCACCAGCCATGACTATAGAACTGGAATAATTATGTACCCTGCTTCACACCGAATCAGAATCCACCAGCAGGATGACCTTCCGGAACTGGTGAAACTTGACGTCAGTAAACTCGGACGCCCCTGGCACAAACTGCCAAAGCTCATGAATGATAGCTTTGACATTCTTGATGCCCGCCTTGGCATTTACTTTCTGAAGAAATTACGTGTTAACGCGGCGTTAGAATCGATGACCTTTGCCATTGATCAGCATTATAAGAATGCGCAAATATTCTCAACTCCGTACGGAAACATTGCTTTCGTCATTGACCGTATTTTATTGCTGAATATCCTTCATGATTATTATGGACTAAGCAAAGACAGTAACCACGTGGAGCCAGACGACTCCCTTCCGATCACCAAAACGGAAGAGCGACTGAAAAGCAAATTAGGTCAGGAATTAACATCTCTGATTATTTGCAAAGAGACTTTTGGCGAAGAACTGGATATCAAAGTGGATTATTCCACGGTTATTAACCAGTGGTCATGGTGTATTACCTTCACCCTTGAAGGATATAGCCACGGCAGCTTTACCATTTTGCTCGATAACTACCACGTTGACCAAATGCTGGCCGCACTGCGTACGCCAGATGCCAATGAACGGGCCATCGAAAAAAGCGTCACCTTAAGCCCTGGGCAGATCGAACGGCTGTTCGACAGCCTGCCGCTGAAGCTCAACGGCCGCCTCGCCAGCCTGAATTTAACCGTCGCGCAGGTTGCCGACATTAAACCTGGGGACATCATCCCTATCGCGATTAACGAACCTTTGCCGGTATTTATCGGCAAAGAACAGATTTTTGAAGCGGCTATTGCCGAAGATCGCAGCAAGCTTTTCTTGTGCGATATCCATGACAAAACAACCGAGAAGCAATATGAGTGATTTGCAACATGAGCTGAGCCAGTCCCTGGATCTGGACGACCTGAACCTCAGCGATATGACACAGGATGACACCGTTGAAGGCAATATCCGCCTCGATTTACAGCCGGAAACGCGCAATGCGCCGCTGACCGACGTGCGCCGCATGGCGCTGTTTAGCCGTATCCCTGTGACGCTAACGCTGGAAGTTTCTTCGGTGAATATCTCACTGGCTGAGCTGATGGCCGTCAACAGCGACTCGGTTATCGAACTGGATAAGATGGCCGGTGAACCACTGGATATCAAAGTGAACGGCATTGCGTTCGGTAAAGCAGAGGTCGTGGTGCTGAACGACAAGTACGGTCTGCGTATCATCGAGTTCAACGCGAAAGAACTGGGTGAGTTAACGCGATGAACCGCTCGTTCTACCGCAGCGGCGTCGCGCTGCTGCTCTTCATTGGCTTGCTGTTTGCCCAGCCGGTTCTGGCGGCAAATGGCGACATCACGCTTTTTAGCACCACCGCCAACGGCGCGGGTCAGGACTACAACGTTAAGATTGAAATTCTGATCCTGATGACCCTGCTCGGCCTGCTGCCGATCATGGTGCTGATGATGACCTGCTTCACGCGCTTCATCATCGTGCTGGCGATTTTGCGCCAGGCGCTGGGCCTGCAGCAAAGTCCACCCAACAAAATCCTCACCGGGATTGCGCTGGCGCTGACGCTGCTGGTCATGCGCCCGGTGTGGATGACCGTCTATTCTGATGCCGTAGAACCGTTCCAGAACGACCAGATTACGCTTAAGCAAGCGCTGGTGAACGCCGAAGCGCCGCTGAAGAAATACATGCTGGCGCAAACCAACAATAAAGCGATGGAGCAGATTATGACCATCGCCGGTATTGAAGGCGATGCCCGCGAGCAGGATCTGACTATTGTCACCCCGGCCTATCTGCTGAGCGAACTGAAAACCGCCTTCCAGATTGGCTTTATGATTTACATCCCGTTCCTGGTTATCGACCTGATTGTCGCCAGTATCCTGATGGCAATGGGGATGATGATGCTGTCGCCGCTGATCGTCTCGCTGCCGTTTAAGCTGATGCTGTTCGTGCTGTGCGATGGCTGGACGCTGATTGTCGGTACGCTCACCTCCAGCGTACAAGGATTATAGCCATGATGAATATGGACACCGCCGGCGACATCATGGCATCCGGTATTCATCTGGTGCTGCTGATTTCCGCCGTGGCGATTATCCCCAGCCTGCTGGTTGGCCTGTGCGTGAGTATTTTCCAGGCCACCACCCAAATTAACGAACAGACGCTGAGCTTCCTGCCGCGCCTGGTCGTCACCCTCGGCGTGCTCATTTTTGCCGGGAAGTGGATGCTGACGCAGCTGGTTGATTTTACCGTGCAGATCTTTCACCAGGCGGCGGCGCTGGTCGGCTAAGTCATTATGGGAATCGATATTCAGACGCTGTGGGCGCCAATCCTGGCTTTGGTGCTGCCTTTTTTCCGCATTCTGGCCTTCTTACAGTTTGTGCCGGTGCTTGATAACCGCGTCTTTTCACGCCGCATCAAAATCGGTACCGCCATGGCGCTGGCCGTTATCATCACCCCCATGCTGCCCAATAACGTGGTACTCAGTGAACTGCTGTCGATGCGCACTATTTTGCTCATTGGCGAACAGATTCTGTGGGGCTTTCTTTTCGCCACCGCGCTGCAGCTGGTGTTTGTCGCGCTGCAAACGGCGGGCAATATCCTGTCGATGAACATGGGGCTGGGGATGGCGATGATGAACGACCCGGTCAACGGCAGCTCAACCACGGTTATCTCACAGATTATCTACGTCTTTTGCGCCCTGCTGTTTTTCATCATGGACGGGCACCTGCTGCTGGTGACGATTCTGTTCAAGGGTTTCAGCTATTGGCCCATCGGCCAGGCGATTAACCAGCCGACGCTGATGCTCGTCGGACAAGGTCTGGGGTGGATTATGTCTGCTGCCACGCTGATTGCACTCCCCACCACCTTCGTGATGCTGATAGTGCAGGGCGGCTTTGGTCTGCTTAACCGCGTTTCGCCGACGCTGAACCTGTTTTCTCTCGGTTTTCCTATCAGCATGCTGTTTGGCCTGCTGTGTATTTCGATGCTGGTCACCAACATTCCTGACCACTACATCAATCTGACCAACGAAATTCTGGCGAAACTCGACGCCATAAGGGTGCAGTAATGTCCTCTTCCAGCGGCGATAAAAGCGAAAAACCCACATCCGGGAAACTGCGCAAAGCGCGGGAAAAAGGGGATATCCCCCGCTCAAAAGATTTAACCATGGCAGTAGGCCTGGTGGCTTCGTTCTTTACGATGGCGACCTTTTTGCCGTATTACCGCCAGCTGATTGGCGAGTCGTTTGCCGCCGTCGGTGAGATGGCAAAGGATCTCGATAACCCAAATATCCTTAATCAGTTTTTGATGCTTAATCTGTGGGTGCTGCTGCGCTTTATCGCTACGCTCATCCCCATTCCGATTGCCTGCATCATCGCAAGCCTGGTACCGGGCGGCTGGATTTTTACCCCCAGCAAGCTCAAACCGGACTTTAAAAAGCTCAGCCCGATTAGCGGCGTGAAGCGTATGTTTTCAGCCAGCCATTACACCGAAGTAGGCAAGATGATGCTGAAGTGCGCCACTATCCTCGCGGTGATCTACACCATGGTGCACGGCGAAATGGATAATTTGCTGCACCTCCAGCGCTTGTATTTGACGCAGGCGATCGGCCACGGTTTCGGTATTTTCAAGCACGTTATCAGCTATTTTGTTGCCGTTATCGTCATCTTTGCCTTGCTGGATGTGCCGCTGAGCAAATTCATGTTCACCAAAAAAATGCGCATGACCAAGCAGGAAGTGAAGGAAGAGCATAAAAACAACGACGGTAACCCGCAGATTAAAGGCCGTATTCGCCAGCTTCAGCGCCAGATGGCAATGGGGCAGATCTCGCGTACCGTCCCGGAGGCGGACGTCATCATTACCAACCCGACCCACTACGCAGTGGCGCTGAAATACGACCCGCAAAAGGCGGAAGCACCGTATATCGTCGCCAAGGGTATTGATGATGTGGCGCTGTGGATCCGTGAGGTGGCCGCCAGCCACAACATCGAAGTGGTGGAGTTTCCGCCGCTGGCGCGCGCGGTCTATTACACCACCCGCGTCAACCAACAAATTCCGGCCCAGCTGTTTCGCGCCATCGCTCACGTTTTGACCTACGTGATGCAGCTGAAATCCTGGCGTGAAGGCCGTGCAGAACAAAAACCCCGCCTGAACAGGCACATAGACATTCCTCAAGAGGTATTAAAAGCCAATGGCGAACAGTAAGATGCGCAACGCGCTCAGCGTGCTCCGCAAGGGGCAGATTGCTGTGCCTATCCTGCTTCTCTGCGTGCTGGCAATGGTTATCCTACCGCTGTCGCCGCTGATGCTGGATATTCTGTTTACATTCAATATCGTGCTGGCGGTTATCGTGCTGCTGGTTGCGGTCAACATGCAGCGTCCGCTGGACTTTGCGATTTTCCCCACGCTGCTGCTGATCACCACGCTGATGCGACTGACGCTGAACGTGGCGTCAACGCGCGTGGTATTGCTCAAAGGGCATGAAGGCGAAGGAGCAGCCGGTAAGGTCATCGAAGCGTTCGGCCAGGTGGTGATCGGCGGTGACTTCGTCGTCGGTTTCGTGGTGTTTATTATCCTGATGATCATCAACTTTGTGGTGGTCACCAAAGGGGCGGAACGTATTTCCGAGGTATCAGCTCGCTTTACGCTGGATGCCCTGCCGGGTAAACAGATGGCGATCGATGCCGACCTCAACGCCGGCCTGATTAACCAACAGCAGGCGCGAACCCGCCGTCAGGAAGTGGCCAAAGAGGCCGACTTCTACGGTTCGATGGATGGTGCATCAAAGTTTGTCCGTGGTGACGCCGTCGCCGGGATCATGGTGCTTATCATCAACGTGATCGGCGGTATCTGTATTGGTATCTTCAAATACGATCTCGATGCCGGTCACGCCTTCCGTCAGTACGTACTGCTGACCATCGGTGACGGTCTGGTCGCCCAGATCCCGTCACTGCTGCTGGCCACCGCCGCGGCAATTATCGTAACCCGCGTCAGCGAAGGGAACGACGTCAGCGACGAAATCAAAACCCAGCTGCTCTCCAAGCCGAAAATCCTCTATACCGCCGCGTTCGTGATGTTCATCCTCGCGATCGTACCGGGAATGCCGCACATCGCCTTCCTGAGCTTTACCGCCCTGCTGCTGTTCGCCGCCTGGCGCCAAAGTAAGGTGGTGCAGCCTGCGCCGCAAGAGACGGATATGGAGGCCATCACCGAAGCGCTGGCCCCTGACGCCAATCCGGCGATTACCTGGGACAGCATTCCGCTGGTTGAGCCAATTGGCCTGAACCTCGGCTATAAGCTTGTCACCATGGTCGATGAAGCCAAAGGCAGCCCGCTGTCGCTGCGCGTGCGCGGGGTGCGTCAGGTGATTTCCGAACTGTGCGGCGTGCTGCTGCCCGAAATCCGCATTCGGGAAAACTTCCGCCTGAAGCCTGCGCAATACGCGATTCACATCAACGGTATCCGCACGGCAATGGGTGAAGTGAATGCCGAAAAACTGATGGCGATCCCCGGCACAGAGCTGTACGGAGAAATCGACGGCGTGCTGGATACCGATCCGGCCTACGGGATGGCTATCGTTTGGATTGACCAGGACCAAAAAGCCAAAGCGCTGAATCTCGGTTATCAGGTGGTGGACTGCGCAAGCGTAGTGGCAACCCATGTGAACAAGGTTGCCCGCGAACACTTACCGGATCTGTTTAACTACGATGACATCACCCATCTGCATGCCCGCCTGGCGCTACAGGCACCGAAGCTGGCAGAAGATTTAAATGCTGCACTCAACTACAGCCAGCTGCTGCGTATTTACCGCCAACTGCTGCTGGAACAGGTCTCGCTGAAGGATATCGTCACCATCGCCTCCACGCTGCTGGAAAGCGCTGCAGTGACCAAAGATCCGGTGCTGCTAACGGCAGACGTGCGTTACGCGCTGCGCCGGGCTATCGTGCACAACATCAATGGCGATCGCCCGCAGCTGGCGGCCTATACCATCGATAATCAGTTGGAAAATATGCTGTTGGGCGCGCTGAATCAGGCTCAGCAGGCAGGCAAAGTCGCACTGGACAGTTTCCCGGTTGACCCGAATATCCTGACCCAGCTGCAAAATACGATGCCGATGATTTATGAGCAGATGAAAGCGAAAAGCCTGCCGCCGCTGCTGCTGGTGACCCCGCAGCTACGCCCGGTGATCTCGCGCTATGGGCGTCTATTCGCCAGTGGTCTGCACGTGCTTTCGTACAATGAAGTGCCGGACGATGCCGACCTGAACGTGGTGGGGACGCTGGCGTAAAAGCTTCACGCCGAACGGGCCGAAGTGATACAGCCCGTTCGGCGTATGATGTTATTGGTCAAGGAAGCGCAGCTTCCAGCCTGCCAAAGTGCGCGGCATTTTGGCCACATCATTGCCCTGGGTGCTGAAGTAGGAGAAAGCCAGCTTGCCGTTGGCATCCGGTTCCACCCTTGCCGCCCAAATATCGCTGGCGGTGTACATGATAATGGCCGTGCGCACATTGGCCGCACCCCGAACCCACATCGACACAACCGTGGCGCCAATATTATCGATATCTTCCTGATAGATATAAATATTCGCGGTATCGACAAACTTCTGGTAATCCTCACCCACCATCTTACGGAAGCGTTCATCCATTTTCGGATCGGCAAAAATTGCCAGCGATAGCAGCGTGGCTTTCGGCCGCGGATCGACATCCGACTTCAGATAGCGGCCATCGATAAAGGCGCCATTGGGTAACGACAGTCGGCAGCCAAAATCCGCATTACTGTAGACCTGGACAGCCCCGCTTTTACGGGGAATAAACAGCACTTTGCAATGCTTGCTGTCGACCATGTTGTCGATAAGCACCATATTATTGAGCTTGCGCGCCTCCGCGGTGAACTCATCTTTATTCAGCCCAGCCCAAATACGGATGTCGGTAGTGATCGACCAATCTGCGCTGTGGCTGAACTGCACCACCCCACCGCTCATGTTGGCCGCACTGGAGTTCCACCAGCGCCCTTCCCAGTCGAAGTCCGCGGGCGAATCAGCAATTTTACTGATCCCGGTATAATAGGCGCGTTCGATACACTCATCGGATGAACAGCTTTTCAGCGATTTTTCCCACGCTTCATATTCCTGATGGACGGTACTGGCATCACGGCGCACCAGCATCGCGCGATACACGCTCTCCATGGTGTCATCCAGCCAGTTCAGGTTGTCATTGCTGCAAATCGTGTTTTCAAGCGGCGTCGCGGCACGTTGGCAGTCCACGGCAAAGGCGCTGGAAGCGGCAAATGCCATAATAAGAATGCATGAATGAATCAGGCGCTTAATCATTTAGAATACTTTTTGACCGATATGAAGGCTTATTTTGTCTAAAACAGACTTTCATTGCAATAAAACGCTTTGAATTATTCACATATCAAATAATTAAACTGCTGCTTAAGTTGTAGCGAAATATTGTCGCTTGTTTGTGATGTGTGTTCATTTTTGGATTATCACGTTATGAAGATAGATAGTAGCAATTACACGCTTTCGGTACTTTCTTCGTTCACTTCTCAGGAAAACACCGAGCGGAAACCGCTAGGCACCATCCGCAACAGCGGCCAGTACAGCCCTCAGGGTGGACACTGGCAGCTCTCCGACAGCACTGTATCCGCAGTGATAAGCCTCCGACGAGGGGATATCATGCCTTATTACCAGGGTAAACCTGCGGCGTGGGCGCTCATTGAATATGATTTAAATCAGGAAGTGGAGATCTAATATTTAACTATTGTTTCACTCATTGAATTATTTAAATACACATAGCACCTTGCGCGGTGAGAATAATATTTCTCACCGCCGTAACGCGTTTTAGCTAATATCGGCGACCGATGCGCATCGAATATCCCTTAGCGCGATTTATGCCGGGCCAATCCCCTGGCGCAGCAGCGCCAGCGCGTTATTGACGATAATTTCCGGCGTCAGCATCGCCAGCCGCTCGTCATTGCGCATACGGGAAAACGGCACCAGCACCATGCTCAGCAGCGTGGTAAACAGCAGCTCCGCCGTCAGATGCGGATTCACCTTGCCCGCTTCCTGCCAGCCTTTTATCGTCGCCAGCGTCGCATGATATTTTTCCTCACCAAAACGGGCATGCAGATGCTGGCGCAGCACCGGCATTTCGCCAATCACCTCCTGCATCCACAGCGGCGCAAACCACTCATGCTGCGCGGCGATCGCGGCCAGCGTCTTCACCATCTCGGTCAGCGCTTTGACCGGATCGTCGGGATGATCGGCGAACACGCCGCCAATTTCAGCCCGCAGCGGCAAAAAACGTTCTTCAATCATCACGTCGAGTAATTGCTCCCGTGAATTGAAATAGTAATGCAACATCGCGGGAGTGACGCCTGCTTCGCGGGCAATCGCGTTCAGCGATGTGCGCGCGATGCCCTGCTGAGAGAACAGCCGTAACGCAATATCGATAAGCTGTTCGCGGTTGGCGGCATTCGGTTTGCTGCCGCGTGGGCGACCCGGCTTACGCGGTTTGAGATTGTCTTTTTGTGCTGGCATAGAAACGGGATCTCTTGACCTCTGAATGATCTTCAATAAATATTAATTATGCATTTAATTAATTTCAAGTGAGAACATGATGGCGTCCGAAACTTCGACGACCGCGCAGCACACCGGCGTGACTTCAGTCCGCCTGCTGTTTAGCGCTCTGCTGCTGGTGATGCTGCTCTCCGCGCTCGACCAGACTATCGTCTCGACCGCGCTGCCGACCATTGTCGGCGAGCTGGGCGGCCTCGACAAGCTCTCGTGGGTGGTCACTGCCTATATCCTGACCTCCACTATCGTCGTACCGCTGTACGGCAAATTTGGCGATCTGTTTGGCCGTAAGCGCGTGCTGCAAATCGCCATTATTCTGTTCCTCGTCGGTTCCGCGTTATGTGGCCTGGCGCAGAATATGACCCAACTGGTGCTGATGCGAGCCCTGCAAGGCCTTGGCGGCGGCGGCCTGATGGTTATCAGCATGGCGGCGGTCGCGGACGTCATCCCGCCCGCCGAACGCGGCCGCTATCAGGGGCTGTTTGGCGGCGTATTCGGCCTGGCAACGGTGATTGGCCCACTGATCGGCGGCTTTATCGTACAGCACGCCTCGTGGCGCTGGATTTTCTACATCAATCTGCCGTTGGGGCTGTTCGCGCTATTTGTGATAGGCGCCGTATTCCACTCCAGCAACAAGCGAAGCCAGCATGAAATTGACTGGCTGGGGGCGCTGTATCTAACGATGGCGCTGGTGTGCATCATCCTGTTCACCACCGAAGGCGGCACGGTGCGCGAGTGGAGCGACCCGCAGCTATGGTGCATTCTGGCCTTTGGTCTTATCGGTATCGCCGGCTTTATCTATGAAGAAAGGTTGGCGTGGGAACCGATTATCCCGCTGTCGTTGTTCCGCAACCGCAGCTTTCTGCTGTGCAGCCTGATTGGCTTTATCATCGGTATGTCGCTGTTTGGCTCGGTCACCTTCCTGCCGCTTTATTTGCAGGTGGTGAAAAACGCCACGCCAACCGAAGCCGGGTTGCAGCTGATCCCTCTGATGGGCGGGCTGCTGCTGACCTCGATTATTAGCGGCAGGGCGATTAGCCGCAGCGGGAAATATCGTATCTACCCGATCGTCGGTACCCTGATGGGCTTTATCGGCATGCTTTTACTGACGCGGATTACCATTGATTCGCCAACCTGGCAGCTGTATGTGTTTACTGCCGTGCTGGGAATGGGGTTGGGAATGGTCATGCAGGTGCTGGTGCTGGCAGTGCAAAACACGGTAAGCGCCAATCTGAACGGCGTGGCGACATCCGGAGTAACCCTATTCCGTTCAATAGGCGGTTCCATCGGCGTGGCGCTGTTTGGTGCGGTATTTACCTCAGTCTTGCAATCGCGCCTGACCACGCTGTTACCGGAAGGCGCCGGGATCCCCAAAGGGATGAATCCGGTGGCCATTCACCAGCTCCCTGAGGCGATTCGTACTGATTATCTCAACGCCTTTGGCTCGGCGATCCACGCGGCGTTTATTATGGCGGCCTGCATTATGGTGCTGGCATTTGTGCTGTCGTGGCTACTCAAAGAGGCGCCACTGAAAACAAAGCATGAGTAGCAGGAAAAGCCGGGTGGCATCGCTGCCATCCGGCAACGGGTTTACAGCGCCTTCGTCAAATAGTGGCGCGCCATCCCCTCAAGCGGGAAATCATCCAGCGTCGTTTTCAACACATATCCCTGCTTTTGATAGAACGGCAGCGCCTGGAAACTAATGGTATCCACCAGCGCAAACTGGCAGCCTTTCTGCCGTGCAGTCTGTTCAGCGGTGCGGATAAGCTGGCTGCCAACACCGCTCCCGCGAGACGAATCGCTCACCCACAAATAATCGATGCTCAACCACTGGCCTTTACGTTGACCAATCAATCCGCCCTGCATGGTGCCCTGCGCATCACGCAGATACACGCATACATCGCCCCACTCGCGAGTATCAACAAACTGACGATTGTACGCTCGGAGCCCATCAAGTAATTCTTCTTTATCTTCCAGAGTAATAACTTCTTTAATTTCAAAAGGCATATTTTCTCCATTATTTTTACCCGCCACACTTATTAATTTCACAGAAAATCCTTTTTTCCTCCATTATTTTCTGAACAAACTCAAAAATAAAAAATCATCTCAAAAAATGCTTTTCATCGGCCTTCAGCGACGTATAATGAGCGAAAAATGAGAACGATCGTTCTCACTGTTTCAAAATGCGGAGAGATGCATGACCAGCAAGCTGGAAGCCCGGCAGAAAGCCCGACAGGACGACATTATTGCCGCCGCGCGGCGCTGCTTCCGTCAGAGCGGATTTCATGCTGCCAGCATGTCGCAGATTGCGGCAGAAGCCAAACTCAGCGTTGGTCAAATCTACCGTTATTTCAATAACAAAGACGCAATCATTGAAGAGATGATCCGCCGCATCATCGACTATCGCATCGCCGAGATGGAAGGGAAAACCCATACCCATCTGATGCCGCACATGCTGGCGTGGCGTATGACCCCCAGCGAAGACGATGACAGCCTGATGCTGGAAATGTCAGCCGAAGCCACACGAAACCCGCAGGTGGCGGCCTGGCTGGCAGAAGCGGACGAACGCATGTTCAACAACGCCTGCGCGCACATGAGTAAAGAGTACCCGAACCTAAGCCAGGCGCGCATTCGCAGCTGCGTCGAGGTGATGGCGGTGATGGTGGAAGGAACCATTTATCGTCGGCATGTCCCACAGCAGGTACAGCCGGAAGAGATGGAAAAAATCTATCAGGAAATTATTAATATGCTTGTGACTGCAAAATAATTAATACCTTTTAATCTCCAGGGGAATATTTTTCCCCCTTTTGTCGTTTCCGGCTTTCCGGAAGCGTGGGCCTGTTTACCCTTAAAATCCTCGCATTAATTCGCGAGGAGGACTTCGTTCACCCTGAGAAAAATATGAAATACATCACAACCACCATCGCTGCATTATTTCTCCTGAGCGGATGCGATAATGCCCCCACCGCCCCTTCGCAGCTTCCTGCGCAGGAAGTCGGGATCGTGACATTAAAAAGCCAACCCGTTTCCATCGTCAGTGAACTGACCGGACGCACCTCCGCCGCCCTAAGCGCCGAAGTCCGCCCGCAGGTGACCGGCATCATTCAGAAACGGCTTTTTAATGAAGGCGATAACGTAAAGGCCGGCCAGCCTCTATACCAAATTGAGCCGGACAGCTTCCGCGCCGCCTACAATGAAGCCGCCGCCGCGCTGAAACAGGCGCAGGCGCTGGTTGCCGCAGACTGTGCAAAAGCCCAGCGCTATGCACAGTTGGTCAAAGAAAACGGCGTCTCCCGTCAGGATGCCGACGACGCGGCATCCACCTGTGCGCAGGACCGGGCCAGCGTGGAGTCGAAAAAAGCGGCGCTGGAGAGCGCTCGTATCAACCTGAACTGGACCACCATCACTGCCCCCATCGCTGGGCGTATTGGTATCTCGTCGGTCACGCCGGGGGCGCTGGTCTCCGCCGAGCAAACCACCGCGCTGGCCACCATTCGCGGGCTCGACACCATGTACGTTGATCTTACCCGTTCCAGCGTTGACCTGCTGCGCCTGCGCAAACAGTCGCTGGCGAGCAACAGCGACACCATGAACGTGTCGCTGATGCTGGAAGATGGCTCAACCTACAGCGAAAAAGGTCGCCTGGCGCTGACCGAAGTGGCGGTAGATGAGTCGACCGGCTCCGTGACGCTGCGCGCTGTATTCCCGAACCCGAAACAGCAGTTGCTGCCGGGGATGTTCGTACGCGCCAAAGTGGACGAAGGCATCATGAACGACGCCATTCTGGCACCGCAGCAGGGGATCACCCGCGATGCCAAAGGCACGGCCACCGCGCTGGTGGTGGGTGCCGATAACAAGGTCGAACAGCGCGAGCTGGAAACCGGCGAAACCTACGGCGACAAATGGCTGGTGTTAAGCGGTTTAGAGGCTGGCGATAAGCTGATTGTCGAAGGCTCGGCGAAAGTGATGGTTGGGCAGCAGGTCAAACCCGTTGAAGTGTCGAGCAACGGAGGAAAAGCCTGATGTTTTCCAGCTTCTTCGTGCGGCGCCCGGTGTTCGCCTGGGTTATCGCGATTCTGATCATGCTGGCCGGGATGCTGGCCATCAAAACGTTGCCGGTCGCGCAGTATCCTGACGTCGCGCCACCGTCGATTAAAATCTCCGCCACCTATACCGGCGCGTCGGCCCAGACGTTGGAAAACAGCGTCACCCAGGTGATCGAGCAGCAGTTGACCGGGCTGGATAATCTGCTCTACTTCACCTCCACCAGCAGCTCCGACGGTTCGGTCAGCATCACCGTGACCTTCGAGCAGGGAACCGATCCGGATACCGCGCAGGTGCAGGTGCAAAACAAAGTCCAGCAGGCGGAATCACGCCTGCCGAGCGAAGTTCAGCAGGCCGGCGTCACCGTCGTCAAATCCCAGAGCAACTTCCTGCTGATCATGGGGGTTTACGACAAAACCGATAAAGCCAGCAGTTCGGATATTGCCGACTGGCTGGTCAGCAACATGCAGGACCCGATGGCCCGTCTCAACGGCGTGGGCAGTCTGCAGGTGTTTGGCGCGGAATACGCGATGCGCATCTGGATGGATCCAGCCAAGCTGGCCTCTTACTCCCTGATGCCATCTGACGTGCAAACGGCGATTGAGGCGCAAAACGTGCAGGTTTCTGCCGGTAAAATCGGGGCGTTGCCATCGCCGGATACCCAGCAACTGACCGCCACCGTTCGCGCCCAATCCCGCCTACAAACGGTTGAACAGTTCAAAGATATTATCGTCAAAAGCCAGTCGAACGGCGCAGTGGTTCGCGTTGGCGATATCGCCCGCGTCGAGATGGGCAGCGAAGATTACACCGCCGTAGCGAAACTCAACGGCCACCCAGCGGCCGGGATGGCGGTGATGCTGGCACCGGGCGCCAACGCCCTGAGCACCGCGACGCTGGTCAAAGATAAAATCAACGAGTACAAGCGCAACATGCCGCAGGGCTATGATGTCGCCTATCCGAAAGACAGCACCGAGTTTATTAAAATCTCGGTCGAGGACGTGGTGCAAACGCTGTTTGAAGCCATCATCCTCGTGGTGTGCGTGATGTATCTGTTCTTGCAAAACATCCGCGCAACGCTGATTCCGGCGCTGGCGGTACCGGTCGTACTGCTGGGGACCTTTGGCGTCCTGGCGCTGTTCGGCTATTCAATTAACACCCTGACGCTGTTTGCGATGGTGCTCGCCATCGGCCTATTGGTGGATGACGCCATCGTGGTGGTGGAAAACGTCGAACGTATTATGCGCGACGAAGGGCTGCCCGCCCGCGAGGCCACCGAAAAATCGATGGGGGAAATCTCTGGTGCGCTGGTCGCTATCGCGCTGGTGCTCTCTGCGGTATTCCTGCCGATGGCCTTCTTCGGCGGTTCAACCGGCGTTATCTACCGTCAGTTCTCGGTCACCATTATTTCAGCAATGATGCTGTCAGTGGTGGTGGCGTTAACCCTGACGCCGGCGCTGTGCGGCTCGATTCTCAGCCATACCCCACCGCACAAAAAAGGCTTCTTCGGCGCGTTTAACCGTTTTTACGGCGCCAGCGAGCGCAAGTATAAACACAAGGTTCTCAAGACCCTGAGCCGCTCCGGGCTGGTGATGGTGGTGTATCTGGCCATCTGCGGCGGCATGGCGCTGGCGATGTGGAAACTGCCCGGCAGCTTCTTGCCCGTCGAAGATCAGGGCGAAATTATGGTTCAGTACACCCTGCCGGCGGGGGCGACGAACTCGCGCACCGCAGAGGTTAGCCAGCAGGTCACGAACTGGTTCCTCAACAACGAAAAAGACAACACCAACGTTATCTTCACCGTTAACGGCTTTAGCTTCAGCGGCAGCGGGCAGAACGCCGGGATGGCCTTCGTATCGCTGAAAAACTGGTCCGAGCGTAAAGGGGCAGAAAACACCGCGCAGGCGATTGCGCTGCGAGCAACCAAAGAGCTGGGGGCGATTCGTGATGCCACTCTGTTCGCCATGACGCCACCGTCGGTCGATGGTTTGGGCCAGAGCAACGGTTTCACCTTCGAACTACTGGCCAGCGGCGGCACCGATCGCGCTGAATTGCTGAAAATGCGCGATGAGCTGATCGGCAAAGCCAACCAGGACGCCACGCTGCACGCGGTGCGAGCCAACGATATGCCGCAAACGCCGCAGCTGCAGGTGGATATCGACAACAGTAAAGCCGTCTCACTGGGCCTGTCGCTAAGCGATGTCACCTCGACGCTTTCCAGTGCCTGGGGCGGCACCTACGTGAATGACTTTATCGACCGTGGGCGCGTGAAAAAAGTCTATATCCAGGGCGATAGCGACTCCCGATCCGCACCATCCGATCTCGGCAAATGGTTCGTGCGCGGTAGCGATAACAGCATGACGCCGTTCTCCGCCTTCGCCACGACGCGTTGGGAATACGGCCCGGAGAGCCTGGTACGCTACAACGGCGCCGCGGCTTATGAAATTCAAGGGGAAAATGCCACCGGCGCCAGCTCCGGCACCGCGATGACCACCATGGAAACCCTTGCCAACAATCTGCCTGCCGGGTCAACCTGGGCATGGAGCGGGCTGTCGCTACAGGAAAAACTGGCCAGCGGTCAGGCGATGAGCCTGTACGCCATCTCCATTCTGGTGGTGTTCCTCTGCCTGGCGGCACTGTATGAGAGCTGGTCGGTGCCGATTTCGGTGATCATGGTTATCCCGCTCGGCCTGCTGGGTGCCGCGCTGGCAGCCTGGATGCGCGGACTGAGCAATGACGTCTACTTCCAGGTGGCGCTGTTGACCACCATCGGGCTGTCGTCGAAGAACGCCATATTGATTGTCGAGTTCGCCGAGGCCGCCGTTGCCGAGGGCTATTCCCTCTCCCGTGCCGCGCTGCGCGCCGCACAAACCCGTCTGCGTCCCATCATCATGACCTCGCTGGCGTTTGTCGCCGGGGTCACGCCGCTGGCCGTGGCGACCGGCGCTGGCGCAAACAGCCGTATCGCCATCGGTACCGGGATTATCGGCGGGACGCTAACCGCAACGCTGCTGGCCATTTTCTTTGTTCCACTCTTCTTTGTGCTGGTGAAACGTCTGTTCGCCGGTAAACGCCGTCAGGGGTAAGTTATGTTTCGTCTCTCTGTTTTATTTATTGCTTTCCTGAGCGTCGGCTGTGTGTCACTCGATCCTCACTATCAGCGCCCCGACGCGCCCGTTCCGGCCTCGCTGCCGGGTACGCAAGGGCAGGCAACGGCGGTGATTGGTAACTGGCAGCAGGTGGTAAAAGATGCTCGCCTGAACAAAGTGGTCAGCATGGCGCTGAACAGCAACCGCGATGTGCAAAAAGCGATTGCCGATATCGACGCCGCCCGCGCGCAGTTTGGCGAAACGCGTGCCTCGCTTTTGCCCACAGTGAATGCGGAACTCACCGGTAGCCGCAGCCGCACCACCACTACCGGCGTCAGCACCACGACGCAGGCCGACGGCACGGTCTCCAGCTTCGAGCTGGACTTGTTTGGCCGTAACCAGAGTCTCACCCGCGCCGCGCGGGAGACCTGGCTTGCCAGCGAATACACGGCGCAGAACACGCGTCTGACGATGATCGCCGAGCTCTCCACCGCGTGGGTGACGCTGGCGGCCGATAACAGCAACCTGGCGCTGGCGCAGCAGACCATGGCCAGCGCCGCCGACTCGCTGAAAATCGTCCAGCGTCAGCAGCAAATTGGCACCGCCGCCGCGACGGACGTGAGTTCAGCGATGAGCGTCTATCAGCAGGCGCGCGCCAGCGTGGCCAGCTATCAAACGCTGGTGATGCAGGATAAAAACGCCCTCAACCTGCTGGCGGGGCAAACGGTGCCTGACGCCCTGCTACCGGGCACGCTGGAAAGCCTCGGTGAAAACACCATTACGCTGGTACCGGCGGGCGTCTCCTCGTCGGTGCTGCTTCAACGCCCGGATATTCAGGAGGCCGAGCACAACCTGCTGAGCGCTAACGCCAATATCGGCGCCGCAAGAGCGAATTTCTTCCCCACGATTTCACTGACCGCCAGCGCCGGCGTCGGCAGCGACTCGCTGTCGTCGCTGTTTAGCCACGGTATGAGCGTGTGGTCATTTGCGCCATCGATTTCTCTGCCGCTGTTTAGCGGTGGCAGCAATATGGCGAAGCTGCGCTATGCCGAAGCGGAGAAAAAGGGGCTGATCGCCACTTACGAAAAAACCATTCAGAGCGCATTTAAGGATGTGGCGGATGCGCTTGCGCGTCGTCAAACCCTGGACGAGCAGTTGGATGCCCAGCGCCAATACGTCGCTGCGGAACAGCAGACATTTGACGTTGCCATGAAGCGCTATCAGGCCGGGGTGGGTGATTATCTGACCGCACTGACCGCACAGCGATCTCTGTGGTCGGCGCAGCAGGGGCTGATTGCCCTCCAACAGACCGAGCTGGATAACCGCATCACGCTGTGGCAGTCGCTGGGCGGCGGAGCCAGCTAGTTTTTTCCCCCTCTCCCGGTTGGGAGAGTCACCGTAGGCCGGAGAGGGCTATAAGCGCCTTATCCGGCCGACATTCAATCCAGGAGATCTTATGCCACGCATCGCCCTTTCATGGGTGCTGACGCTGGGCCTGCTGACCGCTATCGGCCCGCTCTGTACTGACTTTTACCTCCCCGCGCTGCCCGAAATCACCGACCAGCTGCAGGCGACCGGCACGCAAACGCAATTTTCGCTGACCGCCGCGCTGATTGGCCTCGGTCTCGGTCAGCTATTTTTCGGCCCGTTAAGCGATCGCATTGGCCGTAAAAAGCCGCTCGCGCTTTCGCTACTGCTGTTTATCTTCTCCTCCGCCATGTGCGCGATGACACAGGATATTCACCTGCTGATCTTCTGGCGCTTCGTGCAGGGCTTTGCCGGCGCCGGCGGCTCCGTGCTGTCTCGCTCCATTGCCCGCGATCGCTATCAGGGCGCAATGCTAACCCAATTTTTCGCCCTGCTGATGACCGTTAACGGCATCGCACCAGTCATTTCACCGGTGATCGGCGGCTATATTATTACCGCCTTTAACTGGCGCATTCTGTTCTGGGCAATGGCCGGTATCGGCGTGGTGTTGCTGCTGTTAAGTGTGGTGGTGCTGCATGAAACGCTGCCCGCCAAAAGCGCCACCGCTCGCGAACCGCGTGCGAAGACGCCGGTGCTGAAAAACCGCCGCTTCCTGCGCTACTGCCTGATTCAGGCCTTTATGATGGCCGGGCTGTTTTCGTACATCGGCTCTTCATCGTTCGTTATTCAAAGCGAATATGGGATGAGCGCCATGCAGTTCAGTCTGCTATTTGGGCTTAACGGCATCGGTCTGATTATCGCCGCGCTGATTTTTTCCCGCCTCTCCCATCGTATTGCCGCCGAAACGCTGCTGCGCCGTGGGCTGCTGCTGGCGGTGGCCTGTGCGCTCGTGACCGTACTGCTGGCCTCGTTGCATCTGGCGATTCCGGCGTTGGTTGGCCTGTTCTTTACCGTTTCATTCATGAGCGGCATCAGCACCGTCTCGGGCTCTGAAGCCATGAGCGCCGTCAGCAGTGAACAATCGGGCAGCGCGTCGGCGCTGATGGGTACGCTGATGTTCGTGTGCGGCGGTATTGCCGCTCCGCTGGCCGGCCTCGGTGGCGAAACGATGCTGAAAATGTCTCTCGCGATGGCGATTTCCTACGCTATCGCCCTGTTTTTCGGTCTTCAAAAGCATCAACCTGCGCAGTAAAAGACGTCACGGTAATAAAATATTCCACTACTATTGCCGTGACATTTCCCGCCACATCTACAAATTCCCCATTACCCTTCAACACCAATCGTGATAACCTTCACATGAATGGAATAAATAATTCCTTATACTGCCCGCCACTGTGAATGATGAGGTTTTCCGATGAGTATCGACCTGAGCAAACTGCTGACCGAACGACGTAACGCGAACAGCGCCAATATTGACACCCTTTCCACCGAAGAGATGTTGACGGTGATTAACAAGGAAGATCAGCTGGTTGCTCACGCAATCACGCCGTATATTCCGCAGATTGCCAAGCTGGTCGACAGCGTTGCGGCCGCCTTTAGCAAGGGTGGGCGTCTGATCTATATCGGCGCCGGCACCTCCGGGCGATTAGGGATCCTGGATGCCAGCGAATGCCCGCCGACCTTCGGCACTCGTCCGGAGCAGGTGGTTGGCCTGATTGCCGGTGGCCATACCGCGATTCTGAAGGCGGTGGAAAACGTTGAAGATAACGCCGCTCAGGGCGCGGCCGATCTCCAGGCGCTGAACTTTAACCAGCACGACGTTCTGGTTGGCATCGCCGCCAGCGGCCGTACTCCATACGTGCTGGGAGCCATGGAATACGCCCATCAGCAAAACGCGCTCGTGGCGATAGTCAGCTGCAACCCGCACGGTGAAATGGCCCAGCGTGCCGATATCGCCATCACCCCGGTGGTTGGCCCGGAAGTCGTAACCGGCTCCACCCGTCTGAAGGCCGGTACCGCGCAGAAGCTGGTGCTGAATATGATCACCACCGGTGCGATGATCCGCAGCGGCAAGGTTTACAGCAACCTGATGGTGGATGTCGAAGCCACCAACGCCAAGCTGATTGAACGCCAGGTTTCCATTGTGATGGAAGCGACCGAATGCGACCGCGATACCGCGCAGGCCGCGCTGAACGCCTGCGGCAGCCATTGCAAAACCGCAATCGTCATGGTGCTGGCCAACCTGAACGCCGACGAAGCCAAAACGCTGCTGGCGAACAACAACGGCTTTATCCGCAAAGCACTGCAAAAATAATCCGTCAAACAGGTAGAGTGATATGGCAAAGATAAATAAAGAGATGATAGCGCGCCTCCTCGCTCTGGTTGGCGGTGCGCCAAACGTGGTGCAGGCGGGTAACTGCATGACGCGTCTGCGCCTGACGTTGCGCAGCGAAGAGCCGACAGACGTCGCCGCCATCCGTCAGGTAGAAGGCGTGATGGGCGTGGTGGTGAGCAACGAACAGTTCCAGATAATCCTCGGCCCGGGTAAAGCGCAAACCGCCGCTGAACTGATGAATCAGCTGCTGGAAGAGGCTCCGGTCGTTCAGGAAGAGAGCGCACCTGCAGCATCGCTGGCAGACATTGCGAGTGCCAAAAAGCAGGAGCTGAAGGGCAAGCAGACCGGTAGCGTACAGAAGTTCCTCGCCAAGTTTGCCACCATCTTTACGCCGCTGATCCCCGGTTTTATCGCCGTCGGCCTGCTGCTGGGCTTCGCGACGCTGGCAGAACAACTCTTCGTGCTGGAAAACGCCCATCCCAACGCCACGCTGGTTGATGTCATCAGCTATATGAAAGTGTTCAGTAAGGGCATGTTCACCTTCCTGAGCATTCTGATTGGCTATAACACTCAGAAGGCCTTTGGCGGCTCCGGCGTCAACGGGGCGATTATCGCCGCGCTGTTTATCCTGGGCTATGACCCGAAGGCCGCGGTCGGTTTCTACTCCGGGATCTCCGATTTCTTCGGTCACTCAATCGATCCGCGCGGCAATATTATTGGCGTGCTGATCGCGGCGATCCTCGGGGCCTGGGTGGAAAAACAAGTTCGTCGCATCATGCCGGCTAACCTCGATATGATTTTGACGTCGGCGGTCACGCTGCTGATTATGGGCGCCATCACCTTCGTGGTGATCATGCCTATCGGCGGCTACCTGTTTACCGGCATGTCCTGGTTGTTCCTGCATCTTAACGGCAACCCGTTTGGCTCTGCGGTGCTCGCCGGGCTGTTCCTGCTGGCGGTGATGTTCGGTGTGCATCAGGGCTTTGTGCCGGTGTACTTCGCGCTGATGGAAGCACAAGGATTCAACTCCCTGTTCACCATTCTGGCCATGGCAGGCGCAGGCCAGGTCGGTGCGGCGCTGGCGCTTTACTATCGCGCCAAACAGGGTTCTCTGCTGCGCACGCAGATTAAAGGGGCGATCATTCCTGGCCTGCTGGGCGTGGGCGAACCGCTGATTTACGGCGTGACCCTGCCGCGCATGAAGCCATTTATCACCGCCTGTCTTGGCGGCGCCTGCGGCGGCTTCTTCATCGGCCTGGTGGCCTGGATGGGCCTACCCGTTGGGCTGAACACAGTCTTTGGCCCTTCCGGCCTGGTGGCGATTCCGCTGATGACCTCCGGCAGCGGCATCTATGCCGGGATGGCGGTTTACGTGGCGGGACTGGCCGTCGCCTACCTGTTCGGCTTCCTGTTGACCTGGCTTTTCGGCAGTAAAAACGTCGATCTCAGCTAACCCTTTTTGCCCCCGGCGCACCGCTGGGGGCAAGCCTCTCACCATGCTATGATGCCTACCAAAATATAATCATATGACAGGGTAGAGGAAAAAATGGGCACCACCAGAAAAGGGATGCTAAACGTACTGATCGCGGCAATATTGTGGGGAAGTTCCGGCGTTTGCGCGCAGTACATTATGGAAAACAGTCAGATGCAGTCGCCGTTTCTGACCATGATTCGTCTGCTCTCCGGTGGCTTTATCCTGCTCACATTTTCCTTCCTGCACGGTGACGGTATTTTCCGCATTCTGAAAAACCGTAAAGATATTCTCAGCCTGCTGTTGTTCTCCCTCGTTGGCGCAATGACCGTGCAGTTAACCTTCCTGATGGCCATTGAGAAGTCTAATGCCGCGACGGCAACCGTCCTGCAATTCCTGTCGCCCACCATCATCGTGGCCTGGTTTGCCCTCGTGCGTAAAGCACGTCCGGGAGCCTTCGTATGCGCCGCTATCGGTACTTCGTTGATCGGCACATTCCTGCTGGTGACCCACGGCGACCCCACTTCGCTGTCCATCTCCGGCGCGGCGCTATTTTGGGGAATCGCCTCGGCGTTTGCCGCCGCGTTCTACACCACTTACCCCTCGGCACTGATTGCTCGCTACGGCACGCTGCCTATCGTCGGCTGGAGTATGCTGCTGGGCGGCGCGATGCTGCTGCCGTTCTACGCGGGCGATGGCGCGCAGGTGGTCATTACCGGCAATTTGCTGCTGGCATTCTTCTACCTGGTGGTGATTGGAACCTCCCTCACCTTTAGCCTGTATCTGAAAGGGGCGCAGATGATTGGTGGGCCGAAAGCCAGCATCCTGAGCTGCGCTGAGCCGCTGAGTAGCGCCTTTTTGTCGCTGCTGCTGCTCGGTATTAGCTTTACCCTGCCGGACTGGCTGGGCACGTTTCTGATCCTCTCGTCGGTTATCCTGATTTCGCTGGATTCGCGCCGCAGAACCAAAACGGCTTAAGTAGAATGGTCCGATTGGGCCACGCGCGGCGATGCACGATCGCGTCATTCAGGGCTATCCGCGGTTTGCATTTCGAGTGGCGAAGATAAAGATTGGCGTCCCGTTGCAATGCCTTCATTTTCATGGAAACCGTGAAGCAAAATGACTCCGCGCGAAATGCGTCTTATAGTTAACCCAATGCGTTAACTATAAGGATATCCGTAATGAAAAAGATCGCTCTTACCGCTTCGCTCGTGACCTGCCTGATTTTGCCTGCCGTCGCCATGGCTGCGCCGCTGGAAGGGCTAAAATTTGAGCAGCAAAAACAGCAGGTGCTAAAGGATGTCAAGCTGAACTGCCCAACCAACAGCGGGCTGTCTGATACCCAGTTTGCCAACCGGGTTCTGGAATCTGCGGAGAATAAAACGGCGGTGCAGAGTGCAACGCGCGCGCTGGAAAAGAACGATAAAGCAGGCTATCAGCAGGCGATTAAACGTATTCAGTGCCCGAGCCAATAACCCGCTCATCGCAGGCCGGATAAGATAGCCTCATCATCCGGCCTCGTTTTGAAAGCGCCCAAAAATAGCCCAGCGTTAACGCGGACGCATATCCGGAATGATTAAATCACCGCGAAACGCGGTGTGGCCCGGCGTCTGCGTTTTCTCTTCCAGCCAGTGAACGATCCGCGCGGCAATAGCGTCCATAGAGTACTCAATCGCCGGAATGGTCGGGATGCCGGGCAGATGCAGAGAACCGGCAAGGCTAAATACCATCACATCTTCTGGCACCCGTTTGTTGAAGGCCAACAGCTGCGGGATCACCCGCTGCGCTTCTTGTTCATCGGCCACCAGCAGCGCATTAAAGCTGACCAGGCTGGCATTATTGAGTAACTCCTGCAGCGCCACGGTGGATGACGTGCTGTTCATAAACACCAGGTTACGATTAAACGGCAGGAAGTTTTTCTCCAGCCCGTGCTTGTAGCCCAGCAGCACATCATCGGCAAAACCACTGCCAAACGGCTGGATCAGCGCAATCTGCCGCCGCCCCTGACTGGCGAGGTAATTACAGGCCGTTTCTGCGGCAAACACGTGATCGAATTGAATGCTGTTGACGGTCTCCGCCTCCGGACAATCGATCAGCACCACGTTTTCACTCTCCACCTCTAACGGAAATCGTGCGCCGATAATCAACACATCATCACACAGCCCGTTGCTCAACTCATCCAGCGCCGACATAACGCCGGTGCGCGTATTGGCAAAGCGCAGCAGCAGGTGTTTTTGATGCTGGCTGAACTGTTTTTCCAGCGCATAGAGATAGCCGGTGGTTTGATTAATGTTATCCATTGCGCAGATAACGCCAATGCAGCCGGTGGATTGACTCAGCAGCGATTGGGCTATCACATTTGGCCGATAGTTCAGTTCATCAACCGCCCGCAGCACCGCCAGCCGACTGGCTTCTTTCACCCCTCGTGAACCGCTCAACACACGTGAAACTGTGGCCTTAGACACTCCGGCCAAACGTGATACATCGTTGATTGTAGACATCTTTCTCCCCTGAAAGGCCTTCTGTAAATCCTCTGTACAGCAACGGCTCAAATTATAGCTGTCGGTAGTATATCCGTTTCCCTTTTTTATGGAAACCGATTGTCCATTTGATGTCCATTTCATCCGAAAGCGGGAAAATTATGTGAGCCAGGGCGAAATAATCAGTCCCATAAGCAGGAGAAATTGATGGGTATCACACTTCTAATTTTTATGAATAGAAACCGGTTTCAGTTTCATATCAAATCATGCTCGCAACAACTGTTTACATTTAGGAGAGGGTCGTCGATGTACAAAATTATGCTGTGCTGTTCCGCCGGAATGTCGACCAGCATGTTGGTCAGAAAGATGCTGGAAGCCGCGAAGGAGCGGGATTTACCTGTAAAAATAGATGCCTACGGTGTGTCCGAATTTGATACCCAGTACCCGCAATATCAGGTGGTGTTACTGGGGCCGCAGGTGAAGTACATGTTAAAAAGTTTGTCAGACAAGGCCGCCACCCAAAATATTCCCGTCCAGCCGATTGATACCATGGACTACGGAATGCAACGGGGTGACAAAGTACTGGATTATGCTCTGTCGCTGATTTCCGCGGCGAACTAACTAGGGTATCCCAATGAGTTCACTCTATCAGTCCATGGTTGCCATTATCGAGCAATCAATCACCCCGTTGGCCGGTCGTCTCGGACAACAAAAATACGTTATCGCCATTCGTGACGGCTTTACCGCCGCGCTGCCGTTTATGATCATCGGCTCGTTCATGCTGGTGTTTATTTTCCCTCCATTCTCGCCGGATACCACCAACGGTTTTGCCCGCGGCTGGCTCGATTTCTCGGCGCAGTATCGCGACCAGCTGATGTTGCCGTTCAACCTCAGCATGGGCGTCATGACGTTTTTCATCTCTGTGGGTATTGGCGCCAGTCTTGGCCGCCAGTTTAATCTCGACCCGGTAATGTCCGGCCTGCTGGCGTTTATGGCTTTCCTGCTGGTGGCTGCACCGTACGCTGACGGCAAAATTTCCACCCAGTATCTTTCCGGTCAGGGGATTTTTACCGCACTTATCACCGCCATTTACTCCACCCGAGTTTATGCGTGGCTCAAGCAAAACAACGTCACTATCCGTCTGCCGAAAGAGGTACCAACCGGCGTGGCGCGTTCGTTTGAGATCCTGATCCCTGTTCTGGTGGTGATTGGTACGCTGCACCCGCTGAACCTGTTTATCGAAGCGCAAACCGGAATGATTTTACCGCAGGCGATTATGCACGTACTGGCACCGCTGGTGTCCGCCTCCGACTCCCTGCCAGCGATTCTGCTGTCGGTATTGATGTGCCAGATTTTCTGGTTTGCCGGGATCCACGGCTCGCTGATTGTCACCGGGATCATGAACCCGTTCTGGATGGCTAACCTTTCCGCTAACCAGGCCGCACTGGCGGCGGGCACCGTGTTACCGCACGTTTATCTGCAAGGTTTCTGGGATCACTATCTGCTGATTGGCGGCGTGGGTTGTACTTTACCGCTGGCGTTCCTGCTGCTGCGCAGCCGCGTCGCACACCTGCGGACCATCGGTAAAATGGGCATCGTGCCGAGCTTCTTTAATATCAACGAGCCGATTCTGTTCGGTGCACCGATTATTATGAACCCGATGATGTTTATTCCGTTCGTCTGCATTCCGATGGTCAATGCCGTGATTGCTTATACCGCTACCCGTCTCGGCTGGCTGGCTCAAGTGGTTTCGCTGACCCCGTGGACCACCCCGGCACCGATTGGCGCTTCATGGGCGGCAAACTGGGCATTGAGTCCGGTGATTATGTGCATTATCTGTATGCTGATTTCTGCTGCCATGTATTTACCGTTCCTCCGCGCTTACGAGCGTTCATTAATGAAAAGCGAAGAGCAGAAATTAAAAGCAACATCACCATTGGCTGAAACCGTCAGTTAAGCACCACCGTTTTATCTATTAAGCAGTAATACATTATTTTCCGACCTTTTGAATAATGACTTTAACCAGTCAGGGGGCCTTATTATGGTTGGATTAGAAGACGCGGTAATGGAAATTATCATTAACGCGGGTCAGTCCAGATCGCTGTGCTTCGAAGCATTACACGCCGCCCGTCAGGGCGAAATGGAAGAAGCCAGAAATCTGCTGCGGGAAGCCGATGGCTACGCCCGCCAAGCGCACCACATGCAGACCAGGCTGATTGAACAGGATGCCGGCGAGGCACGTCAGCCAATGACGTTAATTATGGTGCATGCCCAGGATCATTTGATGAACTCTTTACTTGCGCGTGAATTATCGGAAGAGATTATTCATCTGTATCAACGTTAATATTTATTTTATCTGGCTACGGAGAACTTCATTACGATAATTATTTAACTGTACCCTACTAAATAAAAATAGAATCAGCTTGTTTTGGTGTTGTTAATGCATTCTCACCGGAACGGGATGGTTATTGTCTGAAAATATAATTAATTAATTTGAGATAACCATGAAAACTGTAAAAAAACTTCCATTAGCTATGGCGGTTATCGCCGCGCTTTGCCCGCTTTCTTCGGTAATGGCACAAGAATTTACTCAGGACCAAATCGACGCCATTGTGGCCAAGGCTGTCGATAAAGCACTGGCGGACCGCCAGGCTAAAATGGACGCCGCCGCGGCGAAGAAAGTGGATCTGGAAACCAACCCACAAACGGCTGCGCAAACGCCGGACATGGCCATTCCATTCGGCCTGAAGTTTAGCGGCTACGCCCGCTACGGCGCGCATTTCCAGGCCGGCGATCAGAAATATGTCGGCGTGGATGGTTCGTATAACGGCGCCTCGGCGATAGGCCGTCTGGGCAACGAAGGCAACGGTGGCGAATTCCAGATAACCAAAGCCTTTAAGAGCAGCAAAGGCGCCATCTGGGATATCAACGTCATGTTCGATCACTGGAGCGACGAGGTTAACCTGAAAAAAGCCTACGTCGGCGTGACTAACGTGCTGGAATCGAACCCGAATGCCTATATCTGGGCCGGTCGCGACTTCCACCAGCGTCCGCAACAGGGCATCAACGACTACTTCTGGATGAACCACGACGGCCAGGGTGCCGGGGTGAAAAACTTTGATATCGGCGGCGTGCAGTTTGATGTGGCCACCGTCTCGCAGGTGAAATCCTGTAGCCCAGAAGTGATGGCGGATGAATCAAACCCATCGCGCATCACCTGTACCGGCAGCTCCGACACCGGGGATGACGGCCATTATGCATTGACCACCAAAACCCACAATATCAAAGCGGGCCCGATCGACGTTGAGGTATACGCCAACTACGGCTTTGATTCTAAAGCGGTGGATAACGACGAGCAGCTGGATGCCTGGCAGGGCGGGCTGTTGCTGAGCCACACCAACGACAGCGGCGTGAACAAGGTTATTCTGCGCTACTCCGATAACTCGGATAACAGTGTATACAATAAAACCAATGGCTTAACAGCTATCTACGCCAGCTTTGAGGGCAACTATAAGTTTACGCAGCAGGCGCAGATCGAATACCTGTTGGCTTTCCACGATTATGACAACAGCAAAGACAACACTGACAACCGTAAAAACTACGGCGCAATTGTACGTCCAATGTACTTCTGGAACGACGTGCACTCGACCTGGCTGGAAGCGGGTTATCAGCGCGTAGATTACGATCAGGGCGGTGATAACCACGGTTGGAAGCTGACGCTGTCGCAGAACATCGCCATCGGTATGGGGCCTGAGTTCCGTCCAATGCTGCGCTTCTACGTGACCGGCGGTCAGGTCGACAACAAGCGCACGGCGAAGGTGAACGGCACCGAAGACCAGCAGTTGGATTCGCTGAACGTCGGCGGTATGTTCGAAGCCTGGTTCTAAGCTAAAACGCAAGCCGGTTCCCCTCTCTCTTCATCAGGGAGAGGGGGGCCGCCTTACCTCTGCCCTAATCTCTTCGCTATCCGCTCCAGCTTCATCATCAGCAGCAAAGTGATCGCCACCAGCACGATGGTCAGCGCCGCGCCATCGGCAATATTTCCACGATCGGTCAGGCTAAATATGGTGACCGGAAGCGTGGTCCACCCCGGCGGATAAATCATGACCGTCGCCCCCAGTTCCCCCATCGACAGCGAGAGGCTCAGCGCCAGCGCCGACATCATCCACGGCATCAACAGCGGTAACGTCACGTGCCGCAGACGATACCACGGCGAAGCACCGAGGCTTGAGGCTACGTTTTCAATATCCGCCGACACGCGTGCCAGCCCGGTTGAGACGTTACTGAACGTGAAAGCCGATACCAGTACGAAATGCGCCGTCAGCACAATCCATAGCGTGCCGTTCATTTGCAGTGGCCCTTGGCTAAACGCCACCAAAATTCCCAGCCCGACGGAAACGGAAGGAATGGCACTTGGCAGATAAAACAGCATACTCAGCCAGCGCTGTGCCTTCACGCCGTACTGACGCAGCGCCAGCGCCGCCCATACGCCACAAACGAGCGCGAACAGGCTGGCACAAAAACCGATAAGCAAACTGGAAAAGAGCGCATCCCACGCGGCGCCGCGGAAGGCATTGACGAAATGGATGAACGTGAAGCCGCTCGGCAAAATCCCGCTCCACTGCTGGCTAAGGCTGGACATTAAAATCACCGCCAGCGGCAGCAAAAAGAAGATGGCAAACAGCGTCGTCGCCACCGCTCCCGCCGCAACGCGCCCTTTGCGTGACCAAATCAACATGGTTAGCTCCTTTTCCCGCTGCGTGATGCCGCCAGTCGATACAGTGCGAACAGCCCCAGCGACAGCAGAATATTCATTAACGCAATCATGCAGGCGACGCTGTAGTCAGACTCCAAAATCGCTTTGCTGTAAACCATCATCGGTAGAGTGTTCACGCCTTTGGCACCAATAAACAGCACAATGCCGAATTCGTTGGTCGTCAGCAGCAGGCACAGGCTGCCGCCGGCCAACAGCGCCGGCAGCGCCGCAGGGAAAATGACCTGCGCAATCACCCGCAGCGGGTGAGCGCCAAGAATGCTGGCAGCCTCCAGCTGGCTTTTATCGATTTGCCGCAATGCGGCCATCAGCGGGCGCATCACCAGCGGCGTAAACACGGTAATCTCCGCCAGGATCACCCCCTGCATGGAGTAAAGAAAGTTGACCGGCGGCAGTTCGAAATCAAACAGGCTCATCAACGCGCCGTTCAGCAGCCCCGCCGAGCCATAGATGAAAGTGAACGCCAGGGTGATTAAAAAGGTCGGTAGCGCAATAAAGGTATCGACTACCCGGCCAATCAGATCGCTGCCGGGAAACGGAATAAACACCAGGATCAGCGACAGCACGCTGCCCAGTACTAAGCATCCGGCGGTCGCCAGCAGCGCAATTTGCAGCGTATTCATCAACGCCGCCATAAAGCGTTTCGACTCCATCACCTGCCAGAAGGTTTGCAGGCCGATATTGCCGCTGTTATCGCGTAGCGCCTGCTCGACAATTAGCGACAGCGGCCAGAAGAACAGCGTTGCCAGCACCAGCAGCGGCAGAGACAGCCACAGGAACGGGCGCAAAAGCGGGGTCGATTTTTCCAGCGTCAGAGTGAGCGACATCGTTATACCTCAATCAGGACAGCATCATCAGGCTCAAACCACAGCGCCAGCCGGTCACCGGCCTGCGGCAGCGGGTTCACATGGGTCATCACGATACGGACCGATTCCCCACCAACATCGCACAGCAGATGGGTTAAATCCCCCTGCCAGTGCACCGATTGCAGGGTGGCGTTGAAGCGATTGCTGTTGGCCGAACGCGGCGTCAGGCTCATATGCTGCGGGCGAATGCACAGCAGTTTGTTATAACCGTGATGGCTGCCCTGGCTAAATGCGCGAATCACCGCGCCGCCGCAGCTTACATCCACCAGCCCAGGCGCATCGCTGATGCCCAGCGCGGTAGCGGAAAGAATATTGGCTCGTCCGAGGAATTCAGCGGCAAAGCGGTTAGGCGGATGCTGGTACAGCGCACGGGTTTCACCGTGAGCAATCATCGAACCGTCTTTCATAATGCCGATTTTGTCGGCAAGCGTAAGCGCTTCCGTTTGATCATGGGTGACGTAAAGAATGGTTAATTCCGGCATTTCCCGGTGCAGGCGGGCAATTTCTTCCACCATGTTGTGGCGAATTTGCGCATCCAGCGCGGAGAGCGGCTCATCCAGCAGCAGCACGCGCGGGCGCACGGCAATAGCGCGGGCAATCGCCACGCGCTGCTGCTGCCCACCGGAAAGCTGATGCGGATAGCGCGTGGCGTAATCGCTCATCCCTACCGTTTTGAGCGCCTGCACCACGCGTTCATTGATCAACGCTTTAGGCTGCTTCTGCGCCCGCAGGCCAAACGCGACGTTATCCTCCACTTTGAGATGAGGAAACAGTGCGTAGTTTTGTACCACCATCGCCAGGCCGCGTTTGTAGGGCGGCAGATGGGTGACATCCGTATCACCAATCAAAATACGACCGCCCGCCGGCTGGGCAAACCCCGCCACCGCACGCAGTACCGTGGTTTTTCCGGAACCTGAGGGGCCAATCAGCGCCAGCACTTCCCCGGGCTCAATGGTTAAAGAGAGCGGTTTGAGTACCACGTTGCCGTGATACGCCACGCGCAGCGAGTCGAGGATAATCCCCGATGTCCCCTGCAGTGCAGAGGAGTGAGCGGCGGTCGTTTTCATCAGCATCAGGCTTACTCGCTGTCGGTCGCTTTGTGCCATTGGGCGATATCAGACGACAGTGATACTGCGACCTCATCCCAGTTTGGCTGCCAGCTTTGCACGCCCGCAAGCGCTGCGGTCGCCGCTTTGTAGTGAGCATCTTCCGGCGCCACGTCGCTGCGTACCGGCATCCCCCAGGAGAGCGCGCTGACGCTGGTTTGCGCCTCTTTGCTCAGCAGGAAGTTAATCAGCTTTTTACCGTTTTCGCTCTCAGGCGCACCCTGGACTAAGCCAATCACGTAAGGGATCGCCAGCGCGCTGCGCTCGCCTTTGTCGTTGGCTGGCCAGAAGATCTTCACGTTAGGGTTACGTTCCATTTGCGCCAGGTTCATCTGCAGATCGCCGTTGGCCACGTACAGTTCACCCTTGTTAACCAACGCGGTCAGTTTGCCGGTTGACGCCGATGGCCCGACGTTATTGGCCTGCAGCTTACCCAGATAATCAAACCCGGCCTCTTTGCTGCCAAAACTGTGGAAAGCCTGCAGCATCACCGCGGTGCCGTCTGCCGCCTGGCCCGGCGTGGAGTATTGCAGTTTGTTTTTGTATTTGCCGTCGAGCAATTCCTGCCAGTTAGCCGGCGCTGCTTTTAGCAGTTTGTCGTTGTAGATAAAACTCAGATAGTTCTTCACCAGCGGGGAATAGGCATCGTTCGCGCCTGGAATCGATGCGGCGGATTCGGTTTTAAAGTTCGCCAGCAGCTTTTCCGCCGCTGCTCGCTGAATAAACGGCGGCGCGGTGACCAGCACATCGGCCTGCGGATTGGTGCGCTCTTTAGCCAGACGCTCAACCACCACGCCACCGCCGCCTTCGACGTAGCGCACGGTAATGCCGGTCGCTTTGGTGAATGCGTCAAACTGCGTCTGATACCAGCTGTTATCGCCATCGTGCAAACCATCGATGGAGTAGACCGTAACCACCGATTCCGCCCAGGAAGGGGCGCTGGCGAGCGCAAAAACAGACAGCAGAGCAAGTCGGGAGAGTTTCATCGTAATAGCCTCGTAGCGTATGTTTTGTTTTCTGGCCTATACCAGATTTGCTTTTTACGCTAAACGCCGATTATGACAAAACGATGAAAGGGGGAAGAAAAGTGCAGAATGTCACCGAAGGAGCGTGCCGCTCCCCCGGTTTTTTCAGTGGGTATCGACCTCGATGCGCAGGCTGTCGTGACGCCAGTACTCAATATCCAGATCGAGCACACGGCCATGCTGATCGTAGTTGAGGCGGCGCAGCAGCAGCGCCGGGCGTCCTTCCATTACGCCCAGCGCCTGTGCGGCCTGCGCGGGCATCGCGGTCGGATAAAACGACAGGTGCATGCTGGTATAGACAAGGTTGTAGTTGGCCTCATACACCTCGGTCAGGCTGCCGTTGAGATCGTACTGCAGCAGCTCCGGCACGCGGGCTGGCAGGCAGTGGTTTTCACAGTAGCAAACCGCGCGGCCATCGGCGTAGCGCAGGCGCGTCAGCAGATAGATTTGATCAAACGGCTGCAATTGCAGCGGCTCCATCACCTCGACCGGCACGGTGGTCAACTGCCCGCTCAACAACGCGGTTTTCGGCTCACGTCCCTGTTCGCGGCACAGCTTATGGAAGTTGGTGTTCTGGGTCGGATCCAGCCACAGACGCTCAGGCGTCACAAACCAGCCGCGGCGATCGGCGCGCCAGATGAGCCCGCTGGATTCGAGCTGCGCCAGGCTTTCACGAATCGTAATGCGCGTGGTGTTGAAGATCGCGCACAGTTCGCGTTCAGACGGCAGCTTATCGCCGCTTTTTAATGCACCGCTCTGAATGCGCGCCTGCAGCTGCGCCTTGATTAGCAGGTACTGGGGAATATCGCCCGGGATAGATTTCATGCTCGCTCGCTGTCACTTTTCCTGTCGTCATTATACAGATAAATCCGCCAAATCCTTCGTACCACTCGCGTAGATGCTGCCTGAAGGATGGCGCTGATAGATGAATTTTTTGTTGCAGCGCCATTTTTCCTTTGACCGTTTGCCGGAAAGATCGTCATGATAAATGCAAATCTGGTATAGACCAAAGGTAAATAACATGACTTCGCGTAACTATCTGCTGCTGACTCCTGGCCCATTGACCACCTCACGCACCGTGAAAGAAGCGATGCTGTTCGACAGCTGTACCTGGGATGACGATTACAACCTTGGCGTGGTTGAAGAGATCCGCCATCAGCTCACGTCGCTCGCCACCAAAGCGGCAGGCTACACCTCGGTGCTGTTACAGGGCAGCGGCAGCTATGCCGTTGAAGCCGTGCTGGGCAGCACGCTTGCGCCGCAGGATAAGGTTTTGATTGTCAGCAACGGCGCATACGGTGCCCGGATGGTCGAGATGGCCACGATGATGGATATTGCCCACCACGCCTATGATTGTGGGGAAGTCGATCGCCCTGACGTCGCGGCCATCGAGGCCATTTTGCAGTCCGATCGCGCCATCACGCATATTGCCATGGTCCACAGTGAGACCACCACCGGGATGCTCAACCCGATCGCCGAGGTTGGCGCGCTGGCTCAGCGGTACGGCAAAACCTATATCGTTGATGCCATGAGCAGCTTCGGCGGCATCCCGATGGATATTGCCGCGCTGAATATCGACTATCTGATCAGCTCCGCCAACAAATGTATTCAGGGCGTGCCGGGCTTTGCCTTCGTGATCGCCCGTGCGGATAAACTGGCTGAATGCAAAGGCCGCTCGCGTTCCCTGTCGCTGGATCTCTACGCCCAATGGCGCTGTATGGAGGATAACCACGGCAAGTGGCGCTTTACCTCGCCGACGCACACCGTGCTGGCGTTCGCCCAGGCACTCAAAGAACTGGCCGACGAAGGCGGCGTTTCCGCACGCCATCAGCGTTACCAGCAAAACCAGCGCCGACTTGTTGCCGGGATGCGCGAACTGGGTTTTAACACCCTACTGGACGATGAGCTGCATTCGCCGATCATCACCGCGTTTTATTCGCCGGAGAGCCCACAGTATCGCTTCAAAGAGTTCTACCGCTTACTGAAAGAACAGGGTTTTGTTATCTATCCAGGCAAAGTGTCGCAAAGCGATTGCTTCCGCATTGGCAACATTGGCGAAGTCTACGATGCGGATATCTCCGCCCTGCTCACCGCCGTCAAAAATGCCATGTACTGGACAAAATAAGGAGCCGTTATGAACCGTATTACTGCAGTGATCCTCGACTGGGCCGGTACCACCGTAGACTTTGGCTCCTTTGCGCCGACGCAAATCTTTGTCGAAGCCTTTCGTCGGGCATTTGATGTGGAAATCACCCTTGCTGAGGCGCGGGTGCCGATGGGACTGGGAAAATGGCAGCATATTGAAGCGCTGGGAAAACTTCCGGCCGTGGATGCGCGCTGGCAGGCCAAATTTGGCCGTTCGATGACGGCAGAAGATATCGATACCATCTATGCGACCTTTATGCCGCTGCAAATCGCCAAAGTCGTTGATTTTTCTGCGCCGATTGCGGGTGTTGTCGACACAATCGCCGCACTACGCGCTGATAGCATCAAAATTGGCTCCTGTTCCGGCTATCCGCGGGCGGTAATGGAAAAACTGGTGCCTGCCGCAGCGCAGCACGGCTATGCGCCGGACCACTGGGTGGCCACAGATGACCTCGCCGCCGGTGGCCGTCCAGGCCCATGGATGGCGCTGCAAAACGTCATCGCGCTGGGCGTTGATTCCGTTGCCCACTGCGTGAAGGTTGATGACGCCGCACCGGGCATTGCCGAGGGGCTGAATGCTGGGATGTGGAGCGTGGGTCTGGCGCTATCCGGCAATGAATTTGGGGCTACATGGGAGGAATTTCAGGCGATGACGGCGGAGGAGATTGCCACCCGCCGCGAGCACGCAGCCGGGAAACTCTACGCCGCAGGGGCGCACTATGTGGTGGATTCGCTGGCGGATTTACCGGGCGTGATTGCGGAGATTAACACCCGCCTGGCGAAGGGCGAGCGCCCGTAAATGCGGCTTTTATCCAGCCTGCCGGGCAATAATGCTGCAGGCTGGATAAAGCGCTCGCAAGGTTAGCCGCTCAGCACTAAGCCTTAATCTTCACCTTAACGGTCACCAGCAGCGCGGTGAGCAGCATCAATGTACCGGAGAGAATAAGCGGTGAAACCAGGCCCAGGCGATCTAACGCAAAACCGCCCACCGCCGCGCCGCAGGTATTCGCCAACTGAATGACCGCAACCTGAATAGAGCCGGCTTTTTCCGCCTGATCGGCCAGCGAGCGGG
Organism: Kluyvera cryocrescens NBRC 102467; assembly: GCF_001571285.1. GTDB lineage: Bacteria > Pseudomonadota > Gammaproteobacteria > Enterobacterales > Enterobacteriaceae > Kluyvera > Kluyvera cryocrescens. Next base: position 59,046 of record NZ_BCTM01000007.1, on the reverse strand, counting down.
TGATCCACGTTGACCAGCCTACCGGCACCAGCGCAAACGCCAGCCCCCAGATAATGGCAATACCCGCCGCTACCACTTTATCGCTGCCCCACAGCACCAGCACCAGCGCACTCAAAGCCAGTACGAAAGGGGCCCCTGCCAGCGCCAGCTTGACCGAACGCTTGAGAATGACCGACGAGAACGAAGTACCGACAAAGCTGGCAATACCAAAACTCAGCAGCACCAGCGTCAAGCCATCGACATCAAATCCGGCCAGATTCATATATACCGGGCGGATATAAGTGAAGAAGGCAAACTGCCCGGCGAACGACATGAAGATGGCGATCATTCCGGCCATCACGCCGGGACGCTGGAGCAGGCTGAACATGTTTTGTTTCTGGTGTGCGGGTTCACCCGGCAACGAAGGCAGGGCTTTGAGCACCCAAATCGTACACAGCACGCCCATCACTGCCGCACCGTTAAAGACGTTGCGCCAGCCGATAATGCCGCCTAAAAAGCTGCCCAGCGGTGCGGCGATCACCAGCGCAATCGACACCGCGCCAAATATCACCGACAGCGCTTTCGGCACCGTCCGCGCCGGCACCAGACGCATGGTCAACGACGCCGACATGGCCCAGAACCCGCCCAGCGCCAGCCCCAGACAAGCGCGGCCTAACAGCAGCAGCGTGAATGAGTTGGAGAACGACACCAGCAGACAAGAGAGCGTGAGCAGGATGGAAAACAGGATCACCACGTAGCGGCGGTTAGTGGCACCGATCGCCTGGGTAATAAACAGGCTGGCGAACATGGCGACGAACGCCGTAACGGTGACCGACTGCCCGGCCACGCCCTCAGAAATCCCCAGGTCCTGCGCCATCGGCGTAAGCAGGCTCACCGGTAAAAACTCAACGGTAATCAGGCAGGCGACGCAAAACGCCACGGCAAAAACCGCCGACCAGTTGGGCCGCGTGACGCCCTCAGCGCGAGGTTTTTCTTCGATATGTTCACTCATTTTTGTTACCTGCGAGATATTTTTGTAGAAAAGTCACGCAGTGTAACATTTTAGATGTGACGTATTTAACGTTTTGGCAACTGCCGTCGCGGTATTGCATTTTCTCAGCGGCCCGGATAGGTGCTGCAACCTATTCGGGCGACTGAATTACTCGCTGCGCGCCGATGTGACCAACCCGCTAATCCATTCCTGATGACCATTAATCATTGGATTCGGCAGGGTGCGCGCCAGCTCCTGCGCCGGAACGCCAATCTGTGATTCCTGGGTCAGAATACGCACGCGATCGCCCGGTAAATCTTCAAACAGCCAGGCGTGGATCACGTCGAGACGCGTGGTGGCATCCCCTTCAGCCCAACCGTGCCAGGCAATACGCGCGGCCTGGCCATCAGCCGGCGGCACATATTCCGTGATTTGCGCTTCAATCGGGAAACCGAAGGTAGAAAAACGGAAACGGGCGTTGGCGCTAAGTCGCGGGCCGCTGCCGTCGTGGAAGTGAATATCGGCGACGTTGCTGTAATAGGTAGGCCACAGCGTAGTGTCATCAAGCTGCGCCCAGATCTGTTTGGCTGTCAGGCCGCTAACGATAATTTCATTGGAGGCAAAGTTGTCGGTGGTGCCCGGCAGATACGCTTCTGGCCAAACGATGGCGCTTTGTTGCATGGACTGTTTCATGATGAACCTCGTGAATCATATTGTTGACGAGGCTCATCATGCATTCGCGAGTGATATAAATATAATCATCATTATAAATAACAAACATCACGACATGTGATATCAGTGCAGCCAGTGGACACCGTTTTCTTCGTGGAACAACGCATTATAGCGATGCTGGAAAGCCGTTAACTCATGAAAGTCGGGTTCAAGTTCGCGCATAAAGCTCATCGCCAGTCGGATCTGAGCGTCGGTAATTGGCGCCGCCAGGCGGGCTTTTTGCAGCAGCCGATGCCAGCGCACCAACGTTGTCTCACTGCCGTCGACGATGCATACCTGCCAAATCAGCAGCACCTGTGCGGCGTTTTGCAAATGGGCTTCATTGGGACGTTCGAGGTAGCGTAAATACTCTTCTCCCTGTGCTTTCCCCAACTGGTCAATCATCGATTCTACCGGCTCAGGCGTGATCGCCAGCCGCTCACTTAAACGGCGTATCGCCCGGCGAGGCCCGGAAGTGAGGATCCGAAACCCAACAATAAAGACCACGATCAATGTGGCCAGCATAATCCAGACCATGAGTTCTCCTGTCTCTTCAGCCGCTCATGATATCTGGAAACCATCCGGCTGTACCCATCCACCTGCGTGATCTTCAGCGCAAATAACGCCGCAGCCCCATTTAACACCGCCGAATGTTAATAGACACGCGATGAAAGCCTTGCCATATGAGGCTTTTTCGCGGCGAAAGGTTTACATTTACCCCTCAGGAGCTTGCAGCCCCACATCAGAGAACCGTAACCGGAGAGTGAATAGGGATGAAAACGGATATCCGTACCCTCGACCTTAACCTGCTGAAAACGCTGGACGCACTGCTGGATGAGCGCAGCGTCACGCGCGCAGCGGCGCGATTGTCGCTCACGCAGCCCGCCGTCAGCGGCATGCTGACCCGTCTACGGGATAACTTCGATGACCCGCTGTTTATCCGGGCACCGCACGGTATGGTGCCCACGCTGCGCGCCCAGCAGCTTGCGCCGACGGTGAAAAAGATTCTGAGCGATATCAATGTGCTGCTTCAGCCCGCCGAGTTTGATCCGCGCACCGCCGAACTCACTTTCACCCTCGCCACCACCGACTACGCACTAAAGGCGGTGGTGGTGCCGTTTATTGCCGCGCTGAAAGTGCAAGCGCCGGGTATTCGCGTACGGGTGGTTCCGGTCGAACCTGAGCGCTTAAGCGGCCAGTTTGAGCAGGGAAAGATTGATCTCGCGCTTCTCACTCCTCATACCACGCCCGGCGACCTGCACAGCCGCACGCTGTACGAAGAGCGCTACGTTTGCCTGCTGCGCGCCGATCACCCGGACGCCCAACGGCCGCTGACGCTCGACCACTTCTGCTCGCTGGAGCATATTCTGGTCTCCTATGAAGGGGAAAGTTTCTGGGGTGTCACCGACGATGCGCTGGCCAAAGTGGGCCGCAAGCGGCGTATTGGGCTGTCGGTAAGCAGTTTTCTGGTGCTACCCGAGGTGCTGGCGGTGAGCGAAATGATCGCGGTCGTGCCCAGCCGAATGGCCCACTCACCGGCTTTGATTTGCGTCCAGGAGCCGCCGGTTGAGATTCAAGGCTTCACCAAAAGCATGGCCTGGCACGAACGCAGCCATCGCGATGCGGCGCAGCAGTGGCTGCGCGAACTACTGCATGAAACCAGCCAGCGCGAAGCATAAAAAAGCCCGGCGCAGTGGCCGGGCAAAAGTGACTACCTACTTACTCAAGCGGCTTTTAACTGCTGAATTTTCTTTTCGCGGCGAATTTTGCGTTCTTCAAACACCGCCACCACTGCCATCAGGCAGATACAGCCGATAGCGGCGGCATCCAGCGCGGCAAAGGTGCCTGCCCAGCCGGTCAGGCCGAAGATTGGCGTACCATCAGCAATCATCCCCAGGCCAAGCTTAGCGAAGCTGTCGCCAATCAGGTAAGCAAAGGTACCCTTAATGCCGTCGGCGGCACCGATGGCTTTTTTCGGCACAAAACCGACGGCTGCCACGCCGATTAACAGCTGTGGACCAAACACCAGGAAGCCAAGGGCAAACAGCGACGCCAGGTACACGTACTGGTTGCTGGCGTGCTGATAGATACCGAGGGTCGCAATAATCAGCGCCAGCGCCACGCAGGCCACCAGCGCACGGCGACCGTTCGCCAAATCGGAGAGCCAACCCCACAGCAGCGTGCCGACCAGCGCGCCCACTTCAAACAGGGTAAAGCCCTGAATCGCCACTTCTTTGGAGAGCTTCAGCTCCTGGAAGGCATAGACGGTAGACCACTGATCGATACCGATACGCACCACGTACAGGAAGATGTTAGAGAAGCACAGCAGCCAGATAACTTTGTTTTTCAGCACGTACTCAACAAAGATTTGCCACTTGGTCATCTCGTTTTCTTCGGTCTCTTTATCCTCTTCGCTGATCTCTTCGCCAAACAGCTCTTCCGCTTTGCCAAGACCATAAGATTCCGGGGAGTCGCTGCCGTAACGCAGGCCAATAAAGCCGACAATCAGGGCGATAATCGATGGGAAAATAAACATACCGATGACGTGGCCATCGAACAGGTAGTTGGCGCCAAATAGCGCAACGCCTGCCGCACCCGCGCCGCCGAGGTTGTGGGAAATGTTCCACATCCCGAGATAGGAACCGCGCTTACGGCGTGGCGTCCATTTGGTGATCGTCGAGTAGCTGCACGAGCCGCCGGTGCTCTGGAAGAAACCGCTCAGCGCGTAGAAGGCAATCATCAGGAACAGGCTGGTCGAACCCGCGCCCATGCTGGCGCTGAAGCCAAGCATACAAATCGCGGAGAGGATCAGCATAAACGGCAGGAACTGCTTGGTGTTTTTGCCGTCGGCGTAGTAGGAAACCAGCGTTTTACCCACGCCGTAGGTGATGGAGAAGCCCAGGCCAATCATCCCCAACTGCGTCATGCTCAACCCGTAGGTGGAGATCATGTCGTTCTGCGCGATGTTGAAGTTTTTGCGGATCAGGTACATGGTCAGGTAGCCGATGAAGACCACCAGATAGGACTGCATGAACGGCTTAAACCACATTTTACGCCGCACATCGAGCGGCAGATCCAGGGTCGGCTTACGCACCTGGTTTAAGAAGGCCAGCATGATTGGGTTACTCCTGAGCTGATTTTTATACCTGCGATTAGCAGGCATTGTAAAAATCAGCCGGGAGAGATGCCTGAGACAGCGTCCAGGTGAAACCGGGAAAATTTCCTAGTTTTACGTCATTCGACGTAGAAAGGTGAGGCGGGTCACGCTTCGCGCGGCGCCTGAGCGTTTAAGAACGGCAGCAGCAGCAGTGCAGAAATCCCCGCCGCGATGGCGATCACCACAAAAAAGCCGGTCCAGTGCCAGACTTCCATCACCTTCGCCAGCGGCCAGCCGGAGAGCGACGCGCCGAGATAAGCGAACAGCCCAACAAACCCGGTAGCAGCACCGGCCGCCTCTTTGTGCGAACATTCCGCCGCTGCCATGCCAATCAGCATCTGCGGGCCAAAAACGAAGAATCCGGTGGTGAAGAAGCACGCCGCCTGCATCACATAGCTGGCAAACGGCATCAGCCACAGCGACCCGACGGAGAGCAAAATCCCGGCGGCAAAAATCAGGTTCATCGGCCCACGGTTACCGTTAAACAATTTGTCCGATCCCCAACCCGCCACCAGCGCGCCGATAAACCCGCCCAGTTCGAACATGGTCACGGCGGTATTGGCGGTCACCAGATTCACCCCCAGCGTCTCGGACATATACAAGTTGCCCCAGTCGTTAATCGCCGCACGCACTACGTACACCAGCACGTAGCACAGCGAAAGCAGCCAGATATACGGGTTGAACAGCACGTATTTGGTGAGGATCTCTTTGCGGGTTAGCCCGGCGCCTTCCTGCTGCTGAGCGATTTCCAGCTCGTCGTGTCGCCAGTCGCCAATCGGCGGCAGGCCGATAGCCTGCGGTCGGTCGCGCAGGCGCCAGCACAGGAAAATACCCACCACAATGGCCATCGTACCGGCCATCATCATCCCAGCGCGCCAGCCGTAGTGCAGCGCCGCCGCGCCCATCACGATAGGGATCAGCGCCCCGCCAACGTTGTGAGCCGTGTTCCACAGCGCCCACCATCCACCGCGTTCAGTACGCGAATACCATGCGGTCAGTAGACGGGCACAAACCGGCGATCCCCAGCCCTGGAAGAAGGCGTTCAGCGCCCACAGCACGGCGAAAGCCCACAGAGAGGTGGAGAAGCCGAACAGAATATTAACCACCCCGGTGGCAATCAGGCCGATGCCCATAAAATAGCGGGCGTTGGAGCGGTCGCTGACAATACCGGAGACAAACTTCGACAGCCCGTAGGTGATGTAAAACAGCGTCGCCAGCAGGCCAATATCGCTGCGGGTCAGCACGCCGTTAGCGAGAATTTCCGGCACCGCGGCGTTAAAACTTTTGCGGGTAAAATAGAACAGCGCGTAACCGAGCCAAATGGTCAACAGGATATGCCGCCGCCAGTAGCGGTAACGGGCGTCGACTTCCCGCTTGTCGGCGATCAGCGGCGCATTGGCCGGGGCTTTAAAAAACGTCAGCATCAATGCTCCTTACGCGTGTCGCTGCGGCAACGACACGCTAACGCGCGTGCCGTGCATACAGGAAATGGTCAGCTTTCCGCCCAGCGCCGCCACGCGCTCCCGCATCCCGGTGAGGCCAAAGCCTTGCTGGTTGGATCCCGGCGGCAGACCGCTGCCATCGTCCTCGATAACCAGCATTAAGCGCTCGTCCTGCTGCCAGCCCTGCAGCGTGACGGCGCTAGCGTTGGCGTGCTTCACAATGTTGTTCAGCCCCTCCTGGCAAACGCGGAACAGGGTGACGCGCAGCCCTTCACTCAGCGCGGACTCATCAATCCGCCAGTCGAGATGGCTGACGATACCTCGACTCTCCAGCTCCATTTCACGCAGCAGCGAACGAATGGCCTGCTCCAGCGTCAGATCGTCGAGCTGGCGCGGGCGTAAGCGTCCGAGCAGACGGCGCACCGAATCGTAAACGCCGAGCGATAGCTGTTCGATATGCGCACCGCTTTGCTTCACGCCGGTGTTTCCCGGCGCCAGCCGCTGTACGATACCCGCCTGCGTGCGGATCGCGGTGATGGTCTGGCCAATGTCGTCGTGCAGTTCGCGCGCCACATCGCGGCGCACGCTCTCTTCGGTTTCCAGCAACCGCTCCGCCAAGCGATGATTACGCGCCAGCTCATTTTGCAGCGATTGGTTCAATTCGCGCAGACGCTGAATGCCTGCCCCGAGCAGCAGCCCGGTCAGGCTTTGCGCCAACAGCGAAAGCAGTAAATCCACCGGGTGATCGTGCCAGGTCTGGCTGGCAATCAGGGCGATGGCGTTCATCAGCGTCGCAATCAGAGCCCCCTGCCAGCCGTAGTGCCAGGCAAGAGCAATAATCGGCAAGGCGAGACAAAACGGCGTGAAGCGCGACAATTCGTTCGGTAGGCCAAGCTGGAGCCACAGGCTGACGCTAAACAACAGTAGGTACCACACCAGATGTCGTCCTCGCCAGTTGACCGGCTGGGAGACCACCGCCGGGCCAAGCGGCAGCCAGATAGTACTGGTCAGATAGTGCCAGAAAACCAAGCAGATAGGTGCCAACGTCAGCCCGCCGGTAAGGGTCAGCAACAGCGCGTTGAGCGCCTCTTCCCCCAGCCCCAGCCACGGCAGCGATTGCAGCAGCGCGGCGGCGGTAAGCGCGGCACCTTGTAACAGCAGGGTGCGCCAATCGCGCTGATGGCGATAGCGGGAAATCAGCGCCACCGGAAGTAACGTCAGCAAGCTACCGATCATCAATATGGGCAGATGCGTCAGCGTCACTTCCTGCGCCAGCCAAAACAGCAGCAGCCACTCGGCCCCCAGCAGCACCGGCCAATAGCCGCGCGGGCATTGCAGCATCAGCCCCAGACGCAGGCCGAACGGGAAGAGCAGCACCGCTAAGTCAGGCCGTTCTACCAGATGCAGGCTGATACTCCACAGGCAAAACCACGCGGCGGAGAAGATAAAAAAGCAGGCAATAACGGTGATGAAGCGGGAGAGGAGCGTTTTCATTGCCAGCCGTCGAACATCCGCCGGGCCAGCTCAACGTCGTTGCTAACATTCAGCTTTTCCATCAGGTTGGCGCGGTGGACGTGCACCGTTTTGGGTGACAGCCCCAGTTCAGCGGCGATCTCTTTCACCGCCATCCCCTGCGCCAGTTTTTCCGCCACCTGCCGTTCGCGTTTAGTTAGCGGGTCCTGGCGTCCAGCGGCCAGCTTGACGGCGATATCCGGCGTTAAATAGCAGCCGCCGGTGGCCACCGTATGGACCGCCGCGATCAGCTCGTCCGGGCTACAGCGCTTGGAGAGAAACCCGCGCGCACCGGCGTTTAGCGCCTGCTCTACCAGCGCCGGGCTGTCGTGAACCGAGAGCATGATCACTGCCATTCCTTTCGGCAACTGGCCTAAAAGCTCAAGTCCGGAGATATCCGGCATTGAAATATCGCAGATACAGACCTGCACGCCGCGTCCGGGCAGCCCCGCCAGCGCCTCACGACCGGAACCAAACTCAGCAATCACCTGCAAGTCAGGCTCAAGCCCCAGCAGCTGCGCAAAGCCGGAGCGGACGATAAGGTGGTCGTCAATAAGGGCAACGGTGATCATGGGTTCTGTCCTGGCGGGTAAAAAACGCGCTTACCTTAACCATAAGCGCGCTGGCGTTCAAGCTTTGAGCGGGTTACTCGAAGAAGACGGTGATTTTGTTAAACATCGACGGGTCGGATTGGTTACGCGCGACTTTCACCACGTCTTCCAGCTTGTCTATCTGGCTCATCATCTGCTCCAGACGCTGGTCATCGTTGACCAATAGCCAGATACGGCTGTGGTCGCTGCCATGAATCGGTAGACAGAGAATGCCTTCCACGTTGAACGCACGGCGGGCAAACAGCCCGCAGACGTGAGTCATAACGCCGGGATGGTTACGCACGGTGAGTTCGAGAATGACGTTGTCATGAGTCTGTTGTTGCATGGCTTATTCCCCCACCATTTCGGTATTTGCCGCACCCGGCGGCACCATCGGATACACTTTTTGCTGCGCGTCGATGCGCACGTGAATCAGCGCCGGCCCTGGACGATTGATCATCGCCTGCAGCGCGGCCTGCGGGTCCGCTTCGTTGTTCAAATCACAGGTTTCGAGACCGAACCCGGCAGCAATTTGCATGAAGTTAATCATGCCCGGATAGGTGGCAGCAAACACGCCCTGCTGGTAGAACAGGCTCTGCTGCTGATGCACCAGGCCCAGCGCTTCGTTGTTCATCAGGATGATTTTCACATCCAACCGGTTTTCCGCCGCCGTCGCCATCTCCTGAATGTTCATCATCAGGCTACCGTCGCCGGAGAAGCACAGCACTTTTTTATCCGGGTTCGCCAGCGCCGCGCCAATTGCCGCAGGCAGGCCGAAGCCCATGGTGCCCAGGCCGCCGGAGGTCAGCCACTGACGCGGACGGTTCAGCGGATAGGCCTGTGCAGTCCACATCTGATGCTGGCCCACGTCGGTGGTGATAATGGCGTTGTCGTCAACGCACGCCGCCGCGGCGTTGATCAGGCCGTAATGGCTGAGCGGGTCCCCGGCTTCCGGAATCGCCCCCGGGAATTCTTGCTGCAGCTCGGCCACTTTACCGCGCCACGCATCGCGCGACTGCGCTTCAATCTGCGGCAGCAGTTGTGCCAAAACATCATCCACATCGGCCTGAATCGCGACGTGCGCCTGCTTGATTTTCCCCAGCTCGGCGCGGTCGATATCGACATGAATAATTTTCGCGTCCGGGCAGAACTCAGCCACTTTGCCGGTCGCCCGGTCATCAAAACGCGCACCTAAAACAACCAGCAAATCAGATTGTTGCAGGATAAAGTTGGTGCTGCGCGCGCCGTGCATCCCCAGCATGCCTAACGACAGCGGGTGCGCTTTTGGCAGCATACCCAGCGCCATCAGCGTCATGGTGGTCGGCAGATTGGCTTTTTCGGCCAGTTCGCGAACGCGATCCGGGGCGTTAATCACGCCACCGCCCAGATACAGCACCGGGCGCTGGGCGGCGTTAATCATCGCCGCCGCTTCACTCACGCTTTCAGCGCTAAATTCCGGGGTCGGCGCACGGCCACCGGGTTCCGGCAGTTCGCTGATTTCAATTTCAGCAGTCTGTACATCCTTAGGAATGTCTATCCACACCGGGCCGGGACGCCCCGACTGTGCAATCCGGAAAGCATCAGCAATGACCTGCGGTAATTCATTGATGTTGCGGACTAAGTAGTTGTGTTTGGTGATGGGGATAGAGATACCGTAGGTGTCGACTTCCTGGAAAGCGTCGGTGCCGATTAACGAGGAGGCAACCTGACCGGTGATACACACCAGCGGAATGGAGTCGAGGCGCGCATCGGCAATGGCGGTCACCAGGTTGGTGGCGCCGGGGCCGCTACAGGCCATACAAACCGCCGGTTTGCCGTGGGTTCGCGCCATGCCCTGAGCGATAAAACCAGCGCCCTGCTCGTGGCGCGCCAGAATATGGCGGATCTGTTTGCTTTGGCTTAATGCGTCGTACAGCGGCAACACCGTGCCGCCGGGAATGCCGGTGACCATGGTGATCCCCTGACGTTCCAGTAAATGAACGATCAATTGCGCGCCGGTAAAGCGCTGTGTTTGTGTTGTTGTGCCCGAACTTGCCATGCTCCAGTCCTTTTATTCTGGGCCGACTTTACGCTAAGGACTTCAAGTTGCTGGTGCGTTAACGGCAACTTGAGCCACTTCGCGTTTCCGGGCGGGGGGCTAGAAACTAAAAACCCCGCCCGGTTTGCGCCGGCGGGGTTTGGAATCGTGTGTGTTCCTGACCCTACGGCGCATTGCCGACGACCACCACCACACGCACGACGACTACCGCGGCTGGTAGCGCGGTTTTTAGTAGCGTCGAGGTCATCATGGATGGAGTCATTAAGGGTCTATCTCGAATTCATAAAGTGAATTCATACAAACACAGCTTTTTCATGCTGACAATGGAAATATTTTCATCCGCACAAAAATGCAGCAAAGATCACATTTCTACCGTCAGAAAAAAAATCCAATCTGTCCCTTTTTCCCGCTATTTCTGGCCTTGGTTGGCGCCGGTCGGTTGTGTTACGTTTTGGTGAAATATCCCTGAGCAACGCATTATCATGACGCTTTCTGTTTTCTGCATTTTGCTGTTCGCCGCCCTACTGCATGCAACCTGGAACGCCATCGTCAAAGCGGGAAACGATAAGCTTTACTCGGCCATCGGCGTCACCGGCTCCGCCGCGCTCATTGCGCTACTGCTGCTGCCCTTCGCCCCCGCCCCTTCAAGCGCCAGCGTTCCGTTCCTGATTGCCTCCACGATTTTGCAGGTTATTTACACCGTACTGGTGGCGAAGACCTATCAGATTTCGGATATGAGCCAAACCTATCCGCTGATGCGCGGCACCGCACCGCTACTGGTCGCTATCGTTAGCGTACTTTTGCTGGGCGACCATCTCTCGGCGATGGCCTGGTTCGGTATCGCGGTGATCTGTACAGCGATTTTGGGGATGGCGTTAAATGGCCGCTCGGGCTCGCAGTTGGGCGTTGTTTTGGCGCTGTTCAACGCTTGTATCATTGCTGGCTATACGCTTATCGACGGCACCGGCGTGCGCCTTTCGGGTTCCGCCTTTGGCTACACGGTGTGGTCATTTTTCCTGAACGGCAGCAGCCTGCTGGCGTGGGCAATGGTGACCCGGCGCCGGGAGGCATCGCGCTATCTGGCGCAGCACTGGAAGAAAGGTTTACTGGGGGGAATGGGCACCATGGGCTCCTATGGCCTGGCGCTGTGGGCGATGACTCAGGCCCCGCTGGCGGTGGTTGCGGCCCTGCGCGAAAGCTCAATTTTGTTCGGCGCCATCATCGCCTGGCTGCTGCTTAAAGAGCGGGTCTCCGGCCTGCGTTTCTTTGCTGCCTTCGGCATTGCCGCCGGTGCCATTTTGCTGCGCCTCTCCTGAAAATACTGGCAACTATTGTTGCCGTTTAACGTGTATAAATCCTGCCTGCATCACACATTTCATTTACATGATAGATGGTTAAATCGTCATCTCGTTATGGTAGATTCCTCTCGCTTTCAGCGCATTACCTAGACATTTATTCTTACAAACCTAATTTTTATAAAGTTATCAGCGAAATGAAAAGAGACAGAAACGTCAATATCCTGGTGATGCTGGTGTTGCTTGTGGCCGTCGGACAGATGGCGCAAACCATTTATATCCCGGCGATTGCCCAGATGGCGAACGATCTTAACGTCCGTGAAGGGGCGGTACAGAGCGTAATGGCGGCCTATCTGCTGACCTACGGCGTTTCCCAGCTGTTCTACGGCCCGCTGTCCGACAGAGTCGGGCGCCGTCCGGTCATTTTGGTCGGGATGTCGATTTTTATGCTGGCCACGCTGGTCGCTATTACGACCCACAGCCTGACGGTGCTGATTGCCGCCAGCGCCATGCAGGGCATGGGGACCGGCGTCGGCGGCGTGATGGCGCGAACGCTGCCGCGCGATCTGTATGAAGGTAGCCAGCTTCGCCATGCCAATAGCCTGTTAAACATGGGAATTCTGGTCAGCCCTTTGCTGGCACCGTTGATTGGTGGCGTGCTTGAAACCCTGATTAACTGGCGTGCTTGCTATGGTTTCCTGCTGGTGCTGTGCGCAGGCGTAACCTTCAGCATGGCGCGCTGGATGCCGGAAACCCGGCCGACCGGTGCACCCAAAACGCGGCTTATCAGCAACTATAAAACCCTGTTCAGCAACAGCGGCTTTAACTGCTTCCTGCTGATGCTGATCGGTGGGCTGGCGGGGATTGCGGTATTCGAAGCCAGCTCCGGCGTCCTGATGGGCGGCGTGCTGGGGCTCAGCAGTATGACGGTGAGTATTCTGTTTATTCTGCCGATCCCCGCGGCGTTCTTCGGCGCGTGGTTTGCCGGGCGTCCCAACAAACGCTTCCCAACGATGATGTGGCAATCAGTACTCAGCTGCCTTGCCGCTGGGCTGATGATGTGGATCCCGGGCCTGTTCGGCGTGATGAATATTTGGACGCTGCTGGTGCCCGCTGCGCTGTTCTTCTTCGGCGCTGGCATGCTGTTTCCGCTGGCGACCAGCGGTGCAATGGAGCCGTTCCCGTTCCTCGCCGGTACCGCCGGAGCACTGGTGGGTGGCCTGCAAAATATCGGTTCCGGCGTGCTGGCCTGGCTGTCGGCGATGATGCCGCAAACCGGGCAGGCCAGCATTGGCCTGCTGATGACGCTGATGGGGCTGCTGATTTTCCTCTGCTGGCTGCCGCTGGCGTCGCGCATGTCGCAGCAGGGACAGGCTGTCTAAAACGCAGGCAAGCGTCCTCTGTCGCTTGCCGCCGCTATTTCACCTGTTCCTGCAGCCAGCCAATAAACGCCTCGATTTTCGGCCACTGCCGGCCGGGCAACGTGGTGATGTAATAGCGCTGATGACATTTCAGCGCCATATCGCCAAACGGCGCGACCAGTTCTCCGCTATCGAGGCGTTTTTGCACCAGCCGTTTACGCCCCATCGCAACCCCAATATGATTCATCGCAGCAATCACCGCTAAGTCCGAACGATCGAAGCCAATGCCCGACGATGTCGGCAAATTCACCGCATAGTGCTGCGCCCAACTGTGCCACTCATCGGTACCGGAATCATTACTCCACGCCTGTCTGTCATGCAACAACGTACAGTGCGGCAGGTTCACCAGCCTATCGGTGAGGTCGTAGCGGCGCGCGTATTCCGGGCTGCACACGGGCACAATCTCTTCATCCATCAACACATGATGCGTCAGCTGCGCAGAGGGCGCGTCGTCAAAATAGATGGCCAGATCGACCCCGGCCCGCTGCAAATTGACGTTGTCATTGCCGGTCAGGATGGTCAGCGAAATCGACGGATAGCGGCGGGTAAAGTCACCCAGCGCCGGAACCAGCCAGCACTGCGCGATGGACGGGCGCGAATAGACGGTCAACGTGCCGGACAGCTCCTGGTTTTTGATATCGAGGATTTCCTGGTTCAGCGTATCCAGCGACGACTTCAGCGCCCAGAACACCCGCTTTCCCTCGTGGGTCAGCTCCACTTTTCGGTGCGAACGGACAAAAAGCTGAATGCCCAGCTCCTCTTCAAGCTGATTAATCCGGTGGCTGACGGCGCTAGGGCTCAATGAAAGTTCATCGGCCGCCAGCGCAAACGACTGATGCCTTGCCGCCACTTCAAAGGTATAGAGTTTTGATAGCTGCCAACCATTAAGCAGCCGATTTCTGACCTCACGAACGGGATCCATGCTTACCTCTCTCCTCCTGATCCATGCCGCGGAGTGTAAAAAATAGCGCCGTAAAAATCAGCACAAAGATGAACCAAGGTGAACCATATCGCATAAACATGGCGAAATAAGACCTAAATCACCATCTTGATTCAATCTGGCTCATGTGAAAGCGGATTTATATCGTTTGTCAGACCATGCCTTATTTTTGTCCAATATAACCCTATTAATCACAGGGCAAGGTGAGTTATGCACTCTCAAATCTGGGTTGTGAGCACACTGCTGATAAGCATCGTGTTAATCGTTTTGACCATCGTGAAGTTTAAATTCCACCCGTTTCTGGCGCTGCTGTTAGCCAGCTTCTTCGTAGGTACGATGATGGGCATGGGCCCGCTGGATATGGTGAATGCCATTGAGAGTGGTATCGGTGGGACGCTGGGCTTCCTCGCCGCGGTCATTGGCCTCGGCACCATTTTAGGCAAGATGATGGAAGTGTCCGGCGCGGCAGAACGCATTGGTCTGACGCTGCAGCGCTGCCGCTGGCTTTCGGCCGATGTCATTATGGTGCTGGTCGGGCTGATTTGCGGGATCACGCTGTTCGTTGAGGTGGGCGTGGTGCTGCTGATCCCTCTGGCCTTCTCCATCGCCAAAAAAACCAATACCTCATTGCTGAAGCTGGCGATCCCTCTGTGTACTGCGCTGATGGCGGTGCACTGCGTTGTCCCTCCGCATCCGGCGGCGCTGTTCGTGGTGAATAAGCTGGGCGCGGATATTGGTACCGTGATTGTCTACGGTTTACTGGTGGGCTTAATGGCATCACTGATTGGTGGGCCGCTGTACCTGAAATTCCTCGGCAACCGCCTGCCGTTTAAGCCGGTACCGGCTGAGTTTTCCGACCTTAAGGTTCGCGATGAAAGCACGCTGCCTTCGCTTGGCGCCACGCTGTTTACCGTGCTGTTGCCGATTGGCCTGATGCTGGTTAAAACCGTCGCTGAACTGAATATGGCAAAAGACGGCGCGGTTTATACGCTGCTGGAATTTATCGGCAACCCAATAACGGCGATGTTTATCGCGGTCTTCGTGGCCTATTACATCCTCGGTTTGCGTCAGCATATCGGCATGGGCGCCCTGCTGACCCACACCGAAAATGGCTTTGGATCCATTGCCAACATCCTGTTGATTATCGGCGCGGGCGGCGCATTCAACGCGATCCTGAAAAGCAGCGGGCTGGCGGATACGCTCGCCCTGATCCTCTCCAACATGCACATGCACCCGATTCTGCTGGCCTGGCTGGTGGCGTTAATTCTGCATGCGGCGGTGGGGTCTGCCACCGTCGCCATGATGGGCGCGACGGCGATTGTGGCACCGATGCTGCCGCTCTATCCCAACGTCAGCCCGGAGATCATCGCTATTGCCATCGGTTCCGGCGCAATTGGCTGCACAATCGTCACCGATTCCCTCTTCTGGCTGGTGAAGCAGTACTGCGGCGCGACCCTGAATGAGACGTTTAAATACTATACGACGGCGACATTTATCGCGTCGGTTATTGCACTGGCCTGCACATTCCTGCTTTCCTTTATTATCTAAGCGCAAAGAGACTGACTATGGAAAACATTCAAACACTTATCGCCCAGTATCCTTTAGTGAACGATCTGGTCGCTCTCAAGGAAACGACCTGGTTTAACCCTGGCACCACCTCTCTTGCGGAAGGTTTACCGTATGTTGGCCTGACCGAGCGCGATGTTCAGGATGCTCACGATCGCCTGACGCGCTTCGCGCCGTATCTGGCAAAAGCGTTTCCAGAAACCGCGGCCACCGGCGGCATTATCGAGTCTGAAGTCGCGGTTATCCCAGCCATGCAGCAACGGTTGGAAAAAGAGTACGCTCAGCCTATCCACGGTGAAATGCTGCTGAAGAAGGACAGCCATCTGCCCATTTCCGGGTCAATTAAAGCCCGGGGCGGCATTTATGAAGTGCTGACCCACGCGGAAAAGCTGGCGCTGACAGCCGGTTTACTGACCACCGAAGATGACTACAGCATCCTTTTGTCCCCTGAATTCAAACAGTTCTTCAGCCAGTACAGCATCGCGGTAGGCTCCACCGGCAACCTGGGCATGTCGATAGGCATAATGAGCGCCCGCATCGGCTTTAAGGTGACGGTTCATATGTCCGCCGACGCCCGCGCCTGGAAAAAAGCGAAGCTGCGCAGCCACGGCGTAACGGTGGTGGAATACGAAGAAGATTACGGCGTGGCGGTAGAGCAAGGTCGCAAGGCGGCAGAAACCGATCCTAACTGCTTCTTTATCGACGATGAAAACTCCCGCACGCTGTTCTTAGGCTATGCGGTCGCGGGCCAGCGCCTGAAGGCGCAGTTTGCGCAGCAAGGGCGCGTGGTGGATGCCGAGCACCCGCTGTTTGTCTATCTGCCGTGCGGCGTTGGCGGCGGTCCTGGCGGCGTGGCATTTGGCCTGAAGCTGGCGTTTGGCGATAACGTCCACTGCTTCTTCGCGGAGCCAACCCATTCACCGTGCATGCTGCTGGGGGTTTATACCGGGCTGCACGATAACATTTCCGTACAGGAGATTGGCATCGACAACCTGACGGCAGCGGATGGGCTGGCGGTCGGCCGCGCGTCTGGCTTTGTTGGGCGCGCGATGGAGCGCCTGCTCGACGGCTTGTATACCCTGGATGACCAGACGATGTACGACATGCTGGGCTGGCTGGCGCAGGAAGAAGATATCCGTCTTGAGCCTTCCGCGCTGGCGGGAATGGCCGGTCCTCAGCACGTTTGCGCCTCTGCGGAGTACCAGCAGATGCACGGCTTTAGCGCGGAGCAGCTCCATAACGCCACTCACCTGGTGTGGGCGACGGGCGGCGGCATGGTGCCAGAAGCCGAAATGGCGCAGTACCTGAGCAAAGGTCGCTAAGCGCCGCTGGAATTGATTGATGTAGCGGGATAAAAATAAGAATGCGCCAGCTGGGACTCCGGCTGGCGCATTGAGCATGACGGATTATGCATCCGCCAGCTGTTTGGCTTTTTGCTCTTCTTCCTGCTGGGCCTGTTCGGTTTCCAGCATTTTCTTTTCGTACACTTTGAAGAACGGGTAGTAGATTGCCAGCGAGATGAAGAAGCAGACAAACACCAGCCCGCAGGCAATCAGGTTCCAGTTGGTGGTAATCAATGCCCCCAGCGGCGCGGGGATGGTGAACGGCGGCTTGACCATCATGCGCGGGATCAGTCCACTGATGGTAAAGAGGTACACCACCACGGTATTCACCATCGGCGCAAGGATAAACGGCACCGCCAGAATCGGGTTCATGACGATCGGCGCACCAAAAATCATCGGCTCATTGATGTTAAACAGCCCCGGAATAAACGACAGCTTACCCAGCGATTTCAGATAGATAACCTTAGAGCGGATAAACAGCACCACCAGCGCCAGCGTCGAGCCGGTACCGCCCATCTGGGCATACCATTGGAAGAACTGTTCAGTGAAGATATTCGGCAGATCGTAAGCGCTGGTTCCGGCCTGGAACAGCTCCATATTCTGCACAATCGCCTGATCCCACAGCGGGCGAATCAGTGGCCCCATCACCGCGTGGCCATGGATCCCAAACACCCAGAACAGGTCGATAAAGAACTGCGTGACGATGCCGCCAAACAGGTTGGTGCCGGTCATAAAGCCCTTCAGCGGCATGATGATGTAACTGATGATGGCGTTGATATCGATATTTAAGAAATGCCGCGGGATCCAAAATATCAGCACCACCGCCAGCGTCGGGAACAGTGCCGAAAACGAACTGGCGACCACCGGCGGCACGCCTGCCGGCATCTTAATTTCAATATTGCGGACTTTAATAAAACGGTAGATCTCAATGGCAATGAGCGAAGAGATAATCGCGCCAAATAGCCCCTGTGAACTCAGGGAGGCGACCGGAATATAACGCCCGGAAACGGCATCACCGGCAACGGTAACGCCCTCTTTAATGTTGACCGGAACAATCATCAGCAGCGTTGCTAACATGGCCAGCAGGCCGCTGGTAATATCATTAAGCTTGTAGCTTTTCCCTAAAAACGAACCGATGGTAAACGCGGCGTACAGCGACATTAAGCCAACGGTAAAGCGGAACGGCACGTCGAGGATATCGCGCCACGGCGCGATAAAATCCATATAACCTTTGATCGGGATATTAAGCAGAATAACGAAAAATGAGCCGACAATCGTCAGCGGCAAAATAGAAATTAAACCGTTACGTATCGCCTGCATATGACGCTGGTTGCCAATGGCATTAGCCACCGGCAGCATTTTTTCAGCCAACCGTTCAAAGTAAGACATGTTATTCCCCCGTAAAACCGTTATTGGCAATCACCGTTGAGAACCATTGCCCGGACTTTTTCAGCGAGCGCTGCTGGGTGGCTAAATCCAGACGATAGAAGCCGTAGCGGTTTTTATAGGCGTTTTGCCATGACCAGCAGTCAATAAAGGTCCACATGTGGTAGCCCAGACAATTGCTGCCGTCGGCTATCGCTTTATGGAGATAACTCAGATGCTCTTTCAGGAATTCAATGCGGTAATCGTCCTGAACCTGGCCGTTGACCATAAACTGCTCTTCATCCTGAATACCGATACCATTTTCCGACACAAACCACGGCAAATTACCGTAACGCTCTTTCACCACCATCGCGATGTCATAAAGCGCTGCCGGATAAATCTCAATGCCGCGTGAAGTATTCATACGGCGTCCCGGCATAATGTATTCTTCAAAAAATCGCTCAGGCACAAAACCATGCGGCTCATCCAACGGCGTTTCCCGCGCTTTGACCCGCCGTGGACGGTAGTAATTTATGCCCAGCAGATCGATACGGGTGTTAGCAATTAACACGCAGTCTTCCGGTAGCGATGCCGGTAATTGATCGTGTTCTTGCAGAATATCGATAAGCTGCTGCGGATAACGGCCCAGTAAAATAGGCTCGTTAATGCTGCGGGTATAGAAAAGATCGGCCATCGCGGCGGCCTGCTGGTCTTCGGGCGTATCGCTGCGCGGATAGACCGGAATCACATCCATAATAATGCCGATTTGGCCATCGAGCTCCAGTTCACGCCACGCCGCCACGGCTTTACAGTGCGCCAGCACAATATGGTGTAACACCTGTGCCGCGCGGCGGAAATCGGTGACATAAGGGTAATGGCGAGGGTGTAAATATCCGGCTTCGGCCGGTATTAACGGCTCATTGAAGGTAAACCAGTAGCGCACGCGGTCGCCAAATAACTGGTAGCAAATACGCGCGTAGCGAGCAAACGCCTCGACCACATCACGGTTCTCAAAACCACCTTTTTCCTGCAATGCCATCGGCATATCGAAGTGGTAGAGATTAATAAATGGCTCAATGCCCTGCGCGCATAATTCATCAATAACGGCGTTATAGAACGTCACCGCCTGCGGATTAACCTCGCCATCCCCGTCAGGAATTAAGCGAGACCAGGAGAGTGAAGTTCGAAATGAATTCAGCCCAATGTCTTTTGCGCGCTGTATATCTTCCCGATAATGCTGGTAAAACGTTGAGGTATCATCACAGGTCACGCCCTGATGAAAGCGCTGGTTAAACTCATGTGAGGCGTGGTCCCAGATGTTTTCACCTTTACCGTCACCGGCAATTCGCCCTTCAGACTGTGTGGCGCTGGTTGCGGTACCCCACCAGAAATTATCCGGAAAATGATATTTCATAGCCTGTCCTTATTGTGCTTGCGGTAATAAAGACAGCGCGTGATCCAGCACCTTATCGCCCTGCATTGAGCCATATTGCATCATATCGATGGCGGCAACAGGGACGCCGTGGGGGGCGGCAGCGGTTGATAAACTTTGCAGCTGAAATTTCACCTGCGGGCCTAATAAAATAACGTCGGCCTCTTCGACAATCTGCCCAAATTCAGAAACCGGGACGGCGGTAATTTCCACCGCAATATCGCGACTGGCGGCTGACTGTTTCATTCTTTCCACTAACATGCTGGTCGACATGCCTGCTGCACAGCATAAAAAGATCTTTTTCATCATTTACCCCTGGCGTAATAAGCGTGGTATTCCGCGAGATGCGGCAAAATATATTCTGCGTAGTATGGTAGATAGCGACAAGAGAGGGGCGACACAAAACCAAGTTATATCGCTGGTACTTTTATTGATAAATCTGAAATAAAATAATAAATACCCATTATAAACAACATGGTAGAAGTGTTACTTTTGATATCGAAATTGTTATTTTTATTCGTTTTTATGTCCTGGCTCGCACTCTGAGCCGGCTAACAGCCGCCGACCCGGCAATAGGACAAATGGCACATCACGGTGGGTTAACGATGGCTCTGATTCAGCATCGCCATCAATTCCATCGGCGAACGATGCTGTTTCAGCAGATCGCGCATCGCTTTCATGTGCGGTGCACTGTAGGTGAAGAATTGGCGATAGCCGGCACATAGCGCGCTCTTACCTGCGGAAATACGATGCTTGGGGCAATCGCCGTGGCAAAAATGCAGCACCGGGCATTGAAGACAATCCTGGGGTAGCGTCGCTGATTTTTGCTGACCGAACGCTGCGGCCTCAGGTCGCGCATTCAGCGTTTTAATGGTCTGCAGATGGATATTCCCTAGCAGGTAGTCCGGGTAGACATAGTGATCGCACTGATACAAATCACCGTTGGCCTCCAGCGCGAACGCGTGACCGCAGGTTTCACTGAGCGAACACATCTGTGACGGATAGCCGCTCCAGATACCCAGCGTCGAATCAAAGAGCTGTACATAAACCCGGCCAATATCTTCCCGTACCCAGATATCAAACACACCGTTGAGAAACGAACCCCACGCCTGTTCAGTGACCGACTCCGCGCTCAGGTTCCCGCACTCGTCGCGCTCAACCAGCGGAATAAACTGCAAAAACGGCGTCCCCAGACCCTGAAGGTAGCGATACAGACGCTGTGGGTGCTGGCTGTTATGTCGGTTCACAACCACCATCAGGTTAAACTCCACCTGATGCTGTACCAGCATGTCGATGGTTTTCATCACTTTGTGATGGGTCGGCTTTCCGCTGCGATTAACGCGATAGGTATCGTGGAGATCGGCAGGACCATCCAGTGAAACCCCCACCAGCCAACCATTTTCTCGAAAGAAACGGCACCAGTCGTCGTTCAACAAAATCCCGTTAGTCTGGAACGCGTTGTGGATCTGCTTGCCGCCAGCGTACTGCTTTTGCAGCGCCAGCACGCGCTGGAAGAATGGCAGGCCACATAGCGTCGGCTCGCCACCTTGCCAGGCAAAGGTCACTTCTGGCCCAGGCTGCGCGGCAATATGTTGATGGATAAACGCCTCCAGTGTGGTCTCGTCCATGACCGATTGCTGAGGCTTTTCAATGTAGAAACAGTAGCGGCAGTTAAGGTTACAACGCGAGCTGGCCGGTTTGGCCATCACCTGACATCCTGTCATGCTAAATCCCTGATAAAAATGATAAGTTGGCGTACGTGGGCAATAGCAAACAATATTGCGAGTGATAACACCGCGAGGGAGATCATAAATTTGTCACGAACTGCGCGCGGTTGAACAAAATCGTTGTGCGCCACGTCCATGACATTCCGGTTGCGGGTATATTGCCAGAGAATAGCCGCCACCATCACCAGTACGGCCAGAGACAGCCAAAACAGCGCCCCGGCCTGATGCCAATTGTGTTTTAACGCTAGCGCCATGAGCGCACCGTAGCCAAGCAGCGTGCGAAACCAGGCCAGCGACGTGCGCTCTGGCTGCAGCCCTGGATCGGCCTGACGTCGCGCTTTACGGCTATCCGGCATAGAACACCAATATCATCACGACCGCTGCGACTAGCGTGAGGATCAGGCTAATCACCAGCAAACTGCGAGTGTAAGGAAGATCCTCTTTCAGGCGCATCGCCTTTTCATTTCGCAGCCAGCGCAGGTATCCGTAAATCGCCAGCCCACCGGCAAAGAGGCACAGCATCAGCGCTAACGCCTCGCGGATAACCGGGGTCGCAAAGTCCGGCGCCAGCTGATCGAGCCCAACGCCCGCCGCCAGAAACCCGAGCGAGGTCCGAATCCAGGCCAGAAACGTACGTTCATTGGCGAGCGAAAAGCGGTAGTCCGGCGCTTCACCGAGGCGGGAAATTTTCATGACGATTCCTGTTATCCATAATGGTCAGCGGCTTAACATTATCGCAATCACCTGTATTTCGCCGCTGAGTTTTACGAAAAATCATACCGAAGACGTAAGCGTCAGAACTTCTGCTTTTTCTCTTCCACCTTCACGCCCTGGGTTGGCATACCGGTATCGTAATCACGCACCACCGGCGAGTAACCATCCTCTGGTCGAGGGCGGAAAGCGCCCATCCAGCGCGGCTGCGCGCCCTTACGCCACGGCCGCAAGCTCCATTGGTAGCTGCGGAACGGATCGCGGATGCAGTCCATATAGTCCAATAGCGCATCATGCAGCCCATCGCGGATTTGCGCATATCTCTCGTCGTTTATCAGGTTGTGCATCTCATTAGGGTCGTTGTGGCGATCATACAACTCATCGCTGGTAAACAGATTCAGCACCAGTTTGTAGCCCTCCGTCACCCAAGCCCGCACCGGAATAAAACCGCCAAAACTGTCATGCTCGATTTCATAACGGTTAAATTCCACCATCACACCGCGCTCGGGCGCTACCTGCAGTAAGTTGCCACCGGGTAAAATATCCGGTTTATCTATACCTGCGAGTGCCATCATGGTCGGCAGCAAATCAATATGGCTGACCGGCGCATCCACCTGCCGAGGCTCGCCATGCGGCGCCCGCATGATGAGTGGGATCCGAGTGATATCGTCATACATGGCCGCCCCTTTACTGATGAGGCGGTGCGCGCCCATCATTTCACCATGATCGGACGTGTAGATGATCCAGGTATTTTCACGCTGCTCAGGGGTGAGTGCATTCACCACGCGACCGATCTGGTCATCCACAAAGTCATTGCAGGCAAAGTACATTGGATGGTGGTAACGCCCATCTTCCCCCACTGGGGACGGCATCGCTTGCGCCCATAACCGGTGATGCTCGGGTTTGGTGGCCAGCGTATCCTGCGCTTTTTCTCCCAACGGATAGTAAAAGTCCTGATATTTCTCCAGATACTCTACCGGGCAGGTAAACGGATGGTGGGGTTCATCATACGAAATCACCATCAGGAACGGCTCATCATGCCGCGACGCTTTGGCCAGATAATCGACGGCCCGATGACTGATACGATGCGCCCAGGTGAACGTCTCATCAATGCCGTGTTGCTGTAAATCGGCAATAGAATTCAGCCCATTACGCCACAGGCCAATCTGCTCGTCGCTCAACTCACTGAGATAATTGGCTCCGTCGTACCAATAATCAGCATCCCACTCTGGCGGGCATTCCCCGGTACCAAAGTAGTCATGCCCATCCAGATGCCACTTACCAATAAAACAGGTGCGATAGCCGGCATCTTTAAAATATCGCCCCATCGTGGAGATATTCTTCCCCGGGGCAACGTTATTGGTCCATGGTCCGGATTGGTTAGCATAAATTCCGGTAAACAGCCCGGCGCGCGCGGGCGTACACACGGGAGCACAGGTATAAGCCGAATTAAAGCGGATACCTTCGGCGGCAAGTGCATCAATGTTTTGCGTATTAAGAGGCTTACCGCTGTAGCAGCCCACCATATTGGTGGCCTGCGTATCGGTCATAATAAACAGAAAATTTGGACGGCTCATGATTCTTCCTTAGCATCAACAGGACAAAGTACCGGCATGGAGCGGCGTTCCCGCCAGCCGCTATAAATCAGATAGATAATCACGACGGCGGTTACGCCGTAGCTGAGGAACATCAGCCAGCGCGTTTCATAGCCACCAAATTGAGCAAGCCCCGAATAGACGCCAATCATCGCGAACAGGATGCCAACGGAGGCGATCTTCACATGTTTATAGGGGGCCATGTCGACTGCGAAGGCATCCTGAAACTTGAACGGCGTCGCCCGCGGTTTGATGATCCCAATCACCAGCATCACCACGACGTTGATACAGAAAGTGCAAGCCAGCACGTAGAGGAAGTGGAGATCGAATTTCACCAGATAATTGATGGTGATGTAGCTGATAATACCGAGGCCCATCGCCACTTTCGCCGCGATGGCCGGAATGCGTGGGAAGAAAAAGCCCATGATGATAATGGTGACCAACGGAACGTTGTAAATGCCGTTGAGCTGTTTCATCCAGCTATAGAGCCCCCCAGGAGCATTGGCAATCCACGGGGCAACTAACACTGACACCACGGCAATGAACAGGCCAAACTTACGCCCAACGCGCACCAGCTGCGACGGATCGGCATTTTCGTTGATCAACCGGCGATAAATACCCATGCTAAACAAGGTGCTGGCGCTGTTGAGAAACCCGTTGAACGTACTGATCACCGCGCCAAAAAGCACGGCACCAAAAAATCCCACCAGTGGCAACGGCAACACTTTGTTCACCAGCGTTGGATAAGCCATGTCGGCGCTCGGTAAATCCTGATAAAGATGGAACGCTATCAGCCCCGGCAAAACCAGAATCAGGGGATCGAGCATTTTCAGCACCGCAGTTAACAGCGCACCTTTTTGCCCTTCGGCCAGGCTTTTAGATGCCAGCGTACGCTGGACGATGCCCTGGTTTGTACACCAATAGAAAGTGTTCACCAGAATCAGACCGGTGAATGCCGCTCCAATAGGCAGTGGGTCGTGGCTGCCGCCAATGGAGTTGAGCTTCTCCGCATGTACCGTCGTCAGCCGTTCGATGCCCTGCCAAAAGCTGCCGTTGCCCATCGCCAACAGGCCAAAAATAGGCACCATCAGCCCGCCGACCACCAGACCAATACCGTTAATGGAGTCAGCAATTGCCATCGCGCGCAGCCCCCCGATAACGGCATATAAAATCCCAGCGATTCCTAACAGGATAACCATCAGCCAGATGGCACTCCCTTGGGAGATACCCAACGATTCACCAATATGGAACAAACTATTCAGCGCCAGCGCGCCAGAGTAGAGAACGATGGGCAAAAAGCAGACACCCGTCGCAATCAGGAAGCAGAAGTCGATGATAATACGCGTTGTTTTATCGTAACGTTCTTCAAGGAAATCAGGGATGGTCGCGATACCGCGCTGCAGATAACGCGGCAGGAAAATGAGCGCCAGAAAAATCAGCGTGACGGCGGATGTCACTTCCCACCCCATCACCGACATTCCGCTTTTATAGGCCTGCCCTGACAAACCAACCAACTGCTCGGTGGAGAGGTTCGTCAGCATCAGCGACGCGGCAATAACGGGGGCTTTTAGCGATCGTCCGGCCAGGAAATAACCCTGCTGTGAGCCAGTATCCGCCTTGCGCACTTTCCACCAGGTGATCACCGCCACTAACAGCGTGAAACCAACAAAACTCACTATTTGTATCGTATTCATCTTGCAGCCCTTTTCTTATATCCCGACGCTACGTGGGTCAGAGGCATAGCGTTTATTTCGGGTTAAGGCGATGAGATTCATAAAATAAGAAGCCATGTATCCCTGAGCGATTCTTTTTTTGCTAAATTCCACGTTTCAGGTTGCTGGCATCATTCGCCGAAGGGAAATTAAAATGAATGGAAAAACGCGCATTTCGCATGTAAAAAACGAAACCACGTATAATATTCCGTTAGTTCTGGAAGAAAATGTGATCTCAAGCGGAATTTCCCTGATCTCGCTGTGGCATACCCTGGCCGATGAAAGCTACCGTGTAAGCTGGCCTCGCGATAAGAAAAAACCGCTTATCGCCAATTCTTGGGTGGCTATTTATACCCTACAGGGGTGCGGTAAGGTTTATCTGAAAGATAACTCAGAAATCACCTTAAACGGAAATTGCGTCATCTTTATTAAGCCTATCGAAATAAAATCCTACCACTGTGTTGGCCTAATTTGGGAGCAATACTGGATGGAGTTTGTGCCCACGACGTTAATGCCTATTCCAATATTGCAGCCGGGAATTATCTATAATGGTGATGTATATAATAAAGAAATGAATGAAGTGGCCACACTTATTGCCCATCGCGACCCGTTAAAAAATAATCTGGCCGTCGCTTATTTAACAAAGATTATTTATCAATGGATTTGCCTGATTGCGGAAAATGGCAATAAGGACCGGCAGTTGATTAAGCTAGAACAGCTTATCGCCACCCTTCACGCCAATCCTCAGCAGCGCTGGAGTGTCGCCGATATGGCAAACATGATGCAGTGCAGCGAGCCCTGGCTGCGTCGATTATTTTTACGCTATACCGGGAAAACGCCCAAAGAGTATTACCTGGATGCCCAGCTCAATTTAGCGCAATCATTATTAAAACAGGAGGGAAACTCGGTGAGCCAGGTGGCGGGAATGCTTAACTTCTTTGACTCTTTCCATTTCAGCAAAGCGTTTAAGCGTAAGTTTGGTTACGCGCCTTCTGCGGTGTTGAAAATAGGTGACCGGCACCCGATGGATGCCGGCCCGGAAGGTTAGTGCAGCTCAGGCCAGTAATCTTTATTGGCCTCAATCAGGTCATCCAGAATTGCTTTCGCAACCGATGCGCTCGGCACGGTCTTCGACAGCGCAATGGCCTGCCACAGCTTGTGGTAAGAGCGATGCTCCCATGCGTCCACCACCAGTTTTTCCACCGCCACCTGCTGCCCCATCATCCCTTTCTGGAAGTTTGGAATATCACCTACCGTCAGCGGCTCTGGTCCGTTATGGCCCACCAGACATGGGATCTCAACCATCGCATCGGCATCAAAGTTATGAATCGCGCCGTTGTTTGGCACAATCAGCAGCATGCGTTCCTGGGTGTTAAAGGCAATCGCCGCCGCCAGATCGACGATGTAGGAAGCGTGCTCATCGATTTCCAGATCGCCCGCTGAGGATTTACCCGCCGCGATAATCGCCCGACAGGCGCTGAACACATTTTTCTCACGGTGATCCATCACTTCATTGGCACGTGTGCGCTCTGGGTTGGAGTGCGCAACGACATAGTCCGGGAACAGATAATATTTCAGGTAGGTGTTCGGCATGGTATCCGGATCCAGCGCCTGCACATCTTTTGCCTTGGCAAAGGTATCGTTCCAGCTAGCTTCCGTATGCGGGTCGTTAGATGGCGGCACATAGCCATATTTCGCCACATGTTCGCGTAATTTCGGCATCAAATCGTTGCCCTGAAGGTCTTCAATGGAAGTCCACCAGCCGAAGTGGTTCAGCCCGTAGTAGCGCACGCGCATCTGTTTGCGGTCCTGTAGACCCACAATTTGCGCCATTCGCCCTTCAATGCCGATGGGCATGTCGCAGATATTGAGGATTTTGGCGTTTGGGCGCAGACGATGGGTCGCTTCCGCCACGATTGCCGCTGGGTTGGAGTAGTTCAGCATCCAGGCATTCGGCGAATATTTTTCCATATAATCCACCAGCTCCAGTACGCCGCCAATCGAACGCATACCGTAGGCAATCCCGCCAGGTCCGCAGGTTTCCTGGCCCAGCACGCCGTGGCGCAGCGGAATTTTTTCATCTTTTTCACGCATCGGGTATTTGCCGACGCGAATATGCGCCATCACAAAATCTACGTCGGTAAATGCCGTCTGCGGGTCCGTGGTGTAGCTAAATTCAATCTCTGGCGCCTGCTCTTTCATGATGACCTTGCACGCTTCCGCGATGGTCTCCTGGCGCGCGCCGTCGTTGTCGTAAAATTTCAGCGACCGCAGTGGGAACCGGTCCTGGTTTGCCAACAGCATTAAAACGATACCTGGGGTGAATGTGCTGCCGCCGCCTGCGATAACAACTGAGAATTTTTTCATGATACTGCCTCCGTCATGGTGGTTTGTTCGGTCGGTAGAGAATGTTTCATTAAGCTTTCCAACTGGTCGCGAACCTGCGGAACGTGCAGCCCAACAATGACCTGTATGCCATTGCCGCGTCGTACGACGCCGTGTGCGCCCAGTGCTTTAAAGACGTCGTCGCTTTGAGTTTTCGCCATATCCACCAGCGCGATGCGCAGTCGGGTGGCGCAGTTGTTGACGCTCTCAATGTTGGCGGCTCCCCCCAGTGCCTGCAGGATGCCTGCGGCCTGGCTCGGTTTCGCACCCGCAGCGCCTTCAGCGGTCGTTTTGCTACGTGAGGCCTGATAATCCGCTTTGCTGTAGAGTTTGATTTCGCTGTCTTCGCGACCCGGCGTTTTCAGGTTGAATCGCAGGATCAGCGCCCGGAAGACCACGAAGTAGAGGGCGGTGAAGCACACCCCGATGCCTATCTGGACAAACATCATTGAAGCGTGGTTGTGGAACATCGGTATCCAGTTCTGCGGCAGGAACTGATCCAGCAGGCCGCCGCCAAAATTCCCGACCACACCCCCCATATACATCACCGTGGCCATCGTCGCTGCCAGCACCGCGTGGATGGCAAACAGCATTGGCGAGATGAACAGGAAGGTGAACTCCAGCGGTTCGGTGATCCCCACTAACATCGCCGTCAGGGTGGCGGGAATAAGCAGGCCGGCCACTTTGACCCGGTTTTCCGGCGCGGCAGTGAAATAGAGAGCTAACGCGATGCCCACGGAGCCAAACACCTTAGAGTTACCGTGCAGGGCAAATCCGCCTTCCGGGAACAGTGTTTTCAATGGCTCAGTACTTTGGCTGAATGCCTGTAAATGCTCGGCCCAGTAAACCTGGATGCCGCCTTCTACCGCCGCAGGGCCAAAGATGAACGGGCCATAGACAAAGTGGTGCAGGCCGGTTGGGATCAGAATGCGTTCGAGGAAGGTGTAAACCCAGACGCCAAGCGCTCCGGCACCGCGTAAGAAGGTCTGGAGTGACTCAATGCCCATCTGCACTTTCGGCCAGCCAAGCAGCGTCAACCAGGCGCAGGGGATCATGGCCAGAAATGCCACAATCACCACGAAAGAAGAGCCCTGGAATATCCCGAGAAATACCGGGAGCGGTTTGTCGAAATAGCGGTTATGCAGGGCGGTTACGAGGCCAGAAATCACGATCGCGCCGATGATGCTGGTGTCGAGCGTCTTAATCCCGGCAATCATCGCCAGACCGCTGCCTGTCGTTGGATCGGCGGTGAAGTCGACGCCAAAGAAGTGGCCCCAGGTCATCCCCATCGCATTGATAAAGTAGTTCCAGGTGAGGAAGCTGACCAGAGCGGCCAGACAGGCTCTACCTTGCGCTTGTTTTGCCAGGCCAATCGGCAGGCCGACGGCAAAAATCAGCGGCATATTACGGAATACCGTCCAGCCGCCTTCTTCAATAATGTGAACAATCTGAGCGAATAAACTATCGGAAGCGGTGAGCGCTTCACCAACGAACAGCGGGTTGCGCAGCATGATTGCGATACCCACCACGATCCCAGCAAATGGAAACAGTAAAACTGGGGTAAACATTGCGCCGCCAAAGCGTTGTATTTGACTGAGCATTTGGGAATCCTCATTTAACAACTCGTAGGGTGAGTGGCCTTATTTATCTTTATCTCCGGCCTGATACGAGAATAGGAATTTGCCCGTCCAACAACATGTTATGGCGTTGCGATTCGTGATCGCATTCATGGTTTTAATAAGTGCAATGTTGTCTACTTTTAAGATAAAAAATAGACATGTTTAAAATCACTTTTTTTGTACCTGCAAGAAAGACTCTGTATTTGGCTGTAATACGTTAGTTTTAAATCAGAAACGACGGTTCAATAATTCCCCTTTTGAAGCCATAAGAGGTCTAGTTGTGATCTATAAATCCATTGCCGACAGATTGCGTTTACGGCTGAATTCATCCGATTTCAATATAGGTAGCCCGTTACCGGGTGAGAAAAAGCTGGCAGAAGAGTTTGGCGTAGCGCGCATGACCATCCGTAAAGCCATCGATCTGCTGATTGAATGGGGGCTGGTGGTCAGAAAGCACGGCAGTGGCACCTACGTGGCGCACAAGGATATTCATCACGAAACCACTAATCTGACCGGGTTGGCGGAAGTGCTGCGCCAGCAAGGCAAAGAGGTGGTCAGCAAAGTGCTGGTTTTTGAAATGATGCCCGCCCCGCCGGCCATCGCCAGCCAGTTACGGATTCAGATTAACGAGCGGATCTACTTTTCGCGCCGGGTGCGCTACGTGGACGGCAAGCCGCTGATGCTGGAAGACAGCTATATGCCGGTCAAACTGTTCCGCACGCTGTCTCTGGTGCATCTGGAGGGGTCTAAATTTGATTACATTGAGAAAGAGTGTGGTATCACCATCAGCGGCAACTATGAAAGCCTAACGCCGGTGCTGGCGGACAAACAGCTGGCGATGTCGATGAATCTGCCGGAGCAAACGCCGCTGCTGCGTATCACCTCCCTTTCCTACAGCGACAGCGGCGAGTTTCTTAACTACTCAGTGATGTTCCGTAACGCCAGCGAATATCAGGTGGACTATCACCTTCGCCGGGTTAAAGACCGCTAGCTCATTCCCCAAAACAGCACGGCCAGAAGCTGCGGGGTGATGATGCGCAAAAACATCACCAGCGGATATACCGTCGCATAAGAAAGCGCAGCCGCGCCGCTGGTTGCATGCAGGTTGTTAGCGAAGGCCAGCGCCGGTGGATCGGTCATCGAGCCCGCCAGCATGCCGCATAACGTCAGGTAGTTCATCTTCGCAAAGATTCGCGCCAGAATTCCCACCGTCAGCAGCGGAATACCGGTAATAAAAATACCGTAACCAATCCAACTGAGCCCTTCACCGTGCAGCAGGGTTTCAACAAAATCACCGCCGGATTTCAGCCCCACCACTGACAGGAACAGCACAATCCCCAGCTCGCGCAGCGCCAGGTTGGCGCTCGGCGGCATAAACCAGTAAAGCTTACCGATGCTGCCAATACGCCCAAGAATCAGCGCCATAATCAGCGGCCCGCCGGCCAGCCCCAGCTTCAACGCCACCGGGAAACCGGGAATAAACAGCGGAATAGAGCCCAAAAGCACCCCCAGGCCAATACCGATAAACACCGGTAGCATCTGGACCTGCTGGAGTTTCTGCTGTGCGTTACCAAGATCTGACGCTACGGCTTCAATCGCCGCCGGGCGGCCAACCAGGTTCAGGATGTCACCGAATTGCAGGCTGGCATTGCTGCTGGCCACCAGTTCAACCCCGGCGCGGTTTAAGCGGGAGATCACCACGTCATAGCGCTGCTTATAGTGCAGATCGCGGATTTTCTTACCCAATACCTTCTCGTTGGTCACCACGACCCTTTCAACTTTCATATCCGTGCCGCGCGTTGACAGCGAGGTTTCCACCTCCTTGCCGATGACCAGCTGGGCGTTGTGCAGATCCGCCACTTCACCAACAAGATGCAGCAAATCGCCGGTCTCAATAATCGTGGTAGGCGATGGCACCATCAGCGTTTCGCCCCGTTTCAGACGCGAACAGATAATTTTATCGCTGTTTATCACCGGCACATCCTGAATCGCCATGCGGTTCAGGTTGGGGTTTTCAACGCGGATATTGATAGTTTTCAGATGCGAATGCCCGGAACCCGCCTGTTCATCAAACTGTTGGGCCTCTTTATCGACATTAATACGAAAGAACAGCCGCACCAGCCACATGGTGAGCAAAATACCGCAAATGCCAAATGGGTAGGCCATCGCATAGCTCATGCCCATTTGGTCAACCACGTTAAAGGGCTCGCCAAGATCGCGCAGGATTTGCTGCCCGGCACCCAACGCTGGCGTGTTAGTCACCGCGCCGGAGTAAATACCCAGCACCACCGGAAGCGGGATATCGAATATTTTATGCAGCAGCGTGGTGACCAGGCCGCCGAGAATCACAATCAGAATGGCAAATAGGTTCAGCCGCAGACCCGAAACCCGCAGCGAGGCAAAGAACCCCGGCCCCACCTGAATACCGATGGTGTAGACAAACAGAATCAGGCCGAACTCCTGAATGAAGTGCAGCATTGGGCTGCTCAGGGTAATGCCCGCCTGATCGACAAAGTGGCCAACGATAATCCCGCCAAATAGCACGCCGCCAATGCCAAAGCCGATACCGCGGATTTTGATATTGCCAATCCACAGCCCAACGACTGCAACCAGCGCCAGAACGCTGACCGTCAATGCTATATCACTCATTGTTTTTTCCCTGTGATTAACATTATTAACAATAGGGATTATGACCGAAGGGCTGGGGGACTGTATGTAGTGCGGCGCACAATAATCGGTAATTGAAACAGCAGGGAACAGATACAAAAAAGCCCCGAAAATCGGGGCTTTTTTAGTAAGTGATGGTTAGCTATTCAACGCAGGGCGTTCGCTAATCTCGATACGCTGCGGCGCGATGGCTTCCGGTACATTACGGGTCAAATCGATATGCAGCAGACCGTTGGTGTAGGTCGCACCGGTGACTTCCATATTTTCAGCCAGAGTAAAGCTCAGGCTAAAGGCCTGGGTGACCAGCCCTTGATGGAGCCATTGGGTCTCTTTTTCCTGCGGCTGCGGCGTACCTTTGACGGTCAGGCGCGTCCCTTCAAGCTGAACATCCAGATCTTCCTGACGGAACCCGGCTAGCGCAAGGGTTATGCGATAGTGGTTGTCGTCGCTTTTTTCGATGTTGTATGGCGGGAAGGTCTGGCTTTCGGTTGTGCTTTGCAGCGCATTCGCCAATTTGTCAAAACCGATCCATTGACGCAGCAGTGGGGATAAATCGTAGTTACGCATTGTGTTTCTCCTTCTAAGAAGCGAGTAAGTACCTTTCGGCTCCCTGACGGCAAGCCTATTGATTAACACAGGCCGCGCGAGCGGCCCGGCAGAATTAGTTAATTTCGATACGGCGCGGTTTGTTCGCTTCTGGAATCACGCGTTCCAGTTCGATATACAGCAGGCCGTTGACCAGGTTAGCGCCACGCACGTGGATATTTTCCGCTAACTGGAATTTGCGTTCAAAGTTGCGCTCGGCAATACCCTGATAGAGATAGGTGCGTTCTTTCTGATCCGCTTCATGAGCGCCTTTCACCACCAGCACGTTATCCTGCGCGGTAATTTCCAGTTCGCTTTCCGCAAAACCGGCCACTGCAATCGCTATGCGATAGTGGTTTTCATCAACCAGTTCAACGTTATACGGAGGGTAGCCACCGTTACTTTGTGTTTGATTGTTTTCTAACAGGTTGAACAGGCGGTCAAAACCAATGGCAGAACGGTATAGCGGAGATAAGTCAAAGTTACGCATAGTTAAATAGCTCCTGAAAATCAGCGAGAAATTAAAAACCTTCCATCATGGACAGGTCGTTGAAGCCCGAACACCCCGTAGGCATGCTCTCTTCGGCTACACCTATAAAATGAGGGGGGAAGAACCTTTTTCAAGCCCCCTTGTCTGACTTTTTTTGCACTTTCCTGCAGAAGGCTTACACTGGTCAGAGCACAAAAGGTCAAAGTGCGACAGCCGCCACAGAGCGGCGATCCAGGGCTTTCTATTTTGGCAACGGGTGGCTATAACCCGGAAGACGGGCTTTTTTATGCTCATAACAATGAAGAGCTCATGATGAAAAATGTTCTGATTAAAACGGCGCTGGTTGGGGGGATCTTCTTATCAGGAGGGTGTTCCAGCGTGATGTCGCATACGGGCGGCAAAGAAGGGACTTATCCTGGTACGCGAGCCAGCGCAGAGATGCTGAGCGATACCGATAACGGCTGGGCCACCAAATCACTGGTCGCCCTGGATATGCCGTTTACCGCCGTGATGGATACGGTTCTGCTACCGTGGGATTTCTTCCGCAAAGATAACTCTGTACGCTCACGCGTTGAAAAGAGCGAACAGGAGACGCTGGCGACCAATTCGGTGATTCCACCAGCGCCCATGCCAACTCAGTAATCTAGCGGCTGGTTTTCGTCGTCCAAATCTGGCGGAAACCTGCAACCTCTTCCATCCAGGCAATTTCATGCCCATCGGGTGAGAAGACCACCGCATCCGCCGACGGCGGATTTGCGTGATCGGTCGTTAAAAATGTCACCTCACCGCTTTTCGCATCGCACAGCGCGATGCGGCCATCCAGCACAAAGCCCAGCCAATTTCCTGACGGATGCCAGTTGAACGCCGACTGAATATCAGTCCTATTGTGGGTGAGTTGCTGCGGCTCTCCGCCCTGTGGCGACACAAGCCACAGTTGCACTACGCCGTGGTCATCACGCATCAATACGGCAACCTGCGAACCCAGCGGATTGCTGCGCACCCAGTGACGCGGCACATTTACCAGCCCCGGATACGCTCGCTGATGGGTGAAGGTCAAACGCTGCTGGCGTACGCCGGCAGGAGGGGCAGGCAGCGTAGTATCCGTTCCTGCCAACGGCGCATCACCCGGCTGTTTCCAACCCGCTTCATCTTTTGGCAGGTCGACGATAAACAGCTCCGGCACTTTCTTGCCATCAACCGACAGCGTGTCGCCGATAAAAGCCAGCCGATCGTTACCCACCCAGCCCTCTTCGTAGGCGCGATTGATCTCATCGCTGCCCGGACGCGGCATCGCCGTAGTCTGGCTTATCAGCACGCTCCAGTGGCTACCCGAATACTCGCGAGGATGGTGACCAGCAGGCACAACGGGGCCGAACGGGGTCGCAACGCCAACGTTACGCAAATCCAGCGCCGGATCGTGTTCATGAAGAACATGGTCGTTATAGGTAAAACTCACGTAGTCGCCGTTTGGGCTGTAAACGTGGACATGGCTGCCGCCGCGTAGCGCACCTGGAGTAAACGGAGGGGTGATATCCATCGCGTCAAGATTCTGAACGTTGCCCTGCTCAGCCACCACGCCGCGACGGTGGTGAAAATCGTATTGCCATTGCGCATCCGGATTCTCCGGACCGTGAATAAACACATACCTTTCGGCCGACGGATGCACCGTCACCACGCCGACGTGCGCACCCTGGCTTGCCCGATAAATCACCTCAACGTCCCCACTCTTCACATTCACACGCTCAATGGTCTCACCGGTAAACGATGCGCCCGAAGGACGGACATCGAAAACCAGCCACTGGCTGTCTGCGGTCCATGTTCGAGTGTTTGTGAGCTGATGATGACGTGGTGCGAAAGTGATTTGTTTCATGGCTGAGTCCCGGTCAAAAGATACCGCATACTTTTACCACGTGAAGAGAGGAAGCCATAAGGCTTTCAGTGAAATGCCCGGCCTCAGCCGGGCAACGTAAAAATCAGTTCAGCACAAACTTCTCAATAGCGTATGCCACGCCGTCTTCCAGGTTGGATTTGGTGACGAAGTTTGCCACCTCTTTCACCGCAGGAATCGCGTTATCCATCGCCACGCCAACGCCGGCGAATTCGATCATTGCAATGTCGTTTTCCTGATCGCCAATGGCCATGATCTCTTCTTGCTTAATGCCCAAGACGTCGGCCAGAGACTTCACGCCGGTGCCTTTGTTGACGCGCTTGTCGAGGATTTCGAGGAAGTACGGCGAGCTTTTCAGTACGGTGTATTTCTCTTTGACTTCTGGCGGAATGCGCGCGATCGCTTTGTCGAGGATGGCCGGTTCGTCAATCATCATCACTTTCAGGAATTCGGTCGCCGGGTCCATTTTTTCGGCTTCACAGAAGACCAGTGGGATGGTCGCGACAAAGGATTCATGCACCGTGTAGTAGCTGATATCGCGGTTCGCGGTGTACAGGGTATTGCGATCCAGAGCATGGAAGTGAGAACCCACTTTGCGGGAGAGTTCTTCCAGGAAGCGGTAATCGTCATAGTTCAGCGCGGTTTGTGCCACCGTGCTGCCGTCACCGGCTTTTTGAACCAGTGCGCCGTTGTAGGTAATGCAGTAATCTCCTGGCTTATTCATGCCCAGCTCTTTCAAGTAGCTATGCACGCCAGCGTACGGACGCCCGGTGGTCAAAACCACGTTAACTCCCTTCGCGCGTGCAGCTTCCAGCGCGTTTTTTACCGCAGGAGAAATAGTGTGGTCCGGCAACAGCAATGTTCCGTCCATGTCGATTGCAATCAGTTTAATAGCCATGAGATCCCCAGGTTAGATGAGTCTATCCTCATGCTAACTCGGTTTAGCTCAAAAAACAGCAGCTATAGCGGGTTAAAACGGGGATACAACGCACAATGCGTGCTCCCCTTTTGTCGTTTCGCTAGCCAAAAAGCTTGCCGCCCTTAAGCAGATTCATGCCGGCGGATAGCAGGTCATTATGCGCCTGCGGATCAACTTCACCCTGCGGCGAGAGCGCATCAATGATTTTCGGCAGATAGTCGGCTAACATCGCAGAGGCGGAGCCGGTATCTACGCCCAACTTTTGCCCCAGATCCGATACGGCTGAGGTTCCCAGCGCAGATTCAACCTGATCGCCGCTAATCGGCTGGTTACTCTGCTGATTGCTAATCCACGATGACGCAATATCGCCCAATCCACCGTTTTGCAGCTTTTCCAGCAGCGCCTGTACACCGCCCTGCTCGTTTACCCAGGTCAGGATTGCCTGATATTTCCCGGAATCCCCTTGCAGTAATGAGCCAACCACATCATCAAAAAGCCCCATGTTCCACCTCAAATTGCGGTTAATAGAAGACGTAGTGAAGTATAGGTGATCGCGGGATGGGGCAAAAAAAAACGCCTGAAAGATTCAGGCGTTTTCGTGGGTTCGACACGCGATTAGATATCGATGTTCGCCGCTTTCAGGGCGTTCTCTTCGATAAACGCACGACGCGGTTCAACGGCGTCGCCCATCAGGGTGGTGAACAGCTGGTCAGCAGCAATCGCATCTTTCACGGTGACGCGCAGCATGCGGCGGCTATCTGGGTCCATGGTGGTTTCCCACAGCTGATCAGGGTTCATTTCTCCCAGACCTTTATAACGCTGAATGGAGAGGCCACGGCGGGACTCTTTCACCAGCCAGTCCAGCGCCTGCTCGAAGCTGGCAACCGGCTGACGGCGCTCGCCACGTTCAATGAACGCGTCTTCTTCCACCAGGCCACGCAGTTTCTCACCCAGCGTGCAGATGCGGCGGTATTCACCGCCGGTCACGAATTCATTATCCAGCGGATAATCGGTATCAACGCCGTGGGTACGGACGCGGATAATCGGTTCGAACTGCTGCTGTTCAACGTTTTCGCGAACATCAAATTTCCACTGGCTGCCGTGCTGCTCTTTCTCGTTCAGCTCGGAAACCAGGGTGTTCACCCAGCGGGTCACTTTTTGCTCGTCGGAGAGATCGGCTTCCACCAGCGTTGGCTGATAGATAAGCTCTTTCAGCAGCGCTTTCGGGAAACGACGCTCCATACGATGGATCATTTTCTGCGTACCGTTGAACTCGGCAACCAGTTTTTCCAGCGCTTCACCCGCCAGCGCCGGAGCGTGAGCATTGGTGTGCAGCGTTGCGCCATCAAGGGCAATGGAGATCTGGTATTGATCCATTGCTTCATCGTCTTTGATGTACTGTTCCTGTTTGCCTTTTTTCACTTTGTACAGCGGTGGCTGTGCAATGTAGACGTGGCCACGTTCAACGATTTCTGGCATCTGACGATAGAAGAAGGTCAACAGCAGCGTACGAATGTGCGAGCCGTCGACATCCGCATCGGTCATGATGATGATGCTGTGATAGCGCAGTTTATCCGGGTTGTACTCATCGCGACCGATACCGCAGCCCAGCGCAGTGATCAGCGTTGCCACTTCCTGAGAAGAGAGCATCTTGTCGAAGCGCGCCTTCTCAACGTTCAGGATTTTACCCTTCAGCGGCAGAATGGCCTGGTTCTTACGGTTACGCCCCTGTTTTGCAGAGCCGCCCGCAGAGTCCCCTTCCACAAGGTACAGTTCAGAGTGGGCTGGGTCGCGTTCCTGGCAGTCCGCCAGTTTGCCCGGCAGGCCGGCTAAGTCCAGCGCACCTTTACGGCGAGTCATTTCACGCGCACGGCGGGCCGCTTCGCGAGCACGCGCAGCGTCAATAATTTTGCCCACAACGATCTTGGCGTCGGATGGGTTTTCCAACAGGTATTCGCTCAGCAGTTCGTTCATCTGCTGCTCAACTGCCGTTTTCACCTCAGAAGAAACCAGTTTATCTTTGGTCTGTGAGGAGAACTTCGGATCCGGCACTTTCACGGAAACCACGGCAATCAGGCCTTCACGAGCATCATCGCCGGTGGCGCTGACTTTCGCTTTTTTGCTGTAGCCTTCTTTGTCCATGTAGGCGTTCAGCGTACGGGTCATCGCCGCACGGAAGCCGGCAAGGTGAGTACCACCGTCACGCTGTGGAATGTTGTTGGTAAAGCAGTAGATGTTTTCCTGGAAACCATCGTTCCACTGCAGCGCCACTTCAACGCCGATACCGTCTTTTTCGGTGGAGAAGTAGAAGATATTTGGGTGGATTGGCGTTTTGTTTTTGTTGAGATATTCAACAAATGCCTTGATGCCACCTTCGTAGTGGAAATGATCTTCTTTGCCGTCGCGCTTATCGCGCAGACGGATAGACACGCCGGAGTTCAGGAATGACAGCTCGCGCAGGCGTTTTGCCAGAATGTCATATTCGAATTCAATGACATTGGTGAAGGTTTCGTAGCTCGGCCAGAAACGCACCATGGTACCGGTTTTCTCGGTATCGCCAGTGACCGCTAGCGGAGCCTGCGGCACGCCGTGCGCATAAATCTGTTTGTGGATTTTGTTATCGCGCTGGATAACCAGTTCCAGCTTCTGCGACAGGGCGTTTACAACCGACACGCCGACGCCGTGCAGACCACCGGAAACTTTGTAGGAGTTATCATCGAATTTACCGCCTGCGTGCAGAACGGTCATGATCACTTCCGCCGCCGATACGCCCTCTTCCGGGTGAATACCGGTTGGGATACCACGACCGTCATCCTGTACGGATACGGAGTTATCGCTATGGATGGTGACAACGATGTCTTTACAGTACCCTGCGAGCGCTTCGTCGATAGCGTTATCCACAACCTCGAATACCATGTGGTGCAGACCGGTGCCGTCATCCGTGTCGCCGATATACATACCCGGGCGCTTACGCACCGCATCCAGTCCTTTCAGGACTTTGATACTGGAGGAGTCATAAGAATTCGACATCAACGTTTCTCGCTCATTTAATCTTGGGTTAATCCGTTATTTTACCCTTTTCCACGGTAAACATCTTCGAATTTTCGTCCGACATGTCTATAACGTGTTCAGCGCTGATCGCACTGACGAAAACCTGTGACTGCGTGGCTTTTAAACGGCTTGCCAGCAGGCCGCGTCGCGCATCATCAAGTTCCGAGGCAAAATCATCTATCAGGTACAGGCAGCGTCGTCCGCTCTCACGGGTGAGAAACTCGCCCTGTGCCAGACGTAGTGCGCACATCAGCAGCTTGAGCTGCCCGCGCGATAAGGTGTCTTCTACCGGCGCGCCGTCGGCGCGAATGCGGAAGTCCGCCTTGTGCGGACCGTGCGCTGTGTAGGTCAGCATACGGTCGCGTTCGAAGTTTTTCTCCAGCACTTCGGCATAATCGGTCTCTTTTTCCCAGCCACGCTGGAAAGAGAAGGCGAGAGAAAACTCCGGGAGAAATTGTTTGCAGGTATCCGCCATATCTTCGGCGATACCGGTGCTGTATTCCGCACGCCAGCGGCTGACCTGTTCCGCAAGGGGGATCAGTTCTTTATCCCAGGGGCGCAGTTGTTCATAACGGCTCACCTGGCGCAGCGCTGCATTGCGCTGCTTGAGTAACCGCTTCAGGTTGCTCCAGGCAGTGAAGAATCCGGCTTCATTGTGGAAGCACCCCCAATCAAGGAATGCTCTTCTGTATTTGGGGCCGCCGTTGAGTAAAGTAAACCCCTCAGGCGTAATCAGCTGCATTGGCATCATCATCGCCAGCTCAGCGACCTTATGACCGTCGGTGCCATCAATGCGAACCTTGCTGTCACCGAGCTTATCTTTCGTCAGGCCAATGGCCGTTTCACGCTCTTCGCCTTTTAGACGCCCATGAAGCACAAAAGCGTCCTGTTCGTGGCGAATCACGCGGCCGATTTGCAAGCTGCGAAACGCCCGGCCGTGGCCCAGCGTATAAATGGCTTCCAGAACGCTGGTTTTGCCGCTGCCGTTAGCGCCAACCAGGAAGTTAAAGCCAGGGGATAACGCGAGATCCGCAGCTTCGATATTGCGGAAATCTTTGATGAGTAAGCGCGTCAGTGACATAAGCTGATTATATTCGTCCAGGGGCATGGGTGTCGCAGCCAGTTCGTCTACCGCCAGCGCACAGAAAGCGGAGCGTACACGAAGTACGCGAGCATTTGCTCGCTCCGCTCGTCCATCGGACCGTCTTACAGACGTCCAAAACGCAAAGCGTTTTGTCGAGCACTGCCGGGAGGCGAAATGGCAAGTAAACCTGCCCCTTATCAGACACTACAGTCTCATTGGCATCACGACGTAAGCCGCGCTTTGGCTGGCTGCGTCTTCAATCTGCACGCTGGAGACGGAGTCCGTCAGCAGGATACGGACGGTTTCGCATTTCAGCGCGTTCAGCACATCCAGCACGTAGCTAACGTTGAAGCCGATTTCCAGCT
Source organism: Kluyvera cryocrescens NBRC 102467 (assembly GCF_001571285.1). Classification (GTDB taxonomy): domain Bacteria; phylum Pseudomonadota; class Gammaproteobacteria; order Enterobacterales; family Enterobacteriaceae; genus Kluyvera; species Kluyvera cryocrescens. The sequence continues at coordinate 18,466 of NZ_BCTM01000007.1, read as the reverse complement.
CGGTACCAGGATAGGAGACATCCAGAATCTCTTCTGCCTCTTCCTGCTCTGGGTTATTGGCCGTGATTTTAATCTGGTTCTCACTCACATACAGACGCACGCCGCGGAATTTCTCGTTTGAGAGAATGGCCGCACGGGCAAACGCCTGCTTGAGGATATCGCAGCCAGCTTCCAGGTGTTTATCCGGATTTTTCGGCAACACGCGGCGATAGTCAGGGAAACGACCATCCACCAGCTTGGACGTAAAGATAAAATCGCCGACGTGGGCGCGGATGTTATTGCTGCCAATCTGCACGCGCAGCGGCGTATCGCCACCGTCAAGCATACGCATCAGCTCAATCACCCCTTTACGCGGCACGATCACCGAATGGCTCGGCAGAGATTGCCCAACCGGCATCGAACAGACCGCCAGGCGGTGCCCATCGGTCGCTACGGTACGCAGCTCTTCGCCTTCGGTTTCAAACAGCATGCCGTTTAAGTAATAGCGCACGTCCTGATGAGCCATCGAGAACTGAGTGGCTTCAATCAAACGTTTCATCGTCGCCTGTGGCAGCGTGAACTCAACGTCGCTCTGCCAGTCGTCCAGGTTCGGGAAGTCGGCAGCGGGCAGCGTAGACAGTGAGAAGCGGCTACGGCCAGAGCGTACCAGCATGCGGTCGCCTTCCAGCTGCACAACGATTTCCGCACCTTCCGGCAGGCCACGACAAATGTCGAAGAATTTACGCGCCGGCACGGTAGTCGCGCCCGGTTCATGCGGTTGAAGCAGCGTAACGCGCGCTACCATTTCCATTTCTAAATCGGTACCGGTCAGCGACAGCGTGCCGTCCGCGACCTGCAGCAGCAGGTTACCCAGAATCGGCAATGTCGGACGCCCGCCAAGCGGGCCACTCACCTGTTGTAACGGTTTTAATAAATGTTCACGTTCTACGGTAAATTTCATAGGATCACGACGACAATGTTCTGATTAAATTGGAAAAGTCTTCTTTGATATCGTGGCTTTCTTCACGCAGCTGCTCAATCTTACGGCAGGCGTGCAGCACGGTGGTATGGTCACGGCCACCAAACGCATCGCCAATTTCCGGCAGACTGTGGTTGGTGAGCTCTTTCGCCAACGCCATCGCCATCTGGCGCGGACGCGCAACCGAGCGAGAGCGTCGCTTGGAGAGCAAGTCCGCAATTTTGATTTTGTAATACTCCGCCACCGTCTTCTGAATATTGTCGATGGTGACCAGCTTTTCCTGCAGCGCCAGCAGATCGCGCAGTGCTTCACGCACGAAATCGATGGTGATCGCCCGGCCGGTAAAATTGGCGTTGGCGATAACGCGGTTCAGCGCCCCTTCAAGTTCACGCACGTTAGAGCGTAGACGCTTGGCAATAAAGAACGCCACTTCGCCTGGCAGACGAATATCATTTTCGTCGGCTTTTTTCATCAGAATAGCGACGCGAGTCTCAAGCTCAGGCGGTTCGATGGCGACGGTCAGCCCCCAGCCGAAACGGGATTTAAGACGATCTTCTACGCCATTGATCTCTTTCGGATAGCGATCCGACGTGAGGATGATCTGCTGATTACCTTCCAGCAGGGCGTTAAAGGTATGGAAAAACTCTTCCTGGGATCGTTCTTTATTAGCAAAGAATTGAATGTCATCGATAAGCAATGCATCTACGGAGCGGTAGTAGCGTTTAAACTCTTCGATCGCGTTGTTTTGCAGGGCTTTTACCATGTCCTGGACAAAGCGTTCGGAGTGCATATACACCACTTTTGCATTCGGTTTACGGGCAATAATGCCGTTTCCTACCGCATGCAGCAGGTGCGTTTTACCTAAACCCGTGCCGCCGTAGAGGAACAGTGGGTTATAGGCGCCGCCTGGATTGTCCGCAACCTGGCGCGCCGCCGCACGGGCTAGCTGGTTCGATTTACCTTCAACAAAGTTATCAAAGGTGTGCTTAACGTTAACATTGGAGCGGTAGGACGGTTCCGCAGGTGCCGGGACGTTATCCCAACCCGCACGCGGTGCCGGTGCGACGCGTGGCGCATAAACTTGTGCCGTTTGCGCCGGGGCGCTCACGCTCGCCGTTTCTTTAAGGGTTTGCGTGACAGGCTTGGTGCCGACCTCAAAACGCAGCTGCGGGGCATCTGTCCCGCAGAAATCATTCAACAGTCCGTTGATGTTATTGAGGTATTTATCCCGTACCCAATCAAGCACAAAACGATTTGGCGCGTACAGGGCCAGCGTGTTATCGCTTAGTTCCGCCTGCAATGGGCGGATCCACATGCTGAATTCTGTGGCTGGTAACTCATCCTGCAATCGGGCAAGACATTGCTGCCAAAGCGAAAGTGACACGGCGGACTCCACTCGAAAAAAAGTCGATACACATCATCCTCCAGGCAAACCTGCAGGCTACCTCTGAAAACCCTACCGTCAGCAAAACTGAATGCTGTCGGGGATTCATTCAGCTGCTGCAAAAATGCAGCCCGAACAAATGCTGTGTATAAGATTAAAAATTCGTGATTTTTGACGCACGTCGAATAGACCCGATGCAAGCGGGTGACGTGCGAACCGCTATTTGCGGTTTTCAACGGCCCTTCAGACGCTGTGCTGAAAGAGCGCGGTACTTCCCCTAAACGATCCACCGATCGCGATCGGGCCGAGGATCATAGCGTAAACTGCGCCAGAGATCTTCTGTTTCTCACAGATTCTTCCCGATTTATCCACAGGCTGGATCCGGAAGCGGTAAGTGTAAACGATCCCGGCGAAGAGGAGGCACGATTTCCTTCGCATATTGGAAAAATTAATGACTAGCGACAAATTTCTGCTTAAATGATCTAACAAAGATCCAGGATGATCCTTGCGCTTTAACAGGCAGGCCGTATAATCCCCCACCCGGTGCATTCCGCCCGAATTTCGGCGTGGGGTGCTGCTCATTTACCGGGCGAAAAATTACGGTAAAACGTGGTTTTTTACGCGGTAAATAAGGAAAGAGAATTGACTCCGGAGTGTACAATTATTACAATCCGGCCTCTTTAATCACCCATGGCTTCGGTGTCCATCGTTCGATTTTCGTTCGGATATCCAATAAAGCCATTGAATTTATTCAAGTTTAGGTAGAAATCGCCATGAAACGCACTTTTCAACCGTCTGTACTGAAGCGCAACCGTTCTCACGGCTTCCGTGCTCGTATGGCTAATAAAAATGGTCGTCAGGTTCTGGCACGTCGTCGTGCTAAAGGCCGTTCTCGTCTGACCGTTTCTAAGTAATAAAGCTAACCCTTCGAGTGGTTAAGCTAGCATTTCCCAGGGAGTTACGTTTGTTAACTCCCAATCATTTCACATTCGTCTTCCAGCAGCCACAACGGGCTGGCACGCCGCAAATCACCATCCTCGGCCGCCTAAATTCGCTGGGGCATCCCCGCATCGGTCTTACCGTCGCCAAGAAAAACGTTAAGCGCGCACATGAACGCAATCGGATTAAACGTCTGACGCGTGAAAGTTTCCGTTTACGTCAGCATGAACTTCCGCCTATGGATTTCGTGGTGGTGGCGAAGAAAGGGGTTGCCGATCTCGATAACCGTGCTCTCTCGGAAGCGTTGGAAAAATTATGGCGCCGTCACTGTCGCCTATCTCCCGGCTCCTGATAGGCCTGATTCGGGTCTATCAGCGCCTGATTAGTCCGCTACTCGGGCCGCATTGCCGTTTCACGCCAACCTGTTCTCAGTACGGAATTGAGGCATTGCGCAGGTTTGGAGTGATAAAAGGCAGTTGGTTGACAGTGAAACGCGTATTAAAATGCCACCCTTTACACCCTGGTGGTGACGACCCCGTCCCGCCTGGACCATTTGATACCAGAGAACACTAACGATGGATTCGCAACGCAATCTTCTTATCATCGCTTTGTTGTTCGTGTCTTTCATGATCTGGCAAGCCTGGGAGCAGGATAACAATCCTCAGACCCAGCAGCAGACCACGCAGACTACGACCACAGCAGCGGGTAGCGCCGCAGACCAGGGCGTACCAGCCAGTGGCCAAGGGAAACTGATCACGGTTAAAACTGATGTGCTTGAGCTGACCATCAACACCCGCGGTGGTGATGTTGAGCAGGCACTGCTTCCGGCATACCCGAAAGCACTGAAATCTAACGAACCGTTCCAGTTACTGGAAACCACACCACAGTTTATCTATCAGGCACAGAGCGGCTTAACCGGTCGTGATGGCCCGGATAACCCGGCTAACGGCCCTCGTCCGCTGTATAACGTTGATAAAGATGCGTTTGTACTGGCTGACGGTCAGAATGAACTCGTCATTCCACTGACCTATACCGATAAAGCGGGCAACGTCTTCACCAAAACCTTCACCCTGAAACGCGGTGATTATGCGGTGAACGTTGGCTATAACGTGCAGAACGTCAGCGACAAACCGCTGGAAATCTCGACCTTTGGTCAGCTCAAGCAAACCGCTGCGCTGCCAACCAGTCGTGATACCCAGACCGGTGGCCTGTCTACCATGCATACTTTCCGCGGCGCGGCGTATTCAACTTCCGATTCGAAATATGAAAAATACAAATTCGATACGATCGTTGATAACGAGAACCTGAACACCAATACCCAGAATGGTTGGGTGGCGATGCTGCAGCAGTACTTCACCACTGCATGGGTTCCAGATAACAAAGGCACTAACAACCTTTACACCGCTAACCTCGGTAACGGCGTTGTGGCCATTGGCTACAAATCTCAGCCAGTACTGGTTCAGCCAGGCCAGGTTGATAAGCTGAACAGCACCCTGTGGGTGGGCCCAGCGATTCAGGACAAAATGGCCGCCGTTGCGCCACACCTGGACCTGACCGTTGACTATGGCTGGCTGTGGTTCATCTCTCAGCCGCTGTTCAAACTGCTGAAATGGATCCATAGCTTCCTGGGCAACTGGGGCTTCTCCATCATCGTTATCACCTTTATCGTTCGTGGCATCATGTACCCGCTGACTAAAGCGCAGTACACCTCCATGGCGAAGATGCGTATGCTGCAGCCGAAGATTCAGGCGATGCGTGAGCGTCTGGGCGACGACAAACAGCGTCAAAGCCAGGAAATGATGGCCCTGTATAAAGCGGAAAAAGTGAACCCACTGGGTGGCTGCTTCCCGCTGATTATCCAGATGCCAATCTTCCTTGCGCTGTACTACATGCTGAGTGCATCCGTTGAACTGCGTCATGCGCCGTTTATCCTGTGGATTCACGACCTGTCTGCACAAGACCCGTACTACATCCTGCCGATCATCATGGGCGCGACGATGTTCTTCATTCAGAAGATGTCTCCGACCACGGTAACCGACCCGATGCAGCAGAAGATCATGACCTTTATGCCGGTCATCTTCACGGTGTTCTTCCTGTGGTTCCCATCCGGTCTGGTGGTTTACTATATCGTCAGCAACCTGGTGACCATTATTCAGCAGCAGCTGATTTACCGTGGTCTGGAAAAACGTGGCCTGCATAGCCGCGAGAAGAAAAAATCCTGATTCGGTACCATAAGCGCTAAAATGAAAGGCGGTCGAATGACCGCCTTTTTTATTGCAACAAAATAGAGACTAACCATGAGCCATAACGACACTATTGTCGCCCAGGCAACCCCACCGGGACGCGGTGGCGTGGGCATTTTGCGTATCTCCGGCCTGAAGGCGCGCGACGTCGCACAGGCGGTGCTGGGCAAGCTGCCGAAGCCGCGCTATGCCGACTACCTGCCCTTTAAAGACGCTGACGGCAGCGCGCTGGATCAAGGCATTGCGCTGTGGTTCCCCGGCCCGAACTCCTTCACCGGTGAGGATGTGTTAGAACTTCAGGGTCACGGCGGCCCGGTAATTCTCGATTTGCTGCTTAAACGCATTCTGACGCTGCCGGGCGTACGTATTGCCAAACCCGGCGAATTTTCCGAGCGCGCGTTTTTAAACGATAAACTCGATTTGGCCCAGGCCGAAGCGATTGCCGACCTGATTGACGCCAGCTCCGAGCAGGCGGCCCGTTCCGCGCTAAACTCGCTGCAGGGGGCGTTCTCCACCCGCGTTAACCACCTTGTGGAAGCACTCACTCACCTGCGCATCTTTGTCGAAGCAGCTATCGATTTCCCGGATGAAGAGATCGACTTTCTTTCTGACGGTAAAATCGAAGCCCAGCTTAACAACGTGATTGCCGATCTCGACGCCGTCCGTGCCGAAGCCCGCCAGGGCAGCCTGCTGCGTGAAGGGATGAAAGTGGTGATTGCCGGGCGTCCGAATGCCGGGAAATCGAGCCTGCTGAACGCACTGGCCGGCCGTGAAGCGGCTATCGTCACCGATATCGCCGGCACCACGCGCGACGTGCTGCGTGAACATATCCATATCGACGGCATGCCGCTGCACATCATTGATACCGCCGGGCTGCGCGAGGCGAGCGATGAAGTGGAGCGTATCGGTATCGAACGCGCCTGGCAGGAAATCGAACAGGCTGACCGCGTGCTGTTTATGGTTGATGGCACCACCACCGACGCCACCGACCCAGCGGAGATTTGGCCGGACTTTATCGCCCGTCTGCCAAAAACCCTGCCGATAACCGTGGTGCGCAACAAAGCGGATATTACCGGTGAGACGCTGGGCCTTAGCGAAGTAAATGACCACTCACTTGTACGCCTTTCCGCGCGTACCGGCGAAGGGGTTGACGTGCTGCGTAACCATCTCAAGCAGAGCATGGGCTTTGAAACCAATATGGAAGGCGGCTTCCTGGCCCGTCGTCGTCACCTGCAGGCGCTATCGGACGCCGCAGAGCATCTGCAACAGGGTAAAGCACAGCTTCTGGGCGCCTGGGCAGGTGAACTGTTGGCAGAAGAACTACGTCTGTCCCAGCAGTGCCTGAGCGAAATTACAGGCGAGTTTACCTCCGACGACCTGCTGGGGCGTATTTTCTCTAGCTTCTGTATCGGTAAATAAGTCCCCCCGCCGGAATCACATTGAGCCTGATTCCGGCGCTGTTCTTTTCCCATGCCCGCCTTGCCTGCATCTGAAAAAGCCTGCTAAACCTAACTATTCATTTAAGACAGGTAACCGTGATGACAACTGAATACACCCTGCTGGAGACCGTGCCTTCCGCTGAAGATTTTTGCCGCCTGCGCCAGGTTTCCGGGCTTTCCCCCCGCCCGCTTGAGGCGGCCAAAATAGGGCTCCCGCGCAGCTGCTACGGCGTGCATATTCTCTGGCAGGGCGTTCCCGTGGGCATGGGCCGCATCGTCGGTGATGGCGCGCTAAACTTCGAAATTGTCGATATCGCCGTTGATCCGGCGCATCAAGGAAAAGGATTAGGCCGCAAAGTCATGGAAGCGCTGATCGGCTGGCTGAATGCTAATGCCTTTAAGGGATCTTACGTTTCGTTAGTCGCCGATGTTCCCGAGCTGTACGCTAAGTTTGGCTTCGAATCCGTTCGCCCGGAAAGTGAAGGAATGGCGCGAGTCTGGAAGTAAATTTCCTTATAGGAAATCACTGTTGTCCAAATGGCAACTCGTGCCGCAGACGCACTCCCCGTATGCTTAGCGCCACATTCCTCATGAGGTTGCTATGACACGCTTTCTAATCTGCAGTTTTGCTTTGGTTCTCCTGTATCCCGCAGGTATTGATATGTATCTGGTGGGATTACCCCGCATTGCTGCTGATTTACAGGCGAGCGAAGCACAGCTGCATATCGCGTTTTCGGTCTATCTGGCCGGGATGGCAACCGCCATGCTGTTTGCCGGTAAAGTGGCCGATCAGTCTGGACGCAAGCCGGTCGCCATCGTCGGGGCTGTTATCTATATTCTCGCCTCAGCGCTCTGTTCAATGGCTGAAAGCGGTACACCGTTCCTGGTGGGCCGTTTTATCCAGGGCGTGGGGGCGGGCTGCTGTTACGTGGTGGCATTTGCGATCCTGCGCGATACGTTAGACGATCGCCGCCGGGCGAAGGTGCTGTCTTTACTCAACGGGATCACCTGTATCGTCCCGGTATTAGCGCCGGTGATGGGGCATCTGATCATGCTCAAATATCCGTGGCAGAGCCTGTTCTACACGATGATAGGCATGGGGGTGGTCGTGTGCCTGCTGTCGGTTTTTATCCTGCGAGAATCGCGTCCAGCGGCTCTCCAGACCGCAACGCCAACGGCGCGCGGCGCGGAGTCGTTGTTAAACCGCTTTTTCCTCAGCCGCCTCGCCATTACGACTCTCAGCGTGTCGGTGATCCTCACCTTCGTGAATACTTCGCCGGTGCTGCTGATGGAAGTGATGGGCTTTGACCGCGGAGAGTACGCCACCACCATGGCGATGACCGCTGGCGTCAGTATGGCCGTCTCGTTCTCCACGCCGTTTGCCCTCAGTCTCTTCAAGCCACGCACCCTGATGCTAGCTTCGCAAGTGCTGTTTCTGGCCGCCGGAGTCGTACTCACCCTCGCTAATACCAACACCATGACGCTGTTCGGGTTGACCTTAATCTGCGCAGGCTTCTCGGTTGGCTTTGGGGTTGCCATGAGCCAGGCGCTGGGTCCTTTCTCGCTGCGAGCGGGCGTCGCGAGTTCCGCCTTAGGCATCGCGCAGGTCTGCGGCTCATCGCTGTGGATTTGGCTAGCTGCCATCCTGGGTCTTGACGCGCTGAATATGCTGATCGGGATTCTGATTGGCTGTAGCATAGTGAGCATCATGTTGATTATCATTGTTGCTCCTAACCGGTCCGCGCCAGCCCATGAAGAAATCCCTCAGCAGTCTCGATCTTAATTTACTGCTCTGCCTGCAGCTCCTGATGCAGGAGCGCAGCGTGACCAAAACCGCCAAACGGATGAACGTGACGCCGTCGGCGGTCAGTAAATCGCTGTCGAAGCTGAGAGCCTGGTTTGATGACCCGCTGTTTGTGAACACCCCGCTGGGGTTAACACCCACGCCGCTGATGCTCAGCATGGAGCATAGCCTGGCAGAATGGATGCAGATGGGTAATCAGCTACTCGATAAGCCAAACCACGAGACGCCGCGCGGGCTGAAATTTGATCTGGTCGCCGAAACGCCGCTGGTGATGATCATGTTTAATGCGCTGGCGCAGCAGATCTACCAGCGTTATCCCCAGGCGTCGATCAAAGTCCGCAACTGGGACTACGATTCGCTGGATGCTATTGTCCGCGGCGAGGTGGATATCGGCTTTACCGGCCGCGAAAGCCATCCGCGTTCACGCGAATTGCTGAGCCTGCTGCCGCTGTCGATCGATTATGAAGTGCTGTTTTCCGATCTTCCCTGCGTCTGGCTGCGTGAGGATCATCCCGCTTTACAGGAAGAATGGTGTCTGGAGACCTTTTTGCGCTACCCGCATATCAGCATCAGCTGGGAGCAAAACGACACCTGGGCGCTGGATGATGTCCTGCAGGAGATGGGGCGCGAGCGTAACATCGCTCTCAGCCTGCCTGGGTTTGAACAGTCATTGTTTATGGCGGCTCAGCCGGATCATCATATGCTGGCCACGGCACCGCGCTATTGCCGCTATTATAATCAGCTCCACCAGCTCTCTTTGGTCGCCAGACCTCTCCCCTTCGATACCGTACAGCTAGACAAGCTGCTGGTTCCGTTCACCCTGCTTTGGCATAAACGAAATAGTCACAACCCGAAAATTATTTGGTTGCGTGAAACCCTCAAATCCTTATATCTCACTGTTTCCTGACTCATTATTCGTAAAAATAATGCGTTTCAGTTAGGGGGAAGTGTAAAAGTCTCGTAATACCCCTTTTCATTCGCATTTTTAGGCAGTAAAACCTGACCATAACTTGTGTAAATGTTACTCTCACAATATCCACAGTCCATTAATCACGGAGCGAAAAATGGCGACGCACTTTGCAAGAGGGATCCTCAAGGACGGGCATCTACTGTCGGTCAGGTTATCATCCACCAGCCACAACATCGCACGCCAGCTGCCGGCCTATCGCCGTACGCGTTATCTGGCGTCGCGCGCACTGCTGGCTGAGCTACTGTTTATGCTTTATGGCATCAGCGAACTTCCCGAAATCGTGACCCAAAAAGAAGGCAAACCCTTCTTTAAAGATAGCCACCTGCCTGATTTTTCCATCGCCTATGCGGGCAACATTGTCGGCGTGGCGCTAACCACCGAAGGCCAGTGCGGCCTCGATATGGAACTGCTGCGCGTGCTGCGCAATACGCCGCAGGCAACCATGATGGAAAACTATCGATTTACCAGTAATGAAAATCTGTGGATTAACAACCAAAGCGATCCACACGAAGCGCGCGTACAGCTAATTGCTCTGCGCCAAAGCGTGCTCAAAATGACCGGCGATGTGCATCTCGACTCGCCGCAGTCTCTTCAACTGCTCCCCGGCTCCGGACGCCTGCGTTCCGCCACCACCGACCAACTCGAAGCGATTTGTGACGCAGAGGACGTGCTGGCCTGGTCACTCGCCGTGTCCCCTTCGATTGAGAAGCTAAAAGTGTGGGAGTTTGATGGCAAATACGGTTGGCGCAGCCTGCCGGACGCACAAACGCGGGCCAATGAACCCGCAGCACGGTTGATGAGATTCACCAGCCTACCGGCAGAGAAAGCGCTTATACTCAACTGATTCGGCTGAAAACAGCCTCATGATGCAAAGGAGTAATCATGTCTGAAGCGTTGAAAGTTGTTACGTTATTGGGAAAGCCTGCGCAAAGGTTCATTTAACGGTATGGTGGCACGCACCCTGCCAAAAATCGCCCCGGCGGGCATGAGCGTCTCTCCGCTCCCGTCGATTGGCGATATCCCGCTGTACGATGCTGATCTGCAACAAGAAGATGGATTCCCGCAAAGCGTAGAAGCGCTGGCTGAACAAATTCGCCAGGCTGACGGCGTCGTCATCGTCACGCCGGAATATAACTACTCCGTACCGGGTGGCTTGAAAAATGCCATCGACTGGCTGTCCCGCCTGCCGGATCAACCGCTGGCGGGTAAACCGGTACTGATCCAGACCAGCTCCATGGGCGCCATTGGTGGCGCGCGCTGCCAATACCATCTGCGTCAGATCCTGGTCTTCCTCGATGCCATGGTGATGAACAAACCAGAGTTTATGGGCGGCGTCATTCAGAACAAGGTCGACCCGCAGTTAGGTGAAGTGATTGAGCAGGGAACGTTGGATCACCTGACCGGTCAGTTGACCGCGTTTGGCGAATATATTCAGCGCGTTAAAGCCTAAGTTAAAACCTAAAGAAAAGGCCCGGCAGCGTCACGCTTACCGGGCCTTCATTCTCTCGTCTATCAGGTCAGCAAAGCGTCGCCTGATACCGCAAGCCTCACTTTAGTGAGCGTCGATAAACACAATCTTCAGAATAAACAGCAGCGCGACGATAATCACGCACGGGCTGAGATCGCGGAAACGACCGGTGCCCACTTTCATGATGCAGTAAGAGATAAAGCCCAGCGCGATACCTTCGGTGATCGAGAAGCTAAATGGCATCATCACCGCGGTAATAAACGCCGGAACCGCTTCAGTCAGGTCATCCCACTTCACGCGTGACAGGCTTGAGGTCATCAGCACGCCAACGTAAATCAACGCACCCGCCGCCGCATAGCCCGGCACCATTCCCGCCAGAGGTGACAGGAAAATCACCAGCAGGAACAGCAGGCCAACGACCACCGCCGTCAGACCGGTACGGCCGCCAACGGAAACACCGGAAGAAGATTCGATATACGCGGTAACGGATGAAGTACCGATAAAGGAACCGGCGACCGAAGAGACGCTATCCACGAACAGCGCCTGCTTCATACGTGGGAACTTGCCCTTTTCATCCGCCAGACCGGCTTTATCGGTGACGCCAATCAGCGTGCCGGAGGAGTCAAACAGGTTAACCAGCATGAAGGAGAAGATCACCCCAGCCAGGCCAAGATTAAACGAACCGACGAGATCAACGTGGCCCACAACCGTGGTAATGCTCGGTGGTGCGGAGACGATACCGTTATAGTGAACGTCGCCCAGCATCCAGCCCAGCAGAGTGGTCACCACGATAGACACCAGAACTGCCGCATGAATATTACGGGATGCCAGAATCGCGATGATAAAGAAGCCCAGAACGCCCAGTAGAACGCTGTGAGAGGTCAGGTTGCCAATAGAAACCAGCGTGTCCTGGTTTGCGACAATAACGCCGGCGTTTTTCAGCCCCATCATGCCGATGAATAAACCAATACCGCTGGTGATGCCCACACGCAGGCTCACCGGAATATTCGCAATCATCCAGTAACGTACGCGGAAAATCGTAAGCAGCAGCAGGCCTACGGCGCCCCAGAAGATAGCGCCCATGCCCACCTGCCACGGCAGGCCCATCGCCTGTACCACCACAAATGCGAAGAAGGCGTTCAGGCCCATCGCTGGCGCCAGCGCCACCGGCAGGTTAGCGAATACGCCCATCAGGATACTGCCCAGCGCCGCAATCAGACAGGTCGTGACGAACACCGCGCTGGTGTCCATTCCGGCGACGCCAAGAATTTGCGGGTTTACGAAGACGATGTAGACCATCGTCAGGAAAGTGGTGAAACCGGCGATCACTTCGGTGCGTGCCGTTGTGCCGTGTTCGCGCAGTTTAAACACGCGCTCCAGTATCCCCTGACCGGAAGCCGGGGTGGTGTGTTGTTGGCTCATTATCTATTTCCGCAGAAAGGAAGGAAAATTCGTCGCTATCCTATACCAAAATGCGACAATAGGCGCGGTTCTGAGATACTTTTTTCATTGATTTTGCTTATACGGCAACGATTGCGTCTCTTAATTCTGCATTACGTAAACGTTAAACTTGTTAAAAAGGAAATGACATGTCCGGAGTTGAAGCGGTTTTTTTCGACTGTGACGGCACGCTGGTTGACAGCGAGGTTATCTGTTCACGGGCCTACGTCCATATGTTTAAAACATTTGGCATCACGCTCGATCTGGAAGAGATTTTTAAACGTTTCAAGGGCGTAAAGCTCTACGAAATTATCGACATCATCAACCAGGAGCACGGCACTACGCTTGAGAAATCCGCGTTAGAACCCGTGTACCGCGCAGAGGTCGCACGCCTTTTCGACACAGAACTCGAGGTGATCGATGGCGCGAATGCCCTTATTGATGCAGTCAATATTCCCATGTGTATCGTCTCAAACGGCCCGGTCAGCAAAATGCAGCATTCGCTGGGCAAACTGGGAATGTTGCACCATTTTCCGGATAAATTATTCAGCGGCTACGATATTCAGCGCTGGAAGCCCGATCCGGCGCTGATGTATCACGCGGCGAAAGCCATGAACGTCAATGTCGAGAACTGCATCCTGGTGGATGACTCATCGGCCGGCGCCCAGTCGGGAATTGATGCGGGAATGGAGGTGTTCTATTTCTGCGCCGATCCGCATAACAAGCCGATTGACCATCCCAAAGTCACGACGTTTACCGATCTGTCGCAGCTGCCTGCACTGTGGAAAGCGCGCGGCTGGGATATTACGCGATAAATGAAAAAGCCGGATAGCGCACGCGCTTATCCGGCCTCTCTCATCCGCTACAAGCCAGCAAAACGCCGGCCGCTAAGACGCTTACTCTTTCGGTGCTTTCCCCGCCAGCAGCTTATCCAGCTCATCACCACCAACGTGACGGAAATCCTGCCCCTTCACGAAGTAGAAAATGTATTCACAGATATTCTGGCAGCGATCGCCGATACGCTCGATAGAACGGGCGCAAAACAGTGCGGTCAGCACGCTTGGAATGGTGCGAGGGTCTTCCATCATATAGGTCATCAGCTGGCGCACAATGCCCTCATACTCCTGGTCAACTTTCTTGTCTTCACGGTAAATACGCACCGCTTCGTCCAGATCCATGCGCGCAAATGCATCCAGCACATCATGCAGCATCTGTACGGTGTGGCGGCCCAGCGATTCCAGGCTTACCAACAGCGGCTGGTGCTGATGCGAGAATTTCTCCAGCGCGGTGCTGCAGATTTTATCCGCAACGTCGCCAATACGTTCCAGTTCAGCGATCGTTTTGATGATAGCCATCACCAGACGCAGGTCGCTCGCCGTTGGCTGACGTTTGGCAATAATGCGCACGCAGGCTTCGTCGATCGCCACTTCCATCATGTTGACGTGCTTATCGCCTTCAATAACGCGCTTCGCCAGCTCGCTGTCCTGGTTGTGCATCGCGGTAATCGCATCAGAAAGCTGCTGCTCTACCATGCCACCCATGGTCATCACCTGGGTGCGGATGCTTTCCAGTTCTGCGTTGAACTGGCCGGAAATATGTTTATTGAGATTTAAATTGTCCATCATTTCTCCAGATGCCCAAACGATTTCTAGCAAGAACAAGGCGTGTGTTTCGCTAAGTTCCCGATAATGCAGTTCGCTGCATTATCGGGACCGGTCAACGCAACCAGCGCGGCTCTCGCTTAAAAAATGAAGGGCATATCAACCGTAGCGGCCAGTAATATAATCTTCAGTTTGTTTTTTCGCGGGCTTGGTGAACAGATCGTCCGTGTTACTAAACTCAATCAATTCGCCCAGGTACATAAACGCCGTGTGGTCGGAACAACGCGCAGCCTGCTGCATGTTGTGGGTCACGATAACCACGGTGTAGTCCTCTTTCAGCTCGGTGATCAGCTCCTCGATACGCCCGGTTGAGATCGGGTCAAGCGCTGAGCACGGCTCATCCAGCAGCAGAACTTCCGGGCGAATGGCGATACCGCGCGCGATGCACAGACGCTGCTGCTGACCACCGGAGAGAGAGTACCCGCTCTGGTGCAGTTTATCTTTGGTTTCATTCCATAATGCGGCCTTGGTCAACGCCCACTGCACGCGCTCATCCATATCGGTACGCGACAGCTTTTCAAACAGGCGTACGCCAAAGGCGATGTTGTCATAGATGGACATCGGGAACGGCGTCGGCTTCTGGAATACCATGCCCACTTTCGCACGCAGCAGCGCGATATCCTGGGTATTGGTGAGAATATTGTCGCCATCCAGCAAAATTTCACCTTCCGCGCGCTGCTCTGGGTACAGTTCAAACATTTTGTTAAAGGTACGCAGCAGCGTCGATTTACCGCAGCCCGACGGGCCGATAAACGCGGTAACCTGGTTTTTTGCGATATCCAGGTTAATGTTCTTCAGGGCATGGAATTTGCCGTAGTAGAAGTTCAGGTCACGTACTGAAATCTTACCCGGAGTTGTGTTCACCATACTCATCTCAATCTCTTCCTCATCCAGCGCCGCCGTTGGCCGCGCTGTAAAAAATTAACCGTGTTTCTTCTTCGCGAAAATGACGCGCGCCAGAATGTTCAGCAGCAGTACGCACAGAGTGATAATCAACACCCCGGCCCAGGCCAGTTGCTGCCACTCAGCAAACGGGCTCATCGCAAATTTAAAGATGGTCACCGGCAGGTTAGCGATAGGCTGCATCATGTCGGTACTCCAGAACTGGTTGGAGAGCGCGGTAAACAGCAGCGGTGCCGTTTCACCCGCGATGCGCGCAATCGCCAGCAGGATGCCGGTCATAATCCCGGAAATAGACGCTTTGAGCGTAATGGCCGAGATCATCCGCCATTTCGGCGTCCCCAGCGCATAGGCCGCTTCACGCAGGCTATCCGGCACCAGCTTCAACATGTTCTCGGTGGTACGAATCACGATGGGTACCTGCAGCAGCGCCAGCGCAATCACGCCCGCCCAGCCGGAGAAGTGCTGCATCTGCGCCACCACGATGGTGTAGACGAACAGACCGACCACAATAGAAGGAGCGGAGAGCAGAATATCGTTAATAAAACGAATAATTTCAGCCAGCCAGGACTTACGCCCATACTCGGCAAGGTAGATACCCGCCATTATGCCCAGCGGCGTACCAAACACGGTCGCCCACAGAATCAGCAGGCCGCTGCCCGCCAGGGCGTTTGCCAAACCACCGCCCGCTGTGTTCGGCGGCGGAGTCATCTCGGTAAACAGCGCCAGCGACATCCCATCAATACCGCGGGTAATGGTGGCCATTAAGATCCACACCAGCCAGAACAGGCCGAAGATCATCGTGGCCATAGAGAGCGTCAGCGCGATGCGGTTCTTCATGCGGCGACGAGCCTGCATTTTGCGGCGGGACTCGGCCAGCTCAGCGGTGTTTTGCATTTCCAGAGTGGTCATGAACGTGCCCCCTCATTTTTCGCCAGGCGCATGATCATGAACTTCGAGGCGGCCAGAACGATAAAGGTAATCGCAAACAGGATCAGGCCCAGTTCCATCAAGGCCGAGACGTGCAGGCCAGATTCCGCTTCAGCAAATTCATTTGCCAGCGCAGAGGTAATACTGTTGCCCGGCATATACAGCGAGGCGCTGTCGAGCTGGTAGGTGTTACCGATGATAAAGGTCACCGCCATGGTTTCACCCAGCGCGCGGCCAAGGCCGAGCATCACGCCGCCGATAACCCCATTTTTGGTGAACGGCAGGACGATGCGCCAGATAACTTCCCAGGTGGTGCAGCCAATACCGTAGGCTGACTCTTTCATCATCACCGGGGTCTGTTCGAACACATCACGCATAACGGCGGAGATATACGGGATAATCATGATGGCAAGGATGACACCCGCCGCCAGGATACCGATACCAAACGCCGGGCCGGAGAACAGAGCACCGACAAACGGGATGTTAGAAAGAATATTGCCGACCGGTTCCTGGAAGTAGGTCGCGAACAGCGGAGCAAAGATAAACAGCCCCCACATGCCGTAAACAATACTGGGGATCGCCGCCAGCAGTTCAATCGCGATACCTAACGGGCGCTTGAGCCAGTTGGGTGCCAGTTCAGTCAGGAAGAGTGCGATGCCGAAGCTCACCGGAACGGCGATCAGCAAGGCGATAACAGAAGTGACGATCGTACCGTAAATCGGTACCAGTGCACCGTAGACATCGTTAGGTGCATCCCACTCTTTGGTCCACAGGAAGGCGAAGCCGAACTTCTCCATGCTGGGCCAGGAAGAGATGACAAGGGAGACAATAATCCCGCCCAACATCAATAGCACAATCAGCGCAGCCAGTCTTACCAGCGCGCTGAATATCATGTCACCCTTTTTACCCGGTGGGTTAAAAGCAGGCTTGGTTGCAGCCATAAATTACTCTTTCAGTTTAAAATCCGCGACGACGTTTACAGATGCCCGGCGTCACCGCCGGGCTACCGTAATCAGTACAGCGCTTTACCGCTGCTATCTTTTACGTTGGTCTTCCATGCAGCACGAACCTGCTCAACCACGCTTTCCGGCAGGGTAGCATAATCCAGTTCGTTAGCCTGCTTCCCACCGTTTTTGTACGCCCAATCAAAGAACTTCAGCACTTCAGCGCCCTGCTCAGGCTTCTTCTGCTCTTTGTGAACCAGAATGAAGGTGGTGGAGGTAATTGGCCACGCGCCTTCGCCTTTCTGGTTGGTCAGGTCCTGCGCGAAGGATTTGCTCCAGTCAGCGCCTTTAGCCGCGTTGGCGAAGTTCTCTTCGGTTGGGCTAACCGCTTTTCCGTCAGCAGAAATCAGCTTGGTGTAAGCCAGGTTGTTCTGCTTAGCGTAAGCATATTCCACGTAACCAATCGCACCCGGCAGACGCTGTACGAAGGCGGCGATGCCGTCGTTACCTTTCCCGCCCAGACCGGTCGGCCAGTTCACGGTAGAACCGGAACCGATTTTGGATTTCCACTCTTCGTTCACTTTCGCCAGATAGCTGGTGAAGACGAAGGAGGTACCAGAACCGTCAGCACGACGCACAACGGCGATGTTCTGAGAAGGCAGCTTGACGCCTGGGTTCAGTTTGGTGATGGCTTCATCATCCCACTTTTTGATCTTGCCGAGGTAAATGTCACCCAGCGTTTTACCATCCAGCACCAGCTCGCCTGATTTCAGGCCAGGGATGTTGACGGCCAGCACAACACCGCCGATCACGGTCGGGAACTGGAACAGGCCTTCCTGCGTCAGTTTTTCGTCAGACAGCGGAGCGTCAGACGCACCGAAATCTACGGTGTTAGCAGTGATTTGTTTTACGCCACCGGAAGAACCGATACCCTGGTAGTTAACTTTACTACCGGTCTCTTTTTGATAGGTATCTGCCCATTTGGCATACACTGGCGCAGGGAAGGTTGCACCTGCACCTGTCAGGCTTGCTGCTGCAAATGCAGAGAAAGCGCTCATCGATAAGGTCGCGGCGACAACAGTTGCGACAGTGGTACGCATAACTTTCATAATGTCTCCTGCAAGGATCCGTAAAGTGTTGTTTAGTGGCTACGATGAGCAAAATAGGATAAA
Source organism: Kluyvera cryocrescens NBRC 102467 (assembly GCF_001571285.1). Classification (GTDB taxonomy): domain Bacteria; phylum Pseudomonadota; class Gammaproteobacteria; order Enterobacterales; family Enterobacteriaceae; genus Kluyvera; species Kluyvera cryocrescens. The sequence goes on along the minus strand of NZ_BCTM01000007.1, from coordinate 214 downwards.
CAGGTGACAGTTATATGTAAGGTTTATGACAGTTTAATGACAACAGAAACCCTGTGAAAAACGTCATTATTAAAGCCATTAAAATCAATAAATTATAAAAATAATTTACAATAAAATTTCAAAAAAATTTTCTTTTTATGACAGCAAAATTGCTGCGCTTTATGACAGTTATAGCAGGTAAAAAAAATCCGGCTATGCCTGAGACATAGCCGGA
>NZ_BCTM01000006.1 GCF_001571285.1 Kluyvera cryocrescens NBRC 102467 | reverse complement strand
GTGATACCGCCCACCCCATGATAAAATTCCGGCTGCCACGGAAGAATTAATAATTTCATCATGAAACTGCAGAATAAAATATTACGCTTTGTCATCTCAGGTGGCGTAGTGATACTCACCTCGTCATTTTTAATCTATGAATTGATAGCGACTCATCAGGATATGTCCGATTATATGAGATATATCATAGACAAGGGAGAATCGGCCTTTCTCTATGATAAATATCAGAATCAGCTGATTATATCTCAGATTTCCCGCAAAATGGATGAGCGGCCTACCGCAGAGGCGGCGGCCCGCGCCTGCGCCAGCGTTCAGCATCACGGTAAGGTCAATGGCCTGAATATTGATGGACACACCTATTCACCGCTTGAGGGTTCACTCACCTCAGGTAAAACGCCGTGCGCCCAATGGGTCAATGACCTGCCCATTTTAGACGCTTTTGATCTGGCTATCGCCAATAATACCGTCTGGAAACCCACGCTGCCCAATGAACCGAAACCCAATAAGCATTTTCGTTATTATATTGATTTAATGAATCAATATATCTATTTCAATTCACCAGTGGTCATTACCGATCCCACATTGACCAGCTGGAATTTTATCTACGGTAAGCGGCTTGGAATTTCCCCGGCCAGCCTGGAGAATTTATTTCTGGGTCGTACGGTGGTTTCCAGCATCTATGTGGATACCTTTACTCGTAAGAATATCTTAACTTTCCTGACGCCCGTCTATAAGCATGAACAGCTGAAAGGTATCGTTATGGTCGATCTCTCGCACCAGGATATGCGCGAGATTTTCTATACCCGCGATCGTCCGCTGGTCTGGCGCTATCTCGACATCGTCTTTACCGATTCAGATACCAACGCCCATATCACGGTGCACCGCAGCGCGGCTCACCTGCTGAATTATGTCGAGTACTCTCGCCCGCTCGCGGAAAACATGCACGTGGTTCTGTCGCTGGATGTGACCTATTTTCTGTTGAGCTCGTGGAAGCTATTTTTGTTCTACCTGGTGACCACGCTGGCGTTACTGCACCTGGTACGTACCCATTTTCGTCTTTACCGAACGGTCAGCAAAGAGAACATCAGCGATGCGTTGACTGGGCTGTATAACCGTAAAATTCTCTCCCAGGTGCAAAATATGCGTTTGCAACGCCTGACCGAACAAGGTGCAGGTATCGTGGTTATCGCGCTGGATTGCGATAAACTCAAACACATCAATGACACCTGGGGCCACGATGAAGGCGACCGCGCCATTATTATGCTAGCGCAGGCCATTTCGGCGGTTATCCGTAAAAGTGACTATGGCGTCCGCCTTGGTGGTGATGAATTTTGTATTATTCTGGTGGATTACGATGAGTCCGAAGCTGAACACATTCTGCTGCGTATTCGCGAGCAGCTTACGCTTATCGACCAGGAAAACCGCGTCAGCTTCTCGGCGGGCGTCTACAAGATGCGCCCCGGAGACAGCCTCGATGAAGCGATGAAAATTGCCGATGAGCGCCTTTATCTGGATAAAAAATCGCGCCACATCGTCGAATAACCGTTACTTACTGGAGCAGAAAATGATCACGCCGGTTTCACCAAACGTTCACCAGCAGCTGCTTGCGCTGCTCGATCAACAGCAGGCGCGCTATCGCGTCATGACCCATGAGGCGGTCGGTAAATGTGAAGCCGTTTCAGAAATCCGCGGTACCGCGCTAGGTCAGGGAGCCAAGGCGTTGGTATGTAAAGTGAAAGGTAATGGGGTCAATCAGCACGTGCTGGCGATTCTTGCCGCTGACCAACAGGCCGATCTGAGCCGGCTGGCGCAGCATATTGGCGGTCTTAAGGCGTCTTTGGCGAGCCCGGCGGAGGTCGATGCCCTCACCGCCTGCGTATTTGGCGCTATTCCTCCCTTTAGCTTCCACAGTGCGCTGCGTCTGGTGGCCGACCCGCTGCTGTTCGACCGCTTTGATGAGATAGCCTTCAACGCCGGAAGCCTGGAAAAATCCGTGATACTCAACACGCAAGACTATCTGCGCATCGCCCAACCAGAACTGGTCGATTTTCGTCGTCAGGCCTAACCCCGGCAAAAAACCGCAGTGCGCATTTATTTGTCGAAATGAGTTCGGCAAAAAAATGGCTGGCACTGCGAGGCCGCCATGGTGATGAAGAGGAATTTGCTGTTTATTCGCCAGCCTCGACCATTAATCCCATGGCCAGGCCAATAATCAGGCAAATGCCTGAAATCCTCTGCAAAAATTAAAAAACGCCTGCTTACTGGCGCGCACTTGCGTACAGTAAAGGAGATTACGCCAGCCTGCATCCAACCGGAACTACCGCGCTGAACGACGGGCCCCCAAAATGCGTAACGCAGTCACTTTTTATTTTGCAAGGATCACCTCTGTATGCTCGATACCACCCTGATTATCCTGCTGGGCCTGGCGGCGCTCGGATTTGTCAGCCATAACACCACCGTCGCCGTCTCGATCCTGGTTTTGATTATTATCCGCGTCACCCCGCTAAGCGTCTTTTTCCCGTGGGTAGAAAAACAGGGGCTGAGCATCGGCATCATCATTCTGACCATTAGCGTGATGGCTCCAATTGCCAGCGGCGCCCTGCCGGCTAGCACCTTGCTGCACTCATTCGCTAACTGGAAGTCGCTGGTGGCTATCGCCGTAGGCGTGTTTGTCTCATGGTTAGGCGGCCGCGGTGTGACGCTAATGGGCAGCCAGCCGCATCTGGTGGCCGGCCTGCTGATCGGTACGGTGCTGGGCGTCGCGCTATTTCGCGGCGTGCCGGTGGGGCCGCTGATCGCCGCAGGCCTGGTGTCGCTGCTTATTGGGAAGTCGTAGTGAGTTCGGCCAGATAACGCCCTGGCGTTTGTCCCAGCCCTTTACGGAACATGGTGATAAACGCGGTCGTCGAATCATATCCCAAAGACAGCGCCACCTGCTGGACGTTAAGCCCGCGCACCAACATTTGCAGAGCGAGGATCAGCTGTAGCTGATGCCGCCAGCGACGAAAATTCAGCCCGGTCTCTTTCACCACCAGCCGGGCGAGATTGCGCTCGCTCATTGCGAACCGGCTGGCCCACTGGCTCAACGTTTGCCACTGCGCGGGCTCAGCTTCCATCATCTCCACCATCAGCCGTATTTTGGGATGCGTCGATACCGGCAGCTGTAGCTGCTGTTCCGGCTGCTGCGGCAATTCATCAAACAGGACCTGGATCAGACGCTGCGTTTCTGGCATCAGCCGGGCGTTTTCATCGCGCTGGGCCAGAGTCAGGATCAGTTCACGAACCAGAGGCGAGATTTTTAACGTGCAGCAATGCGCCGGCATTTTTGCCGCCCCCGGCTCGATAAACAAAAAGCACAGTTCTGCCTGCGGCGTCGCACGGTTGCTGTGCGGCACTTCGCCGGGAACCCATACCGCAAACTGCGGCGGCACCATCCACAGCGCATTCTCCACCTCACAGGTGATAGCCCCATGCAGCGCCAGAATCAACTGCCCCTTGCGATGCTGGTGCAAAGGGATGTACTGCTCACCCTCGACAACCTGGATACCAAAGGCCACGGCGGCATCCTGATGGCTATCCGGATGGTAGCCGTCTAAACTGAGTCCCAGCATGATTTTGTCCGAATTTAGCGATTATCTGTCATTTTAGCTTGATTTAAACAAAGACCAAAACGGGTATTGTAGTCGTCCCATTTTTTTGTTGAGAAGACTATGTCTCGCACACTTCCTTCTTCCAGCCAACGCTGGTTACTGATTGTTGGTATTTTACTGATTGCCTCGACGCTCCGCGTCACCTTTACCGGTGCCGCTCCGCTGCTGGATGCCATCCGCGCCGATTACGGCTTAACCACAGCGCAGACCGGACTGCTCACCACCCTGCCGCTGCTGGCATTTGGTCTGGTTTCGCCGCTGGCGGCCGGTATTGCCCGCCGCCTGGGAATGGAACGCAGCCTGTTTATCGCCATGTTGCTGATTTGCGCCGGCATCGCGATTCGTTCCCTTCCCTCGGTTTTGCTGATGTTTGTCGGTACCGCAGTGATTGGTTGCGGGATTGCATTGGGTAACGTGCTGCTGCCGGGCCTGATTAAACGCGATTTCTCAAGCCATGTGGCAAAATTCACCGGGGCGTATTCAGTCACCATGGGTGCCGCGGCGGCGCTCGGCTCGGCGCTGGTCGTCCCGATCGCCATCAGCGGCTACGGCTGGCGCGGTGCGCTGCTGGCGCTAATGGCATTTCCGCTGCTGGCGCTGCTGTTCTGGCTGCCGCAGTGGCGGGCAAAACAAAGCACGACGATCTCCGGTAGCGGCGCTGCGCATAATCGCGGAATTTGGCGTTCCGCGCTGGCCTGGCAGGTAACGCTGTTCCTCGGGCTCAACTCGCTGGTCTACTACGTGATTATCGGCTGGCTGCCGGCCATTTTGATTAGCCAGGGCTATAGCGAAGCACAGGCTGGCTCTCTACACGGCCTGCTGCAGCTGGCGACGGCCGCACCAGGCATTGCCATTCCGCTGATTCTGCATCGCTTAAAAGATCAGCGCGGCATTGCCATTCTCGCCGCCCTGATGTGCGCCGTGAGCGTGCTCGGTTTCATTCTTCTGCCTGCCCAGGCAGTCGTCTGGACGCTGATTTACGGCTTTGGTTCCGGCGCCACGATGATCCTCGGGCTGACCTTTATCGGGCTACGCGCGTGTTCCGCGCACCAGGCCGCCGCGCTCTCCGGTATGGCGCAAACGGTCGGTTATTTGCTGGCGGCATGTGGGCCACCGCTGATGGGGAAAATTCATGATGCCAGCGGCTCGTGGCATATTTCGCTGATTTGCGTGGCGGTGATGTCGCTGGTGATGGCGGTATTTGGTGGATTAGCCGGACGCGACCGGGAGATTAACGCCGGGTAATATCAGTCGACAATAGACCAGAAGGCGTAATACGACGCCTTCTGGTGAGTCATGGATTATTGCGCAGCGGCATGCAGGAACGCCTGCACCAACGGCGCCGGACGCCCGGCCAGCGCATTGCGTTCATGTTGGAACAGGGTCGCCACGAAGAACGGATGCGTAATCAGCTCAACCGCGCGGATGTCACCGTTCTCATCCCACCCGGTCACCCGCAGCGGCTGCGTTTCCAATTCACTGGCAAACTCAGCCGAGACACCGTAGTTGCAGTGATACCCCTCTTCAATGCTGTCGCGGCCGTAGGCGCGGGCTATCAGCGTATTGGCGCGCAGTTCAATGATGTCACTTTTTTCAACCAGCGAGCAGGCTAGCGGCGCAATCACCATGCGTCCTTCCCGGTCGGTCTCCGCGTGCGCGGCATCGTCCCAGCCCATCACATTACGCGCATATTCGATGATCGCGTGCTGAAAACCGCCGCAGGTACCGAGGAATGGCAAACTGTTTTCGCGGGCATAGCGCACCGCCGTCAGCGCCCCATCCATATTCTTATACGGGCTCGCCGGTACCAACCAGATAGCCTGATAGTCGGCCAAATCTTCCGCACTCTTGATGGCATCGGTTGCCAGCCAATCATAGGTCACAGGCAGGTCCAGCACAGCGGCAGCGTCATCAATCGCCAACGGGATCGCCTGATGCGCAATGACATCGGCGTTATAGTCGCCAACCAGGGCGATACGAAGAGAGGGGGTTACAGCAGCGTTTTCCATGGGAGTCCTTATGTGCAGGCATTAACGAACGGCATAAGGAGCCTCAGACTAGCGATCTCCGCAGGAGATAGCAACACCCAGATAGCGAACCCCGCCATTCTTTGTGGTATGGTCAAAAAAGGATAAAGGGAGGAAGGATATGATCCAGTGTAAACGCGTTTATGAAGACGCAGCACCCGATGATGGCTACCGCGTTCTGGTCGATAGACTGTGGCCACGCGGGATCAAAAAGGAGGACCTTGTCTACGATGAGTGGTGCAAGGATTTGACGCCCTCGGCCGAGCTGCGCAAAGCCTACCACGGTGAAGTCATCGATTTTCCGACATTCTGCCAGCACTACCGTGAGGAGCTTTCGCACCATCGCGACGAGGGCAAGCGGCTGGCGGAGATTGCCAGCCATCAGGGATTGACGCTGATTTATGCCACCACCAATACCGTGCAAAACCACGCCCGGGTTCTGGCTGACTGGCTTAAAAATTTATAACCCTAGCGCGACGCTTTACAGCGTCGCGTTATCCCACCAGCGCAGCGCGTTCTTCAGCGGGCAGCGCGTCAGGCGTCAGCGGCATCAGATACTCTGCACGCACAAAGGCAAAACCGTGCTGCCCTTCACCGGTGCTGACATCACCGGTCACTAACCACAACGCACGAGGCGCATCGGCAGCCAGCTCCGTCATGACACCATTGACCGGGTTCAGACAGCGTTCACCAGGGTTAATCAACGCAAACAGCTCAACGCTCTTACCAATATTGGCGCGACCTGCGGCGGTACGGGCACCGATAATAATGGCGGTGGTACCCGGTTTTAGCGAAAACATACGACTCTCGTTACTCAGATTTATCCTGGGATGCATTTTACTGGAAGCATCCCCGGCTGTCATTTTTTCTGCGGATGATCGCGACGCCACAGCGCCCATTCTTCGATCGTTTCGCCATTTGGCAATTTGCACAGGCTGAACTGACCTTCGGCATTAACCTGCGGAATACTCTCTCTGCCCTTCTGCTGACAGTAGACCGCAGCAGGATTCGCCATACCCACCTGCGGCGGCTTCGGCGCATCCTGAACGGACTGTTTCGCGCAACCGACCAGAAGCAGAGGCAACAATAAACCCATACGATACGACATAATCATTCCTTATTTTCCGCCGGAGTTTAGCTTTAAACTCCATAATTTCTTCATTTTAGCTACACTTTTGCGACGTAAAGTGTGACTCGTTCTCAACTGACCAGAGAACAGAACATTCCATAATCAATGAGTTATTTTTGCCCCATCGCCCCCGATGGGGCTTTTTTTTGCCGGTAACAAACCGCTGATATTCTCCAATAGACACCTTTTAGTGACAGGGTGCTTACCTTCTCGATACATAATGTATAAAATTTAGGTCATCTGATCTCGTTTGGGATCATACACTATCAATTACACCTTCGTCGGGGACCATCGTTTTCATGTCAGACATTATTCTTGCCCGAGTATCACAAACACTTGCTACGGAACAGTCGTTAGAGAGTCTCGTTCGCCAACTGCTTGAAATGCTCGAGTTAGTGACCAACATGGAATCCACCTATCTGACGAAAATTGATACTCAGGCGCAGCTGCAGCACATTGTCTATTCCCGCAATAGCGGTGAGATGAACATCCCGGAGAATTTATCCGTGCCGTGGGGCGACACGCTGTGTAAACGCGCGATGGATGATAACTGTTTTTATAGCGATCACGTCGCGGAACAGTGGAGCGACTGCGATGCCGCCAAAGCGCTGGGGATTACGACGTTTCTGAGTACACCTATCCACCTGACCGATGGCTCGCTGTATGGAACATTGTGTGCCACCAGCACCGCGCAGAAACCGTTGAGCTTCAACAGCGAACATGTACTCCAGCTCTTTGCGAGCATTATCGCCCGCTATATCGAGAAAGAATCGCTGGTATCGCAGCTTCAGGAGGCTAATGCGGCCCTGATTTACCACTCCTATACCGATGCGCTGACCGGTTTGCCCAACCGCCGGGCGATCTTCGATAACCTTGAGATGCTCTTCTCACTGGCACGGCATCTGAATCACGCCGTGCTGTTGGCGTTTATCGATCTCGATAACTTCAAAAAGATCAACGACCTCTACGGGCACCAGGCCGGCGACGCCTTTTTGCAGCAGGTTGGGCAACGTCTGAAGCTTGGCATATCTGCCGACGATCAGCTTGGCAGACTGGGCGGCGATGAATTTATGGTCGCCACGCTGTCGCGAACGGCCGTACAGCTTGAGCAGTTTACCGAGACGCTGCGCCACCTGCTGATCGGCGATTATTTGCTCGGTGATACGTTGATTCACTACCCTGGGGCCAGTATCGGTACCGTCATTATCGATCCCAATAAAATGAATCCGGATAGCGCCCTACGTGCCGCGGATAGCGCGATGTATCAGGACAAAAAATTTCGCCATCGCACGGAAATTAGCGCCCAGCGGTTGGGCTAATTACAGTATCATACGGGCTATACAGGAATAAAAATCAGGATGTCACAATGAGACTGGGTATCGCTTTCCCCATTGTTATCTTTTTTATCGCCGTGATCTTTTTGGGCTGGTTCTTTATCGGCGGCTATGCGCTTCCGGGAGGAGCACAATGAGAAAAACTACGATTATTATGCTGATCATCGCCATCATCACCGTCGTTGGCGTTGAGTTCGGTTGGTGGTAAGTCAAAGATAAGCCGCCATCGCGTCGGCTTATCTTTTCTCCCCGCGATTGTTCTTCATCTGATACATCTGCGCATCGGCCTGTTGAATGGCGTTGTCCAGCGAGTCAAGGCACGGTGCGACGCCCCAGGAGACCGACAACGGCACCGGCTGTTCTTCTGGACTAAACGGGAAGACCGCAATTTTGGCGGCAATACGTTCAGCGATGATATGCGCATGGGCAATATCCGTTCGGCTTAGCAGAACGATAAACTCATCGCCGCCGCTGCGAATCACCCAATCGCCGTTCGCACGCACATCGCCAAGCATACATTGTGCAATGGCCTGTAAAGCGCGATCGCCTGCCTGATGGCCGTAGCTGTCGTTAATCTGCTTGAATTTATTGCAGTCAAAAAGAATCACCGTCGTAAATGGCAGCGAACGCTGCTGGATCAAAGCAAAAATATTGCGCGTAAAACAGCCGGTTAACGGATCGCGATAGAAGCGCAGATCGGCATGATTCAGATGATAACGAATCAAAAAGAACAGCAGAATTAGCAGCGCGGGGGCCATAGCCAGAATCGCCAGCGCATTTCCATCATTGAGGATAAATAACCACACCGGCATCGCATAGGTTATCTCATAGCGTGAAGAAATCTCATGAATATGGTGGCGATCCAACCAGCGACAATTATTGACAATGCACATCACTTCGCCAGTTTGCCGACTCTGTAAACCAAGAATCAGCGCGCGGGGTACCTGATGATTAAACGCATTCTGGAGCATCCGCAGCAGTTCCGAACGCGAAAGATCGTAGGCCAGATAGCCGATAATATGGTTGCTCGGGTCGCCTTCTGACAGGTCATAAATATAGCTGACTACGCTGTAGGCCTTATCGCCGGTGATTTTATCTTCGTAGAAATTTGTCACGCTGAGCGATTTTTTACGCATGCTTTTTTGCAGCACCCGATCATAAAACATTTCCGGCTCGGCGAAGAACGCTCGGGGATTATTCGCCATTTGCGACGAGCTAAAAGTGAATGGAACTGAATCGGCAGCGTTAAACCAGTAGAACCAGTTGCCATTGCTATCGATGATATAACGGTGGGTATCATGCTGTTCGGGATTTAACGCCCGTACTTTGTCACGAATATATTCCGCCGCCACGTATAGACAGCGCGCACTTCGATCCGGCTTCTTTGCGACTAATGCGCCATGCTGGTTATCCAGCTCGCCTGGGTTGGCGTTAATTCCCCAATCATCACCGCGGGGATGAAAAACATCGGCTTCCCCGCAGAGGAAGTGACGGCTAACCTGTTGATAGCGTACCCCTGCCGCCTCAGCCATCAGCTCATTGTCGGTGAACATGGTCATCATCTGGTTTTGCAGTTCGTGGATGCTCTCATTCACCTGCGATAATGCGCGCTGGTAAAGGAAAAAGAGAGCGAGGCAAATCAGCAGACAGGTCACGACCGCCGATGCCAACAGCGACTGTTTTTTGCGCAGACTATCCTGAATAATTCTCACCGCCACTCCGTCCTGATGGACCCATTCCTTTAAACGCCGCACTCGCCGTTAGTTCGCGTCACGGTCGTTTTCATTACGTATCGTGATCATTATGGACGATAATTTTCGCTGGCAGGAATTTGATCGTGTCAGGTCTTTACGGGAATGGCAATAGGATTTGCGGAAGGCGAGCAGGACGCTCGCCGGAAAAAAATTATTGCTTGTTATCAGAGCCTAAAAGCAAGAAAGCAAGCGGGATAGAGAAGAGAACGGTAAAGATCGTGCTGTAGACCATGACCATTGCCCCTTGCAGCACAAACATGCTCGTCGTCCACTCCGAATAGGGCAGATTATATTCGCTGACCACACCGCCAAACGTCGCGCGACCGACCACCACCACGGCAATAGCGAAAATGACCATCGCACACAGCACGAATCTTTTACCCTTCGGCGTGCGCAGTTTTTCCAGAATCATTGCATCCTCCCGACGCGAAACTCACGATATTTTGCTGTATTTGTAACACTAATGAAGCATAAATTGAATGTTTTTTGTTGCCTGATGTTCACAAATATCACGCAAAAAAGATCAAGTGTTTAACCTATCCTATAAGATGCATATAAAATGCATTTTCTGATAAACAGCCTACGAAAATTATGGTTTAATACTTTCAACGTATAGGGGGAAAACATGCTACGCATTCCGCAAAGTTGTATTCATACCCGTTCCACACCGTTCTGGAACAAAGACACCGCACCTGCCGGCATTTTTCAGCGCCATCTGGATAAAGGCACGCGTCAGGGTGTTTATCCACGGCTCTCCGTGCATCAAGGCGCCATTCGCTACCTTGGTTTTGCCTCTGAGACATCGCCCGAGCCGGAAAGCGAACTGATTATCGAAGCCGGCCATTTCGGCGTATTTCCGCCAGAAAAATGGCATTACATCGAAACCATGACCGACGATACCGTATTTAACATCGACTTCTTTGTCGAAGCTGATGTGCTGAAATCGCTATAGACCTTAGGGTCATGCTGTAAGGAGCCATCTATGTTACGTATTCCTGAAAATTTTGTTCATTCGCGTTCGACTCCGTTCTGGAATCAAGATACTGCGCCGAAAGCCCTCTTCACCCATCACAACACCAAAGCCCATGTCTATGGTCGCCTCTCCGTGATGCAGGGTGCCGTGCGCTATTTTGGTTTTCCTGACGGCGATGCCACTGAGCCCGATGTCGAGGTGGTGATTGAGGCCGGCTCTTTTGGTATCTCACCGCCGCAAAAATGGCACCGCATCGAACTGTTGACCGACGATACTTATTTCAATATCGATTTCTTCGCCGATCCCGATGCCACCCTTGAGGGAAAAGGTCTGGGCAAAGTCGTTAACTCGCATAAGGGGTAAGAAGATGGGTAAGGCAACCTACACGGTGACCGTCACCAACAATAGCAACGGCATTTCTGTTGATTATGAAACCGAGACACCGATGGAACTGCTGGTCCCAGATGTTGCGGCGGATGTGGTCAAAGACCTGATCAATACCGTTCGTGCTTACGATACTGAAAACGAACATGACGTTTGCGGTTGGTAGTGCAACGTTGTAAAAAATAAACGGGAACCCTGGGCTCCCGTTTTTATTGGTACTTCAAATCATTACCCGCATCGCTCATACCAATATCCGATCCTAATTATTCACATTAATACTTTTGCAGGAGCGTTCTCCCCGCCCTCTTTTGCCAGGTTTATCAGAAAACCGACGGATGATAAGGTCATGGCCTGGCGTCCATTTCTGTATGTCATTATCAATAACGCGCCTCTGCGCACTGCGCGGCGGGCAAAACTGACGTTGGTCGGTAAGGTATGAGAGCCTTTATGACAATGAGGGCGATGGAATGGTGAAACGATTAGGTTTACGCCTCGGCTTCATACTCGCGATATGCGGTTGCGCAAATCAGTAGGAACAGGCCAGCAGCGTGAAGATTGTCGCCGTGGCTGACGCGTCATTAAGTCAGTGCCAACGCCTACAGGACGTTAATTCACAAAGGAATGCATAGGCCTTTAGTATGGGCTACTTCTCTGCGCATAAACAGGTCGTGTACAACCTACAGGGACAAGAAAAAAACGGGGGCCGACGCATTGGTGTTCACTAGCCAAAGTTACATTCCCTTGAGTGGGATCACCAAAGCGAGTGGCACAGCCTATCGCGGCGCAAAATGAACAAAAAAACCGCCCTACCGCACCCTTCCAAACGATGGAACGATGTCTAGCAGGCGGTTTTTCGCGGGCAGGTGATTTACTCGAAGAAGACTTCAGGGTTGTCAGCTAACGAGACAAATTGTTTCGTGCCTTTCTCCAGCGCGCGGATAGCGCCACTTTCGATATCGTATACCCAACCGTGCAGGCGAATGGCACCATCGCGCAGGCCTACAGCGACCGACGGGTGAGTTTTAATATTATTGAGCTGCGCAATGACGTTTTCTTCCACCATCGCGTTCACTTTGTCAGTTTCATTGTCATACGTTTTCTTCTCGACAACGGCTTTTGCCGCATCGGAATAACGTAACCAGTGAGAAACGGCCGGCATTGGTTCCAGACACTGGCAGGTAGCGATAGCTTTCATCGCGCCGCAGTTGGAGTGCCCACAAATCACAATATCCGTCACGCCTAATGCGACCACGGCGTACTCAATCGTCGCCGAGACCCCACCGGGTTCAGGACCAAAGGACGGCACAATATTGCCCGCGTTGCGGATAACAAACAGCTGTCCTGGCTCTTGTTGAGTGACCAGCTCAGGCACCAAACGACTGTCTGAACAGGAGATGAAAAGTGCTTTTGGATTCTGGCTGGAAGCCAGGCTGCGGAAGAGTTCCTTACGTTTAGGAAAAACTTCTTTCTGAAAGTTGAGGAACCCTTCAATGATATGTTGCATAGCAGTATCTCTTTCTCGTTTTTACGCAGGTCATGATGGAAATCACGTTTTTAGTGTACCACCGAAGCGCAAAAGGGAAACAGTTCAATCTCAGTAACGCATTTGTTACCTATCAGACACATTTACAGTTATGCCCAGCCGCCCCGGTAATGACTCAGGGCGCTTACCTACCAAAACCGCTCCTAGGCGAATGCCGATCCATCATTTCAACCGTGATATACGACTGGTGTCCGCGGGTCAGCGCAATACGAACTTCCGTTTTCGCTGTCGGATAACTGGCATTACAAAGGGAGCGCGGTTGCCCCGCCCTTTTCACCGATTCACCACTGCCACTGCCACTGTTTAAAATAGCGCGTGAACGGGCTGTTGTGTTTCATTGATCAACCTGAGCCTGTAGGCAGCATGCTCATCAGACATCAAAACCTCGGCGCTACGCCAAAATTCGGCGACTTGATGTTAGCAGCCCAAACTTTGATATCGTTCTGCAGCAATAACGTGAAATCAGACTTCAGATGATTCACCATGTCATTGACCTGGTCGGCATTGTTTACTGCGAAATGTTCAATCCGGTTCTTCCCTAACGGCACGCAGCTGTATTTAGCGGGAATATCTTTACCATTGACATTCAATTTGTTGGGTTCGCCAACACATGGTCCCTGAGATACGTAGGAAACCACCAGGTTGGCGCCCATTCGCCCCGGCTGCGAAATGCTGAGCATCACGGGAAAACCGTCCGAAGTCTGAGTCATGTCATAAAGGATGCCATCCTTTGTATACCAGGTATTGTATTCCCTTTCCTGAAGTGCTGAATGTGCAATAGATGAAATAAAAAGCAGCGCAATGATTGTAATAGCATGAAGTTTCATAAAACATTGCCTTTAATGGTTATCATATTCATTATTCAGATCACGATAAAAACGACAACAAATTAAAAGTACTCCTACTATTTTTAGCTGTAAAAAACCGGTGGTTATCCCAACTCAGTGCACTGCGCTCAAGATGTTTATCAATAAACCGCGAAAAAGTCAGCCCGACCATCCCGGTTTAGCGTCTGCTGCGGTCAACTGTGCCATTATAGCCAGGAGAATGATAAGGAGATGCTTGCGATCCTCGTTCTTCAGCGCTTCCGCCGCTCATTGATATGTGCACATCATCCCCTCTGAGCTTTACTTGTGACAACAGCAGCAGCTGCCATACAGCGGTGATCGGCAGGGTTAGGCGTCGCAGGCGCCTCCAATAGACAATCGGTAATCTACGCTACGCATTGCTCAACAAATAGACAAATGAAATAATTTCAATACGTGATTACTGATTATTGAATGTTCCCGTGATAGCATAACCACACTAACTGCATTGTTATTATTGAGACCTTTAGGATGAAGCGCTACACCACAAACAAAACGATATGCTGTTTGTTTTTCGTTTTATTGATTCCTTTCTTCATAGTTAGCACTTATACCTATTTTTATATTGACCTAAGCAGTCAAAAAGAATTCAAAAACACAATGTCTCGCTTCACTGCTAATGCGTCGAAAGCCAATATTGAAACCCCGCTCAATGAAATAAAAATGATATTCAGAAGTTTATCATCGAATATAGACGAGAATGATATTGAAAGATATTTAGATAATCGTCCAACCGATCTCAACACCGTGATAGCGGCGATTACTGATTCAACCGTGTTTTTCAATAACGTGATGATATCCAATGCCACAGACAAATACAGAATCTACCCAAACGTTGAGCTCACACGGTTTGCTCCGCGCTCAAGACCCTGGTATCCACTAACGGCCGCAAAAGATTTCATCAGCTATTCCGACCCTTACATCTCGGCGATTAGCGACGTAAATGGCACAACCAAATCGAAGAAAAAATCCATCACGGTCAGTATGAATCTCTTTGATAAATCTTCTGATTTTATCGGGAATATTGCTTTTGATTTAGACTTAAAGTCAATCAGTTCAACCATCAACAATAAAACTCCGCCATACAATGGCAAATTTTTAATTGCTTCTTCTTCTGGAGACGTGGTGCTCAGTGAGAATAAAATTGAAATTTTGCGTAAAAAAATCCCTCAGGCATGGATTGAACAAGCATCTAATGTCGAAGGGGATTTCTATGATGACAAAGAAAAGGTTTACGTTTTTTATCGCACATACATGAACCCAGACTGGTTTGCCTTCACCATTGTGCATGAATGCGACTACCAAGATATCACCAGTATTGCCAGGAAAACGTTCTGGATAGTGACGCTCTCCTGCTTAGTGCTATATATGATTATGGTTGTCCTGGCTAAGTTATATATGGAGAAAATCATTTCAAAGCTTTATATGGGAATCAACGGCATCGATCCGAATAAAGATAAAGTTTCTATAACTTCGATATATGAGAACGTCAAGGAAAACCAACAAAACCTTGAGCGCGCCGTCTATGAATCAACCACGGATGGTTTGACCCATATATTCAACCGCCGGAAGTTTGATAATGACATGCGTAACCTTATTGAAAAAAATCAATCCTTTTATTTGGCCATAATCGACATTGATGATTTCAAGAAAATAAATGATACATACGGGCATGATGCGGGTGACAACGTGTTACGCACGGTGAGCAAAATCGGCAGTCAGGTTATGGGTAATGAACATAATATTTATCGATTTGGCGGTGAAGAATTATGTGTAATCTACAGCGGTGAGGATTATGACTTCTTCTACCAACTGATTGATACCTGGCTCAAAATGGTTTCCATGAGGGTATGGCGGGAGCCGGATTTGCGCGTAACATTCAGTGCAGGTATCGCAAAAAATTCAGGTCACGTTTCTGTGGAGCAACTATTGAAGCAGGCGGATGAAAAACTGTATCTGGCAAAAACATCCGGGAAAAATCGGATAATCGGCATATCAACGCCGCGCTGATACCTTCCGGTGAAAATTTCGCCTGACGTATTTCAGGACCTCACGTAGAGCGCTACAAGAGTTCAGATCAATGATGCAGGTATCTGAACGGCTATATCGCTAACGGGGAGTTAACACGCAAATATGGATGGGACATGCCAGCCAGGCAATGACAGGTACAACGACTCGTAGGGAAAAGAGCGGGAAATACTGGTCAATTGATAGTCAGTTTTGCAGGCGTTTTGCAGAAGAACTACAAAAGGTGAATGCCGCCCGGAGGCGGCAAGAGGATTTACTCGCTGATTTCCAGCGCATCCTGGATGGCGTCAGCCAGTGCGGCAACTTCCTGCGAAACGTTGCGCAAGTCCATCTGGGAGCGGATCCCAGCGTTTGCAGTAGACGCAGAAACGGACGCTTTGGAGATTTCCAGAGCAGCCTGCACGGCCAGTAAGCGCTTGTGATTTTCAGCGGCATCAACGCCGGTGGCGCCGTCGAGATCGAAGTACCCTTCTAACATTGCTATCTCCTTGTGTTTACGCCACTAGTGTAGGGCCATAGGCACAAGCAAGCTATCAAAATTAGTAAAGTCGTAATTCTACGAAATATCGTTTCCCTTTCCCCTGACTTCAATCCGATATTTATTGGTTAACTGCTACGACAACCGTTTATTTTGTTGTTATTCAGGTACAACTCGGTATACATTGATATCCCCCAATATATATAACTACGGGATAGATGAAGGATTAAATGGAATTTAACGAAATGATCCATGGATTGTTTCAACAGGTCAGGTCTAAATCTAATTTTTTTCGTTTCTTAACAGATTTAAAACATAATAATGTTTCATACTACATTTATTTTGTCGCCACTGGAAATGTAAAAATTGTAACTAAGGCTGATACCTATATTTCAATGAAGAGCCACAGGGGGCTCATTAAAATCAATGCGCATGCCAGCAGTGGTCTTGCGCAAATTGCAGCAAAGAGGCACTTCACGGGGATTACCGAGTTTGATCAATACTGCCAGGAGCTTGCACGGGCTGGTGTATTTAAATGGGTTGTGGATATTGAAGATGAGACACGCCATTATTGGTCTAAAGATAATACGCTATTGCACACGGAAAACTTTATTAAACCTACGTAATTTATATTAAAAGTATAATAATATGAAATGCAGATCGTTATAAATCCATTTATATTACGATTTAAAATTCACGCAGCCAGAACAATGATAAATGCATATATCTGAAGCGTATTTTTTACCAGTTTGCAAAATGTAAAGTCGAGCCCCAATATGAAAATATTGGGGCTTTTCAAAGCACTATCTGTTTAATGAAGTCTGTATTTATGCCCAGCTTTCGCAAGCGTCTGGATACCGGCTATCGCCCCTCTGCAAGCTGGCGTTTGCGCAGCAGACCGCAAGCGATGCTGGTGTTCAACACTATCGCCTTCTACTGCCTCCACGTAGACATCAACCTCCTGCCGATTTTGCCGTTTATCTCCCCTTTCTGAGCTAACTTGCGAGCCAATAACATCACGGACAAGTTCGCGCAGTAAAACGCGCAGAGCTCAGGCAACACGATTTCTGTCCGAGCGAACTGAACGTTCATGAATTCATGTGAAGGAAAATCTTTGTTGCGCAAAACCCGATGATAAATGCCGGAATGCACAGTCTTGTTTTTTGCACCTTGAATACTGGATAAAAAAACAGTATAAAGAGTCTTTCTCCGATCCCAATAAGGCAATGCGTAATGTTTGTGGAACTGGTGTATGACAAAAGAAATTTTGATGGTTTGCCTGGCGCAAAAGAGATCATTCTGAGTGAACTGAGTAAGAGAGTGCACCGAATTTTCCCAGATGCAGAAGTCCGGGTAAAACCTATGATGACGTTACCTGCAATCAATACCGATGCCAGTAAACATGAGAAAGAACAGATAAGCCGGGCGGTTCAGGAAATGTTTGAAGAAGCCGAGTTCTGGCTAGTCAGTGAATAATAGCGGCCAATTCCGCAGCAATCCGCATTAACAAGATCGCTGCGGAGAATGACGACAGCCTCTCTTCTCCTTCACGTCTGCTATTCCCCGCTCAATCCACCTGGCGAGATAACCAACCATCCGGCGTTTCGCAACAATCGTCTAATCTGGCACCGTTTACGGCGAAACAAATTGCTCTTTTTATACTCACACAAATCAATGTCTATTAAACGTACAGCATTCTCTGCCCCCCGATAAGGGTGTTCGGATATGTGCAGCAGTGATGACAGTGGTAAAGATGGGATAGTTGTGAGTGCCAGGATGGGGTAAATCAGAGGGGTTTTGGGGAAAGGTTTTGGGGAGAGTTTTGGGGAAAGATTTTCTTCAGCAATAAAAAACGGGAACCAACCGGCTCCCGTTTATCACGAACCCAAATTATGGATTACATGTTTGCGATGATTGCGTCACCAAACTCTGAACATTTCAGCAGCTTAGCGCCTTCCATCAGACGTTCGAAGTCATAGGTCACGGTCTTAGCGGCGATGGCGCCTTCGGTGCCTTTAACAATCAGGTCTGCGGCTTCGAACCATTGCATGTGGCGCAGCATCATTTCAGCGGACAGGATGATGGAACCTGGGTTCACTTTATCCTGACCGGCGTACTTCGGTGCAGTACCGTGGGTCGCTTCAAACAGCGCGCACTCGTCACCGATGTTGGCGCCCGGAGCGATACCAATACCCCCCACCTGAGCGGCCAGCGCATCGGAGATGTAGTCACCGTTCAGGTTCATACATGCGATAACGTCGTACTCAGCTGGACGCAGCAGGATCTGCTGCAGGAACGCATCGGCGATCACATCTTTAATGATGATCTCTTTGCCGGTGTTCGGGTTCTTAATTTTCTGCCATGGGCCACCATCGATCAGCTCGCCGCCGAATTCGTCGCGAATTAACTGGTAACCCCAGTCTTTAAACGCGCCTTCGGTGAACTTCATGATGTTGCCTTTGTGAACCAGAGTCAGGGAGTCACGATCGTTGGTGATTGCGTATTCGATCGCCGCACGCACCAGACGCTTAGTCCCTTCTTCAGAACATGGCTTGATACCGATACCGCAATGTTCAGGGAAGCGAATTTTCTTCACGCCCATTTCGTCGCGCAGGAATTTAATCACTTTCTCAGCGTCAGCAGAGTCAGCTTTCCATTCGATACCGGCATAGATGTCTTCGGAGTTTTCGCGGAAGATGACCATATCGGTCAGCTCTGGGTGTTTAACCGGGCTTGGGGTGCCCTGGTAGTAACGCACTGGGCGCAGACAAACGTACAGATCCAGCTCCTGACGCAGCGCAACGTTCAGAGAACGAATGCCGCCGCCGACTGGCGTGGTCAGTGGACCTTTGATTGCAACGCGGTAGTCACGAATGAGATCCAGCGTTTCGGTTGGCAGCCAAACATCCTGGCCATAAACTTGAGTGGATTTTTCCCCGGTGTAAATTTCCATCCAGGAAATTTTACGCTCGCCTTTGTAGGCTTTCTCAACAGCGGCATCAACCACTTTAAGCATTGCCGGAGTCACGTCAACGCCGATACCGTCGCCTTCAATAAATGGGATAATCGGATTGTGTGGCACATTCAGCTTGCCGTCTTTCAGGGTGATTTTTTGACCTTCCGCCGGAACAACTACTTTGCTTTCCATTCACCTCTCCTTCGAGCGCTACTGGTGTGCTCGTCATCCTTTACGCCACAGGTTCTTGCCGCTACTACGCCCACTCCACTTAGCCTGGAGATGCACTGTCTTACCGTCTTCCTGCAACACAAAGAGTTAGAGCATTTTTGTTAATGTTTTGTAATAAGCCTGTCAATACTACCTGATTGTTTGGCGCCATGAAAGACTCTCGTTATTAGGCTATAATGCGCGAATCTATAAAGCCTGAAAATACTATGATTAAGACTTCATTTAGAAAAAACCAGCTTGAGCGATTCAGCTCACGACAAGCAACCAAACAACGTAAAGATAGCCACGTAAAACGCGTTATCTTATTTAATAAACCCTATGATGTTTTGCCGCAATTTACCGATGAAGCCGGCCGCAGCACGTTAAAAGATTTTATCTCCGTGCAAAATGTGTACGCCGCCGGGCGTCTTGACCGCGATAGCGAAGGCCTGCTGGTGTTAACAAATGACGGCGCTTTGCAGGCTAAGCTCACCCAGCCGGGGAAAAGGACGGGGAAAATATACTACGTCCAGGTGGAGGGAGAACCTACCGTCGAGGCCATTGAAGCACTGCGTCACGGCATCACGTTGAACGATGGCCCCACACTGCCCGCGGGTGTTGAACGCGTAGATGAGCCCGAATGGCTGTGGCCGCGCAATCCACCGATTCGCGAGCGAAAATCCATTCCTACCGCCTGGCTGAAAGTGACATTGTATGAAGGCCGTAACCGTCAGGTACGCCGCATGACCGCTCACGTTGGCTACCCAACGCTACGCCTCATTCGCTATGCGATGGGTAGCTACACGCTGGATAACCTGAAAAATGGCGAATGGCGCGATGCGGAATGATTAATGAGCGCGGGGATCGTCTCCCCACGCTCCTCCCGCAGGCTAAGAGATGTCTGGCACAATCACGCTCTTATATTTTTCCAGTATAGGTGAATTGGCATCCGCTGGATTTTGCAACTGCCACAGGTTGCGGCTGAGACCATCGTTCACCAGATAGATGACGCCGGTTTCAATGGCAGACATTAAACACAGCATCACCGGTTCGTTGACCGTGTAGCCCACTTCCCCTTCCAGCAAGCGCTGGTAGTCAATATAACGGAAGACCCCGGCCTGGAATTCATAGGAAAGGATCGTTTTACTGGTGTTAACGGAAGACAGGACTTCGCCGGTGCTGACATTAACCACGCGTAAGTTGACCGCTATCTGATCGAGCTGATACTCGGTGCTGGCCCCGATACCAAAATAGCGTGCGCCTGCCCCACCCGATTTCACATTGCTTTCATAACCAATAATTGACCCTTCAATCAAAATATTGGCCGCCACCAGCGAAGGCAACTGCCCCCGATTGTTATCCGAAACCGTGCCGTTTTCCTGGGCGGCGCGAATAATCTTTCTTTCATTAAGCAGGTTTTGCAGCCCCTGACGCTCCAGCGGCGTAAACCAGTTGGAATCCTTTAAGGCTGACACCAGCATCGCAGTGGCACTTTGCGGCACGGAGGTTGAAAAGTTACTGGCCGGATAGGGTTTAAATTGCCCGGTCTCATCCTGGATGTTATAGACCGACACGAACAGCTTTCCTTTCGGAGCCGGGAGATGCGTTAAGTCCTGATAGCTCTGCGACCGGGGCAATAACGTCGGTTTTGCTGCCTGTTGAGGGGGAGAGGTAATGCAGCCCGTAAGCATCAACAGGCTAACGAAGATGACCACTACGCCAGTTATATTTTTCATATCCGCTTCTCGCCACTGATTAATTTGTTGAAATGCTGCTCAGGCCGCTGACCTGAATGGTGGACGATTTCCCTGTGGCTCGGTCGAGAATATTCATCATCAACTGACCATCGGTATTAGTGATATCGACAATAAAATCTTTGGTGACCAGACGTCCCGGTTTCCCGGTGGAGATATTGCCCATTAAGCTGCCCAACAGCTGCGACTGAATTGCTGAGGTGAAATTATCCAGTGCAGAGGTTGCCGTGGCGCCAGAGCCCCAGTCATAGGCATCGGGATCTTTATATGAATTCTGTGCATTGGCTTCCGAAAGCAGAAATGCACCATTATTCGGGTTACCACCAAAATTTGGGTTAATAAACTGGAAAGTCATATTCCCAGCCTGGGCCGTGGTCGAGAGCAAACCAATGCCAAGAATCAAAGAAAGCACTTTCATCGTACACTCCTAGAACTCATCGCTGGTTAAGTCGCCGGTATTTAATAACGCTTTGTTAATCGCGCGTTTTTGTAGCCCTTCATACACCGAGGCCAACGCGATATTAACCTGTTTATTAAAATCATTTTTGCTGGGAAATAAGAACGTTTGAAACAATAAATCCTGGTCAACCTTGATCGTTATCCAACTCCCCCATCGGGCGCTGGGTCGCTCATTAATCGTAATTGAGCCCGGATACTCTTCTTCCCAGTGATCGGTAAATGCTCGATAGAAATCATGGCCAATGCGAGTGATTGTATTATCGGTCACCAGCCCCGGCACTTCTATTTCTGCTGAATAACTGGCGTGCGATGCCAGTAGCATCATTAATGATGCGATCGCTACCTTCAGATATTTCATAATTATCGTCTAAGGTTGTCATTCGCCCATGTTACGGCTTGGGTCCTGTTTTTTACGGCAATTTTACGAAATAGATTATATAGATGTGTCTTGACTGTATTTTCGCTAATAAATAGCAGACGAGCAATTTCAATATTTGATGCACCCATTCTCAATTTATTAAGAATGTCTTTTTCTCTTTGCGTGAGACCGCTTGTATCATCGTGGTAACGATAGTTTCCGGACTGATTAATAAGATAACTGGTGAGATCGTGTGGGAAATGACAGCCGCCGGCGCGTACGTTACGAATGCCTTCAATCAATGTTTGTTCATCAACCGAGAGGTAAAACACAGCGCTAATCCCCGGCCAGCTTTCCACTTCATGAAACGGGTAGTCTTCTGGCATATTAATCAACAAAACCTTGACCTTATCGCGCAATCGTCTCAGTTCTGTTTGCCACAATAGCGTTCGTTTTTTATCTGATTCACTTAAGTCAAAAAGCACCAAAATACGTTCGGCATTAACGTTATCCAGCGTTTTTTGAATGTTTTGTATTCTGACATTAATCGCGATAGACGTTTTAAGTTGATGTACCAGCGCAGTCGCCTGCAATGACGGCCTGGATATTAACAACAAAACATCGCTATTCACCGGCTCTATTTCTTTCGGCATTATGATACTCCATCCCGCTTGCTGCCCGGATCGCGACCTCTTTCTGATAGGCATAAATAGGCATATCAAGAAAGGGTCGCTATCCTGTGTAGTTGCTAATTAATAAGTATGACAATAAAGGTATTAAGAGCACGGGCGGTGCGCTTGTTTCCTAAGTGCTGCAATACTGTTCAATCTAGACATTGCTATTTTTATCGCAAGTGGCATTTGTGTTTCAAAATGTAACATGAAAGTATCAGTATATTTCAATGTCTTTTGTATTACTCTTTGTTTTTTATAGGAAATGTTTAAAAATCATTTTTCATAAATTTAGATAGCAACGCCGTTTTTACGCTTGATTCTAAGCAGAGTATGTCAATCACCCGCGCTCTTAAGCTCTATTGTAAATTTTTTATTCCACCGAAAACCTCATGAAATAGGGATTGCGCCTAAGTCGTAATCATTATTTTACACACAAAGCCGCTTGCTTAGCCAACTAATCAAATAACTGCCGCTTGCAGGCCCGGCCTGCGCCCTCACCCCCAACTTTAATACTTTAAGTTGAGAGGCGATTTTAAAATACAACATCCAGGTGAAAAACAGGTCCACACCTCTCAGACATACTCAATCCATAAATCAGATTCATCCCATAACCATCTAATTGGTTATAGCCTGGCTGATTTAACTCCTGACTTTAACCATCGGTTAAATCTAGGTGCGACTATGAAATCATGTTTTTTATTATTACCCATCCTGGGATACTCGTGTCTTGTTTCCGCGGGTGGCGATTTAGCCGGTTCTGAATTCTCGGGGCTGGATAAATTCAATCAGGGCTACGATATGATTGCTATTACTGGTCAACAGGGCAGTGGTAATACTGCGTCTATTAATCAGTCTGGTCATCACATTTATGGTTCAATATCTCAGGTTGGCGGGCAAAACTACGCGGCATTAAGTCAGAATGGATTTAATAATCGTGCAGATATCGCTCAGTACGGCAATGGTAATAATGCGACGGTTAACCAAACGGGGATGAATAACTCCGCCACCTTAATTCAGGTGGGTACGGGTAACCAATCGGATATTAACCAGACTGGTTTTGAGAACTCTGCGGAAATTGTTAATAGAGGCAAGGGCAATCTCACGCAGATTAATCAAACGGGCACAAACCGCGGTGCGGCTGTTGTGCAAAATTCGGCAGGAATGGCAATTCGTATTACTCAAAATTAGCGTTTTCACTGATTACCAATCTCTAAACCTATGGGGTATCTCATGAAAAAGTGGAATCTTGTTATTTTGTCTACGTTGTTAGCATCCGGTACAGCTTTAGCGGGAGGCCACGGCACCTACACGCCTCCTCCTACAACGACGCCAGGAACCGGAGTGAGCATTCCTCATGCAAACTTTAATGCGCCAACCAGCCCGGTGCTTCCGACCAGCGGGAAATGGGACGGCGTGGTTCACATCTATCAAGCGGGCAACAGTAACAGTTCCTACGCGGAGCAGGCTTCTGCCACTAAATCCACCATTGA
Source organism: Kluyvera cryocrescens NBRC 102467 (assembly GCF_001571285.1). Lineage (GTDB taxonomy): Bacteria > Pseudomonadota > Gammaproteobacteria > Enterobacterales > Enterobacteriaceae > Kluyvera > Kluyvera cryocrescens. Next base: position 107,497 of record NZ_BCTM01000006.1, on the reverse strand, counting down.
TGTCCATCAGCATGGCGACTGGAACAAATCAACCGTTAACCAATCTACCACGCAAAGCGCGGTGGTGATTAATCAGCAGGGTACCGGTAACCAATCCTATGCATCGCAGTCGGGCTCCGGTAACTCCATTGGCGTAGGTCAACTGGGTACCGGGCATTCCTCTACTGCGATTCAGGCGGGGACCAGCAACGCGATTAACGTGTCGCAAAACGGCGGTAGCTACAACAGCTCCTACGTTAATCAGAAAGGTAAGAACAGTTCTGTGGATGTAACCCAGGTGGATTACCGTAACAGCTCGACCGTGAATCAAAATGCGGAAGGCTCAATGGTAGTGATCGCGCAAAGTGGCTCTTATAACAGCAGCTATGTCGATCAATCTCGTAATAACAACCTTGCCTATGTCCAGCAGGTCGGCGGCTCAGGTAATAGCTCTACCGTTATCCAGCATTAATCCATATCGTCAGCCGGATGATCACTCATCCGGCTGTTTTTTCCCGTACGCGAGGCTCGCTATGCACGTGCTTCTTATTGCCGCCGCACTCAGTAATCAACTGTGGTTTGAAGCCCAACCGCAGGCTGAATCAATGGTTATCACCCCAATGGCTACGCTGACGGCCGACTGCGACTGCCAGTTAACGATTAATGTGGTTCATCAAGGCCAGTCTGGCACCAGCAATAGCAGCCAAAGTGGCAGCGTCAAAATTAAGGGCCAGCAGCCCCAGGCGCTTGCCAGCATGCGGCTGGATATTCCGCAGGGTGAATGGGCGCAGATCACCGTCACGCTAAGTAACAGCAGCGGCGTGATTTTGCAGCAAAGCTGGAGTACACCGACGCGGGTTTGATTTTCCCCTCTTCTTCTTTAATATCCTTATCTTCTATTCGCCCGATAAGGATGCCGCATGTTCAAGCCCCACGTCACCGTCGCCTGCGTGGTCCACGCCGAAGGCAAATTTTTGGTTGTTGAAGAAACGATCAATGGCAAGGCGCTGTGGAACCAGCCCGCAGGCCATTTAGAAGCGGATGAAACCCTAGTTCAGGCCGCCGAACGCGAACTGTGGGAAGAGACCGGCATTCGCGCTACGCCGCAGCACTTTATCCGACTGCACCAGTGGATTGCCCCGGACAACACGCCGTTCCTGCGTTTCCTGTTTGTCATTGAACTCGATAAAATGTGCGCAACCGAGCCGCACGATAGCGATATCGACCGCTGCCTGTGGGTGAGCGCGGATGAGATTTTGCAGGCGAAAAACCTACGCTCCGCGCTGGTTGCCGAGAGCATTCGTTGCTATCACGAGGAAGCCCGCTATCCGCTGTCGCTGCTTGGCGAATTTAACTGGCCGTTTACAGAGGGTGTCAAGTAAAAGGCTGCGTGATAGAATATGCCGCCTTGAAGTCCAATGTCGTGAGTATTCCAATGTCAGAAAGCCAGAAAAAAGTGATCGTCGGCATGTCCGGCGGTGTAGATTCCTCCGTTTCCGCCTACCTGTTACTGCAACAGGGCTATAAGGTGGAGGGCCTGTTCATGAAGAACTGGGAGGAAGACGACGGCGAGGAATACTGTACGGCTGCGGCGGATCTTGCCGACGCGCAGGCGGTGTGTGACAAGCTCGGCATTGAGCTGCACACGGTAAACTTTGCTGCCGAATACTGGGATAACGTTTTCGAACTGTTCCTCGAAGAGTACAAAGCGGGCCGCACGCCAAACCCAGATATCCTGTGCAACAAAGAGATCAAATTTAAAGCCTTCCTCGAGTTTGCCGCTGAAGATTTGGGCGCTGACTATATCGCGACCGGTCACTATGTGCGCCGTGCCGATGTCGACGGTAAAAGCCAACTGCTGCGTGGCCTCGACGGCAATAAAGATCAGAGCTACTTCCTTTATACCTTAGGCCACGATCAGGTCGCACAAAGCCTGTTCCCGGTCGGCGAGCTGGAAAAGCCGCAGGTGCGTAAAATCGCCGAAGAGCTGGATCTCATCACCGCGAAGAAAAAAGACTCCACCGGTATCTGTTTTATCGGCGAGCGTAAATTCCGCGAGTTCCTCGGCCGCTACCTGCCCGCACAGCCGGGTAAAATTGTCACCGTTGAGGGTGAAGAGATTGGCACCCACCAGGGTCTGATGTATCACACCCTTGGCCAGCGTAAAGGTCTGGGGATCGGCGGAACAAAAGAAGGCAGCGAAGATCCATGGTACGTGGTGGATAAAGACGTTGAGAACAACATCCTCGTTGTTGCTCAGGGTCACGATCACCCGCGCCTGATGTCGGTTGGGCTTATCGCCCAACAGCTTCACTGGGTTGACCGCGTCCCGGTTACCGGAACTTTCCGCTGCACCGTGAAAACCCGCTATCGTCAAACTGATATTCCATGCACGGTCACCGCGCTGGATGCAGAACGTATTGAGGTTCATTTTGATGAACCTGTTGCCGCCGTCACCCCGGGTCAGTCCGCCGTGTTCTACAACGGTGAAATTTGCCTGGGCGGCGGCATCATTGAGCAGCGCCTGCCGCTGCCGGTAGAGTAACCATAATTAGCAACGTGACTTTCGCCATCGCGAAGGTTTAACGTAGCCTGTCTGGCGGTACGCCGTCTGACGGGCGCCAACAAGGAGTGAGCGTGGCGAAGAATTATTATGACATCACCCTGGCGCTGGCGGGCATTTGCCAGTCGGCCCGTCTGGTGCAGCAACTGGCCCATCAGGGCCACTGTGACGGCGACGCGCTACACGTTTCGCTTAACAGCGTTATCGATCTCAACCCGGACTCCGCGCTGGGCGTTTTCGGTGGCAGTGAAGCCAATCTTCGCCTTGGCCTTGAAACCTTACTCGGCGTGCTGAACGCCAGCAGCCGCCAGGGTTTGAACGCGGAACTCACCCGCTACACTCTAAGCCTGATGGTACTGGAACGTAAGCTTGCTGCCGCGAAAGGGGCGATGGATACGCTCGGTAATCGTATTAATGGTTTACAACGTCAGCTTGACCATTTCGACCTGCAGTCAGAAACGCTGCTTAGCGCGATGGCCGGTATTTATGTCGATGTGATTAGCCCGCTGGGTCCCCGCATTCAGGTGACCGGCTCCCCTGCCGTGCTGCAAAGCCCGCAGGTTCAGGCGAAAGTACGCGCCTCTTTATTAGCGGGTATCCGCGCCGCGGTGCTGTGGCACCAGGTTGGCGGCGGACGTCTCCAGCTGATGTTTTCTCGTAATCGCCTGACCACTCAGGCAAAACAAATTCTTGCTCATTTAACCCCGGAGTTGTGATCTATGGAATTATCCTCACTGACCGCCGTTTCCCCTGTCGATGGACGCTACGGCGATAAAGTCAGCGCGCTGCGCGGGATTTTCAGCGAATATGGTTTGCTGAAATTCCGTGTACAAGTCGAAGTACGCTGGCTGCAGAAGCTGGCCGCACACGCAGCCGTCAAGGAAGTTCCTGCTTTTGCTGCCGACGCAAACGGTTACCTTGATAGCATCGTGGCGAACTTCAATGAAGAAGACGCGGCGCGCATTAAAACTATCGAGCGCACCACCAACCATGACGTGAAGGCAGTCGAATATTTCCTGAAAGAAAAAGTCGCGTCCGTGCCAGAGCTGCACGCCGTGTCTGAATTTATCCACTTTGCCTGCACCTCCGAGGACATCAACAACCTGTCCCACGCGCTGATGCTGAAAGCGGCCCGTGAAGAGGTGGTGTTGCCGTACTGGCGTAAAGTGATTGATGCGATCAAAGACCTCGCCGTCCAGTATCGTGACATCCCGCTGCTCTCCCGTACCCACGGTCAGCCGGCGACGCCGTCAACCATCGGTAAAGAGATGGCGAACGTCGCCTACCGTATGGAGCGCCAGTTCCGTCAACTGGGTCAGGTAGAAATTCTGGGTAAAATTAATGGCGCGGTTGGCAACTACAATGCCCACATCGCGGCCTACCCGGACGTTGACTGGCACCAGTTCAGCGAAGAGTTCGTGACCTCTTTAGGCATTCAGTGGAACCCGTACACCACGCAGATCGAGCCGCACGACTATATTGCGGAGCTGTTTGACTGCATCGCGCGTTTCAACACCATCCTGATCGACTTCGATCGAGATATCTGGGGTTACGTTGCGCTGAACCACTTTAAGCAAAAAACCATCGCCGGCGAAATCGGCTCTTCCACCATGCCGCACAAGGTTAACCCGATCGACTTCGAAAACTCCGAAGGCAACCTGGGCCTGTCCAACGCGGTGCTGCAGCACCTGGCCAGCAAACTGCCGGTTTCCCGCTGGCAGCGTGACCTGACCGACTCCACCGTTCTGCGTAACCTGGGTGTGGGTATCGGCTATGCGCTGATCGCTTATCAGTCTACCCTGAAAGGCGTGAGCAAACTGGAAGTGAACCGTGACCGTCTGTTAGACGAGCTGGATCATAACTGGGAAGTGCTGGCCGAGCCGATTCAGACCGTAATGCGTCGCTACGGTATTGAGAAGCCGTACGAGAAACTCAAAGAACTGACCCGCGGTAAACGCGTCGATGCCGAAGGCATGAAACAGTTTATCGACGGTCTGGCGCTGCCGGAAGAAGAGAAAACTCGCCTCAAAGAGATGACTCCGGCTAACTACATCGGCCGCGCGATCGCCATGGTCGACGAGCTGAAATAAGCTGCCTCTCCCCTCCTTCTTCCTGAAGGAGGGGACTTTCCAATCAATTTAGTTAATGTTTATCTCCACAAAGCCATAATCGGCGTTAATATATTCATGTCATTATTTTAATGGAGAAACAGCATGCGCGTACTCGTCGTAGAGGACAACGCTCTGTTACGTCATCACCTGAAAGTGCAGCTGCAGGAAATGGGCCACCAGGTAGATGCCGCAGAAGATGCAAAGGAAGCCGATTACTATCTGGGTGAACATATTCCCGATATCGCCATTGTTGATTTAGGCCTGCCCGATGAAGACGGCCTGTCGTTGATTCGCCGCTGGCGCAGCCACGATATTTCCCTGCCGATTCTGGTCCTGACGGCCCGCGAAAGCTGGCAGGACAAAGTGGAAGTGCTCAGCGCCGGTGCCGACGACTACGTCACCAAACCCTTCCATATTGAAGAGGTTTCCGCCCGCATGCAGGCGCTGATGCGTCGTAACAGCGGTCACGCCTCGCAGGTCATCTCCCTGCCGCCGTTCCAGGTCGATTTGTCGCGCCGCGAACTCTCTATTAATGAAGAGGTGATTAAGCTCACCGCTTTCGAATACACCATTATGGAAACGCTGATCCGTAACAACGGCAAAGTGGTGAGCAAAGATGCCTTAATGCTTCAGCTCTATCCCGATGCCGAATTGCGCGAGAGCCACACCATTGACGTGCTCATGGGCCGTTTGCGTAAAAAAATTCAGAGCCAGTATCCGCATGATGTGATTATTACCGTACGCGGCCAGGGCTATCTCTTCGAACTGCGCGAATGAAAAATATCCGCCGGCATATTCTGCCGCTGTCGCTGCGCATGCGTTTCCTGTTGGCAACGGCCGCGGTGGTTATCGTGCTGTCGTTGTCCTATGGTATGGTCGCGCTGGTCGGCTATAGCGTGAGCTTCGACAAAACCACCTTCCGCCTGCTGCGCGGCGAGAGCAATTTGTTCTATACCCTGGCCAAATGGGACAACAACGTGATGAGCGTTGATCTGCCCGATAACCTCAATATGCAAAGCCCTACGGTGGCGTTGATCTATGACGATCAGGGTAAGCTGCTGTGGCAACAAAAAGACCTTCCGTGGCTGGTGAATCGGATTCGACCGGAGTGGCTGAAGGGTAACGGTTTTTATGAAATTGAGGCCGACGTCAGCTCCACCAGCTCATTGCTGCGCAACGATCATGAGATGCAAAAAGAGCTCACCGAAATTCATCAGCAGGACGATGATGCTGAGATGACCCACTCGGTGGCGGTTAATAGCTATCCGGCGACCAGCCTGATGCCGGCGGTGGTGATCGTGGTGATCGACACCATCCCCATCGAGCTTAAGCGCTCTTATATGGTCTGGAGCTGGTTCTCTTACGTTCTGGCCGCGAATCTGCTGCTGGTTATCCCGCTACTGTGGATTGCCGCACACTGGAGCCTGCGTCCAATTGCCGCATTATCACGGGAGATACGCGAGCTGGAAGAACATCACCGCGAGCATCTCAACCCCGATACCACCCGCGAGTTGACCAGTCTGGTGCGCAATTTAAACCGGCTGTTAAAGAGCGAACGCGAACGATACGACAAATACCGCACCACCCTCACCGACCTGACCCACAGCCTGAAAACGCCGCTGGCGGTGCTGCAAAGTTCGCTACGTTCCCTGCGTAGCGAAAAGATGACCGTCAGCGAAGCTGAACCGGTGATGCTGGAGCAAATTAGCCGCATCTCACAGCAGATTGGCTACTATCTCCATCGCGCCAGCATGCGCACCGACAGCACCTTGTTGAGCCGCGAGCTGCATCCGGTAGCACCGCTGTTGGACAGCCTGATCTCGGCGCTGAATAAGGTCTATCAGCGTAAGGGCGTCAATATCACGCTGGATATTTCACCGGAGATGACCTTCGCCGGCGAGAAAAATGACTTTATGGAAGTGATGGGCAACCTGCTGGATAACGCCTGCAAATATTGCCTTGAGTTTGTCGAAGTCTCCGCACGCCTGACCGACGATTATCTGCATATTATTGTCGAAGATGACGGCCCGGGCATTCCGCAAAGTAAACGCGATATCGTCTTCGACCGCGGCCAGCGCGCCGACACCCTTCGCCCAGGACAAGGCGTCGGGCTCGCCGTTGCGCGGGAAATCGTTGAACAGTATGACGGGCAAATCATCACCCGCGACAGCCTGCTCGGCGGGGCAAAAATGGAAGTGATCTTTGGCCATCAGGATCTCGAGAGTCACGAAGGGTAAATAATGTTTCCGTAGCAGGGTAGTTTTGTGAATACGATGTATAATCCGGACATACATCTGCTGCGGAAATATCAATATGGAATACCACTTAACGCTAAACTGGCCCGATTTTATGGCGCGCTACTGGCAAAAACGCCCGGTCGTGCTCAAACGCGGCTTCGCCAACTTTATTGACCCGATTTCACCGGATGAACTGGCGGGTCTGGCGATGGAAAACGAAGTCGATAGTCGGCTGGTCAGCCACCTCGACGGCGAATGGCAGGTGAAACATGGGCCATTTGAAAGCTATGACCATCTGGGTGAAAGCAACTGGTCACTGCTGGTTCAGGCCGTTGACCACTGGCATGAGCCTTCCAGCGCGCTGATGCGCCCGTTCCGCAGCCTACCCGACTGGCGTCTTGACGATCTGATGATCTCCTTCTCGGTGCCGGGCGGTGGCGTAGGCCCGCATCTTGACCAATACGATGTGTTTATTATTCAGGGGACCGGCCGTCGCCGCTGGCGCGTGGGTGAAAAAACCGCGCTCAAGCAGCACTGTCCGCATCCGGATCTGCTGCAGGTTGCGCCGTTTGAAGCCATCATTGACGAAGAGATGGAGCCCGGCGATATCCTTTACATCCCACCGGGATTCCCACACGAAGGCTATGCGCTGGAGAACTCGCTCAACTATTCCGTCGGCTTCCGTACACCAAACAGCCGGGAATTAATCAGCGGCTTTGCCGACTACGTTTTACAACGCGACCTGGGCAATGTGCACTACAGCGACCCGGACGTTCCGTCACGCGATCACCCGGCGGATCTCCTGCCACAAGAGGTCGATCGTCTGCGCGGCATGATGCTGGATCTGATCAATCAGCCTGAGCATTTCCAGCAGTGGCTGGGGGAGTTCATCAGCCAGTCTCGTCATGAGCTGGATATTGCGCCGCCTGAGCCGCCGTATCAGCCCGATGAGATCTATGACGCCCTGCAGCAAGGCGATATGCTGCAACGCCTGGGCGGCCTGCGGGTGATCCGCATTGGCGACGATTTCTTCGTTAACGGTGAAAAAGTGGACTCCCCGCATCGTCATGCGCTGGATGCCATGGCGGGCAGTATTATGCTGGAGAGCCAACATTTCGGTGAAGCGCTGGACGACCCCTCCTTCCTCGCCATGCTGGCCGCGCTGGTCAACAGCGGGTACTGGTTCTTCGCTGAGTAAGCTTATTCATCCCCGGGTTTCCCCGGGGATGTTTTCACGCCCCGCGTTTGGCGGTCAATTCGGCAATACGCACAATCACCTGCACCGCTTTCTCCATCCCTTCCAGGGTTACAAACTCGTGCTTGCCGTGGTAGTTATAGCCGCCGGTGAAAATGTTCGGGCACGGGAGCCCCATAAATGAAAGCTGCGCGCCGTCGGTGCCGCCGCGAATCGGCTTCATGTCGGGCTCGATACCGCAATCGCGCATTGCCTGCTGGGCGATATCCAGAATATAAGGATGATCGGCCACCTTTTCGCGCATATTGTAGTAGCTGTCTTCAATAATCAGCTCAATATAGCAATCCGGATGCAGTCCTTTTCCGACTTTCTTGGCGATCTCCATCATCTTGCGCTTGCGGGCTTCAAACTGCTTACGGTCGAAATCACGCACGATGTAGTGCATCTCTGCGCGATCCACCGACCCTTTGATGCTGGTCAGATGATAGAAACCTTCATAGCCTTCGGTTTTTTCCGGGCTCTCGTCGGCGGGAACTTCGGCATGAATGCGCGCCGCCAGCGACAGGGCATTCACCATCACCCCTTTCGCCGTGCCTGGATGTACGTTGTTACCCACGATCTTGATGGTCACAGAGGCGGCGTTGAAGTTCTCAAACTCCAGCTCACCGACGCCGCCACCATCGACGGTATAAGCCCACTGGGCGTTAAACGCGGCGACATCAAAATGCTTCGCGCCCTTGCCGACTTCTTCATCCGGCGTGAAGGCCACGCGGATATCGCCGTGCGGAATGTTTTTTTCCTTCAGTACCGCCAGCGCGGTCATAATCTCGGCGATACCGGCTTTGTCATCGGCGCCGAGCAGCGTTTTGCCATCGGTCGTGATAAGCGTCTGGCCGAGCAACTGATGCAGTACCGGGAACATGACCGGCGACAGCACTTCATCACCGATGCCCAGCGCAATATCACCGCCACGGTAGTTTTCAACAATTTGTGGGTTGACGTTTTTACCGCTGAAATCCGGTGCGGTATCAACATGGGAAATAAAACCAATCGCCGGGACATCGCCGTTCACATTGGCTGGCAGCGTGGCCATCACCGTCCCCTTCTCACTCAGGGTAACGTTGATGAGCCCCATCGTTTCCAATTGCTCTTTCAGCAGGTGCAACAGCTTCCACTGCCCTTCTGTACTCGGTACCTGACGCACGCCAGGTTTCGATTGCGTGTCCAGAGAAACGTACTGCAAAAAACGTTCAAGCAATTTATCCATGTAGCCACCCTCTCTTTTTGTGACAACATTATCAATAAGCAACAAAAGACAAATATTGCGTCAGGTCACTTTTAACCCGGCAAAGGTGACTTTTTTTCGCCAAACGGTATCTAATAGCCCGATATACATACACGTAGCTTAGACAAGGATTGGCGAATGGCTATGGTTTGCCGTAGAATGCCAGCCCTTATTAATACATTTCAGACCTCTAAACGTCTAAAGGTGGATAACCACAAACCCCGCGTCGATGAGCTTCATTGGGCGCGTTTACATGGGACAGAGCAATAAATTGAATACAAAATCGCGTTCGCTATCGCCGCTGGTTGAACTGGTGGGGATTCGCAAGGACTTCGATGGTAAGACGGTCATCTCCGATCTTGATTTGACGATTAATAACGGTGAATTTCTCACGCTGCTTGGCCCCTCCGGCTGCGGTAAAACCACCGTCCTGCGCCTTATTGCCGGGCTAGAAAGCGTTGACGCTGGGCAAATCCATCTGGAAAACCAGGATATCACCCAGGTTCCCGCCGAGGACCGCCACGTCAATACCGTGTTTCAGAGCTACGCGCTTTTCCCCCATATGACCGTGTTTGACAACGTCGCCTTCGGTCTGCGCATGCAAAAAACCCCGGCCGCAGAAATTACTCCGCGCGTGAACGACGCCCTGCGCATGGTGCAATTAGAAGAATTCGCCCAGCGTAAACCCAACCAGCTTTCCGGTGGTCAACAGCAGCGCGTTGCCATTGCCCGTGCGGTAGTCAATAAACCCAGCCTGCTGCTATTAGACGAATCCCTCTCCGCGCTCGACTATAAGCTGCGCAAGCAGATGCAAAACGAACTGAAAGCGTTGCAGCGTAAGCTGGGGATTACCTTCGTCTTCGTCACCCACGATCAGGAAGAAGCGCTGACCATGTCCGACCGTATCGTGGTGATGCGCGACGGCAAAATCGAACAGGACGGGACGCCGCGTGAAATCTACGAAGAGCCGAAAAACCTGTTTGTCGCCAGCTTCATTGGCGAGATCAATATCTTTAACGCCACGGTGATTGAACGCCTGGACGAACGCCGCGTTCGCGCCCACGTAGAAGGCCGGGAATGCAATATCGACGTTAACTTCCCGGTGACGCCAGGGCAGAAGCTAAACGTTCTGCTGCGCCCGGAAGATCTGCGCGTCGATGAGATCCACGACGGTATCGAGGTCGAAGGGTTGATTGGCTACGTTCGCGAGCGCAACTACAAAGGCATGACGCTGGAATCGGTGGTTGAACTGGAAAACGGCAAAATGGTTATCGTCAGCGAATTCTTCAACGAAGACGATCCTGACTTTGACCACTCGCTGGACCAGAAGATGGCGATTAATTGGGTAGAGAGCTGGGAGGTTGTACTGGCTGATGAAGAGCACAAGTAAGTTCCAGAATGTGGTGATTGCCACCATCGTCGGTTGGCTTGTGCTGTTTGTGTTCCTGCCCAACCTGATGATCATCGCCACCAGCTTCCTGACGCGCGATGATGCCAATTTCGTCCAGATGGTCTTCACTCTGGACAACTACGCCCGGCTGCTCGATCCGCTGTACGCCGAGGTGCTGCTGCACTCGTTGAATATGGCGATAATCGCCACGCTGGCGTGTCTGATTCTGGGTTATCCGTTTGCCTGGTTTCTCGCGCGCCTGCCGCAAAAGGTGCGCCCGCTGCTGCTGTTTTTACTGATTGTTCCGTTCTGGACCAACTCGCTTATTCGCATCTACGGGCTCAAAATTTTCCTCAGCACCAAAGGCTATCTCAACGAATTCCTGCTGTGGCTAGGCGTGATTGAGACCCCCATCCGCATCATGTTCACCCCGGCGGCGGTGATTATCGGGCTGGTGTATATCCTGCTGCCGTTTATGGTCATGCCGCTGTACTCGAGCATAGAAAAACTCGATAAACCGCTGCTGGAAGCGGCCAAGGATCTGGGGGCGAACAAGTTTCAGACCTTTATTCGCATCATTATTCCGCTGACCATGCCGGGGATTATCGCCGGTTGCCTGCTGGTGATGCTGCCGGCGATGGGGCTGTTCTACGTGTCAGATCTCATGGGTGGCGCCAAAAATTTACTTATCGGCAACGTGATTAAGAGTCAGTTCCTCAATATCCGCGACTGGCCGTTTGGCGCAGCCACCAGCATTACGCTGACGGTGGTGATGGGCCTGCTGATGCTGGTGTACTGGCGCGCCTCGCGCTTGCTCAATAAGAAGGTGGAGCTGGAATGATCGGTAAACTGCTGCGCGGCGGTTTTATGTCCGCCATTTACGCCTATCTCTACATCCCGATTATCATCCTGATCGTCAACTCGTTTAACAGTTCGCGCTTTGGGATCAACTGGCAAGGCTTCACCACCAAGTGGTACAGCCTGCTGATGAATAACGACAGCCTGCTGCAGGCCGCCCAGCACTCGCTGACGATGGCGATTTTCTCCGCCACCGCCGCGACGCTGATTGGTTCGTTAACCGCCGTGGCGCTCTATCGCTACCGTTTTCGCGGCAAACCGTTCGTCAGCGGCATGCTGTTTGTGGTGATGATGTCACCGGACATCGTCATGGCCATCTCCCTGCTGGTGCTGTTTATGCTCTTGGGCATTCAGCTTGGCTTCTGGTCGCTGCTGTTTTCACACATCACCTTCTGCCTGCCGTTTGTGGTGGTTACCGTCTACTCTCGGCTGAAGGGTTTTGACGTTCGAATGCTGGAAGCGGCAAAAGATCTCGGCGCCAGCGAAGTCACAATCCTACGTAAAATTATTCTGCCGCTGGCAATGCCCGCCGTTGCCGCAGGCTGGTTATTGAGCTTTACCCTGTCGATGGATGATGTCGTAGTGTCATCCTTTGTGACCGGGCCAAGCTATGAGATCCTACCGCTCAAGATTTACTCCATGGTCAAAGTCGGCGTCTCGCCGGAAGTGAACGCGCTGGCCACCATTTTGCTAGTACTGTCACTGGTCATGGTGATTGCCAGTCAGCTTATTGCACGTGATAAAACTAAAAGCCTGCAGGTCAGGCACAACTCAGGGGACGTTAAATGATGAAATGGTCACGCCACCTGCTCGCGGCAGGTGCTTTAGCACTCGGTATGGGTGCAGCCCACGCGGACGATAGCAAAACGCTCTACTTCTACAACTGGACGGAGTACGTGCCGCCGGGACTGCTGGAACAGTTCACCAAAGAGACCGGTATTAAGGTTATCTATTCGACCTACGAGTCGAACGAAACCATGTACGCCAAGCTCAAAACTTACAAAGACGGCGCCTACGATTTGGTCGTGCCGTCGACCTACTTTGTCGACAAGATGCGCAAAGAAGGCATGATTCAGAAGATCGATAAAACCCAGTTGAGCAATTTTAAAAACCTCGATCCCGAGATGCTCAATAAACCGTTCGATCCCAACAATGATTACTCGATCCCGTATATCTGGGGCGCCACGGCAATTGGCGTGAACAGCGACGAGATTGACCCGAAAACCGTCACCAGTTGGGCCGACCTGTGGAAACCTGAGTACAAAAGCAGCCTGCTGTTAACCGACGATGCGCGCGAAGTGTTCCAGATTGCCCTGCGCAAGCTTGGCTACTCCGGTAACACCACCAATCCGAAAGAGATTGAAGCGGCCTACAACGAACTGAAAAAGCTGATGCCAAACGTGGCGGCGTTTAACTCCGATAACCCGGCCAACCCGTATATGGAAGGTGAAGTGAATCTCGGAATGGTGTGGAACGGATCGGCCTATGTCGCCCGTCAGGCTGGAACGCCGCTGGAAGTGATCTGGCCAAAAGAAGGCGGTATCTTCTGGATGGACAGCCTGTCCATTCCGTCTAACGCCAAAAACAAAGAAGGTGCGCTGAAGCTGATTAACTTCCTGCTGCGTCCGGATGTGGCCAAGCAGGTGGCAGAAACCGTCGGCTATCCGACGCCAAACCTGGCCGCCCGTAAACTGCTAAGCCCGGAAGTGGCCAACGATAAATCGCTCTATCCGGATGCAGAAACGGTGAAAAAAGGCGAATGGCAGAATGATGTTGGCAGCACCAGCACGCTGTATGAAGAGTATTACCAGAAATTGAAAGCTGGGCGTTAAGCCTTCAAATGTGAGGCGTTGGCTCTATACCTGTTAGTTGGGCAATAAATTCCGTTCACTTTATGTTTGCTAGAACATGAAGCTTCAGTATCAGTGAACGGGCAAAGGGGAGCACCGCGCTCCCCTTTGCAATCCCCGCGGCCCCGCAGCGAAATCGGTGCTTCGCACTGCGTTCGCCTGCGAACTCCAGCCTGCGGCACGGCGAAACTCGACGCTACTCGTCCCATCCCTGGGACTCGCCCTTCGGGCCAACGCAAGCGTTGTTCAACATTGCTCCCGGCAATTTTGTCCTGTCTCGGTTCGCCTCAGTCCGCCATCCCTGGTGGCCTGACCTTGTCTTCCAATCTCCGGCTCACCGATTTCAAGCGGGGACTCATCGGTTCCAGCGACACTGACGTTTATTTTTAGCTAAAAAACGGAAGCGGCATAGGTGGCGTCTGAATCACCGAGGCGTTGCCTGGAGGCCGGGGCAGCCCACAGGGATGTGGGCTGAGGGCGCGGCTTTACAGGGATGTTGCCTCGCGCCCGACCCGAAAGCCGCAAGGCATAAGCTGAGGGAACCGCGAAGCGGCGATTCTGCCGCCAGAGCGCGGGGGTGCAGGGGTGCAGGGGTGCAGGGGTGCAGGGGGCGGAGGCAATTGTCCGCCCCCTGCGCGCTCCTTGCGCCGTTCTGGTTATAGGGCAAGAGATGAATAAGGAGCGCAACCGGCTGGAAAGCCCAGCGTGAGCTCTTCTTCGCCTCGAGTTAACTGGCATAAAAAAAGCGGAGCAAAGGCCCCGCTTTTTAAACGCTAACGCGCTAACTCACAGCTCTTTGAGCAGCTTCTCAACATATGCAGGCACCACTTCGCTTGCCAAACCGTAATGCTTTTCTTCAAACTCGCTGCCCACCTGGCTCGGTTCGAGATTGAGTTCCACGGTATGCGCGCCGTGTAGCTTCGCTTCATGGACAAAACCTGCCGCCGGATAAACGTGGCCGGAGGTGCCTATCGCAATGAAAATATCCGCCATCGACAGCGCCAGATAGATGTGATCCATCTCAAACGGCATTTCACCAAACCAGACGATATGCGGGCGCAGCGGCGCCGGGAACTGACAGCAATGGCAGCGTTCATCCACCGACATGTCACCCGGCCAGTCGAAGACCTGGCCACTCTGCGTACAGCGAACCTTCAGCAGCTCGCCGTGCATGTGAAGCACGTCGCGATTGCCCGCACGTTCATGCAGATTGTCGATATTCTGCGTCACCAGCATAAAGCGATCGCCCAGTGCCTCTTCCAGACGCGCCAGCGCCAGATGGGCCGCATTCGGCGCAATCTCCGGCTGCTGTAGCTGACGGCGACGTTCATTATAGAAATTTTGCACCAGCGCAGGATCGCGCGCATAGCCTTCCGGCGTCGCCACATCCTCAACCTTATGCTCTTCCCATAACCCATCCGCTGCGCGGAAGGTGCGGATCCCTGACTCCGCTGAAATCCCGGCGCCTGTTAACACAAGCACTCTTGGTTTATCCATTTGCTCTGACATAGCCCTGTCCGTGAAAAAGGTTCGCTGGCGCAGACGCTGGCGCAGCTGACGTTTATTCCGACGAAAACGGCTCAATCGATGTAAGCGGCGCGACTGCATATCTACTCCACGTTAGTTTGTAAGATGAAGGAACGCAGCGCCGCGCATTCCCCCTGCATCGCCGTGGCGCGCGCGTTCGATTCGCGGCGGGCGGGCTACAGGTAATAAATGGCGCGGTAAGCGGTGCGCAAGTCCATCGGCGATCGCTGAAAAATTGGATAACCCACCGCCAAGAACCAGTAAATCCGGATCAACGATGGTCAGGATGTTGCCAAGACACACGGCCAGCAGATCCAGGTAACGCTCAACGTGCTCGCGGGCGTTAGAGTCTCCTTGCTCCCACAGGGCAACAATTTCCGGTGAGGTCAGTGACTGCTGGTAAAAATGGTTATACAGCCAGGCAAAACCACGACCGGATAAATAGTTTTCAATACAGCCAAGCTGGCCGCAGCCACAGCGGGTCAGCGGAAAATCACGGCCGACCACCTCAAGGGCATCCACCGGCAGACGGATATGGCCGAACTCGCCGGTAATATAGCTGTGACCGGTAATCGATTTGCCGTTTTGCACAATCCCGCCGCCGACGCCGGTCCCCAGAATCAGTCCCATCACCAGAGGATACTGGGTAAATTCTTCATCCCAGGCTTCTGAGATGGCAAAGCAGTTAGCGTCATTGTCCAGACGCACATCGCGCTCCAGCAGACGGCTCAAATCAGCGCGCAGCGGTTTGCCGCTGGCCGCCGGCACGTTGGCGGCGTACAGCAGGCCACCTTCGGTTTCCGGCATACCGGGAATACCAATCCCGACGGTGCCCCGACAATTAAAGCGTTCATCCGCCTCAACAACCAGTCCGATAACGGCCTCCAGGAAGCGGTCATAGCCCTCTTTCGGCGTCGGGATCCGTTTTTCCCACTGAAGCTGGCGCAATGAATCAAATACGCCCAGCGCGATTTTGCTGCCGCCAATGTCAAATCCATAATGCATCATTGTCAATTCCTCTTACTGACGCGCGCAGCAGCAAAGCCGCACGGTCAGGACGTCAAATTACTGGCCACTCAGCACTCTCGCAGGGTCAATACGGCTGGCGCGACGAGCCGGATACCAGCTCGCCAGCAGACTCAGCAACAGTGCCGTGACCAGCACATAAACGACATCCAGCCAGTGCAGTTCAGACGGCAGGAAGTCGATAAAATAAATGTCGCCAGACAAGAACTGGTGACCAATAAGTTTTTCAATCACGTTAATAATGCCGGTCAGATACAGGGAGCCAAGCACCCCGATCACCACCCCGCATAGGCTGCCCAGCAGGCCAGCTAACAAACCATACCATACGAAAATTGCTCGGATCAGCCCGTCTTTTGCGCCCAATGTGCGCAGTACCGCAATATCGCTACTTTTGTCTTTAACCGCCATCACCAGCGTCGACACGATGTTAAAGCAGGCCACGCCGATAACCAGCACCATCGCCAGATACATAATCGCGCGGATCATCTGGATGTCGCGGTACATATAGCCGTAGGTGCCAATCCAGCTCTGGATTGTCACGTAGCTATTGGTCACAAGACCCGCATCGCGCACCAGCTTGTTAGCGTTAAAGACGTCCTGAACTTTGATAGCGATACCGGTGATGCTCTCACCCATATCCAGATACTGCTGAGCATCCGGCATCGGGATCATGGCAAAGCTGTGATCGAGCTGGCCGCTCAACTGCAGGATCCCGGTGACGTGCAGGCGCACGCGTTTTGGCTGCAATAGCTTATGTTCCGGGTTGGCATTTGGGATCATGATCGAGACCCAGTCACCTGCCTTCACTTTCAGCGCATCAGCGACCCCTTTGCCGAGGATAATTTGCTGCTCACCGGCTTTGAAGTTAGCCCAGGCATCGCCCTGGACAAAGCTCGGCAGCGCGCTTAGCTTGCTCTCCTGCTGCGGATCAACGCCTTTCACCTGGATGGCGCGCAGATTACTGCCGCTCTCCACCAGACCGGTAAAGTTAATGTACGGCGCCGCGGCCTCAATGCCTTTCACCGCCTCTACTTTTGGCAGAACTGTACGCCAGTTGGTCCATGGCTGGTTAACCGCTTCAATTTCGCCATGCGGCACGACCGCCAGAATACGGTTGTTCAGCTCACGCTCGAACCCGTTCATGGCGCTCAGACCCACAATCAGCACCGCCACGCCCAGCGCAATGCCGACCGTGGAGATCACGGAAATCAGCGAGACCATACCGCCGCGTCGACGCCCGCGGCTAAAGCGCAGGCCGATCAATAACGAGAGCGAGGACGCCATTACTGTGCTCCCATCAGGGTTAGTTGATCGCTTAAGCGACCGTCACGCATCTCCAGCTGGCGGCCCATTCGTTTAGCGAGCTGCAGGTCATGAGTGACCACTAAAAATGCCGTACCCTGAGATTGATTCAGCTCCCCAAGCAGTTTGAAGATACTGTCGGCGTTTTTGGCATCGAGGTTACCGGTCGGTTCATCCGCCAGCACCAGACGCGGGTTATTCACCAGCGCACGGGCAATGGCAACGCGCTGGCGTTCGCCGCCGGACAGTTCCGAAGGACGATGGCTGGCGCGATGATCGAGCCCCACCGCTTTCAGCATCTCCAGCGCACGGCTGTTGATTTCGGCCGGTTTCTTTTTGCCAATTAGCAGCGGCATCGCCACGTTTTCCAACGCGGTGAAGTCCGGCAGCAGATGGTGGAACTGATAGATAAAACCGAGCTTCTGATTGCGCAGCTCCGCTTTCGCCGCCGAAGAAAGCGAGCTCATCGGCTGGCCGCTGAAAATCACGTCGCCGGAGGTTGGCGTATCCAGACCGCCCAGCAGATGTAACAGGGTACTTTTCCCCGAGCCGGAGGTACCGACGATAGCCATCATCTCCCCTTCGGCAATGCTGAAGCTGACATTGTGCAGAACATCGGTCTGCACGGTGCCTTCCTGATAGCGTTTGCACAGGTTGTCGCATTGCAACAGGATCTTATTCATAACGTAAAGCCTCAGCGGGTTGAGTGGCGGCAGCGCGCCAGGAAGGATACAGCGTTGACAGCAGCGCCAGGGCCATCGCCACCAGCGCAATCACGATAACCTGCAGCGGCTCGATGGCAACCGGCAGCGCCGCACCGTCGAGGAACGCGCCGATAATCGGCATTAAATTGTTGAGCTGGCTGGCCAGCAGCACGCCGAGCACCGCGCCCAACAGAGCGCCAATAATCCCGGCGCTGGCGCCTTGCACCATAAACACGGCCATGATCTGCCGAGGCGTTAGCCCCTGCGTTTGCAGAATCGCCACTTCGCCCTGCTTCTCCATCACCATCAGCCCCAGCGAGGTGATGATATTAAACGCCGCTACGGCCACAATCAGGCTCAGCAGCAGCCCCATCATGTTTTTTTCCATACGCACGGCCTGGAACAGCTCGCCTTTACGCTCGCGCCAATCCTGCCATTTCGTACCTTCCGGCAGGGTTTGCTGACTTAGCGTGTCAACCTGCAGCGGTTTATCCAGCCACAGACGCCAGCCGGTGATGTTACCCAGCGGGTACAGCATCAGCCGCGACGCATCCTGGATATTGACCAGCATCTGATAGCCATCCACTTCACTGCTGGCGGCGAAAGTGCCGATAACGGTGAACAGACGCTGGCTCGGCAGACGCCCCATCGGCGTAAACTGACTGGCCGACGGTACCATTACGCGGATCTGGTCGCCGCGGTTAACGCCCAACTGTCCGGCAAGCTGTTCGCCCAAAATGACGTTGTATTTACCGGCCTGTAGATCGGTCTGTTTGACGTTGACCAGATATGGGGTCAGCGGATCTTTTTGCGCCGGGTCGATACCCAGCATCACGCCAACCGAGACGCTGCGCGCACTTTGCAGCACCACGTCACCGGTGGTGAGCGGTGCCACGCGGGTCACGCCCTGGAGTTTGACGTTCGCTTCAGGAAATTTTTGCGGGTTCAGGGAGCCTTGCTCAGCGCTCAGAATGGCCTGCGGCATCAGCCCCAGGATGTTGTTTTGCAGCTCGCGCTCAAAGCCGTTCATCACCGAAAGGACGGTGACCAACGCCATTACGCCTAGCGTAATGCCGATAGTAGACAGCCAGGAAACAAAGCGACCGAAGCGGTCCGCTGCCCGCCCGCGCATATAACGCAGGCCAATGAATAGTGCGACAGGTTGGTACATGTAATCCGTCTGGTTGCTGATAGCAGAAGCACGAGTATATAAGCGAAAGCGAGATGGGTAAATGACTGAACCGTAAGCGCAAGCCTGACAAACGGCTGACAGTACGCGACGAACATTGAAATTTTCGCCGTCACGGTCAATAGTGTGGTTTTCCCTTTATTTGCGAATTCATGATGATCCGCACCTTAAATCCTCTGTTTTTACCCGTTGGCGCGCTGCTGCTGGCGCTGTTCCTCGTCTACACCGGCGTCAGCGCCGCCGAGAAAGTGACCTGGATTATGGAAGTCACGCCGGTGATTATCATCGTGCCGTTGCTGCTGCTCACCGCCAAACGCTATCCATTAACCCCCCTGCTCTACGCGCTGATTTTCTTTCACGCCATTATTTTGATGGTCGGCGGCCAGTATACCTACGCCAAAGTACCAATTGGCTTTGATGTGCAAGCGTGGCTGGATCTGAGCCGCAACCCGTACGACAAGCTGGGACACTTCTTCCAGGGTCTGGTTCCGGCGCTGGCGGCTCGTGAAATTCTCGCTCGCGGGCAGTATGTTCGTGGCCGCAAAATGCTGGCATTTTTGGTGTGCTGCGTGGCATTAGCCATCAGCGCGACTTATGAACTCATCGAATGGTGGGCAGCGCTGGCGATGGGGCAAGGGGCGGATGATTTCCTCGGTACGCAGGGAGATCCGTGGGACACCCAGTCGGATATGTTCTGCGCCCTGCTTGGCGCATTGACCACGGTCATTGTGCTCGCCGGCGTACATTGTCGACAGCTAAAGCGTTACGGTCTGATTCACGCCGTATGATTTCCGTCGCCGTGCGCAAGATTTTCTCCGGCCAACGCCGCTCCCGTGTTGGCCGGAGAGATAACCTCTTCCTCGCTACCCCCGACGTAGCTTGATAATCAAAATCGGCAGAGCAAACAGCAGGGTCAGCAGATTTGCCATGCTGACCGCCGTATCTTCAATCATCACCCCGTATACCAGCCACAGCACCAGACCACAGACAAACATGACGTACATCAGTCCGGATATTCCCTGAGTGTTGCGGGTGGTGATAACCTTAAACGCCTGTGGCAAAAAAGAGAGCGTTGTCAGGCTTGCCGCCAGATAGCCAATCAGCGAGCTCCACTCCATGATCACACCTTCGCTTCGCTCACGGCGGCAACGGGCGCCATTGGCGCATCAGGTATCGACGTCGGCTGCGGTACTTTGCGATATTTATCCAGCAAATGGATGTGGATTTTACGCAGCATATCGCCATTCAAGCGGTAATAGCGGAAGTAGAGCGCCAGCGTGATAGCGAAGAACAGCGTTGGCAGCGCAATCATAATAAACTGCATACCGAAGATGGTTTCTGCCGACTGTACGCCGTTAGGCACGTAGCCAATCACCCCCAGCACCACCGCAATAAAGAACGCCGCAAATGCCGAGCCCCCCTTCACCACCATGGTTTGCACCGCATAGGCAATACTCTCGCAGCGCACGTTAAACTTGTACTCGCCGTAATCCACCGTGTCGGCCACCATAATGACCTGTAGCACCCAAAACAGTGCCGTACCGACGTTAAGGAACACCCCGGCCACGCAGATCAGAATGAGGCTATGGGAACCGGCGAGCACCATCAGCAGCAGCACACCGGCGCTCAAGATCGGCATCACCGAGGCTCCCGTCCACAAAATCCGCCGCGAAAGTGATTTCGCCAGCCGTGGGAAGAGTATGAGCGTCAGCAGATTGGCCGCGCCCGCATAGGAAAGGTAGTACGGGAAGAGCGCAGCATCGCCCACCACGTAGGTGAAGTAGTAAATGGCAAAGCCGGTAATGATGTTCGACGCCACGTTATACGCCAGCGCCATGCCCAGTAAACACGAGAGCTGATCGTTTTTGTAGATCAGGGCAAGAATCGATTTGAGCGAAAGCCGCGAGCTGTCTGCCGTCGCATCGCTGTCTGACGAGAACACTTCATGCACGTTTCTCAAGGTGACGATCGTTGACGCGATAAAGAATGCAATCAGTACCAGCGTAAACATCTGAAAACCGAAGCCCCGATCCCCGCCGCCAACGTAGCTGACAAACGGTAGCGTCACCCCGGCGGTCACAAATCCGGCGAGGCTGGCAAAAAAGCGCGGGAATGGCACCAGTTGCTCACGCTCTTGTTTGTCGAGGGTGATTGTCGGCACCAGCGACCAAAATGGAATATCCATAATGGTGTAGGTCATGCCCCACAGAATATAGGTCACGCAAACGAAGACAATCTGCGCCGTCCCCTCGAAAAGATGGGCGCTGAAACAGCACCAGCGAGTTAGCCAGCGTGCCGAGCAGGATCCACGGTTTAAATTTCCCCCACCGCGAGCGGGTCGCATTCACGATCCATCCCATCACCGGATCGTTGAACGCGTTCCAGATCTTAGCGACCAGAAACAGCGTCCCGACCACGCCAACCGAGAGGCCAACCACGTCGGTGTAGTAATACATCAGATACATGTAAACGATGCCGATCGCGAAATCCTTACCAAATGCACCGAACCCGTAACTTAATTTTGTTTTCAGAGAGATGCTCATAGGGTACCGGGTCGCTGTTACCAACGCCCGCCTGCTGTTATGTGCGAGGTAAAACGCCGGATACACCGCCCGGCGTCGTCAGGTATTAGCGGTGCAGCCAGGCCGGTAGCCAATCGCCGTGAGCGGCAATCAGGTCATCCACCAGCGCATAAATCTCCTCAATGCCAAGGACTGCGGCAGTATGCGGATCCATCATCGTCGCGTGATACACCCGGCTGCGGTTTTCGGTCAGAATGGCTTCCGTCAGCAGCGTCTGGACGTTGATGTTGGTCTGCATCATCGCCGCCAGATGAGATGGGATTGTCCCGACTTTGGTTGGCTGAATGCCGTTGGCATCCACCAGACAGGCAACTTCCACGCAGCTGCCCTGCGGCAGGTTATCGATAAGTCCGTCGTTGCGCACGTTGCCATAAATCACGCTCGGTTCGCCGGTCCAGATGGCGTTCATAATGGTGCTGGCGTACTCCCGCGACGGCTTAATATCAATCCGCTCGGCGGTTTTGTACTCTTCCAGCTCTTTATGCCAGTTGGCCAACTGCTCCACGCAGCGTTTTGGGTACTCATCCAACGGCACTTTGTAGCGCGCAATCAGGTCTTCACGCCCCGGCTTAATAAACCAAGGGGTATATTCGGCAAAATGCTCTGAAGACTCGGTGACAAAGTAGCCCAGCTTTTTGAACATCTCATAGCGCACGATATTCTGACAGCGTTCGTTACCGTGAAGATTCGGTTTTGGCGCCTGCCCGGCCTCATAGGCTGCCAGCAGTTCCGGGTACAGATTGACGTAGCTGCCGTCGGCGGTTTTACGCTCCAGTTCGAGATAAAACGCCATATGGTTGATGCCCGCACTGCGGTAGCGTAATGAGGCAGGATCGATATCCAGATCGCGCGCCAGCTCCTCTGCCGTCCCCTGTACCGAATGGCACAGCCCAACCTGTTTAATGTGCGGATAGCGCGCGTACATCGCCCAGGTATTCATCGCCATCGGGTTGACGTAGTTGAGCATTGTCGCGTTCGGACACACTTCCGTCATGTCGTCGCAGATTTGCCACAGATGCGGAATGGTGCGCAGCGCACGCATGATGCCGCCTGGGCCCAGCGTGTCGGCGATGGTCTGCTCCAGCCCGTGGCGCTTGCAGACCTCAAAGTCGGTGACGGTGCACGGTTCATAGCCGCCAATCTGGAAAGCGACGACGACGAAATCCGCGCCTTGCAGCGCCGCTTTCTGCTGGGTATGGCAGGTGATATGGCCTGACGCGCCGGCGGAATCCATCAGTTTACGCACCACAATGTGCGACTCTTCCAGCCGTTTTTCATCGATATCCATCAGTGCGATATGCGCCGACTTCAGCGCCTCACGATGGAAGACATCGCCGAGGATATTCTTGACGAAAATAGTTGAACCCGCGCCGATAAAGGTAATTTTTGGTGCTGTCATCATGACTCTCCAGAACAGTAGTGGACAAATTCATGGTGGCACGCTGTCTGGCGAAAAACCTCCAGCTTCCATAAGGAGCATTCCCGGAAACTCAGATCCTATGAGAACTGAACCACGATCTGAGCTTTTGGGAGAAATTAACCTGAAAAGCAGATTATCCGGCCTCCTTTTGACTCTATTATTGAAGGTATACAGGGTATTTGTGTCCGTATTCGCAGTCTCAGCCGGTCAAAGCTGGCATGATTCTGACAATTCAGGAAATGGAGTCTCTATGAGTACCGAGCCGATAACCTTTCTGCCGCCCGATCCGCACATGTGTAACGGCGACGAAAAACAGACCCGTAGTCCGCTGTCGCTCTATTCCGAATATCAGCGTATGGATATTGAGCTTCGCCGGCCGCACGTAATGCCCGCCAGCCACTGGCACGGCCAGGTAGAGGTCAATGTACCGTTTGACGGCGACGTGGAGTATTTGATCAACAATGAAGTGGTACAGATTAAGCAAGGGCATATCACCCTGTTCTGGGCCTGTACTCCGCACCAGCTCACGCGGATAGGCCACTGCCAGCAAATGGCGATTTTCAGCCTGCCGATGCACCTGTTTCTCTCCTGGCCGCTGGATCGTGAATTGATTAACCATGTTACCCACGGGATGGTCATTAAATCACTGGCCACTCAACAGCTCAGCACCTTCGAAGTGTTGCGCTGGCAGCAGGAGATGAATAGCCCGAACGAGCAAATTCGTCAGTTGGCGATCGATGAAATCGGCCTGATGCTAAAACGCTTTAGCCTCTCCGGCTGGCAACCGATACTGCTTAACAAAACCTCGCGCACGCACAAAAACAGCGTCTCGCGGCACGCGCAGTTTTACGTCAGCCAAATGCTCGGGTTTATTGCCGATAACTACGATCAGGCGCTGACCATCAATGACGTCGCTGAACACGTCAAACTCAACGCCAACTACGCGATGGGTATTTTCCAGCGGGTCATGCAATTGACATTAAAACAGTACATTACGGCGATGCGGATAAACCACGTGCGTGCGCTGTTAAGTGATACCGATAAAACCATTCTCGACGTGGCGATGACCGCCGGTTTCCGCTCCAGCAGCCGTTTTTACAGCACTTTCAGCAAATTGGTCGGTATGTCGCCACAGCAGTATCGCAAGCTCAGCCAGCAGCGCAGGCAGCTTAGCTGATCCCTAACGCTGAGTTTTAAGCGGTTGCACTCCCGCCACCATCACGGATAATAAGATCATAAAATTGATATCATTACCGTGTATATACCCAATCATTCATGCCGTCTTCTGGCGGCAGGCGAACGACTAAACACGGATTTCTGGAGAACGTGCGCTGACCATGCCTGAACATGCCCGTTATGCCCTACCGACCAAACCCGGCGAACAGCGCCTGCTTGGCGAACTGACCGGCGCCGCCTGCGCAACGATTGTCGCCGAGATCGCAGAACACCATCCCGGCCCGGTGATTCTCATCGCGCCGGATATGCAAAACGCCCTGCGCTTGCATGACGAGATTGGCCAGTTCACCGATAGCCTGGTGATGAGCCTTGCCGACTGGGAGACCCTGCCGTATGACAGTTTCTCTCCGCATCAGGACATTATCTCCTCGCGTTTGTCCACGCTCTATCAGCTGCCCTCGATGCAGCGCGGCGTACTGATCGTCCCGGTGAGCACCCTGATGCAGCGCGTCTGTCCGCACAGTTTCCTTCACGGCCATGCGCTGGTAATGAAAAAAGGCCAGCAGTTGTCCCGCGACGCGTTGCGTAGCCAGCTCGATAGCGCCGGGTATCGTCATGTCGATCAGGTCATGGAGCACGGCGAATATGCCACCCGCGGCGCGCTGCTCGACCTCTATCCGATGGGCAGCGAGCAACCGTATCGTCTGGACTTTTTCGATGATGAAATCGATAGCCTGCGCGTATTCGACGTGGACAGCCAGCGAACGCTCGAAGAAGTCGAGGCGATCAATCTGCTTCCGGCACACGAATTCCCGACCGATAAAACCGCGATTGAGCTGTTCCGCAGCCAGTGGCGCGATCAGTTTGATGTGAAACGCGATGCCGAGCACGTTTATCAACAGGTGAGTAAAGGCACGCTTCCGGCCGGTATTGAGTACTGGCAGCCGCTGTTCTTTAGTGAACCACTCCCCCCGCTGTTTAGCTACTTCCCAGCCAATACGCTATTGATCAATACCGGGGATATCGACGCCAGCGCCAACCGTTTCCAGGCTGACGCCCAGGCGCGCTTTGAAAACCGTGGCGTGGATCCGATGCGCCCGCTGCTGGCACCAGATCGCCTGTGGCTGCGCAGCGACGAGCTCAACAGCGAGCTCAAAAAATGGCCGCGCGTCCAGCTCAAAACCGAGCATCTGGCGAAGAAAGCGGCTCACGTTAACCTCGGTTTCCAGCCATTGCCGGATCTGTCGGTGCAGGCGCAGAACAAATCGCCGCTGGAAAACCTGCGTAAATTTATTGAAAGCTTCAGTGGGCCGGTGATTTTCTCGGTGGAGAGCGAGGGCCGTCGTGAAGCATTAGGTGAGCTGCTGGCACGGATTAAGCTCGCGCCAAAGCGCATTCAGCGCCTGGACGAGGCCACCGGGAACCAACGCTATCTGATGCTCGGTTCGGCCGAACACGGGTTTATTGACACGCAAAACAACCGGGCGCTGATCTGCGAAAGCGATCTGCTCGGTGAACGCGTGGCCCGCCGACGTCAGGATGCCCGACGGACCATCAACCCGGATACGTTGATTCGTAACCTGGCTGAACTGCATATTGGCCAGCCGGTGGTCCACCTTGAGCACGGCGTTGGCCGCTACGCCGGGATGACTACCCTCGAAGCCGGCGGCATTACCGCTGAATATTTGATGCTGACGTATGCCAACGACGCCAAACTGTACGTGCCGGTATCATCGCTGCATCTCATTAGCCGCTATGCCGGCGGCGCGGACGAGAGCGCCCCGCTGCATAAGCTGGGCGGCGACGCCTGGTCACGCGCGCGACAAAAAGCCGCCGAAAAGGTGCGCGATGTCGCGGCCGAACTGCTGGATATCTACGCCCAGCGCGCGGCGAAAGAAGGTTTTGCCTTCAAGCACGACCGCGAACAGTATCAGCTTTTCTGCGACAGCTTCCCGTTTGAAACCACGCCGGATCAGGCGCAGGCGATCAACGCCGTCCTCAGCGACATGTGCCAACCGCTGGCCATGGATCGACTGGTATGCGGCGATGTTGGCTTTGGTAAAACCGAAGTGGCAATGCGCGCGGCCTTCCTGGCGGTAGAAAACCACAAACAGGTCGCGGTACTGGTGCCCACCACGCTGCTGGCGCAACAGCACTATGATAACTTCCGCGACCGTTTCGCCAACTGGCCGGTACGTATTGAGATGCTGTCACGTTTTCGTAGCGCCAAAGAGCAGACGCAAATACTGCAGGACGCCGCCGAGGGCAAAATTGATATTCTGATTGGTACCCACAAGCTGCTGCAAAGCGACGTAAAGCTGCGCGATCTGGGGCTTTTGATCGTCGATGAGGAGCACCGCTTCGGTGTGCGTCACAAAGAACGCATCAAAGCCATGCGCGCCGACGTCGATATTCTGACGCTGACCGCAACCCCTATCCCGCGTACGCTGAATATGGCGATGAGCGGGATGCGCGATCTGTCAATTATCGCTACCCCGCCGGCGCGTCGTCTGGCGGTCAAAACCTTCGTCCGCGAATACGACAGCCTGGTGGTGCGCGAAGCGATTCTCCGTGAAACCCTGCGCGGCGGCCAGGTGTACTACCTGTTCAACGACGTCGAGAACATCCAGAAAACCGCCGATAAGCTGGCGGAACTGGTACCAGAAGCACGTATCGCCATCGGCCACGGTCAGATGCGCGAGCGCGAGCTGGAACGGGTGATGAATGATTTCCACCATCAGCGCTTCAACGTGCTGGTGTGTACTACTATCATCGAAACCGGTATCGATATTCCGACTGCCAACACCATTATTATCGAGCGCGCCGACCACTTCGGTCTGGCGCAGTTGCACCAACTGCGCGGCCGCGTGGGCCGTTCGCACCACCAGGCCTACGCCTGGCTGCTGACGCCGCACCCGAAAGCGATGACCACCGATGCGCAAAAACGTCTGGAAGCCATCGCCTCGCTGGAAGATCTCGGTGCAGGCTTTGCGCTGGCTACCCACGATCTGGAGATCCGCGGTGCGGGCGAGCTGCTGGGTGAAGGACAGAGCGGACAGATGGAGTCTATCGGCTTCTCGCTGTATATGGAGATGCTGGAAAACGCCGTCGATGCGCTCAAAGAAGGCCGCGAGCCATCGCTGGAAGATCTCACCAGCCAGCAGACGGAAGTCGAGCTACGCATGCCCGCGCTGCTGCCGGATGATTATATTCCTGATGTAAACACGCGCCTGTCGTTCTACAAGCGAATCGCCAGCGCCAAAGGCGAGAACGAGCTTGATGAGATCAAGGTCGAACTGATTGACCGCTTCGGTCTGCTGCCGGACGCCGCGCGTAACCTGTTAGATATCGCCCGTTTGCGCCAGCAGGCGCAGAAGCTGGGGATACGCAAGCTTGAAGGCAACGAGAAAGGCGGCGTTATTGAGTTTGCCGAGAAGAACCACGTGAACCCAACGTGGCTGATTGGCCTGCTACAAAAACAGCCGCAGCACTATCGTCTCGATGGACCAACGCGGCTGAAGTTCTTCCAGGAGCTGACCGAGCGCAAAGCGCGAATGGACTGGGTGCGTCAGTTTATGCGCCAGCTCGAAGAGAATGCCCTCGCCTGACCCTGTTCCCGGCAGCACCTGCTGCCGGGTTCCTTGACAGCCCGCATGCCAACCGTTTCGTTTAGTACTCCCAGCGCAGCGTCATGCCCAGCACCAGCGGGCTGGCGTCAAGCTCGTCCGGATGCACAAACGGCGTACCGGCAAAGAAATCGTAGTTAGTTTTCCACAGCCCCCCGCGCAGCCCGACCACGCCGCCCGCCAGGTAGGAGGTAGAATAAATCTCGCTGCCCTGTCCACTCACCCGACCAATATCCATCCCCAGATAAAACTGCGCCGCCAGTGAAGGGAGATTCAGATTGAGATCGTTGCGCAGGAACCAGCCGCTGTCAGCCTGTAGCGTGGTATCACCGTCAAAACCGCGCACCGTCCAGCGGTTACCGATGGAAAGCTGGTCGGGAAGATTAAGCTTATCCGGCGTTATCTGCTGGCTATAGTGCGGATGCCAGCTCAATGAGCGCTTGAACAACGAGAACGGCACGTTGGCCTCTACGTCAATATTAATCAGCCGCGATCCGACGTTCGCATTGCCGGTTTGCTCTTCCACCGACTGTTCCGCACCCAGCCAGCTGGTGTTGCGCTGGAACGAGACTTTGGTATCAATGACCGCCTTACCCGGATAAGCCGTATGCTCAAGGGTAGCGCGCCACGAGGCCATGTCGTGGGCCTGGACGAGAATTTCGGTATCGTTAAGATCGTATTCATCATCACGCTTCAGCACCTGGAAACTGGCCTGTAATTTCTGATAGCCGCTGCGAAACAGCATGCGGTTAAGCGTGGCGCTAAGATTTCGTTCATCTCCGCTGTATTCATAGGTATTGCTGCCATCCACCACCCGCTGGGTGTACTTGTCGCGGCTGGCGTAGAGATCCAGCGACCACCAGCCGAACGGCACCGAATAATAGGCGGTACCGTACTTGGCATTTTTATCCCCCTGATTTTGCAGTCCGCCGCCCGCCGAGAGATAAATCAGGTCGTCGAGGGTCGTGATATTATCCAGAGATAGCGTGCCGCCGCCCTGATAGCGCCCGGTGTATTTGCTCCCCGCATCATCCACCCACGCGCCGAGGCGCCAGCGTTTCGCCTGCTGGCGCGAAATTTCAATATCGCTTTCGCCGTCGTGCGCACCCGGTTTCAGCTTGATGTTGGCGGATGTTCCCGGCACCCGCTGGAGATTTTCCAGCCCTTGCTCCAGCGCGCGAAGTGACATCAAATCGCCCGAGGAGAGCGGTAGCGTATTGCCAAAATGCACGTTCTGCTGGCTGCCTTTCCGCCACTGAATGTTTCCAACCTTGCCGGGCTGGAGCCGTAAATGCAGTTCGCCGGTGCGTAGATCCTGGTTGGGAATGGCGACGCGGCTGGTAATGTAGCCACCGGCAATAATCTGGTTTTGCACCGCACGCGCCAGCAGATTAACCCCTTTCGCCCCCAGGCAGCGGCCCTGCGCCTGCTTAAGCAACGATTTCAACGGCAGCCACTGCGGCAGCGCCGGGCGATTATCAATCACCACCCGGTTGAGGGTAAAACAGGGCGTTTCCTGCGGAAAATCCAGCTCGCCGGGGCGCAGCGTGCTTTTGCTCGCCATCACTTCGGTGCCCTGCGGCGTAAGCTGCGTTTGACGGGCTTTCTGATTGTCGGTTTGGCTTGTAGAGGGATGAATGACCGGGCCGCTGTCAGCCATGACGTGGGGGCAAAACGGAATAAAAATGGAATAGCAGACAAAAGCCACAAGCTGACGTCGCATAGTGGGGAGATCCCTTGCTCTTATAAAGTCAGAATAAAAACTGGCCACCTTCCCGGTGGCCAGTGAAATGTGTATTAACGATTAAAAGGATCAATAGGGATGTTTGGTATACGCACCATAAATAGACCCTTTATTACTCATTTTGTTGACATAAAACGTCGTATTGTTAGCGTATACAACGCCAGTCTGTTTTATATTAATAGCGTCAGATTTCATTACACCATTATTTTCCGTATAAAATTCACCTGCATTATCAATACGTTTTACGGCTTCAACGCTAAAGCTATTAGCACCATAAATATATCCCCCTTTGTTGTTCTCAATCGTTGCTGAGGCGTACATATTAAGACCGCCATCAGCCGAGATAACACCGTCATTAGAGATATCTTTGCCGCTTAGGGAAATATTTTTAGTGGTCGTAATTATACCA
Source organism: Kluyvera cryocrescens NBRC 102467 (assembly GCF_001571285.1). Taxonomy (GTDB): domain Bacteria; phylum Pseudomonadota; class Gammaproteobacteria; order Enterobacterales; family Enterobacteriaceae; genus Kluyvera; species Kluyvera cryocrescens. Next base: position 77,324 of record NZ_BCTM01000006.1, on the reverse strand, counting down.
TCATTGGACAACTCATCGGCGGCGTTAATGGTGATATTGCCAGCAGACGACTGGACGACTCCGTTATTATCCGTATAAAAGTCATCGGCCGCATTAATATTGATATCCCCGGTGGCGGTAAGGCTCCCATTGGCAATATCAATGTCATTGCCGGTGATATTGATACTATTGCCGGAGATAGCACCGCGGTCGTTATCAAGGTTATCGGCCTTGATCGTAACCTCCGCGCCGTTAATGACTCCGCCGCTATTCTTATCGTGACAATTTGCCGTGTTATCCAGCTTGTTGACGACCAATTGCAGGGAGCCGTCGCTGCTAAGCTTACCGTCGGTATTGGTCAGCGTCTTGGTATTGACCAACAGCGAGTGGGTGGTGGCGACTTCACCGCCCTCGTTATCAAAAGCGTGTCCGGCATAAATGCTGGCATCCGCGGCGGCGATTTTGCCGTGATTGTCAATGTCGTCCGCATCCACCTGCAGACTATTATTGGCCTGAACGGAGCCGCCATTGCTGACTTTTTTCGCCGTCGCGGAGATATCCTGGCCATAGATGCTACCGCTGTTATTCAGTGAGTCAGTATTCAGCGTCAGGGTGCTGTTGCTGGCAATCCAGCTGCTGTTATCGATTTCATCGGCAGTTATGCTTACCGCGCCGTTACCGGAGATCCCCTGCCCGGCGTTATCCAGCGACTGCCCGTGGGTATCGATAGTGAGGGTGCCGTTGGAGACGATGGCACCGTCGACGTTGTTATCGATATTCCCGCTGTTAATGGTCAGCGCGCGCTCGGCCTGCAGCGTGCCGTGGTCGTTATCGAGGGTATTTTTGTGGGTATCAATCGCCACTTCACCACCGGCAATCAGGCCGTTATTCTCCAGCTTGCCCTTAGTGCTCAGCGAAAGGGTATCGCTGGCAGAGATAGTGCCGTTATTGCGCACGCCCACGCCGTCTTCAGTGCCGATAAGCTGAATTTTATTGGCGTACATGCCGCCAAGGCTGGAGACGTCCACCGCCAGAGACGGTTTGCTGAACACAGAAGACGAAATACCGCGGGTCGCCAGGGTCGCGTAATCGACGTGATTACTGCCGGTGACGATGCGCAGATCCTGCGCCTGCAGCTGGGCGTTGACCTTCACCGAACGGGAGATAATGTCGGTATAGCCTGTGCTGCGGTCATCCATTCCCTTACCGGTGATCACCACCTGGCCGTCGTTAACATTAAAGCCGGTCAGCTCGCCGTTGCTCATTTCGGCGGTCCCGGTCACCAGCGTGGAGCGGCTGGCGTTAATAAACCCGCAGCCGTCGCAGGAAATGCCTGACGGGTTAGCAATGACCACCGCCGCCTGCTGCCCGGCCACTTCGACCATGCCGTTTAGCTGACTCGGGTCGCGGGAGTTGACTTCGTTAAGAATCACCGTGGCGCTGCCGCCCGACATATTGCTGTTACCCGCAATATCGCCGCCAAGCGTGGTGCTGCTGCCGGTGGAACTGTTGTTAAGAATCACGCCGGTCGGGTCTATGTCGAACTGGGTAAAGGTGTTATGGGAAACGCCTCCTGAACTGGCGCCGCTAATATTCACCACCGTCGCCCCGGTGTCCGCAATCGTGACCTTGGTGTCAGGGGATTTGCGGCCATCCACCACCACGGCAGCACTCGCCTGGGCGATCGCACCAAGCCCCAGCCCCACGGCAAGGGACATGGCACTCAGTTTAAAAAGGGTCTTTCCTGCTTTTAACGTTTTCATCGCTGTTCCTTTAGATGAGGGGTAAAATTTGCTTAGTCATAGCTAATATTGAAGGTCGCCGAGGCCTCGAAATCCCCGGGCTGCACCGGTGTACCGTCGCTAACCAACTGTGCCTGCATAGGCATCTCGCGGTGGTTAACCGTGCCGGTGTAGGGGAACGTCAGCACGCTGGCGCCGTCCGGCGACAGCGGATTGTCCTGGGTATCGGTGATTTTGACCCCGACGCCCGCGGCGCTGCCGCTCTGCTGGCCCAGCAGCGTGGCGTTGTTGCTATCCACTGTGGTGGAGGTCATCTTGACGTAGACGTTGTTCAGGGTGGCGCTACAGTTATCGACCACAAGGGTGAAAGGCACCTTGTCGGTGCTATCGCCTGAGAGCTGCTGCGGGGTGATACCGTCGCCGAGATTGATGACCGCAGAAGGGTTGCCCTCAACGCTGATATGGGTGTCGCAGGTCGGCGTTATCGGTACCAGATGAACATCGAAATAGTAGGGAATACTATGTTTTGTATATGAACCGAACCGCATAGAAAACAATCCATAACGACTACCGACGTAATCGCCATCGAAAGGAAACGGCTGCCATGAAGGAAGCTGCCAGAAATAGACATTAAGCTTAAAATTCATCCCCGATTTCTTGGAACCAATCGCCTTCATGTTATCCCAAGGGTGACCATCCTGGTTTATCCAGGTGACCGTGCTGCCAGCAACAATCGGAATCGTGTCCCCGGAATGCCCCTGGCACTCACCGGGCTCATCCCCCCCCTGACAGATAATTTCCATGGAGTAGGCAATGCCTGGCATATTCTGATTAACCAGATACAGCGTGCGGCCGCTCGAATCAGTACCGGCAATCCCGCTGGCTGGCACGTTACTCATCCCGAAGACAGTAACGCTGTTGTCGCCAGAACTGTCTGAGCACTCCAGATCGTCATCGTTATCGAACAGATCAATGGTCTTCATCCCCAGCAGCACATCGCTTGCCGGGGCTCCGGTGATGCTATCGAACATCCCCGTAACGTCACCCATATTGAGGGTCTTCCCCGCCTCATATTTATTGAGATAACTGTTACTCATATAGCAGTCATTCACCTTCGCCTGCGCGCCTGCGAGGTGAAATACAAACAGCCCAACGCCCAGCACGGCCATCAGCATTCGGCGGATTAACCCCATCCTGTTTAACCAACTCACGGCATTTCTCCTTTGCATCACTGATACTCCACGTCAACAAGAAGCGTCGTCGATACCTGACCGGCGCTGACGCTGCCGATTTTTTGATAGCGCACGTCAAAGGCGTAGCTTTGGCGATAGTCGTCCGGCGTGGTCGGTACAACCACGTCAGAGGTGCCATCGTTGTTCAGTACGTTTTGCTGACCGTCATGCCAGAACACGACGATACCTACGCCCCCGGCGCCTTTACTTTCGACAGGGAGATCGTTGGCAAACACCTGTTGATATCCTGCGGGAAATACGCCGCTGGCGGGTTGAATCGAAAAATGCAGCGCGGAGAGTTGGTCTGCGTCATCGCAATCGGTAACCTCGACGTTGAACGATGCCTGAGAGCCGAAATCTGTCGGCGTTTGGCCATCTTCGTCCAGCGTTCGCGCAGCAATCACTGGGAGTTCAACCGTGGAAGGCTCAATCTGAATGGCGCAATGGTCTTCCATTACATTAGCGGTAATGGTCATATCCAGCGCCTGAGCCGCCGTCGCAGAATGGCCGACGGCCAATAACAGGATGCCAATGAGCGATAGCGCGCTCGGTTTGCTACCCGCAGCAATCATCATGAGGCTCCTGTTCATTGGTAATTGACGGTAAAAGTGACCGGCGCGCTGAAACTGCCGCTATGCAAGTCGGATTGGGTTTTACCCGGTGCCACCACCAACCGCGTTGAGAACGGCATATCGGCAGTGGTATTAGGATCCACGGTCTGCGTCGAGCTCATCGTGTCGCTACAGTTCAGTTGTGCACCGCCACCGTCTGCGTCGCGGTAAATCTCAGCGGCGACGCCGGTAAGATCGCCAGCCCCGCCAAAGGCCACGCCGTTACATAGGCCGTTGGCACCGGCGGAGGCCTGTACCGTCGCGCTGCCAACCCCCTGACAATGGCTGAAGCTGACAAAGAAGTTCTGCCAGGCGGCCCCCTGCTGCACCTGGCTTTTGTAGACGTCGCCAAAGGCCAACGTCCCATCGGTAAGAATGGCACCGTCGCGAGTGGTCAACTGTGCCTGGCATGTGCCCGCCACCACGGTGGAAGTAAAATTGACCTGAACATCGTCAATTGCCCTACTGGCCGGGGAGAGCAGCGCCGACAGCAGCGCTATCGACACTCCCAGCGATACAGGGCAAGAAGAAACTGCCGGATGTTTTTTCATGGGCTGCATTGTCCGCTAGTTATAATCGAAGTGAAAAACGGCGGTGGCCTGCACGCTGCCCGCTTTCGCACTGCTGACCGCGGAAGTGACGGCGATCCTTGCCACCATTCGGGCCTCGACGGATTGCGTGAAGTTATCCTGAGTCAGCACCTGCCAGCCAAAATCGCCATAGCTGAGCTTTTGATTGAGGATCAATGGCGTATCCAGGCTGTCTGCTCGGCTCAGCGAAATGCCTAATCCCTGCGCCGCCAGCGGCCCTTCGGCTTGGTTGAGCAACATATTGCCTGCCTGCGGATCGCTGTCGGCCTGAATGGTGGTGAAATAACTCGGCGTACCGGCGGCCGGACACTCGGTGGCCTGAAGGCTGAAGCTGGCGGTCGCCGCGCTGTCGCCATTGACCACCGACTCCATCGAGACTTCACCGCTGCTGTCGCCAATCACCACCGTCCGGTTTTTACCATCGCCGCTCCCTCCCACGACGTTAATCACGCAGGTGGTGTCGGCGACGGTCGCCTTGAAGGTCACATCAATGTTTCCGCCCACGACCGGCGCAGAGACTGCGCTCGGTGAATGCAGCCCTCCCGCCAGCAGGCCGGTTATCAGTAACGGGAAATATCTCATCTGACGCCCCCTAATGATGTCGGCGTACCGGTTTTCATCACGCAGCGCTGACCGGACAAGACGATGGTTTTATCCGCCATTTGCCGATCCGTCGGAATGCGGTAGCTGACCTGGCACATCTCATTTGTCTTCGCGCCCCAGACAACCTGCAAGGTGCCCGCATCTTCAATACCGCGAACGTAGGCATAGCCCGCCTGGCCGACGTTACCGACGTCATCGCCCTTCTCATTTCGCACCGCCGCCCCCAGCGGAATATCACCGCCGTCTCCGCGGATAAGCATCAGCAGTACCGGACGCCCCTGATCGGTTTCAAAATTAACGCCGACCACCGCGCCGCTGGTCGGAACCACGGTGGTGCTGGTGCTTTTTATCTCCACATCGTTATCCATACCTTCGATGTTCAGACCGATTCGGTTTTCCCGGTACGGGGACAGGTAGGTCGACATGCCGTAGCCGGAGCGGCCAATTTCGCCATCCCCCATCGTCAGCTTCGCCCCTTCGGCACCATCTGCCCGTACCAGCGCAATGGCACTATCGCTGCCGATACTGTCAGGGGCAAAGGTGACGCCGCCGGAATGAACAATCACCCCGCCGCTGTTACTGAGCGAATATTGGCTGCCCTCGCCATCTGTCGCCGAAGCGGAGGCATTAAACGGACCGTACGGGCTGTTCCAGGTGAGGTAGGTCCCCACCGAGGAGGTGGTTGAGTTGTCGCCGCCGCCGATACCGGTCGCGGCGTTAACGCTGTAGCTAAATTTGTTGTCTGCGGTCGCCCCGCTGGCGTTAGCATTAAACTGGGTGCTGCCATGGCCGCTGTTGCTGATGCCACCGCTAAGCGTCGTAAAACCGCCGGGTTTGTGGTTGTCGTGAGTAAAGGCGCTAAATGGCAACGTGAAGTTGATAAACACGCTATCGTCTTTTTTCCCCTCGTTGTCATAGCTGCGCTGTGCCGAAATGCTGTAGTTCAGCGCTTTCCAGTTGTTGCTATAGCCGACGGAATACTGCTGAGTATCGGCATAGCCGCCCCAGTAAGTTTCCCAACTGCCCGAAAGATAAAAAGAACCGTGGTCTTCGCCGCCCCAGCGCAGCGGCTGGTTAATATTGAGCTGAAGCTGATCGCGCAAGCGCTGGTAGTCACCTAAATTCTCCAGGGAACCATCATGCAGATCGTCATTCAACGACGCGGCATCTTTTAACGTCAGATAGCCCTTCGTTGAAAAGCGATAGGCGGCCAGACTGAAGGTGGTTTGCGTCGCAGACACTAAGCTACTGTAGGTCACCCGATAGCTCTCTCCGGACTGATGATCCTGTGCGGTATCATCAAATTCGGCTTGTGAATGGGTGATATCCGTCGCAATGGCACCCAGCGGGGTGTTAAACGCCAACCCGCCCAGCACGGCATAATATGACTGGTCGCTGGCCTGTAGCCCGCCATAGCCGGTGATGGTGTCGCTCAGACCGTAATAACCCGTCAACTGTGCCACTTTAGGCTTGTGGTTGAGAGAATTGTCGTGAAGCTCTCCTGCGGCCACCTCCCAGCGACCATAGCCTTTACGTATCAGCTGTGGTACGGAAGAGTACGCCACGGTGAAGGTCGTTTTGCTGCCGTCGGCCTCTTCTACCGTGACATCCAAATCATTGCCGTAGCCGCTGGGGATCACGTCCGATAGGGTAAATGGCCCCGGCGGCACCGTGGTTTGATAGATGGTCGAGCCGTTCTGCTTCACCGTGACCTTGGCGTTGCTGTTGGCGACCCCGCGGATAATCGGCGCATAATTATTGACGCTTGAGGAGTACATCCGCTTATCGGTGTACAGTCGCAGACCGCGGACCTTCAAGGTGTCAAAGGCATCCCCTTTGGTGCTGGAGTCACCTAGGATCATCTGCGCGCGCAGCGGCGCGATATCGCGCTGGAGATAGATATCCTGACTGTCGTAGCCGATATCGTCGTCATCGCTGTCCCAGTTGAGCGAGCCGCGAGCACGGAGGCGCCATGGGCCGAGGTTGGCCCCGTAGGTCAATCCGGCGTAAGCGGTGTCGCTATCGCGAGTACTGCTGACCTGATGGTAATAGTTCGTGTCGTAAGCCAGCAAAAGTGCCGGTATGCCGTTTTCCCAGCGCGACGGTGGCACCGTACCGACCGGGATCTGCTGCAAAAAAACCTGCGGCATAACAACATCCAGCCGCAGGTTTAACGGATCGTAGCTCACGGAAGAACCGGGAAAATAGTGGGCTAAATCGCCAAGGCACTGTTCATCTGCGGGAATAGGGATGACCGCTTTTTCGCTATCTACCTCAAGGCGTTCAAGCAGCGACGGCTTCAGGCACGGTTCAGCCTGTGCGGTACCGTTGTCCTGAAATTCAAGATTCAGTTCATTTACTATCTGCTTATTATTGAGGTAAATCTGGACTTGATATTCACCCGGCGAGACAGGATTGCCTTTCGCATAGCGGGAGGTATCTATTTTATTACTGCCCATCAGGAAGTTACTGTTGAACTCCACCTCTTCCTGCGCCGAGGACAGTATCGGATAACAGGCCAGAGTAATAAGCAGGAGCCGCCAGCGTGACGTCGTGCAATCCATGTTCTTTTTTCCATGAGCGGGATAAATAACGATGGGTTATTTAATTTTCTGATTGTTATCCAGAATATTTCCCAGATCGCCGATAGCGATATAGTGTATTTCTGCCGAGCCGGGTGTCGCCTTTAAAGAATTAACGGCGAGCGTTTCTTTACCAAAAGGCGGGATCATTTTTGGGGTCACCGTCCACTGCATTGCGCCTGATTTCACTTCAGCCTTACTCAGCGAAACATAATAAGGTGAGGTGTTATTGGCGATCAGCGCTGGCTTGCCATTTTCACTACTCCACTGCCACTGTAAATGTTCGGCAGCTTCGGTTGCCGAACCGGCTAAATGGTCAGGCCGCCAAAACAACTTTATTCGCGTACGTAATGCGACCTGTAGGGTGTTGGCGTTTGCCGATGCTTTCGATTTCGCGGGGATTTCCAGTACGCTTAGCCAGTAAACGGACTCTCGATCCTGAGGAAAAGTGGTATTCAGAGCGGTGATTTTGATAGTTTGTTCCCGGCCCGGATCCAAACGCCCGACGGGTGGAGTCACCATAAACGGCAAATTGAGTTTATCCGGAGCCTGGTTTTCTCGTCCGTCGTCAATCCACGTCTGAATAAGGACCGGGCTGCTGCCACGGTTAGTCGCCTTGATGGTTTTTTCATGCAACGTCTGCCCGTAAATCACCCGACTAGAGGACAGCACGACGCCAGCATGGGCGGAAAGTGACATCGCCAAAAGTCCGCCGATGCCCGCGGCGATAAGGGTTTTACCCGTAAACAACGACATAAGCTCTTCCTTGCTGATCTCAAACGTTAGGGACGTTTAATCTCTGCCATCTGCCGAAGCAGATGGCAGAGCAGTCGTGTTTATTAGAGGTAGTCCACGCTGAAACGCACGTAGCCATCAACAACACCGGCAGTCACTTCGCTTTTATTCGGTGTGACATAACCTGCGGTTAATGCAACGCTACCGTCATGAGTCGTAGCATCAATGGCGACAGGAATGCCCGCAGCGGTGTTCAGATCCATCGTCACGCCATCTGTTCCCTGCAGTGCGATCTGTACGGACTTCGCACCGCTTGACGTGGCGTTAGTGAGATAACCTGTAACCGGATCGATATCATCACCATCTTTAACAAAAGCGATGGTACCGGTGGTGACCGTCGGTTCGCAGTTGCTGAAGCTAATTGACAATGGTTTTGCCGCAATCACGGTATCATCAGCAGCAAAATCTTCTTTGTCGACGGGATCCAGGGTCAGGTCCTGGCCATTATTGACCACAATGTCACAGGTACCTGAGCTGACTACGCCGTGAACACCGATGCTGCTATAGTCAGCCCCCACCGGCTCAGCGGCCAGTACGGAACCAGAAGCTAATAACGCCGCAGCAACAGACATTCCTAATAATGCTTTTTTCATTTCAAACAACTCCTGTTAATTAAAAAATAATTCCTTCCGCAAACATTCGTTATTTATTAACAACCGAATGTATTCCGTGAAATTTGCCGTGGTACGAACTTCACTAAATGGAACAATTAATAAAGACCTTTACGCAAATTAAGCAAATCTCAACGCGAAAAAGAATAGTAACTGCCCTGCCACCCGTCTAATTGTTAATAACGATCGATAATATGGTTATCGATCGTTTGCGCTGATCAATCAATAAAACGAAGCTTTTTTATTTAACAAGTAAATAATGTCTAAAATAATAATAAAGCCGCTTGAATTGTCCACGATGAGACATTTTTTCGCGCATGCGCGTATGAATATCAGAAAAAACCATTGCAACAAACGCGGCAGCGTGAAAGAAAAGGTCATAAATAGATGAGGCAATACCGAGTTTTCACTTTTATCTTGTCAGTAATATATTAACTCTGATAATTGCCACTATTTAATTATTGATGCAGTGAAAACATGTCGCGAAAAGAGGCCACCAGGCGATGATTTCGCGTGAGAATTGAAATCTCCTACGGCGCTGGAGGAGGAGTCATCCGCCTGGGCAGGCTGTCCGTATCCGCATTTTTTGCCCTATCGCCTGCACCGCGAAGCCAACGCCGCTGGCTAAATACGCGATGAAAAGAATCGTCTATTAATTAAGGATTTTTTCGCCATAAAAACCGCGCTATCACGAACGCATATCGCGCCCCTTCAGAGATGAAAAGCCATTTCATTACTACCAGAATCGACTTCTTACGCCTGTTTACATTTCAATAAAAATGCGTATATTTCTCATTTGCATTCACAATACCGCATTTACATGTGGCAAATCTCGACCGGGGCCGCAGAGCCTCGGAGAAAAATAACTATCATTGATAAGGATTTACCATGTCTTTCACTTCCCACACCCGGGATGGCCGCATCGCGCCGTCACTGATTGCTATGGGCGTCGCACTCGCGCTCTACCCTCAGCTGAGCCAGGCCGCCGATAAAACCGAAGATACCATCGTAGTTGAAGGCTCTTCAGATACCAGCAGCGACGCGCAGCAGCAGGACTACAGCGTTAAAGCCACCACCGCGGGCACCAAGATGCAGATGATCCAGCGCGATATCCCACAATCGGTCAGTATCATCAGCGAACAGCGCATGCAGGATCAGCAGTTGCAGACCCTTGGCGACGTGATGAACAACACCATTGGCATCACCAGCAGCCAGGCCGACTCTGACCGTACCAGCTACTTCTCCCGCGGTTTCCAGATCGATAACTATATGGTCGACGGCATTCCGACCTATTTTGAATCCCGCTGGAACCTGGGGGATGCGCTATCCGATACTGCGCTGTTTGAACGTGTGGAAGTGGTACGTGGCGCTAACGGGCTAATGACCGGTACAGGGAACCCTTCCGCCTCCATTAACATGATCCGCAAACATGCCACCAGCCGCGAATTCAAAGGCAACCTCTCCGCCGAATACGGTAGCTGGAATAAGCAACGTTACGTTGCGGATCTGCAAAGCCCGCTGACCGAAGACGGTAAAGTCCGGGCGCGTATTGTGGCCGGTTATCAAAACAATGACTCCTGGCTCGACCGCTACAACAACGATAAAACGTTCTTCTCCGGTATTCTCGACGCTGACTTAGGGGATACCACCAGCCTGTCCGTGGGCTATGAGTATCAGCGTATCGATATCAACAGCCCAACCTGGGGTGGCCTGCCGCGCTGGAATACCGATGGCAGCACCAACCATTACGATCGCGCGCACAGCACCTCGCCGGATTGGGCCTACAACGATAAAGACATCAACAAAGTCTTCATGTCTCTGACCCAGCGCTTTGCCGATACGTGGCAGGCCACGCTGAATGCCACCCACTCCGAGGTGAAGTTCGACAGCAAAATGATGTATATCGATGCCTATGTGAACAAAGCCGATGGTTCTCTGGTGGGTCCGTACGGCAGCTACGGTCCAGACTATGAATACGTCGGCGGAACCGGCTGGAACAGCGGCAAGCGGAAAGTGGATGCGCTGGATCTGTACGCCGACGGCAGCTATGACCTGTTCGGTCGTCAGCATAACCTGATGCTCGGCGGCAGCTACAGTAAGCAGAACAACCGCTACTTCAGCTCGTGGGACAACGTCTTCCCGGATGCCATCGGCAACTTTAATAACTTCAACAGCGCCAGCTTCCCGGAAACCGACTGGAATCCACAAAGCCTGGCGCAAGACGATACGACGCGCATGAAATCGCTGTACGCCGCAACGCGTATCACGCTGGCTGACCCGCTGCATCTGATCGTTGGCGCCCGCTACACCAACTGGAGCGTAGGTACGCTGACCTACACGATGGAGCAAAATCACACTACGCCGTATGCGGGCCTGGTGTTTGATATCAACGATAACTGGTCAACCTACGCCAGCTATACCTCTATCTTCCAGCCGCAGAATGAGCGTAGTAGTTCGGGGCAGTACCTGAAGCCGATTACCGGCAACAACTATGAAGTGGGCTTGAAATCCGACTGGATGGACAGCCGCTTAACCACCAGCCTGGCCATCTTCCGTATTGAGCAGGACAACCTGGCGCAGTCTACCGGGGTACCGATTGCCGGCAGCAACGGCGAGACGGCCTATACCACCGCGGACGGGACCGTCAGTAAAGGCGTCGAGTTTGAGATTAACGGCGCGCTGACCGATAACTGGCAGATGACCTTTGGTGCTACCCGCTATGTCGCTGAAGATAACGAAGGCAACGCGATTAACCCGAACCTGCCGCGCACTACGGTGAAGCTATTTACCCGCTATCGCCTGCCGGCGATGCCTGAGCTGACCGTTGGCGGCGGCGTTAACTGGCAGAACCGCGTCTACAAAGATACCGTGACGTCATTTGGTACCTTCCGCGCCGAACAGGGCAGCTACGCGCTGGTTGATCTGTTCACCCGCTACCAGTTCACCAAGAACTTCTCCGTGCAGGGTAACCTCAACAACCTGTTCGACAAGACCTACGACACGAACATCGACGGGTCAATTGTCTACGGCGAACCGCGTAACGTCAGCGTGACCGCAAGCTATCAGTTCTGATGTCATTCTCACCCATACCACAGGAGCCTACGGGCTCCTTTTTTATTGTCCAGATTGCGTGCCCGAGCTCGGTCGTTAAGCCCATTTTCAGACCAGTGGCCCGGAACCGAGGCCAAACCCGAGGCATAAAAAAGGCAGCCATTTGGCTGCCTTAGTCTCCCCAATACTACGACTTCGAATAACTTAGTTATTGCGAATATAGTCGTCCATCTCGGTTTTCAGGTTATCGGATTTGGTACCGAAAATTGCCTGAACGCCGGAACCTGCAACCACAACACCCGCAGCGCCCAGTTTCTTCAGGCCAGCCTGATCCACTTTAGCAACGTCGGCTACGCTCACACGCAGACGGGTGATACAGGCGTCAAGGTTAGTGATGTTTTCTTTACCACCGAAGGCAGCAATCAGCGCCGGAGCCATTTCACTGGTTGCGGTAGCTTTAGCATCTTCAGAAGTATCTTCACGACCCGGCGTTTTCAGATCCAGTGCTTTAATCAGCACGCGGAACACGACGTAGTACACGATCGCATAGCAGATACCGACTATCGGGAACAGCCACAGCTTGCTGCTGTTGCCGGACAGAACGATAAAGTCGATAAGACCGTGAGAGAACGACGTACCGTCACGCATACCCAGCAGAATACAGATTGGGAATGCCAGACCCGCCAGAATCGCGTGGATGACGTACAGGATCGGCGCAACGAACATGAAGGAGAACTCGATCGGCTCGGTAATACCGGTCAGGAACGAGGTCAGCGCTGCGGAGATCATGATACCGCCCACTTTCGCGCGGTTTTCTGGTTTAGCAGAATGCCAGATCGCGATAGCTGCAGCCGGCAGGCCGTACATTTTGAACAGGAAGCCACCGGACAGTTTGCCCGCAGTTGGGTCGCCTGCCATGTAGCGAGGAATGTCGCCATGGAAGACCTGACCTGCTGCGTTGGTGTATTCACCGATCTGCATCTGGAATGGAACGTTCCAGATGTGGTGCAGACCAAACGGCACCAGGCAACGTTCGATGAAACCGTAGATACCGAACGCCACAACAGGGTTCTGGTACGCGGCCCACTGAGAGAAGGTCTGAATAGCGGTACCGATTGGCGGCCAAATGAAGGACAGCACGATACCCATGAAGATGGCAGTCAGACCAGAAATGATCGGAACAAAACGTTTACCGGCAAAGAAGCCCAGATATTCTGGCAGCTTGATGCGGTAGAAACGGTTGAACATGTAGGCTGCAATCGCACCCGCGATGATGCCCCCCAGAACACCGGTATCAGCCAGGTGTTTTGCGGCGATTTCTTCAGCCGGTAAATGCAGTACCAGCGGCGCAACCACAGCCATGGTTTTTACCATGATGCCGTAAGCCACGACCGAAGCCAGTGCGGATACACCGTCGTTATTGGTGAAACCTAAAGCAACACCGATAGCGAAGATAAGTGGCATGTTAGCAAAAACAGAACCGCCTGCTTCAGCCATAACATGAGAGACGACGGCTGGCAGCCAGCTGAAGTTTGCGGAACCGACGCCCAGCAGGATACCTGCGATAGGCAGCACGGAAACCGGCAGCATCAGCGATTTACCGACCTTCTGCAGGTTAGCAAATGCATTCTTAAACATAATTAGGAGTGCTCCTGAGTATTTGTACTTTTATCTACGTTTTCACGCATTAGTGAGTGGGGAGAGACTCACCAGGGTCAGGGCATCTAAAGCGCCCTTTATTTATTACACAGAGTAAAATAATTAACTCTGATTTTGTTTGACGGCTATCACGTTTCAAAGAGCTATGGCTGAAAAACTTAATCTTCTTTACATAAACAGTGTCTGTATGTTGCAAGATTAACATTCACCGCCACTTTTACGGCGGTGAACTGTACTCGCTTTGACCATTAATTACGAGCATTAAAATAAGCCAAAAAATCAGCAAGATTGCAGGCGGGCGGGATCGATATGGAAGAGGTTTGCGAAGTTATCCGTTGTCTGCTGCGCCAGCTCTTCAACGCTAACGCCCTTCAGTACGGCCATGTATTCCGCCACGTCACGCACCATCGCGGGCTGGTTCTCTTTGCCACGATGCGGCACCGGCGCCAGATAAGGTGAGTCGGTTTCAACCAGCAGGCGGTCGAGCGGAACGTAGCGCGCGGCCTCACGAAGCTGCTCGGCATTGCGGAAAGTCACAATCCCGGAAAACGAAATATAGAACCCCATATCCAGCAGCTTACCCGCCGTCTCAGTATCTTCTGTGAAACAGTGTAGTACACCGCCGCAATCCATCACGCTTTCTTCGCGCAGGATCGCAAGCGTATCGGCGCGTGCATCGCGGGTGTGCACGATCACCGGTTTATTCAGCTCGCGGCCAATCTGGATATGTTGGCGAAACGAGAGCTGCTGCTGGCTTTTGGTTTCCGGGGTATAGAAGTAATCCAGCCCGGTTTCCCCCATCGCCACAACGCCCTCTTCCGCCGCCATACGACGCAGATCTTCAACATCGTAGGGTTCATCCTGATTCAAAGGATGGACGCCGCAGGAGAACACCACTTCCGGGCGCTCACCCACCAGTTCACGCATCTGGCGATAACCGGGTAACGTAGTGGCAACCGCAAGCGCAAAACGGACGTCGCGCGCGGCGGCTTTTGCCATCACATCATCAACGTCTTTATGCAGGGATTGATAATCAAGGCCATCAAGATGGCAGTGCGAGTCGACTAAAAACATAATGTCTCTCTTAGAACCTATTCCAGTAGGCGTCACGGTGGAGGCCAGTTTGGCGCTGAACAGCGCGCAGAAACCGGAGCGTACACCAAGTACGTGAGGATTTCGAGCACTGGCCGCGGCCAAATTGACGCATAAAGCAGCCTGGCAGGTCAGGCACTTAAAGGTGGGATACTGGCAATATCGCACCAGGTTGCAAATATTGTTCCCAGCGCAGCAGGCGCTCGGTGAGGATTAACTCGCGGTTCAGCCCCGTTACGCTCAGTAGCTGTTCACGGCAGGCGCATGCATCCGCAGCTATCGCCTGCAAACGTGAGGCAGACAGCGTGCGGGCTAACTGTTCAACCAGCGCCAGGCTATCGGCATTGGTCAATCGGGTGATCCGCTGCTGTTGCTTTAGGGCATCCAGCAGTAACGATGACAACCAGTGCAGGCGCTGTACGACTGAATCATGGTTCAGCGCCGGTAAGAGCGCCAGCCAGTCACCACTGTTTAAGCAACCGCTTAGCGCCTGGCATAGCTTTTCGCGCGCCGACCAACTGTCCGGCGCCAGCAGCTCAAGCGCCGCAGCAGGCGCATGGTCGCACAGGCGCAGGGCGGTCAACAGCGTATCGCGCGAAGCGCTGGTTTCTCGCTCAAGCCACGCCAGCGCGTAGGGTTCGCCCGGTGGCGCCAAATGATAGAAGCGACAGCGGCTGCGTAAAGTGGCCAGCAGTCGCGCAGGTTCTTCGCAAGCGAGGAAAAACCAGGTATTTTTCGGTGGTTCTTCCAGCGTTTTGAGCAGCGCGTTGGCGGCAGCCTCGGTGAGCTGCGTGGCATCGGCGATCCACACCACTTTGGCGCCCCCCAGACGAGCGTGCTCATAGAGCTTTTCGCTGACGCTACGCACCGCGTCGATCCCCAGGGTGCTTTTGCCTTTCTCCGGCTGCAACGTGTAGTAGTCGGGGTGCGTTCCCGCCTGCATCAGTTGGCAACTGTGGCACTGGCCGCAGCTTTTATGACCGTCAGGCTGATGGCACATCAACAGGCGAGTGATGGCGTACGCAAGCGAATCCGCGCCCATCCCCGCACGCGCCTGTATCAGCAGCGCGTGGTGACCCCGTCCAGCCTGATAGCTTGCGGTAAGCTGTTCAAACGGGGGGCGCAACCACGGATACCATTTCATGCCTGCTGCTCCGCAACCCAGGCGGTCACCGCGGTGCGGATATCGCTCATCACTTTTTCCAGCGACTGGGTAGCATCAATAGTGATAATGCTGTCATCGGCGGCAGCCAGCTCCAGATAACGCGCACGGGTGCGGTTAAAGAAGTTCAGCGACTCCTGTTCGATACGGTCAAGATCGCCGCGCGCGCGGGCGCGCTTGAGGCCGACTTCCGGCGTGACGTCGAGGTAAATGGTCAGGTCAGGACGAAAATCGCCCAGCACCGCATCGCGCAGGGTGGCCAGCATCTGGCGATCAATGCCACGCCCGCCGCCTTGATAGGCCTGGGTTGAGAGATCATGACGGTCACCGATCACCCACTGTCCTTTGGCCAGCGCTGGCTTAATCACGCTGTCAACCAACTGGACCCGCGCGGCGTAGAACATCAGCACTTCCGCTTTATCGGTAATCACTTCATCGCCAACCGATTTAATATCCAGCACCAGACTGCGCAGCTTTTCAGCCAGCACGGTGCCGCCCGGTTCGCGGGTAAACAGCAGGTCGTTGACGCCAAGTTCACGCAGCGTTTCGACGACAACATCACGCGCGGTGGTTTTACCCGCCCCTTCCAGTCCTTCAATGACGATGTAATTACTGCGCATTTTTATCCTTTAGCACTTTCAAATAATCCTGCACCGACCGGTTATGGCCGGCAAGATTGGTATTAAACGTATGCCCGCCTTTGCCGTCGGCCACAAAATAGAGATACGGCGTTTTCGCCGGATGCGCGGCGGCATTCAGTGAGGCTTCACCCGGGTTGGCAATGGCACCCGGCGGCATGCCGGAAATGGTGTAAGTATTATACGCGGTTGGCGTCTCAAGGTCTTTACGCGAGAGCTTGCCATTATAGCTTTCGCCCATACCGTAGATGACGGTCGGGTCAGTTTGCAGGCGCATACCAATACGCAGACGGTTGATAAACACCGACGACACGCGATCGCGCTCTTCGGCAACCGCCGTCTCTTTCTCGATAATCGAGGCCATGGTCACCAGTTGGTTTTTATCGTGGTACGGCAAATTGTCCGCTCGCCCGTCCCAGACCTTATCAACCTGAGTGACCATTTTTTGGTGCGCTCGCTTGAGAATAGCCACATCGCTGGTATTAGCGGTATACATCCAGGTGTCTGGCCAGAACCAGCCTTCGACCCACTCAGGATTGTCCAGCTCCAGCGCCTGCGCCACCGTGGCATATTTATCGTCGCTCAGCGTGTGCTTAATATACGGCGACTCGCGAAGCTGCTTGAGGTAATCACTTAGACGCATCCCCTCGACAAAACGCAGCGGGAACTGCGCCTCTTTGCCGCTGGCCATCAGTTGCAGCATTTCACGCACAGTCATTTGCGGAGTGAATCGGTAGGTCCCGGCCTTAAAGTGCGACAGTTCCGGCTCAAGGCGCAGCAACCATTGGAATACGCGCGGGCGGTTGAGCACTTTTTCGGCATAGAGCTTTTCACCAAGCGCCAGACGACCGGTACCGGGCTTCAGCGTAAAGACAGTTTCGTCTTTAATCAGCAGCGTGCTATTCGCCAACTGGCGAACTTTCCACATGCCCACGCCAGCGGCGACGCCGAGGGCAATAATGACTACCAGGACAAAGCGTAACATTTTCTTCATGCTAATCAGACGACTCACAAAGTGGGGCTAAAAATTGGTAGAGCTCACGAGCAGACCACTGCTGCTCTCCGTAGCGCTGAACGGGGACAACCGGCATCAGGGCGTTACAAATCAGCACTTCGTCAGCCAGGCTTATCTCCGCAGGCCGTGCATTGACTTCGACAACGCGATACGGCGAGCGTGCCAGCGCAGCAATAATAAACTGCCGCATAACACCGTTTACCCCCGCACTGTCGAGACGTGGCGTGTACACATCCTGCCCGCAGCGCCAGAATAAATTTGCGGCACAGCATTCCGTAAGCCACCCATCGCTGTCAAGGACAAGGGCCTCATCGGCGCCCGTCTGCTCAAGATGAGAACGAATCAAGACCTGTTCAAGCCGGTTGAGATGTTTAATTCCAGCCAAAAACGGATTGCGCCCCAGCGTGACCGGGCTCAGCGCGAGCGTCACGCCGCGCGCTTGCCAGTGAGTATAGTGGGCTGGCATGGCCGAGGTTGAGAGAATGCGCGTGGGTGAATTGCAGGCGCTACCGCTGTAGCCTCGTCCGCCGGCTCCGCGACTGATAATGACTTTGAGTACGCCATTACGCTGCTTACTCGCCAGCGTAGACATCTCCTCGGTTAGAATGTGCCCGTCGCGAAATGGAATCGACAGACGTTCGCAGGCCTGCTGTAAACGGCCAACGTGCGCAGCCAACAGCTGTACCCTTCCCTCCACGATGCGCGCCGTGGTGAAACTGCCGTCGCCAAACTGCGTGGCACGATCGTTGACCGCAAGGGTATTTTGTTCGAGGCCATTAATTAAGAACATAGCGGCTCCTTATCGATGGTCGGCTAGTTTCGCAAGATGGAAGCCGTTGAACAAGCAGAGAAAGCCGAATAAAAAAAGGCCCGACAAGCGGGCCTTAATCAATTCGTTATCTGACAGCAGCATGGCCGTCAGATAATCAGGCTCAGACCTTTTTAAAGATCAGTGAACCGTTGGTACCGCCGAAGCCGAAGGAGTTACACAGGGTGTACTCCAGACCGCTAACCTGACGCGCTTCATGAGGCACGAAGTCCAGGTCACAACCTTCATCCGGGTTATCCAGGTTGATGGTTGGTGGGACAGCCTGATCGCGCAGCGCCAGGATGGAGTAGATAGATTCTACTGCACCCGCAGCACCCAGCAGGTGGCCAGTCATCGACTTGGTGGAGCTGACCATCACGCGGCTCGCGGCGTCGCCGAAGACAGACTTAACGGCCTGCGCTTCTGCTTTATCGCCAGCAGGGGTAGAGGTACCGTGGGCATTCACGTAGCCAATCTGGCTCGCTTCAATGCCTGCGTCGCGAATGGCGTTAACCATTGCCAGCGCTGCACCTGCACCGTCTTCCGGTGGTGAAGTCATGTGGTACGCATCGCTACTCATGCCGAAGCCAACGACTTCCGCATAAATTTTCGCGCCGCGTTTCTTCGCGTGTTCGTACTCTTCCAGTACGACCATGCCTGCACCGTCGCCCAGCACAAAGCCATCACGCTCTTTATCCCAAGGACGGCTTGCCGCCTGAGGATTGTCGTTACGCGTGGACAGCGCGCGTGCGGCACCAAAGCCACCTACGCCCAGCGGGGTACTGGCTTTTTCTGCGCCACCGGCAACCATGGCATCCGCATCGCCATAAGCGATAATGCGCGCAGCCTGGCCGATGTTGTGCACACCGGAAGTACATGCGGTTGCGATAGAGATGCTTGGACCACGCAAACCGAACATGATGGTCAAGTGACCCGCCACCATGTTAACAATGGTTGATGGAACAAAGAACGGGCTGATCTTACGCGGGCCACCGTTTACCAAAGAGGTATGGTTTTCTTCGATAAGACCGAGACCGCCAATACCGGAGCCGATAGCGGCGCCAATACGGTGAGCGTTCTCTTCCGTAATCTCAAGGCCAGAATCCTGCATGGCCTGCCAGCCTGCAACAATTCCATATTGAATGAAGGCATCCATCTTGCGCTGTTCTTTGCGCGAGATAATGTCATCACAGTTAAAATCCTTTACTAAGCCAGCAAATTTGGTTGCATAGGCGCTAGTATCGAAATGGTCGATCAGGCTGATGCCACTCTGACCGGCAAGGAGAGCTTTCCAGGTAGACTCTACGGTATTGCCGACAGGAGACAACATGCCCAGTCCGGTCACAACTACACGACGCTTAGACACGTTTGTCCTCCAGGGAGGGATAAAATAGATACTTGTGGGACAAAAAGATAAAACTCAGGCGGTCGAATGACCGCCTGGAGATGTTCACTTACGCCTGGTGACCGTTGATGTAATCAATGGCAGCCTGAACAGTAGTAATTTTCTCAGCTTCTTCGTCCGGAATCTCAGTATCAAACTCTTCTTCCAGAGCCATTACCAGCTCAACGGTGTCAAGAGAATCTGCGCCCAGGTCTTCAACGAAGGAAGCATTGTTGGTCACTTCTTCCTGCTTAACGCCCAGCTGTTCGCCGATGATTTTCTTAACGCGTTCTTCGATAGTGCTCATACTCTTAAATTTCCTATCAAAACTCGCTTTCGCGATGGTTTTCGTAGTGTATAAAATGTTGAAAAATTTGCAACTAAATCCCGGCAGGTCATACCACGATTTTACGCTATTTTGCGGGTGTTTGCCCTCATAACGCAAATCATTTTGCACTAATCATCCTCAGACATACGTAGATTGCCCGTTGTCTGAGCACTTTGTGCAAAACACGGTCAGACCATATACATCCCGCCGTTAACGTGCAACGTTTCACCAGTGATGTAACTTGCTTCGTCGGAGGCCAAAAATGCAACCGCGTTAGCGATTTCATTTGGAGAGCCGAGGCGCCCCGTTGGCACAGCCGCCAGAGTACCCGCACGCTGCTCATCAGTCAGCGCACGCGTCATGTCCGTTTCAATAAAGCCCGGAGCAACAACGTTTACAGTAATACCGCGTGACGCAATTTCACGCGCCAGAGATTTACTGAAGCCGATCAGACCCGCTTTCGCCGCAGCGTAGTTAGCCTGACCCGCATTTCCCATGGTACCAACCACAGAACCGACAGTGATAATACGCCCATGACGCTTTTTCATCATAGCGCGCATTACCGCTTTTGACAGACGGAAAACAGATGACAGGTTGGTTTCGATAATATCGTTCCACTCATCATCTTTCATCCGCATTAACAGGTTATCACGAGTAATCCCGGCATTATTGACCAGAATGTCGACTTCGCCAAATTCCGCACGAATTTTTTCCAGAACAGATTCAATAGATGCCGGGTCGGTCACATTCAACATCAGACCTTTACCGTTCGCACCCAGATAGTCGCTAATCGCCTGCGCGCCGCTTTCGCTGGTCGCAGTGCCGATAACTTTTGCGCCGCGAGCGGCGAGAGTTTCAGCGATTGCGCGGCCAATACCGCGGCTTGCACCGGTTACCAGTGCAATTTTTCCTTCAAAGCTCATGCTTTCCTCTTTTATTGCGCAAGTGCCGCTGACAGCGCAACCGGCTCATTAATCGCCGATGCCGTCAGGGTATCTACAATACGTTTAGTCAGACCGGTCAGAACTTTACCCGGACCCACTTCATACAGGTGCTCTACGCCCTGGGATGCCATAAACTCAACGGTTTTGGTCCACTGAACCGGGCTGTACAGCTGACGAACCAGCGCATCGCGAATCGCGTTTGCGTCGGTTTCGCACTTCACATCGACGTTATTTACCACTGAAATAGTCGGTGCGCTAAAGGTGATTTTTTGCAGCTCAACGGCCAGCTTTTCCGCCGCAGGCTTCATCAGCGCACAGTGGGACGGCACGCTTACCGGCAGCGGCAGCGCACGCTTAGCGCCCGCAGCTTTACAGGCAGCGCCCGCGCGTTCAACCGCCTCTTTATGGCCGGCGATAACCACCTGGCCTGGGGAATTGAAGTTAACCGGGGAAACAACCTGCCCTTCGGCAGATTCTTCACAGGCTTTGGCGATGGATGCATCGTCAAGACCGATGATAGCGGACATACCGCCAGTGCCTTCCGGTACCGCTTCCTGCATAAACTTGCCGCGCATCTCTACCAGACGCACCGCGTCAGCAAAGGGGATCACGCCTGCGCAAACCAGCGCAGAGTATTCGCCAAGGCTATGACCTGCCAGCAGCGCTGGGGCTTTGCCGCCCTGCTGCTGCCACAGACGGAACAGCGCAACGGACGCCGTCAGCAGCGCCGGCTGAGTCTGCCAGGTTTTGTTCAGTTCTTCCGCCGGGCCCTGCTGGGTCAACGCCCACAGATCGTAGCCCAGAGCAGCCGAAGCTTCATGAAAAGTTTCTTCAATAACCGGGTTGGTCGCTGCCAGTTCAGACAACATACCTACCGCTTGAGAACCCTGTCCCGGGAACACAAAAGCGAATTGCGTCATTTTTTTATCCTTGTACTTAGAAACGAACCAGCGCAGAGCCCCAGGTGAAACCGCCACCGAAAGCTTCCAGCAGCACCAGCTGACCGCGTTTGATGCGGCCATCACGCACGGCTTCATCAAAGGCACACGGTACGGAAGCGGCCGAGGTGTTACCGTGACGATCGAGCGTCACCACTACGTTGTCCATCGACATACCGAGTTTCTTCGCCGTCGCGCTGATAATACGTAAGTTCGCCTGGTGTGGCACCAGCCAGTCCAGTTCAGAACGGTCCAGATTGTTGGCGGCCAGCGTTTCATCAACGATGTGCGCAAGCTCAGTGACCGCCACTTTAAAGACTTCGTTACCGGCCATGGTCAGATAGATGGAATTGTCCGGATTAACGCGATCGGCATTAGGCAGCGTCAGCAGTTTGCCATAGCTACCGTCGGCGTGCAGGTGGGTAGAGATAATCCCCTGCTCTTCAGATGCGCCAAGAACAACCGCACCTGCGCCATCACCGAAAATAATAATGGTGCCGCGATCGGTCGGATCGCAGGTACGCGCCAGAGTATCAGCACCAATCACCAGCGCATATTTCACCGCGCCAGACTTCACGTACTGGTCAGCAACGCTCAGCGCATAGGTAAAGCCAGCACACGCTGCGGCGATGTCAAATGCCGGAGCGCCTTTTACGCCCAGCATGTCCTGAATCTGGCAGGCGGCGCTTGGAAACGCGTGGGTCGCGGAGGTGGTAGCCACCACGATAAGGCCCAGCTCGCTTGCTTCGATGCCAGCCATTTCCAGTGCCCGTTTGGCCGCTTCGTAACCCAGCGTAGACACGGATTCATCAGGGCCAGCGATACGACGCTCGCGGATACCTGTACGGGTGACAATCCACTCGTCAGAGGTATCAACCATTTTTTCCAGATCGGCGTTAGTCCGCACCTGCTCAGGCAGATAGCTGCCGGTACCAATAATCTTCGTATGCATGTACGCTCAGTCACTTTTCGCTAATATAGCCGCACTACTCGACCGCTGCGAAGCAGGCTTTATGGTTTGCCAACTTCGAGTGCGTCAAATCCTGCGGGGTATACGGATTCCAGGCGAGCGGCAATTCTCTGCGGAACTTGTCGCTGCACTGCCTGCACTGCCTGTTCAATCGCGATCGCGAACGCTCGCTGATTGGCTGCACCATGACTCTTAATCACCGTGCCGCGCAATCCTAACAGACAGGCGCCATTATACTGGTCGGGGTTGAGGTGACTGAATCGCCTGGTCAGGCTTTTTTGTAACCAACGCTTTAATAAAATCAGCCACCACGACCGTTTTTTACCCTCGCTCTGCGATTTCAGCAGCGAGAGGAAGACTCTGACAACCCCTTCCATCGTCTTTAAGGTGACGTTACCTGTAAAGCCATCGCAAACCAGAACATCGGTTTTACCCGTCAACAGTTCATTGGCTTCAAGATAGCCGATATAGTTGAGGGAAGAGATTGTTTTTAACACTAATGAGGCATCGCGAATACTATCGTGCCCTTTAATCTCTTCTTCGCCGATGTTCAGCAACGCCACGCGAGGGTTTGCAATCCCGAGGACGTCTTCCGCCATCACCGCCCCCATGACGGCAAACTGCACTAGCATGGTACTGTCACAATCCACGTTAGCGCCAAGATCCAGCACCACCGTTTTGCCCTTTTGCTGATGCGGTAAAACCGTCACCAGCGCCGGACGCTCAATCCCGGTAATCGGCTTGAGCAATAATTTAGCGAGCCCCATCAGCGCACCGGTATTTCCGGCGCTGACGCAGGCTTCTGCCCGCCCTTCTTTCACCATTTCGAGCGCCACGCGCATTGAGCTTCCGCGGCTATGGCGGATCGCATGCGAGGGCCGTTCATCACTGGCAATAACCGACTGGGCAGGGATTATCTGCAAACGCGAACGTTGTTCAAAGTCAGCTTTGGCAAGTAATGGCGTAATGTCGTCGGGATTGCCGACTAAAAGAAGTGAGAGTTGCGAATTAGAATCCAGTGCCTGCAATGCTGCAGGCACTGTCACAGAAGGGCCAAAATCGCCCCCCATGACATCTAACGCCAGGGTTAGACGTGTCAAGGTATCGTCGCCGCTCGGTTTGGTGTTTCCCCAGTTTCCCGGGGAAATTCCTCACTAAGCTTCACCACGCTTATACTCTTTGGTCTTCACACAAGTGCGGAAACCTCGAGCATCGCGTGATTACTTAGCGATAACCTTACGGCCACGGTAGAAACCGTCGGCAGTGATGTGGTGACGCAGGTGTTTCTCGCCGGAGGTTTTGTCTACAGACAAGTTTGCTGCGGTCAGAGCGTCATGGGAACGACGCATGCCACGTTTGGAACGGGTTGGTTTATTCTGTTGTACGGCCATGGACCTTACTCCTCAATTACTTTTGCTTTAAGCTGGCTAATACGGCAAATGGATTTGGCTTCTGTGCCTCTTCAGGCAATTCACCAAAGACCATGTCCGCCTCGGACACTTCACAGTGTTCAGAATCATGCACCGGAACTACCGGCAAGGCGAGGATGATTTCATCTTCGACCAACGCCTGCAGATCGATTTCACCGAATTCGTTAACCTCAATCGGCTCATACGCTTCCGGGAGTGCTTCAACCTGGTCATCATTCTTGACCGGACTGAAACAATACGTTGTGTGAACATGATGGGTAAACGATTTGCCACAACGCTGACATTCCAGCGACACCGTCACCTTCGCATCACCGGTAATCACCGCGAGACGTTGGTTGTCGATGGCGAAGGAGATCTCGCATTCCACATCGGTATCCACACTGACTACGGACGCGGCGACGCGCTCCACCTGATCGCGGGTATAGATACCTGCATAATCAAGGCGTTTTTGAGCCGTACGAACCGGATCGAGAGTCAGGGGTAATTTTACGTTTTGCATAGGGCGCGCATATTAACTTTGTAGCGTCAGAGAGTCAAAGAAAAAGGCAGCCTCAGGTTGCCTTTCGCCAATTATTCGCACACATTGCGGCCTATAGTTTAAAATGTCGGAATCTAATTCGCTACACTCTATTTGAAAAATTATGCCTGAATTGATTCTTGCTTCCACCTCGCCCTACCGAAAAATGCTTTTAGACAAGCTTGGCCTACCGTTTGAATGCGCCGCACCTAACGTTGACGAGCTAGCGCTGCCTGGCGAAACGCCGCGCAGCCTCGTGCTGCGGTTAGCGCAGGCGAAGGCTCAGGCGCTGGCAGCCCGCTATCCTAATCACCTGATTATTGGCTCCGACCAGGTATGCGTTCTGGATGGCGAAATTACCGGCAAACCTCACACCGAAGAGAATGCCCGCCTGCAATTAAAAAAAGCCAGCGGCAATGTGGTGACCTTTTATACCGGGCTGGCGCTTTATAATTCGGCAAATGGACAGTTACAAACCGAATGTGAACCGTTTGATGTTCATTTTCGCCATCTGAGTGAACAAGAAATAAACGTTTACATTCGCAAGGAGAGCCCACTTAATTGCGCGGGGAGCTTCAAAAGCGAAGGGTTAGGCATCGCCCTGTTTGACCGTCTTGAGGGACGAGACCCAAATACCCTCGTGGGCCTGCCGCTGATAGCGCTGTGCAAAATGCTGCGCCGCGAGGAATTTAACCCGCTGTTAGATTAACATTTTTCCGCCGCTGATTGCCTGATGTCACGCCTGCCGTCAGGCTATTCTCAACGATCTTGCTTATTTTACCCGCGATCACAGTTTATTTTTCCACCACCGCTACAATCCACCTTCAATATTGAAACGTCGTTTTATTATGAGGGAAGAGGATGCGTGGCAAAGGTAAAATATTATTTATGCTGGCAATGTTAACCGCAACACAGAGTAACGCTGCCGATGATTGGCAGCGCAAGGGCATCGAGGAAAGCAATCTTCCAGCCAGTTGGCAACAGATGAAAACCCAGATGACCTACCCTGACTCATGGCTCTCCGGGCACTATTCTGATTTTAAGCGCTGGCAGCAGCATGCTCGCCAACAGTTTCGTCAAGCCTTACTCACCCCCGAAGCCACCAAACCCTTCGATGTGCAGAAGATCGCCCGTGAAGATCGGGGAGGCTACGTGGCGGAGAAACTGGCGCTGAACATTACCGACGATAACCGCATCGCCGCCTTGTTGCTGACGCCAAAAACCCCCGGCCCCCACCCGGCTATTGTCTTGCTGCACGATCACGGGTCTAAATTCGATATTGGGAAAGAGAAACTCATTCGCCCGTGGGGTGATGCCGGGCAGCTTGCCAGCGCGCAGGCATGGGCAGACAAATTCTTTAGCGGGCGTTTTATCGGCGATGAGCTGGCAAAGCGCGGGTATACGGTTATTGCCATCGACAGCCCCGGCTGGGGTGACCGTGGTCCGATGGTATACGAACAGCAACAGGCGCTAGCCAGCAACCACTTCAACCTGGGATGTTCGCTGGCAGGCGAAGTGGCCTACGAGGACATGCGCACCGTTGATTTTATCGCCTCATTGCAAGACGTCGATCCTCAGCGTATCGGCGTGCTCGGTTTCTCAATGGGTGGCTTCCGCGCATGGCAACTGGCGGCACTCTCCGAAAAAGTGGCGGCTACCGCCGTGATTTCATGGTTTGGCACCTATGAGGGGCTGATGACGCCGGGTAACAACGTTCTGCGCGGCCAATCGGCGTATTACATGCTGCATCCCGGTATGCCCGCGAAAATGGATATTCCGGATATCGCCAGCATTGCCGCCCCCAAGCCGATGCTGATTTTCAGCGGCGGTCAGGACAAACTGTTCCCCGCGCAGGCGGTCAGCGATGCCTTCGCGAAAGTGCATAAAGTGTGGGCCTCACAAAAAGCCGACGATATGCTGGTAACGAAGAGCTGGCCAGAACTGGGGCACGTGTTTTACCGCCAACAGCAGGATGAAGTATTCCCATGGCTGGATAAATGGCTGAAACCTTAACCATTCAGCATCAGCCCGCCCCACTGGCGGGCTAACCCCGATAGATTTTTTATGCCGTCCTCAGTACTCTCTTGCCCTACATCATTATCACCACAGGAGTGCTCCGTGAGCACCTCATCGCCATCGTCTTCAACGCTTTGGATACCCATTACCCTCGCTAGCGTTATCTTGATGATTACCATGGGTATTCGTCAAACCGTGGGGCTGTTTGTTCATCCTATTGTGATGGAAACCACCATGAGCATCGCCGAAATCAGTATGGCGCTGGCGATTGGCCAGCTCATGTGGGGAGCCTTCCAGCCGCTCTTTGGCGCCTGGGCGGATAAACGCGGGGCGTTCAGCGTACTGGTTCTCGGGGCCGTCATGATAGCGCTGGGTCAGTTAGGCACCCTGTGGGCCGCATCGTTTTTACCGCTAACCCTCGCGCAAGGTCTGCTTAGCCCTGCCGGTGCTGCAGCGGGAAGCTTTTCCGTGCTGATAGGCGTAGTCGCCAGTCGTCTGCCAACCGATAAGGGCTCCATGGCGAGTGGCCTCATCAACGCCGGCGGGTCCGTCGGGCAATTTATTTTTGCTCCACTCGTACAGCTTATTATCAGCCTACGGGGCATGGCTTCGGGCCTCGGCTTTCTGGCGGTGGCAGCGCTGGCAACCATTTTTCCGTCATGGCTGCTGTGCCGAGGGGATAAACGCCTGGCCCACGCGCCGGCCGAACAGGCCGCCGCCGATAGCGGGTTAAAACAGCAGATTGCTCTGGCCTTTCGTAACCCCAGCTACCTGTTGCTTCATGCAGGGTTCCTCACCTGCGGCTTTCACGTGGCGTTTCTCACCACTCACCTGCCCTCCGAGGCCGCGCTGTGCGGGCATGATGCGTCCGTTCCCGCCATCAGCCTGTCGCTGATTGGGCTATGCAATATCGCCGGCAGTATTGCCGCTGGCTTTCTCGGCAAGCATTACCCGATGAAATACATACTTGCGGTGCTTTACGCCTCGCGCGCGGTGATGATTGCGCTATTCCTGCTGTCGTCAAAATCAGAAACCGCGTTTTACGTCTTCGCCTGCGCCATCGGCTTTACCTGGCTTGCGACGGTACCGCCAACCGCTGGGATCATCGGTAAACTCTTCGGCACTCGCTATCTGGCGACGCTATTTGGCTTCACGCTGTTTACTCATCAGATTGGCGCTTTTTTCGGTGCCTGGCTTGGCGGCGTGGCGATGCAGTATGAGGGGAGCCTGACGTGGGTGTGGTACGCAGATATTGCGCTTGCCTTGTTGGCCGCGTTGGTGAATTTACCCATCAAAGAAAAAAGCGTGGCCGTGCGTCTGCGCGAAATGGCGTAAAAAAAGCGGGCTATGCCCGCTTTTTCTTATTTTTGATTACGCAAAACCTGCAAACAACGCTTCAGTACGTTATCCATTGGCGCCTCGACGCGCATCACCTCACCGGTTCCCGGATGTGTAAATTTCAGCGCGGCGGCATGCAAGAACAGGCGATTTAGGCCGGTCCCGGCCAGTTGCTTATCGAACTCCCGGTCGCCATAACGATCGTCAAAAGCGATAGGATGCCCTGCGTGCAGGGTATGCACACGGATCTGGTGAGTACGACCGGTGACGGGGCTACAGCGGACCAAGGTGGCAAACTCATAGCGCTCTTCCACCTTAAAACGGGTTTCCGACGGTTTGCCTTCCTGACTGACGCGCACAATACGTTCGCCGCTCTGCAGAATATTTTTCAGCAGCGGCGCCTGCACGCTTTTCACGTGCGACTGCCACTGTCCGCGCACCAGCGCCAGATAATCTTTCTGCATGCCCTTTTCGCGCAACTGCTCGTGCAGCGAACGCAGCGCAGAGCGCTTCTTCGCCACCAGCAGAACGCCAGACGTATCGCGGTCAAGGCGGTGAACCAGCTCAAGGAAGCGCGCTTCCGGACGCAGGGCGCGGAGCCCTTCAATCACGCCAAAGCTTAATCCGCTGCCGCCGTGAACCGCCGTGCCCGAAGGCTTGTTCAGCACGAGAATATGATCATCTTCATACAAAATCACATCACTCAGTGCCGCCACTTTCTGCAGATGCGGTGAGACGGCATCTTCTTCACGCTCGGCGACGCGTACCGGCGGCACACGAACTTCATCGCCATCTTCCAGCTTGTATTCTGGCTTGACGCGTTTTTTGTTCACCCGCACTTCACCCTTACGCAGGATGCGGTAAATCATACTCTTTGGCACGCCCTTCAGTTGGGTGCGCAAAAAGTTATCAATTCGTTGCCCGGCTTCATCAGCGCTGATGGCAATCATTTTTACGGTTGGAGTCTCAGTTTTCATGGTGCGCGATTCTAAATACCCCCGCTCAATAGCGCCACTCATTTTTCTATGCTTATATTTAGCATGACCTGTTTTCTGCAGATGCTTTCTCCCGCGAGTTGTTTGTTATTAGAACAATCTCAACGAACGGGTGAAGAAACTGTGAGTAACCGGGTGATAAAAGGTGAAAGTCATCTTGCTATAACTAGGTTAGCAAGGAATAATGAAGCTGTTTTCCGTGTTGAACCTGGAATAACAAGGATATTAACGGAATGACCAGTTTTGTTTGTTTGATCATCCACGCAGCAATGGCGTAAGACGTATTGATCGCTCAAACAGTTAGCGGGCTGCGGGTTGCAGTCCTTACCGGTACATATACTGTACGAATTTTAGCGGGTAGACAGCGAGCGCAACGGGAAACATCCGTGCTTACGCAAGTAAGATGCTAAGACCTCTACCCTCTAAAAGATGACGAGTATAAATGGAATCTTCTCTGGAGAGTTATCCCAGGTTGTTCCCCAAATAATTGCGCTGTGGTTCCGTTTGAAACACAGGCTACCGACACTCTGCGCCTCTTAAACGAGCGACAACCGTGAGGTTGGCGACGTGAATAGTCACGAGGCCATCGGTCTACCCCGGAAAGGCAATACTCTGCTCGCAGCTTAGTCGTCAATGTAAGAATAATGAGTAAGTTACGATGAAAAGAATGTTAATCAACGCAACTCAGCAGGAAGAGTTGCGTGTCGCCCTCGTTGATGGGCAGCGTCTGTACGATCTGGATATTGAAAGCCCAGGACACGAACAGAAAAAAGCGAACATCTACAAAGGCAAAATTACCCGTATTGAACCCAGTCTCGAAGCCGCATTTGTTGATTACGGCGCCGAGCGTCATGGTTTCCTCCCCCTCAAAGAAATCGCTCGCGAATACTTCCCTGCTAATTACAACGCGCATGGCCGTCCGAACATCAAAGACGTGCTGCGTGAAGGTCAGGAAGTTATCGTTCAGATTGATAAAGAAGAACGCGGCAATAAAGGCGCTGCGCTGACTACCTTTATCAGCCTGGCGGGCAGCTATCTGGTGCTGATGCCGAACAACCCACGTGCTGGCGGTATCTCTCGTCGCATCGAAGGTGATGACCGCACCGAGCTCAAAGAAGCGCTGGCCAGTCTCGAACTGCCAGACGGCATGGGTTTAATCGTACGTACCGCGGGCGTCGGTAAATCCGCCGAAGCGTTACAGTGGGATTTAAGCTTCCGCATGAAGCACTGGGAAGCCATCCAGAAAGCGGCCGAAAGCCGCCCTGCGCCATTCCTGATTCACCAGGAAAGTAACGTTATCGTTCGCGCTTTCCGCGACTATCTGCGCCAGGACATTGGCGAAATCCTGATCGACAACCCGAAAGTGATGGAAATGGCGCGTCAGCACATTTCTGCGCTCGGTCGTCCGGATTTCAGCAGCAAAATTAAACTGTACACTGGTGAAATTCCGCTGTTCAGCCACTACCAGATTGAATCGCAGATCGAATCCGCCTTCCAGCGTGAAGTCCGTCTGCCATCCGGTGGCTCTATTGTTATCGATAGCACCGAAGCGTTGACCGCTATCGATATCAACTCCGCACGCGCAACTCGCGGCGGCGACATCGAAGAAACGGCATTCAACACTAACCTTGAAGCGGCCGATGAAATCGCCCGCCAGCTGCGTCTGCGTGACCTCGGCGGCCTGATCGTTATCGACTTCATCGACATGACACCGGTACGCCACCAGCGCGCGGTAGAAAACCGTCTGCGTGAAGCGGTGCGCCAGGACCGTGCACGTATTCAGATTAGCCATATCTCCCGATTTGGCCTGCTGGAGATGTCACGTCAACGTCTGAGCCCATCACTGGGCGAATCCAGCCACCACGTCTGCCCGCGCTGCTCCGGCACCGGTACCGTGCGTGACAACGAATCGCTGTCGCTCTCTATCCTGCGTCTGATTGAAGAAGAAGCGCTGAAAGAGAACACCAAAGAAGTTCATGCGATTGTCCCTGTGCCAATTGCCTCTTACCTGCTGAACGAAAAACGTGCCGCAGTCACCGCCATTGAATCCCGTCAGACCGACGTGCGCTGCATCATCGTGCCAAACGATCAGATGGAAACCCCGCACTACTCCGTACTGCGCGTGCGCAAAGGCGAAGAGACCACAACGCTGAGCTATCTGCTGCCGAAGCTGCATGAAGAAGAGATGGCATTGCCGGTTGATGAAGAGATCGCCGAGCGTAAAATGCCGGAACAACCTGCGCTGGCGACCTTCGTCATGCCGGAAGTTCCACCTGCACCAACCGCAGAAAAAACCGCGGTTGCCGCACCAAAAGCGAAAGCCGCCGTTGCTGCAGCCCCTGCGGCTCCTGGCCTGATTTCCCGCTTCTTCGCTGCGCTGAAAAACCTGTTTGCCGGTGCGCCGGAAAAAACCGTTGAAGCTCAGCCGGAAAAACAGCAGGAAGCCAAGCCGGAACGCCAGCAGGAACGTCGTAAACCGCGTCAAAACAATCGTCGCGACCGTAATGATCGCAACGACCGTCGTAACGATCGCGGTGACCGTAATGAACGCAGCGATCGTAACGAAAATGCGGAAGGTCGCGAACCGCGCGAGAATCGTGAAGGCCGCGAGGACAACCGTCGTAATCGTCGTGAGAAACCACAGCAGTCGACCGAAGCACGTGAAAATCGCCAGCAGTCCGCTGCCGTTGTAGAAGATGGCGACAAATCGAAGTCCCGTGACGAGCAGCAGCCGCGTCGCGAACGCAACCGCCGCCGCAATGACGATAAACGTCAAGCGCAGCAGGAAGCGAAACCGCAGAATCGTGAAGAAGCCGTCGTTGCTCAGGAAGCCGCACCGGAAGATCGCGTACAGAATATGCCGCGCCGCAAACCGCGCCAGCTGTCGCAGAAAGTGCGTATCGAAACCGCAGAGCAGACCGCCGCACGTGAATTTGCGCCGGAAGAACCACAGCAGGAAGCACCGCGTACTGCACTGGCGAAAGTTGACCTGCCGGCCGTCGTTGATGCACCAGCGCAGGCTGAGCAGGATGAAAACGGTGAAGCTCGTGATAACAACGGTATGCCGCGTCGCTCCCGTCGCTCACCGCGCCATCTGCGCGTCAGCGGTCAGCGTCGTCGTCGTTACCGCGATGAGCGTTATCCAACACAGTCCCCAATGCCGCTGACCGTCGCCTGTGCGTCGCCAGAAATGGCTTCTGGTAAAGTGTGGATTCGCTACCCGGTTACCCCGGTTCAGGATCAGGCTGTCGTTGATGCGCCAGTTGAGCAGGAAGTAATTGAGCAGCCAGCCGCGGTTGAAACCGTAGAGCAAACTGTTGCTCCGGTTGCTGCCGCTGAGCCAGCAATCGTAGAAGCACCAGTCCAGCCAGCGGAAACCGCTGTGCCAGAAGTGGTTGCCGAACCTGTTGCCGCCGTTGCTGAAGAAGCTGCGCCAGTTCAGGAAGAAGCACCGGCGCCAGTCGTTGCAGAAGAAGTGCCTGTTGTCGTTGAAGCAACTGAGCAGCCTGTCGCGGAATCTGTCGAAGCGAAAGCCGAGATTGAAGAAGTTGCAGCGCCGGTCGTGGTCGAGCCAGTCGTAGAAACTGCTCCGGTGGTTGAAGCGCCTGCTGAAGTTGAAGCCCCTGTGGCCCCAGCCGCTGCAGAACCTGCCGTGAAAGAAACCGTGGTTGAAGCCCCTGCTGTGGCTGCCAAACCGGCCGCTGTTGCGCCGTCTATCGTTGCCGCGAGCCATGCTACGGCACCAATGACGCGTGCCCCAGCGCCGGACTACGTGCCTGAAGCACCGCGTCACAGCGACTGGGTACGCCCATCCTTCGGCTTCGAAGGTAAAGGCTCCGCAGGCGGTCATAGCGCAACGCACACGGCCACTGCTGAACCAACGCGTCCGCAATCGGCTGAATAATCCGCTTCGCGCACGATGAAAAATCGGCCCTTCAGGGCCGATTTTTTTATGCCTCAAACCTCAGCAGTGGTTATCCTTTTTCCGGCTGTCGCATTCCGGCAATTTGCGGCATCACTTCGCGCATCAGGTCGAGAAATTTGCGTAACCGCACCGGATAATAGCGCGCCCAGGGATAAACCAGATGGACCGGTAACGGCGCCGTCTGCCACTGCGGCAACAGTTCAACCAACGTACCGTTTGCCAGCTCCTCTTCCACCGTCCAACTGGAAACTACCGCGACGCCGACCCCCGCCAGCGCCGCATTTTTCGCGACGTACAGGCTATCCGTACTAAGCCGCGAAGCGATAGCGATACTGACCGTCTGCCCGCTCTCCGGCTGGGTTAGCACCACTTCATGCTGGTAAAACGTGCTGATAGCAATCCATGGCAGCGCCGACAATGACGTGGGATCGACCACCGCCGGGAATCGACGCAGCAACTCGGGCGCAGCGACAATGCATCTTGGCACTTCGGCCAGCAGTACCGTTACGGTCGCCGGGTCGACTTCCGCCCCCACGCGGATCGCACAGTCAATATTGTCGCTTATAAAATCAACCGCTTTGTCATGCAGCATCCACTCCACCGACAGCTGCGGATAACGCGCCAGAAAGCCCACCAACGGTGCCAGCAACTGCTGCTGGCCAAAGGCATGTGGTGCGCGCACGCGCAGGGTACCTACCGGCTGATCATCGGTTAGCTGTAGCGCATCTTCCAACGCGAGCCACGACTCTACCACCTGACGGGCGTGGTGGTAGCAGCGTTCACCGTCATCGGTGAGTTTCATCGCATGGGTTGACCGTAGCAGCAGCTTCGCACCCAGCATCTCTTCGAGCGACTGCAAACGGCGGCTGATTGTCGCCTGGGTCGTTTCCATCTGCCGGGCGGCGGCGGAGAGTGAACCCGACTCGACGATGCGAATAAAGGTCCGCATCAGCTCGACGCGGTCTATACGCTCATTTCTTTTCATTTGCTTACTGCCTATACGCTAAACGTATAACTGTTTTACCACCACGACGGCTACCGCTCCAGCGTGAAGACACGGAAAATGCCTCCCATACACCGTTGAGGATACATAAATGACCACAGCCACATCCCCTTCGCAGACCGCCGGTCTGTTGATTTTTATCCTGGCACTCGGCGCTGGATTCAGCGTCGCCGCCATTTATTACGCGCAGCCGCTTTTGCCGCTGATGGGCGCCACCTTACACTTAAGCGTTGAAGGCATGGGCCTGATACCCACTTTGACGCAGGCCGGTTATGCGCTGGGTATCCTGTTCCTGCTGCCGTTGGGTGACCGCTACGACCGCCGCACGCTAATTCTGCTCAAAAGCCTGGCGCTGGCGCTATTGCTGCTAATCTACAGTTTGACTCAGCAATTCCATTCTCTGCTGGCGGTCAGTCTGCTTATCGGTATGGCCGCCACCATGGCGCAAGATATCGTACCGGCCGCCGCCATTCTGGCCCCTGCGGGCAAGCAGGGAAAAATGGTCGGGACGGTGATGACCGGGCTGCTGCTGGGGATCCTGCTGTCGCGTACCGTCAGCGGCGTGGTGGGCGAACTGTTTGGCTGGCGGGTCATGTATCAGGCCGCTGCGGTGAGCATCGCTTTAATTGGCCTCTTACTGTGGCGCGTTCTGCCGCACTTTACCGCGCATTCCGAACTGCGATATCCAGCGCTGATGGCCTCGATGGCGCATCTATGGCGTCGTTATCCTACGCTGCGTCGCGCGGCAATGGCGCAGGGCTTTCTCTCTATCGCCTTTAGCGCCTTTTGGTCAACCCTGGCAGTGATGCTTGCAGAGCACTATCACATGGGTAGCGCGGTTGCCGGCGGTTTTGGTATCGCGGGTGCCGCCGGTGCGCTTGCTGCACCGCTGGCTGGCGGTCTGGCCGATAAAGTCGGTGCGGAAAAAGTGACCCAACTGGGGGCGGCGCTGGTGAGCGTTTCATTTGCCCTGATGTTCCTGCTACCGGCGCTGCCAGCGATGGCACAGCTGGTCCTGATTGCCATCGCGGCCGTAGGCTTTGATCTCGGCTTACAGTCAAGCCTGGTGGCGCACCAGAACCTGGTTTACAGCCTGGAACCGCAGGCTCGCGGTCGCCTGAATGCGCTGCTGTTTACCGGCGTCTTTATCGGGATGTCGCTGGGTTCCGTTCTCGGCACTCAGGTTTACTCGCTGGCAGGTTGGGAAGGTGTTGTCGCATTAGCGACGGTGGCCGGTCTGGTGGCGCTGGCGATTCGCGTCAGTGAAACCTATCGTTTACGCAGCGCCGCGCTCGGCACCCGTTAATCGATGAAAAAAAGCCCGCGCCGGGGTAATGACGCGGGCGATAAAAACATACCCAGTTTCCAGATATGTTCAAACCTTATTTTATTATTTATTCAGTTGAAACAGTGACATACCTTGCATATCGGTAAAGGCTTTATAGGCTGCCTGCAGCGCCGTTTGCTGCATGGTGTAGTTGGAAATCGTCGAGTTCCAGTCTACGTCTACCAGGTTACTCATCTGCTGAGTTTGCGCCAGCGCGCGGTCATCACCCAGCGCGTCGAGTTTATCCAACTCGTTGAGCTGCGTCCCCAGTTCGGCACGGACTGTTAACACGTTGTTCAGCGAGTTGCTGAGGCTACGGTTAGTGCGGTCAATGGCCGCAGCCTCGATGTCTTTCGTCGCATCGTCAGCGTCTTCCAGCGGCGTGTTCAAGGACGCAATCGCGCTGTCGAGCGCGGTAAAGATATTCTGATCGGCATCCGGTTTGGCATTACTGGTGACGCTATCAAAGATCAGGTTACCGGTATGGCCAATGACCATAGAGCGTGAAGAATCCACCTGCTGCTCAACGTTGATCGTACCGCCCACATATTTCCCGCTGTCATCAAACGGCGGCGTATCGGTTTTATAACCGGCAAAAATATAGCGACCGTTGCCATCGGTACTGTTCGCCAGGTTCAGCAACTGATCGCGAATCCCCTGTAGATCGGTAGCCAGCGATGCCCGGTCGTCATCGCTGAGCGTGCCGTTACCGGCATAAACAATCTTCTCCTGCGCCGACTGAATCGCGGTAGTGACCTGTTTTAAGGTGCTCTCCTCCGTCGAGACGCGCTGGGTGGCGAAGGTACGGGCAGTGGCAAACTGGGCGTTTTGCGCCTGCGCCTGTGATAACACGACCGCCTGCGAAGCGGCGACCGGGTCGTCCGAGGCGCGGTTGACGCGTTTCCCGGTCGACATCTGCTCACCGTACTTTAACCATTCAGACTGAGAGTTGGTAATGCCGCTCATATTCTGCTGGTACATCATCAAGGTACTGACGCGCATGCTATTCCCTCTCCTTAGCGGATATTAATTAATGCGTCGAAGAGAGTGCTTGCGGTTTGCAGCACCTGCGCATTGGCCAGATAGTACTGCTGGAACAGCTGCAGGTTGCCGTACTCTTCGTCAAGGTTAACGCCTGAAATCGACTGCTGCTGATTGCTCAGCTGCGTCACCACGTTTGCCTGAGTGGTGCTGCTGCTCTTCAGGGTTGCCGTTTTGGTACCAATTGAGCTCACCAGCGCTGCGTAGGAGTCGTTAAAGGTTTTTGAACCACCGACCACTTTACTGTTCTGCAGATCCAGCAGCGCCTGACCGTTGCGGTTATCGCTTTCGCCATCGCCCACATCAGGGTTGGTCGGATCGCTCGTCGGCAACCCCATCGCAATCTGCGATTCACTGCTGATGGCCACTTT
Organism: Kluyvera cryocrescens NBRC 102467; assembly: GCF_001571285.1. GTDB lineage: Bacteria > Pseudomonadota > Gammaproteobacteria > Enterobacterales > Enterobacteriaceae > Kluyvera > Kluyvera cryocrescens. Next base: position 40,627 of record NZ_BCTM01000006.1, on the reverse strand, counting down.
CATGTTGACGATGGCGTCGCTTACCGGCTTGACGATAAAGCTGTCGCCCGTTGCGGCAGCGTTCGTGCCACCTGATTTCAACTGTGCGGTAACCGTCAGTCCATCGAACTTCAGTACACCGTTAGCCAGATCGCTATCGGTGTCCAGTTTGACGCTGGTGTTATCAGACAGGCGCGTCACTTCCCAACCGCTGTCGGTTTTCACCACTTTGTAATCGGTAGCCTGCACGGCGGAAGACTTGGTCATCTTCACATCTAGCTCAGCATCACCTTTGTTTTTGCTGTTAGCGATGGAGGACGGTTTACCGAAATCAAAGAAATCAACGCCAGCTTTACCGTCGGCATCAATCCCCTGCTTATGTACCGTGTTAAACGCGTCGGCAAAGGCCATTGCCATCTGGTTCAGGCTGTTGCGGGTCTGGTCAAGATCCTGAGAACGGAAGGTCAGCAGACCGCCCAGTGAACCGGTGGTCAACAGTTTTTCCGGGATTTCAACGTTGCCGGCGACGTTATCGACATAGGCTACGGTGGTACGGTTGGGATCCGCGCTGCTCGGTACGGCGGCCAACTGGCTCGCTTTGCTTCCGGCAACAAGGGTATAACCGTTTGCCATGGTGATGTTATAGGTGCTGCCGTCCTGGACGTTAACTTCCACACCCACCAGCTTGTTCAGCTCGCTCACCAGTTGGTCGCGCTGATCGAGCAGATCGTTTGGCGATGCGCCTGCACCTACGCCGGTCAGGCGGGAAATTTTGTCGTTCAGGCTAGCAATCTGCGAAGAGTAGTTGTTCACCAGATCGACGGTTGAGGAGATAGACAGATTAACCTGCTTGTCCTGGTCACGCAGATACTGGTCAACGACTTTAAACTGGTTCACCACGCCGTCAGCTTTGCCCAGCACGGTCTGACGCGCAGCCGGGTCTTCGGCATTGCTCACCAGCGTTTGCAGACTGCTGAAGAAGTCCTGCAGCGTCGTCGACAGGTTGTTCGTCGTGCTGGAAATCATGCTGTCGATTTTCGAGACCTGCTCGTAGCGCGTAGTCAGACCGTTGCTCTGGCTTTGCGCAGTACGCAGCTGGTTGGTGATAAACGCGTTGTACTCACGCTGTACGCTCGAAACGTTAACGCCATTCCCCACCCAACCGCCGGCACCCAGCGTACTGTTGGCTGAAGCCAGCACCGTCGTCTGGCGGGTGTATCCGGCCACGTTGTAGCTGGCGATGTTGTTACTGGTGGTGTTCAGCGCGGCCTGCGCGGCACTGAGCCCGCTCATCGCGCTGTTAATTAAACTGGACATGAACGCTCCTTCTTAAGGCCATGGTATTACTTATCGGATGGCTAACTGCAAACTTGAGGCAAATCAGAACAGATTTTCGAGATCGTTGCGGTAGGTGTTGCTGACCTTCTCGCTCATCGATTTCAACTGCTGAATCATGCTGGTTAATTTGCGCGCGTACTGCGGGTCGGTGGCATATCCGGCGTTCTGCAACGCCTGAGCCCCCTGCTCTGCCGTTGACGCCGACGTCACTGCCGCGTAGCGCGGATTGCGGGTCAACAGGCCGACGTAGTCGGACAGCGCTTCCAGATACGAGCTGTAGACGCGGAATTTGGCTTTGACCTTCTTAGCCTCGCCGTTCTCGAACTCGGTGGTGGTGATCTCGGTGACTTTGCCCTTCCAGTCACCGGAGGCTTTAACACCAAACAGGTTGAAACTCGGCTCACCGTTTTCGCGGCGAATCTGCCGTTGCCCCCAGCCAGACTCCAGCGCGGCCTGCGCCAGAATCAGGTGGTGCGGAATACCACTTTGCTCGCTCGCCAGCCGCGCGGGCAGAGAAAGCTGGGCGAGAAAATCTTTTGAATCGCCGGACAGCGGCGTATCGCTGCTGTCCGGCGCTTTTGGCAGCGCTTTGCGCACCATCTGAGTCAGCGCCGCATTCTGGTAGCTGGTGATGGTCTGCATATCAAATTTCATCGGTACCTGACCGACGTTTTCTGCCGGTTCGGTCTGTTGCGCTGACAGCTGTTTAACCATCTCCTCTGCAAGGCCTAAGCCCTTACCCGCGGTCATCTGCTGGGCGATCTGCTGGTCATACATACTGGTGTAGAGCCGCGTCTGGTCGCTGCTGAACAGTCCATCTTTCGGGAGGGTTTCGCGCATGCTTTTCAGCATCATCTGCACGAACATCCCTTCAACCTGCCGCGCTACCGGCCGCAGGTTAGCCTGCGGATCCTGTCCGGCCTTGGTCTTCAGTTCGTTCAAAGACTGCGAGTCCCAGGCGGCGCTGGCCAGTAATTTGCTGTCAGTCAACATTAGACAATCTCCACTTTCGCCCGCAGACAGCCTGCGCTTTGCATCGCCTGGATGATAGACATCAGATCCATCGGCGTTGCGCCCAGCGCGTTAAGCGCGCGGACCACGTTGTTGAGATTGGCGCTGGCGCGAATGCTCTGCAATGAGCCGCCGCTTTGACGCAAGTCGATCTGCGTTTGCGGTGTCACCACGGTTCTGCCACCGGCAAACGGCGTATCCGGCTGGTTGACCTGCGCCGAGCGGTTGACCGTCACCGACAGGTTGCCCTGCGCCACAGCACAGCTATCCAGCGTGACTTCACGGTTCATCACCACTGAGCCCGTACGCGAGTTAATGATGATTTTCGCATCCTGCGGTGCGAGGCCGACTTCAAGATTCTGAATATCCGCCAGCAGACGCACCTGCCCACTGCCGCCGGTTGGCGCACGCACCTGCACGGTACGCGCATCCAGCGCGGTCGCATTACCCAGGCTGCTGCGGCGGTTAATGGTGTCGGCAATCTGCTGCGCCATGGTGAAATCATCATCATTAAGCTGGAGATTGATGGTATTGCCCGCGCCAAACTGGGTAGGCAGTTCACGTTCAATGGTTGCACCACCGGTAATCCGACCGCCGTTAAGCTGGTTAACCTGAACGCTGCTACCGCCCGCCGCCGCACCCGCACCGCCGACCAGGATGTTACCCTGAGCCAGCGCGTAAACCTGACTGTCGACGCCTTTTAGCGGCGTCATCAGCAGCGTGCCGCCGCGCAGACTTTTGGCGTTACCCATCGATGACACCACGACGTCGATAGTCTGCCCCTGGCGACCAAACGCCGGGAGCTGTGCGGTAACCATCACCGCCGCCACGTTTTTCAACTGCATGTTGGTGCCCGCAGGCACGGTAATGCCCAACTGTGACAGCATGTTGTTCAAGCTTTGGGTGGTAAACGGCGTTTGCGTCGTCTGGTCACCCGTGCCGTCCAGCCCCACCACCAGCCCGTAGCCGATCAGGGAGTTTTCCCGAACCCCTTGCACGCTGGTGAGATCGCGAATGCGTTCGGCGTTCGCCAGGCCGGTGACCAGCACCAGAGCCAGGGTTAGCAGAGTTTTAAACATAATTCACCTCGTTACATCGGCGACAAGTTAAGGAAGAAACGCTGCAGCCAGCCCATATTCTGTGCTTCGTTGATGTAGCCATTGCCCACGTATTCGATGCGCGCATCCGCCACCTGGGTGGATGGAACGGTGTTGCTGCCGCTGATGGTGCGCGGGTTAACGACCCCAGAGAAGCGGATAAATTCGGTACCCTGGTTAATCGCTATCTGTTTCTCACCCACGACGTGCAGGTTGCCGTTGACCAGCACCTGGTCGACGGTCACGGTTAAGGTTCCGCTGAAGGTGTTGCTCGCGTTCGCGCCGCCCTTGCCGTTAAAGGTGTTGCCACCGGACGCTTCCACATCGGCACGCTCATTGCCAAACAGCCCCTGCAGGTAGCGTGGCACGGTGTCAAAGCCAAAGTTAGTTTTGCCATCGCGGCTGGCGTTGGCCGACGAGCTTTTGCTCGCGCTGACGTTTTCTTGCAGTACGATAGTCAGGGTATCGCCAATATTGCGCGGACGTCGGTCTTCAAACAGCGGTTGATAGCCGTAGTTAATTGGCTGCGCCGTCTGGAAGATAGAACCGTTCGCCACCGGTATCGGACCGGGGATCGGCTGAGCCGTTGTCGCCCCTTCCACCAGCGGTTTGGTCGGGATCAAGGCGCATCCCGCGACGCTTATCGCGACGAGGGTTAAAAGCGGAAAACGAAACGCTGCGGATTTTTGCATTGCTTTCTTCTTCTGAATCTCAGGAACATCCCGGCATCGCTGCGCTCAGCCGGGCTACTCACTCTCTTGTAGCCCGGCTAAGCGGGGCCATCCCTTTTACAGCTGCGTCAGTTTTTGCAGCATCTGGTCGGTGGTTGATACCGCTTTGCTGTTGATCTCATACGCGCGCTGCACCTGGATCATATTGACCAGTTCTTCCGCCACGTTGACGTTAGAGGTCTCTACGTATCCCTGATACAGCAGACCCGCGCCGTTTAAGCCCGGCGTGGTGTCATTGGGCGCGCCCGACGCCTGGGTTTCGATGTACAGGTTTTCACCAATACTTTCGAGACCGGTGTCGTTCATAAAGGTCGACAGGTTCAACTGCCCTACCTGTACCGGGTTCGCCTGCCCCTGCTGGGTCACGCTGACAATGCCGTCGCGCCCAATGGTGATGCTAATGGCGTTAGCCGGAATGGTAATGGCAGGCTGAACCTGATAACCGCTGGCCGTGACCAGTTGGCCATTCTGATCCACCTGGAACGAGCCGTCACGGGTATAGCCAGACGATCCGTCTGGCAGCAGGATCTGGAAGAATCCGTCGCCTTTAATCGCCACATCTTTGCTGTTGTTGGTCTGCGACAGGTTCCCCTGGCTATGCAGACGCTCGGTTGCCACGGGGCGCACACCGGTACCAATCTGCAGGCCTGAAGGCAGCGTCGTTTGTTCGGATGATTGCGCACCCGGCTGGCGAACGGTTTGATAGAGCAAGTCTTCAAATACCGCGCGCTGGCGCTTAAAACCATTGGTACTGACGTTTGCCAGGTTGTTGGCGATAACGTCCATATTGGTTTGCTGCGCGTCGAGACCGGTTTTCGCGATCCATAATGAACTGATCATATTTTTCCTTAGCTCATTGACAGCAACTGGTTAGCTTTCTGCGTGTTTTCATCCACGCTGCTGATAACCTTCATCTGCATTTCAAACCGGCGCGAGCTGGCAATCATGTCTGCCATCGCCGCCACCGGTTTGACGTTACTTCCTTCCAGCACCCCGGATTGCAGGCGCAGCGTAGGGTCAGCCTGAAGCGTCTGTCCGCGCGTCGCGATCGCCGACGGGGTGAGATGGAAAAGCCCATCATCCCCGCGCGCCACTTCCGTCGCGTTGGCTTTCACCACCTTCAGCTTGCCCACCGGCGAGACCGTATTCGGCGGATCGCCCGGCGTCAGTGCCGAAATGGTGCCATCCGAGGCAATCGTCACCTGCGAGCCTTCCGGCACGCTCAGCGGCCCGGCTTCACCGATGACCGGGTTGCCCTGGATAGTCAACTGCCCGGTGGGACTGACCTGGATGTTGCCATTACGGGTATAGCCTTCACTGCCGTCCGTAGACTGCACCGCCAGCCAGCCGTCCTGTTGAATCGCCACGTCCAGCGGACGCGCGGTATAGTCCAGTTGCCCAGGCGTCATATCCGCCCCCGGCGTGGTTGCGGCGACCAGCGTACGTGTCTCCACGGACGGCCCCACAACCGGCACCGCGCGCATGGCGGTTAGCTGTGCGCGAAAGCCTGGTGTAGACGTGTTAGCAAGGTTGCTCGCCGTGACCGCCTGCTGCTGCATGGTCTGGCTGGCGGCGCCCATTGCCGTGTATATCGCGTGATCCATGACGTCACCCTGTTAGAGAATTAACGCAGGTTAACCAGCGTGTTGAGGATCTGGTCCTGGGTTTTGATGGTCTGCGCATTCGACTGATAGTTACGCTGCGCCACAATCATGTTCACCAGCTCTTTACTCAGATCGACGTTGGAGGCCTCCAGCGCACCGTTAGTCAGTGAACCAAAGTTGCCGGTCCCTGCGGTCCCCAGCAATGCGACGCCGGAAGACTGAGTCGCAGACCAGACGTTATCGCCTTCCGACTGCAGGCCGCCGGTGTTAGAGAAGTTTGCCAGCACAATCTGGCCCAGCAGCTGGCTTTGACGGTTGGAGTAGTTACCGACCACTGAGCCATCGTCGTTGACCTGATAGCTCACCAGGCTGCCCGGCGCATAGCCATTCTGAGTGGTGGCCACCACGTCGCTGGAGCCGGTGTTCTGCTGCATGGAGTTGAGGAAGCTGAGGTTGAAGGTGCCCGCAACGGAACCATTCAGAGACGCCACGTCAATGGCTATACCTGTTCCCGGATTTGCTGTATCCAGAATCAAGTTTCCTGGATTAGATTTGTCATCGATGTAATTCGTTACCGATTTCAGCGTACCGCTGGAGGTAAACTCCATCTGTGCCGCCTGGACCGCTTTAGCGCCGCTGATGCTGGTATCCTGGGTATAGACGTCCCACTTGTTCTCAGCCGTTTTCACGTAATACACGTTCAGATCGTGGGAGTTGCCCAGACTGTCATAGACGGTCACGGTACCTTTTTTGCTGTAGGTATCCGGATCGCTTGCGTTGAACGTTTTGGTGATGACGTCATCCGTCGAGTTCAGGTTCATCTGCATGGTGCCGGTGGTTGACGCTTTTGCCGACATCAAGGTGTTAGGAATCGACAGCGCCACCGGGTTCGCACCCTGCTGGATGGTTGGCGGCGTACCGCTGGCCGGGTAGCCGGTCAGGTTCAGTCCCTGCGAGTTCACCAGATTACGGTTCTCGTCGAGCGAGAACTGGCCGTTACGGCTGTAGTACACCGCGCCGTTGGTATCGACCAAACGGAAGAAACCGTTCTGGCTTATCGCCACGTCCAGCGCGCGTCCGGTGCTAGTGGTGGTACCGTCGGTAAAGTCCTGAGTGATCCCAGCGACTTTTACACCCAGGCCAACTTTGGAACCCGCGAACATGTCTGCGAATGACGCCGACCCGGATTTAAACCCGTAGGTGGCGGAGTTGGCGATGTTGTTGCCGATAACATCGAGGTTGGTGGCAGCCGCGTTTAAACCGCTAACCGCTTGTGAAAAGGCCATTACGTCTCTCCTGAAGTAGAGATACGCATCATCGTCCAGGCGGCATCGGGGCGGAGGGTAAACGTACCCAGCCGCGGTAACGACCTGAACAATAACGTGTATCAAGGCTTAAATAATCTGGCGAACCTGATCCAGCGTGGTGGTGCCGTAAGTTCCCAAATCCAGTTTGTTTCCGTCTTTGCCCAGGGTAACGCCCTGTACCAGCGCAAATTGCAGCGGCTGGACCACCAACTGCGTGGTGCCCTGACTCGCGGCAAAGCTGATGTTGTAAGCACCATCCGGTGCCGCCGTACCATCGTCGAGCTTGCCATCCCAGGTAAAGGTATGAACGCCCGCAGTCTGCGCGCCCATATTCAACGTACGGATCACTTTGCCATTGCCATCGGTGATGGTGGCGGTAACCTTTTCAGCCGCCTGCGTCAGCTCAATGCCGAACGGCGTGGTATCCACGCTTTCGCTGGTGCTGTTTTTTCCCGCAAGAATGGTCGAACCGGGGATCATTACGCCGTGACCCACCAATGAGCTTGCCTGCAAAGACTGGCTGCTATCGATTTGTCCGGAGATGGAGCCCAGCGTGGTATTGAGTTTTTCAATGCCGCTCAGGGTGCTGATCTGCGCCAGCTGTGAAGTTAATTCGTTGTTTTGCAGCGGGTTGGTTGGATCCTGGTTCTTCAACTGCGCCACCAGCAGCGTCAGGAAGCTGCTTTGCAGATCCGAAGAACTATTGGTACCGGTGCTGCTAACCGACGACGATGATGACGCCGCCTGGCTACTGGATGTGTCATTGATATTGGATACGACAGACATCGGTTATCTCCTTATTGTCCAAGCGTTAACGTTTTGAGCATCATGCTTTTCACGGTATTGAGTACCTCAACGTTCGCCTGGTAGCTGCGCGATGCTGACATGGTGTTCACCATCTCACCGACAACGTCGACGTTAGGCATACGGACGTAACCTTTGGCATCCGCCAGCGGGTTCCCTGGCTGATAGACCAGCTTGTCGGGCTCCTGGCTTTCCACGACGTCAGCCACCTTCACGCCACCGGTCGCGGCACCGATTGGCGCATCGACCTGGAAAACAACCTGCTTGGCGCGATACGGTTGCCCGTCCGGCCCCGCCACGCTGTCGGCGTTCGCCAGGTTACTGGCGGCCACGTTCAGACGTTTGGACTGCGCGGTCAGCGCAGAACCCGCGACGTCGAAGATATTGAGTAATGCCATGGGTTAGTTCCCCTGCTGCAGGACACTCATCATGCCCTTGATTTGTCCGCCCAGAACCGTAAGCCCGGTCTGGTACTGGAGGCTGTTATCGGCAAACTGCGTACGTTCCCGGTCCATATCAACGGTGTTTCCATCCATCGCAGGCTGGTCAGGAATGCGGTACAGCAGATCGGCTTCAGGTGTCGAAATTGTCTGGGCGGGAATATGGCGTGAAGAGGTCAGCGTCAGCGCCACGCCGCTGTTTTCCGCGCGCCCGCGCGTCATGACCTTTTTAAGTTCACTGGCAAAATCAATATCGCGCGCCTGATACCCCGGGGTATCGGCGTTAGCAATATTGGCGGCCAGAATCTCCTGACGCTCAGCGCGCAGGTTTAGAGCTTCTTGCTGAAAACGTAGTGCGGCATCGAGTTTATCGAGCATGTCTCCTCCGCTAATGACAAAGTTTCAGCTATAAGCTTAATTCTCCGCCCATGCGCGTCATCGTTGGAATAAGCGCAATATGCGTCGCTATTTATTGCGTTGATGTCGGAACAAGTTGGGTAAAATGCATACATTCGACATCCACCGGAGTGTTCAATGCGTCAGCTCATTGCCCCATTTACCGCAGCGCTACTGGCCTTCAGCCCGCTTGTACAAGCGGCCGACATCCAGACGCAGCTGACCGATTTTTTCACCCAGCGGCTGACCGGATTTAGCGATGAAGTCAGCGTCAGCCTGCGTAATGCGCAGAATCTGAAGCTGGCTTGCGATGAGCCTGCGTTTAATACGCCCGGGAACTCGCGCCTGTGGGGAAATATCACGGTGCTGGCGCAGTGCGGGAATGCGAAACAGTATTTGCAGGTGAACGTGCAGGCGATCGGCGAATATGTTGTCGCCGCAGCGCCGATTGTGCGTGGTTCACCGATTGAAGCGCAGAGCGTAACCCTGATGCGCGGCCGACTCGATCAGCTACCGCCGCGCACCATGCTGACGTTGGCCCAGGCGGAAGACGCAATAAGCCTGCGCGACGTGGCGATTGGCCAGCCCCTTCAGCTATCCATGGTGCGTCAATCGTGGCGGGTGAAAGCCGGGCAAAAAGTCGTGGTGATCGCCCAGGGCGAGGGATTCAGTATTAACAGTGAAGGCCAGGCATTGAACAATGCGTCCGTCGCGCAAAGCGCGCGGGTGCGAATGCCGTCCGGGCAGGTGGTGAGCGGACAGGTCAATACTGATGGGAATATTCTGATTAATCTATAAACGTCATAAAGAAACTGTGTCGCTTGCCGATAGATAATTAACAATTAATGAGAGTCGGCGCCTGCGCCATACAAGAGCCTCCATGAGGAAAGAACCATGAGCATTGATCGTACATCACCTCTGAAAGCTGTCACCACCGTACAGCAGCGCGAAACCCCGGAAACCAGCGCGCAGAAAACCCGTGCGGAAAAAACCACCGCAGCCACCAGCGCGAGCGTGACCTTAAGCAATGCGCAAACGGCGTTAACCCGTTCCGGTAGCAGCGATATTAATCTGTCCCGCGTGGAAGAGCTGAAAACGGCAATCCGTAATGGCGAATTGAAAATGGACACCGGCAAGATCGCCGACGCGCTAATTCAGGACACGAAAGACTATTTGCAGAGTAAATAAAAGATGAGCGGTTTGTCAGCAATACTCGACCAAATGACCAGCATCCTCACCTCCCTCAAAGAGGTGATGGATGCTGAGCAGCAGCAGCTCTCCGCAGGCAATGTCAACGGCCTGCAGCTTGCCAGCATTACCGAAGAGAAAAGCTCTCTGCTGGCAACGTTAGACTATCTGGAGAAACAGCGCCGGGTCGAACAAACAGCGCAGCGTCATGCCGAAGAAGAGATCGGCGATCGCTGGCAGGCTATTACCGAAACCACGCAGCACCTGCGCCGTGTGAACCAGCATAACGGCTGGCTGCTTGAGGGTCAGATTGTACGCAATCAGCAGGCGATTGACGTCCTCAAACCGTTCCAGGAGACGGGACTTTACGGTAAAGATGGTCAGGCAGCAGGCGGTAGTGTGGCGCGTAGCGCGAAGAAGTTTTCCGTTTAACGCTTGCGGGGCAACAGAATGTGCCCCGCGAAGTGCATTTCTCGTCTATGACGCCGTCCGGCGGGCAAACTCTTTAATCCTGAACCCCAGAATCGCCAGCGTCGCAAAATAAGCCACAATCCCAACGACCACTACGGCTAGCAGGCGCAGCAGACGGTACGGCATGGTGCCCAACGACCATTCCGGCATCACGTGCATCATCCCCAGCAGCGCCGCGGCCATCACCAGCACCGAGACCACCAGACGCACCAGGAACTTGCTCCAGCCCGGCTGTGGGGTAAAGATTTTCTGTTTCCGCAGCTGCCAGTAAAGCAGACCGGCGTTAAGACAGGCGGCCAGACCAATCGACAGCGACAGCCCCGCATGCTTAAGCGGGCCGATAAACGCCAGGTTCATCACCTGAGTCATAATCAGCGTCACAATGGCGATTTTCACCGGGGTCTTAATGTCCTGACGAGAATAGAAGCCGGGAGCTAACACTTTGACCACAATCAATCCCATCAGGCCAACGGAGTATGCCACCAGCGCACGCTGAGTCATGGCTGCGTCAAAGGCAGTGAACTTGCCGTACTGGAACAGCGCCACGGTCAGCGGTTTTGCCAGAATACCTAGTGCTACCGCACTAGGCAGCGCCAGCAGAAAGCACAGACGCAGACCCCAATCCATCAGACGACAGTATTCATCATGGTTGCCGCTGGCGAAGCTTTTTGACAAAGACGGCAGCAAGATTGTCCCGAGCGCTACGCCCAGCACGCCAGACGGAAACTCCATTAAACGGTCGGCATAGTACATCCACGAGACGGAACCCGAGACCAGGAAGGAGGCGAAAATGGTGTTAATAATCAGAGAAATCTGACTCACCGAAACACCCAAAATAGCCGGTCCCATCTGTTTGACCACGCGTACCGCGCCCGCATCTTTGAGATTAATGCGCGGCAGTACCAGCATGCCGATTTTCTTCAAATGCGGCAGTTGATAAGCCAATTGCAGTACGCCGCCGACCGTCACGGCCCACGCCAGTGCCAGCACCGGTGGATTAAAATGCGGTGCCGCAAACAGGGCAAAGCCAATCATGCTGACGTTCAGGAACGTCGGCGCGAAAGCCGGAACCGAGAAACGGTTCCAGGTGTTCAAAATCGCCCCCACCAGCGAGGCCAGTGAGATCAGCAGGATATAAGGGAAGGTAATGCGCAGCAGTTGGGTTGTGAGCACGAATTTATCGGCGGTATCGGCAAAACCCGGCGCAGTGATAGTAATCACCCACGGTGCGGCAAGCATCCCCAACACGGTCACCAGCGCCAGCGCCAGCGTCAACAGGCCGGAGACGTAAGAGACGAAGACGCGGGTCGCATCTTCACCCTGCTTGCTTTTATATTCTGCCAGAATAGGCACGAACGCCTGTGAGAATGCCCCTTCGGCAAAAATACGACGCAGCAGATTGGGCAGCTTAAACGCCACGAAGAAGGCATCGGTTGCCATACCGGCACCAAATACCCTCGCCACAATCGCGTCACGCGCAAATCCCAGCACGCGCGAAAACATAGTCATCGAGCTGACGGCTGCCAGCGATTTAAGTAGGTTCATTAATCTGTGATTCCACAACCCGGTTCAAAGCGCCCGTCGGTAGAGCGCTGAAAAAGTGGCGTTAGTCTACCGGGTTCGGGATGAATTGCTACTGCCAGTTGTTACAGCTGATGTGGGTTTACAGTGGAACTTGCCGGCTGAGCGTAGGGTTCCGTTCACCTTTCGTCAAGCGATATATGACGCCTCGTTCCCCGTGAACGGGTTAAGGGGCGGCGGCGATTGGCCGCCCCCTGCGCGCTCCTTGCGTCGCACTTTTATATGGCAAGAGTAGAAAGGGAGCGTAACAGAGATCCCTTTTCAATCGTATTCTCCGTTAAATGTAATCTAGGTTTATTCGCGGATCGCCTCACGCCAAAGCCCTTCGACAATCCGCTGGGCATAAATCGCCTGCTCTCCCGCCGTATCCGGAACGGTCTGATTTTGCACACACTCAATAAAATGGCGCGCGCAGCCGCTAAAACCTCGCTGTTCGAGCGTGGTTTGCCAACCGGGGATGGGCTGGGCGACAACGCCCGAACCGCGCTCTTCTCGCCACTCGCGCATATCCGTGACCTCGTACAGGCCGCCATCGGCAACCGCTTGCACCCATTCGCGCTGGCTACCGGCTCGGCGGTGCATACTGGTCGTAATCTGCAGGCCTGGCTGGCTAAAGTGGTGCTCCGCGTAAAACATGCAGCCTTCATCGGTGGTTTGCAGCACGCCACCGCTGAGTTTCGCTTTGCCGTCCGCCAGCCACAGCGCGGTGTCAACCACGTGCAGATAGTCATCCAGCAGCGTGAAGCGCAGATCCTGCGGCCCCACGCTGTCGGCACGATGCTTATCCATACGCAGCGAGGACATCTCCCCCGCCCGCTGCTTAAGCTGCCGATACAGCGGCGAAAAGCGACGGTTGAAGCCGACCATCAGCGTCAGATTTTTGCGCGCAGCAAGCGCCACCAGCCGTTCCGCATCATCGAGCTTATCGGCAAGCGGTTTATCGACGCAAACGTGAACGCCAGCGTTGAGCAGTTCGCTCACCACGGCGTAATGTGACGCCGTAGAGCTGTGCACAAAGACCGCGTCACACTGCGCGGCAAGCGCCGTGAGAGAATCGGCGTAGGGCATCCGGTAGCTTTCACATACTCGCAGTGCCTTTTCTTTACCCGGTGACCAGGCCGCCTGCAGCGTCCAATCGGTCGCGGCGCTTAACACCGGCAGCCAGGCTTTTTGGGCAATGCCGCCAAGCCCGACCACGCCAATGCGAATTTTAGCCATCTGTTTATTCCCCAAGATGCGCCAGCAGTGATTCCAGACGCTGTTTCAGCTCAGCGACCTCACCTTCCAGCGCTTCAACGCGGGAACGCAGGTCATCATCAATCAGCGCTGATTCAGGCTGAACGGCGGCAAGGGACTGTAAATCCACCTCGCCGCTGAACAGATGCATATAGCGGCTTTCGCGTTTTCCCGGCTCGCGCGGCAGACGAACCACAAACGGGCCATCCTCACGCGTGGCCAGACGCTCCAGAGTATTCTCGACCTCTGCCATGTCGCTGAACTCATGCATGCGCTGGGCGCGCCCGCGCAGTTCACCCGGCGTTTGTGCCCCACGCAGCAGCAGCGTCGTGACTAGCGCCACTTCCGCGGTCGAGAGCTTGAGATCGCCGAATTCAGAATTACAAAAACGCTGCTCGTATTTCGTTACCCGGTTACCAAAACCACTCACCGTACGCAGGTAGTGGCGTTTAACCAACGTATCCAGTTGCTCCTGAACGTCTGCTTCGCTGAGCGTCATCACCGGTTCACGGTTGGTTTTCTGGTTACACGCCGTGACCACGCCGTTTATCGACAACGGATATTGCTCGGGGGTCGTCACCTGTTTTTCCAGCAGACAGCCGATCACGCGGGCCTCAAGCGGACTCAGTTGGTATTTCATAATTATCTCCTTATCGACCTGCAGTCCATTGTGGGGTCGTCAACGCCGTGAGCACATGATCGCGCCACTGGCCGTCAATCAATAAATAGTCTTTGGCATAGCCTTCTTTTTCAAACCCCAATCGTGCCAGCAGATCACCGCTGCGCTGATTGTGCGGCATGTAGTTGGCCATAATCCGATGAATGTGCTGCGTGCGCTGCATGTAGCGGATAGCGCTGGAGAGCGCCTCGAACATCATCCCCTGGCCCTGCCATTTCTGGCCGATCGAGTAGCCAAGATAGCAGGCATGAAACGAGCCGCGCACTACGTTGGAAAAGTTTGCCACACCGATAATCTCTTTCTCTTCCGGATCGAGCAGTGCGAAATAAAAAGCGGTTCCCTGTTTATGAAACTCATTGATCATCGACAATCGCGCCTGCCAACCTGATGGGTAGCAGTGGCTGTCATCGCGGACAGGTTCCCAGGGTTTTAAGAACTGCCGATTCTCGGCGTAATAATCAGCCAGACGCCAGGCGTCACGGTCGTGGACCAGACGCACGACCATCCGGTCGGTGGTTAACCTAATTTTCGGCACACTACTGCGATAGCCAAACATCTCACTACTCCCGTACCTAACCCATACCCTGGTCGTTTAACTATACCTGCACGACGGCAGCCAATGAAAACAACAATCTATTATTTTGCATTGTGATAAAAAACGGGTCTTGCTGGCAATACGAGAAACAGTGAAGGCGCCCTGCAAAATGAAGATGTTTCTGATGCTTTCTAACCACTTGAGAAATGTGGGAAAATCGAAAATGGTTATTTCTCAAGCGAAATAGCTCAGTTTTGCCATTTTGCGACAAATAATGCAGCGGCAACTTTGCGAGAATTTACGCCTGAATTTTTCGTCTATCCGCTATCGTGTATTCTAAGACACATCTGCGGTATCAATATTCAATTCTTTAAAGGCGCCATCATGGGTGAAATAAGCATGACCAAACTGTTAGTGATCGCGGTGCTGGTCATTTTACTGTTCAGCACAAAAAAACTGGCATCGCTCGGGAGCGATTTGGGCGCGGCCCTAAAAGGCTTTAAAAAGACGATGAATGAGGATATCCCCAATATTGACGCCGACTTTCTGAGTGATAAAAAGTCAGCCAACCGCACTGACAAATAGCGTCATTGAACACGGTATTGACCCGTTTTAGAATTAACTTACATCGGGATTTGCGCGCGCCCTGACGCCGTACTCCAACAGGCGATTTCGCCTGTCTGCGGCACTTTCAGTGTTTTCCGCTGTCACAACCCTACTGACAGCGTATGCTGCTCTTAGTCAGGATGAACACGATGCTTCTCGTTGAGGAACCCCATGAATAAATTGTTTGTTATTGCAGCCCTAATCATCAGTGGTTTGGTTGTCGGCTGTAACCAGCTTACGCAGTATTCGGTAAGCGAACAGGAGATCAACCATGCGTTACAAAAGCGCAATAATTTCTCCAAAGATATCGGGCTCCCAGGCGTCGCCGACGCACACATTGTTCTCACTAACCTCACCAGCGCCATTGGCCGTGAAGAACCCAATAAAATCACCCTCAGTGGTGATGCAAAGCTGGACCTGAACTCGCTGTTTGGCAGTCAGAAAGCCAATATCGTGCTGACGCTCAAAGCACTGCCGGTATTTAATCAGGAACAGGGCGCCATCTATCTCCAGGAGATGGAAGTTCAGGACGCGAAGGTCACGCCGGAAAAAATGCAATCGGTGGTACAGACGCTGATCCCTTACCTCAACCAATCCCTGCGCACCTACTTTAATAAACAGCCGGCCTATGTGTTAAAAGAGGATGCCAGCCAGGGAGAAGCGCTCGCGAAAAAGTATGCTAAAGGTATCGAAGTGAAGCCTGGGGAAATTATCATCCCGTTCACTAACTGATTTCTCCGCAATCGCGCCCGGCCATCGCCGGGCATTTTTTTATCTAAAAGAGATGCAAAGGAAAACGTTTACGCTTATCCTTAGTGCCCGGCAAAAATGACTGCAATCCCACCAGCCGGAGCCTCAAATGACCGCATTACCTCAAGTTGTGAAAATTCGCCGCCCAGACGACTGGCATATTCATCTTCGCGATGGCGAGATGCTAAAAACGGTTGTTCCCTACACCAGTGAACTGTATGGCCGCGCAATTATCATGCCGAATCTGGTTCCGCCAATCACGACCGTGGATGCGGCTATCGCCTACCGTCAGCGTATTCTCGATGCCGTACCGGCCGGGCATGATTTCACCCCGCTGATGACCTGCTATTTGACCGATACCCTCGACCCCAACGAGCTTGAACGCGGCTTTAACGAAGGTGTCTTTACCGCCGCTAAGCTCTATCCAGCGAACGCCACCACTAACTCCAGCCATGGCGTAACCAGCACTGATGCCATCATGCCGGTGCTTGAGCGCATGGAGAAACTCGGCATGCCGCTGCTGGTACACGGCGAAGTCACCCACGCGGATATCGATATTTTTGACCGTGAAGCACGCTTTATTGATACGGTGATGGAGCCGCTGCGCCAGCGCCTGCCGGGCCTGAAAGTGGTATTCGAGCACATCACCACTAAAGACGCCGCGGAATACGTGCGTGACGGTAACGATCTTATCGCCGCAACCATCACCCCTCAGCACCTGATGTTTAACCGCAACCACATGCTGGTCGGCGGCGTGCGTCCGCATCTTTACTGCCTGCCAATCCTTAAACGAAACGTCCATCAGCAGGCGCTACGTGAACTGGTGGCCAGCGGCTTTACCCGTGCCTTCCTTGGCACTGACTCGGCGCCGCACGCTCGCCACCGAAAAGAAGCCAGCTGCGGCTGTGCCGGCTGCTTCAACGCGCCTACCGCGCTGGGCAGCTACGCCACGGTATTTGAAGAGATGAATGCGCTGCAGCATCTGGAAGCATTCTGTTCACTGAACGGCCCGCGTTTTTACGGTCTGCCGGTCAATGAGGGGTTTGTTGAACTGGTGCGCGAAGAGAGCCAGGTTGCCGACAGCATTGCGCTGAGCGACGATACGCTGGTGCCATTCCTCGCTGGCGAAACGCTGCGCTGGACGGTGAAAAAATAAAATCGCGCCCCCTGTTGTAAAAAACCAAATGTAACTGTATAAATATACAGTATATTACACAGGGGGCATTTATGCGTATTGAAGTCACTGTTGCAAAAACCACCGTGCTGCCCGCCGGTGCCTTAGACGCGCTGGCAGACGAACTTTCCCGCCGTATCAATAACCAGTTTCCCGACAGCGGAGGCAGCGTTAGCGTGCGCTACGCCGCCAGTAACAACCTTTCCGTCATCGGTGGCATTAAAGAAGATAAAGACCGCATCACCGAAATCCTGCAAGAAACCTGGGAAAGTGCGGACGACTGGTTTATCACCGATTAACCCTTGTTCAAACATTGTGTTTTTGCCGGGTCGCCCCGGCTTTTTTTCATCTTTATCTGCTTGTTTTACCCGCCGTTCATCCCCATATTTTACATTAGACGCAAAAACAACGAGCAAAATGGTTGTTTATTGCGCAAACAACAGCCTACTTAGGAATTTATGTTGCTTTTGATTTCAATTCTCGAGTATTTATTGAATTGTTGTATACTGATAAAGCTTCACAAAAAAATTGCATTAAACCTCGAGAGTTGTTGCCTTTTAACACGTTAATAAGGGGTTATGATGGAAAAGAATAATGAAGTCATCCAGACCCATCCCCTCGTCGGATGGGACATCAGCACCGTAGATAGCTACGATGCGCTGATGCTGCGCCTGCACTACCAAGACCCCAATGAAGCGAGCAACAAAGAAGCAGAAGTTGGCCAGACGCTATGGTTAACGACGGACGTCGCACGTCAGTTTATTTCTATTCTGGAAGCTGGGATTGCCAAAATTGAGTCTGGCGATTATCAGGTCAACGAGTATCGCAGGCATTAATGCCGATACTTTCCTCGAATTAAGAGCCAACAGGCACCTGCGGGTGCCTTAATTATTTCCACGCTTGTATAACCACCGTGGCTTAATTACTCTACCTGTCTCTGTTTCGCGCCTTTTCATCGTGTCAGGAAAGACTATGCAATACGATCTTATTATTATTGGTAGCGGCTCCGTCGGCGCTGCGGCAGGTTATTACGCCCGAAAAGCGGGATTAAACGTCCTGATGACTGACGCCCATATGCCTCCACACCAGCAGGGGAGCCACCACGGGGATACGCGCCTGATGCGCCATGCCTATGGCGAAGGTGAAAAATACGTACCGCTGGTGCTGCGTGCCCAAACATTATGGGATGAACTTGCCGCCACCAGCGGTGAAGAGCTGTTCGAACGCAGCGGTGTGGTTAACCTTGGCCCAGCCAACTCTGCGTTTCTTAACACGGCCGCACAAAGCGCCGCGCAGTTCAACCTCCCTGTTGAGCATCTTGACGCCGCCGCGGTCATGAAACGCTGGCCAGAAATTACCGTGCCCAATGATTACCAGGCGATTTTCGAACCGGATTCCGGCGTGCTGAAAAGCGAGCTGGCGGTTAAGACGCTGATTGCCATGGCCAAAGATGCCGGCTGCGCTCAACTGTTTAATTGCCCGGTGACCGCCATTCACAGCGACGCGGACGGCGTGACGATTGAGACCTCCGAAGGAAGCTGGCGCGGCAAGAAGCTCCTGCTAACCGCCGGCACCTGGGTGAAACAGTTTTATCCCGAACTGCCGATTCAACCGGTGCGTAAAGTGTTTGCCTGGTTCCAGGCCGACGGTCGCTACAGCAAAAAGAATAACTTCCCGGCCTTTACTGGCGAACTGCCAAACGGCGACCAGTTCTACGGCTTCCCGGCAGTGGAAAATGAGCTCAAAATCGGTAAGCACAACGGCGGTCAGGTCATTAATCGTCCTGAAGAACGCAAGGCATTTGGCGCCGTTGCCACCGACGGCTCAGAAGCGTTCAGCTTCCTGCGCCACATTTTGCCTGGGATCGGCGGTTGTCTTCACGGTGCAGCCTGTACCTATGATAACTCGCCGGACGAAGATTTTATCATCGATACCCTGCCCGGCCAGCCGGATGTACTGTTCATCGGCGGTCTGAGCGGTCATGGCTTTAAATTTGCGACCGTGCTGGGGGAGATTGCCGCCCAGTTCGCGCAGCAGCAAACACCGGCATTCGACCTGAGTCCTTTCGCTCTGAGTCGTTTTAATCATTAAAAAAAACGGCCCCGAATAATCGGGGCCGCTTCATTGAGAACGTTATGCGTCGCCTGTTCAACTACCTCATCAACAATATCCGTGAACACCTAATGCTTTATCTGATGCTCTGGCTGCTGCTGGCAGTGATTGACATCGCCTATCTCTATTTCAGCTAGCTGTTGGCATTCTCCGGGTCCGGAATGCCCAGTTTGGTATTCAGACGACCGCGGGATTTATTAAAAATCTTATTGCCATTTTCACGCCCTGCCCGGCGCAGACGCTGCTCTTCTTCCGGCAGTTTATGTTCTTCCTGACAGGCTTCGCTGCAGCAGCCGTCAAATTTCGCCGCACAGCTCGGGCACTGGATAAACAGTAAATGACAGCCGTCGTTTAAGCAGTTGGTGTGGCTATCGCACAGCGTGCCGCACTGGTGGCAGTGGGCGATAATTTCATCGGAAATGCGTTCGCCCATGCGTTCGTCAAAAACAAAGTTTTTCCCGATAAAACGTACCGGGAGCCCCTGCTCGCGCGCACGACGCGCATACTCAATGATCCCGCCTTCGATATGCCAGACCTGTTTAAAGCCGTTATGCTTCATCCACGCGCTGGCCTTTTCGCAGCGAATGCCGCCCGTGCAGTACATGACGATTTTTTTATCTTTATGTTCCTGCATCATTTCAACGGCTTTCGGCAACTGCTCGCGGAAGGTGTCCGCGGGGATTTCCAGCGCCTGATCGAAATGGCCCACTTCATATTCATAGTGGTTACGCATATCGATAAACACCGCATCCGGATCGTCGAGCATAGCGTTGACTTCTGCGGCCTTCAGATACTCGCCGACGTCGCTGGCGTCAAAAGTCGGATCCTCAATACCGTCGGCAACGATCCGCTCACGAACCTTCATGCGCAGTACCCAGAAGGATTTACCGTCATCATCGAGGGCGATATTCAGTCGCAGATTCTTCAGCGCCGGATCGAAGCCATTCAGGCATTCGCGCAACGCATCAACGCGGCTTGCCGGCACGCTAATTTGCGCATTGATCCCTTCGCGGGCCAAATAGACGCGGCCAAAGACATTCAGCGCCGATAGCGCGACGTACAGTGCATCGCGCGTCGCTTTTGGATCAACAATGGTAAAATACTTATAGAATGAGATGGTGGTGCGTGGCTCAACTTCTGCCAGCATCTGCGCTTTCAGCGTCTCATTCGAAATGCGGTTATGCAACACTGGCATGGTGTTCTTATCCTGCAAAATTGAATGGATGGATGGATTTAATCATAAAGGGGCGCATGATATAGCAATCACTGCTAATTTACATCCCCACAATTTGCGCTACATTTTCATCACCATTGTCGATGTACCGCAAAACAATCGTTTAATTTAGCGCCAGTTGAGAGCGCGTTGTTTTGGATGACCGAAAAAAAGTGCAACAATAGAGCCAGTTGCTCATAACAACAGGAAAGACATGACCCAGTTACCCAAATTCACTGCCGCATTGCTGCATCCTCGCTATTGGCTGTTATGGATGGGCGTTGGCCTGCTCTGGCTAGTCGTTCAACTGCCGTACCCCGTTCTGTACCGGCTGGGCAATGCCATGGGCAGACTGGCGATGCGCTTAATGAAGCGCCGTGCCCAAATTGCTTACCGTAATCTCGAGCTGTGTTTCCCGGAGATGAGCGAAGCGGAACGCCACCAGATGGCAGTTAAGAATTTTGAATCAGTCGGCATGGGCGTGATTGAAACCGGCATCGCCTGGTTCTGGCCCACCGCCCGAGTGAATCGCTGGATGGATGCAAGCGGCCTCGAACATATTCGTGCAGTACAGGAATCGGGACGCGGCGTATTGTTGATCGGGATTCACTTTCTGACGTTGGAAATGGGGGCGCGAATGTTTGGGATTCACAATCCTGGCATCGGCGTCTATCGCCCGAACGACAATCCGGTCATCGACCTGCTGCAGACCTGGGGACGTATGCGCTCCAATAAAGACATGATCGACCGTAAAGACCTTAAAGGCATGGTCCGCGCGCTCAAGAACGGTGAAATTATCTGGTATGCCCCGGATCACGACTACGGCCCACGAGCCAGCGTGTTTGCGCCCTTGTTTGCGGTGAAAGACGCGGCCACCACTTCCGGAACATGGATGCTGGCGAAAATGTCTAAAGCCTGCGTGGTCCCTTTCGTTCCGCGCCGCAAGCCGGACGGTAAAGGCTACGAACTGATTATTCTGCCTCCTGAGTGCAATCCACCGCTGGACGATGCCGAAACCACCGCCACGTGGATGAACAAAATCGTTGAGCAGTGCATCATGATGGCCCCCGAGCAATATATGTGGCTGCACCGCCGCTTTAAGACCCGCCCCGAGGGCGTGCCTTCCCGCTATTAGCTCTCCCAACGCGCAGCTCCGGCTGCGCGTTTTTTGTTTTAGCATTATAAATGCTTCCCACATTGCAGCAATAACAACACAGGCGCATAATTAGCAGGCTTATATATACATTATTTTGTTGCGATACTTTGCCTGCGGAACCCTATGCAACCCTCAGATGCCCCCATAAACTGGAAGCGAAATCTCACCGTCGTTTGGCTCGGCTGCTTTTTAACCGGCGCCGCATTCAGCCTGGTGATGCCTTTTCTCCCCCTCTATGTGGAACAACTTGGCGTAACCGGACATAGCGAACTCAATATGTGGTCAGGGCTGGTGTTCAGTATCACCTTCCTGTTTTCCGCTGTGGCTTCGCCGCTGTGGGGCGGTCTCGCCGATCGCAAGGGGCGTAAAATCATGCTGCTGCGTTCAGCGCTGGGCATGGGTATCGTGATGCTGTTGATGGGGCTGGCGCAGAATATCTGGCAATTTCTGGTGCTGCGCGCGCTGCTGGGGTTGTTAGGCGGCTTTATTCCCAATGCCAATGCGCTTATTGCCACGCAAATTCCCCGTCATAAGAGCGGCTGGGCGCTGGGCACGCTATCAACCGGTGGCGTCAGCGGGGCGCTGCTGGGCCCGCTTGCCGGCGGATTCCTTGCCGATAACTACGGCCTGCGTCCGGTGTTCTTTATGACGGCAGCGGTTTTGTTTATTTGCTTTATGCTGACGCTCTTTTTCATCCGCGAGAACTTCACGCCGGTATCCAAAAAAGAGATGCTGCACGTCAAAGAGGTGTTCGGCTCACTGAAAAATCGCGAGCTGGTGCTGAGCCTGTTCGTCACCACCTTGATCATTCAGGTCGCAACCGGTTCTATCGCGCCTATTTTGACGCTGTATGTCCGCGACCTTGCCGGCAATATCAGCAATATTGCTTTTATCAGCGGCATGATTGCCTCGGTTCCCGGCGTCGCGGCGCTGATGTGCGCCCCACGTTTGGGCAAGCTTGGCGATCGGATCGGCCCGGAAAAAATTCTCATTGTGGCTCTTATTGTTTCAGTATTGCTGCTGATCCCAATGTCGTTTGTGCAAACCCCACTGCAATTAGGTATTTTGCGCTTCCTGCTCGGCGCCGCCGACGGTGCGCTACTTCCCGCCGTGCAGACGCTGCTGGTGTACAACTCCAGCAATCAGATTGCCGGACGTATCTTCAGCTATAACCAATCCTTCCGCGATATCGGCAACGTTACCGGTCCGCTGATAGGTGCTGCCGTCTCGGCAAACTATGGCTTTCGTGCCGTATTCTGCGTCACCGCGCTGGTGGTGCTGATTAATGCCGTTTATACCGGGCTGAGCCTGCGCCGTAGTCCCGCTCCTTCCCGCAGCTGATCCCCCTACCCAGGGCTTTACATAAATTCAAAGCCCTGGGCCTATACAAGCGAAAAGTTAAGCTATTATTTCCCTGAATACCCATCATATTGCAGGGAGTTGAGATGACTTTATACGCCACCCTCGAAGAAGCTATTGATGCGGCACGCGAAACGTTCCTCGCCGATAACCCCGGTCTTGAGGAAGGTGACGCGGATGTTCAGCAGTTCAATATGCAAAAGTACGTGCAACAAGACGGTGACATTATGTGGCAAGCCGAATTCTTTGCCGATGAGGACGAAGAAGGCGAATGTCTGCCGATGCTCACAGGTGAAGCGGCGCAGAGCGTATTTGACGGCGACTTCGATGAAGTTGAACTGCGCCAGGAATGGATTGAAGAGAATACGCTACACGAATGGGATGAAGGTGAATATCAGCTTGAGCCCTCGCTGGATACCGAAGAGGGCCAGGCCGCTGCTGATGAGTGGGATGAACGCTAGTTATTCGTAAGGCCCATGGCTGGCGTCAATCGGCAGCAGTAGGGTATCGAAGACCAGCGAAAACGGCAGGTCAAGGATGGTGACGTAACGCCACGCGGAGTCGCGCAGATCCCACTGCACCCCCGGATAGTACTGATTTCCGTGGCCCTGTCCCGGGATTGTCCGGCTAATGATGCTGCCGCATCCGCTCAGCACCGTCACCATGGCTGCCACCAGGAGAGTTCGTATCACGTCATTATTCCTCATTTAACAGACAAAAAAATACCGGCAATGTTTGCCGGTATTTCCCTACGGCGAATCTAAGCTCCACGCGTTCCCAGCCTGAAGGCCGGGAACAGGCCTATTATCGCTATTTTGTTTTCAATGCCAATGGATTCAGCGTGAGTTTGTTGTACTCACCCACCCACGAAGAGTATTTCTCCGGGGCCGCCCAGACGCGATAGTGCAGACGCGACAGCGTCACCGGGTCGCTCAGCAGCACCAGGCGACGATCGCGGTTAAGTTTCTCCGGCATATCGTTTAACGCCTGCTCAACGTGGCGGTCGCGGGCAATTTCCAGCACATGGCTGCTACGGTGGCGCGCAGTGGCCATCGCAGTTGCCAGGGCATTAAACGCTGGGTTAAACACCGCATGCATAAAGCCGTCATCGAGGATCCGCTCACGGTTAAGCTTCAGATAGCTTTCCGTATCCGCCAGCACTTTCGGCGTGTTGTACTCTTCCGGGATCAGGAACAGCTTCCAGCGTTTGGTGCGCAGACCGTTAGTTGCCCGGCTCGAAACCACCGACACGAACGGTGACAGGATCAGCGAGAAGACAATCGGTGCCAGCCAGAACAGGAAACGCAGGTCGAGCCACGCCATGCCAACGGCCCAAACCAGACCCAACAGCATCTGTGAACCGTGGCGCATAAATGCCTCGCTCCACGGCGTAGAGTCATCGTCACGCTGCGGTGAGTTCCACACCACTTCCCAACCAAGGAACGCGCTGACCACAAATACGGTGTGGAACAGCATACGTACCGGCGCCAGCAGCACTGAGAACAGCACTTCCAGCAGCAGTGAAAGGGTCACGCGAATGAAGCCGCCGTATTCTTTCGAACCTTTACACCACACCAGGATGATACTCAGCAGTTTCGGCAGGAACAGCAGTACCATCGTTGAGGCGAACAGCGCAATCGCCAGCTCAGGACGCCACTGCGGCCATACCGGGAACAGCTGACGCGGCTGCAGGAAATACTGCGGCTCGGTCAGGGCATGTACCACCTGCAGCGCAGTCGACAGGGCCAGGAACATAAACCACAGCGGCGCGGAGAGGTAGGACATTACGCCCGTCAGGAACACCGCGCGGTGTACCGGGTGCATCCCTTTCACCAGGAACAGGCGGAAGTTCATCAGGTTACCCTGACACCAGCGGCGGTCACGTTTGAGCTCATCCAGCAGGTTCGGCGGCAGTTCTTCATAGGAGCCCGGCAGGTCATAGGCGATCCATACGCCCCACCCTGCACGACGCATCAGCGCGGCTTCAACGAAGTCATGCGACAGAATCGACCCGGCGAAGTTACCATCGCCCGGCAACGGTGCCAGCGCACAGTGCTCGATAAACGGCTTCACGCGAATGATCGCATTGTGCCCCCAGTAGTGGGATTCACCCAACTGCCAGAAGTGCAGACCGGCGGTAAACAGCGGCCCATAAACGCGCGTCGCAAACTGCTGGCAGCGCGCATACAGCGTGTCCATCCCGGAAGCGCGCGGCGAAGACTGGATGATGCCAGCATTCGGGTTCGCTTCCATCAGGCGTACCAGGTTAGTCAGACAGTCACCGGACATTACGGAGTCGGCATCCAGTACCACCATGTAGCTGTACTGATTGCCCCAACGACGACAGAAGTCATCGATGTTACCGCTTTTACGCTTCACGCGACGGCGACGGCGACGGTAGAAAATCTGCCCTTCGCCCTGCACTTCCGCGATAAGCTCCATCCAGGCCTTTTGTTCCGCCACGCAGATGTCCGGGTTATAGCTATCGCTCAGGATGTAAACATCAAAGTGTTTCTCCTGACCGGTCGCTTTCACCGATTCCCATGTCGCACGCAGACCGGCGAACACGCGGGAGACGTCTTCGTTACAGATAGGCATAATCAGCGCCGTCCGGTGCTCCGGATTCAGCGGTTCATCACCCACCGTCGAGGCAGAAATGCTGTATTTATCACGCCCTATCAGCAGCTGCAGGAAGCCCATCAACGCGGTCCAAAAACCGGCCGACACCCAACAGAACAGGACAGCGAACAGAATCAGGATCCCGGTTTGCAGCAGATATGGCAGCAGCTGCATAAAGGAAAGCCAAACGTTCTGTCCCACCATGTCCGCCGGATTAATCAGCGCCCAGCCCTGATAAGGCAGGATGGTCTTCATGTACCAGGTTGCGACCACGGTCTGAGCGAGCGTGAGGATCAGCAGCGTATAGCGGCGTAAAGAGCCCACCGTACGCCATTTGGCCTCATGCGCCTGCTCTTCCTTGGTCAAACGGGAAAGATAGCGAGGGGTGACGTCGCGACCGCGTAGGCGATCCCAGAAACGGCCGACCGGGTTCGTCCGCCATGGATCGGGGAACATGGAGGAGCGCGTCGCCTTCGGCATCGCCTTGAGCTGGGTACGCCCTTCGTCATCTTTGGTCAACTGATCGCCGGCCAAAGAGTCAGGCCAGCTCTGTTCGAGCCGGGCCTTAACGGACGCCAGGGGAGTGTCATCATCACGGGAAAAAGTTTGATGTTCATCATCCAGCGCTTCATGTACGGCACGGAGATCCGTGCCGGGAAGCGCTGCTTTTTCACTATCCGTAAGCGACAGTGCGTCGATATACTTCGTTGTGTTATTCATTTGCAGGCAGCTGATAGCTCCAGGTTTCACTCAGCGGCTGATCGGCATTGACCAGCGCAGCGCGCATTTCAGTGGTTTTCTTCGGATCTTTCACTTTCACGCGCAGCGTTAAACGCCAACCTTTAGTCACCGGGTTGTAGCGAACGCTGTTTTCGACGATTTCACCGTTGTCGCCAATGCTGGCCTGCGCCGTTACCGGCGTATCCTGCGGCATTTTACGCATCTCAGCGCCAGCGAAGTCGACCACGAATGCCACCGTACCGTCCGGCTGACGAATCAGGTTGGACTGCTTCACATCTCCCGTAGAACGACGCGTCTGCATCACATACGCGCTGTCTGCATCATGCAGTTTTTCTTCATCACGGGTGAAGGTGATGGTGTACTTATAGTTCATCTCTTTACCGGCTTCCGGCAGCTTGTCCGGTGTCCAGTAAGCGACGATGTTGTCGTTGGTTTCGTCGTTGGTTGGGATTTCTACCAGCTCAACGGTCCCTTTACCCCAGTCACCTTTTGGCGTGATCCAGGCGCTTGGACGCAGGTCGTAGCGATCGTCAAGATCTTCAAAATGGGAGAACTGACGGCCACGCTGCAGCAAACCAAAACCTTGCGGGTTTTCAGTAGCGAAGCTGCTGACGGCCAGGTGCTTAGGATTGTTCAGCGGACGCCAAATCCACTCATCGTTGCCAGCATGGATAGACAGGCCGTTCGAATCGTGGAGTTCAGGGCGGAAGTTGGTGGTCGGCGACGGCTGACTTGGCCCGAACAGGAACATGCTGGTCAGCGGTGCAACGCCCAGTTTACCCACTTTATCGCGCAGGTAAATTTTGGTTTGTACATCAACCACGGTATCGCGACCCGGCATCACCACGAAACGGTATGCTCCGGTGGCACGAGGGGAGTCCAGCAGCGCATAGATAGTCAGACGTTTGTCGTTGGCTTTCGGACGCTCAATCCAGTATTCACGGAAACGCGGGAACTCTTCGCCTGACGGCAGAGCGGTATCAATAGCCAGGCCACGAGCAGATAAACCGTAAACCTGCCCCTGACCGAGAACGCGGAAGTAGCTCGCGCCGAGCATGCTGACGATTTCGTCGTTTTTATCTTTGCTGTTGACTGGGTAAAGCACTTTGAAGCCCGCGAAGCCAAGATCTTTCACGGTGTCTTTGTCGTGCTTAACGTCACCAAAAGTAAAATAGTCCGGGCTGTACTTAATTTTACGCACGGAAGTCGCCGTGACTTCATTAATGGTCACCGGCGTGTCGAAATACATACCCTGATGGTAAAACTCAAGCTTAAATGGGGTCTTTATTTTGTTCCAGTATGCCTTATCGTGGTTGAACTGGATTTGCTGGTAGTCCGCGTATTTCATGTCGCGGAAGACGGATGGCAGGTTGCTTTTCGGCGCTTCATAGCTCTTATCAGCCAGCGATTTAGCTTGCTTAGCAACGTCATCAATAGTGAATGCCCATGCAGATGAAGTACACAGGGACAACATTACGGCTGCGCCTAACCAACGCAGTTTCATCATCTGTGGTGTATGTTTCATATAACTAAGCACTTCCCCCTTTGTGTGCTTAAATCGATCCGATCCATTTTACTGGAAATTCAAGCAATCCGACAACATAATCCCCATATTGTTCAGCGCAGTGGCTTATGGATTAAGCAACTGTTAACCGCACTTTGCACTTTGCGTGCTTATCCTGGAGACAGGTAACCAGAGTTAGTGTAGGGTTGCCAACGAATGTAAACTTTATCGTCTGGCCGTGTAAGGCGATTAGTCTGAGAATCGTACCTAACCCTATGAATAACAAACCCGCGCAGCGTGAATACTTCCTCGACTCCATTCGGGCCTGGCTGATGCTCCTGGGGATCCCTTTTCATATCTCATTACTCTATTCCAGCCATACCTGGCATATGAACAGTGAAACACCGTCATGGTGGTTAACGCTATTCAACGATTTCATTCATGCCTTCCGCATGCAGGTATTCTTTGTTATCTCTGGCTATTTTTCCTATATGCTCTTTTTGCGCTACCCGCTTAAAAAGTGGTGGAAAGTTCGCGTGGAGCGCGTCGGCATACCTCTTCTAACCGCGATACCGCTACTGACGCTGCCGCAATTCCTGATGCTGCAATATGTAAAGGGTAAGACGGAAACCTGGCATACGCTCACTTTCTATCAAAAATATAATACGCTGGCCTGGGAGCTGGTGTCGCATCTGTGGTTTTTACTGGTGCTGGTTGTTCTCACCACCATCGGTATCCTGGCGTTTCGCCTGATGCGTCGCCGACAAATGCGCCGACGCGCCGATCTTTTCGATAATATGTCGATGGAAAAACTCACGCTGATGTTCCTGCTGTTGGGCATTGTCTATGCCGCGATTCGCCGCACGATTTTCTTGCTCTACCCGCCTATTCTTAGCGACGGCATATTCAACTTTGTCGTCATGCAGACATTATTCTACATACCGTTCTTTATTCTCGGTGCGCTAGCCTTTATTCACCCGCGGCTCAAGGCGCTGTTTACTACGCCATCACCGTGGTGCATGTTTGCCGCGCTGTTCGGGTTTATCGCCTATCTTGCAAACCAGCGCTACGGTTCGGGTGATGCCTGGATGTATGAAACGGAGTACGTGATTACGATGGTGCTGGGCGTGTGGATGGTCAATGTGGTCTTTTCGTTTGGTCACCGCCTGCTGAACTTCCAGTCTGCACGGGTGACCTATTTCGTGAATGCGTCTTTATTTATCTATCTGGTGCATCATCCGTTGACGCTGTTTTTCGGTGCCTGGATTATGCCCAGCATCAGTTCAAACGCGCTGGGTTTCCTGACTGGCCTGCTGTTTGTGGTTGGCTGCGCCATCGTGCTCTACGAAATTCACCTGCGCATCCCACTGCTACGTTTCCTGTTTTCCGGCAAGCCTCAGCAGAAAGCGGCCAAGGCTCAGCCGTCCACCACTAAGTATTAGCATCGTTGGCCAGGCTCGGGATCCGGGTCTGGCCAAGCTGCTGCTGGTATAACCGTAACGTCTCATCATCAAAGCAGACAAAATAAACAATCTCTGGAAGGCTTCGACGGGTCAGGAAAGCGGCGACCGTCCGGACGGCAATCTCCGCTGCGGCGGCGTGAGGGTAACCATACGCCCCGGTTGAGATCGCCGGAAATGCAAGCGTGTGATAGCCATTATCCAACGCCAGCTGTAGGCTATTACGATAAGCTTGCTCCAGCAGAGAAGCTTCGTGTTCCCCTCCACCCTGCCAGACAGGCCCAACGGTATGGATAACCGCTTTCGCTTTCAACTCCCCTGCGTGTGTGATCACGGCATGTCCCGGTGGGCAGGTGCCCTGCTGCTGGCGGACGACTGCGCAAGCCTCCTGGAGCGAGGGGCCTGCTGCGCGGTGGATGGCGCCATCAACACCGCCGCCACCCAGCAGTGATGGGTTGGCGGCATTGACAATAACATCCACCTCAAGGCGGGTGATATCGCCCTGCAGCAGCTGAATTCGTTCGGTCATGCTTACTATCCTCTGTCTTAGAAGAACATATTGTCTACCATAGACAACGCTGACCGCAATTTCGTTTCGGACTATTTATATTCGACGTTCAGTATGGCGAGATTTTTCGTGCGATCGACCCATTGCAAACGGGCGGTGCTCTTGTCATTAGAAATAACGCCTCCCTTAAGCAAAGCAGCTATCGGGATAGCCTGCTCAGTGTTGCCGATCTTGTCGTTGTAGCATTTGACGTGAACCTGTCGTGAAGATGCTTGATATGCGCACGGTGTTTCAACGATTTGCCCCACAAAGTGGATTACGCCTCCCGTTGCAGCAAGGGTCGCGGTTGAACTTACCGCCAAAACACAAAGGATCGAATTCAAACTGCGGATGACTGTTTGCATGGCAACTCCCAGTGAATTTAGGGTTATCTGGAATGGCACCCGGTCCTGACTCTGATGCACATTCGGAATGCACATCCTGTAAACATTGCATTTACATTAATGACGTTAGACGGCTTTTATGTATCTTGCCTGGAGGCCCTATCCATAAGCTCTCACTTACTTATTTTCGGCAGTATCGGCGATCTCTTGATTCATTTTGCGAAAGAAAAAGGCCGTAATGCGCAGATTACGGCCTTCTCATATTTTTAAACTCATTGTGACTGCATGACCCTTACATCAAAACCGCTAACGGAAGTTACATCCCGCGGCGCCTGGCTGGTTACATTTCGCCCCATCTGAAGTACCAGATGTTGGGCTGCTGCTAAAGAAGCCACCCCGTACAGTGGTAGCCGTCACGCTAGGGGTACCGCCAACGGGATCAACGCCACCGCCACCGTTGTTGCCACCACCGTTGTTGCCACCACCGTTGTTACCGCCACCGTTGTTACCGCCACCGTTGTTGCCACCACCGTTGTTACCGCCACCGTTGTTACCGCCACCGTTGTTGCCACCACCGTTGTTACCACCACCGTTGTTACCGCCACCGTTGTGGCCACCACCGTTGTGACCACCACCGTTGTGGCCGCCACCATTGTGACCACCACCGTTGTGGCCTCCGCCATTCTGACCACCACCGTTGTGGCCGCCGCCATTATTGCCGCCGCCCCAACCACCATGATCTCCCCAACCGCCGCCGTGGCCTCCGCCATTCTGACCACCGCCGCCGTTGCCGCCGCCCCAACCGCCATGATCTCCCCAACCGCCGCCGTGGCCTCCTCCATTGTGACCACCGCCGTTGTTGCCGCCGCCATTATTGCCGCCGCCCCAACCGCCATGATCTCCCCAACCGCCGCCGTGACCGCCTCCGATGCCGCCACCTATACCACCGCCATGGCCGCCGCCGATACCGCCACCGATACCACCGCCATGGCCGCCTCCGATGCCGCCACCTATACCACCACCATGGCCGCCGCCGATACCGCCGCCGATGCCGCCACCGATACCACCGCCATGGCCGCCGCCGATACCGCCACCGATACCACCGCCGTGACCGCCTCCGATGCCGCCACCTATACCACCGCCGTGACCGCCTCCGATGCCGCCACCTATACCACCGCCATGGCCGCCTCCGATGCCGCCACCTATACCACCGCCATGGCCGCCGCCGTTACCATTCCCGTTCCCATTGCCATTGTTGCCGCTTCCATTGCCCCCGCCTCCGTTTCCATTACCATTTCCATTATTGCCATTGCCATTTCCGTTGCTGCCACCTCCGTTATCACCGCCACCTCCATTCCCATTCCCGTTCCCATTGCCATTGTTGCCGCTTCCATTGCCCCCGCCTCCGTTTCCGTTACCATTTCCATTATTGCCATTTCCATTTCCGCCGTGATCTCCACCACCGCCTCCATTACCGCCACCGCCTCCGTTATCACCTCCGCCTCCATTACCGCCTCCGCCTCCATTACCGCCTCCGCCTCCATTACCGCCACCGCCTCCGTTACCACCTCCGCCTCCATTACCGCCACCGCCTCCGTTACCGCCACCGCCTCCGTTATTGCCTCCGCCTCCATTACCGCCACCGCCTCCATTACCGCCACCGCCTCCGTTACCGCCACCACCTCCATTACCACCACCGCCTCCGTTACCGCCACCGCCTCCGTTACCGCCCCCATTACCGCCACCCCCTCCATTACCGCCACCGCCTCCGTTACCGCCTCCGTTACCGCCGTGGTCGCTCCCGCCTCCATTGCCATTAGAATTTCCATTACCGTTATTGCCGTTACCGCCTCCATTACCGTTGTTGCCATTGCCGCCGTTGTTGCCGTTATTAGCATTCTGGCCGCTATTGCCATTATTACCGTTACCACCTGCGGCTACGGCATATATAGTCGCCGCAGGATATAAAACGGTGAGCGCCACAATGATGGCGAGTTGCTTCATTTTCATGATGAACCCTTTCACGCGTTATTAGTTGCTGTGTGCTATTGCCGTAAAAACCGATCATTTTGTAATAAAAACAAATATAACCAGAGATAATCACGACACCCTTCGGGAAATTACATAACGTCCTAACGATAAGTACGTAATTAATAAGGAACAGCAAAAACAGAAATTTCAATAAGTTATAAAGCCACGCGGAAATTTGAAGGCACAGCAACCTAAGATTTAATGATAGGTATCCCACACAACCAAATGAACGGATCGTGTTTAATAAATAATGGTCAAAACGATGCCACTACTGATTTATTAATAAAAAACCATAGTGTCAATTGCTAACCATTTATTGGATCCTACAGTCATATAAATCTTTAAAAGTTTACCGCCTTACCGTGCCAGGGATATCGAAAGAAAGATACGTAAGTTTTGTCACACCGAAATACTCAGTGACTCGATGCTATATGGATGAGTATGCATATTGAGAAGGTATGATGTTCTCATTACAAAGAATGATTTATTTTAAAAAAGTGGAACTTTAGTATTACCCGCTAAGACATTAATACAAACAGATAACGCAAAACGAAAACAACACCTTATAAGGATGGTGATTCTACTAAAGTTTGAAGGGCGATAAGCATCACAACAAATCATCATACAAAAAGTATGACGAGATCATATTAGCGTTACATGGCATTTCAACATCAATTTGATAATAATAGCATTTAATCTAAATTAATCTTTCCAATGACGCTCTGCGATATTGTGTCAAAAATGCTGACAATATATTAAATTTACATTTTGCAATTTATTTTTACATTATGTTTCATGATTATTTCTTGCTTTAAGGAGGGTTGCGACTAAATTTTAAATTAAGAATCGTTAGTTATTTTTTCTATATTCGTAACACTTAAACCACACAGTAACCACTTTTCAGCAGTGCTTAAATAGATGATTCTATAATATGTGCCTGTTGTTAATAAAAAAATCGGGGACTCATCATGACAAAAGAGCTCACCTTTTCAAGCCAAACTCTTTTCTTGATTACAAGGCCGTCACTACAGTCGTGCGCCCTTTCGCAGAATCTCAAGAAACTACTAAAGATGGATATTAAAATCATTAATATTCATGTAGTTAATATAGATAGCATCGCGGATGGCATCATTCTTTTTGATTTGATAGAGACTGATAAACGGTTAATAAAAGGATGGCAGGAAGAGCTGTGTAAAATTAAGCGTGGAGTTAAGCTTTTGCTCTTTAACACTCCCGAAGATTATGCCTATT
Source organism: Kluyvera cryocrescens NBRC 102467 (assembly GCF_001571285.1). Classification (GTDB taxonomy): domain Bacteria; phylum Pseudomonadota; class Gammaproteobacteria; order Enterobacterales; family Enterobacteriaceae; genus Kluyvera; species Kluyvera cryocrescens. The sequence goes on along the minus strand of NZ_BCTM01000006.1, from coordinate 7,363 downwards.
CTGAAATCGAGACCTGGCCGCATATCTGCGGGATTTTTTATTCCCATGATGAAGAACATTTCCTAATCAAAGGGTTGCAGAAAGTTATGGAGGGGGAATGCTATTTTTCGCGTAAACTCGCCAGCTATCTGATTATGCATTCAGGCAACTATCGTTATGATAATTTAGAAAGCACTATCCTGACGTATCGAGAAAAAGAGATCCTGAACAAGCTGCGCATCGGAGCCTCAAACATTGAAATCGCCCGTTCACTGTTTATCAGTGAAAGCACGGTAAAAACCCACCTTTACCATCTTTTCAAAAAGATCGCGGTAAAAAATCGCACTCAGGCCGTCTCCTGGGCCAACGACAACTTTAAGCACTGAATTGAGCCACAAAAAAAAGGGCGACAGATGCATCATCTGCCGCCCTTTGTCTGTTTCTCTGTTCTCAGAGCACGGTCTCTTTCACTGCCTGAGTTCTGGCCTTGCGATTAGCAAGCCATAGCCCGCTATTTTTCATCGCATAGCCAAACAGCAGTCCCACCGCTAAAGAAGGAACAACCAACTGCCAATCGCCCTGTCCGGCAAAGGTCGCACAGGCGCCGATGAAGGTGCCTGGTACAAATGAAAGCAGCAGCTGTTTTGCCTGAATACACATCAAAAACGCCACGATACCCGTCATGACGTAGCTAACGATTTCCAGATGCGGTGCGAGCGCGCTGCCATAAATAATCACCAACGCCCAGATAACGCCGCTCATGGTGGTACAGGCAGAAATCACCAGCCCCTTTAGCCCCCCCGTCGGACAGGCAAAATAAGCCGTACAGCCTAAGAAACCGGCCCAGCTGAGTAACCCGAGTGAAACGGCAACCCATCCCCAGATACCGGAGAGAATGCCTGTGGTAATTGCAATAGCTAAGTTAACGTTCATGGCGAGTATCTTAGCAGATACTCGCCTTATTGATGAGATCACAAGCACACTATGATCACGGGATTGCTTTCCATTACATTAATTATGTGATTTAAATCACTCTTCGTGCTCTTCCTGCAGATCGTCAAACATGGCTGAAATCGCTTCGCGCGTCAGCGTCGCCATCGTACGCCAGAACGTCGTCGTGGCATGGGCTTCAAGTTTTCCAAGAAACGTACCAACCCAAGGCACGATATAGTCGTCAAACAGGATGTCCAGAGCTTCGCTGTCATTATCTTTGACGTTATCCTCAAGCCAGGAAGCGGCCAGGAGTAGCGTTCCCAGCTGATCGGCAGGGTTTTCACCTAATGGCATACCCTGTCCGGTCAGGAAGGCACGAACCTCTGCTTCCGTCGCCCCTTCCACCCAGGCGCTGCGTACCGGTGGCACGCTGCACTCTTCGCCAACAAACAGCGCATTATAATCAGCAGCAATTTGCTGGATATCGCAGCTTTTTTGCAGACGAGCCAGTAATTCATCCTGTTCCAGTGGCCAGTTTGCCGCCAGCTTGCCTTCACGGATCAGGGTAAACAGCGGAACCAGCAGAGGGTCTTGCGGTTGACGATAGTACAGCGAGCCAAGCGCACGACAGATGATTGAAAACTCGTTCATTCAGTTAGTCCAGTTAGTCATTAAAAATCAGCAAATTCAGGAATCGACGGCATACCGCGCGATTCAAGGTAATTCAGAAAACGTCGCGGAGTGACATTCAGGATCCGATCCCGCGGGAACTCCACCGCATCGAGGATCTTCTGGCACTCGGTAAACTCACCCAGCGTAAAGGCAGTGTGTGAATCCGAGCCCAGCGCCAGCCAGCCGCCAGCGTCGCGTACCGCCGCGGCAATCGCCTGGCAGTTTTGCTCACTGCCCACGCGCGAACTGACAAACGAGGAGTTGTTAATCTCCAGCGCAACGTGATATTTCGCGGCTGCCTCAGCAATGGCGGGAATATCAACAGGGAATTTCGGGTTCCCTGGATGGCTTATCATATGAACGTTACCGCTGGCCATGGCGGCAATCATTGCCCGGGTATGCGTTTCTTTATCCTGCGGAGCAAAAACGGGCTCATGGAAACCGGCAATAATAAAGTCCAGCGAGGTCAACATCGGCCCGGTACAGTCGATCTCACCCTCGATGTTTTTGATATTCGCTTCAATGCCGCGCAGAATACCGACACCATCAACAATACGCGGCCAAATACGCATATTCACAAAGTGCCAATAATGCGGAGCATCGGCCATATCGGGGCCGTGATCGGTAATCGCGAACAGCTTGATCCCTTTGCGTTTCGCTTCGGCAATATAGTCATGCAGCGTGCTATAGGCATGCGTGCTGGCGACAGTGTGCATATGTAAGTCAACAGGATACATCACATTCTCCTCTTTTGTGATTCTTCAAGGATAGCAGGAAAGCCCCGCGTTTATTAGCCTGGCGTCTCAGTAGCCACGCACGCGATCGACCTGACCATCGACCTGTTCACCACGTTCGAGTTGGCTAATGGTCTGCGCAATATAACTTATCGCTTCCTGTGGTCGCGTCACGGCCGCCACGTGCGGCGTCATTGTGACGCGCGGGTGACGCCATAAAGGGCTTTCCTGAGGCAATGGTTCCCGGCTAAACACGTCCAGCATCGCCGCCTTCAGTTTGCCGCTATCCAGCGCCGCGAGCAGATCGTCTTCGACCACATGAACACCCCGCGCCAGATTGAGAACGTAGCTATTGTCCGGCAGTTGAGCCAGCAGCGATTGATCGATAATGCCAATGGTTTCCGCAGTATTGGGCAGAAGATTAATCAGCACTCGTGTATCCCGCAGAAACTCCGCCAACTCACTTTCCCCAGCAAAGCTTGTGACCTGCGGCCAATCTTTACGGCTGCGACTCCAGCTGCGCACCGGGAATCCCCACGGCAGCAGACTTTGTGCCACTTTCGATCCCAGTACGCCCGCCCCCATAATGCCAATGGTGAATTCATCATGGTTATAATCAGCCAGCGGCTGCCAGCGCCCTTCACGCTGTAATTGCTGGTAATCATCAAAGCGGCGGAACCAATGCAACACCTGGCTGACGGCATACTCCTGCATCTGGCTCCCCATTCCGGTGTCTTCAAGACGATAAAGCGGAATCGCGTCTGGCAGCATTTCTGGATGCGCTTTGAGCTTACTAAGAATGGAATCCACGCCAGCACCTAATGCGAATACCGCTTTCAGGTTACGCCCCTGCAGCATTTCTACCGGCGGGTGCCACACCAGCGCATAATCCGCTGGCGCGTTATCACCGCGCTGCCATGCACGGACATTGGCTCCCGGCAGCTTCTTCGTGAGCTCGGCAATCCAGTAAGGGGTATCAAACGTGGGATGGTAAAAGATGATCTCCATTGCGACTCCTGTTTTAAAGCACCTCAGCAAGAACTTACCCGGCGCATTTTTGATTTTTTTGTGATTTAACAGCATAACAAATTTCATTTCGCTGTCCCGCTAAATGCGGGACTGATCGCAAAAAAGACGATTTATGCGTATTTAAGGAACAAGTTGAGTGAAGTTTGTCTAAACGCACGATTTTTTTAAAAAGTTTATTGACGCTGGCAGGCCTTTTCCCTACATTAGCGCTCGTCCCAGCAACACGGGACAACAATTTGGTGAGGTGTCCGAGTGGCTGAAGGAGCACGCCTGGAAAGTGTGTATACGGCAACGTATCCGGGGTTCGAATCCCCGCCTCACCGCCATATTTAAAGAAGAGCTCGTACGCAAGTACGGGCTTTTTTTTCGCATGTTGCACAGCCAGGCGGGGTGAGAACCCCGGAACCGGGGTCGACAACGGGCAACGCCCGTTGGACAGACGGCGAACGTAGTGAGCCGGCTGCCCGTCAGGGCGAGCGAAGCGAGTCAATCCCCGCCTCACCGCCATATTTAAAGAAGAGCTCGTACGCCAGTACGGGCTTTTTTTTTCGCCTGTTGCACAGCCAGGCGGGGTGAGAACCCCGGAACCGGGGTCGACAACTGGCGCAGCCAGTTGGACAGACGGCGAACGCAGTGAGCCGGCTGCCCGTCAGGGCGAGCGAAGCGAGTCAATCCCCGCCTCACCGCCATATTTTAAGAAGAGCCCGTACGCAAATACGTTTTTTTTCGCCTGTTGCACAGCCAGACGGGGTGACGATTGTGCCTTATTTTTCCACCTCATCCGGCGGCAGCTGCGCAACGATCTCCTGCGCAATACCAAAGCGCTCGATCAATAACAGCTGCTGCTGGCGATGCGAAAGCGGTGAGAATGACTCTTTACCTGAGGTATCGCGCACAACTTTTTCGCCCTTCACAATCCCGATTATCGATTCCCGACCCGCCAGACGAATATGCAGCGCCCCGTCAAACCGGCTGTGATAGCGGCTTTGTTCATGCCGCAGCGGATATTCATGTGCAGCCGCATCGAACTCCACCAGTTGGCAGTCCACTCGCGAACGCCCAAGCGGTTTCCAGTTAATAGACCAGACCCCTTCGTCACGATGCACCCGCGTCCCCCAAACGGGATGCGGGGAATGCCAGGCTTGCAGGGGTAAAGGCTGTCCGTGAAGCATCGTCGCATCGACAATAAATAAGGTCTCTTCGAGACGGACAAACAAGGTGCCATGTCCCGGAGAACCCGCGCTAACCGGACGTGGAGAACGCATGGTCGACAGGCCGAACTGAACGGAAAATCCCGCCGCTTTCAGCAGCGCATACAGCGCCCCATGTCCGGCCCAACAGGTTCCGCCGGTTCCAAAACGTAACCAATGGGAGAGAAAATCATCAGGCGTAGAACCGGGGAGCGCCGCATGAATTCCCTGCGCAACCTGGATACGTTTACGAATATTGTCGAACGGCACGTTGCGACACCAGACCTGATACAGCTGCGTCAATCCGTGTTCCGTCAGCGCGGGGCGATGGCTGAAACCTAACTTTTCCAACACCAGTTCGGCCAGCGATGGGCTAATTGCCATTTGAATATCTTGCGTATTCATTCTGGTTACGTGTCTCACGCCTCTCCAGTAGGGAACCGAGCGATGACAAATAGCATATTCACTGCGTGATTGTAAATTAAATGTAAAATCAATCCTCAATCATTTGCGCATACTCTTCACCGAGGAAATCAACCAGCGCCCTCACCGCCGGCAGCAGACCCCGGCGCGATGGAAACACCGCATGAATAACCTCACGTTTCGGTTCCCACTCGGGCAAAACCCGAACCAATGTTCCCGCATCCAGTTGCTCTTTCGCCATGAGCACCGGCAACTGCACCACGCCAACGCCTGCGATGGCGGCCTCGCGCAGCGCCAGCATATCGCCGGTAATAAATCGCGGCGTGAAATGCACTTCGGCCCGGGCCCCATTTGGCCCATCTAATTGCCATTGATGAATGTGCTTACCCACCGCCATACTCAGCCCCGGCCAACGGCACAGATCGTCCGGCGAACGCGGTTTCCCCATCAATGCCACCAGAGAAGGACTCGCTACCAGACAATGCCCACGATCGGCCAGCACGCGCATCACCAGATCGCTGTCCTCAAACGGGCGAGGTCTCACCCGAATGGCGACATCTACGCTTTCCGCCACCAGGTCCACCCGGCGGTTGGTCGCCTCAAGCTGGATCTGTACGCCAGGATGACGCAGCATAAAACGCGCCAGCATCGGCCCAACGTGCACATGCAGCAACGTCACAGGACACGCCAGCTTCACCGTTCCGCGCGGCTCGGCCTGCAGCACGGCAATCGCCTCCTGCGCCGCTTCAGCTTCAATGAGCATCGCTTTGCAGTGTTGGTAGAAAGTCTGCCCCACCTCAGTGACCGCAAACTGCCGGGTCGTTCGGTAAATAAGGCGCACGCCAAGCTGCTCTTCCAATTGGGCAATCCGCCGGCTAAGTTTGGATTTCGGAATATCCAGCGCCCGCCCCGCAGCGGCAAAGCCGCCGTTATCCACCACGTGGACATACCACGCTAACGCATTGAGATCCTGCATCGCCACCTCATCGTTCTATTTTTGCAACAGTGTAGATTATTTCCACTATCTACCGCGAAATTACCCGTGGTTCTAAGCTAATACACATCAAAAATCACGCTGCAGGAGAAAACGATGAAACAGATCACAGGTGTGTACACCGCGCCGCGTCCGCACTGGGTGGGCGATGGCTTCCCGGTACGTTCGCTCTTTTCTTATCAGTCGCACGGTGAAAGCCTGAGCCCATTTCTATTGCTTGACTACGCCGGGCCGCACCACTTTCCCGCCTACGGCGCCAAACGCGGCGTGGGTGAGCATCCCCATCGCGGATTCGAGACGGTGACCATCGTTTATGCCGGTGAGGTTGAACACCGCGACTCCACCGGTAAAGGAGGCGTCATTGGTGCCGGCGACGTGCAGTGGATGACTGCGGGTGCGGGTATTTTGCATCAGGAATTTCATTCCGCTGAATTCGCCCGCCGGGGCGGTGAGCTTAAGATGATCCAACTGTGGGTCAATCTGCCGGCGAAAAACAAAATGACCGCGCCGGGGTATCAGGGGATTGAAGCTGCGGCTATCCCAGCGGTTGCGCTCCCTGACAATAGCGGTTCACTGCGCGTGATTGCGGGTCGATATCAGCAAACCGCGGGGCCCGCTAACACCTTCTCGCCGATGAACGTCTGGGATATGCAGATTGCACAGGATAAAGAGTTCACGTTTGAGCAACCTGAGGGGTGGAGCACTGCGATTGTCGTACTGGAAGGGACTGTCACGGTCAACGGTGCGACCCGCGCCCAGGAAGCACAGCTGATCGTGCTGAGTCAGCAAGGAAAACGCGTGCATCTTCATGCCAGCACCGACGCCAAAGTGCTGGTATTGGCGGGCGAACCTATTCATGAGCCGATTGTGGGCTATGGCCCTTCGTGATGAATAGCCAAGCCGAGATCGCCGAAGCCGTTCGCGACTTTAACTCTGGCCGATTTGGTCAGATAGAACAACATGAATAATTCGGCGCCATCAATGCGCTGATACAACGCATCTTTTGTACGCCACACCACCTGCCCCACTATGGATTAACGGGGCAGTGTTCATTGATTAACCGAACGATACATAATGCAGAAATTATGCTTGACCGTTTTCGTCCAACTCCCTATAGTAGCGCCCCGTTGCCCACCCAAGGTGTGCAGCAAAACAATATGGTGAGGTGTCCGAGTGGCTGAAGGAGCACGCCTGGAAAGTGTGTATACGGCAACGTATCCGGGGTTCGAATCCCCGCCTCACCGCCATATTTTAAGAAGAGCTCGTACACAAGTACGGGCTTTTTTTTCGCCTGTTGCACAGCCAGGCGGGGTGAGAACCCCGGAACCGGGGTCGACAACGGGCAACGCCCGTTGGACAGACGGCGAACGCAGTGAGCAGGCTGCCCGTCAGGGCGAGCGAAGCGAGTC
>NZ_BCTM01000005.1 GCF_001571285.1 Kluyvera cryocrescens NBRC 102467 | reverse complement strand
GAAGCGAGTCAATCCCCGCCTCACCGCCATATTTTAAGAAGAGCTCGTACGCAAGTACGGGCTTTTTTTTCGCCTGTTGCACAGCCAGGCGGGGTGAGACCCCCGGAACCGGGGTCGACAACGGGCAACGCCCGTTGGACAGACGGCGAACGCAGTGAGCTGGCTGCCCGTCAGGGCGAGCGAAGCGAGTCAATCCCCCCGCCCCCTTAGCCATCCCCTTTAACTGCCCCACAAAAACCTATCGCACTCTCTTTGAACTGACGTAATCACGCTACGCCCTGCACCGCAATCCTATCAGCCACCTGTTCTGCCAGCCGCAGTCGTTCCGCCGTCAGCGGCGCATCAATGCGGATTTTTAGCTGCCCCACCACCCGCCCTTGAATCGGCTCACAGCTGCTATAAACAAGCCGGCTCCGTCCGCCCAACACGCCAGCAATATCCCGCAAATTTGGCTCCAGACCGTTAGCGCCGTTAAAATGCAGCGTCACCAACTGCTGGCCATCGCTCAACGGTTGCGTATTCTCCGCTCGTCCGTGATGCAGGGTTCCGAGCATCCCGCAGGTCACCTCGTGCTGCGGATCGCCAAACACCTGCCACACGGCTCCCTGCTCAATAATCTGCCCCTTTTCCAGCACGGCCACCTTATCGCACAGCGTGCGGATGACATCCATTTCATGAGTGATGAGAATAATCGTGAGTCCCAAACGCTGGTTAATTTCTTTCAGCAAACTCAGCACCGCCAGCGTATTCTCTGGATCCAACGCCGACGTGGCCTCATCGCAGAGTAAAATTTCCGGCTGAGTCACCAAAGCCCTCGCGATGCCGGTTCGCTGTTTTTGTCCACCAGAAAGCCGGGCGGGCCAGCTATCGCGCAACGACTCCAGTCCGACCAAACGCAATATATCGTCAACGCGCCGACGACGCTCACCCGCAGGGATGCCCGCCATCCGTAGCGGGAGCTCCACATTCTCTGCCACCGTTTTGGTCGCCATCAGGTTGAAATGCTGAAAGATCATCGCGACCCGACGGCGCAAATCGCGCAGTTGGCCTTTCCCTCCGCCGCCTATCGCCACGCCATTGATCGCGATCTCGCCACCATCGGCATTTTCCAGGCGATTAAACAGGCGTAGCAGCGTCGACTTTCCCGCACCGCTGCGGCCAATAATGCCGAAAATTTCACCCGCCTGAATATCCAGGCTGATGTTTTGCAATGCCTTAACGCCATTAGGGTATGCTTTGCTGATGCCGCTAAGGCGGATGTGAGGATGCTGTGCCATGCCTGTACTCCTAAAATCCTGGAACAATTTTTCCCTGATAGCGGGTCAGGATGAACTGACGAACCGCGTCAGAATTCAGCGCTTTTGCCAATTTCTGAATACCGGGATCGTTAATATTGTCCGGCCGCGCCACCAGGTATTCGACGTACAGACTTTTGCCTTTTTCCACTATCAGCGCCTTATCGGTATCAATCCCGGCCTCCAACGCATAGTTAGCAAAAATAAACGCTAAATCCACCTGACTCACCGCCCGCGCCAGCATCGCCCCTTCCAGCGGACGAATCTTGAAGTGATGCGGATTGCCGGTAATGTCTTTTTCCGCCGACTGTGGATCTTGCGGATTCTTCAGCGTGATCAGCCCGGCTTCAGCCAGCAGCACCAGCGCGCGCCCGGTATTCACCGGATCGTTTGGGATCGCAATCGTTGCGCCATCGGGAAGCTCTTTGATGCTTTTATATCGCGTCGAATAGGCACCAAATGGCTCAATATGGACGCCCACGACCGGCACCAGATTGGTGTGCCGGGTCTTGTTGTAATCATCGAGGAACGGCCGGTACTGGTAGTAGTTGGCATCAAGATTCTTCTCCGCCAGCTGCTGGTTAGGCTGGATAAAGTCGTTGAAGACCTTGATTTTTAAATCAACACCTTCCTTCGCCAGCTCCGGTTTCACAAACTCAAGGATCTCGGCATGGGGCACCGGCGTCGCGCCGACCACCAGCGTTTCGTTGGCGGTCGCAGAAAGAGAAAACAGCGCCAGCAGCCCGGCAATCACAGTTTTTTTCATCGTTTTATCCTGTTGCTATTTCTATTTACGGCTCATCCGGCGCACCAGACGGTCGCCGCTCATTTGTAAAACCTGCACCAGCGCAATCAGCAGCACCACCGTGACCGCCATGACATCGGTTTGGAAACGTTGATAGCCAAAACGGATGGCCAAATCCCCCAGCCCACCGCCACCAATGACCCCCGCCATCGAGGTGTAATCCACCAGTACAATGGCCGTCACCGTCACCGCCGCAATCAGCCCGGAACGCGACTCCGGCAGCAAGGTGTACCAGATTAGCTGCCAGGTACTGCCGCCCATGGCCCAACTGGCTTCCACCAGCCCGTGGTCTACCTCGCGCAGCGAGGTCTCTACCAGCCGGGCAAAAAATGGCGCACAGCCCGCCACCAGCGGCGGAATAGTGCCCTGTACGCCTAACGATGTGCCGGTTATCAGGGTGGTCAACGGGATCATCACAATCAGCAAAATAATGAATGGTAGCGAGCGCATCACGTTAACCAGCAACGAAAGTACCCGGTGCAGCAGCGGCGCATACAGTAAGCGCGGCTGCCCCGTCAGATACAAAATCACCCCCAGCGGTAGCCCAATGAGCACCGTGAAGCCAAGCGCCCAGGCCAACATGGTGAGGGTATCGATGCCCGCTTCTGCGACATCCCCCCAATCAATTCCGGCAAGAAAAGCGAGCATCGTTTCTCCTTAGTTCCAGTCGTGACGAGCAGGAGGCTTGCCGTTGAGTACCCAGTTGCCGAGCAGGTGATATTTCCAGCGCACCGGATCATGCAGCGTATGAACGCGGCCATTACGCCAGTGGCGGTCAAAGTTGTAGCGCGGATGGGTTGAGCGAGTACCGCCCAGTTCAAACAATCGGGTGGAAGCTTCAAGTGCGGCTTCGGTGGTAAAGATTTTAGCGCGCGCCACGGCGACCGAGGCCAGTGCCACCGTCACTTCGCTGAGATCATGCTTATAGCGATCCAGCACTTTGCCCGCCTGTTCCAGCAGCGCATCGGCGGCGGCCAGTTTGCTGTCGAGCGCACCAATCTGATAAATGGTTAGCGGGTCGTCCCCTGCCCGCGCCACGCCGGCATCAATCCACGGACGGGCAAACTGATTCACAAAGCTCACCGTATCATTGAGCGCTGCACGGGCAATCCCGGCATCGATAGCCGCGGTAGTGAGCTGTGCAAAAGGCCCGGCGAGCGTTGGCGTATCGTACGATTTCCAACTGGCGATCAGGTTGAAAGCGTCCACCAGCAAATTCTCTACAAGCACCGTACCGCTAGACGTCGTGCGCTGCCCGAGACAGGCCCAATCGTTAACTACCGTCAGGCCGGTTGAATGACGCGGGACAAACGCGAGCTGAGCGCGTCCGTCGTCATCAAGGGCCAGCACGCCCAGCCAGTGGGCATACAGCGAACCGGTGCAATAGCCTTTACGGCCAGTAATTCGCAGGCCATCGGCGGTTTTCGTCAGCCGGGTTTGAATATCCTGCACCGTCTTGCCACCGGTCTCCGACAGCGCATTAGCAAAACGATGCCCGGCCAACGCCAGTTTGAAGAAAAACTGCTGCTGTTCTTCGCTGCCCTGCAAACGGATATCCTCCAGCAGGCAGTAATGGTTTTGCGGGATTTGCCCCAGCGCCGGGTCCGCCGCTGAGATAATGGCAATCACCGCCGCCAGCGTGGCTGCCGACACATCGGCACCGCCAAACTGGCGCGGCACGGTAATGCCCCACAGGCCGCTATTGGAGTAGGTATCAACCACTTCCGGCGGGACGAAGCCGCTAAGGTCGCGTTCAGAAGCACCTATTTGCAGAAAGGCGGCAATCTCATGCGCAATACTGATCGCCTCCTCATCACTGGTAATGTGATGGGCGTGAGGGGCGTGTTGGGTATAGTCTGGTGCGTCCTGGTTTACTGGCATAGCATCATCTCTTTTCGTGTTATTAATATCGTCAAATACACATATCTGACTGATATTTATACATATCTATTTTTGGAATAAATTATTGCATCGTTAACCATTTAGGTTATATGTGTTGATAGCAAAGTTTATGCCAGCTTGTAGGAGGCGGTTTATCAAGGGATTGGCGGTAATAACGGGCCATGAGCAGTGTGAAATACAACAACCGTGGCGGCAGGCTGTTGTAAATACAACAGCCAGAAACAACAAAGCCCGGTTTCCCGGGCTTTGCAGAGGTAACAACGCTTAGTAGTAGGCATTCAGCGTACGCTGGCAGAGCGCCGAGCGTACGCAGTCGTCTTTGGTGAAACGCACAATCCCTATCATCTCATCTTCTTCAAAGCGGGCCATGGCATCGCTCAGGCCAGACTGAACGCCGCGCGGTAAATCACACTGGGTGATATCCCCGTTGACGATAACCGTGACGTTCTCCCCGAGGCGAGTTAAAAACATCTTCATCTGCGACGCGGTAACATTCTGAGCCTCATCAAGAATGACCACGGCATTTTCAAAGGTTCGTCCGCGCATATAGGCGAACGGCGCGATCTCTACCTTGCCGATCTCAGGGCGCAGGCAATACTGCATAAAGGAGGCACCCAGCCGTTTCACCAGTACGTCGTAGACGGGGCGAAAATACGGGGCGAATTTCTCCGAGATGTCTCCGGGCAGGAACCCCAGGTCCTCATCGGCCTGAAGAACGGGACGCGTCACAATAATCTTCTCCACATCCTTGTGAATGAGCGCCTCTGCAGCTTTCGCCGCACTGATCCAGGTTTTGCCGCAGCCCGCTTCGCCGGTAGCGAAGATCAGCTGCTTACTCTCGATAGCATTCAGGTAGTGGGCCTGAGCGTCATTGCGGGGGGCGATGGGTGAATGGTCGCGGCAATCCCGCGCCATGCCAATCGCTTCCACGCCACTCATCTGCACAAGCGAGGTGACCGATTCTTCTTCACGTTGTTTGTGACTGCGTGAATCCCGTCTCAGCACACGTTTTGCTTCGCGACGAGCTTTGATCACTGCTTTCTGTCTTCCCATGGATAGCACCTTGAGTTGTTGGTTTACATCACACGCGCCAAAAACAGCGCGATTATGCGCACGAACGTCTGAGGTTTGGCTTCCTTGTAAGCCATAGCAACTGCCAGTCGAAATGACGCCAACGCGCGGCTACGCGCACCGCGAATAGCATCGTTTACTTCAAGTTGAATTCTGCATGGGGAAAAAATTGGGGTGACGAAATCGCTGCCGGAGAGGGGGCCTCCGCGCTGGATGGTGCGGGTTGAGGTACTGCTTAGTCCAATCAAGGACGCTACCATTCGCGATCTCCATAGTGAAACTACATCACTGTCGGGAACTACCGCTCTACTTATTATTTACACCATAGAACATAAATAGTGCAACATAAAATTTACATAAATATAACGATAGTGCTCAGGGATAGCATCTGACAATCATGTGGCAGTTTTATGTCAATACGGGGAGAAATGAAAAAAAAGTGCTGATTTCTGGCGATATTCTTAACTGTTGACGCTACCAGGGGTCGCATCGCTCCCCCGGGCTATAAATAGGTGCAATCGTCACCCGGCGACGCATCGCCGGGTATGTACTCAGGCTTCCAGCAGCGTGCTGCCTAAATACGCCTTTTCAGACACCGCCCCCGGCAGCACAAAGAAATAGCCGCCGCCAATGGGTTTCACGTACTCTTCCAGCGCCTCGCCGTTAAGCCGCTTTTGTACCGTCAGGAAGCCTTTTTCAAGGTCGTGCTGATAGCAAACAAACAGCAGTCCCATGTCGAGCTGACCGGAGTTAGTCACCCCCAGCGAATAGCTGTAGCCACGGCGCATCATCAGGCTGGATTCCGTCTCTTTGGTGCGCGGGTTGGCCAGACGAATATGGCTATCCAGGGCAATCACCTCCCCTTCCGGATCGCGGCTGTAGTCCGGCACATCGTGTTCAAGCTTCATGCCCAGCGGCGCACCGCTGTGCTTATCGCGACCAAAAATGGTCTGCTGCTCTTTAAGCGGCGTGCGATCCCAAAACTCGACGTGGAACTGAATAATCCGCACCGCCTGATAAGAGCCGCCTAGCGCCCAGGCTGGCTCACCCTGATCGCGGGTAACCCACACCACTTCGTCCATCAACGGTTTATTGCTGCCGTCGGGATTAGCGGTACCGTCTTTAAAGCCCAGCAGATTGACCGGAGTCTCTTTGCCCTTACTGCGCGCCGCATGGTCAGAGATAAACCCTTCCCGCTTCCAGCGCACGCTGAGTAAGTCCGGCGTATGCTTGATGATATCGCGCAGGGCGTGGATCACCGTATCCTGAGTGTTGGCGCAAATCTGCAGCAGCAGATCGCCATGACACAGAGCGGCATCCAATGAATCGTTGGGAAAACGCGTCATTTTTTGCAGCTTTTTCGGGGCCTTATCGGCCAGCCCAAAGCGCGAATCAAACAGCGAATGACCTACAGAAAGCGTCATGGTCAGGTTATCCGGGGAGATATAGGCCCCGAGAATACCGGAATCCATCGGCGGCAAACGCGGATTGGGCGTGTCCGGCGCCGGGCCTCCGGTGGTCAGAAACGCAATGCGCGCGGTCAACAACCGAAAGAGTCGCTCCAGTTCAGCTTTATCCCCCGCCAGTACGTCAAATGCCACCAGCATCATCGAGGCCTGCTGCGGCGTCAGCACGCCGGCCTGATGCACGCCGTAAAATGGCTGCGTTTCCATCCGGCTGTTCGCGGTGGTGGCAGGCGCATCGCTGCTTTTTGCCGCGTGTGCCACCGGGCAACCGCCGGAAATCGCCAGCGCGCCTCCCAGCGCGCCGATCCCTTTTAATAAACGACGACGTGATGGTTCATTCAGGTCGTCAATCTGCTGCTTTGCCATGGTGCTTAGTCCAGACCCAGGATCCCACGCAGCTGCGCCAGATCTTCCGCCAGTGTGGTGATCGGCCCTTTCAGCGCGTTGCGGTCAGCGTCGGTCAGTTTGTCGTAGGTTTCATAACCGTCTTTGGTACGATACTTCGCCAGAATCGCGTCAACTTTCTTGAAGTTGGCATCGACTTTCGCCAGCAGCGCGCTGTTTTCTTTTTGCAGCTGTGGACGCAGCAGGTCAACAATCTTCTGCGCGCCATCGATATTGGCCTGGAAATCCCACAGGTCGGTGTGGCTGTAGCGGTCTTCTTCACCGCTGATTTTGCTTGCCGCCACTTCTTCGATAAGCCCAGCCGCGCCGCCAACCACTTTTGATGGCGGGAACGCCAGCTCGTTAATCCGTTTTTGCAGTTCCAGCACATCGGTATTGAGCTGGTCAGCATAGTGCTCCATGCCTTTGACGCTGTTGTCGCCAAACAGTGCTTTTTCCAGACGGTGGAAGCCGGTGAATTTCGGATCCGCCGCTTTCTGCTCGTAGTCGTCTTCACGGGCATCGATGCTGCCGTCAAGGTCAGAGAACAGTTCCGCAATCGGTTCGATACGCTCGTAATGCTGACGGGTTGGCGCATACAGCGATTTGGCCTTCTCGATATCGCCGGCTTTCACCGCGTCGGTAAAGGCTTTGGTCCCTTTCACCAGCTCAGCGGTTTCCGCGGTCACGTAGGCTTTGTAAGCGGTAATGGCGGCACCGAGATCCAGCAGCGCATTGGCTTTTGCCGCATCTTCGGTCGCTTTGCCTTTAACAATCAGCTTGCCTTTCGGGTTGGTCAGCAGGCCGCAGGTCATGTCGTATTCGCCCGGCTGCAGGTTAGCGGTCATCTTCTGGGTAAAGCCCGGCGCAATGTTTTCGCGCTCTTCCACTACCATGACCCCTTTGAGGATCTCCCACTCCAGCGCTTTCTGGCTGTGGTTCTGGATGATGAACTGCGTTTTACCGGCATTGACGGTGATGGACATCGGTTCACACTGTTTGTCGTTTACCGTGACTTTAACCTGCGGAATATCCGCAGCGTGCGCCATAAACGCGGTCGAGAAGAGTGCGGCGATGCCCATCTGCAACGCACTGCGGCGGAAGTTCTTCGTCATGTTCCATCCCTTTCAATAAAGTTTGTTGTCACTAAGCAACCGTTATCAGCCTCAAGGGGCGATACGTGATGTTGATGTTGTTACGCGCGGTGGCCAGAAGAACAGCACCAGTGCGGGAATCAGATACAGGAAATAAACCGCCACTTCGCTAACGCTCGGCGCTTCCTGATAACCAAAGATGCCCTCCAGCAGCGTGCCGAAAAGCGAATGGGTGGTCAGCGTACCGCTCAGGTCAAAGGCGACATCCTGGAACGCATTCCACAGCCCAGCCTCGTGGAAAGCGCGAATTGCGCCCGCCGCCAGCCCGGCCGCCACCAGCAGAATAAACAGGCTCGTCCAGCGGAAGAAGACGCCGAGATTGAGGCGAATACCGCCCCAATACAGCAGAAAGCCCAGCACGATAGCCGTGGCAAGGCCGAGAATGGCGCCCAGCGGCGGCCAAATACCGAGATCCTGCTGGAATGCCGCCAACAGGAAGAACACCGACTCCAGCCCTTCACGCGCTACGGCGAAAAAGACCATCATGATCAGCGCCCAGCCGTGGTTATTGCCCTTTTGCAGCGCGTTATCCACCGCCTGTTCCAGCTGCTGTTTGACGTTGCGGGACACCTTACGCATCCAGAACACCATCCACGTCAGGATGACCACGGCGATAACCGCCACCAGGCCTTCAAACAGCTCCTGCTCTTTTTGCGGGAACTCGCCGGTGGTCTCGTTAATGAAGATGCCCAGGCCTAAGCACAGTGCGGCGGCAAGGATCACGCCAATCCACATCACCCCAATCCAGCGCCCGCGCTGGGTACGTTTCAGATAGCTGGCAATCAGGCTGACAATCAGCGCCGCTTCCAGCCCTTCGCGCAGCATAATGAGAAAAGGAACAAACATGCAGACATCCTTAAATGTGAAACGCCGTCAACTTTTGCAAAGACAGGTAAATGTGAGTGATAGTGATTATCATTAAGCCAAAAAGAAACACAAGTGAAATGTGTGGGAAATAATGACGAGATGTAAAAGGATAGCGAATAAATAGTTGCGATGATTATCACTAGCAAACTAAGGCCGGTATACACTAACGCAAACTCAGCGTAATGCGGAGTTGAGTACCCAATTCCGTTCAGATTCGCAGCCGGTTGCGTTCCTTGTTCATCACATGCCCTATAACCTGAATGGCGCAAGGAGCGCGCAGGGGGCGGACAATTACCTCCGCCCCCCTGCACCCCCGCGCTCTGGCGGCAGAATCGCCGCTTCGCGGTTCCCTCTGCTTATGCCTTCCGGCTTTCGGGTCGGGCGCGAGGTAACATCCCTGTAAAGCCGCGCCCTCAGCCCACATCCCTGTGGGCTGCCCCGGCCTCCAGGCAACGCCTCGGCGATTCAGACGCCACCTATGTCGCTTTAGTCTTTCTGCTAACAGTTAAAATCAGTGTCGCTGGAACCGATGAGTCCCCGCTTGAAATCGGTGAGCCGGAGAAAGGAAGACAAGGTCAGGCCGCCAGGGATGGCGGACTGAGGCGAACCGAGACACGACAAAATTGCCGGGAGCAATGTTGAACAACGCTTGCGTTGGCCCGAAGGGCGAGTCCCAGGGATGGGACGAGTAGCGTCGAGTTTCGCCGTGCCGCAGACTGGAGCTCGCAGGCGAACGCAGTGTGAAGCACCGATTTCACCGCGGGGCCGCGGGGATTGTTAAGGGGGGCGCGACGCCCCCCTTAACCCGTTCACGGGTGCAGGTGTTTCATCTTCTGCAAACATAAAGTGAACGGAATTTTGTGCTTACCTGACCAGCATTACGCCCTCAGCGGGCTTGAACTTACTCTTCCTGTAAACGCGACGGCGGTGCGGAATGATAATGTGCATCCGCTTTGGCAAAACGTTCCTGCATGCTGGCCGATGGTGCTTTGCCCAGCAGGCTGAACACCACGATACCGATGCTACCGAAGATAAAGCCCGGAATGATTTCATACAGGCCCAGCCACGCGAACTGTTTCCAGACGATGACCGTCAGCGCACCGATAATCATCCCCGCCAGCGCACCGTTACGGGTCATACGTGACCACATCACCGAGAACAGCACCACCGGACCAAACGCCGCACCGAAGCCTGCCCATGCATAGCTCACCAGGCCCAGCACGCGGTTTTCCGGGTTTGCCGCCAGCGCAATCGCCACCAGCGCAACCGCCAGCACCATAAAGCGCCCTACCCACACCAGCTCTTTCTGGCTGGCGTTTTTACGCAGGAACGCCTTATACAGATCTTCGGTAATCGCACTTGAGCACACCAGCAGCTGGCAGCTTAAGGTCGACATCACCGCCGCCAGAATGGCAGACAGCAGGATACCGGCAATCCATGGGTTAAACAGGATCTGCGCCAGCTCGATAAACACGCGCTCGGCGTTCTGACTGACCGGCCCAGCAAGCGCCGGGTTGTTTTGGAAGTAGGCAATACCGAAGAAGCCTACCGCCACTGCACCGGCGAGGCAGAGGATCATCCAGGTCATACTGATACGACGCGCGTGAACAATGCTGTGGTGGGAATCAGCAGCCATAAAGCGCGCCAGAATGTGCGGTTGACCGAAATAGCCCAGGCCCCAGCCCATCAGCGAAATAATGGCGACGAAGTTCAGCCCTTTGAGCATATCGATATTTTCAATGCTCTTTTGCTTAATCACTTCCAGCGAATCGCCCAGCCCGCCGACGGCGAAAATAACGATCACCGGCGTCAGAATCAGCGCGAAAATCATCAGGCTCGCCTGCACGGTATCAGTCCAGCTCACCGCGAGGAATCCACCGATAAAGGTGTACAGAATGGTCGCCGCGGCACCGGCCCACAGCGCCGTTTCGTAGCTCATGCCAAAGGTGCTTTCAAACAGACGCGCCCCTGCCACGATGCCCGATGCACAGTAGATGGTGAAGAACAGCAAAATAACCAGCGCCGAGATAATACGCAGTACGCGGCTATTATCTTCAAAGCGGCCGGTGAAATAATCCGGCAGCGTTAAGGCGTTATTATTGGCTTCGGTATGCACGCGCAAACGCCCGGCCACCAATTTCCAGTTGATCCACGCACCAACGGTTAAGCCGATAGCAATCCAGCTTTCCGAAATACCGGCGATGAAAATCGCCCCCGGCAGGCCCATCAACAGCCAGCCGCTCATATCGGAGGCCCCAGCAGACAGCGCGGTCACGAATGGCCCTAAACTACGGCCGCCAAGAATATAATCATCAAAGTTTTTAGTGTTACGCCAGGCGAAAAAGCCAATGAGGATCATGCCAAAAATATAAACAAGAAAGGTCACCAGCATCGGTGTGCTAATAGTCATTACGATCTCCAGAACTTGAACCTATCCCGATAGGTTCTTATTTATCGGCAATATCCCAGTTTGCCGTTTTTATCATTGCCGGAACGGGGCAATAATTTGAGGCGACCGTATCCTGACGGAAGCTGAATTTTTTCACAAATGATTTAACACTGCATTTACAATGAATGCATCACTGTAATCAGAGCATTTTTCTATAGGTTGCACTCTCTCACGCTTTTTCGGGTTGCACCACGAATAAGTGTTAAGTAGCGCATAAAATAACGTTTTCCCGAGAGCGGACTGGCGCACTTATCATAAGTTTTACCATTAACATTCAATTCATTTTTAACCCTGCAACGGACATCACATTTAACACGGTTGCACAAAGTTGCAACATGATAGATATTCCTGTTACGCAATTAATAAGATAACCAAGCAACAGGAGTAGATGGCATGGGCACCACCACCATGGGGGTTAAGCTGGATGACGCAACCCGTGAGCGTATTAAGAGCGCGGCGACTCGAATTGACCGCACCCCTCACTGGCTCATCAAGCAGGCAATTTTTAATTATCTGGAAAAGCTAGAGAACAACGAAACCCTGCCGGAACTGCCTGCGCTGCTCTCCGGTGCTGCCAATGAGAGCGACGAAGCCGCACCCGCGGCCGAAGATAACCATCAACCGTTCCTCGAATTCGCCGAACAGATCCTGCCACAGTCCGTCACTCGCGCGGCGATCACTGCGGCCTGGCGCCGTAGCGAAACCGACGCCGTACCGATGCTGATGGAACAGGCGCGTCTGCCGCAGCCGATTGCTGAGCAGGCGCACCAGTTGGCCTGGACGCTGGCTGAAAAGCTGCGTAATCAGAAAACCGCCAGCGGCCGTGCCGGCATGGTGCAGAGCCTGCTGCAAGAGTTTTCCCTCTCCTCACAGGAAGGTGTGGCGCTGATGTGCCTCGCGGAAGCGCTGCTGCGTATTCCGGATAAAGCCACCCGCGATGCGTTAATCCGCGACAAAATCAGCAACGGTAACTGGCAGTCACATATTGGCCGCAGCCCGTCGCTGTTCGTCAATGCCGCCACCTGGGGGCTGCTGTTTACCGGCAAACTGGTCTCTACTCACAATGAAACCAGCCTGTCGCGTTCGCTGAACCGCATTATCGGTAAGAGCGGTGAACCACTGGTACGCAAAGGCGTGGACATGGCGATGCGCCTGATGGGCGAGCAGTTCGTTACCGGCGAGACCATCGCCGAAGCGCTGGCCAACGCCCGTAAGCTCGAAGACAAAGGCTTCCGCTACTCCTACGACATGTTAGGTGAAGCTGCGCTGACGGCCGCCGATGCCCAGGCCTATATGGTCTCTTACCAGCAGGCAATCCACGCCATTGGTAAAGCATCCAACGGTCGCGGCATCTATGAAGGCCCAGGGATCTCTATCAAGCTCTCTGCCCTGCACCCTCGCTACAGCCGCGCACAGTATGACCGGGTGATGGAAGAGCTGTACCCGCGCCTGAAATCACTGACCCTGCTGGCGCGCCAGTACGATATCGGTATTAACATTGACGCTGAAGAAGCCGATCGTCTGGAAATCTCCCTCGATCTGCTGGAAAAACTGTGCTTTGAGCCAGAGCTGGCCGGCTGGAACGGTATCGGCTTTGTTATTCAGGCCTACCAGAAGCGCTGCCCGTTCGTCATTGATTATCTGATTGATCTTGCCACCCGCAGCCGTCGTCGCCTGATGATCCGTCTGGTGAAAGGCGCGTACTGGGATAGCGAAATTAAACGCGCCCAGATGGACGGCCTTGAAGGCTACCCGGTCTATACCCGTAAGGTCTATACCGACGTCTCCTATCTGGCCTGTGCCAAGAAGCTGCTGGGCGTGCCAAGCCTTATCTACCCGCAGTTTGCCACCCATAACGCCCATACGCTGGCGGCGATTTATCAGTTGGCGGGGCAAAACTACTATCCGGGTCAGTACGAGTTCCAGTGCCTGCACGGCATGGGTGAGCCGCTGTATGAGCAGGTGGTCGGTAAAGTGGCCGATGGCAAGCTGAACCGTCCGTGCCGTATCTATGCGCCGGTCGGCACCCACGAAACTTTGCTGGCCTATCTGGTGCGTCGTCTGCTGGAAAACGGGGCCAACACCTCATTCGTGAACCGTATCGCCGACAGCAGCCTGCCGCTGGATGAGCTGGTGGCCGACCCGGTGCTGGCGGTTGAAAAAATGGCCTTGCAGGAAGGTGCTGCCGGTCTGCCGCACCCGAAAATTCCGCTGCCGCGCGATCTGTACGGCAACGGCCGCGTGAACTCCGCCGGTCTGGATCTGGCCAACGAACACCGCCTGGCCTCGCTGTCTTCTTCGCTGCTCAACAGCGCACTGCAAAAATGGTCCGCTAAACCGATGCTTGAGCATCCGGTCGCTGACGGCAACATGACGGCGGTAGTTAACCCGGCAGAGCCGAAAGATATCGTCGGCTATGTACGCGAAGCAAGCGAAAGCGAAGTGGAACAGGCGCTGGAAAGCGCGGTGAATAACGCGCCAATTTGGTTTGCAACGCCGCCGCAGGAGCGCGCCGCTATCCTCGAACGCGCCGCGATCCTGATGGAAGATCAGATGCAGCCGCTGATGGGGATCCTGGTACGTGAAGCCGGAAAAACCTTCAGTAACGCGATTGCTGAAGTCCGCGAAGCCGTCGATTTCCTGCACTACTATGCAGGCCAGGTTCGTGATGATTTTGACAATGAAACCCACCGCCCACTAGGCCCAGTGGTCTGTATCAGCCCGTGGAACTTCCCGCTGGCGATCTTTATGGGCCAGATTGCCGCCGCCCTCGCCGCTGGCAACAGCGTGCTGGCAAAACCGGCTGAGCAAACGCCGCTTATCGCCGCGCAGGGTATTGCGCTGCTGCTGGAAGCCGGCGTACCGCCGGGCGTGGTACAACTGCTGCCAGGCCGCGGTGAAACCGTCGGTGCGCAATTGACCGCCGATAACCGCGTTCGCGGGGTGATGTTCACCGGCTCCACCGATGTCGCCACTCTGCTACAGCGTAATATCGCTACCCGACTGGATGCTCAGGGCCGCCCAACGCCGCTTATCGCCGAAACCGGCGGGATGAACGCCATGATCGTCGACTCCTCAGCACTCACTGAGCAGGTGGTGGTGGATGTAGTCGCTTCCGCCTTTGATAGCGCCGGACAGCGCTGCTCGGCGCTGCGCGTGCTGTGTCTACAGGATGACGTTGCCGAGCACACCCTGACCATGCTGCGCGGGGCGATGGCCGAATGCCGTATGGGCAACCCAGGCCGTCTGACCACCGACATTGGGCCGGTTATCGATGCTGAAGCCAAAGCCGGTATTGAAAACCACATCCAGGCAATGCGCGCTAAAGGTCGTAAGGTCTTCCAGGCCGCGCGTGAAAACGCCGACGACAGCCGCGAATGGCAGAGTGGAACCTTTATTCCGCCAACGCTGATTGAGCTGGAAAGCTTCGATGAGCTGAAAAAAGAGGTCTTCGGTCCGGTACTGCACGTCGTGCGCTACAGCCGCAACCAGCTTGAGGCACTGATCGGCCAGATCAACGACTCCGGCTACGGCCTGACGCTGGGCGTTCACACCCGTATTGACGAAACCATCGCCCAGGTGACCGGCAGCGCGAAAGTGGGCAACCTGTACGTCAACCGTAATATGGTCGGCGCCGTAGTTGGCGTGCAGCCGTTCGGTGGCGAAGGTCTTTCGGGTACCGGTCCGAAAGCCGGCGGCCCAATGTATCTCTACCGCCTGCTGGCAAGCCGTCCGGAAACGGCGCTGGCGACCACGCTGGCGCGTCAGGATGCAGGCCAGGTTGTCGACACGCAGCTGAAAACGCTGCTGGAGAAACCGCTGACCGAGCTGCAGGGCTGGCTGTCAAATCGTCCGGAACTGTTGGCGCTCAGCAAGCAGTACAGCGAACTGGCGCAGGCCGGAACCCAACGCGTGCTGCCGGGGCCAACCGGCGAGCGTAACACCTGGACGCTGGTGCCGCGTGAACGCGTACTGTGCGTTGCCGATAACGAGATGGATCTGCTAACGCAGTTGGCCGCCGTACTGGCGGTGGGCAGTGAAGTACTGTGGACCGATGCGCCGCTGCAGCGTGAACTGGCGAAGTCACTGCCAAAAGCGGTGACCGAGCGCCTGCACTTTGCCAAGCCTGACGCCTTGATGAACGCGTTCTTCGATGCGGTTATCTACCACGGCGACTCCGATCAGCTTCGCGAACTGTGTGAACTGGTCGCGGCGCGCGATGGCGCTATCGTGTCGGTGCAAGGCTTTGCACGCGGGGAAACCAACCTGCTGCTTGAGCGTCTGTACCACGAACGTTCGCTTAGCGTGAATACTGCGGCAGCAGGCGGTAACGCCAGTCTGATGACTATTGGTTAAGTTAGGTGCAATATTCCGTTCACCTTATGTTTTGTAGAATATGAAACATCTGTACCCGTGAACGGGCTAAGGGGGGCGCCGCGCCCCCCTTTGCAATCCCCGCGGCCCCGCGGCGAAATCGGTGCTTCGCACTGCGTTCGCCTGCGAATTCCAGCCTGCGGCACGGCGAAACTTGACGCTACTCGTCCCATCCCAGGGACTCGCCCTTCGGGCCAACGCAAGCGTG
>NZ_BCTM01000004.1 GCF_001571285.1 Kluyvera cryocrescens NBRC 102467 | reverse complement strand
GGGATGTGGGCTGAGGGCGCGGTTTTACAGGGATGTTACCTCGCGCCCGACCCGAAAGCCGCAAGGCATAAGCTGAGGGAACCGCGCAGCGGCGATTCTGCCGCCAGAGCGCGGGGGTGCAGGGGGCGGAGGCAATTGTCCGCCCCCTGCGCGCTCCTTGCGCCATTCAGATTATAGGGCGAGAGATAAATCAGGAGCGCAACCGGCTGGAAAGCTGAACGAAATATCACTTAACCAACTGGCATTACGGCATCTGCAGGTTGTTGTTAAAACATCGACTTGGTAGTCCACACCCGGCTACGCCAACGCCGATACATCAGCATTGCCCGCAGCCCCTCATCAATAATATAGGCCAGCCACACCCCGACCAGCCCTATCCCCAAATGTAGCCCCAGCAGCCATGAAAACGGCAGGCTAACAATCCACATCACGATAATGCCGCAGATAAAAGGAAAGCGAACGTCGCCGGTAGCATTCAGGCTGCTGATGACAATGATATTGGTCGCCCGCCCTAGTTCCAGCAAGATAGAGAACATAAACAGCCGTTTGGTAAGGGCGATAACATCCTGATTGGCGGTAAACAGTTGCATAATTGGCACAGCGCACAGGTAAATAGCGACGCTTATCGTCAACGCCACCATCAGCCCCAAACGCCAGCTTCTGATCCCCTGCTGATAGGCGGCATCAATTTCCCGCGCCCCCACCGCCCTGCCAATAATAATCTGCGAAGCCTGACCGATGGAGATGGCAAACAGCGCCACAAACTGGCTGATCGTCGAGGCGTAAACTTTAGTGGTGAGCGCTTCTGTCCCCAGCAGGGCGATAATGACGGTCACCACCAGCTGTGACCCGGCGTAAGAGAGGTTTTCTCCCGCCGACGGCAGCCCATAGCGTAAAATCGCCCCCAGCATTTTGCGTGAACACTGCCGCAGTTTTTGCCAGCGAAACGTGTAGCCAATATATTTTCGCAACATCCACGCCGAGATAAGCATCCCCGCCACGTTCGCAATACAGACAGAAATCCCCACGCCGGTGACACCAAGCCCGAGATAGCTCAGCTTGCCGTACAGAAACTGGTAGTTGAGAACGACGTTAATCACGCTGACCGTAATCGGCACCACCATCGCCTGGCGTACGAAACCGTGGGTACGAAGAATAGGTAGAATGGAAGAATAAAGGGCGATCACCACCGAAATACCGCCAATGATGCGGATAAACGGCGATCCCACGGTGACCAGCGCCTCGCTCAAACCGAGCCAGCGCAGGAAAGTGTCGCCGAGAAGGATAAAAATTAGGCTCATCGCCACGCCGAGGAAGAATGCGACCACCAATCCGTTGGTAATGACCCGCTCCACCCGCTTGAAGCGTTTTGCGCCAAGCAGCTGCGCCACCACAATCTGCACGCCGACGGTGAGAAAACCGTAGAAGATAACCGAGATCGCTAAAACCTGGTTGGCGACACCAGTAGCAGCCACGGCTTCATCCGAATAATGTCCCAGCATAAACACGCTGACGTAGCCCAACATCAACCGCAGCAATTGTTCTACAAATATCGGCCAGGCCAGGGTATATAGCCCTAACTTGACCGGAATCTCCGCGCCTGACATTAATAATAATCTCCCTTTATTCACCCAACGCCCGCATCCAACAGGGGATAATCAACCTTCGACACCGGAGACGTCTATCCGAACGTCGCGCTAGCATTCAAATTCAGAAAAACGAACGGTGGTTGGAGGAGATTCCGCGGTAAAATCGTGTTATATCCTGAGCCTATCGGGTTTGACTGAACATCTTTGGGGAGTAAATCAATGAAACGTGCATTACCGGCTCTTGCCCTGCTGCTGGCAAGCAGTTACGCGCTGGCGGACGATTGCGCTAACGACAGCACTCAGGCCGATATCAACGCCTGTGCGGCGAACCAGTATCAGGCTGCCGATAAAAAGCTGAATCAGACCTGGCAGGACGTGCTAAAACGCGCCCAGCCAGCCCAGCGTGAATTGCTGAAGAAAGCGCAAACCGCATGGATTAGCCTGCGCGACGCCGACTGTGCGTTTATCAGCTCAGCCACCGAAGGCGGCAGCATCCAACCGATGATCCACAGTCAGTGTCTGGCCGATAAAACCGAGGAGCGCGAAGCGTATCTGGCTTCTTTATTACAGTGTGAAGAAGGCGATTTGAGCTGCCCGCTGCCGCCGGCAAACTAGCGCACGCGAATTCCGTCGATGATGATCCGCTGGACGTTTTCGACGGTTTGCTGGAAGAAGGCTTCATCGCGCAGCGTTTTACCGGTCACGGCCTCCACCTGGGTGGCGAAATCCGCATAGTGTTGCGTGGTGGCCCAGATCATAAATATCAGATGATGCGGGTCGATGGGGGCAAGCTTTCCGGCGTTAACCCACGCGGCAATAATTGCTGATTTATCCGCGACCAGCGTTTTCAAATCCCCGGTCAGTTCATCCATTACCAGCGGCGCACCCTGCAGCATTTCCAGGCAGAACAGCTTTGATGCCTGCGGATAATCGCGGGAAACTTCGAGCTTCAGACGGATATACTCTTTGATTGCCACCAGCGGCGCTAAATCCTCGCGGAATGCCTTCAGCGGCGCCAGCCAGATATCGAGAATTTGCTGCATCACGGCGACGTAAAGCGCCTCTTTAGACGGGAAATAGTACAGCAGATTGGTTTTGGATACCCCGGCCTGTTCAGCCACCTGCTCGAGGCGCGTACCGTGGATCCCATACTGTGAAAAGGTATTCAGCGCGGCGGTAAGAATGGCCTGTTTCTTTGCGTTCACCGCCTGCGAACGTTTGCCACTCTTCTTTACTGCATCCTGAGCCATGCGCCCTCTCCTTTTTATTTACGGCATCAATACCTATTTTGCGGTCTGCGGGGCAAAAAAGAAACCGCCGGTATTAACCGGCGGCGTGGAGAAACGCTAACCTTTCATTCATCGCTAGCTACCGCGATGACTGCCATGGCTATTCTTTCCTCCTTTTTTGCCCGCTTCTGAGGCGCGTTGAGGATCGTTTTTAAAGTTCCCCCCGCTATGCTGGCCCCCCTTACGACCTGCTTCTGATGCTCTTTCACGGTCTTCGGCAAAATTGCCTGAACCGCCACGATGGTTTGCCATTACTGACCTCCGGTTGAGAGAACGATACAGTGCATTACGTAGATGAAAAGCGTAATCGCCCGCACGGTTGCGCAGGTACCTTTAAGGTTAGTCGTCACCGCGTCGCGCGATGGGAGTTAGTCATACTTTGTCATATTTACCGCCGGGTTTTAGTCCGACAGACAAGGCTGCCGCCATAATCGATTATTATGGCGCAGGAAACTGGGGATAAAAAAATGTGTCATTATGCGTCAGGGACAATCAGAGGGACTCATTTCAGGATGCCCAGATATTGCCCCTCTTTCATTAGCCTAACTTTGCCCGTGCGCTGGTGAAAAACGATGCGATACGGGCCGTGGATAAACACATCAGCATCGACATTGGACTCCTGCTTAGTTGCCCTCTCACCATTCACCGTCACCCGGTCGCCAAGGCGCGTGACCGTTACATCAAAACCCTGATAAACACGTTGCTTTGCTATCTGTGCATACTGTGCAACCGCCTGTACCGGCATGGAAGAACTTATCGCCAGACTTGCACCCGCCATCACTGCCGCTACCATCAATTTGCTCATTCACCTGCCTTCGTTATTGTCCTGCATTCAGACCGATTCTCGCGTAATCATCGCCCTTGATTGTTGATAACAATCAATCAAATAAATAGTTATCGTTCGGTACTATTTACGGGAATTATCAATATCCCGATTATTTTCACTTAAAAGCGGAGTCTGCTTCGCTCAAATGCTGCACATATCGTCTATTTCATGTGCAAACCGTTCCCTTTTCACCGATTTATTGCTGGCTCGATGCAGCACTCCCCCTAATTGCGACTATGCTTATTAGGGCTTGTTACGTTACCAACCAATTTGACACAGGAGAGTTAAGATGAGTGGAAATGCAAGTGTTCTGGTGCTCTATTATTCGATGTATGGACACATTGAGACGATGGCAAAAGCCGTTGCCGAGGGCGCGAACAAGGTCGATGGCGTAGATGTTGTCATCAAGCGTGTACCAGAAACCATGCAAGCTGAAGCCTTTGCGAAAGCTGGCGGCAAAGCGCAAGCCGTTCCCGTCGCGACCCCGCAGGAACTGGCAAATTACGACGCGATTATCTTTGGTACGCCTACCCGTTTCGGCAACATGGCCGGACAGATGCGGACCTTCCTCGATCAAACCGGTGGCCTGTGGGCGTCCGGTGCGCTGTACGGCAAACTGGCCAGCGTGTTTAGTTCAACCGGGACCGGCGGCGGTCAGGAACAAACCATTACCTCCACCTGGACAACCCTTGCGCACCACGGGATGGTGATTGTTCCTATCGGTTACGCAGCGCAAGAACTGTTTGATATTTCACAGGTTCGTGGCGGTACGCCTTACGGCGCAACGACCATTGCCGGCGCGGACGGTTCACGTCAGCCAAGCCCTGAAGAACTGGCGATCGCTCGCTATCAGGGCGAATACGTGGCGGGACTGGCCGTCAAAATGAAAAGCAAATAAGTTAGGGAGCAAAATATGCCCACACAAGAAGGCAAAGCACATCGTGTAGGTGAATGGGCCAGCTTACGCAACACCTCACCGGAAATCGCCGAAGCGATTTTCGAGCTGGCAAAATACGATGAGAAAGTCGCGGAACAAATCTGGGAAGAAGGCAGCGATGCGGTTCTTGAGCTGGCCTTCAGCAAAACGGATAAAGACGCACTGTTCTGGGGTGAGCAAACCATTGAACGCAAAAACGTTTGATCCATAGCGCCCAATGCGCCGACGCCCGGAAATTCCGGCGTCGGCGTTTTTTATGCCTCACGCGCAGCTACGCCGCCACTCGCCGCTGCCAACGTTTTGCCACCCGCTCCAGCCCAAAGCACAGCAGGTAATAAACCACGCCGATAAAGATAAAGATGGCCGTCGGATAGATCTGCACCCGGTTATTCACCTGCCCCGCCACGGTGGTTAACTCCGGTACGTTCACAATAAACGCCAGCGACGTATCCTTCAAAAGCCCAATGAAAATCCCCACCAGCGACGGCAGCACGTTGCGAAGCGTCTGCGGCAGCAAAATTAAGCGCAGGCTCTGCCCGGCGCTGAACCCCTGAGTTAAAGCGGCTTCAAATTGCCCCTTCGGCAAGGCTTGCAAACCAGCCAGCACCGAGTGCATCACCATAGCCGCGGTAAACCAGGCTAAAGCCAGCGTCACCGTGACCGCACCCGGCATGTCGCTACCGGTCAGCATCGGTAGCAAATACCATAGCCAGAAGATGACAAATATCAGCGGAATACCGCGAATAATTTCCGCCCACAGATACAGCAAACGCCGCACGGTGCCAGGAAACCGCCACGCCACGCAGGCTAACAAAATCCCTAACGGCAGCGCCAGTGCGCCAGCCCCGATCGCCATCATCAGCGTTAGCGCCACGCCGCCGGGTTCGCCCGCCGCCAGCCGTCCCCACAGCAGGTAGTCAAGGTTGTCGTAAATAACTGCCAGATTAGCGTTCATGCTGCATACCTCCTTGTACACCCGCCGCTTCGCTCACCCGTTTTGGCTGGCCGACCGGCTTAGGCCCCAGGCGAGTCAGCAGCAGTCCCAGCGCCACCCCGGTGAACAGATACAGCACGGTGCCCACCGCAAACGCCTCCAGCGCGTGGGCGTTGTAACTCTCAATCTGCCGCACCTGGTAGGTCAGCTCGGCAAAACCGATGCCGCTGGCAAGAGAAGAGAGTTTCATCAGGTTGAGATATTGTCCCACCACCGGTTGCCAGGCGTTTGCCAACCCCTGCGGCAGCAATACGTGGCGCAGTAGTCCCGCGGTAGAAAACCCCTGCGCCAGCGCGGCCTCACGTTGGCCGTTTGGCACGCTCTGCAGCCCGGCGGCCACCTCTTCGACCAGGAATGCTGAGGTAAACACCCCCAGCCCCCACGCCGAGCACAGAAACTCCGGCGTCAGCCACCACACGTTGCCCGGAAGAATTGACCAGTCGTGCGGGTCGTTGACAAAATCACGCAGCCCCTGTGGCAGAAAATTCCATGCGGCAAAGTACCAGAACAGCAGTTGCACCAGCAGCGGAGTATTACGAAATATCGACACCCAGCAGGCGGTGATCCCCTGCCCCAGACGGCCACCGGCCAGACGCAGCAGCAGAAATAGCATTGCCAGCACGCTGGCCAGCACCACGCCGGCCAGCGTCACCCATAGCGTGGTCAGAAAACCGGATAGAATCCATTGCAGAGGCTGCCCGCTGAGCACCCCCTGCCAGTCAAAATGCATCATCACTCGCTCCGATCCTGATGCAGCGGGTCAAGCACCTTCTGCAGAAAACGGACCGCGCGTGGATGCTGCGGACGGGCAAAGAACTCGGCGGGTGACGCCACTTCTAGCACATCGCCACCGTCGATAAACACCACTCGATCCGCAATTTCACGGGCAAACTGCATTTCATGCGTTACCACGATCATGGTGATCCCGCTGTGAGCCAGCGATTTCATCACCTGCAATACTTCGCCGATCATCTCCGGATCCAGCGCCGAGGTTGGCTCGTCAAAGAGAATGATTTGCGGCGAGGAGGCCAGAGCCCGAGCAATCGCCACGCGCTGCTGCTGGCCACCGGACAACTGGGACGGCATAGCGTCCGCTTTTTCCGCTAGCCCCACGCGGTCGAGCAGTTCCCGCGCCCGCGTTTGCGCCCTGTCGCGCTTCCAGCCGTGAACCGACTCCAGCGCCAGCGTGATGTTCTGCGCCGCCGTCAGGTGGGCATACAGGTTAAATTGCTGGAAGACGAAACCAATACGGCTGCGCAGCTGGCGCAGCGCTTTCCCGTTCAGTTGCCGGGTTGGCTTATCATCGACGAGAATTTCGCCGCCGCTCAGGGTTTCCAGCTGATTGATAAGACGAATCAACGTCGATTTCCCCGAGCCGGAAGGCCCGAGGATCGCCACCACTTCGCCGGGATTAATCGTCAAATCGATGCCGTTAAGCACCCGATGACGACCATATTCTTTCACGGCCTGACGGAACACCACGCTGGCGTTGTTCAGATGTGAAAAATCCGCGGCCCTGGCCGCGGAATGAGAGAGTAAAGCCGACAACATATTATTTTGCTTCTATGGTAAAGGAACGTGGCTGCGGGGCTTTGGTCGATGGGCCAAACCAAACATCATAGATTTTTGCCGCTTCACCGGATTTTTCCAGCGCGACCAGCTCGTCGTTTACCGCTTTCAGCAGCGCCGGCTCGCCTTTTTTCACACCCACGCCAATCTCTTCTTTGCTCAGCAATTCCGGCAGAATTTTGAATTTGGCTTTGTCCGGCGCCTCGCCCAGCAGGCCGGCCAGGATAGTGCTGTCCTGAGTGATGGCCTGCACGTTGCCGTTGCGCAGCGCGGTCAATGCCAGCGGAATATCGTCATAGGAGAGCACGCGCGCCTGCGGGAAACGCTGGTGCAGCGTCTGCTCGCCGGTGGTGCCTTTCACCGCGCCAATACGCGCTTTGCTGAAATCATCCAGTTTGTCGCCGCCGCTGGCAGGCACCAGGAACTGCTGCCCGGTCACAAAGTACGGGGTAGAGAAATCAATAACCTGCGCGCGCTCCGGGGTGATGGTGATATCGGCAACAATCAGGTCCGCCTTGCCGGACTGTAACAGCGGGATACGGTTTGCCGGGTTGGTCGCCACCAGCTCTAGCTTCACGCCCAGCGATTTCGCCAGCGCTTTGGCGAAATCCACGTCATAACCCACCAGCTCGTGGGTTTTGGCATCCACGGAGCCAAACGGCGGGTTGGCGTCAAAGGTGGCAACCTTTACCACGCCTTTGGCTTTGATATCCGCCAGTTGGTCTGCCTGTGCGGTGAATGTGGCGAGCCCGGTTGCCGTCAGGCCCACCAGCAGTGCGAGTTGTGTGAGAGTCTGTTTTGTCTTTGCCATAATTTTCTCGATACCCTGTTTTTGTATTGTCTTTTTACGCTCCCACACAGTCCTGAGCGGAACAAATAACGATTCGTTATTCCTTATAACAAAAAAGGTTATTGCCAAAGTAATTGTTATTTAAAGGTAAAATCTCACCAATACCGGTAACTTATACGCAAAAATCGCCATTGCTTCGACCGATTTCGCATTTGCAAAAACAATGGATTTACTGCTGAAATAGAGAGGGCTAATGTAAGTAACCAAGTATGATTTCACGATGTGATTGTTTCTCATCGTTACCAGCGGAAACAATAATCAGCAAGCGTCATCGACGACAAGCAACCTATGATGAACCCGGCAAAAAAGTAGGGTTTCCCCCTGTTACTTGAACGTTATGGATGATCAAAATGCTTAAATTTACCCGCACCGCTTTATTGGTTGCCACGCTGGCTGGCGCTACCTTCGCATCTCAAGCTGCTACCACCACTCCCGCACCATCACAAGACCCGATTGTTCAGCACCTGAAGCTGAGCGATGCTCAGGTTTCCAAAATCAACAGCCTGCACGATCAGATGGTCAAAAACGTCAAAGGTATCTCGCTGAAAGATGTTAAAGACGGGATGATCATCGACATGATCCAGTCCGGTAAATGGGATGAGAGCGGCGTTAAGAAACAGCTTTCTGCATTCAGTAACGTTGACCAGCAGGTCCGCTATTACAAAGTGAAGTACTACTTTGATCTGAGCCAGGTGCTGACGCCAGAACAGCGTAAGCAGGTACAGAGCGATATCGCACAGGCTGCAGCCGAATAAGTTTCCGCATTAACGCGGTGGCGAAATCCACCGCGTTTCACACAGCAGCGTCCAGTTATTCCCTCAAGGAACAATAGATACAATCCCAGCGTCGTTCATTCCCCTTCCTCACTGCCATATAGTTTCCCTCAAGTCATAACCACTGAAGGAAACAACCATGAAATCGAAATCTGTCATCGTCACCGGCGCTTCAAGCGGTATTGGGTTTGCCATCGCTCAGGCCTTTCTGAGCCGGGGTGACAACGTGGTGGCCAATGCCCGTACTCGTCAGGATCTGGAGAAAGCGGCAGAAGAATGGGGTTCACCAGAAAATTTGCTGCTGGTCGCCGGTGATATTGCGCTGCCCGACACCGCAGAAACCCTGTTCACCGAGGCCGAGGCGCGTTTTGGACAAGTCGATATTCTGGTCAACAACGCCGGGGTATTCATTTCCAGACCGGTCGCCGACTATACCGAGCACGATGTCGAAACCATGCTGGCCGTCAATATGAAGGGATTTTTCTACCCCGCTCAAAAGGCGGCAGAGCATATGCGCGCCCATGGCGGCGGTCATATCATGGCGATTACCGCAGCCATTGCCATGCAGCCTAATATCGATGTTCCCGCCCTGCTCCCTGTCATGGTGAAAGGTGGGCTTAATCATGCGGTGAAAGGTCTGGCGCTGGAACTGGCCGATGCGGGGATCATGGTCAACGCCATTGCCCCCGGGATTATCGCGACCCCAATGCACTCGCAGGATCCGCAAACTCTGGAAGCGCTAAAAAACATGGCGCCGACGCATCAGGTTGGTAACGTGCAGGATATCGTCAATGCCGTGATGTATCTGGCCGACTCGCAGTTCGTCACCGGCACCATTATGGCAGTGGACGGCGGTTCAACCGCGGGCAAGTGGTAATCCGGGGGAAATATGCCTTACATCAATATTAAAATCACCGATGAAAAGGTCACTGCATGGCAAAAACAGCAGTTGATTGAAGGGGCTACGCTATTGCTTGAACAGGTGTTGAATAAGCCACGGTCTACGACGTATGTGGTCATCGATGAGATCAATACCGACAACTGGGGCGTGGGCGGCGAGACCGTCACCGCGCTGCGCCTTAAAGCGGGGTCGCCATCACCCCAGGTGTGACTCTCGTCGCTCGTCGTATATCATGACATACGCCCCGCCCGTCGTTAAGGACACCGAACAACTATGACGCAGCGTTTGAACGACATCATGATCAGCAGTATCGATCTGTTTTGCCTTGCCGCAGAGCACCAGAGCTTCACCGTTGCAGCCCAGGCCGCAGGCATTTCCCCTGCGGCCGTCAGCAAAACCATCTCGCGACTGGAAGAGCGTCTGGGTATTCCGCTGTTTATCCGCTCCACCCGGCAGGTCAGGCTGACCGATGCCGGGCGGCAATATGCAGCACAGTGCCGCGCAGCGATGACTTTACTGCACAACGCAGAGCTACAGGCAACCGGAAAGCAGGAAGCCCCTTCCGGCACCGTGCGTATCAGCTTGCCTGCCGCCTACGCGCACTGGCGGCTATTTCCCCTGATCCCCCTGTTTCAGCAAAGATACCCTCTGGTTAAACTGGAATTTCACGTCAGCAACCGCTGCGTCAACTTCTCGCGTGATGATTACGATTTGGCTATCCGCGGCAACGAACTGGACGACTCCAGCCTGATTGCCCGTAAACTGGAAGATGCCGAACTGCTGATGGTGGCCTCTCCCGGCTATCTGCGACAACATCCGCCGCTGAAGAGCCTTGACTGTCTCTCATCGCATCAGTGTATTCAGTTTGTGCTGCCCGGCAGCGGGCGACAGGCGGGATGGCTGGTACGCATCGGAGAAAAACGCAAAGAAATAGCCCT
Source organism: Kluyvera cryocrescens NBRC 102467 (assembly GCF_001571285.1). Classification (GTDB taxonomy): domain Bacteria; phylum Pseudomonadota; class Gammaproteobacteria; order Enterobacterales; family Enterobacteriaceae; genus Kluyvera; species Kluyvera cryocrescens. Next base: position 150,456 of record NZ_BCTM01000004.1, on the reverse strand, counting down.
GAAGGGCAATTTGCTCTGTTCGGAGGATTATCTGGCGGGAGTTTCGCTGGCGAAACATGGTGCTGGGATTTATCAGATATATCGTTTTGTCGTCGCTGACGCGCTGGAACGTAATGAGTTACAAGAAGTATTGCCTGAAATGAATCGCGCAACACGCCCCTTCTATCTGGTTTACCCGCAGGCCCAGCATATGCCACACAGAATTCGGGTATTTATTGAGTTTATTATCGACAATCTGCGGCAGACTGAGTCTGCTATCGTTGGGCGGGCATAAAACGCACCGCCTAGCCCTGAGTCTCTCTCCCAGGGCCGGGCAGTTCTCATCAGCCAATGACGCCGTTCAGCCACTGGTGCAGGTTTTCCACCGACAGCTGTGCCGGGGCACGGTCGGTTGGCTGCCCCTGTTTGATGATCAGCAGCGTCGGCAACCCGCGTACGCCAAGGCGGGTGGCCAGTTCCTGATGCAGGTCGGCATCCAGATAGCGGGTTTCCAGCGGCGCAATCTGCCGCGCGAGTTTCTCATGCGCCAGCAGTTGCCAAAGCTTGCGGCAATGCACGCAACGCTCGGCACCGACAAACAGCAATATCGTGCTTTCACTCACCAAATCATCCGCTGAGCTTACCGGCGTAAAGGCACTTTCCGCCACGCGAAACAGCTTAGGGCTGCGGCGTAGGGTATCGTTGTCGGTCGCCACGCACAGCGCATCGGCGCTTTTACTGTACGGTTGCACGCCCGCTACGCGCACCACGCTTTGTGCCGTCCCGGCTGCCGCGCCCGGCTGGCGCAGCGTGCGTACATCCACCGGTACGATTGGCGTCTCCTGCGGCAGCGCCAGCTGCGGGATCCAGGCGTAAGGGATACGATAGGCGCGATAGACCATATTGTTGTTCAAGGTCTTGCCCCAGTAAGGCGAAATATATTCCCAGACAATTTCGTGGTCATGCGTGACTTCAAAGATACGCCCGTTCGAGCCTTCGTTAATCAGCGTGTTGCCGTTTTCCAGACGCTGCATATTGCTGATATACGGGCTGTAGAAACGGTAAGAGTCGGTCGGCTGCGGCAGATCCGCTTCGTAAGGCGAGTAGCGCCATTCAATGTCCAGCGTCAGCGGGTTAATCTCGAGGATCCGCGAATAGTCGCGCCAGGCGTTTTTCACCCCATCCGCTGAAGCCGGGTTCGGTGCGCCATATCCGGCCCAGCCGCCGTTATCGAAAATCAGGATATTGCCCGCGCCCGGCAGCCCCTGCGGGATCATATGCGCGTGGTGCTGACCGATAATCCAGCCGATGTGCTTGAGCTCCGGTTTGCTGTAATCCGGGCCAAGCTGCCAGACGATTTTGCCGCTGGGTTTATCGATGATGGCGATAATATTAGACTCGCGGGCATCCCAGATAATGTTATCGGGATGGAAACGCGCATCCCCCGCGTCATACCATTTATTCGGCCCCAGCGCCGACATCGAGTTGATGTGCATCCAGTCGCCCATCCCGCCACCGCTGGCACGCATATTGGGGTTGTTATACAACGCGGTCCGCGCCGCATCGTCAAAGCCCAGCTCGTGGAAATGGTCGCTGCAGCGCCACTCCCACACCACGTTCCCCTGCCAGTCGACCTCAATAATGGTGTCATCGAGCAGCAGCTTGTCAGAGATGTCTTCGTTCACCAGGTTGGTGTGGGCGAGAATCAAGGTATTCCCCCCTTCCACCTGCGGCTCCAGCCCCGGCGCATAGTAGCCCACCGGGTTGCCCGCACGCTGATAGTCGTGATGCGCTCGCGCCATCCAGCGCGTTTCATTGCCCGGATCGCTCACCTTCTCGTAACGGTCGAATGACCAGGTGACGTTGCCTTCCCAATCGACCTGGATGAGGTCGAGCATATCCTGCATGCCGTAGCGCGGATCGCGCTCGCCGCTGTGGCCAAGGATGGCGCCACCGGGCAGAATTTTATTCGGAAAACCGTGCAGTTCCGGCCATTCACGCACCACCTGGCCGTTCATATCCACCAACACCGCGCCGTGTTCGGTGGCCTGAAAAAGGGTGTAACCGCTCCAGGCGCGCTTTGGATCGTAAAGAGTCGCGCCGGTCGGATAAACGGAAGGAAATCCCATGTTGTTGCTCCTTAAAGATAAAAATCAGGCAGAAGTAATCAGATTGCGAATATGCCGACAGGCGGCGGTATACGAGGCGTCGTCACGCTGGCGTGGATGCGGCAGCGCGAGGCTGACGATCTCTTTGATTCGCCCCGGCCGCGGCGACAGCACCACCACCCGGTCGGCCAGCGCCACCGCCTCTTCCACGTCGTGGGTCACCAGCAGCGTAGTGGTTCCCGCGCTTTGATGAATGTGTAAAAGTTCCTGTTGCAGGGTATGGCGCGTCAGGGCGTCCAGCGCGCCGAAAGGTTCATCCAGCATCAGAATTTGCGGCCGGGCGACCAGACCTCGCGCAATGGCCACCCGCTGGGCCATACCGCCGGAAAGCTGCGCGGGCAAGGCGCTGGCAAACTCGGTGAGCTGCACGCGGTCGAGCATTTCCAGCGCCCGCTGGCGCTTCGCCCCACGGCTCAGTTTTTCATCCGCCAGCCCCAGCATCACGTTGTCGACCACGTTCAGCCATGGAAACAAGCGCGGTTCCTGAAACACGATGCCGCGCTCTTTACCGACGCCGGTCACCGGTTCGCCGTTAATACGAATATCGCCCTGAGTAACGGATTCCAGGCCAACCAGCATTCGCAGGAGGGTCGATTTCCCGCAACCGCTACTGCCCACCAGCGCCACCAGTTCACCGGCGGCAATGTCGAGACTGAAATTGTGCACGGCCGTCACCTGTTGCCAGGATTTACGCACATGCTGAAAAGAGACCAAAGTCGATGTGGTCATCGTTGCTCCTGTTGACGCCAGCGGGTGGCGCGAAATTCCAGTAAACGTCCGGCTTTATCCAGCGCCGCACCGGTCAGGCCGATAAGCACCATGCCGCAGAGAATGGTTGGCATATCCAGCAGCTGTTGGGCATTGATCATCAGGCTGCCGATACCGATGCCGGAGGACATGAAGTATTCGGCACCGATGTTGCCAAGCCAGGCGTAAATCAGCGCCAGCCGAAGTCCGGAAAAAATCCCCGGCGCGGCACCGGGAAGGATCAGCCGACGCAGGCGCGTCAGGCCGCTTAAGCGCAGCACCTGGGCCACTTCATCGAGCTGCGGGTTACGCTGGAGCACCGCCTGAAGCGTGCTAAAGAACATCGGGAAGAACGATGCCAGCGCAATAAAGACGATTTTGCCGCCGTTATCGTTGCCGACCCAGGCGGTCAGCAGCGGCAGCCAGGCAAACAGCGCGATATGGCGCAGGACGTTAAGGGTGGGCGTGAAAATCTGCCCGGCGCGTGGACGCAGCGCCAGCAGCAACCCGCACAGCAGTCCGCTGGCGATACCGATAGCGCCACCAACCAACGCCCTACCGAGGCTTGCCAGCATCGCGGCGCTAAGCTCGCCATTGGCCACGCCCTGCACAAAACGCTCGCCCACCGCCAGCGGCGACGAGAATAATGCCCCATCAATCCAGCCCCACTGGGTCGCGAGCTGCCACAGCACCAGCAGAACAAGGGGTAATTGCAGCGCGCGCCAGCTGGCCTGCGGTTTCCACGCCAGACGACCCGCTGCCGGCTGCGGCCAGAACACCAGCCGCGAATAGGCGCGGTTTGCCGCCCACTCCATCAGCATGCCGCTGAAGCCAACGACCGCGATGGTGACGAAGACAATATCCAGCTGAAACAGCTGACGCCCCCAGAGCATCAGGTAGCCAATCCCTTCCGATGAGGCCAGCAGTTCAACCACGATAAGCGAAACCCACGCCTGCGACAGCGCCAGCCGCAGGCCGGTAAACCAGCCGGGCAGACTCGCCGGGAGCACCAGCCAGCGCAGCCGCTGCCAGCGGGAAAAATTCATCACCCGCCCCGCTTCACTGAGCGCCAGCGGCACGCTGGAGACCGCCTGCTGAGTGTTGATGGTCATCGGCACCACGGTGGTTTTCACAATCACCGCCAGCTTGAGGCCGTTATCGATACCGAACAGCACCATAAACAGCGGGATCCACCCAAGCGTTGGGATCTGCGCCAGCGCATAAAACAGCGGCTCGACTCGCTGGGCGGCTGCCGGGACCAGACCAAACAGCGCGCCAAGCAGCGTGCCGGCTATCGCCCCCAGCAGCAGGCCAAGCGCTAGGTGCTGAAGACTAAATCCCCACTGCGCCAGCAGATCGCCGCTTAACAGCGACCACGCGGTCTCGGCGACCACCGACGGCGCGGGCAGGATTTGCTCCGGCATCCAGCGCTGCTGCGCGGCGACGAACCACAGCAACAGCACCAATACCGGCAGCAGCCACGGCCAGCCGTTAAGCCTGACGCTCGGCCTACCGGTCATGCCTGTTCTTAAAATCATCTGCGACATATTGGTCCACTTATCGGCAAGTTATGTCGCTATAAAAACGTGCCTTGCGCCGCGCCGCCATTGCGTTAAGCGAATAATCCCGATGCAACGAATGCATTTCAGCCTGCCGGGCACGCCGCCTCTGATTTAGCTTTTTTTCACCCATTCTTTGCGAATAAAAGCATTTAACAGTTTGCCCATTGGCTTATTAGGGTGAGAAAAAACTCACTGGAGCAATAACTTATGATGAAAGCATTTTTTAGCCGTACCTCGCTGGCGCTGGTTGCCGTGTTTGGCCTGCTGGCCAGCGCTCAGGCCGAGGAGCTGCGCACCATTCGCATCGGCGTGCCGGACCAAAGCGCCGGAAGCCAGCCGTTTATCGAGGGGCCGGTCGGGATGGCCTATATTCGCCATCAACTGGAAGAGGTGTTTAAGCCGCAGGGCGTGGAAGTGAAATGGCAATTTTTCAAAGGCGCGGGCCCGGCGGTGAATGAAGCCTTAGCCAACCAACAGCTCGATTTCGTTTATCTTGGCGATCTGGCGGCGATTATTGGCAAAGCCAACGGCCTGCCGACGCGCCTGCTGCTGGGCAGCCGTGGCTCCGAATCGTATCTGGCAGCGACCAAAGCCTCGGGGATTAAAACGCTGGCGGACTTGAAGGGCAAAAGGGTGGCGGTATACCGCGGCACGGCGGATCAGTTGGCTTTTGACCGCGCGCTGGCGACCGTTGGCCTCAATGAGCGCAGCCTGCAGGTGATTAACCTCGACTGGACCGCCGGTAAAGCGGCGCTGGCGGCCGGGCGCGTGGATGCAGTGTGGGGCGGCGTCTCCCTGCTGGCGCTGCGCGGCGATAAGATTGATGTGGTGGTGAAAAGCGGTGATTCGGGCCGCCAGAACACCACACAGGCGGCGTTCCTCGGCACCCAGACCTTTATCGAAAGCTGGCCGCAGGCGACCCAGCAGATTATTAACGTGCTGGTGAAAAATGCGGCTGAGATCAGCGACCCGGCCAATACTCAGGCCTGGTCCGCCGAGATGGCCAAACAGAGCCAGATCCCGCAGGCGCTGTTCCTTGAAGAGTTAAAACCGCAGGAACTTAACTTTAGCACCTCGCCGCGCATCGACCCGTTCCTGGCCGACAGTTTTAGCAGCAGCGTAGAGCAGGCGAAAGCGGGCCGTCTTATCCGCAGCGCATTTGACGCTAGCCAGTGGGCCGACGGCCAGTTTGTTGAGCAGGCGCTGAAAACCCAGCAACTGGAAAAACAGTGGCCGCAGTACGATAGCAAAGGCCACCCCGCCAACGCCGGTTAAGCCCCTTCCCCCTGCGCCAGCCTCAAACTGTGATGCTGGCGGTCAAGCAGGAGGATAATCTCAATCAGCTTTTCCACCAGCGGTGGCTGCACCGCATGAACCGGGGAGATAATCGCAAACCGGGTCTGCATCAGCCGCCACTCATCCGGCAAATCGCTCAGCTCCAGCTTCACCAGCCGATGACTGTGCTGGCACAGTGCGAAGCCATCTTCGCTGGCAAAACTTATCGCATCGGTATGGGCTAACGTCGAAAGCAGCGCGTAGATATGATCGCACTGGATCGCCGGGGTAAAGTCCTGCTGCTGGCTTAGCGTGGCCAGTACCTTGCGCACGCCCGGCGGTAAATACGGCGCGGCGAAGGGATAACGCAGCATGGTCTGAATGGAAACCGGCCCCTGCTGCGCCAGTGGATGCTCGGCGTGGCAGACAAAAAAGCAGCGCTGTGGGCTGAGCGGCTGAACGCGCAGCTGCGGGTCCAGTTCGGCCTGCCAGCTATCGGCCACCACGAACGGATACTGCTGGGTGGTCAGCGCATGATGCAGGGCAAACCAGTTATCGATATGAAAGCGCACCCGCGCCTGCGGGAGCTGTCGGTGAAACTCGCCGACGGCCGCTGGAATCAACCGCGCCCCCGGGGCCGGGCCGCAGCCAAAGGCCACCTCACCGTTTTGCGCATCGTCCGCTTCACGCAGCTGGCTGCTGAGTTCAACGTTGAGTTCCTGAAAGCGCCGCGCGTAGGGCAGCAGCTTTTGCCCATGCAATGTGAGCGTCGGGAGCTTACTTTGTCGGTCGAATAACGGATGACCGACGCTCTGCTCCAGCGCCTGAATGCTGCGGCTGAACGCCGACTGCGACAGACAGACCGCTTCCGCCGCACGATTAAAACTGCCGTATTCAACCAGCGCGACGAAGTTGCGTAGTTGGCGAAAATCCAGATGCATATGCCCGCTTTATGATTATTTTATTTCCAATAACACTACTGGATTGATACCGGGTTAGGCAATGGCGGTCGTTTATCCGTCGCGATGAGGAAATAGCCTCTACAGATTGATAGCCATATCGATACAGGGCAAACCTTCCGGAATCAGTCGCGACGGAGAGATATTTTGCTGGATAAAATGAAAACCATGGCGTTCATAAAAAGTTTGCGCGTTCGGCGTTGCGCAGAGGGTTAATTGTTTAAATCCCCGACTCCGCGCTTCATTTTTAATGGCTGTAATAATCTGGCTGGCCAATCCTTTACCCGTAAAATCCGGCAGAGTAAAAATCGCCTCCACGGTGCCCGCCGACACATCAAGATAGCCCGTAGCTACCAACCCAACGTTGGTAATATCAACGGCAAAGAAGGGGTTTTCCTTTATCACCACTCGGTAACCTTCCGGCATCTCTTCCGGCGTCCAGGCCGTGAGGACCTCCTGGCTATAGCTAGTTTGACAGCCCTGCCGAATAGAGAGATTACGAATCTTCCAACAGGCTTCCGCTTCTTCAGCTGAGACGAGTCTTATCTTCATTTTTATCGGTTTCCATTTTGCCACCATCACCCAAGTAGATTTATCATAAACGGGAACAATTTCGATATCTCCTCTCTGGGAAGTTAACAGCGGACTGACTCAGGAGACCAATTGTATTGGCGTATTATCCGGGCGAAATCCCCCCTTTATTTCATAGCGGCCAGAGAACAACAGCCGTAGCTATTATTAAAACGAGTCACACATGGATAAGAGTAAAAAGTCAGAATATATAAAATTAGCGGTGGTTCTGTTTATCGCCTTTGTGGTCATTAAAGCCTGTACCGATAGCGACAATAGCGCACCGCCTTCCGCATCAAGTACACAGGCGGTACCGGTTGCCGCAACCACTGACACCACGCAGGATAAGACCGCGGCAGATAGGCCACCTGCCGTTGATACCGGCTACACCCGCAAAATAGCCGAATACGCCTTCGACGATTACACTCCCGACCAATTTCCAATGCTGAACAAAGCGCTGGGTAAAAAGGGATTAGCCGAAGCCGCAAAAGGAACCCACTCCGCCGCCTTCCGCGTGGCGCAATCCCCGGACTGCGACCAGGTAGAAACAGCCGCCATCGTGAATGAATCGACGAAGAAAAACGTGCGTTATTTCGTTAACTGCGCAAATAACAACCAATGGCACTTCAAAGCATCGGAATTGAAAGACAGCGCTGGAAAATGGTATACCGCCGAAAATGCTCCCGCCGTGGGGATGAGCGACACCGCCCGCCGCGCCGCAGAACGTGAAAACCTGGAGAAAAATGCGCCGGGAAGCATGGGGGAATGCGTCCAGTTGCTTAAATCCCGTCTAAAACATCCGGACAGCGCGGATTTTCATATCCTGATGGGATCAGCCGACTTTATTAACCAGGATGATGAACGCACTATCCAGGTCGAATTTGAGGCGAAGAACGGTCTGGGTAATGAGCTAACCTACACCGGGCAATGTGTGTTCCACAAAAACGGTAAAGTCGCCGTCGATATTTTTGACCGTTAACCTCTGCCCCTGCGCAATGCCGGGTTTTAGCTCGCAAACGGTAAAGTAAAACGCTTTTAAGGGTGCTAAAAATGCGCCCTTAAAAGTCATTAGCGCCAGCCAAAAGCCCCCCTTTTATTTCTGCTGCTCGCTCAACAACCGCACAATCAAGCACATCGCGATACCCGGGTGTGCCAGGCTGACTGTGTTTAAATCGTGATGAAACAGCACCTACCGAGTGCGCCCCTGGCGAAACGGCACATTGAGGAGAGCGGAATGATTACATTATGCAAAGCCTGCGGGACGTCCTATGAGATAGCCGATACTCATCCCACACATTGTCCTATCTGTGAAGATGAACGCCAGTATGTTCCCGCAAGTGGTCAACAATGGGTCGATTTTGACGCCCTTCGCGCTTCGCACACCAATAAGTGGCAACAGCACGACGATTCGCTCCTCAGCTTCCGTACCGTGCCTGATTTTGCTATCGACCAACGCGCATTTATTCTCCGCACGCCAGAGGGCAACATTTTGTGGGACTGTATTCCCACGCTCGATGACGCCACCAAAACGCTCATTCACTCTCTCGGGGGGCTTAAGGCCATCGCCATATCACATCCTCATTACTACAGCACCATGCAGGATTGGGCCGCGGAATTTAACGCCCCCATTTACCTTCATGACAATGACCGCCAGTGGGTCATGCGCGACAGCCCGTGGATACGTTTTTGGCAAGGCGACGCCCTTAAGCTGACCCGCGATGTCCGGGTGATCCGCCTCGGCGGTCATTTTGCGGGCGGCTGCGTTCTGTACTGGGCGCGAGATGAAGGCGTGATACTTTCCGGCGACATCGTGCAGGTCACTCCCGGCGCACGTGCCGTCTCGTTTATGTGGAGTTACCCTAACCTCCTGCCGCTGCCAGCCGCGACGGTTCGCGACATCATCCAGCGACTGAGTACGGTGAAATTTAAGCAACTCTACGGCGCGTTTGAAGGGAAAGATATTACGCAGAATGCCGATGAGATAGTGCAAATTTCGGGGGAGAAGTATATTTCTTGTCTTGGGGATATGGGCGGTGAGTAGCTGGCCGTTAATTACTGGACTGCCCTCTTGCATAAATAGCGGTTACTTCTTTTTTTGAAGCGTATTTCGAGAGGCTGAACTTGCAGGTGCTCCTTTATTCTCTCTTATCGGAGAGTTAGGACCAGGGGCTTCAATTAATATAATTTCTTTTGACAGACGGCCTTTTATCTATTTTTATAAACAGTATATCTGGTCAGAAGATATACTGTTTATAGCAGCTTTATCATTTAAAAAGCTGCCATGATGACAGCTCTTTAATTAAAGATTGGCAACGTTATGATAGACTTTTTGAACATCATCGTCAGCTTCAAGCGCATCAACGAGACCTTCAAAGATTGCTAAATCTTCTTCTGAAAGTTCAATTTCTGCTTGAGCAATCATTTCTAATTCTGTAGATGTGAATTCAGTAATGCCCGCTGCTTTCAACGCGGCAATACCTTTGTGAAGATCGGTAGATTCGGTATAAATAATGATGTTCCCTTCTTCTTCGGTAACATCACGAACTTCGACTTCAGCATCCAGCAAAATTTCAAAAATACGGTCAGGGTCAGTACCTGCAAATACAATCACACCGGTATTGTCAAACATATAGCTGACAGAACCAGCCGCGCCGATATTGCCGCCTTTTTTATTGAAGATGTTGCGGACATTGGCAATCGTGCGGTTAACGTTTGAAGTCAATGTTTCAGCGATGACCATTGAACCATTTGGCCCAAAGCCTTCATAACGGCCTGGCACAAACGTTTCGTCTCCGCCGCCTTTGGCTTTATCAATGGCTTTATCAATAACGTGCTTTGGAACCTGGGCTTGTTTTGCGCGTTCAATAACGAATTTTAACGCTGAGTTTGATTCTGGGTCTGGTTCACCTTGTTTAGCAGCGGCATAGATTTCTACACCGAATTTTGCATATACGTTAGACGTTGCACCGTCTTTAGCCGTTTTTTTAGCAACGATATTGGCCCATTTACGTCCCACTGGAACAGTCTCCTCAAAAATGTATTTACATTAACGGCAGCTTAATAAAGCGACACGTTTTTCTGTCCCATTATATCATGACATGCAAATTCTCGTCTATGAGAAATGAAAAAGAGAAATATTACGTAATGTTACTTTAAATTCATTAGTAGTTAACATTATGGATAAATCACTCTAAACCCCTCTTGTGATTCTTTTACTTTTTATTCTCAATATTGAACTACAACAAAAAAAACATATAAGAAAAGAAGAGCAAAATGCGGGCTATGTTAGGAAAAATACAAAAGATGGGCCGGGTGATATAAAAGACTTTCGCTAGTGCGTTCGCTTAATAGCTATCGATATTGCTGGGCTTGACATTATGTAAGCAACGGACGGAGTCAGGCCCTGTAGGTTGTCCGATCAAGTGGCAATTATTATAAATGCCACCCTGACCTTTTATATAGAATGCTCACATCTGATTCTGGAATGGAACGGACAAACCAAATTGGCTGGAGGTCTGCTATGAGTGAGGTGCGGACAATGGGTAATCCTTTCTTTTGCCGGTGTTTTATGTTTCCCTTCGCTTAGACAGCGGACTTAGGAAATCACCGTGAAAATCTACTGGACCTTAAAAAGTATTACCGAACTCAAAGATTTATCTTTTCGGGAGCGCGGAAGACGGTGGCGGAGCGCGTATAAATCGGCCTTCCGGCACTGGCAAACATGGGCCGGTCTCGCCCTCTGCGGGGCTTTCAGCGGCGTGGGAGCACACTTTGGCGGCATAACCGGCACCGTAATATTTGCTGGGCTGGGTGGCTTTATTTACGGCCAAATCGTGACACACGTTGTCCTGAAACATTATCGGCACCGACTGCAGGGCTAAGCCAACTGTTCTTTCAGGCCTGAAGGCTTCCAGTCTCATCAAGCGGCAAGTGACAGGTCTTCGTTCAGCGCGTCTCCACCCGGGATCAGCTCATAGTCAGCCAGCTTTGCCGTACTGGTCTCCCTACGCTGTGGGGGAAAAGACCTATGGAGTAGGTGAGCTATGGGTCAGGAAATGGTCAATCGAGTCGATTACGCCGGGAGCTAAGGGGAGCACTGGTTCAGCGTATGTCGCGATATTCGCCTTTCGATCGTCCGATGTCACCTCTTTCATAACATGGTTCATATTGGGCAATATCACCAGGGATGCTTGAGGATTAGCGGCTTTAAGCAGTCTTGCATCTGTTTCTTCCACCTGGAGATCGCGTTGCCCTTGTAGCACTAGCACGGGTTTGGAAATGGTCGAAATGAGATGGCCTGGATTATATGAAAACGCATCGATCAAAAATCCCTGAACAGCAGGATTAAAGAGAATTTGCAGCGCTGGAGGCATATTCGTAATATCGACCCGCCGCCGATGTTCCAGAGCATCAATTATCGGCAATGCCTGTTTTAATAACATTTCGTTTTCCGGATTAGCTTTAAGTTGCCTCCTCAACATCTCGCCCATCGGCCTCCCGGGTGTTGCGATAAGAACCACGCCGCACACGTCCTCTTCTTGAGCCGAAGCAAGCGCGACCAGGCCTCCTTCGCTATGTCCCAAAATCCAAATACAGGGAGTGTGTAACTGACTTCTAAGTACTTTTATCCAGGAGCGAACGTCGTCAACATAGTCAGAAATCGTCACTGCATTGGCATCCTCTACGGCCATTGCGCTAGAGAACATTCCACGTTTGTCGATACGAAGCGTTGCAAAACCTTTTTCAGCCAGGCCTTCAGCAAGAAGTCGGTAAGGCGATGCATTCACACCAAACGGGTTGTTTCCATCCCGATCGGTCGGCCCGGATCCTGGAACAATAAGAACAACAGCGGTTGGTTTTGAATTTGGAGTGAGTAACGTACCTTTCAAAGAACCTTTTGGCCCGGCGGCATCCAGGACAGTTTCGGAAAAGGTCGCCGGCACTGCCGCCAGACTCACAAATGGGCAAGCGCTCAAAAGGGCAATGGAGGCGGTAATATTCATCGGTGATGTTCCTGTAAAGCTCTGCGTGCCCGCCATTTTATATTATAGATATGACCTGCTCTCCATTGATTTTTTGCGACGATGCTTGTGGGGATGGTGGCGTTTTCAGGTCTGAGCTATTTTTTGCTGTGATATGTTCCCTCTTCTCCCGGGAGAGAGGATGTTATCGACGACCGCACTATTTTTGTATCACCCATTATCAAAATCCAAATACCTGCAATACAAATGCAAATATCATATTTGCGCCCTGTTCATCGCCTCTGTAATTTGTGTTTTATATAAATGCAATAATTTCAGGGCGCTATTGTTTCATATGATAAAACTCGAAAACATAAACAAAACGTACCCTGGTAGTACGCACGCCGCGATCGGAAAATTAAATATCGTTATCAATGAAGGTGAATTCTGCACATTCGTTGGCCCCAGTGGCTGCGGGAAAACCACGATATTACGTATGATTAATCAACTGGATATCCCGGATGCCGGTGCGGTTTATGTTCAGGGAATTAAAATCGCCGATGCCGATATTATTCAGGTGCGCCGAAAAATAGGTTTTGTGATGCAAAGTGCAGCCTTATTCCCGCACCGGACTGTTTCCCAAAATATCGCCACGGTTCCGCGCCTTCTTGGCTGGAATAAAAAGCATATTCAGGCACGGATTGATGAATTGGTTGAGATCATGTCCCTCGACCCGAGCCTGCTTGCACGCTACCCCCACCAGCTTTCTGGCGGGCAGCAAGGACGTGTGGCGATTGCCCGTGCGCTGGCGGCCGATCCTCCTATTCTGTTAATGGATGAACCCTTTGCGGCCATCGACCCGGTCGTGCGAGAAAAGCTCCAGGACGAGCTGTTGCAACTCCAGCAACGCCTGCACAAAACTATCGTGCTCGTCACCCATGACATCAACGAAGCCATTCGCCTGGGCGATAAAATTGCCATCTTTCAGGAAGGGGGTATCCTGGCTCAGTTTGATACGCCCGATAATATCCTCACCCAGCCAGCGAGCGAGTTCGTGGCGCGATTCATCGGGCCTGAGCCCAACTTAAAACGCCTTGCCCGGCTTCAGGTTGGGCAGCTGCCGCGTCACGATGTTCCCCTGGTGGACGAGACGCTAACCCCAATTTTCAGCCAGCACCCGGTGGTTGCCAGCCCGCTGCGGCTGGTGCTGGATAAACAGCAGCGCCCGTTGTACTGGCTCGATCCTGAGCGGCGCACCACTCTGCCCGTTTCACTCACCCTGAAGGCGCTTCACTCCCTGCGTTTCGCATACAGCGCACTTCTGGATGCGCCGGGCGGGGTGCTGGTGCACGTCAACGGCGACGGTCAGTATCAGGGAAGTATTTCCCACGGGCTGCTCCAGCACGTACTGAACGGGCATGTGGATGTTCGCCGCTATGATTGACTGGCAATGGATTGCGGATAATCAGGGCTCGATTGCCGCCCTGCTCTGGCAGCACACGCTGCTGGTGGCGGTATCGCTCTTTTTCGGCACGGTTCTCACCGGGATATTGATTGGCCTGACCCTGCGCTGGCCCGCGTCGGCTCCGGCACTGCTCGGTCTGTGCGGGGTGCTGTTTACCATCCCTTCGCTGGCGCTATTTATTCTGTTGATCCCGTTTACCGGCCTGTCACTCACCACGTCAGCGATCGGCTTGACGCTCTATTCACTGCTGATCCTGCTACGAAACGTGGTCGCCGGGATAGAAAAGCTGCCGTCGGACGTGCTCGAATCCGCCCGCGCGCTGGGCTACACGCGCTGGTACCGGTTTGTTGACGTTGAGCTGCACCTGATTATCCCGTCTTTGTTTGCTGGGCTGCGTATTGCCTCGGTCACGCTGGTCGGGCTGGTCACGGTCACGGCGCTCATTGGTCAGGGCGGTCTTGGGCAACTGCTGCTGTCGGGCTTTAACCAGGATTTCCTTACGCCGATTGTGGTGAGCGTGGTGCTGAGCCTGGTGCTGTCGTTTATTTTTGACTCTCTGATAGCGCGTCTGGGCTATTGGATTACTCCGTGGGCACGCTAATGGACATCTTAACAGCAACCTGGCACTGGTTAATTCAGCCAGACCACTGGCTCAGCGATACGGGGATCCTGCTGCGCTTACGCGAGCATCTCTGGTATGTGCTGGTGAGCATGGTTATCGCCTCGGCCATTGCGTTACCTCTGGGGGTGGCGCTGGGCTACTGGCGCAAAGGGGCTTTCCTGGTCATCAACCTGTTCAACATTGGCCGGGCGATCCCCTCTCTTGGCCTGATTTTATTGTGCATTATTCTGTTTGGTTTCAGTGATGTGCCGGTATTTCTTGCGCTAATCGCCTTGTCTGTCCCGCCGATCCTGACCAATACCTGGGTGGGGATTTACCACGCCGATCGCACCCTTTGCGACGCCGCCACCGCGTTTGGTATGACGCCCGTACAGAGCCTGTGGCAGCTGCGCATCCCGCTGGCGATGCCCTTGATCTTTGCCGGAATACGCACCGCGCTGTTGCAGCTTATCGCCACGGCGGTAGTCGCCGCCTATGCCGGGCTGGGCGGGCTGGGCCGCTTCCTGATTGATGGTCTTGGGCAGCGCGATATACCGCAGGTCATTTCCGGCTCCCTCGTGGTAACGCTGCTGGCACTTGCCTGCGAGGGGATATTTTCACTTATCAACAACGTGTTATTTCAGTCAAAGGCCGCACCCGCAATAACTGAATCATGATAATAACCACCTGCAAAAAAGAGGCACTATGAAGCAATCATTATGGCAAGCGTTTAACCGCCGTGGATTTAAGTTATCCCTTCTGGCGGCAGGATTATTCAGCTTAAGTTTTACCACCCTGGCGGAAACCGTCACCATTGGCGGGGCGAACTTTACCGAAAGCTCAATTCTTGCCAATATTTACGCCAGTGCATTAAAGAAAAATAATATTGATGTTAAAACCCGGCTTAATCTGGGCAACCGCGAAATTATTATTCCGGCCCTGCAAAGCGGCGAAATAGATATTGTCCCGGAATATCTCGGCGCACTGCTGAATTATTATGACACTAAAACCCTGGCGACCACCCAGAGCGACGTCAGTGCCGGGCTTGCAAAAGTGCTGCCGGCAGAATTCACGCTGCTCACCCCCTCTCCCGCCAGTTCGGTCACGGCCTGGGCCGTCCGCGCCGAAACGGCCAAAAAATACGGGTTAAGCAAACTCTCCGATCTGACGCCTGTTGCACACGAGATGGTGATCGGCGGCCCACCGGAATTTCCGGTTCGCGCCCTCGGTTTGCCGGGCTTAAAGCGCGTCTACGGGCTGGAGTTTAAAGAGGTGAAATCCCTCGACATGGGCGGGCCGCTGTCCCGCCTGGCGCTGAACTCCGGAAAAATTGATGTGGCAACGGTGATATCCACCCAGGGATCGCTCGCCAAAGAGGATTGGGTGGTACTGGAAGATGATAAACACGAGCAGCCAAGCCAGAACGTTGTCCCGCTGGTACGCAAAGCGGCGCTGACGCCAAAAATCGACGGCATCCTCAATCAGGTGTCTCACAAGCTGGATAACACCGCCCTGGTCGAGCTGAACAAGCAGGTCGACCTCCAGCACAAAGATCCGGCTGCCGTGGCACAACAATGGGTCAACACCAATCTTTAACGCTTTTCATCATTCAATGGCCAGGGAGCGGCCACAACCTGACGCAGGCCCCACAATGTCGCACAACACCATGATCCTGAACCTGTTCTTTTTCAATCCGCAGGGTGATTATCGGTTCTCATGGCGTCACCCGGACGCACCCGAACACGAGGTTTTCACCCTCAGTTACTACACCGCCCTTGCCCGCAAGGCCGAAGCCGCTACGCTTGACGCCTTGTTCATTGCCGATCATACCGGGATCTGGGACAGCGGCCTTGCCCATTACGCCAATGCCCGCCTTGAACCGCTGACGCTACTCTCGGCGCTGGCAGCCGTAACCGACAATATTGGCCTGATGGCAACCGCTTCAACGTCCTACACCGAACCCTATAACCTGGCGCGCTACTTCGCCTCGCTCGATTTCCTGAGTAACGGACGTGCAAGCTGGAATATTGTGACCTCCTGGCTGGAAGAAGAAGCCGCCAATTTCGGTCTGGATCAGATCCCGCAGCATGGTAATCGTTACCAGCGCGCCGGGGAGTTTATCGATGTGGTCACCCATTTGTGGGACTCATGGGAAGATGGCGCGCTCCTGTTTGATAAACAGCGCGGCCTGTTTGCCGATGCCGACAAAGTGCATCGTCTTAACCATCACGGAGATTTCTTTAAGGTGCGTGGCCCGCTTAATGTGCCACGTCCGCCGCAGGGGCATCCTGTTCTTGTGCAGGCTGGCTCTTCGGACGCCGGTAAACAACTCGCCGCCAGCAGGGCGGATATGCACTTTGTGTTTATCAAGTCCATCGAGCAGGGAAAAGCCTACCGCGAGGAGATGAATCAGCGCCTGAAAGCGCTCGGACGTTCACCTGAAACCTTTAAAATCATCGCCGGGGTGTTGCCGGTGGTGGTGAATTCCGAAGCCGAAAAAGCCGAGCGCCAGCAGCTTAACGCGCAGTTGATGAGCGATCGGATGGCTATCGATCTGCTGTCGGCTTATCTGAAGCTGGATCTGAGCCCTTATCCCTACGATAAACCGCTGCCGCCGCTGCCGGACGAAGCAAACTTCGACGGTATTCGCACCGTGCTGCAACTCATCCGGGATTACGACCCTGCCCTGTCAATTCTCGAGCTGGGTCGTCTGTTGCTGCAAAGCTCCGACAGCTGGCTGGTGATTGGCAGTGCGCAGGAGGTTGCCGACACGCTGGCGGACATCTATCTTTCCGGGGCCGCAGACGGCTTTAACCTGATGTTCCCGCTGCTGCCAGGGGATTTTGACAGCTTCGCTGAACAGGTTGTCCCGATTCTAAAAGCCAAAGGGGTGATGAAAGGCGAATATGCGGCGGGAACGCTGCGGGAAAAACTCGGCCTTCCACTGGCCAGAAATAACTTTGCCTGAAAAGCTACAGCCGGGTGACACCGGCTGTTTGCGCCGCCCTACGCCAGTCCAGTAACGACGAATAAGACTCACGAGACACCTCACTAAACCCGCCAATCAGCAGCGCGGCACAAATTTCCCGGTATTGCGCCGCCGTCACCAGCGTATGCAGTGCCTCACGCAGCGCAGCAAGCGTGTCGGCAGAGGTTTCCCCGGCGGTGATGAGCGGTAATCCAGGCGCCAGCGGGCTGTGGTCGATAATCGCCAGCCCGTCCAGTAACGCGGGTTCATGACGTTGTAATAGCGCCCAGGTTACGCAGTCGATGGCCGCGATATCCCCTTCACCGCGCTTCACATCATGAAGTGACTGACGATGGCTGCCGCTCAGGACAACGCGCGAGAAGAAGCGCCCGTTCATCGCCAGTGGCGTCACCATTTTCATCAGTACGTTGTAACCTGACTGCGAATCGGTGGAATTGCAGACCACCGGTCGGCCGCGAAAATCAGCAAAGGTTTGCTGCTTATCCTCTTCACGCACCACCAGCACGCTGCGGTAATAGATGTTCTCGCAGCCCGGCGCGGTGTAGTGAAAACACCCGACCACCTGAACGTCCAAAAGCTGCGTTACAAGTGGGTAACCGCAGGTCTGGCTCAGGATCAGCTGCGGGTTTTGCCAATGTGCCGCCAGCGCCTCCTGTGGCAACACTGGCGTGAGGCTCCCTACCGGCACGCCACGGGCAACCAGCAGTTTCTACACCGCCAGCCACAGGGCATCGGTGTCGTGGCGGTTAACGGCGTACATCGGGAATGCCAGCGGATCACTCATGACCTTCTCCTTTATAACTCCCCGGATGCACCGTCACATCCACCGGTTTCCCCCAGAAATGGCGTAACCATTCACCGTATCCCTTCACCAGAAAACCGTGGTTGCGCTGCTGATAGGCATCGCGGTTGTGCAGGTAAACGGCCTTCAGCCCATACCAGGGCACACCCGGCAGATCGTGATGTACAGAATGATAGTTAAGATTCAAAAACAGGACCCGCCAGAACAGCCCGGCCTCGTTGATGACCGAACGCGCCAGCGGATCGTCCGCCGCCCGATGCTCAAAAAAAGATCGCACTTTGGTCAGCGCCAGCGCGGGGTAACTCACCGCCAGAACAAACCACAGCGGGGAGAAGCCAAGGTGCGACATCCAGCCAAAAAGCACGGCGAGTAAGGCCCCGTGGATGACCCACATCAGCATGGCGGCAACCTGTACGCGGCGAAACGCGGCCCAGGCGCTGCCCAGCGTCTGCACAATATCTATCAGCGGCGCCAGCAACAGCCGTCCGATAAAGGTGTTACGCAGATGAATCACCCGCTTCTGCCACGGCCGAAACCGCGCCCAACTTTCATCGCTAAAGTAATAAGACTCAGGATCGTCCACCGGGACGGTTAGATGATCATTACGGTGATGCGCCAGATGGGAGTCGCGGTACAGGCCATACGGATACCAGACCGCCAGCGGCAGTGTGCCAAAAAGCTGGTTCAGCCGGGGATATCGGGTGGGATGTCCGTGGATCAACTCATGCTGTAGCGACATGTACCAGGCGGTAAAGCCGATAAGCAGCACGGTGGCGGGATATAACCCCAACGCCTGCCAGTTCACCAGGGTCGCAAACCAGCCGCCATAAATGGCTACCATGATTATCCAGGTCGGGAGTTCGCTGCGCCACAGGATGCTGGTTGAAAGCTGGTGAATATGTTCTCGTTGCTGTTGGTGCAAATAGAGGGAGTTTCGTTTACCCATTCCTTCAGACGCCCTTTCCGCCAGTGAATATAGGGTATGAAGATCCGGGATAACGCCTGAAATAACAAAGAATTTAAATCGCTATGCTTTGCCAGAAAAACAGGGGCTGCGCCGCTGCAACATCGGGTATCCACCAGACGCTATCAGGCGATGCGCGCCCTTTTGCAGCTCACCTGTAAGCAGCCCGGCTGGGCTTCGGGTTAGCCTATGCCCCTGTGGAACGGGTCACAGATGGTTCAGAGCACGGTAAGCTTATCAGAGTGTTGCAGCGTAACAGCCCGCGAATGGAAGGATTGTTTCTCTATTATTCTCATCGCAACATCTCCCCCGCCCTGTGGATAGTCATTGATATATTGAAAATATGAACGTTAACGATGAGCGACTCTTCACCGTGCAGAATTGTGTTGGGGTGTTTTTCTGCTTTTAATTCCTGGGGGGCCGCTGTGAGCGAAAAATCGACGGCCATAAACGTTAGAAAAAAGCCCTCGGTCAGAAACAGAGGGCTACTTGGTTTGCTTATTTTGCAGTTTCAATTTTTGGCGGCTGCCAGGTTCCGTCAATTATCGATTTCTCACCCCAGTATGCGCGAATGTAGAGTGAGAAGGTGCCATCAGGCGCTGGCAGCCAGTTGTTAATTTTGTCTTCCGCAGGACGGGTTTTGCTGACATAAAGCGTCAGAGAACCATCATCGTTAAACTTCAGATTCTTGTTTTTGGTCCCCAATGAATAGCGGTTAAGCTCATTAGGGCTGAACAGATGTTTGCTGTTATACAGCGTCAATGACCAGAAGCCCTTCACCGGCGGCAGTTCACCTTTCGGGAAGGTGACGGTGTAGCTCTTATCACCCGAGAGCTGCGTACCCGCTGCATCATCATCCGTGTAGAAATACTGGGTTTCGTTCGGTTTATTGTCGAACATATTCGATTTTGCCGTACCGGTACGGTTGTAGTAATCGACGCCAAACTCCGCGTTATGCTTCGAACGGTTCCAGCCATTACCCGCCGGAACGCCGTTATTTTTCCATTTGAAGAACTCAGAAATTACCGTTTTGTCGGTTTCAACGGCGGTTTCATCCATCCATTTGCGAATGTCCGGGTTCTTCTTACCGGCTTCAACCAGGTGACGGAACTGAGCATACATCGCCTCTTCACCCGGCAGCGGCGGAACTTTATTCAGCACGTTGGCAAACTGATCGAAGAATTTTTCCGGAATGACCCATTTGGTTTCGCCTGAGCTGGCGTCTGGTTTATCACCAATAGCCGGTATTTTGGAATATTCATAGGATTTCATCTTCCCATCGAACTGGCTAAGCGGATAGGTCATCACCTCTTTGATAGGAGCCTGAATCGCTTTGCGGTCCTCCGGGGTATCGTCCATTTGGATACGCGGGATTATGTTCGCCATTTCGGTAGAGGAGCGAATGACACCGTTAATGCCTTTTGGCGTTTCCCCTTTCCAGTCTGGCCCCACCAGCAGGTAAAAGCCCGGCTTGGTTCCGTAAGGTTTACCGACATTACCAATCTGATTGGTACGGGCATCATAAATGGCATATACCCAGAAACGATCGCCGAAATCAGGTACCTGAATCACGATCGGCCCTTTTTCCAGCTCAAAGAAGCCAAGGCCGTAGGCCACATCCTGGTTTGGGCAGGTCACGAAGGTCTCTTCTGGCTTGATGTAGTCGGTGAGCATACTGAGCTGCCCCATCGGGGCAACCGGCACCATTCCGCCGTTAAGCGCCGGGTAAGGTGCCTTCGTGATAGTTTCACGGCGGTTGAACTGGTTCACCATCGGCCAGCCCCAGATGTAGGCCTGCTGTGCTATTGCCTTGACATATGCTTCAGGCATGGTGACATCGGCTGACGGCTGCGCTAGCTCGTCAAACTTGGTCGGATGCGGGATAGTCAGAGGTGCGCTTTGTGCAAACGCCCCCGCACTTACTGTCAAAGCGGTAAATAAAGCCAGGTATCTCACTTTCATCTTATATCTCGCTATTATTTATTAGTCTGAACCAAATCATCCGGTACCCAGGTCTGGTCATAGAAACCGTCTTCTGTACCATAAAGGCGTAATGCAACGAGGAAATTCCGTCCGGACACCGTTTTAATAAACGCACTGTCCGCCACGCCTTCAGGTTTGTTCGGCCCAAACCACAGATCGATAGAGCCATCCTGATTTTTAGGAATGTTGTAATAACCATTGGTCGAAGGCAGCAGTTGATCGGTTTCAGGCATGGTGCCATCGGTAATGTTATAGGCAGTAACGGCCCAGAACAGCGCGGCCGGTGGGTTTGGCGGTAGGTGCAATTTGTAGGTGTTGCTGCCGTCGAGGAATTTGCCGGTATTGTCTTTCGTGGCGAATGGATATTTGGAACCCGCCCCTGTGGTGTGCATCACCATTGCAGCGGCACTGGAGTATGCAATCTGGAAGAATGCCGCGCGCTGGTTTGCATCCAGCGTACCGTATTGCATCCACTCGGCGGTAGCACCTGCCCATGACGTTTCCCACTGACGATCTTTGTAGTAAAGCTGGCGTTGGTCGTCGCGGCCAACCTGACGACGAGCGAGGATCATGCGCGGCGCCGCTTCAACCGCCTTCTTCAACATCTCCTGCTGTTTAGCGGTAGGTGCGAATGGTTTGCCTTTGACAATCCCGATGCTCAACAATGCGCTGCGGGTTGCGTCAGGGATCGCCGTCAACGGCTCGTAATCCACAAAGTCTTTCACCTTTTTCCAGTAGCTGGCGTCCGTCGGATACATCATATTGACGCGCTTACCGCTGGCATCCGGGAACTGCATCGGCTTGACTTCTTTTTCGACATCCCACAGCGGATAAACGCGCGTGGTCTCGGCATTTTTCACCGCCGGAACCGGATCGGGTTTGCCATCGCCTTTACCCATGATGGTTCGGAAAAAGAGGAATACATTGTAGGTCGATGATTTGAATGCGTAGTAACCCTGCGGTACTGGCCCTTCATAGTCCGGCGGCAGCAACAGATAGAGTCCGCCACGCGCACGGTCCGGTCCAATCGCGCCAACGTCGGTAATCGTTTTTTGGAAGAAGTCGGTAAACATGCCGATAACGTTCGGCGGCGCTTTGATGACCAGCGGGCCCGTTTCTTTAAGATCCAGGTAACTCATCGAATAGATTACGTCACCGTTCGGCGTTGGCACTACCGCACGGCTGTCCATACGCTCTTTCCAGATAGGCAGAACATTATAGCCTTTCCCAAATGCAGCTTCAGAACCATCACGTAAACCAATGGTATTCAGCAGGGGTAACGTTTGAATATATGCCTGGATAGCATCCTGATAATACAATTCGTCGCTGAGCGACTGTGCCTCATCCTGAGCCAACCAGTTGCCGTTATTGAGTTGTTTCATCAATGGCGAAAGGGGGGCATCAGTTGCGTAAATAGGCGGCGAGAATGTCAGTGCCAGCAAGACAGCGGATGCTATGACGTGAACTTTCATAAGACTTTCCTGAATGAGTAGGCGGAAAGGCCAGCGGTATATGTCTTATAAAACCTGAAGCATATCCTCGGCTGGCACTGAATAGGACCAATGCCTTTTAAGGATAGTTAAAGTTACAAAAATGTAATCTTTAGAATTGTTTATTAATAAACTTAGGTAACGAACAGAGATAGCCCCGCCCCGGTAGTCGAGCCAGTCTTATATTTGAAATAACTTCGACTTTTTCTGAAACGCTTTCGTCTGCTGTTGGCACCTAACAGCCCTTCAACACATTAGAAAGTTGGTCTCCCACTTCAACTAGCGCTGAGACCAACCTTTCCCTCACCTACCGCAACAACACTTTGCCAATCAAATAGGTCGTTGCCTGGCCACCAATATGCACCCGTTCGCCCAGCAGCTGGCAGCGGAGATCGCCGCCACGGGCGGAGACCTGCCTCGCCAGCATTTGCGTTTTGTTGAGTTTTTCCGCCCAGTAGGGGATCAGCATGCTGTGCGCCGAACCGGTGACCGGGTCTTCGGCGACGGCCTCTCCTGGGCAGAAGAAGCGGCTAACAAAATCATAGTCTCCTTCACCCGGAGCAGTAATGCAGACCATTTTACCCAGCGGTTGCATGCCGTGGATATCCGGGCTGGCGGCTTCAACCTGCTGCTGAGTCTCCAGCACCACCATATAATCCCGCGCCGCGCGCACCTCTTTATATTGCGTGATGCCCAGCGCCTCCAGCAGTAGAGCCGGTGGCGTAACGGGCTCGGTGCGCCATGCCGGGAAATCGAGCGTTAACCAGTCGCCGCTGCGCGTCACCGCCAGTGGGCCGACAAAGCGGGTGTCGAAGCGAACCGTGGCGTCCGGATAATCGAGGTATTCAAAAATCACGTGGGCGGCGGCAAGGGTCGCATGGCCGCAGAGGTTAATTTCCCCCTGGGTGGTGAACCAACGCAGCTCAAAACCGCTGTCGGTAGTCACAAAAAACGCCGTTTCCGACTGGTTATGCTGCTGCGCCATCTTTAATAATGTCGCATCAGGCAGCCACTCGATGAGCGGGCAGACTGCCGCAGCATTACCACCAAAGGTGTCGGAGGTGAAGGCATCGACCATATAAAAATCAATTTCTTTCATTACTTAAGCCTCTCATTATTCTTATGACTACTCACCCTCTACCATGCCACGACATCACCCAATATCGAATAATTTTCTATTGCATCTGCCCTGTTATAAATAGCAGGTCTCCGCGCCGTTAAAGAACGATGAATCGGTGAGAATTTCGCCCACAACAGGTTATGGATATAAATGTCGCGACTGCGTCATTTTTCATCTCTTCGGCCTGCATTGCCGAAATACTTCAGTACATCCCCCTATTTATACGACAATTTGTGACCCGCCACGCATTAACCATATTCATGATAAGGACATCCTCATGCCTTTGATCGCTATCAAAAATCTACATACCGTCTGGTCGGTATGATTCACCACATGAATACCGAAGTGCAGCACCGCAAAAAAGACCCGGTCCGCTTACACCAGCAGCTGCTGGAGTCAGCGGCGATGATTGCCGGTCGTGATGGTATCGCCGCCCTGTCGCTGAACGCCGTGGCCCGCGAGGCGGGCGTCAGTAAAGGGGGGCTAATCCACCACTTCCCCAATAAGCAGGCGCTGATATTTGCCCTTTTTGCCCGACTGCTGGCAATTATGGAAGAAGCGATCACCGCGCTGATGCAGCAGGACAACGTCAGCTACGGGCGATTTACCCGCGCCTATCTGAACTACCTTGCCGACCTGACGGATACCCATGAAAGCCGTCAGCTGATGGTGCTGTCGCTGGCGATGCCCGACGAACCGGTGCTGCGAAAATGCTGGCGTGACTGGATGCTGGATCACCTGGCGCGCGGCGATGAACTGGATAACAGCCCAATCGGCACGCTGGTGCGCTATACCGCAGACGGTATCTGGCTGTCTGAGTTGACGGAAGGGATAACCATGAACGCGGAACATCGCCGGACGCTGGTTGCCTCTCTTAATAAGATGACGCTTCCCGCGTGAAGCCCACTGCTGAGGCCGCGATGCGCTACAACATCAATGCCCGTTTTATTTACGATGCCACCGACGGCACGCTCACGCTGCCGCAAAGCGATGAGCCGGATAGCCAACTGTCGATCACCGCCAGCGCCCTGCTCAATTATTTTCTGCGCAACACCGGCATCATCAGTCGTGATGAAGTACTGAAAAAAGTCTGGGATGACAATGGATTAACCTCATCCAACAGCAACCTTAACCAGTATCTGAGCATGCTGCGCAAAACCTGTCGCCACTACGGTATCGACAATATTATCGTCACCGTCTCGCGCGGTTATTTGCAGCTTAACCCCGATGTGGTTATCCAGCCGATGGATGAATCCCCTGTCGCGGCACAGGAACCCATTGTCAACGAAGCAGAGCGCGCCGCTTCTGAGCCGCAAGCGCTGGAAGCCGCAACGCCGCCCGCGCAAACGCCGCATGCGCGCGGCATGTGCTGGTACATCGCCGGTGCCTGTTTATTGACCATCGCCCTGCTGCTGGTGGCGTTTAGCCTGGTGGGGAGCGGCGAATCGCGGCCGATCCGCCTGACGCAGATAACGCATAGCCAGTGTGAACTGCTGGCGAGCGATGAAATGCTGCGTTCGGCCAGCGGCTACGGCAAGAATTTCGACAACGTGCGCCAACGGCTAAACGTCGAGTGTAAGCCGGGCGAGCGTTTTTTGTTTTTCTACGGCGACCGGCTCGAGACCAACGGCCTGGGCCGCGTATTTCTCGCCCACTGCGCGATGCACGAAGACAACCCATTTAGCTACTGCGATAACTACTTTTACTACTCCTGGAAGCCGCAATGAGACTTGCCCCGCGTCCCTTCTTCGCCCTTTGTCTGCTGCTGTTTATCGCCGCTGGCGCATTTTGTGCCTGGCGTTTGCTGCCCGCAGAAAATGACGGCGCGATGAGCTGCTCCACCAAAGCCATCATGCGCTTTGAAAACATGAATAAAGAGAACGTGAACGGCAATATCCACTTCACCTTCGGCGGGAACGGCAAAGGGTCGATGGTGGTGGAGGGCTATACCGATTCTGCCGCCGGCTGGCTTTATCTCCAGCGCTACGTCAAATTCACCTACAGCAGCAAACGCATCTCCGCCACCGAGCGCCACTACCGCATCAACAAATGGGAATCCAGCGCCTCGTCGATTGATGAATCACCGGACGTGATTTTCGACTACTTTATGCGCGAGATGTCCGACAGCCACGACGGGCTGTTTTTAAACGCGCAGAAGCTTAACGACAAAGCCATTTTGCTAAGCTCCATCAACTCACCGCTGTGGATTTGTACCCTCAAATCCGGCAGTAAGCTGGAATAACGCCTCACGCATCGTAAAACACCATCCCGGCATAGGGCCGCTGCCGGCAGGCGGCCAGCCGCTGAGCGAGGCTGCCGACGTGCAGTTCGAGCTTATGGCCGTCCGGGTCGAGAAAATAGTACGACTCCCCTTCGCTGCGATTCGCCTTCCACACCACGACCCCGTTTTCCGCAAGCTTGGCGCAGACTTCAGCAAACTGTTCCGCCGCCACGCTGAAGGCGTAGTGGGTATAGTCGCTCTCCTCCGGCGCGGTTATTCGCCGCTGGGCGTCGAGCGACAGGCACAGCCATAACGCGCCGCAGGAAAGATAGGCGCCGCCGTCCCAGCGGGCATGTAACCGCATTCCGGGAAGCTGCTGGTAAAACGCCACGCTCGCCGGCAGATCGCTCACGGCAAGGGTAAGATGATTCAGTCCACTTAGCATTGATTCCCGCTCTTCGATTGAGGTTCCACCTGCGCCGCTGCACGTCGGAGTGTGATCCGCCGCGCGCGGCCATTTTCCTGACTGCCTATGCCGGACAAAAACCGCATCTTTTGCGTTTAGCTCCAGCGGCAAAACTTGCGCCGTCCCACAGTTAGCCTCGCGCCACGTCACCTGATCTTCTTAATTTTTTAGCAACTTAGCAACATTCTTAAACCCTTTGACAAACGGCTAAAAAACCGCCACACGCAACGCCAAATACCCCTCAACAAAACAGCATAAACAGATAAATAGAACGCTAAAAATAGCTAAATGGCAGAGCAATATTCTAATTACATAATCTATTCGGATTTAAATTCCACCTTACTTGCCAGCCTCTATAGTGACCTTCGAACGCCGCTGCCGTGGGTTAACGCCGTGACGCGGACGGTTTTCCGGTAATCACACAACCTGTCCAGAGGAAAGAACCATGGGTGATGCATTAGGGCTTATCGAAACCAAAGGTCTGGTGGCCTGTATTGAAGCCGCGGATGCGATGTGCAAATCCGCCAACGTTGAACTGATTAGCTACGAGAACATCGGCTCCGGCCTCGTCACCGTGATGGTGAAAGGCGACGTCGGTGCGGTGAAAGCGGCGGTCGATTCCGGCGTGGAATCGGCGCAGCGCATCGGGGAAGTGGTGACGTCGCTGGTGATTGCGCGTCCACACAACGACATCAACAAAATCGTCATTAAACACAAGGCGTAAGGCCGGGAGAACGCAAATGGGTGATGCATTAGGTCTGATTGAAACCAAAGGTCTGGTGGCCTGTATTGAAGCCGCGGATGCAATGTGTAAAGCCGCCAACGTTGAGCTTATCGGCTATGAAAACGTCGGCTCCGGCCTTGTCACTGCGATGGTCAAAGGTGACGTCGGCGCGGTAAAAGCAGCGGTCGACTCCGGCGTGGAATCGGCGCAGCGCATCGGCGAAGTGGTCACCTCGCTGGTGATTGCGCGTCCGCATAACGACATCAGCAAGATTATCTCGCACTACAAAATTAGCGAATAAACCGGAGAAAACATGATGAAAGAAGCGCTTGGCTTAATCGAAACCAAAGGCCTGGTGGCCTGTATTGAAGCGGCAGATGCGATGTGCAAAGCCGCCAACGTCGAGCTTATCGGCTATGAAAACGTCGGTTCCGGCCTCGTCACCGCGATGGTCAAAGGCGATGTTGGCGCGGTTAACGCGGCGGTGGACTCCGGCGTGGAAGCGGCAAAACGCATCGGTGAAGTGGTCACTTCTCGCGTAATTGCCCGCCCGCACAACGACATCGAAAAAATTGCGTCGCAGCACAAAGCATGACTGAGCGGGTACGCCCCGTCTGCACTCTTTTAGTCTGATGAAGGATAGACTCATGATTGAACTGGATACCGATTTGCTCTCCCGCCAGAACGCGAGAGAACTGGTGCGTAACGCCAAAAAGGCACAGGCGATAATGGCCACCTTTTCGCAACAGCAAATCGACGCCATCGTGAAGAACGTGGCCCAGGAAGCGGCGCATCACGCCGAGTCGCTGGCGAAAATGGCCGCGGAAGAGACCGGCTTTGGCAACTGGCAGGATAAAGTCCTGAAGAACCGCTTTGCCTCGCTGCGCGTTTACGACGCCATCAAAGATATGAAGACCGTCGGCATCATTCATGACGATCAACAGAATAAAGTGATGGACGTGGGCGTACCGCTGGGCGTGATTTGCGCGCTGGTGCCATCAACCAACCCCACCTCAACGGTGATCTACAAAACGCTGATTGCTCTCAAAGCCGGCAACGCCATTATCTTCTCACCGCATCCGGGCGCACGTCAGTGCAGTTGGAAAGCGATTGAGATCGTCAAACGCGCGGCGGAAGCGGCCGGTGCTCCGGCGGGTATCGTCGATGGCGTCACCGAACTGACGCTCGAAGCCACCTCTGAACTGATGCACAGCAAAGACGTATCGCTGATTCTGGCCACCGGCGGCGAAGGCATGGTGCGCGCAGCGTACGCCTCTGGCACGCCAACCATCAGCGGCGGCCCGGGTAATGGCCCGGCGTTTATCGAACGCAGCGCCGATATCCACCACGCGGTGAAAGATATCATCACCAGCAAAACCTTCGATAATGGAGTGATCTGCGCTTCAGAGCAGTCGATCATCGTCGAACGCTGCATTTACGACGAAGTCCATCGCGAGCTGGAAGCCCAGGGCGCGCACTTTATGAGCGAAGCCGAAGCGGCGAAAATGGCGGCCCTGCTGCTGCGTCCAAACGGCACGATCAATCCGAAAGTGGTGGGTAAAACCGCCCTGTACTTAAGCCAGATGGCGGGCTTTTGCGTCCCGGCCAGCACCCGTGTGCTGATTGCCGAGCAGACCAGCGTTTCACCGAAAAATCCCTACTCTCGCGAAAAGCTGTGCCCGGTACTTGGCCTGTATGTCGAAGAGGACTGGAAAGCCGCCTGCCACCGCGTGGTTGAGCTGCTGACCAACGAAGGCCTTGGCCATACGCTGGTCATTCATACCCGCAATCAGGACGTGATCCGCCAGTTCTGCCTTGAAAAACCGGTGAACCGCATTCTGATCAATACGCCCGCGGCCCTCGGTGGCATCGGCGCGACCACCAATATCACCCCGGCGCTAACGCTCGGCTGTGGTGCGGTTGGCGGCGGTTCCAGCTCCGATAACGTCGGTCCGATGAATCTGCTGAACATCCGCAAAGTGGGCTATGGCGTGCGCTCCATCGATGAGCTGCGCGCACCGGGCACACGCGTGGAGCCACAGCCAACCATCGTCGCGTCCGCCCCTGTTGCCGATCCGCGCCGCAGCATTCTTGACGACGCCCGTTTCGCCTCCCCCGCTCCGGTGAGCCACGCAAGCCACGCCGATGACCGCTTTGCGGCAGCCACCGTGGCAAACGTTGAAGGCGAGATCAGCGAACAGAACGTGGAGCGCGTCATCCGCCAGGTGCTGGAACGCCTTGGTAAGTAACACATTGATATAAGGCGATATAAACAATGATTCTCGCAAAGGTAGTCGGACATGTGGTGGCCACGCAGAAGTGCGATGAGCTCCGTGGCAGCAATCTGCTGCTGATCTGCAAATTAGATGACCAACAGCAGCCGATGCAAAACCAGACCTGGGTCGCCATCGATAGCGTGGGCGCCGGTATGCACGACATCGTGCTCGCCGAAGAGTACCTGGCGCTGAACAAAGACCGCTATCGGGCCATGTCGGTGGTTGCCATTGTCGAGAACGTGTTTCGAGACGCTTAAGGAGTCAATAACCCAATGAGTGAATTTTTGCTGAAACCCCGGATCCGCTTTGGCCAGGACGCGCTGGCGGCGCTGGCCGAAGTGCCCGCCCATAGCGTACTGCTGGTGACCGATCAGGCGATGGTTAAATTTGGCCTCGCCGAGCGCGTGATAACCATCCTGCGCCAGCGCAATGTCCCGTTCCAGATTTGGGACGATGTGGTCGCTGACCCGGATATTACCACCGTGGTGCGCGGGATGAAGCTGATGGATAGCCACTATCCGGATCTGGTTATCGCGCTGGGCGGTGGTTCGGTGATTGATGCAGCCAAAGCGGTTATTTTCGCCCTGGCGCAAACTCGTCCGGACACCCGCCGCGAACGCCCGTGCTTCGTGGCTATTCCGACCACCAGCGGCACCGGATCCGAAGTCACCAGCTTCTCCGTGGTGAAAGCCCACGCCGAGAAACTGGTGCTGGTTGACCCGTCGCTGCTGCCGGATATCGCCATTTTGGATCCAACGCTTGTGGCCTCGGTGCCACCGGCTATCACCGCCGACACCGGAATGGACGTGCTGTGCCACGCGCTGGAAGCCTACGTTTCCCGCGCCGCCAGCGACTTTTCCGATGCGCTGGCGGAGAAAGTGGTGCAGCAGGTGTTCCGCTATCTGCCGGCCTGCTGGCGCAACGGCCAGGATCTGCAGGCGCGCGAAAAAATGCACAACGCCTCCTGCATGGCGGGCATGGCATTCACCAACGCCTCACTGGGTATCACCCACAGTCTGGCCCACGCCCTCGGCGGCGTATTCCGCGTGCCACACGGCCGCGCCAACGCCCTGCTAATGGCCGATGTGGTGACATGGAACGCTGATTTCAGCGGACAGTGCGATACCGCCGCCGCCCATAAATATGCCCGTCTGGCTCATCTGTTGGATTTGCCGGCGCATACCACTCGCGAAGGCGTAGCCGGCCTGCTCGTCGCCATTACGGCGCTGAAAGATGAAATGAACATGCCTGCGGGAATTGCCGACACCGGCGTTGACGCCATCGAGTTTGACCGCCGATTAGCCGAGATGGTGGCTCAGGCGCTGCGCGACGGCTGCACCCCGACCAACCCGCGCGCGCCGGACGCGCAGGCATTAACCGAACTTTATCGCCAGGCATGGAGCGGCAGCGCCGTTCACCGCCACGGATAACAAGAACTGGAGAAACCTTACCTATGGCACACTACAGCTTAACGCCGCGCGTCAAAGTGCTGGCTGATCGTTTACAGGCACACGCCAGCACGCTGTGCACCGAGCACGCAACGGTTCTGCATTCACTGGATGGCGATATTGCCGGCATTCCGGCCGCCGTCAAACCGGCGCGCCGCTTCTACGAACTGATGCGTCAGCTCCCCCTGACCATCAGCGCCGATGAACTGATTGTCGGCAACCAGACCCGCAAACCGCACGGCGCGATTTTCCACGACGAAAGCGCGGGCCAGCGCCCTTGCGCCTTCCAGTTCCTCAATCTCAACAGCGCTATCGATTCACCGGACTACAAGCTGGTGGTGGAAAAAGGCGTGCTGGCGATTAAACACCAGTTGGAAGAGAAAACCCGTTCCCTGGGCAGCGCGGTTAGCCGCAGCGGCATGGATGAAGTTAACGGCTGTCGCGCGGCCATTTACGCCTGCGACGCGCTGATGGCGCTGGCGCAGAATCTGGCCACCAGCGCCGAGACGCTTGCCGCCGCCGAAACCAACGCGTTCCGCAAAGCCGAACTGTTAGAAAGCGCGGCTATTTTGCACCACGTTCCGGCACACCCGGCGCGCAGCTTTAAAGAGGCCTGCCAGGCGTTTTATCTGTTCCAGCTAGCGCTTCAGCTCGATAACGGCAGCTACGCCGTCAACCCGGAAGGCGCCGACAAAGCGCTGCTGCCGTACTACCAGCATGACGTCGCCAACGGCACCTTAAACGAGGCCCAGGCGTATGAAATCGTCGAATGCCTGTGGTTCAAGCTGGCCGAACTGAGCGAAGTACGCGCCGCCAGCGCCATCGACGGCTATCCGATGTTCGATGCCTTGCTGCACGGTGCAAGCCTTGAAAAAGCCAATATTAATGCCCTGTCAGCGATGTTCCTCAGCGCCCAGCAAAACCTGAGCGCCCTGCATCTGCCGGTGCGTCTGTTCAAAGGCGTACAGGCCGTTTCCAGCGCACCGTTTGCTGCCACCAGCGCTACCACCACGGCGGAAGGCTTAACCCCGCGCATGCAGCGCCTGCGTAACCACTATCT
The DNA here is from genome assembly GCF_001571285.1 of Kluyvera cryocrescens NBRC 102467. GTDB lineage: Bacteria > Pseudomonadota > Gammaproteobacteria > Enterobacterales > Enterobacteriaceae > Kluyvera > Kluyvera cryocrescens. The sequence continues at coordinate 118,626 of NZ_BCTM01000004.1, read as the reverse complement.
GACCGTGCGCCCAAGCGTGTCAATTTACCGCGCGCTGGCGTTTACCGAAGTGGTCAAGGCCAACCCGGGCATGCCAACCATTCTGCTGCGCGCCAAAGCGTTCCGTCACGCCTGCGAAACCGCGCCGATTCTGATTCAGGACGATGAGCTGATCGTCGGCCATCCGTGCGGTAAACCGCGCGCCGGTGCCTTCTCGCCGGATATCGCCTGGCGCTGGGTACGCGACGAACTCGACACCATGAGCACGCGTCCGCAGGATCCGTTTGAAATCAGCGAAGAAGACAAGAAAACCATCCGCGAAGAGATCGTGCCGTTCTGGGAAGGCCGTTCGCTGGATGAGATTTGCGAAGCCCAGTACCGCGAAGCGGGCGTGTGGGCATTCAGCGGCGAAACCTTCGTCAGCGACCTCTCCTACCACCAGATCAACGGCGGCGGCGATACCTGCCCAGGCTACGACGTGCTGCTGTTCACCAAAGGGATGAACGGGATCAAAGCCGATGCCGAAGCGCACCTTGCTAATCTGAGCATGGAAAATCCGGAAGATATCGACCGCATTTACTACTACAAAGCGGCGATTGAAACCTGTGAAGGGGTGATTAACTACGCCCACCGCATCGCGGCACATGCCCGTGAACTGGCGGCCGTTGAGCAAAACGCCCAGCGTCGCGCCGAACTGCTGACCATCGCGGAAGTGAACCAAAACGTCCCGGCCAATCCGCCGAAGACCTTGCAGGAAGCGCTGCAAAGCATCTGGACCGTGGAATCGCTGTTTGAAATTGAAGAGAACCAGACCGGCCTGTCGCTGGGTCGCGTTGACCAGTACTGCTACCCAATGTTCGAAGCCGATATCCGCGAAGGCCGCCTGACCCACGACAGCGCGCTGGAGATGATGCAGGCCTTTATCATCAAATGCGCCGAACTGATGTGGATGTCCAGCGAGCTGGGGGCGAAATATTTCGCTGGCTACCAGCCGTTTATCAACCTGACCGTAGGTGGACAAAAGCGTTCCGGCGGCGATGCCTGTAACGATTTGACCTATCTGATTATGGATGCCGTGCGCTTTGTGAAGGTCTACCAGCCGTCGCTGGCCTGCCGTATCCACAACCAGTCGCCGCAGAAGTACATGGAAAAAATCGTCGACGTGGTAAAAGCGGGTATGGGCTTCCCGGCCTGTCACTTCGATGACTCGCATATCAAGATGATGCTGCGCAAAGGTTTTGATTTCGAAGATGCGCGCGACTACTGCCTGATGGGCTGCGTTGAGCCACAGAAATCTGGCCGTATCTATCAGTGGACCTCCACCGGCTACACCCAGTGGCCAATCGCCATCGAGTTCGTGCTAAACCGCGGCCGGATGGTGCTGTTCGATAGCTATCAGGGGCTGGATACCGGCGACCTGCGCGACCTGCACACCTTCGAGCAGTTCGATGCGGCGGTGAAACAGCAAATTGCCCATATTGTGCGCCTGTCGGCGATCGGTACGGTCATCAGCCAGCGCGTTCACCGCGATGTGGCGCCAAAACCGCTGATGTCGCTGCTGGTGGAAGGCTGCATGGAGAAAGGCAAAGATGTCGCAGCCGGCGGTGCGATGGTCAACCACGGACCGGGGCTGATCTTCTCCGGCCTTGCAACCTACGTCGACTCACTCGCCGCCATTCGCAAACTGGTGTACGAGGATAAAAAATATACCCTCGAGCAGATGCGCGACGCGATGCTGGCCAACTTTGAAGGTTATGAAGGCCTGCGCCGCGACTGCCTGAACGCGCCGAAGTACGGCAACGATGATAACTACGTAGACCAATATGCGCTGGATATCACCGAGTGGACCGAGCGCGAGTGCCGCAAATACAAAATGCTCTACTCCACCCTGAGCCACGGCACCCTGTCTATTTCCAACAACACGCCGATCGGCGAGCTGACCAACGCCACGCCAAACGGCCGTCTGGCGTGGATGCCACTCTCCGACGGGATCAGCCCAACTCAGGGCGCGGATAAACAAGGTCCAACGGCAATCATCAAGTCGGTCAGCAAGATGAACGTCGAAACCATGAACATCGGCATGGTGCACAACTTCAAGTTCCTGCAGGGCTTGCTCGATACCCCAGAAGGTCGCTATGGCCTGATTACGCTGCTGCGCACCGCGTCGATTCTCGGCAACGGCCAGATGCAGTTCAGCTACGTCGATAACGAAGTGCTGAAAAAAGCGCAGCAGGAGCCGGAAAAATACCGCGATCTGATCGTCCGCGTGGCGGGCTACAGCGCCTACTTCGTGGAACTGTGCAAAGAAGTTCAGGACGAGATCATCAGCCGTACGGTGATTGAGAAGTTCTGATAGACGCAACGCGATGGGACAGGGATGTCCGACGTTTTCAGGAGACAAGCGTGATGGGCAAGACTCAAGAATTAACCGGTCGAATTTTTAATATTCAGAAGTATTCAATCTATGACGGTGATGGCATTCGCACGCTGGTGTTTTTCAAGGGCTGCAATATTCGCTGCCCGTGGTGCGCTAACCCGGAAGGGCTGAGCAGCCAGTTTCAGGTGATGTTCTCGCAGGACAAATGCATCAACTGCGGTGATTGCGTCAACGTCTGTCCGGCGGGAATTCACTACCGCGTGGAAGAAAACGGCGAGATGAAGCACTTCGTCAACCGCAACAAAGACTGCATCGGCTGCCGCAAGTGTGAAGAGATTTGTACCCAAAACGCGCTGGATATTATGGGCAAAGACGTCACCGTCAGCGAGCTGATGGACATCATCATGCAGGATTACGATTTCTACATCTCCTCCGGCGGCGGCGTGACCATCGGCGGCGGCGAGATGAGCCTACAAACCGATTTTGCCGTCGCCCTGTTCAGCGAATGCAAAAAGATGATGCTCAACACCGCCGTCGAAACCCAAGGAACCACCCCGCTGGCGAACTATCAGAAGCTGGCGCCGGTTACCGATACTTTCTTATTTGATATCAAGCAGATCGACAGCGACCACCATAAAACGCTGTTCGGCATTGGTAACGAAGGCGTTCGCCGCAACCTCGAGTGGCTGGTGGACTCAGGCGCTAACGTGATTGTGCGTATGCCGCTGGTACGCGGCTATAACGATTCGTGGGAAGCCATCACCGGGGCGATTGACTATGTTCAGAAGCTAGCGAAACGCGGCAACGTTCGCCGCATCGATATGCTGCCGTACCACCAGCTCGGGCGCAAAAAGTATGAACGCCTCGAGATGCCCTACCCGATCTTAAAGGATCCGACCTACAGCGTCGAAGAGCTGGACAAACTGGAGACATTTTTCGCCCAGTTTGATTTTGATATTCGCTTAGTGCGTCATTAAAGGAGCCGATAATGAAAAGTTTAGGCGTTATTGAAACGCGAGGATTAGTTGCCGCCATTCAGGCCGTCGACGCGGCCTGTAAAGCCGCAGGCGTTACCTGCATCGGCTATCGTAAGGTCGGTTCAGGGTTGGTGAGCGTCTGTTTTGAAGGCGAGATCAGCGCGATTCACACCGCCATTGAACGCGGCGTTGCGGTGGCTTCCGCCAGCGATACGCAGGTGCATTCGCTGGTCATTGCCCGGCCGGAGAATTGCGTCGTCGAGGCGCTTAGCAATCTGAAAGGTCACCCGCCGCGGGCCAATGCCGCAGTGGCGGCAAAAGCGGAGGAGGAAGCACCTGCCGCTCCGGTTGCCATCCCAGAGGAGAAAGCCCCCGTTCCCGCTTCAGCTCCAACCGCTAACGATAAGAAAGGGAAAAAGGCATGATTGACGCCCTGCTACAGGAGAAAATCAGCGCCCGACTGAGCGAAACCGCGCAGGGGATCCCGGTTGGGATCTCTAACCGCCACGTCCATCTTTCGCAGCAGGACGTTGAGGCGCTGTTTGGCAAAGGCTATGCGCTGACGCCCTTTAAGCCGCTGCGCCAACCGGGCCAATTCGCCGCCGAAGAGTGCGTCACCATCGTCGGCCCGAAAGGTTCGCTGACCAACGTGCGCGTGCTCGGCCCAACGCGTCCCGTTAGCCAACTGGAAGTGTCGCGCGCCGACTGTTTCGCGCTGGGCATAAAAGCCCCGGTGCGCGAATCCGGCCAGTTGGACGGTGCGGGAAGCGCGCTGCTGGTTGGCCCGAAAGGTCACGTCGAACTGCACTCGCAGGTTATCTGCGCCTGGCGGCACATTCATATGTCACCAGCGGATGCCAGACGCTTAAACGTCAGCAACGGGCAGAAGGTCAGCGTGCGCAGCAATGGCGAACGTCAGTTAACCTTTGATGAGGTGGTGGTCCGGGTACGCGATGATTTCGCGCTGGAATTCCACATCGATACCGAAGAAGCCAATGCCGCCGGATTGAAGAACGGCGTACAGGTAGCGCTGGTTCGCTAAGGAGGCCGTCATGACCGAGCAACAGATAGATCGTCTGGTCGCCCAAGTTCTCCAGCGCATTCAGCCGCCGGTGCTGGTGCTGGTGACTGCGGCCTGCGGCTATCGCGAGGAAATTCGTCAGCGGCTAGCGGGCTGCGGCGAACGGCTGCATCTGGCGCTGGACGGCGAGATGGATGACGCACAGCGCTGGCAGGAAATCGGTCAGTTCCTGCCCGCCGCCGCCTGGCAACAGGCGCGGCCCGGCGTGGCGTACAAAGCGCTATTGGTGCCGTTTCTCGACTACCCGCTGGCGGCAGATGTGGTCAGCGGACGGTTAGCGTCTCCGGCCGCGCGTCGGCTGCATGAGGCGCTGCTGACGGGGATTCCCGTGCTGGCCTTGAGCTATCACTGTAACCCTCACAGCGAGCTCAATCAGCTGCGTGGCTCGGCCGCCGACAGCGCCTATGCTGCGCACATTGAGGCAACCCTCAACCGGCTGGCGGCGTGCGGTGTGAACCTGTGTACGATGAACGAATTACTGGCAAAACTGGCTACCGGAGAAAGTACACCGGCCGCAAGCGCCACGGCGCGTCGTTATCTGACTGTCACAGATATCGTCAATAATCCTGCGTTGGCCGGGACGCCCAATGCCGTAATGACCGATGCCGCCGCTGATTTTATAAAAGCACAGAGAAAAAATACCTTACCTCGATAATAAACCCTGGAGTTTAGATTATGTCTTCGAAAACAAAATGCTGGCTATGGATGCTGCTGGTTATCGTGTCGGAAACCTCAGCTACCTCAACGCTTAAGATGTTTGATACCAGCGAGGGGACAACCAAAACCCTGCTGCTGGCGCTGATCGTCGTGCTGTACTGCGTGTGCTATTACTCGTTGTCGCGCGCGGTGAAAGATATTCCGGTTGGGCTGGCCTACGCCACGTGGTCCGGTACCGGTATTCTGGTGGTATCCACCCTCGGGATGGCGTTCTACGGCCAGCACCCGGATACGGCGGCCATCATCGGAATGGCGATTATCGCCAGCGGCATTGTGATCATGAACCTGTTCTCGAAGATGGGTCATGAAGAGGCGGAAGAGACGCCGCCGACGCCGGTTTCTACCCTCGATAAAAACGTTGCCAACTAATAGAAAAGGAATGACCTATGTTTAATCTCGGATTTTTATGGCTGGCACTGTCTATCGGTTCCGAAATCACCGGTACGTCGATGATCAAAAAGACCAACGGTTTTAGCAAACTGGCGCCATCGGTACTGGTGGTCTGCGCCTACGCGCTGTGCTACTTCGCGCTGACCCGTGCCATGAGTACCATTCCGGTGGGCGTCGCCTACTCGCTGTGGTGTGGCTTTGGTATCGTCGGGGTGACCATTTGCTCGATGATCCTCTATAAGCAAAAGCCTGACCTGCCCGCTATCTTCGCTATGCTACTGATTATCAGCGGCGGGATTATCATGAACGTCTTCTCCGGCATGTAAGTCTCTACGGACCTTCCGCTACGGCGGAGGGTCCACTTCCAGACAATATTCTGTTCCTTTCACTATTGCCGTCATAATTCGCTTTTCTTGATTGTATTCTTCCGCAAATTCGCAACCTTCTATAAATATATTTTATTCAATCGCATATCGATATTTCACGAGCTTATTACTGGAAGGTGTTATTCCCCATCCTGCGGAATATTCACTTCCGTTTTGACAAATACCTTCCGCCGTCACAAGGCGACTTTAAATACAATTCGAAAATACCATCAGTGATGAAAATTTTTTATTTATAACCGATTTTCGACAACTGATAGAAAGATGAATAAAGCAGCACAATCCAACTATTAAAGAACTGTTTTAAAAGGATTTAAGCGTCATCACCTCATTCAATAAAGATCGTTTTAACCAATCAATCATTGACTATCGATCGTTCTTACCTGGTTTATCATTAATATCATTTACGATCGGTTTGAACGATCGATATGAATCACTTCAATCGTCTTTGACAATGATATTTCCAGGTTGTAACATGCGCTCCCTTCAATAAACCGCAGTCTGGTTCACGCCAGAATAATGAGAATGGAAAAATCAGGAATTATTATTTCCTCTGTTACTCAATGCTGCCCGTACACGAAAAACTGTTCTTGCTCGAATGGATTTGTTGATTTTTGCTTCTGGAGAAAGCTGTGATTCGGAACCTTAACTTCCGCCGCCCGTTAAATATCTGTTTTCTGATCACGGCGATTGTCTTAACGCTTGCCTGTACCTCAATGCTGGCGATTCAGTGGCACGATGTTAAAAACGGCTACCAGCGGCAGAACCTTCGCTACGTGCAAAATCTGGCGGCCTATACCGCGAAATACCTCTCCGGGTACGAGAGCATGTTGGATGAAACGATTAGACAGGTCACCAGCAGCGGCATGGATAAAATCGAACAGGGTGATGAGTTACGTCACTGGCTATTCGAACGCTTTAATATCATGCCCGATGCCCGTTCGTTGATTTACGCTGACCGACAGGGCAACTTTATTCGTCTGCCTAACGCCATGCTCAACAACAGCACAAAAAGCGACACCGATCCGCGCAATAAAATTTGGTTCACCGAAGCCACCCGCGATGACTTTGACAGCGCGCACTACACCAGCAGTCGCGACATATTTGATAACGGCAGCAGCACGCTGACTATCTCAAAATCGCTGGCAAACAGCGTGGATGGAGAAAAAATTGGCGTGTTAGCAATACGCCTGAATGAAGAATCGACCTCCATGATCCTAAGCTCGGCTCGCCCGCCTCTTCCTGGTCAAAAATGGATTATGGACGGACATGGTCAGCAGGTGGCCAGTGAAAGAGGGAAAATCAGCCCGCTGGTGCTGTCTGAAGTGGCGTTAAGGCTCAGCAAACCAACACCGTATTTCTATTTGCCCGATAGCGACCGATGGTATTTCTTCAGCGCGATTGGCGATACCGACTGGTTGTTGGTACATGAAGTACGCAACGCTGATTTGACCGCGCTGGTGTATGACCGCTGTGCCCCCGTGCTCTACTGTCTGATATTCGCCCTGCTGGCGTTGTTTATCTGCTGGTGGATGGTACGCATTTCCTTAAACGCCCTATACATTCGCATCGCCAACGGCATCCGCAGCGGTTCAGTCGAGCAAAAAGCGGCAGAAGAACTGCTCTACGAGGAGATCCATAACACCTCCGTCCAGCAGGAAGTGAGCAAAAATGAGGCCCTCACCGACGGACTCACCGAACTCAAAAATCGCCGCGCCTTTGATAACGACATTGAATTCCATCAGCAGTCCAGCGATCTGTGCGTGGCTCTTATCGACATCGATAACTTCAAGTCGATTAATGACACCTACGGCCATGCCACCGGCGATATGGTGCTAAAGACCGTGTCAGATATTGGCCTGCGTCTGCGCGGTATGGAAAATATCACCCTCTATCGCTACGGCGGCGAAGAGATTGCCGTACTGTTCCAGGGGATAAATCTGGAAGAAGCGCAGGCCTTTCTCGATAGATGGCGTGAAACCTGCGCCCAGCGCCGGTTCCGTGAAGCGAAACTGCATGTTACGTTTAGCGGCGGCGTCAGTGCCAAAGGCAGTCTAAGCATGGAAGAGGCGCTGGGTCTGGCGGATAAACGACTTTATCAGGCCAAGCGAAGCGGTAAAAACCAGATCCTGAGCGGCCTTGCTGAGACGGCCTAACCCCATAATCCTACCGCTCAACGCGGGCGCGTAAGCCGCAATCATCAGGCGGCGGCGCGCCCTGCCACAAGGCGGCAGCTATCCGCCGCAGACGCCCCATTAACAGCAGAAATAAGAGGGCTATTATTCTGTTTTAAAACACGCCACTCTTATAAATAATAGATTAACCCTTTTATGTTTTATTTTTAATGAAACATAAATAGGTGACTACAATCACACAAGCCTTTCTTTAAACGCCCATTTTCTATCAATAACACGAACCCACCTGCAATTTTGAAACATCGTATCGATTTTTTCTCCATATAATGACTTTTTGTGAACGGCGTCGCCGCAATAAATTGTTACAGGTATTAATCTAGCCCCGTAACATCGTTAAAGTCATTATTCACCGTCTACTTAACCCAGACGGTCATCACTCTGTTTTTCCCCTATTAATGGATATTAATAAGTGTCTGGAGAAGGAAAATGAAGCTGACGAAAACCCTGTTAAATTTGTGCATTAGTTCAACGCTCTTATTCACCGCCAGTTCTGCTCTCGCCCAAACCCTACGCGCGGCAGACGTTCATCCAGCGGACTACCCCAACGTGGTCGCCGTCAAGCATATGGGGGAAAAACTCAGTGCGGCCACCGAGGGCCGTCTGGATATCAAAACCTTCCCCGGCGGCGTGCTGGGTGATGAAAAACAGATGATTGAGCAGGCACAGCTCGGCGCTATTGATATTATTCGCGTCTCTATGGCCCCGGTTGCCGCCATTTTACCGGAAATTAACGTCTTTACGCTGCCCTATATCTTCCGCGATGAAAACCACATGCACCAGGTGCTGGACGGGATGATTGGCAAAGAGATTGGCGACCGTCTCACCGCAAACAGCAAATCACGGCTGGTCTTTCTTGGCTGGATGGATGCCGGGACCCGTAACCTGATCACCAAAGAGCCGGTGGTCAAAGCAGATGACCTTAAGGGGATGAAGATTCGCGTACAAACCAGCCCAGTGGCGCTGGATACCCTGAAGGCGATGGGGGCAAATGCCGTGGCGATGGGCACCAGTGAAGTCTTCAGCGGCATGCAAACCGGCGTGATTGATGGCACTGAAAATAATCCGCCAACCTTTGTCGCCCACAACTATTTACCGGTGGCTAAAAACTACACCTGGAGTAAGCATTTTATTATTCCTGAACTGTTCTTATTTTCTAAATCAAAATGGGACAAGCTAAAAAAAGAAGACCAGCAGCTTATATTGCGACTCGCCAAAGAAGCTCAAACCGAGCAGCGCGAGCTATGGCAAGCCTATAATGAAAAATCGCTCGACACCATGAAAGCCAACGGTGTCCAGTTCCATAATATCGATACCGCATATTTTTATACTGCCACCCAGCCAGTGCGTGATAAATACGGTAAAGACCACCAGGAACTGATCCAGAAAATTCAGGACGTGAAGTAATACTTCGGGCGAGTGCTCTCCTTCACTCGCCCGAATCGGTGTATTAATTCGAGGTTACGCTTATGGATGAACGCTATTCATCAATCATGGATTTTATCTATCGTCTTTCCATGTGGGTTGCCGGGCTGGCGCTATTGCTTATGGTGGCTGTCATTCCTGTCGGTATTTTCGCTCGCTACGTCATGAACAGCGCGCTCTCCTGGCCTGAGCCGGTGGCGATTTTATGCATGGTGACCTTTACCTTTATCGGCGCAGCCGTCAGCTATCGCGCCGGTTCGCATATCGCGGTCAGTATGGTCACCGATCGCCTGAGTGAAGGCGCGCGTCGCGTCTGCCTGATTCTGGCGGATATCACCATGATGGCCATCAGTCTGTTTATTCTCTGGTATGGCAGCCTGCTGTGCTACGAGCTGTGGGAACAGCCGGTAGCGGAATTCCCGCTGCTTACCGCCGGTGAAAACTATCTGCCGCTGCCGATTGGATCCGCCATCACCCTGCTTTTCATCATCGAAAAACTCTGGCGCGGCCCGCAGTATCAACGCCCTATCGTCATCCAGGGTTCTAGCAGTTAATCCCCACTTGTTGAGAAAAGGAAAGCAGATGGATGCATTTATTCTCGTCTTTACGCTAGCTATCATGTTAGCCATTGGGGTGCCCGTAGCCTTCGCGGTGGGCATTAGCGCCATCGTTGGCGCGTGGTATATCGATATCCCGCTGGAAGCCGTGATGATTCAGTTGACCAATGGGGTCAATAAATTCTCACTACTGGCCATTCCGTTCTTCATTCTGGCCGGGGCGATTATGGCGGAGGGCGGCATTGCCCGCCGACTGGTTAACTTCGCCTATATCTTTGTTGGCTTTATTCGCGGTGGGCTGTCGCTGGTCAACATTGTGGCCTCAACTTTCTTCGGCGCGATTTCCGGCTCGTCGGTGGCGGATACCGCCTCCATTGGTTCCGTCATGATCCCGGAGATGGACAAAAAAGGCTACCCGCGCGATTTCGCCGCGGCGGTCACCGCCAGCGGTTCGGTGCAGGCGATCCTGACGCCGCCCAGCCATAACTCGGTCATCTATTCGCTAGCCACCGGCGGGACGGTTTCCATTGCCGCCCTGTTTATCGCCGGCATTCTGCCGGGCCTGCTGCTGAGCTTTACCCTGATGGTGATGTGCGTGGGCTTTGCCCATAAGCGCGGCTACCCGAAAGGCGAGCGCGTGCCGTTTCGCCAGGCGCTAAAGATTTTCGTCGATACCCTGTGGGGATTGATGACCGTAGTGATCATCATGGGCGGCATCCTCTCCGGCATTTTCACCGCCACCGAATCTGCGGCGATTGCCTGCCTGTGGTCGTTCTTTGTGACCATGTTTATCTACCGTGATTACAAATGGTCCGAACTGCCAAAACTGATGTACCGCACGGTAAAAACCGTCACTATCGTGATGATCCTTATCGGCTTTGCCGCTGCATTCGGTGCCATCATGACCTACATGCAGCTACCGATGCGCATCACCGAGGCCTTCACCAGCATCTCCGATAATAAGTACGTCATCCTGATGTGCATTAACATCATGCTGTTGCTTATCGGGACGCTGATGGATATGGCACCGCTGATTTTGATCCTTACCCCGGTACTGCTGCCGGTGACCAACGCCTTGGGTATCGACCCGGTACACTTCGGCATGATCATGCTGGTTAACCTGGGAATTGGCTTAATCACCCCGCCGGTCGGCTCGGTGCTGTTTGTCGCCAGCGCCGTCAGTAAGCAGAAGATTGAGCAGGTGGTGAAAGCAATGCTGCCCTTCTACGCCGTTCTGCTCCTGGTGCTGATGCTGGTGACCTATATCCCCGCTATCTCATTGTTCCTGCCTAAATTCTTCGGCGTACTGTAATTGCCAGGGGCTACTCACGGTAGCCCCTGTCGCTTCATATAGTATGACTAATAGTATTTATTTTGTGAACCAGCATGCAAGTAACGCCAAAAAAATGGCTGAAATCTAGACAGTCTGTTTATTATTTGATTTTAATAGTCATACTAATAAACATAGCGGAGATGTCTGATGACGCCCGATAGCTCGCTTTTCCTTTCGCACCAGGATATTGCCGACCTGCGTACCCACCTCAATCGTCGTACCCTGCCCGGCAATACGTTACACCGACAGCAACGCCAGCTAGAGGCGTGGTTGCAGCGGCCATTATGGATCCCAGGCCACGGCGAAGGAGGTGGCCCGGAGCATGCGCAGCATAAGCTGAATTATCAAATGATGGATTTAGCGGGCCTGCACTGGCTGCTAAACGGTGACGAGCGCTGCCGGGATGCCGTACTGGCGCTGCTCAGTGGCTATGCCGATATCTACCCCACCCTCGGCAACGCCACCAGCCGCGACAGCAACCCGCCGGGCAGACTGTTTCACCAGACGCTCAACGAAGATATGTTCTTACTCTATGCGGCCGCCGCCTGGCACTGTGTGAAAGGTTCGGCAAGCCCGGAAATGCGCGATCATATCGAATCCAATCTGCTCTGTTTGATGGTACAAGAGGCCTTAACCGTCCACAGCACCACCTTTGATATTGTCCATAACCACGGCATGTGGTCAGTCGCCGCCATTGCGATTTGCGGCTATGTAACCGGTCATCCGGAATGGGTGGAGGTGGCTTTGCATGGACGACTGCATGACGATATCAGCGGAGGATTCTACGCCCAGCTCGACCAGCTATTTTCCAGCGATGGCTACTATATTGAAGGGCTCTACTACCAGCGATTTGCGCTGCGCCCGCTGCTGCTGCTGGCCGCGGCTATCGACCGCTATCAGCCCGAGTTAAACATCTGGGACTATCGGGATCGCTTGATCCACAGAGCCTGCTTTACCCTGTTTGACATGGCCTTTCCCGATGGAACCTTGCCCGCGCTCAATGACGCCTCAAAAAGTATGAATTTGCGCGACGAGGGCGCGCTGATGGCAGTCAGCCTTTGCCGCCAGCACTACGGTGCTTCGCCGCAACTCTCGGTGCTGGCCCACTATCAGCAGCAATGCTGGCCGTGTCGGGGTGCGCTGGAATTGAGCAGCGATGAACATCACGCTGAGACAGCGCGCCGTTCGCAGCTCTTCCGCGATGGGGTTTTAGGCGAACGCGGCGCCGGCGGGATTCTGCGCACGCAGCCTGCCGGTCAACTCGAAAGTATGGCCATGATGTGGTGGGGAGGACACGGCAACATCGCCGGGATGCACAGCGCGCTCAACCACGGCCATTTTGACGGACTGCACTTAAGCTATTTCACCCGCGGTGTGGAAATCCTCCAGGACTACGGCTTTGCCCGCTGGGTCAACGTCGAACCGAAATTTGGTGGGCGCTATGTTCCTGAGAATAACAGCTATGCCAAACAGACGGTTGCCCACAATACGGTGGTTGTCGATGAAGGCTGTCAGAATCTGGGCGATAAAGAGCGAGCCGCGGCGCGCCATGGTAAAACGCAGATGTTTCGCGGCGATGGCCCGCATCAGGCCATGAGCGCCGTTATCGAGGACTACTGGCCCGGCGTGCATCAGCAGCGCACGGTGCTGCTGCTCGAACTGCCACAGTGCGAACAACCGCTGCTGGTCGATCTGTTCGCAGTCAACAGCGCTACCGCTCATCAGTATGACTATTGCCTGCATACGCTGGGGCAAATCATCCACAGTAGCCTACCGCTCGACACCCCATCCGCACGCGCGCCGCTGGGAGATTCTTCCGGTTATCAGCATCTGTGGCGCTGCGCGAGCGCACAGCTTCCAGCACAACAGAACATGCAGCTCAGTTGGCTGGCACACGACAGTTTTTATACCCTTACCAGCGTGCTGCCGCAGCAAGGCGAGCTGATTATCGCGCGAACCGGAGCCAGCGACCCGGCCTTCAATTTGCGTGAAGAGCCAGCATGGATTGTGCGTACTCGGGCACAAAGCACCCTTTTTGCCAGCATCCTTGAGTGTCACGGAGAATTTGATGAATCGCGGGAGATTTCGCGTCAGGCGCGAGGAAACGTGGACAAGATAGTGGTTGAGCAGCACTCGCCGGAACAGACCGTTCTGTGGATCCACTTCCATCAGGGCGAACCGTGCCGGGTGGCGGTCGATAACCGCCCCGGACACGGTGCCTTTCACGTTGCGTGATTAAAGGCGGTGCTTGCTGGCGTCCATCATACCGAGGGACGCCTGGTAGGCGCCTTCCGCATCGCCGGCCATAATGGCTTTGTAGATCCGTTCATGATCATCAAGACACATACCGCCCTCTTTCGAGGAGTGGCTGATAAACCATTTAAAGACCGTGGTCAGCACGTTACCAAACGGCTGATAGAAGCAGTTGCCGGACGACATAAAGATAATGCGATGAAAACGGGTGTCGGCATCGACCCATTTCTCCGCGTCAAAATCACGAGCGATACGGCACATCTCTTCCCAGGTCTGGGAAAGCGCAATACATTGCTCGCGAGTGGCGTTCATTGCCGCAAGCCTTGTGGCATGAGGCTCAATCACCCGCCGGAACTCAAGAAACTGCTGATACATCTCCAATGTACCTTCCATGCCGCTGAGCCATTCCAGCAGTTGGACATCGAGAATATTCCAGTCAGAACGCGCACGCACGCGGGTGCCTGTTTTCGGGCGGGATTCAAGCAGACCTTTAGATGAGACCAGCTTCAGGGCTTCTCGCAGCGCGGTGCGGCTGACCCCTAACTGTTCACACAGATCAACTTCCGCAGGCAGAACCGTACCCGGCGTTAACTGGCCGGAAAAGATCTTACGCGCGATGTCGCTGGCAATCAGGCCATCCAGGCCACGCTGTGTTGTCGTAATCGTTGTGAAGTTCATGCTTTTGTCATACCTGAACAAAAATTATGGGCCAGTGTACCATATCCCGGCGCGTCAATTGCCGCCTTCAGGGTAATTATATCGGATATTTCCGTACTTTTGCTCGCTACCAAGACCACAAATATCGCAATTAGTCATACTAATGGAGGCTATTTTTGCGACAAAATGTTCAAATTCTCAACGTGCATCACAAGTAATGGCACGCAACAGCTCAAAAATTGACACCGATCGCAAAACCTTATGCACGCATTTTATTAGTCATACTAAATGACAAATAATACATCGTCTCCTGATACTAATTGCGAGTGTGAACATAATGGATATCAACATTATTGTTATGGCGGTGTATTTCGTACTGATGATTGCCATCAGCTACGCCTTTAAGAAGATGGGTACCGGTTCGGCAAGCCACTACTTCCGCGGCGGCGGCAGGATGCTGTGGTGGATGGTTGGCGCCACCGCCTTTATGGCGCAGTTTAGCGCCTGGACCTTTACCGGCGCGGCGGGCCAGGCCTACCGCTACGGCTTTACCGCAATCGGCGTATTTGCCGGTAACGTCATTGGCTACATCGTCGGCTGGTGGTGGTTTGCAACCCGCTTTCGTCAGCTGCGCGTCGATACCCCAACGCAGGCGATTAGCCAGCGCTTTGGCCCTAAAAACGAACAGTTTTTTACCTGGATCCTGATCCCACTGAGCATTCTTAACGCCGGCGTGTGGCTTAACAGCCTCGCGGTATTTGCCAGCGCGGTCTTTAAGTATGACTTAACGCTGACGCTATGGATAACCGGGCTGGTGGTGCTGCTGATTTCTTTGCTCAGCGGCTCATGGGGCGTCGTCGCCAGCGACTTCGTGCAAACACTCATTGTGGCGATAATCTCGGTCGTGTGCGCGGTAGTCGCGCTGGTGAAAGTTGGCGGCCCGGTCAAAATGGTCAACGATTTCCCGTCAGGTTTCTTCACCGGGCCTGATACCGGGCCGCACTACATTCTGATCCTCTTGGTTTGCTTTGTGTTCTTCTTCGTCAAACAGGTACAGAGCTTTAATAACCTGCAGGACTCCTACCGCTATCTCAACGCGAAAGACAGTTTTAACGCCAAAAAGGCCGCGCTGTTTGCCCTGTTCCTGATGCTGTTTGGCACCCTGATTTGGTTTGTGCCGCCGTGGACGACGGCCATTCTGTATCCCGATATGGCGCTCTCACACCCGGAATTGGGTAAAAACGCCAGCGATGCGGCGTACCTGGTGTTTGCCGAACGGGCAATGCCGGAAGGCACCGTGGGGCTGTTGATGGCCGGGCTGTTTGCCGCCACCATGTCATCGATGGATACCGCGCTGAACCGAAATTCAGGGATCTTCGTGCGTAGCTTCTGGACGCCGGTGGTGAATCGCAATGAGGCGAAAAGCGAGCACTACTTACTGCGTGTGGGACAAACCGCCTGCATCGTCAATGGCGTACTGGTTATTCTGGTCGCTCAGTATATGCAGTCATTGCAGGAGCTGAGTTTGTTCGACTTGATGATTCAGGTCGGCACCCTGGCTTCAGCGCCAATCATCGTGCCGCTATTCTTTGGCATGTTTATTCGCAAAACACCGGACTGGTCTGGCTGGGGAACCGTAATATTCGGTCTGCTGGTCTCCTTTACCATTACCCACTGGGTGACGGTGAAAGATGTGGCGGATGCCATGGGGCTGACGCTGACCAACCGCGAACTTAAAGATCTCTCAGCCGTGTGGAATATCTTCTGTCATCTGGTGTTTACCGGCGGCTTCTTCTGCCTCTCTACGCTGTTCTGGCGTGAGCCCGGTCAGGCGCGCGAAACGGTGCTTAATACGTTCTTCACCAACATGGAGACTCCGGTCTACGCCGACCACGAGCAGGATAACTTCGACCGTATGCAGCGCAGCAAAATCGGCAAAATCTCGCTAGCAATGGGCCTGTGCATGCTGCTGATGATCCTTATTCCAAATCCATTGTGGGGACGTCTGCTGTTCCTGCTTAGCGCTGCCGCCATCATTTTATTTGGCTATGTCCTGTGGCGCAGCGCCTCTTCTACTACTTCAACACAAGGGAGCAACTATGTTTACCGACCTGAAAAATAAGCGCGTATTGATCACCGGTTCCACTGCCGGAATGGGATTGGCCGCCGCCCAAGCGTTCGCCAGGCAAGGGGCCAAAGTGGGAATTAATAGTCACGCGCCTTCGCCAGAGCTGGAAGAGACGTTAGCATTACTGCGGCAAAATGATGCCGAGGTCGAGTTTTTCGAGGCCGATATTACCCGTACCGATGAATGCCGTCGGCTGGTTGAAGACTTCGTCGCTCGCTTTGGCGGTTTGGATGTGCTGGTAAACAACGCAGGGGGGCTAGGTGGGCGCGCCAATCTGGAGGCCATTGATGACGCATTCTACGAACGCGTCATGGATCTTAACGCGCGGTCCGCGCTGATGATGACGAAATTTGCCATCCCGCATTTACGCGCCTCGGCGAAAGCACGTCAGGAGACCAGCTGCGTGATCAGCACGGGTTCCATCGCCGGGCGTGAAGGCGGCGGCGTCGGTGCCGGAATTTACGCAGCCTCTAAAGCGTGGCTGCATGACATTCACCGCAACTGGGTGAAAGAGTTTACGGCGGATGGAATACGCTTCAACATTGTATCGCCGGGCACTATCGACACCGCTTTCCATGATGGCAAAAGCGATGCGCTGCGGGAAAAGATTGCCGCCAGCATTCCAATGGGCCGCTTTGGCTACGCCGAAGAAGTCGCGCCGGCTTTCCTGTTCTTCGCCTCACATGCCTGCAGTGGTTATATCACAGGGCAAATTCTTGATGTTAACGGCGGCCAGATGGCACCGTAAACATCAGAATCGGCAGGGGGACAAAATGTCCCCCTCTCTTTAATTTGCCAACCAGGTTAATCCTTATGGAGTATTTTTAACCTGATTCCTATTTGAATAATCTGATAATAGGTACAATCTTTATATTGATATAGCCTCAATGGTTTCCCGGTTCTATAATCCACGCCCAATTCAGTCCCACACCTCTCGCTCGATCGTTAAGGATTATCGATGCCCACGCAGCGTCCGGTCAGACACATCACGAGCGTGCTGATCGTTTCTATTTTTTTACCTATTGCTATGAGCCTCTGGCTCGCGCATCGTCAGGCCCACGAACTGTTCAAGCAGGAAATGGACAGCTACAGCGAGAGCGTGCTGGAACGCACCCGTCTGGTGAAACAACAGGCGCGCACCGCACTCGCTGAAGCTAACGGTTTTCACGGCGTTCCCTGCAGCCCCGAGCATCTGCAGCAGATCCAAAAAGTGTCGTATATCCATCAGTACATTCAGAGCATTTTTTATCTGGAGAACACCGATCGCGACTGTACTATGCTCAGAAACAGCCTGTCAGAAAAAGTACCGGGATCGGAATACGTCACCCCTGCTGGCTATCACGTATGGCTGACCTCGCGCCACGACCTGAATACGGATGACAATATGGTCGCTATTAGCCGCGGAAAATACATGGCGATGATCGACCCCGATTCGCTTATCGATGTACTCCCGCATCCAAGATATCCAATCTATGCGGCGATCATCAGCACCCGCGGACAGCGAGTGATCGCCAGCAATCATCCGCTCGATCCGCATATCTGGCAAAACACCTTGCATACCTTCCAGCCGACGCTGGAAGTGAACGGCATGGTATATCGCCAACAGTTGCTACCGCCGGTCGGCGCCATTCTGCTGACCTGGGCCCCGACCGCGCCTATTGATGCCAACTTGATCCACCAGCTGCTGTTCTGGCTACCGGTTGGCCTGGTGCTTAGCGGCCTTGCGACCTTCATCGTGCTGCGCATTGTGCGACGCCTGCAATCCTCCCACTATCGTATTCTTGATGCGATTAAAGAGGGAGAATTCACCGTACATTATCAACCGATCGTCGAGCTAAAAAGCGGTCGGGTGATCGGTGCCGAGGCGCTGGCTCGCTGGCAGCAGCCGGAAGGCCGCTGGCTACCGCCGGATATTTTTATCGATCTTGCCGAACAAGCGGGCGTCATCCGGCCGTTGACCGAATACATCGTGCGCAGCGTCTTTAACGATATGGGCCGCTGGCTCGCCGAGCATCCGGATTTGTATATCTCAATAAATATCGCTGCGGCAGATTTGCATTCACCAACACTGCCCGCGCTGATTAATCAGCAGGTCAAACAGTGGCAGGTGTCGACTAAACAGATTGCTATTGAGTTAACAGAGCGAAATCTTGCCGACCCTGAAACGGCCATTCCCGTCCTTCAGGCCTACCGCGAACTTGGCCACACGGTGTATATCGACGATTTCGGCGTGGGGTATTCCAGCCTCAGCTACCTTCAGGATCTGGAGGTCGATACGCTAAAAATCGATAAATCCTTTATCGATACTCTCGAATCTAATCACGTGATTGGCCACATCATTGAGATGGCCAAATCACTCAATTTGTCGATGGTGGCTGAGGGTATTGAGTGCGCCCACCAGCGCGACTGGCTGGTTGCCCACGGGGTACGCTCTGGTCAGGGCTGGCTGTTTAGCAAACCGTTACCTAAAGACGCGTTTATTGATTGGGTCAACGATAACCTCAACCAGCCAATGGTTTAATGATGATAGGGTAAGGCCTTCGCCGTAAGTGGGCCTTCAGACAGCTTATGGCAGTGCTGAAGCGCCTTTTTCCCGGCATAGCGGAAGAGGAACTCACCGCTGCGAGGCTTATGAATAAACTGGTCACCGTTGGTAAATTTTACCAGATCGACTTCGTTATGCGTCCGGTGACCGGCTCCCACCTCGTAATGACCATTCCACAGCTCAGAAACGTGGCCATAGACGTGTAGCGTAATTTCGACCAGCCCGCGCGATGGGCAATTCAAACGTAAGATCGTAGACGTAAAATCCAAAGCCCAGACGGGGGCTGAAAGTAGAGCTAAAATTAACAACAGGTATTTCATCGTTTTAAGGTATGCCTCATGAGAGTGGCCGGCTACCATACAGGCTCAATGAATACGTAATTTGTTCTGGCGCAATAAAACTTGATAAATGAAATTTAGCTGCCAAAAACAAAACCTATCTCACATTATTTTCTGGACAGGCGGAAATACAACTTCCGCCTAATCATTACGCTGGGGATAATTATCCTTATGATTATTTTCAGGGGTATTTTTATTCATCAGCGAACAATAGTCTCTAAGAAACAGCTAACCGCTAACGATAAGCAGGTCAGAGGTTATAATCTGCACAGATTAAAAACCAACCTGAATTGCGTACAAAAATAAACAAAATGGCAGTTATTTAGAATATCACTTAATTTATTCTCACTATTCGCAACAGTGATAATCGAAGGCATCATCTTCCGCAACTCCATAGAGGGAAACAGCGGCGCATCCCTTGCCCTGTGGGCGTTATCCCCTCCCCCGCTGTATGGCAGTCATAGAAAAAACTTTTTTACAAAATAATGGCCGAAATAATAACTCCGGATGTAGACCTATTCTCTTTTTGATTAAAGCAAACCGGCTATTTAAGCTATACCCATTCTCTCAGCAATGGACTCTGTTATGAAAAGCTATACCGTTATCGCTCTCGCAATTGCAGGCAGCCTAACGATAGGTACTGCAACGGCAAATACGTTGGATAATATTCACCACAAGAACCAAAATGCGCGGCATTCTCGGCATCAGTCAGAAAGAAACCAAGTGCATGATATCAATAACCGGGTAAAAGACCGGCACAGCAACTTTCGTGATAATCAGGACCAGCGTCAGGATACGTTCCGTAAAAATCAGGATAATCGCCAGGACAGCTTTGGAGAAGGCCTTGATGCACATCGTGATGCTTTCAGGGAAAACCAGGATAACCGCCAGGATAGCTTCCGCGGCAATCAGGATAATCGGCAGGATAGTTTTGAGAATCTGCAGGATGACAGACAAAACTCTCGCAGCGATCGCGTGTCTGAAACCCGTGACCGCATCGATGACCGTCTGAATTGATCCCCTCTGGCGGGCATCCCTCCTCGGCCCGCTTTATCTCACCGTTGTTCTTTGATTATCCACGCTATCTGCTGCGATTTCGCGGCCGGAACGTGCGTTCTTCGTCGGTATGAGTCGAGAGCTTCCGCCGAGCAGTAGGTACACGTCTCCAGCACCTCGATATTTTTAGCCGGTACACCCGCACTCACCAGCTGCAATAAATTAAATCTCGGTAAATCAAACCACAGACCGTTTATTTCGCGCGCGGCCGCGCTATGAGCATTAGGCTTATGAGGAACGGAGGTAAACAATGATTGCCGGTTGGACTCAACGAGGCGTTTTGCCGGCGTCTGTAATAAAGCATCGTAAAACTCCGCCGACACTTCATAACAGCAGGCGCGGATATGCGGCCCGACGGCCACCACAAGCTCATCAGCCGCCACACCGAGCGATGCAAATTGCTCAACCGATTGCGCAATGATCCCCGCAGCCGTACCGCGCCACCCGGCATGTACGCTGGCAATATGCTGGCCATCGCGTGAGGCCATCAGCAGCGGCAGACAATCGGCGGTGACGACGCCGATGGGTACCCCCACGGTTGAGGTGACGACGCCATCAACTAAGGGCCGTTGCTCAGTGGGTTTGATAAAGTGAAGAATCTCTTTGCCGTGAACCTGTTTGATGTCGACAAGCCGTGACTTATCGAAAGCAGCGGACTCATGCGCATCGAGAAAGGCATGACGAACGCCGGGGATGTCCGCCAGTAAGTGAGAGAACCAGGCCATTTTTACCCATCACCGTTATCGTATCTTTGATAACGGTACTGCGGCGATGCCTGCCTGACAAGTCATGGGCATCGCCTACGATGATAAATTACAACACCTTGCTGAGAAATGCCGCCGTTCGTGGGTTTTGTGGCGCGCTGAAAATGATCTCCGGCGTACCCTGCTCCTGGATAATGCCCTGATCGATAAAAATAACCCGGTCGGCCACTTCCCGCGCAAAGCCCATTTCGTGGGTGACGATCACCATCGTCATCCCTTCCTGCGCCAGGTTTTTCATCACTTCCAGCACGTCGCCCACCAGCTCAGGATCGAGCGCCGACGTCGGTTCATCAAACAGCATAATGGACGGCTGCATCGCCAGCGCGCGGGCGATGGCCACGCGCTGCTGCTGCCCGCCGGAGAGGCTTGACGGCCAGGCGTCACGCTTATCGCTCAGCCCGACTTTTGCCAGCAGACTTTCGGCAAAGGCCACCGCATCGTGACGGCCCATGCCGCGCAGCGACATCGGCGCCATCAGTAAGTTTTCCAGCACGCTCATGTGTGGGAACAGATTGAAGCGCTGAAACACCATCCCAACGCTTTCGCGCATTTTATTGAGATCGGTTTTCTTATCGTGAACCGCGAAGCCATTGACCATGACCTCCCCTTCACTCACCGTCTCCAGCGCGTTCATGCAGCGCAGGAAGGTACTTTTACCCGAGCCGGACGGCCCAATCACGCACACCACTTCCTGCGGCTGGATGTCGCAGTCAATACCGCGCAGAACGTGGCTTTCACCAAAGTGTTTATGTAGATTTTTAATGTGAATCACTTTTGCCAAACCTCTTTTCCAGACGATTAACCAACTGCGCCAGCACGAACGTTATCACCCAATACACCAGCGAAATGGTCAGGTACGGCTCCCAATAGGTGGCATAGGCACCGGATACCGTGCGCGCGGCATAGGCCAAATCGGCAAGCCCAATGGCCGAGGCCAGCGAGGAATCTTTTACAATCGCAATCGCGTTATTGCCCAGCGGCGGCAGAATACGGCGAAACGCCTGCGGCAGGATGACCTTACGCATGGTTTTCCACCACGGTAAACCCAGCGCCCGCGCGGCTTCCATCTGCCCTTTATCGATAGACTGAATACCGGCACGGAAAATTTCGGAAACGTAGGCCCCGGCATTGAGCGTAATGGCGACAATACACGACAAAAATGCGCCGTAGTTTGACCGCAGTTCGCGGGCAAAATCGCTGCTCATCACTCCACTGGTGACCAGTAAACCATCACGCGGGTTAATGAATAACGGCACCAGCGCAAAGTGCACCACCATAATTTGCACAAACAGCGGCGTACCGCGAAAGGCGCTGACGTAAAAGCGGACCGGAAACTGCACCAGGTAACGCAAAACGTATTTCCACGGCCCATGTTCGGCCTTCGCCATCCGTCCCAGACCGAGCGTGAGCCCCCACAGCGTGCCGAGGATCACGCAGATAATGGTGCATTTGAGGGTCATTATCGCGCCGTCGACAAACAGCGGGCCGTACTCCTCGATAATTTCCCAACGGAATCCCGTCATAATTTATCCCTGAAAAAAACGGCGATCGGCCCTATAGGCGATCGCCGTAAAAAAGAAGAAGCGTTACTGCGCCGGTAATACAGGTACGTCGGCGTCAAACCAGGTCTGATAGATTTTGGCGTAGGTGCCGTCGGCAACGATTTTTTTCAGGCCCGCATTCAGCTTTTCCTGCAGTTCGGTATTGCCTTTGGCTACCGCAATACCAAAGTACTGGCGTTCAAATTTGGCATCCGGCACCAGCTTGAACTGTTTTTCCGGGTGCTGTTTGATGTAGTACTTCACCACGCCCACATCGCCCACCGCCGCGCTCACGCCGTCTTCAAACAGCTCATGCAGCATTAATGGGGTGTTGTCGAAACGCTTAATCGCCGTGCTGTTTTTACCCAGCACCTCAGAGACCACAATATCGCCGGTGCTGGAATTCACGACGCCAACTTTCTCATTTTTGAGCGCCGCGAGTGAATTCACATTGGAATCTTTGGCCACCACAATCGACTGTTCCGCAGGGAAATACGGCGCGGAGAAGTCCACCATTTGCTTACGCTTGTCGGTAATAGTGATACCGGAAATAATGATGTCACGATCGCCAGATCCCAGCGTCGCAAAAATGCCTTCCCACGGCGTATTAATCAGTTTGATATCAAAGTTTTCCGCCTTCGCAATCGCCTTAATAATATCGATATCAAAGCCTTCTAACTGCTTCTGATTGTTTTCGAATTCGAACGGACGATAGGTGCCACCGGCACCGACGACGTAGGTTTGGGCTGCCGCATATCCGCTGGCAACAAGTGCCGCCGTCAAACAGCAGGCTTTCATCCATTTGCTGATCATGAGATTACCTTTTTATGCAATTAATTTGCATAAAAATACATATCTTGGCCAGCAGATGCAATACGTCAAGAGCGTTATTGTCCCTAAAAGCAATAATTAAGCATTTTTATTGAATGAATAACGCCGATAACGGCCAGCGCGGTCTTAACCGGTCGCTTTTGCTAGCCAAATGGTGTGCCCGCCGCAGTCCGGGTCCTCCATCTTCATCTCCAGCACCGTAAAACCGATTTCCGCCAGCCTTTGTCGATACTCTTGTGGGGCAAGGCTGGCATGGAATAGCGGCTCGCCTTCAAACTGCCCCATCGCAATACCGTCGCCGGTGCCGCTGGTGAACATCAATACGCTACCGGGCTGACTGTGGCGCGCGAAGACGGAAAACATTTGCCGCTGATCGTCCTGGGTAAGATGGAAAAAGCTGTCCCAGGCCAGCAGACCGTCAAACGTTTCGCAAAGCGTCAGCGTGCGCATGTCATGCTGTAGCCAGCGCTGCGCGGGGAAACGGGCGCGAGCGCGGCTGAGCATCGCCTCGGCGCCATCGACGCCGGTCAACGCAACGCCCTGCTGAATAAAATAGTCGCCAATAGGCTGGCCGTTGCCGCAGCCGAGATCGAGCACTCGCCCCGGCCGCGCCATGGCGGCCAAAAACTTATCCAGCCACAATTGTTCAAATAACGACTGCGAACGCAGGCGAGCAAAGGCGGCAGCGTGGCGCTGGTAAAGCGGTACGATGTCGCGGGCGGCAGGATTATCCATAGGGCCTCGGTGTTAGGGGCTTTTGACGAAGAATGAATAGGTTAGAGTAAAAACCGCCCCACCGCTATTGCGCGCCACCGTAACGCCTAATCGCATGCAAAAGTCCCCGTCTGGTTATGGTTCGTGCATTCCTTTTGCCCTGTCAGCGTCTGACAATGCAATGGCTTCTGTACACAAATAATAAGGGGAAAACCATGACGCAATCACATCACCATGACGACTGGCTGGGGCTTACGGGAAAGGTGTTCGCCGTAACGGGTGCGGCAAGCGGCATTGGCGAAGCCATCGCCACATCGCTGGCGCAACAGGGTGCCGACGTGGCGCTGCTTGACCGCAATCCGCAGGGCTGTGAAGCGCTGCGCCTCAAGCTGGAGTGCTATCCCGGGCGGCGACTGGCGGTCGCCTGCGACGTCTCTCGTGAAGAACAGATTAAAGAAGCGGCGCACAGCGTCCGTTCGCAGCTGGGTGCCTGCTACGGGCTGGTCAACGCCGCCGGTATTTTGCGTCCAGCCGGGCTTGCTGAAATCAGCGTCGAACAGTGGCAAACTCAGCTTGACGTCAACCTTACCGGCTATCTGCTGTGCGCGCGCGAATTTGCCCGCGATATGCGCGACGCCAAACGCGGCAGCATCGTGCATATCGGCTCCATCTCCGGGCGCATTCCGCAGCCGTGGAGCGGTGCCTATAGCCCGGGTAAAGCGGCGGTGGGCCTGCTGTCGCAGCAAATGGCGGTAGAATGGGGTCAGGACGGTATTCGCAGTAACCTGGTGGCACCGGGAATGATTGAAACTGCGCTGACCGCCGAGTACTACGCCCAGCCGGGCGTACGCGAAAGCCGCGAAGCCTTCACCGCCAGCCAGCGCATCGGTAAGCCGGTTGATATTGCTAACGCGGTGCTGTTCCTGCTCAGCGATAAATCCGGCTATATCAACGGTGCGGAAATTGGCGTCGACGGCGGTCTGCCGACCATGCTGATGGGCAAACTGCCGCGACCGGGCTTCACGCGCTAAGAAGTTGAACCTGCCCAGCTACATCGCCTGGGCAGGTTGTCGATAGCTTTCACTGGTCTTCTCGCGGAAATCACGCGGCGAGAAACCGGTGGCTCGACGAAAGAAGCGGGAAAAATAGGTCGCGTCGCTAAAGCCAAGATAGTCAGAGATTTGGCTGACGGTCATGCTGGTGTACAGCAGGCTACGCTTGGCTTCCAGCAGCAATCGCTGATGCAGCACTCCGAGCGCGCTGCAGCCGTGAAACTCGCGGCACAGGGTGTTGAGGTGCACGCCGGACATGCCTATCTGGCTGGCGTAATGCGCCAGCGGAAAATGCTCGCGATAATGGTTTTCCACCAGCTGATTAAAACGACGCACCGCGGCGCGCTTACGCTCAACCTTATCGCTCACCTCAGCTTGCTGAGTCCCTTGCCGGTTTAGCCATACCATCAGGGCGGTGAGCTGGGAATGCAGCATCATCGCCCGCATCTCGCTATCCGCGGCATACTCTTGCTGTAGCGTTTGGAACAGTGCGTTGATTGCCCCCTGCGACTCGCCGACCGCAATGCGCGTCGGCTGATTCAGCACCTGCATTGCACGGCCAAACTGCTGTTCAAACTGGGCGATAAGCGGTGCGGCAAGCGACAGCGAAAAACCGTTGGTCCCCGTTGAAAAGCGAAATCCGTGCACGCACAGGGCGGGGATAATCTGTACGCAGGGCTGCGAGAACGGCAGGCTAACACCTTCAATTTCAATATCCCCCTCCCCCTGCTGGACGTAGAGAATTTGCACCAGATCGGTATGCTGATGGGCGCGAATGCTCCAGTCATACAGGCTGCTGCGGCTATGGATCGACTCGCAGTGCAGCAGGTCGGGCGTCGGCCAATGCCAGCTTTCGCCGTAGAGTTTGAATACCGGGATGCTCTTTGCCAGATTCATGGTGCCTCCGTTGAGAGAGTGCGCGTCCCCGGGTGCGCCTGCAGACACCCCGGGGAGGGCTTAAGGTCAGCGCATCGGGGCTGCGCGAATCAGTCGCGTCTCTTGAGCCACAATATACGGCTCCGATGCTTTTAGATAGGCGGCGAAATCCGGATGCGCGTCGCGCAGGCGACTGCGGCGTTCGTATTCATCGAGACTTTCGTATCCCCATAAATGCACAAACTGGTTCTGTGGCCCGACGAAGCTGGTATAAAAGCCCAGCGGATTGCCGAGCGTATCGATAAGCACCGGCATCGCCAGCTGTTCAAACACCGCGATAAACTCGTTCATTTTGCGCAGTCGAATGGTGTAAATCCGGTGATCAACAATCGGCAGCGTCATGATTTTACCTCCTGCGCACGGTGCGTCGGCCAGCCGAGCGGCCCAAAGCGGTCATACGGTTTCGGCCACGGAGCAGTTTCACCCAGCGCAATCGCCGCGTGAATCGGCCAGTTTGGATCGTCAAGCATCCCGCGGCCAATGGCCACCAGATCCGCCCGTTTTCCGGCAAGGATCGCTTCGGCCTGCGGTGCTTCATAAATCAGCCCCACGGTGATCACCACCGCCTCCGGCAGCGCCTGTTTTACCGCCTCAGCAAACGGCACCATATAGCCCGGCTGATCGGCAGGCGGCGTCTGGTCGTAAATGTTGTAGCCGCCGGAAACGTGCAGATAGTCATAGCCGATTGCATGCAGCTCGCGGGCAAACTGCACCGCTTCTTCCAGCGCCAGGCCGCCTTCGGCGAATTCGCCGCCGTTAAAACGCACGCCTAGCGCCCGCGAGGCCGGCCACACATTGCGCAGCGCGCGCGCCACCCGCAGCGGGAAGTGCATCCGGTTTTCCGGGCTACCGCCGTAGGCATCTTCGCGTTGATTACTCAGCGGCGAGAGGAACTGGTTCAGCAGGTAGCCATTCGCCGCGTGCAGCTCGATAAAATCGACGCCCGCATTCAGCGCCCGTTCGGCGGCGGCGACAAAACCGTCGATAATCCGCGTCATCCCGGCTTCGTCAAGTTCCTGCGGTACGCGCCAACCGGGCTTATAGGCCAGCGCTGACGGCGCTACCGTCGGCCACCCCCCTTCACTATCGGTCAGCGAGGCGCCCTGGTTGCGCCACGGCGCGTTGGTTCCCGCTTTGCGCCCGGCGTGGTTGAGCTGCACGCCGATGGGGGTATTGCTGTAGGTGCGAATATCGGCGATCAGCTTTTGCAACGCCTGCGCCTGCTCGCGATTCCACAAGCCAAGGCAGTGCGGCGTAATGCGGCCATCAGGCGTCACGCCGTTGGCCTCGCAAATCACCATCCCCGCCCCAGAGATAGCCAAACCGCCGATATGCTGGGCGTGCCACGGCGTGGCGATGCCGTCATCGGCGGCAGAATATTGCGACATCGGTGGCACAACAATACGGTTGGCCAGCGTCAGTGGCCCCATCGGTAACGGACTAAACAGTGTCGACATAACGTTCTCCTGATTCATGATGCGGCGCGCTGCGGCGCTGCGTCGGTTTCTCCACGCGCGGCCATACTGCGGGCGGCGATATAGCCAAAGGTGGCCGCCGGACCGATGGTGATACCGGCCCCGGGATAGCTCCCCCCCATAATGCTTGCCATTTCGTTGCCTGCCGCGTAGAGACCGGGGATCGGCAGCCCCTGATGGTCCAACACCCGCGCTTCACCGTCGGTTTTCAGGCCGTGAAAGGTGCCGAGGTCACCCATCAACAGTTTCACCGCATAGAACGGCCCCTGTTCAATAGGCGCAACGCACGGATTAGGCAGATGTGCAGCATCGCCGAGATAGCGGTTGTAGGCGGATTCCCCACGGCCAAACTGCGGATCGTTGCCCAGACGCGCATCGGTGTTGTATTCCTCGACGGTCCGTTCCAGCGCTTGCGCGGGAAGCCCCATTTTTTGCGCCAGTTCGGCCAGCGTTTTCCCTTTCACCAGGTAGCCGCTGTTGACGTACACCGACGCGGGAATGGGCGCAGGTTTGGCAAAGCCCATGCCATACTTACGCAGCGCGCGCTGATCGCAAATCTGCCAGGCGAAGGTCTCTGCGTCGTCGCGACAGGTTTCAATCATGGCGATGCCAACGTCGTGGTAGGAGTCGGCTTCGTTGCAAAAACGGCTGCCGTGGCGGTTGACCATGATGAACCCCGGTTTGTAGCGATCGACCAGATGCGGGAAAACGTACTGCTGGCGGCCAATCTGCACTTTTGAGGCGGGGATCCATGCCGCGCCGTGGGGATAGCTGTCATCAAAACGCGCACCGATGCGTTCCGCCATCGCAATGCCATCGCCGGTATCCGCACCCGGCGGCGTCGGCGATAGCTGAATGCCGCCGCGTCGCACGTGGGGATAGAGTTTTTTCAGGCGTTCGTCGTCACGGGCAAAGCCACCGGAGGCCAGCACCACGCCACGTCTGGCATACAGTTTGACCCGCTCACCGTTCACCTCAACAATCACGCCGCGTACCGCGCCCTGTTCGACAATCAGATCTTTTGCCGCCACGCGGGTATGAATGGGGATCCCCAGATCGAGCGCCGAGCAGGCCAATCTCGCCACAACCGCGTTACCGCCGTTGGCGGTGATACCCCGGCCATAGCGAGCAACCTCCAGCAGGTGGCGGCTCAGGCGCTTCACCACGTAGGCGAAAGATGTCAGCGACCGCGTCGCATTGAAGAAGTGCTTCAGATCGTTGTTGGAGGAGCTAAACATCATGCCCATAAAGGTGATGGTACGCAGCGGCTTACGCAGCCGTGACATGGCATCGCCCAGCGCACGGATATCAAAGGCTTGCGGCACCACCGAGCGACCACGCATCACTCCGCCGGGGGCATCCGGATGGTAATCGGGATACTGATACAAATTGCAGCGAAAGCGGGTGTTGTCCTCAAAAAAGCGCAGCATCGCCGGGCCGTTTTGCAAAAATGCATCCACAACGTCAGGCCGAAAACTTTCCCCGGCTTCACTTTGCAGATAGGTACGCGCGGCCTGCTGGCTATCCTCAATACCCTGCTGGCGCGCCAGATGGTTGTCGGGGATCCACAGCACGCCGCCGGAAAAAGCGGTGGTGCCGCCAAACACCGGCTCTTTTTCGATAACCTGGACATCTAGCCCATTGAGGCCGGCGGTGACCGCGGCGGATAAACCGCCGACGCCGCTGCCAATCACCAGCACATCGCACTCGCGGGCGGGAAGTTCTACAGCCATAGGGTACCTCGCAGATGAATGATCTTTATTGTTTTATTTTTGTTTTAAAATTGTTACACATGCATTTTTCACAGCTCACGAGGGAAAAAGAAGGCCACTTTCCAACCAAAACCTGCACTTTTCGACAATTGTGCCAAAGTGTGTGCTGACTCGACTTTTTCACTTCAGCGGCAATAGAGAAGCGTCATATCTGAAGCCCAACCCAGCTCACAAGATGAACAACTGTCGCTTGCCTGACATCGATTTTTATCGCCGAATTCAGGCTCCACTTCTTGCGGGAAATCACGACTATGCTGCGCCCATTAACAGGACAAAACCGGCATCATGCCAACTAATGGCCCGCCACGCAGGGCGCTGCCCAACTATGCGCTGTACGGTGCCGACGCCGGGCAGTCGGCGGTCGATATCGTGCATCATGAACGCATTCCGTCGCGCGCCAGCCGCTTTGGTTTTGACATCGAACCACACTTTCACGATGCGCTGATCCAACTGCTGCATATCACCCGCAGCGGCGGCGAAACCTCTATTGATGGCCAGGTCTGGCGCTTTAGCGCTCCATGCCTGTTGGTGATCCCCGCCCGGTCGGTGCATGGTTTTCGCTTTCGCGAGGACGTCGACGGCCACGTCATCACCACCGCACAATCGGCCCTTGAATCGGTGGCGATGACCGCCGCGCCCGATTTACTGGCTGTGGCGCGCACGCCTGCGGTGCTGCCCATTGATACCGCAACGTCTCCTGAGACCTCGCTGACCATGCTGTTTGACGCCATTGGCCGCGAGGCTGAGCACCCGGAGCGCTGGCAGTACACTGCCGGGCTGGCGTTGACCATCGCGTTACTGGTACAGGTGGCGCGACTCAGCGAACAGGTCCAGCGTGCGGATAGCCCCGCGCGCGCCGCCGTGGTCGCCCGTATTGAACGCTTTCGCACGCTGCTCGATGCCCGCTGCCGCACCCGCCAACCCGTCGCGAGCTACGCGGCGGCGATGGGTATCTCTGCCGGACAGCTCACCCGGATCTGTCGGCAAGCGTTCGGCATTTCGGCGATCGAAGCGATCGATCGCCGCGCCGTCCACGAGGCCAAGCGCCTATTGGGCTATTCGTCGTTCAGCATCAAGCAAATTGCCCGCGAACTGGGTTTTCGCGATGAAGCCTACTTTGGCCGTTTCTTCCGCAAACAAACCGGGATGCGCCCAACCGAATATCGTCAGCAGGAACAGGGCCGCCTGCGGCCCTCCCCTTAACCGCTCCGCCGGGTCATACGGACATACAGATGCTGCGGACCGGAGTTGGTGAGGTTGTTGCCACGAACGTACTCAATCGGTCGCGTCGGATCGAGGCTAATCTCGCCGACCTTTTGCGCCACGAGCTTCGCGGCAATCAGCGTTTCCAGCTTAGCCAGCGGTTGGCCCAGGCACTTATGCATACCGTTACCAAACCCCAGATGCCCGCTGGTATCGCGGTCGATGTCAAAGGTTTCGCCGTTGGTGAACCGGCGACTATCGCGATTCGCCGCCGACAGCAGCAGGCGTACCATCGCCCCTTTTGGAATGGTCACTCCGGAAACGGTGGTTGCTTCGGTTGTGATACGGCTGACGCGCTGAACGGTGCCGCGATAGCGCGCCACCTCTTCAACAAAGTTGTCGGCGTCGTCCAGATTGTGATGCAGACGCGCCACCAGCGCCGGCTGCTCAGCAAACATGCGAAACGCGTTAGCGACCAGAATGGTGGTGGTGTCGTGTCCGGCAATAAACACAAAGGCGCACAGCTCTTTGGCCTCTTTTTCCGACAGCAGCCCCTGCTTCCACATACGGGCAATATGGCCGCCGATGGACTGGCTGTTGCTCAGATAAAGCCGTTCCATCGCCTCTTTCAGGTACGCAAAGAAGGCCATCGCGCTTTGTTCATCGGTGCCGGTACCGGGGGCGTTACGCGCCAGGCGGCCGAAGTAGCTGAAGGTTTCATCCGACCAGAACTTCATCTTCTCTTCGTCTTCATCCGGCACGTCGATCATCGCCGAAATGGTGGCGATACTCAGCGGAATGGCGAAATCGTCGACCACATCGCCGCCGCCGTTGTCCAGCATCCGCTCCAGCAGCGCCTCGGCGCGCCGTTCGATTTGCGGAATAAACGGCTCCAGCGACAGCGGCATAAACGATGGCTGCGCCACCTTGCGCAGGCGGGTATGTCCCGGCGCATCAAACAGCGTCAGGAAGGTCAGCGGCGGCGGGCTAACCACCTCTGATGAAAACAGTTTCGGGTTGCGGATGGCCTGATATACATCGTCGTAACGCGAAAGGAACCAGACGTCGGTGGTCGCGGACTGGCAGCGCAGCACCGGCGCATGCTCGCGCATCCAGCGGTAGTGTTCGTATGGGTCGCCCTGTGAACCGTCATCAACCACTTTGAAAGGCTCAAGCTCCGGCGGCCAACTGAGTTCATGAGAATACGGTGGCAGCGCAGGCGGCATCATGGCGTGAAACGGGCAGCGAGAACGATCGTCCTCATCGTCCACGGCCATCGCACTAACGGTCGCCGCCGGCTCAACGACGACGGGCGTTGAAGCCTGTGCCAGCGCTCGGCTCATGGTGGTGCGCGAATGTTGGGCATGCTGAACCAGCACATCACGGGCGGTGTTCAGACAGCCATATTCAAACGCCGCCACCAGATCCCGATGCTGCTGGACGATATCACCAACGATTTCCACGCTGGCGGTCAGCGCGCGATGAATATACTCCTGCACCGCCAGCTTGCTGTAGAGCGCGATCATCTGGGCATTTTGGGTGGCTTCAATCAGGAACATATGGAAAGCGTGGTTAGCCTCGGCGTAACGCATCACATCCACAAAACGCCGCCCGGAGACAAATGCCGCTGTGGCCTCCGCCAGCCGGCGGAAAGTGGTCAACTGCTCGCCGGAAAGCCGCCCCATCGTCAGTTGGACCGCCCCAAGCTCCAAAGCCAGCCGCAGGTCGAATGCGTTGTCCACATCCAGCGGAGCCAGCGGCTTTTCGGCCGGCGAGGGAGGTGCAACGCTGCTGCCGGCAAATTTCTCATAGTAAAAATTGCGCGGCGTCAGCCCCTGCGCCTGAAGATAATCGCGCACCGCATCCACCATCGGCGGCGGGCCACAGAGATACACATCAACATCGCCGCCGTTAAGCTGGGCAGCATCAATATGCTGGGTCACGTAGCCCTTGTGCGGATAGACGCTCTGCGGGTCGGCTACGGTGCACAGATAGCGGAAATTCGGCAACCGGCGGGCGTAGTCGTCAAGCGTCTCTCGCGCCACGAGATCTTCATCGCGGGTCACGCCAAAGATAAGCTGGACCGGATGCGCGGGTCCCCCCGCTTCCGCGAGCGTATCCAGCATCGAGAGAAACGGTGCCAGACCGGTTCCACCGGCCAAAAACAGCGCCGGGCGTTCCAGCGGGCGCAGATAGAAGCTGCCCATTGGGCCACGCAAGCGAAGCGCATCCCCGACTTTGGCTTGCGTCGTTAAATAGCGAGACATCAGCCCCTGCGGCACATTGCGTACCACAAAGCTGACCCTGCGGGCCGATGGGCCGGAGCTAAACGAATAGGAGCGGGTTTCCTGCGTCCCCGGCACCTGCACGTTGACGTACTGACCAGGCAGAAAGGCCAGCGCATCCCGATCATCGAGCGCAATGGAGAACGTGAGGGTAGTCGGCGACAGCGCCCTGCTCTCGGTGAGCTGGCCATGATAGTCGCG
The DNA here is from genome assembly GCF_001571285.1 of Kluyvera cryocrescens NBRC 102467. Lineage (GTDB taxonomy): Bacteria > Pseudomonadota > Gammaproteobacteria > Enterobacterales > Enterobacteriaceae > Kluyvera > Kluyvera cryocrescens. The sequence goes on along the minus strand of NZ_BCTM01000004.1, from coordinate 85,464 downwards.
GACGCTCGCGCCGGTTGACGCGGCGGCAATGTCCACCACGCAATCGCTGGATGGATGCATCTGGCAGGTCAGAACGCGCCCCGCCTCCGCCTCTTCGGGCGACAGCGCGTCATCCACATAGTCACCAAGCTGATAGTCTCCGGACCGACAGGTCGCTTTACAGGTGCCGCATACCCCGTCACGACAATCGAGCGGAATGGCAACTTTGGCCCGCAGCGCGGCACTGGCTACAGACTCACCGGCGCGGCAGTCTATCTGCTGCGTAACGCCGTCTTCAAAACGAAGGGTAATTTGATGGCTCATCTCTCACATCCTCCAGACAGTTGCACTCGGAAAATCCGAATGCCTCATATCAAGCTGGATGCGGCTGTGAATCAACGGACAGAGATGACATTAAACAGGACAAAACCGGCATCCCATCCTGTTTAGCGGGCGCGGTCACACTTGCGCAGACGGCGGAATCAGCGCAATAAACTTATCAACTAAAGGGTTATTACGCTGTAATGACCAGGCCGCTGCGGTGGTCACCACCTCAATGGGGTTATCAAGCGGGACGGTCACCACGTTGGCCGGCGAAAGGCGCTCTAGTGAGTCCGGCACCAGTGCAATGCCCTGGCCGCAGCCAACGAAAGCAATCTGCGACGCCACCGAGCGGGCGCTGTGAATAATGCGCGGCGAAAAGCCTTCGCTGCGGCAGGCGGCGGTAATGCTGTCGAAATAGACCGGGCTAAGGTGACGAGAAAACATCACCCACGCTTCGTGCATCAGCTCACGAATGGCAATACGTGAGGCACCGGCCAGCCGGTGATGCCGCGGCAACGCCACCACCAGCTCGGCGCTGGCAAGCGGCAGCAGCGCTATCCCCTCGCCCATCTCGCCGGTCAGGCGGGCAAAGGCGAGATCGATTTCGCCATTTTGCAGCGCCGGGATCGCCTCCGCGCTGTCGATCTCTTTAATCGATATCACAATCTCCGGGTACTGCGCCTTCATGCCATCGAGCAGCGGCGGCAAAACATCAAGCATTGCGGTGCTGATAGCCCCGATGGTCAGCATGCCGGTATGTCCGGCGACCGCTTCATTCACCGCCAGCTCCAGCCGCTCGACCTGTTCAGCAAAACGCTTAACGGCGGGCAAAATCGCCAGCCCCACCGGGGTGAGTTGAACATTACGCTTTGAACGATCAAAAAGCTGGACCTTGAGCGACTGCTCCAGCACCTGAATTTGCTGGGTCAGCGGCGGCTGAGTCATGCCAAGCTTTTTCGCCGCCCGGCCAAAGTGTTTCTCCTCCGCAACGGCGAGAAACAGCCACATGTGGCGAATAATACGGAAATTGATCATGGCCTTCGCGCCCTCTGAGTTAACCGATGCCGACGAGATCATAACGTCAATCGATATTAAAAATATATCAGACCGTTATCTTAATACGATTTTACATATCAAATAGGTCAGGCGAAGATCGCCGCTTCTGAGTCCATCGATTGAGTTTTTTTATGTCCTGCGAATTTCAGCGCCAGCACCTGGCCATTACGGTGCGGGGAACCGAGATTGAGGTTGCCGCCATTCATCGTACCGGTACGCGCGAGCCTATCGTTTTTCTCCACGGTTTCGGTTCCACCAAGGAGGACTACGCCGATATCGTGCGCCACGCTGCCTTCAATGACAGACCGTTCCTGGCCTACGATGCGCCGGGGTGCGGCGAAACCCGCTGTAATGATTTGAAGAAAATATCTATCCCGCTGCTGGTAGACACGGCGCTGGCGATGATCGATAAGCTCGGCTTCGCCCGTTTTCATCTGGTTGGCCATTCGATGGGCGGGCTCACCGCGCTGATGCTGGCGCACGCCCATCCCGAGCGGGTGCTGAGCTTTGTTGATATCGAAGGCAATATTGCGCCGGAAGACTGTTTTTTAAGCCGTCAGGCCATCAATTATCCCGATGGCGACGACGAACAGTTCTTTGCCGCGTTTATCGCCCGCACCCACCGTTCTCCGGCCTGGGCCAGCGCTCTGTACGCCGCCAGCCTGCGGCATAAAGTACGGGCAGCGGCGGTACGGCCGATTTTCACCTCGATGGTCGACTATTCCGATCGCGGCGAGCTGATGGCTAAATTCCTCAATCTGCCTTGCCCGACGATGTTTATGTACGGCGAGCAGAACAACACCCTGAGCTATCTGGCCGAGATTGAACGGCGCGGCGTGACATTGGCGGAGATCCCCCACTGCGGCCATTTCCCAATGTATTCAAACCCGCTGGCGATGTGGCAGAAAATCAACGAACTGCAGGCACGCGTGGCATGAGGCTCAAGCTCTCTTCGCAAATGGCGGGCTTTTCGCTGGCGGTGCTGGCTGCGTTTGGATTCTCGTTCAAAGCCATTTTCGTCAAGCTGGCCTATCAGGTGGCCCCGGTTGATCCGGTCACGCTGCTCATGCTGCGCATGTCGATGTCGCTACCGCTGATTGCGCTCACCGCGCTGCCGGTTTTGCGTCACGCCAGGGCACTGCACCGCCGCGACTATGGGCTGCTTATCGTCCTCGGCGTGGCGGGATATTACGCCTCGGCAATGCTCGATTTCATGGGCTTACAGTACATTACCGCCGGGCTGGAGCGGCTGATCCTGTTTACCTATCCGATGCTAACCATCCTGATTGGCGTCTTTTTCCTCGGCAAAGCGTTTGAGAAAAAACTGCTGCTGGCAATGCTGCTCTCCTACGGCGGGATCCTGATAGCTTTTGTGCACGATCTGGGCTTCACCACCGACACCCGCGCGGTGGTGCTCGGCGGTTCGCTGGTGTTTGGCTGTGCTATCACCTATGCCATTTACAGCGCCGGGGCAGAAGTGGCAATTGGCCGCATGGGTGCCATTCGCTTCTCTGTGCTGGCGCTGCTGGTATCGATTATCGCCACCCAGATCCACTTTTTCTCCACGCGACCGCTGACGGCACTGCATTTACCGTGGCAAATCTACGCCTACAGCGCTGGCATGGCGGTATTCTCCACGGTGATGCCGATTTTTTGGCTCTCTTCCGCCATTGCGCGCATCGGGGCGGCAAAGGCGGTGCTGATTGGCCTGATTGGGCCGATTCTGACCATCCTGTTTAGCTGGTGGCTGCTCAACGAACCGCTGTCGGTTGAGCAATTGCTGGGCACCGGGCTGGTAGTCTGCGGCCTGCTGGTGGTGATTCGACGATAGCGTCAAACGGCGGCGGACGGCGACTGCCTCTCGCCGCTGCCGTCAATGACTTAAACGAATAATCAATGGAACGCTAATAGTTCTAGTATTGAATTGATAAGCATTATCAATTTTTATATCGTCGCCAGCTCTCTCCAGGATATTGGATATCTTGCAGTTTTCGCCACGGGACGGGCGGGAGGTCTTTTGACTTTGCCGTGTTCCATAAGGTTATCCAATGAATTCCAGCCTTGCCGCCAGCGTTGAATCTGACGCCCAGGCGATTGCCCGCCGCTATCGCCGGGTCGTGATGCAACGTTATCTGCTCGCCGGTATTGTCCTGCTGTGCATTGTCTGCTCCCTGCTGCTTGATTTTACCCTCGGGCCCTCGGGTATTTCCGTCTCTACGCTATGGCAAACCCTGTTTCACGCCGATACCGCCGACGCCGGTATTCGGGTGATCGTCTGGGATTTACGGCTGCCCTTCGCGCTGATGGCCATTATGGTCGGCCTGGCGCTGGGCCTCGCGGGTGCCGAGATGCAGACCATCCTTAACAATCCGCTGGCCAGCCCGTTTACCCTCGGTGTCTCGTCTGCCGCCTCATTCGGCGCCGCGTTAGCCATCATTCTGGGTTTGGGTATTCCCGGCGTGCCGGACCAGTGGTTTATCTCAGTGAACGCCTTCATCTTTGCGCTGATGGCCTGTTTCATTCTCGACGGCATCAGCCGCTGGACGCGGGTCGCCACCTCCGGCGTGGTGCTGTTCGGTATTGCGCTGGTCTTTACCTTTAACGCCCTGATCTCCATTTTGCAGTTCGTCGCCAGCGAAGACACCCTTCAGGGTCTGGTGTTTTGGACCATGGGCAGCCTCGCGCGCGCCTCCTGGGACAAGCTGGCCATTCTGGCGCTAGCGCTGCTGATTATCGTGCCGCTGTCATTAAGAAGCGCGTGGAAGCTCACCGCGCTGCGCCTGGGCGAAGACCGTGCCGTCAGCTTTGGCATTAACGTACGCCAACTGCGCCTGGCCTCATTGCTGCGGATCAGCATTATATCCGCGCTCACCGTCGCCTTCGTCGGCCCTATCGGTTTTATCGGCCTCGTGGCGCCGCACATTTCTCGCATGATGTTCGGTGAAGATCACCGCTTTTATCTGCCGGGCAGCATGCTGATCGGCGCGCTGGTATTGTCGCTGGCATCGGTGGTGTCGAAAAATATCGTTCCCGGCGTGATCATTCCGGTTGGCATAGTGACCTCGCTGGTCGGCGTGCCGTTCTTCCTGAGCATTATTATTCGCCATCGGGGGACGCTGTAATGGACGGACTGATTATTGACGCGCTGCACACCGGCTATCGACACAAAAAGATTATCGCTGGCCTCACTACGCCAACGCTGCCGCGCGGGCAAATCACCGCGCTGCTGGGGCCAAACGGTTCCGGGAAGTCCACGCTGCTGCGGGCGCTGGCGGATCTTAACCCGGCGCAGGGGTCCATCCATCTCAACGGCGAAGAGCTGAGCGCCCTGCCGTCGGCCAGGCGGGCGCAAAAAGTGGTGTACCTGCCGCAGTCGCTGCCGGCGGGCGTTCATCTGCACGCGCTGGAATCGGTGGTGGTGGCGCGTCGCGCCAGCGGCCATAGCGGCGACAACGTCGAAGCTGAAGCCTACGCCATCCTTGAGAAACTCGGCGTCGCCCATCTGGCGATGCACTATCTCGACCAGCTTTCCGGCGGCCAAAAACAGTTGATTGGCCTGGCCCAATCGCTGATTCGCCAGCCGGCGCTGCTGCTGCTCGATGAACCGCTGAGCGCACTCGATCTCAACTACCAATTCCACGTGATGGATATCGTCGCCCGCGAAACCCGGCTGCGCAATATCGTCACCGTGGTGGTGATCCACGATATCAACATTGCGCTGCGGCACGCCCAGTACGCGGTGATGCTTAAAGACGGCGCGCTGGTGGCAAGCGGCGAACCGGGCACGGTGGTTTCACCGCAGAATCTGGCGACAGTCTACGGCGTACGCGGCCGGGTCGAACGCTGTTCACAAGGGCTGCCCCACGTGGTGGTCGATGGTTTAACGACATAACAATAAATGCAACACGGGGAAACATGACGATGAAAAAGGCAATACTGGGGGCTGCCCTGCTGCTCTCGCCGCTGCTGGCGCTGGCGCAAAACTGGCCGGTGACGGTAACGGATCTTGATAACCGTACGGTGACCATTGCGCAGGAACCGCAGCGCATCATTTTGCAGGATGGCCGCGATATTCTGACGCTGGCGGTGCTGGAGCGCGAAAATCCGTTCGCCAAAGTGGTGGCGTGGAACAATCTGCCGAAGAAGCAGGACAGCGAAACCTGGAACGTGCTGAAACGCAAATGGCCCGAAGCGGATAAGATCCTCGACATGAAGTTTTCCGATCAGGGCAACGTCGATCTGGAAACGATTCTCTCCCGCCATCCGGACCTGATGATTGCCCAACTGCGCGCCAAACCTTCGCTGACGCAAAGCGGCGTGTTAGCCAAGCTGGAAGCGCTGCATGTGCCGGTGGTGTTTGTCGATTATGAACTGCATCCGGTGGAAAATACCCGCCCAAGCATCGCGATGCTGGGGAAAGTGCTCGGACAGAGCGCACGCGCGCAGGCCTATCTCGATTTCTACCAGCAGCGCTTGGATTTGCTGCATCAACGCGTGGCTGAGGTGAAGAAAAAACCGCTGGTCTTTATTGAACCGATTGCCGGGGTCGCCGGGCTGGATAACGGCTGCTGCTTCACCCATGCTCGCAACGGTTGGGGCGGGCTGGTGGAAGCCGCAGGCGGCGAGAATATTGGCTCACAGCTGCTGCCAGGGGCGACCGGCAACGTGTCGGTGGAGAAGATCATCACCATGAATCCGGACTACTACCTGATGACCGGTTCAAAACGCCCGGGTAAAGGCACGGCGATTATTCCGTTCGGCTATAACGTTGACCAGGCTGATGTCGCGCAAGCCTTTAACGCCCTGCTGGCCCGTCAGGGCGTCAGCAGCATTCCGGCGGTAGTTGCCGGGCATACCGGCGCGCTGTATCACCATTTCTACAATAATCCGTACAATATTATCGCCATTGAAATGTTGAGTAAGATTTTCTACCCGACACAATTTAAAGACATCGATCCGCTGGCGGATTATCACACCCTGATCGCCCGTTTCACCGATATTCCGGATGATAAGGTGATCCTGAGCTACACCCCGGCAAAATAATTCAATGCCCTAACCGGGCCATCGCTGGCCCGGTGATTCCCTTCGCCTTCCCTCGTCATTCGCAGCCCTGACCACAACACGGTATGATGTACCGCTGAATATCGGATAACTGGCGATAGATCGCGGTCGATTTGCCGCTAAAATCGCTGCAGTACTCTAAAATTTTAGGCAATGGCTGCCACCGCACCGCTAAGGCCAGCATCAGGTAATAAGTTCATTCCTGGATAATTTCATTGCACTACGCCATAAGGTGAATATCCTGAGCGTACTTAATTGATATATCATAAGAAAAAATAAGAATTAGCGTATTAACGCCATCATTTACCCGTAGATGACTCACGCACATTGATGAAATTTGCCCTCAACATTCTCGACTGGCAGGCAATGGCCCCAGGATTAAGCGACACGGCGCAGTGGCTGGCATGGTCACGGCAGCCGCACGCCATCGATCCCCTCGCGCCGCAAGCGACGCTTTGCGAATTGCCGATGATGACCGCCCGCCGCCTGAGCTCCGGCAGCAAGCTGGCGGTGGAGTGTGGAATGGCTATGCTGCGCCGTCATCAGATTGATGCGGTCCTCTATACCAGCCGCCACGGCGAGCTGGAGCGTAATTACCGTATTCTGCATGCGCTGGCAACCGGGCAGGCGCTCTCCCCCACTGATTTTGCCCTGTCGGTACATAATTCTGCGGTCGGTAATCTAACCATTGCGACCCGCCAGCCGATCGTGTCCTCTTCGCTGTCCGCCGGTCAGGAGACGTTTCAGCAAGGGCTGTGCGAGGTGATGTGCCTGCTCCAGGCCGGTTACCAGCGGATACTGATGGTGGATTTCGACGGTGCGCTACCCGCGTTTTACCAGCCATATCTGCCCCCCACGATGCCCACCTGGGCCTATGCCGTGGCGCTGGTGATTGAAGCCGGCCATGACCTGCGGTGCGAAACCCAGCCGCAGGCGGCTCGCTCCCCCGACGCGGCGCTGCCGCAAAGTCTGCAATTCTTACAGCACTACCTTCAGGATGCGCCGGACTTTACCCTTGCCGGCGAGCGACTCGCCTGGCGCTGGCAGCGGACATGACGGGTTTCTTTACCCAAGTAAATCGCCTGTGGCGCGCGGCGATGACCGGCGTTTGCTTTGCGCTGTTTGGCCTTGGCGGGCTGCTGCTGTCCGTGGTGTGGTTTAATCTGCTGCTGGTCGCGGTACGCAACAAACAGCGTCGCCGCAAACTGGCCAGGCGCTCCATCTCCGCCAGCTTCCGCCTTTTTTTGGCGGTAGTGAAAGGCGTCGGCGTGCTTGATTACCGTATTGAAGGTCAGGCGATTTTAGGCCAGGAGCGCGGATGTCTGGTGGTTGCCAACCATCCCAGCCTGATTGATTACGTGATGCTGGCATCGGTAATGCCGGAAACCGACTGCATGGTGAAAAGCGCACTCCTGCGCAATCCGTTCCTCAGCGGCGTTATCCGCTCAGCGGACTATCTGATTAACGATCAGGCGGAAAAACTGCTGCCCGCCTGCCGTCAGCGCCTGCAGCAGGGCGATACGATTTTGATTTTTCCCGAAGGGACCCGTACCCTTCCCGGGGAAAAAATGACGCTACAGCGCGGTGCGGCCAATATTGCCGTGCGCTGCGGTAGTGATTTACGACTGGTGGTCATCCGCTGTACCGAACATATGCTGGGTAAACAGAGCAATTGGTACAACGCGCCACCAACCAAGCCTCGCTTTACCGTCACGGTAGGCGAGCGGGTGAAGATTGACCAATTTTACGATGCAAAAACACAGGAACCGGCGCTGGCGGCAAGGCAGCTTAACCGGCATCTTTTGCATCAATTACAATCAGGTACTACGCCTGGCACAGGAATAAATGATGCAAGCGCTCTATCTTGAAATAAAAAATCTCATCATCACCACGTTGAATCTGGATGAAATGTCCGCCGACGATATCGATACCGACGCGCCGCTGTTTGGCGACGGTCTGGGGCTTGACTCTATCGATGCGCTGGAGCTGGGGCTGGCGGTGAAAAACCGCTACGGCATCGTACTGTCGTCCGAGAGCGAAGAGATGCGTCAGCACTTCTTCTCTGTCGCCACACTCGCTGCCTATATTCACGCACAGCAAGCCTGAGGAGCGCTATCATGACCGATAAAAACGCCATTTATGAAGAAGTCTCTACGCTGCTGGTCAAGCTGTTTGAACTCGACCCAGAGGATATTCGCCCCGACGCGCGTCTGTATGAAGACCTGGAGCTGGACAGCATCGATGCCATCGACATGATTGTCCATCTGCAAAAGAAAACCGGTAATAAAATCAAACCGGAAGAGTTTAAGGCCGTGCGCACCGTGCAAGACGTGGTGGATGCGGTCGAACGTCTGTTTAAAGAAGGCTAACCCACCGTGTCGAGCGTACGCTCGCGACCGCTGTTATCGCTGCTGACAGGATTACTGCTGCTGGCCTGGCCATTTGTCATCTGGTTTGGGCTGGCGCATAACGGCCTGCGCTGGCTGCTGCCGCTGATAGCGCTGCTGCTGTTAGGGCGTCTGGTGCAGGCTCGCCGTCAGAGCGGGCCGCTGCGCGGGGTGATACAGCTTGTGGCGGCAATCGGGTTAACGCTGTGCGCCGCCAGCGCCCTGCTGAAAACGCACCAACTGCTGTTGTTCTATCCGGTGGCGGTCAACGCGGTCATGCTGGCGGCCTTTGGCGGCTCGCTGTGGTCCGCCATGCCGCTGGTTGAACGCATCGCGCGCCTGCGTGAACCAGCGCTATCGCCTGCGGGCGTGCGCTACACTCGCCGCGTCACCCAGGTCTGGTGCCTGTTTTTCATTATCAACGGCAGCATTGCGCTATTGACCGCGCTGCACGGGGATATGGCGCTGTGGACCGCGTGGAATGGCATGATTGCTTATCTGCTGATGGGCAGCTTAATGGCCGGTGAGTGGCTGGTGCGCCAGCGGATGAAAAAACGGGAGGTTCCATGACGCCGCCGCTGAGGCTCGCCGAGTGGCTCACCGCCCCGCGCCCCGCCGACACGCCGATTGCATGGCTCGCCGACCAGCGCTGGACGCTAGGCCAGCTACGTCACGATGTCGCGGCGCTGCTTCCCTACCTGCAACGGCAACAGGGGGAGCGCTGGGCGCTGTGCATTGACAACAGCTATCGGTTTATTGTCGCGCTGTTAGCCACGCTGCATGCTGGTAAAACGCCGGTACTGCCCGGACACAGCCGCGCAGCGTTATTAATTGAACAGCAGACGCTATTCGACGGCATATTAAACGATGACGCGCTGGCAAAGTTTGGGCCAGAGACAACCGTCGATTCGCTCGCGGCCCCCCGCGACGTTCCGCCGCTACGGCCCAATGCCACCGTTGAGCTCTATACCTCAGGCTCCACCGGTGCACCAAAGCGGGTGATTAAAACGCTGGCCCAGCTCGACGATGAAGCGGCGCTGCTGGCCATGCATTTTGCCGAGCGCCTACGCGGCTGCCGGGTGGTCGGTTCCGTCACCCATCAACATCTGTATGGCCTGACGTTTCGCATTATGCTGCCGATGGCGCTAGGGCTACCGCTGCACGCCGATGTCATTGGGTTTGCCGAGCAGCTCAGTGCGCTTGACCACCGGCATCGCTATGCGTTTATCAGCAGCCCGGCGTTTTTAAAACGCCTTGATAATCGCCTCACGCCGCCGCCCATTGCCGCCATCATTAGCGCCGGTGGCGCACTGGATGACCCGCTTGCTGCGCAGGCCGCCGCAGGATTACGGGTGTGGCCGGACGAGATCTACGGCAGTAGCGAAACCGGAGTGATCGCCTGGCGTTCGCATTCACAGCAGGATGCGGCATGGCAACCGTTCCCCGACGTTACGCTCTGCCGGGAGGATCGAGAATGTCGTCTGTTTTCGCCGTTGATTACCGATAATGGCGGCCTGTTGCTCGAAGATAATCTCGATATCCTCACCAATGGCCAGTTCAGATTATTGGGGCGCCGCGACCGCATCGTCAAAATAGAAGAAAAACGCGTCTCGCTGTGCGAAGTGGAGCAACGACTACTGAGGCTTGAAGGCGTACGTGAGGCAGCGGCGCTGCCCATTATCCGCAGCGGCCGTCAAAGCGTAGGCGTGGTGCTGGTACTGGACGATAGCCACCGTGAACGCTGGGGAAAAGGACAGGAACTGGCGTGGCGTAAGGCGCTGCGCGCGTGGCTGGAGCCGGTCGCGGTCCCCCGCTACTGGCGCGTGGTGGATGCAATCCCGGTGAACGGTATGAATAAGCGCGTTAATGCGCAATTACAGGAGTTGTTTGATGAAACCCGCTGAACTTGAGCGCCGCCAAACGTCACCGCAGCAACTCGAGGTGGTCCTGCATCTCGATCCTGCTCTGCCGTGGTTTCGCGGGCATTTCGCCGTGCAACCGCTGCTGCCCGGCGTAGCGCAGATCGACTGGGTCATGCACTATGCCAGCATCCTCGCCCCCGGCTGGCGGTTTGTCAGCCTGAAAAACGTCAAGTTTCAGTCTCCGCTGCTGCCGGGCGCTGTCATCACGCTCAGTCTGGAGTGGCAGGAAACCCGGCAACAGCTGAGCTTTAGCTACCAGCGCCACGACGGCGATGTGCGACACGTCGCCAGCAGCGGTAAGATTGCCCTATGTCGCTGACCTTTTACCCCTGCGTACTGATCCCCTGCTATAACCACGGCGCAATGATGGCGGACGTGCTCGCTCGTCTGCGCCCTTTTCATCTGCCCTGTATCGTGGTTGACGATGGCAGCGATGCCGACACCCAGCAAACCCTCGCCCGACTGGCGGCAGAAAACGCCCACCTGACCTTAATTCGCCTGCCGGAGAACGCCGGCAAAGGGGCCGCCGTGGTTTGCGGATTACGGGCGGCGGCAGAGGCCGGTTTCAGCCACGCCGTGCAGGTGGACGCCGATGGCCAGCACGCAATTGAAGATATCCCCAAACTGCTGGCCGAGGCGAAGCGACACCCGACGGCGTTAATTTCGGGACAACCTATTTATGATGATTCGATTCCCCGCGCTCGCTTATACGGACGCTGGGTCACCCACATTTGGGTGTGGATTGAAACGCTGTCGCTGACGCTTAAAGACAGCATGTGCGGTTTTCGCGTCTATCCGCTGGCACCAACGCTGGCGCTGGCCGAGCAGGTCCCGCTGGGGAAACGCATGGACTTTGACACCGAAGTCATGGTGCGTCTCTACTGGCAGGGTAACGACAGCTACTTTATCCCAACCCGCGTCACCTACCCAGCGGATGGGCTGTCGCATTTCGATGCGCTCAAAGACAACCTGCGCATCTCCTGGATGCACACCCGGCTGTTTTTCGGCATGCTGCCGCGCGTGCCCCAACTGCTGTTCCGACGCTCCGCCACGCATTGGGCGCGCCAGCATGAGGTCAAAGGGCTGTGGGGCATGCGTTTAATGCTCTGGGTCTGGCGCATGCTGGGCCGACGAGCCTTTTCCGCGCTGCTTTATCCGGTGATTGCCGTGTATTGGCTGACGGCGTCCGACGCGCGTCGGGCGTCGCAGAACTGGATAGCCCGCGTGCGCACCGAGCTTTTGGCGCACCAGCAACCGATCCCGGCGAACCTCTCCAGCTATCGCCATTTCCTGCGATTTGGCGAGGCGATGCTCGATAAAATTGCCGGCTGGCGCGGTGAGCTACAGTTTGGCCGCGATGTTGTCTTTGCGCCTGACGCCGAAGCGGCGCTCGACGTGGCGTCTCCGCGTGGCAAACTGCTGTTGGTTTCGCACCTCGGCGATGTCGAAGTATGCCGTGCGCTGGCCCAGCGTGCGGGCAGCAAAACCATCAACGCCCTGGTGTTTAGCGATAACGCCCAACGTTTTAAGCACATCATGCAGGAGATGGCACCGCAGGCTGGGCTCAATCTGCTGCCGGTCACCGACATCGGCCCGGATACCGCCATTTTGCTTAAAGAGAAAATCGACCGCGGCGAGTGGATTGCCATCGTCGGCGACCGTATCGCCGTCAACCCGCAGCGCGGCGGCGAATGGCGCGTCTGCTGGAGCCGCTTTATGGGCCAGGACGCCCCTTTCCCGCAGGGGCCGTTTATTCTCGCCTCGCTGCTACGCTGCCCGGTGGATCTGCTGTTTGCGCTCCGCCAGCAGGGAAAATTACGGATTTACTGCGAGCCCTTTGCCGATCCGCTGCTGCTCCCGCGCGCCGACCGGCAGCAGACGCTACAGCAGACCATCGATCGCTATGCCGAACGCCTTGAGCATTACGCCCTGCGTTCGCCGCTCGACTGGTTTAACTTTTTCGATTTCTGGCGGCTGCCGGATACCAAAGACAAGGAGTAGAGGGTGCTTAACGATCCCCGTTTTACGGCTGAAATCGAGCTGTCTATCGCCTTCCACGACATCGATATGATGGGCGTGGTGTGGCACGGCAACTATTTCCGCTATTTCGAGATTGCCCGCGAAGCGCTGCTCAATCAGTTTGACTACGGCTATCGTCAGATGAATGCCTCCGGCTATTTGTGGCCGGTGGTCGATACCCGGGTGAAATATCGCCATGCACTGACCTTTGAACAACGCATCCGCGTACGTGCCAGGGTGGAAGAATATGAAAACCGTCTGCGTATCGGCTATGAAATATTTGATGTCGAAAGCGGCCAGCGCACCACCACCGGCTACACCATTCAGGTGGCGGTCGAAGAACACAGTCACGAACTGTGCTTCGTCAGCCCGCCGGTGCTGTTTGAACGTATGGGAGTCACACCATGAAATTCCTGCCGCTACTGGCGCTGCTGATAAGCCCTCTGGTCAACGCCCTGACGCTGGATGCTCTGCAACAGCGCTTTGCCGAACAGCCGGTGGTGCGCGCGCACTTCACGCAAACCCGCACGATAAAAGATCTGCCGCAGCCGCTGCGTTCTGAGGGCAATATGCTGATCGCCCGCGATCGGGGGCTGCTGTGGGATCAAACGTCGCCATTCCCGATGCAACTGCTGCTCGATGATAAGCGTATGGTGCAGGCCATTAACGGCCAGCCGCCGCAAATCATCACAGCTGAAAATAACCCGCAGATGTTCCAGTTTAACCATCTGCTGCGCGCGCTGTTTCAGGCCGACCGCAAAGTGCTGGAAGAAAACTTCCGCGTCGAGTTTGCCGACCTCGACGCAGGCCGCTGGACGCTACGCCTGACGCCTATCACTACGCCGCTGGATAAGATTTTTGCCACCATTGATTTAGCCGGGGGCACCTATCTCGACGCTATCCAGCTCAATGACAAACAGGGCGATCGCACCGATATTGCGCTTTCCCAACACCAATTGACGCCCACACAGTTGACCGATGACGAACGCCAACGTTTTGCCGCCCCGTAAACGCCCCGCACTGCTATGGGGAGCCGTCTGTCTGCTGCTGCTGGGCATGTTGCTGACGCTGCTGCCGCAGGCGCGGCTCAACAGCAGCGTGCTGGCGATGCTGCCCAAACAGACGCTGGGCGCCATTCCGCCCGCGCTCAACGATGGCTTTATGCAGCGGCTCGACCGGCAGTTGGTGTGGCTGGTCAGTCCCGGTAAAAAAGCCGATCCCGCCGTCGCCCGCGCCTGGCTCACGCAACTCCAGAATTCAACACTGTTGGCGGAAGTGAAAGGGCCAATGGATGCCGAAAGCCAACAGGCGTGGGGTACCTTCTTCTGGCAGCACCGTAACGGCCTTATCGATAACGATACCCGCGCACGGCTTGAGCATGGCGGCGAGGCGCAGGCGCAGTGGGTCCTTTCCCAGCTCTATTCGGCCTTCTCCGGCGTAAGCGGCAAAGAGCTGCAAAACGATCCGCTGATGCTGACGCGCGGCGCACAGTTGGCGATGGCGAAAAGCGGCCAGCGTCTGCGGCTGATGGACGGCTGGCTGGTGACGCAGGATGCCGAGGGCAACTACTGGTATCTGATCCACGGCGAGCTGGCCGGGCAGTCGTTTGATATGCAGCAAACGCACCGGCTGGTGACCACGCTCGGTACGCTGGAAAATGAGTTAAAAGCTCGCTTTCCGCAGGCGCAGCTACTCTCCCGCGGCACGACGTTTTATAGCGACTACGCCAGCCAACAGGCGAAAAAAGACATCTCCACCCTCGGCGCGGTGACCGTGCTGGGCGTACTGCTGCTGATTGTTGCCGTATTTCGCTCGCTTCGACCGCTGCTGCTCTGCCTGATGTCCATCGGCGTCGGCGCGCTGGCGGGCACCGTGGTCACCCTGCTGGTGTTCGGCGAACTGCATCTGATGACGCTGGTCATGAGCATGAGCATTATCGGCATCTCCGCCGACTACACGCTTTATTATCTGACCGAGCGGATGGTGCACGGCGGTGAAAGCAGCCCGTGGCAAAGCCTCGCCAAAGTCCGCCACGCACTGCTGCTGGCGCTATTAACCACCGTAGTCGCTTACCTGTTGTTAATGCTCGCCCCCTTCCCCAGTATTCGGCAGATGGCGCTGTTCGCCGCAGTGGGCCTTAGCGCCTCCTGCCTGACGGTGATTTTCTGGCATCCATGGCTGTGCCGCGGTCTGCCGGTGCGTCCGGTGCCGGCGTTGGGGCTAATGCTGCGCTGGCTGGCGGCATGGCGGCGCAATAAAAAGCTGTCGATTGGCCTACCGGTGGCGCTGGCGCTGTTTTCACTGGCGGGTGTGATGACGCTGCGGGTTGATGACGATATCGCTCAGCTACAGGCGCTACCGCAGGATATTCTGGCCCAGGAGAAGGCGATTACTGCCCTCACCGGACAGAGTGTCGATCAGAAGTGGTTTGTGGTTTATGGTCAATCGCCGCAGCAGACGCTTGAAAGACTGGAGCAGTTTGTTCCAGCGCTGGCACAGGCGAAAGCCAACGGATGGATTGCCGACTACCGCACCCTGCCGCTCAATTCGCTTGCCCGCCAGCGGCAGGATTTAGCGCTGCTACAAAAGGCCACCCCCACGGTGATCAACGCACTCCAGCGTGCGGGAGTGACGACGGCTAACGCCGATCTTAACGCCATGCCGGTCACGGTCGATGAGTGGCTCGCCAGCCCGGTCAGCGAAGGCTGGCGGCTAATGTGGCTCACCCAGGCCAACGGCGAAAGCGCAGTTCTCGTGCCGGTAAGCGGCGTACAAAACAGCGCGGCGCTCGGTACGTTGAGCCTGCGCCATTCCGCCGGCATCGCCTGGGTTGACAGAAAAAGTAGCTTCAATGCCCTGTTTGCCCTCTATCGCCACCTGCTGACCGGGCTGCTGGGCGTGGCGCTGGCGGTGATTGCCTGCGGCGCCATCGTCCGGCTCGGCTGGCGTGACGGATTGAGGAGTCTGGTGCCGTCGATACTGTCGCTCGGCTGCGGTCTGGCGACGCTGACGCTCAGCGGCCATACGGTCAATCTGTTCTCGCTGCTGGCGCTGGTGCTGGTATTGGGGATCGGCATTAACTACACGCTATTCTTCAGTAATCCTCGCGGCACGCCGATAACGTCAATGCTGGCGATTACGCTGGCCATGCTGACCACTCTGTTGACCCTTGGGATGCTGGTCTTCAGCGCCACGCAGGCCATCAGCAGCTTTGGCATCGTACTGGTGAGCGGTATTTTTACCGCTTTCCTGCTGTCGCCGCTGGCAATGCCCGGTAAAAAGAGAAAACAACGCCATGATTAAACTGATTTCCCGGCTGCTGAAAACGCATTTCATCGGTGACCCTCTGCGATCCAAAGCGGCCATGATCGCTCTGACGCTGTTCCTGGCTGGGTGCAGCCACCCGCAGCCGGACAGCGACGCCCGCCCGCAGGCGTGGCTGGAGCCGGGTACCCAGGTTACCTTACCCGCTCCAGGCATTTCGCCGGCCTTCCGTTCGCAGCAGCTCCTCACCGGCCGCTTTAACGGCAATACCCAGTCACTGTTAGTGATGCTCAATGCCGATAGCCAGAAAGTCACCCTCGCTGGGCTGTCGTCGGTCGGGATTCGTCTGTTTCTCGTCACCTATGACGACAACGGCCTGCACAGCGAGCAATCCGTTATCATGCCGCAGCTACCGCCGGCAAGCCAGGTGCTAGCCGATGTCATGCTGAGCCGCTGGCCGATCGACGCCTGGCAACCGCAGTTGCCGAAAGGCTGGACGCTGACCGACATCGGCGATAAGCGGGAACTGCGTAATCCCCGTGGCAAACTGGTCACAGAGATAAGCTACCTGAACCGCCACGGCCAGCGCCTGCCTATCGCCATCGCGCAGCAGGTCTTTAAATACCACATTACCATTCAATATCTGGGTGACTGAGATGATCTACATTTCCGCCGTCGGTCTGATTAACGCCCTGGGTAACGGTGCCGACGAGATCGCCGCCAATCTGGCGCGCGGTATCGCCCCGGGTATGCGCCCGCGCGAAGGTTGGTTACAGGGACAGCCGCAGGCGACATTTGGCGGCGTGGACGCCGATCTGCCGCCGATTCCTGAGGCGTTTAGCGCCCATCGTTCGCGCAATAATCAGCTACTGATGGTCGCGTTGGCCCAAATACAGCCGCAGGTGGATGACGCGATTGCGCGCTTTGGCCGCGATCGCGTGGCGGTAGTGCTCGGCACCAGTACCTCCGGGCTGGACGAAGGCGATAAGCACGTAAACCTGACGCTAAATGGCCACCCAAGTATCGACTGGCGCTATCCGCAGCAGGAGCTGGGCGACCCATCGCGTTTTCTCAGCCAATGGCTGGCGCTGGACGGCCCGGCATTTACCCTATCCACCGCCTGTTCTTCCAGCGCGCGGGCAATCATCAGCGGCCGTCGTTTGATTGAGGCGGGGCTGGCGGACGTGGCGATTGTCGGCGGTGCCGATACGCTGAGCCGAATGCCGATTAATGGCTTCCACAGCCTGGAATCGCTCTCCCCCACGCTATGCCAGCCGTTTGCCCGCGACCGCCGGGGGATCACCATCGGTGAGGCGGCGGGGCTGATGCTATTGACCCGTGAACCCCAGCCCATTGCGCTGCTGGGCGTTGGTGAGTCGAGCGATGCTTACCATATCTCCGCGCCGCATCCGCAGGGCGAAGGCGCCATCCGCGCCATTGAACAAGCGCTGCGCGATGCGGACATAGCTCCGCAGCAGGTGGGCTATATTAATCTGCACGGCACCGCCACATCGCTCAACGACCAGATTGAGTCCGCCGTGGTGCACGCGCTGTTTGGCGAAACGGTGCCGTGCAGCTCAACCAAACATCTGACCGGCCACACGCTGGGAGCCGCCGGCATTACCGAGGCGGCCCTCAGTATGCTGATCCTGCAACGCCATCTGCCGCTACCACCGCAGGAGTTCAGCCAGTCGCCGTGGGATGAGACGCTGCCGCGCTGTGGGATTCTGACCACGCCGCAGCCGCTAGCCCGTCCGGTGATCCTATCCAATTCATTTGCTTTTGGCGGCAACAACGCCAGCATTTTGCTCGGGAGAGTGTGATGAAATCCTATTTACCGCCCGGCGACTATCTGCCGCACGATGCACCAATGATGCTGCTGGATGAGGTGGTTGAGGTGAGCGATGAGGCCGCCACCTGTCGGGTGACGGTATCGGCAAACGGCGTGCTGGCGCCCTTCCTCAACGCCCAGGGCAACCTGCCCGGCTGGTTTGCGCTGGAAGTGATGGCGCAGACCGTTGGCGTTTGGTCCGGCTGGCACCGCCATCAGCGTGGTGAAACGCACATCGCCTTAGGCATGGTGCTAAGCGCGCGCGATCTGCACTGTGAAGCCGGCCATTTTGCCGCCGGATCAACACTCACCATCACGACCCAGCGGCTGATGCAGGATGCGCGCTTCGGCAGCTTTGAATGTACGATCGAGTCGGGCCAAACGCCGCTCGCCAGCGGGCGCATCAATACTTTCCAGCCCACCCCAGAAGAACTTCATACTCTATTTCAACAAGGAGTGTCTGCATGAGTCGTTCAGTTTTGGTGACCGGCGCCAGTAAAGGCATTGGTCGCGCTATCGCCCTGCAATTGGCAGCGGACGGCTTTACGGTCGGCGTACATTACCACCGCGATGCGCAAGGCGCGCAGCAGACGCTGGACGCCATTATTGCCGCCGGCGGCGCAGGCCGTCTGCTGGCCTTTGACGTGGCCAATCGCGCGCAGTGTCGCGAGGTTCTGGACAACGATCTTGCCGAACATGGTGCCTGGTACGGTGTAGTCAGTAACGCCGGGATCGCCCGCGATGCGGCCTTTCCTGCGCTCAGCGACGATGACTGGGATGCGGTGATCCATACCAACCTCGACAGCTTCTATAACGTGATTCAACCGTGCATGATGCCGATGATTAGCGCCCGGCGGGGAGGACGTATTATCACTCTGTCCTCCGTGTCGGGAGTGATGGGTAACCGCGGCCAGGTGAACTACAGCGCCGCGAAAGCCGGGATTATCGGCGCAACTAAAGCATTGGCCATCGAGCTGGCAAAACGCAAAATTACCGTCAACTGTATCGCTCCAGGGCTGATTGATACCGGCATGATTGAGATGGAAGAGACTGCGTTCAAAGAAGCGATGTCGATGATCCCGATGAAGCGCATGGGCCAAGCGCAAGAGGTCGCCGGGCTTGCCAGCTATTTGATGTCGGATATCGCGGGATACGTCACGCGTCAGGTGATCTCCATCAATGGAGGGATGCTATGACGTGCCGCGTGGTGATTACCGGCATGGGTGGCGTAACCGCTTTTGGCAACGGCTGGCAGGAAGTCTCGTCCAAACTGTTGCAGTACGAAAATGCGGTGCGCGCGATGCCGGAATGGCAAATCTATGATGGGTTACAGACCCTGCTCGCCGCACCGATTGATGACTTCACTCTGCCGGTTCACTACACCCGTAAGCGCATTCGCGCGATGGGCCGCGTGTCACGTCTTGCTACCCGCGCAACCGAGCTGGCGCTTGAGCAGGCCGGGCTGATTGACGATCCGGTGCTGACCGGCGGCGAGACCGGCATTGCCTACGGCTCCTCTACCGGCAGTACCGATTCGGTCAGCGAGTTCGCCACCATGCTGACCGAAAAACACACCCGCAATATTACCGGCACCACCTACGTGCAGATGATGCCGCACACCGCGGCGGTGAATACCGGGCTGTTTTTTGGGCTACGCGGACGGGTGATCCCCACCTCCAGCGCCTGCACTTCCGGTAGCCAGGCCATTGGTTACGCCTGGGAAGCTATCCGCCACGGCTATCAAACGGTAATGGTCGCCGGTGGTGCAGAAGAGCTGTGCCCTTCGGAAGCGGCGGTATTTGATACTCTGTTCGCCACCAGCCAGCGCAACGACGCACCAAAAACCACGCCGGCCCCGTTCGATGTCCAGCGCGACGGCTTGGTGATTGGCGAGGGCGCAGGCACGCTGATTCTCGAAGAACTGGAGCACGCCAAAGCGCGCGGTGCGACCATTTACGGCGAGATTATTGGTTTTGCCACCAACTGCGACGCCGCGCATATTACCCAGCCGCAGCGTGAAACGATGCAGATTTGTATGGAACAGTCGTTAAAAATGGCGGGCTTGAGCGCGCGGGATATTGGTTATATTTCGGCGCACGGTACGGCAACCGATCGCGGTGATATCGCTGAAAGTCAGGCTACGGCGGCCATTTACGGCGAAAACGTGCCTATCTCATCGCTGAAAAGCTACTTTGGCCACACCCTGGGGGCCTGCGGTGCGCTGGAGGCATGGATGAGTTTGCAGATGATGCGTGAAGGCTGGTTTGCCCCCACGCTCAATTTACGCCAGCCGGATGCGCAGTGCGGTGTGCTGGATTACATCATAGGCGAAGCGCGCCAGCTTGAGTGCGAGTTCCTGCAAAGCAACAACTTTGCTTTCGGTGGCATCAACACCTCGCTCGTCATTCGACGTTGGCCGTAGCATGTACCAGCTTTTCCTCGGCTACGTATCGCAGCTAAGCGGCGCTGAGCTGCCGCCTGCTGTCGCCAGGCGCGCACCAACCGGCCCCAACCGTGCGAATTGGCTGGCCGGACGCGTGATGCTGCACCAGGTGATTTCACCGCTGCCGGACATGGTCTACGGCGCGCAGGGTAAACCGGCCTTCACGGCGGGCACGCCGCTGTGGTTTAACCTCAGCCATAGCGGCGATAATATTGCGCTATTCCTCAGCGATGAAGGGGATGTCGGTTGCGATATTGAAGTCATCCGCCCCCGAAAAAACTGGCCTGCGCTGGTAGAGACACTTTTCAGCCCTACTGAGCAACGGCAAGTTGCCAGCGCGCCAGCGGAGCACCAACTGGCCCTTTTCTGGCAAATCTGGACCCGGAAAGAGGCTATCATCAAACAGCGCGGTGACAGCGTCTGGCAGATGGCCCACGTCGACAGCAACCGTTGCGAGGGCCCGTTTGTTGCCGACCGACAATTAGACGGTTTAAGCATCGCCGTGTGCACCCCAACGCCTTTCCAACCGCAGATTATTATTCGGCTACCAGGATGAATGGTTAATATAATTTTTCACGTGATTATTTAGTCCCTCACAATAACCTGATAAAATACGCTGAGTCATCATTCATAAAAAATACGTTAGGATGTTTCTGAGTTCATGGTGTTATTAAGTTAGTCATTTATATTAACGACACGAAGTGTTAAAGCATAAAAAACAAAATATCGACGGGTTAACCGTATTTATGCCAATTTGATTTAAGTCATTTTTTAACTTATTTCCCATCCTCACCAGTAATATTGATTTTGGTCAACACTGTGCGGTTATTTAAATAGCACTTTATGCAGCCATAATATTCACAGGGTGAATCAATCATTGGTTTTAAGACTTGAACAAATGTTCTCCAGGCCGTCCAGCCTGTGGGGGTGGTTGATGTGCAATGCGCTCAACGGTATCGCCATCGTACTGTGCTTTGGCGCGATCAGCGCGCTGATTGGCATCAGAGAACATGTGTGGCATCTGGTCGTCACCCTATCGATAATTGCCTCAACATTTTATAGCGCCAACTATTATTCCGCTCTCGAATCGCGAAACGATAAGCGCCGATATCTTCTTCTGGCATGGGTCATTTTCTCCATTGGCTTAAATTTCGTTCATGTCTGGGGTAATTAATCCCGCTAATGCCTATCATTACTCATTACAGGAGGAGGAATAAATTGACTCTGCCGATGATACTTAACAACATCAACAACCATAAATTACTTTCGGCGATACTGCTGGCCGTCTTCGTCACGCTGGTGATGGTATTAACGCCGGTGATCAATAAGTTACTAGGAAAATCCTAAGACTTCGAATTATAGAGGTGTTGCCGGAAATGCCTCGCCGGCAGCACCTCACTTATCGTCAAGCGGCGCCTACGCTAATATTTCCTGACGCCTGTCGCCTCATACATGCACTCAGGGCCGAGGTCCAAACATCTCCACCAGTTGTTTTTCATCCGGCATTCCCACCACCTGCTGCAGCTCATTGTTGGCGTTCATGTAGTAGATTGCCGGCGTTGCATTGGCGCCTAAATCATCCATCAGCTTTTGATGATGCTGGAGCTGATTAAAGGTCGCACGCGGCGTGGCGCCTTCAAAATGCGGCAGTTTCTTGCCACCGGACAGCTCATAGTCGCGCCAGGCCGCAACCGGATCCGGCGCATTGAGGATAGCCGTGGCGTAGCGCCCGCTTTTTGGATTTAAAAATGCCACCATCAGCGTATTGAGCTGCACTTTCCCCGCGGCGACCCAAGGCTGAGCGGCGGACCAGAACACTTTACAGTAAGGACAGAACGGTTCGGCGAACACAAACACTTTTCTGGCGGCGGTATCCGGCCCCTCTTTCAGCGGCTGCGTCGCATTGAGGGTTTTCCACATCTCCCGGCCGAGCGGAATATAGATCTGCTCTTTGAAATATCCCTCGCTGAGATTTTTCCCCTGCGCATCATATAGGTAGCCGGAAATCACATGTTGGCCGTCGGGCGTCAAAAAGAGATTGACCCCCATGTCCTGATATTGTCCAACCCAGCTTTTGACGCCACCGGGCGCATCGACGGCTTTCACATCAGTAATATTCTGCTGTTCGCTAAAGCGCTTAATGATATCGGGGACGGCATTCTGCGCACAGGCCAGCATCGGGGCCATCAAGAACGCGGTTAAGATCATACGTTTCATCATCACACCTCATAAAACGGGGGCAACCTCCCCCCGCATACGGATTTACTGTTTTTTCAGCGCATCGCTGACCATAGCATCAAACTGTTCGAAGGGAACCCAGCCTGAAAGCAGTTCATTTCCTATCAGCGTCGCGGGCGTCCCCTGAATTCCCAGCTGTTGCGCCAACGCGAGACTTTTCTTAATCGTTTCGAAGCTTTGGCTGTCCGGTTCATCAACCACCACGCCCGCTTTCTTTTTCGCCGCCGTTATGCTGGCATCATCGTGATAGCCTTTTTTAGTCATCAGGATGTCGTTGAACTTAATAAACTGCTGCGGATGCGATCGCCATACGGTTAGCGCATCGCGCGCGGCGGTTACCGAACTTTCCGAGCGATAAGGCAGGAATTTAAATATCACCGCGACGTCAGGGTATTTGGCGACAATCTGTTCCAGATACGGGTCGAATTTCTTGCAATAGGGACAGTTGTAGTCGGTAAAAACCACCAGCGTCAGCCGGGGATGCTCCGCGCCGATACGCGGTGAATTGGCATCACGGAACAGGAAATCGCTGTTATCGGCAATCACCTTATTCACGATTTGCTGATTGGCCTGTGCGTCCTGCTGGTCGAGCTTTTCTGCCGCCGCGGCCAGAATCTCCGGATGCTTGAGCAAGGTTTCCTGCACCAGTTCTTGTACCCGAGCCTCCTGGGCGGCCGTCAGCACGGGCGCCGCCAATGTTGGCAGTGATACGGCAAGCAGAAACAGTGAGAGAAGCGTTTTTTTCATGGTTAATTAACCTTTTGCATTCTTGAGGGTGTTTAGGACGGTGTGCTTATCGATCAGCGGCGGCAGAATTTCGCCGTCCGTCAGTCCTGGCCCATAAATTTGATTGAAGGGGATTGCATAGCGGTTTCTTTGTTGCAGAAACGACGTAATCAGCCCGGAAGGCTGGCTCCAGTCGCCGCGCAGTGCCACCACGTCCGGCTGGTTTAGCGCCGCGATAATCTCCGGCTGATTGAGCACCCGGTGTTCATTCACTTTGCAGGTCACGCACCAGTCGGCGGAGATATCCACAAACACGCGTTTCCCTTCGGCCTGCGCGCGCGTAATTGCCGTTTCACTGAGCGGCTGCCAGGCAATTTGTTCACCGGGCGCAGCGGCGGAAGTGCCAACATCGTCCTGCCACAGCCCGCGTAGCTGATAGCCACCAAAGGCGGCCAGCACAATCACCACCAGCCAGAAGAGCGGCGCGGTGCGCTTTACGCTGAAGATGAAGGCCAAAAGCGCTGCTACCGTCAGAATGAAGGTAATCATGCCGCTGATAAGGCTTCCCAAATGCCCGGCCAGCAGCGAGGAGAGCCATAGGCTTGAGGCCAACATCATCAGCGCGAGCAGAATTTTGAGGCTTTTCATCCACGGGCCGGGACGCGGCAGCAGCAGCGCGGTTTTCGGCACCAGTGCGACAAACAGCCACGGTAGCGCCATCCCCAATCCCAGCAGCATGAACACCAGCCACAGATCCAGCAGCGGTGCTGCCAGCGCGAACGCCACGGCGGTGCCGAGGAACGGCGCGGAGCACGGCGTCGCCAGCAGCGTGGCGAAAATCCCTTCGCAGAAGCTGCCCACCACGCCGTTGCCCCCGGCGGTGGCCATCCGCCCGCTTATCGACGATGGCAGCAGCATCTCAAACAGGCCAAACAGATTGATGGCAAAGATAAAGGTGACTGCCGCCATCAGGCCAATAAACCACGGGTTCTGGAATTGGATCCCCCACCCCAGCGCGGCGCCGGTGAGCTTAAGCCCGGTGACCATCGCCGCCAGCAGCGCGAATGAAGTCAGAATGCCGGCGCTGGTCGCCAGAAAACGCAGGCGGATCCGCCGTTTATCCGTTCCGCACTGGAGCACCGAGTTGAGTTTCATCCCCATCACCGGCAGGACACACGGCATTAGATTCAGGATAAGCCCACCGAGTAGCGCAAACAGCAGAATCTGCACAAGGTTTGTCGGCATTGCGTCAAGCGCGCCAGAAGCCACTTGATCCGCCCCCACCGTCAGGAATACCTGCTGCGCTTTTCCCTGATTACTGAGGACAAAGGAGAGCGATTTCCCCGCCAGCGTCGTCGCGTTATCGCCCCACTCATCGGTGATCGGCGCAGTCACCACCAGCTCCGCCCCGCGGCTTTTCAGCGTCGGGTCACCGGGGATGAAACCGCCCTCTAGCGGATCGAAATAAATTTGCGGGTCGCGCCATTCACCGTCAGTCGTGCCGGTGATCACCAGATGACTGCCCGCCAGATGAGCGCTGAGATCGCTTGAGATCCCGCTCTCGGCAGGGATGGTGCGCATCGCCTGTTCGAAGGCGTCCTGGAAATGGGCATCCACCGGCTGATTGAAATCCAGCCGCAGCGGATAATCCGTTAGCAGGCAGACGTTACTGCAGGTGGACAGCGTCAGCGTCCCCGTCAGCACATCGCTTTGCCCGCCGGTGATAATCATCGGGATCGTCACCTGCTTGTGGTAGCCCTGCGTGGTCAACCCGGAGATGTCAAACCGTGAAGGCACCGGCCAGTACCACTGCGCCTTTTCGCCATTCTGCCAGTGAATTTCCGGCGCAACGCCGCCCTCTCCCGGCGAACGCCAATAGGTTTTCCATCCCGATTGCAGCTCGACGGTTAGCAATCCGTACAGTTGGTTGTCGCTTCTTTCCGCCTGGAAACGTACCCGGGCGTGATCATTTTGCGGTGACGTTAGCCACCCGGTATCTGCCGCATGGGCCGCGCCCATACACGACAGCAACAGGAGGACGAATCCCCTGAAGATATTCAGCATCAGTTTTCTCCGTAAATTGAATAAAAAATCGCGTTAACGACGGTTATTCATTCACGGAAGACGCAGTGTTTAATATGAATTCGGAGCGTAGGCGGCCGGACGGGGATGTCTCGAAAGACGAACGCCCGTGGCTGAGTTAACAGCTGAAGCAAGGCCAGGAAGAGAATGACGGCAGGCAGTGCGCCATCAAAGAAGACGGGTTGAGTACAAAGCAGCGAGCTGGCGCTAAGCTGGCACGGTGAAGGGCCGGCGGAGGCGTCATCCGGCGCAGGGGCCGAGAGCATCTGTACCGGGTTAGCGGCTTGCTGTAAAAAATGGTGCAGATAGACCGCCCGCTGAACCATACAAATTAGCATGGCAAGGCAGGTCAATATCAAAAACCATTTCGCAAGGCGCTGACGATTACGCATAATTTTCCAGACGGTTCACAACAGCCGAATCATAAACAATAGAAATCTATGTGCAAGGTGTTCCTTGTAAGGTTTTGTCTGCTTTTGCCGTGTGGAGAGAGCGCCAGCTTGATTCTATAGTTAGAATCATCTCCCACTTAGAGGCGGCACCACTGATGAACTCAGCACTCCCTCGCCTCGCCCTGCTACTGATGACCGCCTTCACCTTTAGCCTTGACGCGCAAGCGGCAGACGGTCATCGCATCAAACAGCGCGCCGATGCGGTGCTGACATTGATGAGCTTTATGATTGTGCCGGATATTACCGCCAGCGATCTCAATATCGGCTCCGGATCGGACGACAAAAGTGAGCTGGCCATTACCCAGTTTGGCGGCGGTGCCACGATGGGAGAGTCCTTCCCGCTGTATCTCGAAGGGGCGTTGGGTTACAGCCGATACGACCCGCAGTTCGTCATTAGCGACGGGAGCCAAAGCCGGCGCATTCCCACCAAATGGAACAGTCTCACCACCACCGGCGGTATCGGCTGGGATTTTAGCCTGTACCGTGACCGTTGGGGCGGCAATCTGGTGCTTCGCCCTATCGCTAACGTCATGCTCGGCACCATGGCCAGCGATCTGCGGGTCGGTGCCTGGGCGCTGGAACGGCATCAAAATGCCGATTACGACTTTCTCGACGGCGGCAGGCTTAACGCCTATGGGCTGGGGGGTCTCTAATGCTCGACTATGAACTTCTCTCGGCTAAGCAGGATATTGATATTGAGCTGCGCTATACCGGGATGAGTCTACAAACCTTCGGCAATACCTCCAGCGCGGTGAGCGGTAGCGCCAGCGCGCAAAACCTCGGGCTGTATGTGCGTCGCCGTGCGCCGATTTTCGACTGGACGCTACTGAAAAGTCCGGTGCGCTACGTGCTCGAAGGGGCACATACCGAATACCTTGGCGAGCAGCGAGGAAAACTCGGCTTTGATAGCCTGAGTTCGGTGGGCGTGGGGATTGAGATGGACAGCAGTCAATATCCGGTGTTTATCACCCGTACCCGACTGGTGGCGCGCTATATGTTTGGCAACGGCACCAGCGGTTACGGGGTGGGACTGGCGATGAGCTTTTAGTCATCGCCCTGCGCGGCCGGAATGTCTGAGGGGGCCGGCGGGGCGACAACGATCAGTTCAGCAACTGGCGGTACTGAGTTTCATACTGCGGCGCATTCCACATGCCATCAAACACGGTGTAAGTGATGTAGCCTTTGTTGAGCCAGCCGGAGTCGGTATCGTCAAGCACTGGCTTAAGCGCCTCAGGATTCATCGTCTGTTTAGCGGTCCCATCTTTTTGCAGTTCGTAGCCAATCTGTGGGACCGGGAAAGGCTCATTCTCGATATAATGCACCCCTTTGATCTCAGCCGCAGCCAGCGCCGGATAGTTAATGCTGAGCCCGCTGCCCGCAGGCAACAGCGGCTTGTCGGCTACGCGTTTGGCATTAAGTTTATCCACTACGCCCACCACATAGTCGACCGATTCCGGCCAGTATTTGTGCGTACTTGGCCAGTGGTTTTTCATCTCCTCTTCGCTGAACACATAGCCGATGCTAGCCGCGATGGCCGGCACACCGTAACGAACCGCGCGGGCGGCAGCGCTGACGGTACCGGAGTTCACCTGCGCCATCCCGGTATTGGGGCCGTCGTTCACCCCGGAAATAACCAGATCGGGAGCGGCATCCTTCAATAATCCACGCAGCCCGAAGTCCACGGAGTCAGCCGGCGTGCCGGGGAAGCAGTAACGCTTTTCGGCGACCTTTTTCACATCAAAAGTTTTCCCCGTTTTAAAGGTAATTGCAGAGCCGATGCCGCTCTGGTTGGTCGCCGGCGCGACCATCCACACGTCATAACCTTTGGCTGTCAGCTTATCCTGCAGCGAAGTGCTGCCCGGTGATTCGCAGCCGTCGTCATTGACGATCAGTATTTTCAGCGGCGCGTGACTGGCCTGTACGGAAAACGCGAATAATGCAAAAAGTGAGGCGATAATTTTGAAGAACGTCATTGTTATTCCTTCTGTGCTATTTTTGAACAGTTTTAAAAGCAAAAAAAAACCTAAGACATTCGTCACAGTCACCCTGCGCAACGAATGTCTTAGGTTTTGCCTTATTCAGTAGCAATCCTGATATAGCGTTGGAAATTACCCGTTATGCGGCGTCGAGTCCACAGCAAATTTCAACCTCTGTGACTCAAATCTAAAAACAGATTAAGATTCGACTCTCATCCCTCGCCGATTATTTTACTTTACCTGCGTGATTACTCCTTAATTAGTACAGTCCCTATTAATATATGAAGAAGATCACAGATATCATCCTCTGTTATTAAAAATGGATGCCATCAATTTCTGTTGCTGATATCTTGCCGAAAAACTGGATTGTTACTGTATATAACAGGCAAAACCTGCATCACCTTCCGATAACGCTAATCGCTTTCGGAAAGGGATGCAGGTTTTTTGTTTTTGTAGCAAAAAATAAAAAGGAAATCTGATGAAGAGATTATTAATTGGTCTGCTGGCATTGACGGGTGCAATGACCTGCTCAGCCGCAGAAACCGCCCCCTCAGCGCACGATGACACCATCAATATTTACTTCGCCCGCCATGGGAAGACGCTGTTTAATACCTTTGATCGCGTACAGGGGTGGGCTGATACCCCGCTGACGCAGGACGGTATTCGCGTGGCGCGTTATTTGGGCGAAGGCTTAAAGGGGATCAAATTTGATCGCTTTTACTCCAGTGACGCCGGCCGCCAGCGGGAAACCATGGCCGTCATTACTCAGCAGATGGGCGTAACAAATTACCACCTCAACGAGCTACCTGGGCTGCGCGAAGCCTTCTTTGGCGGCTTTGAAGGCGGTTTTAATAAAGATATGGCCCAGGCCGGAGCCAAAGCGCTGGGGCTTGCTGATAGCGCTGCGCTGTTCAGCGCCATGAAGGCGGGAACCCTGTCGGTCGAAGACTCACAAAATGCGCTGGCCAAGGCCGACGAAAAGGGACTGGCGGAAAACTATGCGCAGGTTAAAAAGCGTACCCAGGCCGCGCTTGCCACGATCGTCGAACAGGCAAAAGCTAACGGCGATACAAATGTATTAGCGATCTCCTCTGGGACCTCAATGCAAATTATGATCTCAGATTTAACCACATCGCCGGAGAGAAATAAGCCTCTCGCCAATGCGGCGGTAGTCAAAATAACCTATAAAAATGGCCAGTACTCCGTTCCGGAAATTGGCACACTGAAATACATTGAGGCCGGGAAAAAGAATTTAGCCGCACAGTAATACCCTTTTATCTTTCAGGCCGGCCGGTAGCCATTGCTACCGCGGCCTTATTCTGGGATATCACATGAAAATAAATACAATAGCAGCAGCAATATTATTGCTGGGATGTCACACGTCGGTATGGGCCATCGATAACGATGGGCTTAACAATTCATTGCTAACCAACCCACTGTTTAGCGACTCCACAATGACTTTGTCATTTAAGAATTACTGGAAATATCTGAAGGAAGAAAACGCCAATCCCAAGCATGTCCACAACGCCTGGGGTCAAGGGGTTGCCGTGGATTATCAGTCGGGCTATTTCGCTGATTTTATCGGCTTTGACGCGGTGTACTATGGCGCAGTCAAGCTGGGCGCCAGCGACTATTTCAACTCGCGCGGCGTGCTGTATAACAACGGTGATGGCAATAAGAAAAGTAATGCTGAAGGCTTCTCGAAATTTGGCCAGCGTAATATTAAGCTCAAATATTCTCTTGCCGACGCGCATTTTGATGCGCGCTGGGGCTGGCAGGTGCTGAAGAACTATGGCGTGATTTCAACTTCAACCCGCCTCTCCCCGACCACCTACTCGGGGATCAGCGGCGGCGTAAACTATGGTGGCCTTACCCTGCGCGGTGCCTACGTTGAAAATTCGATGGACCGTAACTCGCCGGACAAAAAACAGTTCCAGACCAATACCGGGGCCAAGATAGACCATCTCGCCAGCGGCGAAGTGCTGTGGAAAAGTGATCTCTTTGACGCCCAGTATGGCTACGGCGAGAGTGCAAACTACCTGCGCCGCCATCTGCTGTTTACCAAGCTGAGGCCGGTAGAACGCCTGACTATTGGCACGCAAACCTACGCCACTCACGCGTTAGATGAGTATCTGGCCATGCCGGCCAGTAAGCGTGATTTTGATAATAACGCCTGGCATTTTGCCATTGATGCGTTATGGCAAGCCGACCACTGGAGCAGCAAATTTGGCGTCGGCTATACCAGCGCTAAAAAAGAAAATGAAATTGGCTTCTATCCGCGCCATATGAGTAAAAACTCACGCGGTACTTTTATTTCGATGGCCTATGCCGGCGATGACTATATGCGCGACGGTGAGCTGGTGCTGGCCAATATTTCGGAATACAAACTGACGCCGGACCTTGCGGTCGGTCTTGCCGGTAATATCGCGCAGTTTAACTACAAGGATAATCACGTCCGCAGCGGCGAGATTAACGCCTTCACCCGCTGGACGCCGTCTTCTGCACCGATGAAAAATCTCACCGTGTGGTTAATGTTTGGCCCGGGATGGTCTTATAAGATGAGCGGTAAAACGCCGGTATTAACCGATGGACACTATACCCGCACGCATACGCTCTCGTCGGAAGCGATTATCGAGTATCGATTCAAGATGTTTTAAGGGTGGCGCAGAGCAGAATTAGCGCGCAAGAAATGGTGTAGAAAGACAGCCCGGAGAGCATGCTCTCCGGGCTGATGATTATGGTGCAGTGCGGTGAATTTCCGCCACGCGCTTACGCACGCCGTACCAGCCAGCCACCAGCAGGATGGCAATCAGCGGCAGAGAGGCAATGGTGTATGTGCCGTTCGGATAATCGAACGCCATCAGCACCAGCACGCTCAGCAGGAACAGCAGCGTTAACCAGGAAGTAAACGGTGCGCCCGGCAGCTTAAAGCTGACATCCGCAGCCTGCCCTTCTTTGATCGCTTTACGCAGACGCAGTTGGCAAACCATGATAAACGCCCACGATGCGATAATGCCCAGCGATGCGAAGTTCAGCACGATTTCGAACACCTGAGACGGTACCAGATAGTTGAGGAATACCCCCACTACATACACCACCAGCGTCGCCATGATGCCCGCATACGGTACGTGCTGGCGGCTCATTTTGCTCATGAATTTCGGTGCAGAACCGCCCATCGCCATCGAACGCAAAATTCGTCCGGTGCAGTAGAGGCCCGAGTTCAGGCTGGAGAGCGCGGCGGTCAGTACCACGATATTCATGATGCTGCCGATATAGGGTACGCCCAGCTTCGAGAAGAAGGTCACAAACGGGCTCTGTCCCGCTTGATACGCCGTCCACGGCAGCAGCAGAACCAGCAGCACCACGGAACCTACGTAAAACAGGCCAATACGCCAGATAACGCTGTTGATCGCCTTCGGTACCATGGTTTGCGGGTCTTTACATTCCCCGGCCGCGGTTCCCACCAGCTCGATAGAGGCAAAAGCAAACACCACGCCCTGCACCAGCACCAGCGCAGGCAGCAGGCCGTGCGGGAAGAAGCCGCCGTTATCGGTGATCAGATGGAAGCCGGTGGCGTTGCCATCCAACGGTTTTCCGCTGCCCAGATAGACGGTCCCGACCACCAGGAACACCACGATGGCCAGCACTTTCACTAACGCAAACCAGAATTCCATTTCGGCGAACCACTTCACGCCAATCATGTTCATGGTGCCGACGATAGCCAGCGCCCCCAGCGCGAAGACCCACTGCGGTACATCACCAAAAGCGCCCCAGTAGTGCATATACAGCGCCACGGCGGTGATATCGACGATACCGGTCATCGCCCAGTTGACGAAATACATCCAGCCGGCGACGTAGGCGGCTTTTTCGCCGAGGAATTCACGTGCATAAGAGACGAAGCTACCGCTGGAAGGACGGTGCAGAACCAGCTCGCCAAGCGCGCGCAGTATGAAGAAGGAGAAAATACCGCAAACCAGGTAGACCAGCGCCAGCGCCGGGCCGGCCATCTGCAAACGTGCACCAGCGCCGAGGAATAGTCCGGTACCAATAGCACCGCCAATCGCGATCATCTGCACCTGACGGTTGCCCATCGCTTTGTGGTAGCCCTCTTCGTGGGCGTTAAGCCAGCGCCGTTTTGCCGCGTGTTGCTCCGCAGCCTGTGTGTTTTGTGTTTCCATCGTTTCCCTGTTACCTGTCTGATTAAAGGAATACATTTGGCCGCGCGAGAAGGAACGACTGTCCGCAACGGCCACAGGGTTTTTCCCGTCATTCTATGTAGGGATAAAACCGCCGCGAAGCATCCTACCCGCAATCAATAAGCGGCGCAAAACAAACGATTGCCTTCCCCCCATAAAAAAAGCGGCTCCCGAAGGAACCGCCATAACTATCGAATATTAAATAATATTTATCTTATCGATAGTTGAATATTATTTCAGCGCTGCGGAATTGGCCTTTCCATTTTCAGGAAGAGCGCTTTCCGCCCAATAAATTAACCGATGCGCCTAAGCACAGAATATAGCCAAACAGCTCGACGCCTTCTTCAACCATATTTTTAACAATACGCACGTAGCCCTCTTGTAAAATGGACTGCCACAGCATCGACATGCCAAAAAGTCTGGAGAATATCAAGATAGTCAGCAGGCCTGAGACCATCACGCCATAGGAAGGCGTGCTGGTATAAGCTATTAGCTGCCGGGCGACACGCGCAGGATCACGCACGGCATACAGGATGCTCGCCACGCTGACGAACAGCGCAAACCAGACCCAACTCCCGTGGCGAATAAGGTCAAAAACGGCGTCCAACTCACGGATAAGCATGGCCAGGAAAAAGCCTGCAATCAACACGTTACATTGTCTCATGGCGCCGTCTCGCCGCGCACGAACCAGATGAATCAGGACGATGATGAAGAGAATCGACTCTTGTACCACCTCGGTAAAGGAGGTTTCCGACAGGCCATTTTTGAGGATATTAACATCAACATGCAGACACAGTACGACGACCACGACAGCCAGAGCGAAAAGAATCACGCGCAAAAGTAAATTAATTAAAATCATAAAAATCACTGCTTTTTATAAAACCGGCATTTTACCCTGCTCCTCCTGATTGAACTTATCCTTCTGTGCCACATAAATAACGATATTTAGCGTTTACTGCCGTTAAACAAACTTCATAATAATCTCGTACTTACCCTGATAAATAATCACCACTAAGACATAACTTATTTTTGCATCCGCTGCAGTTGCACGTTATCAGATGCCTGAGCCTTATCGGCTAGCGCCTGAAATTGTGACCAAGTGTAAAATGAGGCCGGTACCGGCAATTGCTGCATCTCATTGCCGGGGTAAATTTGCAGTTCACCCAGTTGCGATAGCGGATACCCCACCACCGCTGCCGGGAAGGTTATTTGGTACGGTGCGGCTTTTTCAAACGCGACCGGCGTCGGTAGGCGATGGTTATCCAGGCTGTAGTTTCGCTTTAGCACCAGAAATTTATCCGGCACCCGGCGCTTGCTGTTCCACCAGTCGCCGTCCAGTTCGCGGAATTTACTTTCCGTTTCACTTTGGCTCACGGCACCCAGGCCTTGCAGCGCCCGGCTTAATTCGCCGGTCATCGCGATGTTATACTCCGCCACGGAACCGGCCTTGCCCTGAAGGATCACCGTGATGGCGAGCCGTGCGCCCAGCAGATTGGAGTAGAGATCTTCCGGAGAGAACGCCGATATCTCTTCCGAGAAACCCGGCACCGACTGAAAACCATACCACTGTGCAATTTCATGCCACTGTGCCAGTTGAAAAGCGACATACCCTGATAGCCACGCCGCAAGCGTATAGCGCTGCGTTAGCGATGCTGGCGGAGTAAAGCCATTAAACTGGAGTCGACGGACGCCCAGTTCATTACTGTAGAAATACCGCCAGCGTTGGCCAAGCTTGGGGTAGAGCTGGCTAAAAATAAAAAAGGTGTTATCCGCCGTATCGCGAACATGGGCAATATCAATAAACCCGCCGCGGTGGGTGTAGATAAGCCCATTATGCTCTTCGCTCAGGCCGACCAGATTTTTCACTGCCCCCAGCGCGCTGTCGTTATATTGATGATGGCCGAGGGTTTCCAGCGTCAACACGTTGCCGATTTGATAAATAGGGATTGGAACGCCCACGGCTCGGACGTGGAGATCGTAGCCAAAGGCACAGCACGGTCGCAGCGATTCGGGGGCCGAAAGTTGGCCGGCTACCGGTGAGATAGCCTCTGCTTTTTTTGTCGGGAAAAGGGGGGCATCGGCCTGCACACCCGCCGTAAGCAGCAGTAAAAACATCCACCATTTCGCCATTCAGAATGCCTCCGCGACCTGGAAATAAAATCCGGCGCTCTCTTTGCCAAAACCCAGATCCAAACGAATATTCATGGCAGGCTTCACTTCGAAACGATAGCCTACGCCGGCCGTTGGCAGCAGCGGATGATGGCCGAGGTCGCTGATATCGTCCCCCAACGCTCCTGCACCAATCCAAAGGACATATCCATGACGCCAGTCTAGCTTCCGTCGATATTCTATCTGTCCACTCACCACATCATTGTCCCGATAACGCCCCTGATAGTAGCCACGCAGACGCCTGTCGTCCCCGGCCAGTGAAAGCATATCCCAGGGCACATCGCCGCGCGTAAAGCGCCCCCACAGGTCAAAAGCCAGTACCGTTTTTTCATTCAGTAAATGATAACTGTCGTATTGCAGTTCGGTCGCGCTGAAATGGCTATCGGAACCCACGGCAGGATCGAACCACGTGTATTCTGCCTTGAAGAACTGCCCCCGCTCGGGACGCGTGACCACATCGCGGGAATCATAGTGGAGGCTAGCCGTAGCGCCAGAAGAAAGAGGCGATGATGCCGCATGATTGCGCGAAAACGTGTCGCCGGGATGGGGGTTGTCAACGTTTGCCTGCATCGATGAAAAATCCCAGCCAGCGCCGAGATAGAGGTTTTTCACCACTTCGCGCATCAGGACCGGCCGCAGACGCAATGAATTATTGGTGTAGTGCTGTTCACTGCCCTGCGCGGCGTCATAACCAATCCCCCAGAAACCCGTGGGCACTTTGGCAACGGAACCATCAACGAATAGGCGCCAGCGATCGGCGCTAAAAAAGGTGTAATTATTCAGCCCCAGCCCGAGCGCCCCGCTGCTGCTGACAAAACCGGTAAAAGACAGCGACGAGTTCTGCGTACGGCGATCATTTGGATCGACCCGATAAATACCGGCTACCGCCATGCCGAGGCCGAGCTTGAGTTCCGGCGTATAAAAAGGGCCGGGCAAAACGCTCCAGTTCACCCCTTTTGCCGGATCGTACTGATTATCGGCGCCCAGCGTTGACAGCAGGGCATCAACCGATTTGCGATCCAGCGTCACGGCGGCTGCTGGCCACGTCGCCAGCAAACACAGGCTCACCAGGGCACCGAAATAGCTTTTCATCAGAAGCGATATTCACCGGCGATAAAAAAGCTATTACGCTCATTAAAGCCGATCTCAGTAAGCAGGTTGAAACGTGGAGTGATTTCATACTGTGTGCCAACCAGCATATTCCACGGAGAGGTGAGCCGTTGCTTTACCGCAAAGCGCCCTTCACCGCTCTGATTAACCGCGTCAATCAGCGGCTGTAGCGAAGCGGGCATATTCAAATCGGCAAGGCTGCCTTTAAACTCCTGCTGCACATCCTGATACATGCTGCCCAGCCATACGCTCAGGTGCGATGGTCCCCACGGCCCTTGTAAATTGAAGCGATACCCGACGCGCGGTGAAACGGTCAGCGCCGAGATTTTACCGTCTAGAATATTGAAATCGGTACGCGTGTAGTTGGTATCCACCAGCGTGAACCAGTTACCCACCCCTCCGGCAAGGGTGATCCCCGTCCCCAAGGTGGTTCCCTTAAAATCCAGCGTGAAATCAATATTTTGTAGAGAACCGTTCTCGTACAACCGATGTACAGAGCCCGCAATCAGACGATCGATTCCGCTGTAGCGCGAAGGATCCGCATCAACCGAAACGTTTGAGACGGACGATCCGCGCGAATGTCCCACCAGGCCGTAGACATTCAGAAATGGAAAGACCCACATATCGAGGCGCAGCGTTTCCGTTTTACTTTGCTCGCGGGTATGACCCGCATCGATGTTAAACATGTCGGAAGGAATAGGATGATTGCCCAGCGCCAGCCCCGAAAAGCTGATGCTATCAACATCAATATTCTGCCGCATATTCATGTAGTTAAGATTTATACCGAACGGTAGCGGGATGGCGTACCCGCGCGCCCGCGCCTCATCGCCCCATATCGGGAACGTGCGCCCATCACCAGCATCCTCGGCGTGGGCGACTCCGCAAAGGAGCAGCAGCGGCACGACGGTTCTTATTCTTATCCATCTCATCGTATCTTTTCCCCATCAGGATTGGCGGTGAGTTACAGCCCGGAGCCAACGTTAAAATAGAGCGCCTGCTCGTGCTCACTAAAGGCAACATCAATGCCGGTGCGTAGCCCATATTCACGCGCAATCAGGTAGCGAAATCCTGTTCCCCATCCAACTTCGGCGGAGTGATAGAGCTCATCGGTGCTGTCCACGGCGCTTCCGGCGCCAATAAACCCCTGCACAATCCAGCGCGGCGTCACCTGCCAGGCCAACTGCGTTTGTACGGTACTGACATCGGTTCCCTGATAGCGATAGCGTGAGATGCCACGCAGGTCGATGTAGGGACGCGCCATCGGCGACAGATGCTTATCCTGCTGTGACAGGGTCTGATAGCTGCCGGCCAGTGACAGCGTCCAGGAAGGGTTTAGCGGCAGGTAAACTTTGCCATCAAGGGTGAGTAAATCGTAACGATAATCGCCCCCCAACGCCTGGCCGTAGAACTGATACTCCCCTTTGAAGGATACCCCGCGCTGCGGCCAGAAGAAGTTGTCGGTCGTGTCGTATTCCGCCACCACGCCAAAACTGGATGAAATACTGCTTTCGCCCAGCACCCGACGCCACACCCGATCGACCAATGGATTATCGCTGGCCGAAATGTCCATCTTTGCCCACGTCTGCGAGCCGCCGAGAAACAGGGGAGTATCACCGAGGCGAAAGAGCAATTTTTGCATTCCGCCGTAGCCTTTGGTTTCGCTATGGATAGCGTTGTTGTTGCCAAAACCGATAATGTCGCCGGTATAGATATCGAGATTAATGTTGGCGTAGCCCCCCGCCACCAAATAGCGGATATGATCCTCCCGCCAGGTTCGGCGATGGCCGCCGCCAACAAACCAGGTACCGTTTTGCGTCGCCCCGCCGCCAAAGGCGCTGATGGCCGGGGGAATGAAATGCCCGTTACCCTCGTGGCCCTTACCGTGCAAAAACAGACCAAATGCACCGCCACCATAGCCCACGGCAGGCTCGGTAATGACCACGGGAACCGGCAGAAAGCCGTAGGGGTTGTCCTGAAGATAACGGCTCATATCAAGCATACCGTCTTCAGGATCAATCATACTGGCGGCTTCAGCACGCCAGCAGAATAAAAAGATGATAAGCGCCGCGACCCAACGCCACGTAGAAAAGCGATAACCGCCCGCAGCAACGCTGCCGACACGCAGAAAAACTGGCGACCAAAAGCCGGGCATACCCCTGTTCATGACTCTCACCCAGAATAAAAATTATCGTTATTTTTAGAGTAAAATGTCTGTCGCCGGTCAGGCTTATTTTAGCTTAGACCAGCATCAGCCCAATTCAAGCTACGCTGAAGATATCCGCAATAGAAATTGCGGCAGGCATGATAGCCTGAAAACAATACGTTAGCATCAGGTGGTTAGCGATATTTTTATTTAAACAAATCAATAATTGAAATAGCATAATAAATATTGATAATACCCCCTCATTTTATTTCAATCGGTTATTTATGCGTAAGCTACACACTCTTATTCTTTCAGGCGACCTAACGCCTCACGATGCCGAAAGCACGGATATCCTTTCAGTGATAGAAAACTTCCAACCTATTGTTATTAAAGATGATATGCCAGAAGGCATCAGCCTTTCTGAAGTTCATTCCATACATCAAATAAATAACTACAGCATTGAGCGAGTTATTTGCCATTTAAGGGAAGTACATTTTCAGACGACAGATGTCGATGATATTTTTGCCAAACACAGTGATATTCATCGGGCCTGCGTCGCGCTAAGTCAGATGGAGAGAACGCGACTATTGAACAATTATTATTTAAATTCGTTAAATTTACCCGGTCTCAAAGGGCTCCATAATTCATTGACCGCATTGTTTCAGCAACTGGAAAAAAGATAAGCGCTCAGCGTCTGAACCAGGACGGCGTCAGCCTTCGCTGGTCTTCAGCACGGCCATTACCTCTCACGCAGGGCCTCTTTAACTTTGTTAAATGGTTTCACCAGATAATCCATCACCGTTTTTTCGCCGGTTTTAATATCCACGTTGGCGATCATTCCCGGCACAATATTGAAGTGCTTACCGGCTTTATTCTGCAAATAATCATGCTCGGTACGGATAAATACCCGATAGTAATAAACTTCCGGCTTCGCCTCATCCTGGATGGTGTCCGGAGAAATACTGTCCACGACGCCCTTCAGGCTGCCGTAGATGGCGTAGTCGTAAGCGGTGATCTTCACCAGCGCCTGCTGATCGGGATGGATAAAGGCAATATCGCGCGGCGACAGGCGCGTTTCGATCAGCAGATGGTCATCCCGTGGCACGATCTCCATCAATTCGCCGTTGGGAGGTATCACCCCTCCCAGGGTGTTGACTTTGATCTTTTTGACGATGCCTTTTACCGGCGAACGCACCGTCATACGCGTCACGCTGTCGGTTCGCCCGCGGATGATCTCAGCCAGAGAGGCAGCCTCAGCCGTCGCTTTCGCCAGCTCCTCACGCGCCTGTACTAAATACTGAGAACGCAGGTCGAGAATTTTAAGCTGAAGATCGGAGCGCTGCCGCTCCAGCCGTAGCACCTCCACGCTGCTGGCGGCCCCGGTTTTCGCCAGCCGTCGCGTGATCTCCAGTTCACGATTGACCGCTGAAAGAGAATCCGCCACTCGCGCTTTAGAATCAGTAAACTGGCTACGCCGCAGGTTGTACAGTCGCGTTTCCGACGCCACCAGCTGCGGCGCATTTTTAAGCTCAGGGGGGAAAGTCAGCGGCAGTTCGTTAACCTCCGCCGAGAGCCGCGCGCTGGCGGCCAGCGCCGCCTGATAGCGGGCCACGCTTTCACCGACGTTTGACTCCGAGCGGGTAGGATCAAGACGGGCAACCACTTCGCCCGCTTCCACTCGCTGCCCTTCACGCACGTTGAGCGCCACGAGGATGCCACCATCCAGCGATTGCAGAACCTGCTCACGCGAGCTGGGGATCACCTTGCCGGTACCGGTCGAGACTTCATCCAGGGTGCTGAATGACGCCCATCCCCAGGCCACCAACAGAAGCAGGCCACATAAGGTCACTATGCGTCCAGATTTTGACAGGCTTTGATTATCCAGGTCGTTTTCACCGTGATCGCCGTTCCAGTTCAGCGGTTGGGCGTTAGCCGGTGTCGGAATTGGCGCCTGCTCCGGAAGCATGACGGCGGTTTCAGGCTGGTCGTCTTTCATTATTCACCTCCGCATCGTCGGCGCTTCTCGGTGCCATCGCCTTCTCTTTCGGCATATCCATCACCAGCGCGCCATCTTTCAGCACCAGCACCCGGTCCACGACAGACAGCACGGCGCTGCGGTGGGTTGCAATAATCAGGGTGCGTCCGGCCAGCCACTGACGCAATCGGTCGAGGAAATCACGCTCGGTATGCTCGTCAAGCGATGCGGTCGGCTCATCAAGCAGCACGATATTCGGATCGCGCAGCATCAGACGCGCCAACAGGATCGACTGACGCTGCCCCCCGGAAAGCCCTAGCCCACCTTCCATCACGACATGGTCGAGCCCGTGCGGTAATTTGCGCACCAGCACATCGGCACCGCACATCTCCAGCGCCGCAAAAATTTCATCATCGCGCGCCTGCGGCGCTCCCAGCGTCAGGTTATCGCGCAAGGTGCCGTGAAACAGCCGGGCATTTTGCGTCATCAGCCCGGTATTGCGTCGCAGATCGGCAACATCAATATGCGGCAGACTCAGCGAATCAAGCCGCAGCTCGCCCTGTTCCAGCGGTACGCCGCCAATCAACGCCTGAAGAAACGTCGATTTTCCCGCACCGTTGCGGCCGAGCACGGCGATACGCTCCCCGGCGGTGATCTCAAGCTTAGCCACCCTCAGAGGGACCGTCGGTGAGTCGGGGCGGTAGCGGAATGCGGTATCGGCAAACTGATAGTTGCCGTGCAGCACATCACGGTGCAGGCGCTGGGAATCACCGCCGTTTTCCACCGGAAGCTGCATAATGCTATCAATACCACCTTTCGCCGCTTTCGCCTGCTGCCAGCGCGCCAGCACTCCGCACAGCGCCGCCATTGGCGCGATCATGCGTGAAGAGAGCTGCGATGCGGCGACGATTGCCCCGGTGGTCATATCGCCGCCAATCACCATCGGCGCCCCCACCACGATCACCACCGCATACACCAATCCCTGAATTGTGTTTCCCCAGGCCAATAGCCCCTGAGTCAATCGTCGGCTCTTCATCCCGGTCTGAGCGGTGATACGAATGTAGCTATTCCACTGCTGCAGAAAGCGGTTTTCAGCCTGCATCAGCTTGATATCCTCAAGCCCCTGCACGCTTTCCACCAGCACGGCGTTACGCAGAGTTGACTCTTTGACGTTCTCGTTGGCGAGGTCCGCCAGTTTTTTTTGCAGCAGCAGGCCCGGGGCTATCATCACCAGCGCAGCTACCGGCGGGATCCATGCTAACTGCGGGGCAATAATCGCCATCACCAGTAAAAACAGGAAGAAGAATGGCAGATCGGCGATGACCGAGACGGTGGTCGAGGTGACCATTTCGCGGATCGACTCCAGCTCGCGCAGCTGGGAGATAAAGCTACCTGTTGAACGCGGCACCACGCTGGTACGCAGCCGCAGGGCATGGCCAAATACCCGGTCAGAAATACGCATATCGGCCTGTTTACCGAGAATATCGCTGACGTGGCTACGCATCAGGCGCATGGCAAATCCAAAGGCCACGGCAATCAGCACGCCAATAAACAGCACGTACAGCGTCGGGTAGGACTGCGCCGGGATCACCCGGTCATAGACCTGCATCGAGAAAATAATCCCGGCCATGGAGAGCACGTTGATGATCAGTGAAGCCAGCATTACGTGCCAGTAAGGCTTACTTTTGACTCTCACCAGCGCATTTAGCCAGCCGGGATTAAATGCCGCCAGATACTCTTCGGTGCGGCTGTCGCGCGCCATTGACGCCGGACGAAACGCCACCACCACCTGAATACTGTCGAGCAGCCCGGCCAGCGACTGAGTGACAATCAGGTTGGCATCGCGGGTAAAGCTGACCCCGACGTTTTCCTGACCATCAAAGCTGTGAATGATCCCTATCTGCCCTTCCTTGAGCTGTACCACCAGTGGCAAACGCCAGCCGGAGACGTCGTCGCGTTTCTCATGCAGCCGCCTCGCCGTTAGCCCTACGTGGCGCGCCATGTTGTTTAACGCAACGCTCAGCGGTTTACCCAACTGCCAGCGGGCCATCGCCTGCAGCCCGCCGGGGGAAAATGACAGGCGATAGTGCGTCGCGACCTGGCTGATGACGGCAACCCAATCATTGAGCGCACGGGCGTCCAGCGTCTCCTGCTCGGCAATAGAGCTCTTCCCGGTCATGGTTGGATCTCCACACCCTGAATGGATTGGTTATTGAGCGCAAACTGCTGGCGGGTGCGCCCGGTGTTGTACAGACAGTCAAGCTGTAGGGTGCGCAGCTGGCTTTGTGTTTCCTGTTGGGTAAAGCGTGCCTGATAGACTTCCTGTTCGGCGTTCAGCACATCCAGGAAAGGACGCGATCCCAGGTCGAGATATTGCTGCTGGTACAGCTCGCGGGTTTTTTGCGTCAGGAGCTGCTGGCGCGCCTGGATCTGCAGCGCCTGTTCGAGGCTGACCGATGCGTTTTGTGCCGCGCTGAGCTGCTGACGCACTTCGAGCTGGGCGCTGCGCACCGCCGTCGTCGCTGCGTCAAGGCTGTACTGGGCAGCATCGCGGTTGGCGGTCAGCCCGCCGCCCTGATAAATCGGCATTTTGACCCGCACATAGGCTGAGTATTGGGTGCGATCGAGCTGTTCGCTGTTGGCATAGCGGTCGTTGAGATAGTGGGTGACATCCGATTCCACCGAAATCGTCGGTTTCATCTGCGCTTCCGCTCCCGCCAGCTGCGCCGCCGCCTGATTAACCTGCGCTCGCGCCGCCAGTACCGATGGCACCAGTTGGTCATCGACGGAAGCTACGCTGCAGGACTTGCCCAGATTTTGCGGGAACTCATTGCTGACTCTTGCGATATTATTCCAGCCCAGATAGGTCGAGAGCGTCGCCCGCCAGCGTTCCAGATTGGCCTGGTACTGCGCCAGCGTCGCCCGCGCGCCTTCGATACGTGCGTCGGTTTGCACGACGTCGGAGAGCGAACTCGCCCCTTCGCTATTACGTTCATTCGCCAGCTTGCCAATCTGTTGCAGCGAGCTGAGCTGTTCTTCCGCAATCGCCACCAGCTCCTGATAGCCCTGAACCTGAACCAGCGCGGCGGCGGTATCGTGGGCCACTTTATCAATACTTAACAACACAATAGCCTGTTGCCCCGCCACCGCAGCGTTGGCTTCACGCACCGCGCTGTCCGTCAGGCCAAAATCATAGAGCATCTGAGAAACCGACAGCACCACTGAAGGCACGTTACCGTGGTTGGAATAGCTGTTGGTAACGCCGTTATTCAAGCCAGCGCTAATTTGCGGGTAGTATTTGGCGCGGGCGACGTCGATTTTTTCCGCGGTACTCATCAGCTTACCGGCCTGCGTGCCGATGTCTGGGTACCACTGAACGGCGCGCTGCACCGCCTGGGTGATATTCAGATTGGCAGGCGGCGTGGCGCTGGCGGCAAGGCCAGGATCGCGCCCTCTGAGATTAGGCAACTCATCGCCTTGCGCGATTTTTTGTGGATTGATTTGCCGGGCCGTTTCCGTATCCGAGCGCCCCCACGCCGCCCATGCATCAGACAGCAGCAATGGCTGGATACAGACCGCTAACCAAATCAGTGTTGTGCGCTTACCGCTTCGCATTCCCATACAACATCCCCAATACTATCAATATGTTGGCCTGAACGGCCGTTTGTAGTTTTATGACTATTGATGAATATCCGTACCCGCAGTTTTATCCCTTCCATAGGGAACAAGCGGGTCAGAGGGTCGTGCTCCTGAGATCGTGCCGTCCTGCTGCGACAACCGTTAGCCCGTCTGACGACGGGTTAACGGCGCGCGAGAGACTTCTTCGGGCCGTCAGGCCCGCTGCTACCTTGCAGAACGTTATCCGTGGTTAGCCGATGAGTCGTGGTGCAGCAGCTCCTCCAGCGTCGGTTGCACGCCGTCGAGCGTGATAAGTTGCGTTGATTGGTACTGCGTCCCTGCGCCGTCACGGTCAATCGATACGACCGTGTCGCCCGACGCCGTGTGTTCTATAGATAAATATTGGCCGAGATCCTCAGATTTACCACTCCAGTCGGTCAGTAGCTTGCTGATATCTATATGATCGCCGTCACTAACTGAGAAATCTGTCCAATGATTGTTATGGCCATTGCCGCCGGTCGCATCGTCGTTATCCAGCAGATTAAAGACCACCGTATCCCCGCCTCCGCCGAGCGTATAGGTATCGTCATAGGCGCTGCTCGCCGTGGTGTCGGACTTGTCGCTGCCCTCAACGTGCGGATGCAGATCAATGATCAGATTCCCGTGACTCAGGCTGCCGTCTGGAGCCTTGATGGTGTAGTCAAACTGCTCGCGCTGGGTCAGATCCGCCACGCTCACGCCCTCACGCAGGGTATAGCTGTAGCTGCCATCGGCGTGCAGAACCAGCGTACCGTAAAGCCCCTGTAGGGTTTGCGACACCCCGCTGCCCGCCGTCTCGGTCACCTGCTGACCGCTTTCATTGGCGAAGGTGATGGTGCTCCACAGCGAACCGAGTGCGATTTCAGCAATCTGCCCTTCCACCGTGACGCCCGCCGCTGAAGCTTCCGGCGTCACCGCCACGCTGGTCAGTACCGTGCTGAATTCGCTGTTCAGCGCATTGCCCGCGGTATCTTGCAGCAACACGCTGTACTGGCCGTCGTGAAGCACGGCGTTGTCCAAGTTAATGCTGGCCGTCAAGGTCGTGGCGTCTGTCGTCAACGTGCCGGTGGCAATCAAATTCCCCTGTGCATCAAGGATTTGATAAACCGCCTGCCCGCTGGCGGTTGGCAGTGAAGAGAACGCCAGCACCAGCGTTGAATTCTCCAGACTGTCGGTGCTGGCCACCTGCAGCGTCGAGGCCTCGGCCGTCGTTTCGCTGGTAGTTGCCAGCAGCGTGGCCGCCTGCGCCGTAGTCTGTGCCGCCGTTGAATCCTGAACCACACTTTCGTCGGCAACCAGCGCCATGGTGGCCATCATCGACTGGCTCGTTATCGACGATCCAACAGACGGCAGCGAAATGGTCAGGGTTGAGGTGCTCACCGATGAGCCGTTGCGAATAACGTAGGTGAACGTTTCCTGGCCCAGCGAGGTTGCCGGCTGGCCAGTACGTAGGGTATAGGTGTATCCCCCTTGCGCGTTGATGACTAAGTTGCCGTAGTTGCCGACAATGGTGGTGGTGCCGGTGGTAGCAATCGCCTGACCATTCACATAACTCACTATTGTGCCCACAGGCGCGACATCCGCTCCTCCACTGCT
This sequence comes from Kluyvera cryocrescens NBRC 102467, assembly GCF_001571285.1. Classification (GTDB taxonomy): domain Bacteria; phylum Pseudomonadota; class Gammaproteobacteria; order Enterobacterales; family Enterobacteriaceae; genus Kluyvera; species Kluyvera cryocrescens. The sequence goes on along the minus strand of NZ_BCTM01000004.1, from coordinate 40,858 downwards.
GCCCGCCCCGGTTATCACGTTGCCGGAGATAGATTCAACGGCAGCCTGATAGGTATGGGTGACATCATTACTGGTCGATAACGTGGCGATACTCCCCACAGCAACGCCAGTATCTGCTTTCAGCAGGAAGACGTAGTGCCCCGCGCCCAGCGTAATAGATTGAGACTGTGTTCCTGCCAACGCCAGAACCTTGATCCAGTCGTTATAGATTTTTTCCTGCTCATACTGACCGGTTGTCGGGTTAAGTTTGTAGATATAAAGATCAAAAGTCGACAGTAGGGCGACCCCAACGACGCTACCGCCTAGCGTAAAGGTTCGGGTTGAGTTTGTAGGAACATCAACCTGCAGTTGTCCGGCTAAACTGACATTGACGCCCAGCACATCCCCTAACCCAACACTAGCCACAATAACCGAAGAGTTGCTCACCCCATCGGTAGAGACATTTGCAGGCGTAGGGTCAACCTCGAGCGTGACTTTATCGCCGTTGGCGTGAAGGTTAGGCAAATTAAGATCGATTGTCAGCGTCGCATTACTGGTTGAACCATTTGGCGCTTTCAACTGGTAGGTAAAGACATCTGGCCCGGTGATGCTGGACGGAGAAACGCCGGATTTCAGGGTGTAGGTATACCCCCCCTGGGCGTTAATAATCAACGTTCCGTAGGTACCCACGATGGTGGTCGAACCGCTTGCTGCGACGGAGCTCATGCCGGTGGATGACCCGCCGCTAGCTCCGCTCACCACCGTACCATTTGGCGCACTATCAACGCCGCCACCTCCCGCGCCGGTAATGACGTTACCGGTCGTGGTCGCCCCAGCGGAATCGACAAAGACGCCGGTCGTGACATCAGATGTCACCTTCAACTGGCTACTGGTCAACAGTGACAGACCGTCATCTGCCTGTAGCAGCATCGCATAGTCACCAGCTGGGAGGTTCAGCTTCGCCGTCCCTGAGCTTCCAGCCAACAGCAGCACCTGCAGGAAGTTATCCACCTTCTGGTACATGCTGTAGGTACCGTCACCGTTGGACTTGTAGATATACAGATCGAACGTCGACAGTAGCGTCACGCCCACCGCACTTCCCTGGAGTGTCAACGCACGTGAAGCGCCTTCATCAACGTGGAAGGTCGGCAGTTGGCTGCTTTGGATGACATTTAGCGACAACAATTCGCCTACACCCAGCTTCAATACGTTCAGGCTTTGCGACGCGGTATTGTTCGGGGCGGTAACCTGTTGAATCGACGTCGTCAGCGTCAGTCCAGCCTCATCGTTAACCGCATTGAGGATCTGTGTACCGATAGTCGGATCGATATTGAGGACAAATGCCGGTGTTTTCACCCCGATATTTCCCGCTGCATCGACGGCATTGAAGGTAAAACTATGCGTGCCGGTCGTCAGCGCCGTCGTTGGCGTCCATGTCCACTGCCCGTTGCTGCCAGCCGTTACCGTAGTCACCAGGCTGGTGCCATCATAAATATTGACCTTGCTGTTGGCTTCTGCGATGCCGGTGAAGGTTGGCATCGTGTCGTTGGTGATGCTGCCTGAAGTCAGGTTTCCCAAATCTGCCGCGACATCATCGTACACCGTCAGGCCGGTAATCACGCCAGGCGCGACGGTGTCAATGGTCAGGTTAAACGTCGGCGATGAGCCGCCGATATTGCCTGCCGCATCGGTCGCCGTGGCCGTAAAAGTATGTTGCCCATCGGCCAGCACCGCGGCTGGCTGGAATGACCATATCCCATTGCCATCGGCTGTGGTGATGCCCAACACTTTGTTGCCGTCATACACGGTAATGGTGGCATTTTTCTCAGCCGTGCCGCTAATCACCGGCCGACCGTCGTTGCTACTGGCGTTGTTGTTCAGTGTTCCGGATACCGGGTCGACCGCATCCGTCACCGTCAGTACGCCAATCGTCGCGGGCAATTTGGTGTCGATAGTGAGCGTGAAATCTGGCGAATGTTCGCTCGAGTTACCTGCCGCATCGCTGACGGTCGTTGAGAACGTATAGGTACCATCGGCTAACACCGACGGGGTGAAGCTCCATATGCCATTACTGTCGGCCTGTACAGTGCCCAAAATGTTGCTGCCGTTGTAGATAGTGACTATCGCATTGGCCTCAGCGGTACCGTTCAGGGTTGGCGTATTGTCATTGGTTGAGCCGTTGTTGGACAGTAATCCCGTCCCCGGAGAAACATTGTCGATGACGGTGATGTTGCTTGCCACCGGAGGTGCCGTCGCGTCGATATTCAGGATAAATACCGGTGACGAACCGCTGACGTTACCCGCCGCATCGCTCACCGTAGTGCTGAAACGATGTTCCCCATCAGCAAGCGCCGCCGTGGTATAGCTCCAGGCTCCGGTGTTATCCGCCTGCACCGTTGCCAGCAGCTTGCTGCCGTCATAGACGTTAACCCAGGTATTCGGCTCTACGGTACCGCGTAACGTCGGCGTATTGTCGTCGGACAGCGCCCCGCTCGCCAGATCGCCCTTAACAGTACCGACGTTATCATTGACCAGCGGTATCGTACCCGACAGCGGTGTCACCGTGTCGACATTCAAAATGAAGGGGGCAGTTTCCGCACTGGTGTTACCTGCCGCATCAGACACCTTCAGAGTCAAGCTGTGAGGCCCGTCCTTCAGCGAACTGGAGGGCGTAAACGACCAAATCCCCACTCCGTTGACCGTGGCACGGCCAATTTCGATGCCGCCATCAAGGACAATCACGGTCGTATTTGGCGTACCACCAATGCCCGAAATCGTTGGCAGACTGTCGTTGGTTGACGTCCCACTCGTCAACACACCAACTCCCGGAGAGATATCGTCGGTGACGATATAGTTGAGGATCGCCGCCGGAGCTGTCGTGTTGACGGTCATCACAAAGGTTGCCGATGGCAGGCTGACGTTGCCGGCCGCATCGGTTGCCGTGACGGTGAAGCTGTGCGGACCCGGCTGTAGCGGATTGACCACTTGGTAACTCCACGCCCCCCCGGGCCCCGTGGCGACAACGCTATCCACCAGAATACCGTTATCGTAGATCTTAATGGTACTCCCCAGCTCAGCCGTACCGCTCAGCATGGGTTTAGTGTCGTCGGTCACGCCACCGTTCGTCACATTACCCACAATCGCGCCATAATCGTCATAGATCGTAATGTTCCCTGGCGCAGCTGGTATTACATTATCGATGGTGAGATTAAAGACCGGTGATTTGCCGCTTTCGTTACCCGCCGCATCCGTAGCGGTGACAGACAGTGTATAAGCAGCATTGTTCCATGCCGTCAGTGATGTGTAGCTCCATGAACCATCGGCCAGCGCACGGGTGGTGCCAATAATGTTGCTACCGTTATAAATCGTGACCAGCGCATTGGCCTCGACGCTCCCGGCAGCACCGGTCAGTACCGGATGAGTGTCGTTGATGGTCGTGCCACTGGTCACATTGCCGGTCACGGGCGCAATGTTGTCGGTCACGGTAAAGGCCAACGGCGCATTCGGGGCCTGGGTATCAATCGTCAGGGTGAAAGGCGGCGAGGCAATACTGACATTACCCGCTGCATCGGTGGCGGTTGCCGTAAAGGTGTAGGTCGCATCGGTCAACGAATTTGGCGCAACGCTCCATGTACCATCAGCCCTAGCGGTAGTAGTACCAATAATCGTCGAGCCATTGTAGACATTGACCGTACTGCCTGCTTCTGCGCGTCCGCTGATAATCGGCGTGCTGTCTTTCGTCGTCGCACCGGTCAACAACGCCGTCGATCCGACATCGTTCGAGACGCTCAACACGAGAATCGGTGCAGGGTTAACGGTATCAACGGTGAAGTTAATTGGTGGGGTCACTGTGCTAACGTTACCCGCCAAATCGGTGGCAGTGACCGTCAGACTATGGTTGCCGTTGAGCAGAGTTGGCGTGGTGAAACTCCACGAACCATCCGCATTCGCGACGACCGAGCCCAAAAACACGCTGCCGTCATAGATAGTGACCGTGCTTCCTGCTTCCGCGCTGTTCGCAGCGCCGGTCAAGGTTGGCGTGGCATCGTTAGTATAGCCATTGGCGACAATGGTTCCCTTCACCGGGTCAACATCGTCGGAGAGGGTGATGTCCTTGACCATCGCTGGTGGTGTGGCATCTACCGTCAGGCTAAAGTTCGTGCCCGAGCTGGGATTGCCCGCCTGATCGACCACCGTAATAGTGAAGTCATGTTTCCCTTCCCCCAGTGGTTTAGTGGGGGTAATTGACCAGAGTCCGGTAAGACCCAGCGTCGCCCTGCCTATTTCGGTAGAGCCTTCCATAATGATGACCGTGCTACCCACTTCCAGCAGCGGTAAAGCTATGCCACCGCTAAAGGTCGGATTCTTGTCATTGGTCGTACCACCGTCGTTGATGCGGCCCGTTCCCGGCAGCACATCATCCGTCACCGTCAGCGACGTCACTGCACCCGGTGTGGTGGTATCCACGGTAAACTGGAACAGCGCGGAAGGCAGCGTTGTATTAACGCCGTTATTCACCGTTGTGGTGATCAGGTGCGACCCTTCACTTAACCCCGATGGGGTGAATGACCAGGTTCCGTCGCCTTTCACCACGGTCGAGCCAATAGCGATAGGGTTGCCATTGTCGTAGAAGGTAATGGTTGTGCCAGCTTCCGCTATCCCGCTGAAGGTTGGCGTATTATCGTTGGTATAACCGCCGTTAGCGATAGGCCCCTGTACCGGGTCTGTATTATCCATCACGACCAGCCCGGAGATACCGCCGCTCAGCACAGCTGTATTGATATTTAAATTAAACTCATCCGTGGGCTGACTTTCATTACCTGCGGCATCCATTATTCTGGCAGTGAAGACATGGTCGCCATCAGCAAGCGGTGCATCCGGCGTAAAGCTCCAGATGCCCAGGTTATCGATCGTTGCGCTACCGATAAGCGTCTCACCATCGTAGATATTGATGATTGAACCCGCCTGATTGCTTAGCGCCACGCTGGTAAACGTTGGGCGGTTATCATCCGTTTTGCCGTCCAGAATCTCACCCAGAATTGTTCCGATATTATCATTCACAATCAGTAAGCTGAACGATATTGGCGCCTCGGTATCGACCGTGAAAACCAAATTCCCGGAAGGGTCGCTGGTGTTACCCGCCGCATCTGTCGCCGTGACATAGAAGGTGTATTTCCCATCATCAAGCGAGTCCGTCGGCGTATATTGCCACCGTCCTTCGGCATCGGCAGTGACCGTCGCGACCTTAACTGGCGTAGCTGTTCCAAAGCCCTGATAGATAGTGACCGACGCATTGCCTTCCACCACACCGCTGAGCGTAGGCTGAGCATCGTTTGTCAATCCGTTATGGTTAATGGCTCCCTGATACCACGCGACGTCATCGGTACCGGTAATCGCCTGCGGCACCGCTGGGGCGGTGGCATCAATATGAAGAACAATGGGCGGCGTCGGCTCGCTGACGTTACCGGCTTTATCGGTCACTTTCGTCGTCAGACTGGCGACGCCATCATCGAGTTCATCCGTTGTAAAGCTCCAACTGCCGTCAGTCGCCGTGACTTCTACGCTCCCCACAAGCTTCGTATCGTTATAGATACTGACCATTGTTCCCACTTCCGCCTTGCCGGTCAGCGTTAGCGTGTTGTCGTTAGTGAGATCCCCTGTTTTTAACTCGCCGACAATGCCACCTGCCACATTGTCGCTAATCACCAGGTTTACCACCGGCCCCGGCGCCACGGAATCAACCGTAAAGATAAACTCCGGCGAGGCAACACTCTCATTACCCGCCGCATCGGTCGCCGTCGCGGTGATGGTGTATTCTCTCTGTTCGAGCGCGGTGGGATAGGTAAAACTCCAGCTGCCATCAATCAGTGATGCCGTCGTGGTGCCTAAAGGCGTTGTGCCGTCATAGAGGGTTATCGTGCTGCCTTTTTCTGCCGTGCCGCTAAAGGTCGGTGTCGTATCCCGGGTATAACCATTGGCCGTAACCGCTCCGCTGCCGACGGCAAGATCCTCGGTAACGTTAACCGCGTCCATCACCGCTGGCGCTTTCGTATCAATATTCAGCACCAAATCCGGAGAATGCTCGCTAACGTTACCTGCTGCATCGGTCGCCGTTACGCTGAATACGTGTTGCGAATCCGTCAGGTCTGACGTGGTATAGCTCCATTTGCCGTCTGTACCCGCAATAACCGTATCAACCGCATTTCCATCCTGATAAATCGTGACCCGCGCATTGCCTTCCACCACGCCACTCAGCGTTGGCGTCTTGTCGTTGGTTAACCCGCTGGCTGGAATGTTGCCTTCATGAAGTGCCCGATTATCGGTTGCAATAATCGCCCCAGGCGTGGTGGGAACAACGGTATCCACATGGATCACGAAGGGTCCAAATGTAGTACTTTGGTTTCCTGCAGCATCTTCAACAACGGTGGTATAGCTATGTTTTCCCTCGGTCAAGGCTGTCGTGACCTGATAGCTCCAGTCTCCATCGGCATTGGCCGTTACGGTAGCGACCCACTTCCCATTATCAAACAGCAACACCTTGCTGTTGCTCTCGGCGGTGCCGCTGATGACGGGCGTCGAATCATTCGTTGAATCGCCATCGTTGAGGTCAACTGCCACCGGCAGCACGTTATCTGACACCACAAAGCTGCCAACCTGAGCAGGTTTCACAGTATCCACCGTCAGTTCGAAAGCAGACGAGGCACCGCTGTTATTCCCGGCTTTATCCACCACCATCGTCGTGATGCTGTAATCACCATCGGTGAGCGTTGGCGTAAAGGCCCAGACGCCGTTACTGTCCGCCGTTACACGCCCCAACTCGGTGCTCACGCTATGGTCATTGTTATAAATGATAACGATAGTTCCCGCTTCAGCATTGCCGCTGAAGGTTGGGTTTTTGTCGTTAGTGCTGCTCCCGCTGGTCAGTTGGCCTACTACCGGAGACACATCATCGGTGACCGTCATATTCGTGACGCCATTTGGCGCGGCAGTATCAATCGTGAGATCAAAAACAGGTGACGCCGGACCAATGTTACCGGCGGCATCGGTTGCCGTGGCCGTCAGATGATAGTCGCCATCGCGAAGAGCGCTGGTTGGCGTGAAGGTCCAACTGCCGTCGATTTTTGACGCTGACGCGGTCCCCAGCACCGCTTTGCCGTTATAGATGGTCACGGTGCTTCCCGGCTCGGAAAAACCATTAAGCGTAGGGGTAGCATCGTTGGAGCTTTGTCCACTCTGAACGTTCACCTTCACAGGATCCACATCGTCAACCACCACAAAGGTCGGCGCGCTGGTTGGTGCATTGGTATCCACTTCAATAACAAAATCTGCAGAGGCGGTACTGGAGTTACCGGCAGCATCCGTCACCGTCACCGTAATGTGATATTCCCCCTGTTGGAGTGGCGCTGGCGTGTAACTCCAGCTGCCATCATCACCGGCGGTGACCGTGGTCAACAGATCCAGGTTAGGGGCGATGCCGCTATATACCTCCACCTTCGCCCCCGGCTCCACCTTGCCGCTAAAGGTTGGTGTGGTGTCGTTGGTACTACCGCCGTTCGGTACATTCCCGATGACCGGGGCTACGTTATCGGTGATAACCAGCGCAGTGACAGGATCTGGCGCAATGGTATCTACGGTAAACACAAAGGACGGCGATGGTACGCTGACGTTGCCTGCCTCATCCGTTGCCGTGGCCGTCAAGCTGTAGTTGCCGTCCTTGAGCGAAGGCGTCGGCGGTACGTTAGGTGAAAAACTCCAGTCTCCGTTGGCATCGGCTTGACCGGTACCAATCAGCGTGGTGCCGTTATACACATTAATAATCGTGTGTGGTTCAGCTTTACCGCTAAGTATCGGTAACGTCTCGTTAATGTCCATACCACTGGTCACTGCACCGTGGCTATCTGTAACGGTAATACCGCTAATTTTTTCAGGGGGAATGGTATCGATAGTGATCGCGACCTGATTGGAGCTCTCACTAGTGTTACCCGCCGAGTCGATGGCTTTTGCGGTCAGCTCATGAGGGCCTTCACTCAGAACAGGCAGATTAATTGACCACGCGCCGCCGGAGCCCGCTACCGTAGTGCCCAAAACAGTGGTGCCATCGGTGTCATACACCACGATGGTGGCACCTTCTTCGCCGACGCCTTTGAGGGTTGGCGAAGCATTATTAATCGTGACGCCATCCGCCAGCGTCACGCCGTTGTTTTGCAAAATCATCCCCGTCATCGCAGACGGCGCCGTGGTATCGACGGTAAAGTTTATCGGCGGAGAAGCCGTGCCGACGTTGCCCGCGGCATCGGTTGCGGTTGCCGTCAGGCTATACTGCTTATCACCTAATGCAGTCGTCGGTTTCACGCTCCAGTTACCGTCAGAATCAGCCTGAACGGTGGCGATCAGCGTAGTAACATTCCCTTCTGTGTTATAGATTTTGACTGTACTATTGGCTTCTGCACGACCGCTCAAAGTTGGCTGAGAATCATTGGTATGGCCATTGGCACCGACCGTACCAAGCGTTGGCAAATGGGTATCAGTGACGGTAATACCGGTAATTTGCGCAGGTGGCGTCAGATCGATGACCACAACGGAAGGTTGAGAGGCGGCGCTAACGTTGCCCATCGCATCGGTTGCTTTCGCAGTAATGCTGTGCGGGCCTTCTGCGAGGGCTGAAATCGGCACCGACCACGCACCGTTCAGGTCGGCCTGAATAGTGCCCAATACCGTGGTACCGTCGGTATCATAGATAGTCACGTTGCTGTACGGTTCACTGTTGCCGCGCACCGTGAGAGTGGTGTCATTGGTACTGCCTCCAGGCGCCACGACGCCAGTGTCTGCCGAGATGATAATCCCACTGACTGGAACCGGCGGCGTGGTATCAATCGTCAGGGTAAACGCTGGGGATTTCACGCTGGTATTTCCGGCGGAGTCAGTGACCGTCGCGCTCAGGCTGTGTGGCCCATCGCCCAGCGGCAAAGTCGGGGTAAAGCTCCACTGTCCTGTGCTGTTTGCCTGCACGGTACCGAGTACGGTGTTGCCATCATAAATCGTCACCGTGGCGTTGTTTTCAGCCCTGCCCGTCAGCGTTGGCGTATTATCATTGGTAAAGTCCCCAGCCTTCAGCACACCGGTGCCCGGCTCACGATCGTCACTCACCACCAGGCTACTAATCGTGTCGGGTATGCCAGTATCCACCTCCAGGTTAAAAGCGAGAGATTCGGCGCTTGCGTTCCCCGCCGCATCGCTGACAATTGTCGTAATCGCGTGCGAGCCTTCGCTCAATGCAGGGTCAGGGATAAAGCCCCATTGGCCGTCCGCCCCCGCCGTCACGGTTCCGATAATATTGCCGTTATCCTTGATCGTCACCGTCGTACCCGGTTCAGCCGTCCCGCTAATGATAGGCGTCGGGTCATTGGTTGAGCCGCCGCTTTGCAACTGACCAATACCCGGCGTGGCATCATCAACAATGTGCAGATCGCCAACCGGCTCTGGCACTACGGTATCCACATAAATCACATACGGCTGGGAAGGTTCGGACTCAACGTTATTCACTGACAGTACGAAAGTCATGCTGTGCATGCCATCTTCGAAAGGAGTGTCTGGATACCAGGACCAGCTGCTTGCGTCTTCTAGCGTGACCGTCCCGACCAATTGTCCATGGTCATAGACCATGATAGTGCCATCGGTGGTACCTGGCAGCGTTCCGCTAAACTTCGCCTGGTTATCATTGGTGGAGCCACCGTTGGCTATTGGTCCAATGTCCGGCGGCGTACTATCTAAGACCGTTACATTGGCGATCGCATCAGGCGTTAACGCTACCGTGATGGTGAATGGCGGTGTGATGACACTGACGTTACCAGCAGCATCGGTCACCTGGGTGGTAATATCATGACGGCCAATCTCAAGCGGCACGTCGGGGGTAAACGTCCATGTTTTATTGCTATTGACCAGCGCCGTTCCCAGCAGTGCGCCGTTATCATAAATACTCACCGTGGTACCCGGCTCAGCGGTACCGCTAAAGGTCGGCTGGGTATCGTCCGTCTGTGAAAGATTGCCTAACGGCCCCTTTTGCCCGCCAACATTATCCATCACCGTCAGCCCTGCTACCGAATTAGGCGCCAGAGTATCAACAATAATCTCCACCGCCGTCGTCGGCTGGCTGGTATTTCCTGCTGCATCAACGGCGACCGCAGTCAGGCTGTGCGAACCGTCGGCCAACGGCGTCGCCAGTTCCAGACCCCAGTTACCGTTAATATCTGCGGTCACGCGCGCAATCTCACGCGTACCATCGTATATAACAACCTGTACGCCCGGATCGGCCTTGCCACTTAGGATCGGCGTACTATCATTGGTTGCTTCGCCTGAGACGATGGTACCCACATTCGGCGTTTCATTGTCGGTGGCAATAAACAGCGTCACCGCGCCAGGCGCGACGGTATCCACGCCCAGCACAAATTCCGGGGATGGAGCGCTGACGTTACCTGCCGCATCGGTGACAGTCGTAGTGATCGTATGCACGCCCTCGCCAAGTGGTGCATTTGGGATAAATCCCCACTGTCCGTCGCTGCCAACCTTCACGCTGCCCAGCAGTTGGGTTCCGTCATACAGCGTTACGGTGGTTCCAGGCTCAGCGTTGCCGCTGATAATCGGCGTGCTGTCATTGGTCATACTGCCATTTGTTAACTGACCAATATTCGGTGCCCGGTCATCAACAATGACTAAATTCGTCACCGGTTCAGGCACCGTCGTATCAACTGTTAGCACAAACGGCTGCGATGGTGCAGACGGACCACTCCCGTTATCAACGATAAAGGTAACGCTATGTGTGCCTTCTTTCAGCGCCAGTGACGGTGTAAAGTTCCATTGGCCGTTACCGTCTGCCTTAACGCTGGTTAGCAGCACACCGTTATCATAAATAGCTATCGTGCTGTTAGCGGCCGCACTACCGGTGAAGGTCGGAGTAACATCGTTGGTCGCCGCACCATTTGCCAGCGGCCCCTTAACGGGATTGGCATCATCCGTCACCACCAGTCCACTAATCGGATCCGCCACAGGCGTAATCGTCAAATTAAAACCTGGCGACGGCGGGCTCACGTTACCCGCGGTATCGGAAACCACGGTGGTGAATTGATGCAGACCGCTGTTCAACGGCATCTCAGGGGTGAAACGCCATTCTCCGGCCGAATCAACCACGACCTGTCCCAGCAGCGTCCCGCCATCATAGATGCTAATGGTACTGTGCGGTTCAGCTCGGCCGGATAGCGTTGGCGATGTATCGTCTGTTGTACCTCCGCTAGTCAGCGTGCCTTTTACCGGCCCCACATCATCAGTCACGGTGATACTGTTTGCCGCCAGCGGTGCTGAGGTATCGACGCTAAATACCAGTTCAGTCGTTGGCTGGCTGACATTTCCAGCGGCATCTACCGCCACGACGGTCAGCCCGTGAGGACCATCGCTCAGCGGTGTCGTCAGTTCCAGTCCCCAATGACCGTTAGCATCGGTGACGGTATGAGCAATCTCAATACCCTTGTCATAAATAATGATGTCACTGCCCGGCTCTGCCTTACCGCTGAGCACCGGAGTGGCGTCATTAGTGACCTCTCCCGCCGTAATGGTTCCCACCGTTGGCGCTTTATTATCGGTAACAAGAAGGTCCGTTACCGGGTGGGGAGCCCTTGAATCGACCACCAGCACAAATTCAGGCGATACCACGCTGTTGTTACCCGCCATATCGGTGACAACGGTGGTGATATGGTGCGTACCTTCGCTAAGCGCGGGTTTAGGCGTAAAGCCCCACTGTCCATCTTCGCCGACGAGCGTACTGCCAATAATGCTGCCGTCATCATAGATGCTCACCGTCGTCCCCGGTTCGGCGGTACCACTGATAATTGGCGTACCGTCATTGGTCGAATCCCCACTTTGCAGCTGGCCAATTTCCGGATTGAGATCGTCAATCACCGTCATATCACCCACCGCATCAGGAGTCTGGGTATCAACGGTTAAAATATAGGGTTCCGACACCGTCACCCCGGCATCGGAGGAGAACGTAAAGCTGTAGCGATTATCTGCCAGCGATGGCGGTGTGAAATGCCAAATTCCCTGAGCATCTGCAGTAACAGTGCCAATTTCAACACCGTCGATATAAACCGTTATCGTGCCTGACGCAGGACCTTTACCGGTGAATTCTGGAGTGGTGTCGTTAGTTGAGGCACCGTTAGTCAGTTCCCTGGATATCGGATCGACGTTATCATCGACCGACGTCACGGTAACGTCGGTCGATGGTGGGGTGATCTTAAGAATAAAGGTCTCAGAAGGGTCGCTCTTATTGCCTGCCGCATCGGTGACGACGATATTGAAGTTGTAACTTCCCCCAGCCAACGGCACGTCAGGGGTAAAACTCCAGCTGCCGTCGGGGGCCACGGCGACGGTCCCCAATAGCGTTGAACCATTATAGACACTGACCGTGGTACCGTCCTTCACGCTGTCAACGGAACCGCTAAAGGTGGGCGAACTATCCGTCGTTGTATCGCCATCTGTTAGCGTAACAACTGTTCCTCCCGCATCGTCACTCACCGTAAATTCAGAGATTGTCGCCGGTTTTACGGTATCGACATTAAACAACAGAGGGTCAGTGGTTGGCCCGACGTTTCCGGCCAGATCGGTGGCATTTGCAGTCAGACTGTGCTTACCTTCTCCCAACGCAGTGCTTAATTCCAAGCCCCAGTTGCCATGCACATCGACTAACGCACTGCCGACCAATTTACCATAATCATAGATATTCACGACGCTGCCTGGTTCGGCCTTGCCGCTAATAACCGGTGTGTTATCGTTAGTCGTTTCACCTGCCGAGATAGTCCCAAGAAGCGGAGTCTGATTATCGGTGGCGATGAGCAGCGTGACTTCCCCCGGTGAATGGGTATCGATAGTCACTACATAAGCACCGCTCCTCCCAGAGCTAATTCCATCTTTGCTCACCGTGGTAGTGAAGCTATGAACTCCATCGGCTAGCACTGCGGTCGTAAAACTCCACGCCCCCTTCGCGTCAGCCTTGACCGAACCCAACAGGGTATCTCCGTCATAAATTGTGACCGTGGAATTTGCCAACGCGACACCACTTAGCGTTGGCGTATTATCATTCGTGATCCCACCTTTGGCGACAGGCCCCGTATTTTGCTCAACGTTATCGGTAATTGTCAGATCCGAAGTATTATCAACCTGATTCAGGCCGTTGCCAGGAGGAGTGACAGGATCGGTACCACTATTATCATTCGGGTCTGTATCTACACTGTGGTTGTGGTTACCTGTACTACCGATACTGGCAGCAGCAGCGGCCATACCGGCGCCCACTCCCAGCGCACCCAAAATCCACGGCATCGCCCCTTCCGTACCGCTCTGGACAATCAGCAGAGTATCGATATCGGCCAATGGCGCAAAATGCAGCCCGGTGGCCGGCTCTTTCACCCACCACAGCGCGCCGTTTTGATCCTCCAAAACCAGTTCACTTCCGTGACCTTCGGCATCCACCGTAAAATAGTTCTCAATGGTTATTTTTTCGCCGTCTTTAAGCGTAATAACCAGATCGTTTCCATGGCGATCCAGTTCGGCTATGTCCTGTGGGTTGATATTTAGTTTTACGATGCTCGGCGAAATAACGCTTGCGGATTCACCAGAAACGGTTGAAGTAGTCGCGCCACTCCGGGCAGTAATAGAGATATTAGCCATATGATTAGAACCTCGTCACAGAGCAGCAATGAATGATTTATTGTTAACAGCCAATCAAAAAAATATCCCGGTATATAACTGACTAATGAGCCGTGGCGCGGGCCATGGGTGCATGGCGTCGTCCCATCAACGATATAAAAATGAATAAAATCAAAACACTGTAATTATATTTAGATAATTAATAATTTACTTGATTAACTATTTTGCGTATTTAATTATTGGTTGTAAAAAAAAGATGACAGAATATGTTGCCTCTGATTTCCATTTTTAACAGTTGCATCTATAATTATTCCCCACAGAGTGGGGTCGTTAGATAAACCTTCCGCAATGTCCAATACCGATGTAAAAAAGTCGGCCCGTAGCAATAAAACATCTACGTTAAAATTTGTGATTTTCTTCATGTAATTTTAAACCCATCAAGTTCGAAAGCCCCAGGGTTCACGCCGGTATAAGAAAATCATACATTTTTAAAAATCTTCTCATACGATTGTATGACATGAATTGGTTTTGTGTAGTAACAACATTGGTTGACGGCTAATATAAATACGAATAAAATCATGAGTTAAATTTCAACCACTTGATTTTACTAAATAAATTAAAAAATCAGATTCGGAAGAATCCTACTGGCAAACTATAGGCTAATGCCTTAAGTTAAATTTTACTATTTTCCAGTGATATAAAATATATTCTTAAGTAGTGCTTAAATGAGTTTTACAATCACCGCATATAATAAGTTGATGTGTAATGTATAAAAGGTGAGTAGTCTGATTTTTATAAATAGCAATAAATTGCCATTAAATATCTAGCAGCCATTTCTTGATTAAACCACCAGCGGTCCGAACTCACTCATTGTGTTATTTTTAGCGCTGTTATCTTTAGCGAGACAAAATAATCTTTTAGCCATGCTAAATAAATACAGAAATGATCTATGATCGGGCGACAGTCTGAGGAAGACATGGGGTACAAAATGGTGAACGGGCAGGCATCGCTGAGGCGAAAGATCGTTCCATACCGAACAATCGTCTGGCACACATCCGTCCTTCTTCACATGCAGAAAAAAGCGCCCCGACGTTAGCATTGCGGTAACAGCAAAACCTGCATCAACGATGCGTGAGTCACTCGCGACTGGATACTCACCGTGCTGGGCCACAAACAAAAGAAATACCCGTTAAACGTCCAGCCAGTCCATATGCAAAAAAACTAACAACACCAATTATTAAAATTGAAATTATTGTCAATTGTATTTTATTACTCGTAAGGCTCCTTCCCTGGCTTTATGTGAAATCAGGACCAAGCATCATCATAAAGTCAGCTATTTGTGGACGCGATATTACAGAGATATTTCCCGGTAATGTGCATTCAATAAAGAAGCCCGGAACGACCGACGGGTGTGCAAACTGAGAAATAGCACCGGGATAATCAACCCGCAGCGTACTTCTGCATGCCAGTCACCGCCTTTGGTTCATTTTTTGATTTGGATTAATCAATTTAATCAGCATTTTAGCATCGCACACTGGAAAAACTGATACAGTTACGATAAATTCATACTATGAATGACTCTGTTTGTGTTGGTTTTCATATTTTATGAAACGCACCGTTCTTCAGGCATGGCTGGTGACATAAGCCGGCGTCTCAGAACCCAGCAAAAACAAGTTACAACCGCAACATGAAGTGATATAAAAAAACAAATAATTTACATACGGCATCGAGGTGGAATAAGGTTCCATTTTCATTCTCCTCGCAAATAATAACACAATGCAATTAATTTACGGCTTATTATTAAAGCCCTTAGATACCCCTTTATTCGGTTTCTAATAAACAACGCTGCATTGTGTTAATGCCTAATATGAAATCATTACTTATTCGAAACTTTTAGGTCATAAAGCTTATTCATCGCCATTTAATTATTTTTTTAAGGAAAAAAACTTGTGAATGCGTTTAACCGAAATACCGCCTGCCTTTTGATCTCTGCAACTTTACTGCTTAGCGGCTGCGCCAATACAGGAAGCTCTCTGCTATCAGGGACAAAACCAGATCCCCGTCTGACGACCACTGAGCAGTCCCAGTTCTTTAGCGCTTCCGGTGCTCAAGGTTGTGGTATTGGTGCAGTATCCGGCGCCGCGCTCGGCGCTTTGGTTGGCGCACTGGCTGGCGATACCAAGAAAGCACTTGCCGGTGCCGCCATTGGTGGTGCAGCTGGATGTGCTGCAGGTATGACGGCTAACTATTATCTTGATGGTCTGAAAAAAGATTACGCATCAACATCCGATCGCCTGCAGGCCATGGACACGGATATCAGCAAAGATACTGCCGCAGTTGAAAAATCGACCCTCGCGATGAAACAAGTGATTAGTGAAAACCAGGCGACCTTAACCAAAATCAGTATTCAAAAAGATAACGCTGGGTTTGATAAAGCCGGTGCGAAAGCCCAACTCGCGCAAATTGATGCCAACATCAGCAAAATGAAAGAGACCATGAAAGGCATGAAGGACAAAGAGTCTGCCTATAAAGTCGCTATTCAAGGACAAACCGCCACCACGGCTGCTGATAAAAGCAAACTGGCAAATCTGAACCAGGAGTATGCCGATCTGAATAGCAAGATTAGCGCCCTGGAAAAAGAAACCAACGGGCTGTTCGAACAACGCCAGGCTATTTCTCTGGGCTAACAACTTTCGGCCGATAAGATTATCGGCCTTTTTTCAGACGGCTTTTTCTTATAAAGCCTCATTTTTTGACTCTATTGATGGACTATTTGATGAGAAAATACTTAATTCTCGCCTCTCTCGCGCTAACCGGTTGTACCACGTCACCGCAGGACTGTGATTTACATGCACAGGACCCGAGCTTTATAACGAAGCTGAGCTGCGCGACTTCCGGTGGCTATCGCCAGCAGGTCAATCAAAAAGAACAACAGGTTCGACTCAGCCAATATGAAAATGAGTCAGCAAAACAGCAGCAGTCCTATACCCAAAACAGGCAGCAAAACGTAAATCAAAAACTGGCAGATGAACAAGCAAGGTTAAACGCCGTGCGCTCTGACCTGTCGCAGACTCTCGCACAACTCAAATCCAGCAAAATAAAAAGCACTGAGCGTCAGCAGGAAATAAAGCGATTGCAGGAGCTACAGAGACAGTCTCAGACAGCCACCAGTTCCAGTGAAATTACGGCAATCGAAAAGAAAGTTGCGGAAGCCAAGCAGAAAATAAAAATTCTTGAGGAAGCCAATACCCTTCGCTAAAGCGCTCGTAAAAGTGGCATGAAATACAGTTGCCACTTTTATCCGCGCGCGGAAGAGGACCGCGCTAGCTTGCTGATATGCGCTTGTACGCATACCACGCATATCATTAACAATTACAATGATTTTGGTTATGCAACGATTAACAACTGCTGCGCCTATTGATGAAGCAACTCTGACAATCTATCAAGAGACGGTTGCCATCATTCACCGTCATCTTCCTCCGTCTCTGGCCCTGCTCTATGCCACGGCTCGTCGCAGTTCAGAAGGTCACCTGGAATGGTGGACTGAACGCCAGGGTCTGGCTAAACCCTTTTCGGCTTTGAGCGAAGCGGAACAGCTCTCCGTACAAGGTAAACGTCAACAGTATCAGGATATTCTGTCGGGGCTTATCGGCCTACTGGCCGCCCGTGGCGAAGAGGATTCGGCGCACGCCTTACAAACGCTGTTAACCCATTCAGGCGACCTTAGCTGCTTTAGCGTGGGCGGTGAACCGGTGTTAATCAACTGGGCGATTGTCAATAAAGCCGCGCCGCCTCCAGTGGTTTCTACCCCATGGTGGCGACGTTATCTGCCGTGGCTGTTCGCACTGTTGCTGTTGTTGCTGCTTCTTGCCTGTGCCTGGTGGTGGTTTGCACATCGCTCTACCGTGGTGCCCCCCGTCGTCACGCCGGCCAGCACCGAATTAACCCATGCAAATCCCAGTATCAATCTCGTGAAGCGCAAGGATTTCGGGCGAATCAAAATTAACCTCACCTGGCAACAGGGCAATCACCGTGAGCCTATCGACCTCGATATCGCCGCCTTCATTCGTTTTAAAAACGGCAAGATAAGCGGCGCCGAGGCGCTGAGTAAGTTCCTCGGGGACTATGACAAGCCCCCTTATATGCTGCTGCAAAAAGATCTCCGTGAAGGCAATGACCAGGATGGGGAATGGCTTTTCATTAACGGCAGCCACTGGCAGGACATAGATGAAGTCCTCATTTATAGCTTCATTTACGGCGGTGCCGATAACTGGCAAGGAACGGATGCCACCATCACGGTCTACGTTCCCGATCAACCTGCGATTAAATCCACGCTCACTGATGGCAATCAGCGCAATAACGTCGCGGCAATCGCCAGACTTAAAAACGTCGATGGCAATATCAAAGTTGAGCGTCTTGACAGTTTCTTCCCCGACAGGGAGTCGCTGGATAAACACTATGGCTGGGGTTTTGAATGGACGCCTGGCGCGAGCAAAAATTAGCCTGCATCACTGTGGCTTTTGTTAAATCACAGCCTTTAAAGGTTTAGATAATGCGAAATTCGATTCAGGGACCACTGCTGCGTACCGGGCATAACTCCTCATTTAAGGCTTTGGGTGAGACTGGCTATCCGGTTTTCAAGATGGCTTTCCAGCTGCGTGAAGCCATATACCGCCTTGATGCAGGACGCGATCTGGCCCGCCATTTAGCCATTCCGCAAAACGATCAGGGAGGCGACAGAACCGACTGGTATAGCAGCTTCCCAGGCGATGTTATTCCGTGGAGTGGTGCAAGCGAGACGGAGCGGGAATCGGCGCGCCAGCAGTTTAATGAGTTTCAAATGGCGGTGCAGTCGCTTAGCGAGCAGTTGCTTAATGCTGAACAAAGCGGAAGCGGTGGCGATCGTCGGGTCTTTGCCCAGTTACTCAAATCGGTGACACATTTCCCTGATTACGAGTTTGTTTACCTCGTGAACGGGATTTTGGTCATTACTTTTTGGGGGTTTGTCCATCCAGAGGGCGAGCAGCGCAACCCGATGCATTGGTTAAGTCCCTCCTCGGTACCCACATCATCCCTTGCCGCTGCAGCCCCGCTGGCACAAACAGAACAAACCGTGGCGCCCGTCGCCGCGCCTGTTGTCGAGAACGTGGTTCGTACTCGCCGCTGGGGCTGGCGCTGGCTGTTATGGTTGCTGCTGGCTTTGCTATTACTGGCGTTGTTATTGGGATTGCTTCGTGGATGCGTACCGTCACTCTCACTGCCCGGCCTGCCCGCCGTCTCCGCGGATAAAACCGCCGTCGTGGCGGACCCGGCCGTGGAGCGTCCACTGGTCAGCGCTCCTGATGTCACCCCCCCGGTTTCACGAACGGGTACAGAAACCGTCACGGGCACGCATATCGCCCCTGGCGTTGTGGAAGGCACAGCCGTGAATACACCTCGCGCACTGGAGCCAACACCGCCAGGTATTTCACCAGCCGGTGCAACAGACGCAGAGGCCAGCGGTGATAACGCGCTGTCAAAGCCGGGCACCAGCGACGCTAATGCCACGGATGCCGCGAATGAGGCCCGCGCTGAGCAATCGTCAGCCCCGGTTCCTCCAGCCGTCCCCGGCGATGCTGAAACTCAAACACCCCCTGGCATTGAGCCCGTCACCGCACCGCCGCTTCCGTCCACTCAGCAGGGCGAACCGCTGACCCTTCCCACTTCTCTCCCCGATGGCCCAGCGCAGTTTCTTAACGGCGAGTGGCGGGTAAATGGCGGGATTCAGGACAAGCTCACCGGGCGTCCTTTGCAATTGCAATATAACTTTGCCCAAGGCAATGGCAGCGTCAGCGTTCGCCAGTCAAGCGGCGTCACCTGCCGCGGCGCCGCGAGTGGCCATGTGCAGCAAGGTGCACTGAGCATTACCAATCCTGAGCAGATGAAATGTAGCGACGGCTCTAACTTTATTGTGCCGACAATCGAGTGCAAATCACCTGCTGCCGGCCATGCCGATTGTATTGGCAGCAACGACGGGGAAAAAACTTTCCCTATTCGTATGCTTCAACCTAATTCCTGAACAGGGACGAGATAACTATGTTGCCTGAGATTGTATCTTTTGATCGTCAAATTACCCTGGTGGGTGACTCCGGGATCCAGTTTATGGATTTTGGTTTGTCCCTTGGTCGCCTGCCCGCTGGTGAGTTTGTCAAATTAGCAAACGGTGTACTGACCCGTTTAATCTATAACGAGCAGCGCGATTACTATTTCTATCAGCCCACCCCCGATAATATTGAGAAGGCCAAAAGCCAGTACGATATTCCCGTGGAGCAGAGCCTTAAGCTGTTTGATGGTGTATGGCTACCGCTTCCCCTGCTGCGTTTTAGCCCCCCAAATGTCTATCAAGAAGGGCCTCTAAACTGGGCGCGTTTTCGTTTAGTCAAACTGCCTGAGCCCGATATGGATGGGCATAGCCATCGCATGACGCTGGCTATCGATACCCGCATCATGGCCAAACAGCAGGCAGCCGCCGACCTTAGTCCGAATCAGGAAGATGTGAATGCCGGTGCGACCTTCTCCGTCGCAACGGCAACCTATGCTCTTAACTGGTATCTCACTCAGGATTGGATAACGGACTGGCTCAAAGAGGTTTTCAAAGAGGCGAGCAAAGGTCGGGATATCGACGAGCGAGAGCAAGAACTTAGCCAACAGTATCCACTGGCACATTACCTCAATCTTCTTTCATTGATGGCGATTCCAGTCGAAGGTCTGCAAAGCCAGACGGCTCCTGTTATTGAGTTGCCACAATTCAGAGTCATTGCTAATCGGGAAACCAACGCCATCAAACCGATTGCCGTTGACCTGATTCTTGATGTCGGTAATTCACGAACCTGCGGCATTCTGATTGAAGATCATGGGCAGTCAGGCTCAGGCATGAGGCACAACTATGTGCTGAAACTCCGCGATCTCAGCGCGCCGGAGCATGTCTATACCGAGCCTTTCGAAAGCCGGGTCGAATTTTCCCAGGCCTTCTTTGGTAAAGATCACTGCTCTGTGCGCAGCGGGCGCCACGACGCATTCCAATGGCCCACTATCGCCCGGATTGGCGGCGAAGCCAGCCGTTTAGCCGCGCGTCGTAAAGGCAGCGAAGGATCAACCGGTTTATCTAGCCCTAAACGCTATCTTTGGGATGAGAAATTTTATGGTCAGGGCTGGCGTTTCAACGGCAGCTATGTGCAAGACAGCAATCCACTCGCCACCGCGGCCCCGTTTGCCAATCTGATCGATGAAAGGGGCGAAGCGCTGCACACCATTGAAGATGAAATGGATCGCATCCCGGTCTTTACGCCGCGCTACTCACGTAGCTCGCTGATGACCTTCATGCTGGCGGAAGTACTGACCCAGGCCATTAGCCAAATCAACAGCCCGGAACAGCGCATCCGTCAGGGTCATGCAGGTATCCCGCGCCAACTGCGCCATATCATTCTCACCGTTCCGCCCGGTATGCCAATGGCCGAACGCTGCGTGCTTGATGAGCGGATGCGTCAGGCCGTCGGCCTGGTATGGAAATCACTGCGCTGGCACAACGGCGAGAACGATCCGTACGAAGACGAGCAAGAGGATCACACTCAGGGCAGCATCAAAATTCCACTGCCTAAAATCAGAGTTGAATGGGATGAAGCCTCTTGCGCGCAGTTGGTCTACCTCTACACCGAGATTAATCAGAACTTTGCCGGTCACCCGGAGGAGTTTTTCAATGCCATTGGCCGAGCCGATCGCGACAACCGTGAAAGCATCACCATTGCTTCAATCGACATCGGCGGCGGAACGACCGATCTGGTGATCACCGATTACCGTCTCGATCGTAATGGTCTTGCCGGCGGCGGCGCGAACGTGCATATCATCCCCCACCAGCGTTTTCGCGACAGCTTTAAAATAGCAGGCGACGATATTCTGCTGGATGTGATTCAGTCATATATCCTGCCTGCTTTAGAACTGGCACTGCGTGAAGCTGGCGTTATGTCCGTTGAAACGCTGATGTCTCAACTGTGCGGTTCGCAGAATATTAGCGCTGCCGAAGCCGTACTCCGCCAGCAACTCAGCCTGCAGCTTTTCGTCCCGCTCGCTTTACATATTTTGGGCAAATACGAGCAATACGATCCGCTGGATGAACAAACCCATATTCTTATCAATCAGCGTGTTGGTGAGCTACTGCCGGTAGGCTGTATTCGTGATGAAGTAGAGGGATTTGTTCGCCGTGAAGTACAGAAAGCCGGCGGACCAACCGATTTCAAACTGGCGGATATCATGCTCAATCTGCCGCTGACCAAACTACATGGCGATCTCTGCGCTGGTAAGTTCAACATTGATAAAGTCCTCACCGCACTCTGTGAAGTG
Organism: Kluyvera cryocrescens NBRC 102467; assembly: GCF_001571285.1. Taxonomy (GTDB): domain Bacteria; phylum Pseudomonadota; class Gammaproteobacteria; order Enterobacterales; family Enterobacteriaceae; genus Kluyvera; species Kluyvera cryocrescens. Next base: position 18,811 of record NZ_BCTM01000004.1, on the reverse strand, counting down.
CTGTCCTATTACCATTGCGATCTGCTGCTGCTGACCGGACGTCCATCGCAGCTACCGGGGATTCAGGCGATTATTCGCCGCAACCTGCCGTTACCCCCGGGACGGATTTTACCGCTGCATGGTTATCAAACCGGCACCTGGTATCCTTTCCATAAAAACGGCCATATCGACGATCCGAAAAGTACGGCTTCCGTGGGTGCCATGCTGACGCAGCTATGCGCGAACCACAGCATCCCCAATTTCCATTTCCGCACCTCAGCGCTGAAGCCGTATTCAACGATTCGCCATGTTGGCACCATTGATATGGACAACCTGATTCGCGATGCCGACATCGTTTATCGCCATATCGAATCGGAAAATGGTCAGATAAAACTGCCAGCCATCACCGATGAAAATGGTGAAAAAACCACGCAGAGCATCATTATGCGCGGCGATCTGCGATTAGGTTATCGCCAACTGGATGCTGAACGCTGGGCTGCGGCTCCGCTTTATACCCTGCGCTTTAGCGATGAAGGACGTAAAAAATTCTCAGCCGCTTTGTCCGCGGATAACGGTTCTCCGTACCTCAAAGTCCGACTGACTATCGATAAAGGCAAGCGGGCTCGTCAACTCGGGTTGATTAGCGATCGTCTGACGATCGCCGATGTCAGCAGTAACACCGATAAGTCATTTAGCAAACGTGATTTAGATCTTGAACTCAATACCATGCCTGATACCGGGCTCATTGATAGCCGACACTGGCTCGACAGCGGGAGCGTTAAAAAATAATGAATAGCGAGCAAAAATCTCTCACTCAGGGTTGGGCTGCTATCGCTCAAGGATGTCTGGACGGGCTCGGTTGGGTCGATAATGTACGTACTGGATCACGTCGCCTGGACAATGAAGCGGACAAACTTAACCTGAGTTTGCTGCGCACGCGCAACCTGGCCAATAGCCTGACCCAGGTCGCCAGAACGCCAATGACCGTTGGCTTTTTCGGTATTTCCCAGGCGGGTAAATCCTATCTTATTTCAGCACTGGCCGCTGGCAGCAACGGTTCGCTGGAAGCGCTGTATGGTGAAAGACGCGTCGACTTTATCAAAGAAGTTAACCCGGTAGGCGGCGGTAAAGAGGCTACCGGTTTGGTCACTCGTTTTACCCGGCAGGCCCCGGCAGCGCCCGCTGGTTACCCGGTCCCACTACGCCTGTTCAGTGAGATTGACCTGGCTAAGATTCTGGCGAATGCCTGGTTTAACGACTTTAACCATGAGCAATTGAGCTATCAGCTTGACCAAAGCCGAGTTGAAGAGCGCCTGCGCCCATTCCAGCAACGTGCAGCGCAAAGCCAACACGATAACGGCGTCAGTCAGGAAGATGTTGTCGCCTTATGGGATTACCTGAACGCCTCCTTTAAAAAGTCCGTTGAGAAGCTGGAACACGCGTATTGGCCGCAGGTATTGAAAATTGCGCCGACATTAAGCCCTAATGAGCGTGCAGAGCTCTTTTCACTGCTGTGGGGGGAGCAACCCGCCCTCACCGAAACCTACCGTTCATTAGCCAATGTCCTGGCGAAGCTCAATCATGCGCGGATGGTATTTGCGCCTCTGGAGACGCTGACCGACCACAGCAGCGGCAGCATCATGAACGTAGACAGCCTTAACCGGCTGGGCTCCAGTCAGGATCGTAATGTCGAGATCCGCTACTGGAAAGAAGAACAACAAATTGGCAGCGCCAGCTTAACCCAGGCCGAGCTGGCGGCATTAACCACCGAGCTGATTTTCCCGCTGGCAGAAGTGGAAACCAATAGTGTCGTCGAGCAGGTGGATCTGCTCGATTTCCCAGGCTATCGCGGTCGTCTCAAAATAACCGCACTGGAAGAAGCCGGTCGCGATGGGCTTAATGCGATTTCGCAGTTGTTGCTGCGCGGTAAAGTCGCTTACCTGTTTGAGCGCTACACCGATAACCAGGAGATGAATGCGCTGGTGGTGTGCGCCAGTTCCGCCAAACAAAGCGATGTTGCCGATGTAGGGCCGGTCTTAAACCGCTGGGTTGAAAAAACGCAGGGTAAGAGCGCCGAAGAACGCAGTGGCAGTAAACCAGGGCTGTTCTGGGCAATTACCATGTGTGATATGCGTATCAATAACAGCCTGCAACACACGGAAAGCCAGCTAAAAGAAGGCTGGGAAGGCATGTTACACATGACCTTACTGGAGCGTTTCTCACAATACGACTGGCTTCAGCAGTGGGGTCCGAATCAGCCGTTCAACAACTGTTTCCTGGTGCGCAAGCCGGGGCTCGACAACCCTTTCCTGAGACTGGAAGGCAGCGTCGGCCAGGAACAACTTCGGGAAGTGGAGATTACCGATCGTTATCGCGACGTGCTCGACACCATGGGCAACACCTTTGTCTGCGGTAAAAACGTGCTTCGCCACGTGGCCGAACCGAAAGCGGCCTGGCAGGCCATGCTCGAACTTAACGACGGCGGGATGGCGCGTTTAACTAAGGCTCTGCGCGGTGTCGCTCACCTGGATTTCAAACTTCAGCGTTTACAGCAACAGCTTGTGCAATGCCGTCAGGAAACGGGCGATCGAAGCCTTGGCCGCTGGTACGAAAAAGACGGCGACGGACAGATCGTGAAAAAACAGGCCATTGCCAAAGAGCTGTGGCAGGGATTGTCAGCGTGTTCTCACAGTATGGGAGAGATGATCGACCGCCTCGATTTGCCGACTCAGGAACTCAATAACATCTATCTGAGTATTCGCGATCGCGAGCAGGAGTCGCCATCCGACAGCGAAACCCCGGCAACCAACGCTTTTGCTGCGAGCCCGTTTGGTAGTAATCCGTTCGGGGATAACCCTTTTGCCAGCGATCCCTTTGCTGCTGCGCCCGTTGAGGCTTCCGTTGTTGATGCACCGTCCACCTCTACGGACGAACGCATTGGTCAGGATGATGACTTCGCCCATCAGGCCTTTAAAGCGTGGGTGGCTCACCTGCGAGATCTGTCTCAGCAGACGCCACAGTGGCGCCAACTGGGTATGAGCAGCGAACTGATTAATCAACTTAGTGAAGAGCTTATCACCGCAGCCACGCGTATGGATTTGGAAGGCACATTGAAGCGCGCCCTTGCCGGTCAGGAACAAGCGGGAACACGTCGCGAACACCTAATGGCGCGCCAGGTTTTGCGGGCGCAACTGACAATACGTGATTTTATCGCTTGGTTTGGTTATCTCACCCTACCGCCAGAAAAAGTTCCCAACAGCTATGTGGGCGAGAAAAATAAAGTGTTTATGCGTCAGACGCCGCTGACTAACGATGAATTACCTCAACTTGCCGCCGTCGCACCACAGCCGGGCGTCTCCTATCTGGGTGACTGGCTATCCGCGTTGATGAGCGTCGTACTGGACAACGCGGGCCACAGTGCCACACGGGATATTTCCTTCGAACATAACCGCCAACTTGGCCAGATTATCAGCCAATTGAAACAAGAGAACATGCCATGCTAGCCAAAATCATCGCCTGCCAACCGGCAGAGCCGGGTATTGCACAACTGATGGTCCGCCTGCGTGGCGATACAGCAATACTGCCCGAGCTAACCTTTACGCTTTGCAATAATAAGCTGGAATATCTGCAACCCGAAGGTGGCTGGAGTGCAGCACCGCACTGGTTTACCGTGAACGGCGGTTACGCATTAACCAACGGCAGCGGCTTCCGTATTGGCGCAACCTTGCTGGACCCGCTGCTGGCAACCGCAAGCCAGGTCCAGATTCAGATAAAACTGGCCTCAGGCGAAATGCGAAACACCACGCTGCAGCTGGTTCGTGATGAACTGCTTTCATCGGAGGCCAGAGGTGAAACGGGTAACTACAGCGGTAGCAGTATGCTGGCAACCCCAGAAACGGCCAGTACCCCCGTCGCCGTATCTGAAACCGTTGTTGAGCCGGAACCCGCCGCGCCGATTCTCCACACTGAGGAAAGGCCGCAACAAAAGTCCAGCCCCTCCCGTCTGCCGGCGATCGGCGCGGCAGTGCTCACCTTAGCGGTTATTGCTGGCGCACTGTGGTGGTTTTTAGGTCGGGATAAAGCCCCGGACATTATCCCTGACGTTCAGGCTCAGCAAGAAACACCAGCCGCAGCAGCGGAAACGCCTACGCACAATAACTGTTCTGTCGCGAGTTTAAGCAGCCTTAACGAGCTGGATTTCGTACAAAGCTGCGTACAGGACAAGCTTGATAGCGACAAACTGTTGGCCATTATCCAGTCGGCAAAAGAAGCGAAGAAATGCGGTGTGGCGCAGCGTCTGTATGCAAATCGCGCTCAGGGAGGCGATACCAAAATCGCACTCGTATACGCAGGTGAATACGACCCTAAATACCACCAGCCAAGTGAATGTTTTAAAGAACCGGATAAAGATACCGCGGCCTACTGGTACGAAACGGTACTGCAAACGGAGCCTGACAACCAAACGGCTAAACAGCGCCTTGAGGAGCTAGGAAAATGACCTGGAATCCAATGAGACGCCTGGCCCTGCCGTTGTGCGGTCTATTGCTCAGCGGGCATGTCTTTGCCGCCGATGGCGATAAACCGCTGCTCCAGGAAGGGAAAAAAACCTTATACCAGCGTATTCTCACAACGCCTGGCTGCAAACTCGGGACCGCCGCTGGTGATGACAAAGGCCAGCTACAGCCCGCCTTTAGCAGTCTGTATGTGTATCAAAAAGAAGATGCGAACGGTCAAAGCTGGCTCAAAGTGGGGCCCGACAGCTATGGCAAAACCATCGGCTGGCTGCCCAGGTCATGTACTGTCGATTGGAAAATGCAGCTAACGCTGGCATTTACCAACCCGGCGAACCGTGACCGTTTGCTATTTTTCAAAGAGAAGAAAAGCCTTGATGACATTCTCTCGGCACCAGACCCCGTGTCACTGGTTGCGCCACTGCGCGCCAAGCTGAAACGGGACGGCCATGCTGAGGGCATTCAGGCTCAGGAACCCGAGTATTTTGTCGATCTGCAAAAGCAGTTCTATCTGCTGCCCATCCTGAGCGGCGAAGAGGTCATGACGGAAGATGGTTTCTACACGCGTCTGCTTAACGTGGCCTCCGTTAGCAAAGCAGATGCTGCGCCGAAACAAGAAGAGAGCGTCAACCAGCTAAAAGGTTTTAACGCCTCTGTTGTTTTCGTCATCGATTCGACCATTTCAATGGGGCCGTACATAGAACGCACCAAAGAAGCCGTCAATAAGATCTATGACAAGATTAAGCAAGAGCATCTGGATGGGCAGGTTAAATTTGGTCTGGTTTCGTATCGTTCAAACACCAAAGCCGTACCAGGCCTTGAGTACCGCACAAAAATCTTCGCTGACCCTAACCATGTTAAAGATGGCGCAGATTTTCTGAAGAAAGTAGCCGACCTTAAAGAAGCAAAAGTTTCGAGTTCTCTGTATGACGAGGATGCGTATTCCGGCGTGCTGTCAGCGATTGATGAGATTGACTGGAGCCCATTCGGCGCACGTTACATGGTCCTGATTACCGATGCAGGCGCCATCGACGGCAGCAATAAACTGTCGGGCACCGGCCTTGATGCGAGTCAGCTTCGTCTGGAAGCCGGTAACCGCGGCATTGCTATCTATACGCTGCACCTGAAAACCCCAGGCGGCAAAGATAACCATGCCAAAGCCGAGAGCCAGTACCGCGATCTCTCAAACTTTGATAGCACCCATTCTAATCTTTACCAAGCCGTGAATGCCGGCGATATCAAAACGTTTGGCCAACAGGTTGATGCCCTTGCCGCTGCAATTACTGAGCAAGTGAAGTCGGCGTATATGGGAGACGCAGCAATTGGCAGCGCCCTCTACGCTAAGGACGATGGCAAAAAACTAACGCCGGAACAAAAGCTGCTTCAGGATACCGCGTTAATTGGTCATGCTATGCAACTGGCTTATCTGGGTAAACGTAACAGCACCCAGGCTCCGCTCGTTTTCCAGGCCTGGATAAGCGATCGCGATCTGATCAAACAAAACATTCCCACCACCGATGTCCGTGTTCTCCTGACCAAAGGCCAGCTTAGCGATTTAAGCGATGCCGTTAGCCAGATCCTTAAAGCGGCAAACGAGGGAATGATTTCACCAACCAAAATGTTTGAACAGTTGCGTACCGTCGCCGCAACGATGGGGACAGACCCTAACCAGCTTAAACAGCAGGATAATGCCCGAATTGGCGACCTCGGCGTTCTGGGAGAATATCTGGCCGACCTGCCTTATAAAAGCGAGGTTCTGAACCTCGACGAAGAGACATGGAAAAGCTGGGACGGCTTGTCGCAGGAGAAATTTATTCGCACCCTCTCCTCTAAACTTCGCCATTACCAGAAATACAATGCCGATGTCGATCGTTGGGTTGAGCTCGCCAAAGGTAGCGATCCCCGTGACCGCGTTTATCCAATCCCGCTGGAAATGATGCCCTGATGTTACGCATCGAAGATTTGTGCGTTGTTCGTGGGCAGGACAGCCATGCCCACCGAGTGTACCTGCCGCAGCTTACGCTGCGGCCAGGTCAGGTGGTGGCGGTTACGGGAGAAAGTGGCTGTGGCAAAAGTACCTTGCTGGAGGCCATTGGTTTATTGCTCCACCCCAGTAACATCGGGCGGTTTGAGCTGAATGAAGGCGAACGGCAATTTGACATTGCGGCGTTGCTCCATGGCGAGCGGCATAACGAGCTGGCAGGTATTCGCGCACGCCAAATTGGCTTCGTGCTGCAAAATGGCGGTCTGCTCCCCTATCTGAGCGTCAAAGATAACATCTTGCTACCTTGTCAGCTGTTGGGGTTGACTCCCGACAAAGCCATGCTGAACAGAGTCATTGATGCGCTCAAGCTGTCGCCATTATTGGCCAAATATCCGACCCAGCTATCGTTTGGTGAGAGGCAGAGAACCGCTTTCGCCCGCGCAATATTACACCGTCCTGCCCTGGTGCTGGCGGATGAACCCACTGCGGCGCTAGATCCTTATAACGCCGAGAAATTATTCAGTTTGTTTATTGAGTTAGTCCACCATGAGGGCATGATGGCACTGGTTGTTTGCCATGACTGGCCACTGGTTCAACATTTCAACTTGCCCTGTTTGACCGCTCAGCCAGTGCCGCTTATCACCTCATCGGAGCACGAGCCGGGAGGAACCTATTTTGTCCTTTAACCGAACCAGACTACTGGGTCGCCTGGCGATGCAAGATCTGTGGCACGATCGCATTATCTCTTTTTGCATCGTCTCTTCTCTTGTCGCGGTCATCGCCCCCTTACTGCTACTTTTCGGCCTGCGTTTTGGAATTGTGAACCAATTACAAAACGATCTTACCCGCGACCCTCGCAACCTTGAGATCCGTATGCTGAGCAGCGGTAGCTATGACCAGAATTGGATCGATCGCCTACAACAACGCTCAGATGTGGGCTTTGCCATTGGACAAACTCGCTCCCTGAACACGCTTGCCGACTTGCAAACCGATAGCACGCATTTTATTGAAAGCGCGGAAGTCATTCCGACCGCTGCTGGCGACCCTTTACTCGGGGCGCTTGAGCTTCATCAGGAAAATGAAGTCGTTATTACTCAGGAAGCGGCGCGAAAACTGGCCGTTAATCCTGGCGATACTCTCACCATGCGGGTAGGTCGCCTGCTTGATGACCGCCGCGAATGGGGCCGCAAAAACGTTACCGTCGTGGGTATTTTGCCCGCAACCTATTTCAATCGCGCCGCCATTTTTACACGCCCTTCTTTGCTATTGGCGCTTGAAAATTTCCGCGACGGTTATGCGGTGAACGAACTGGGGATCGCCAACGGTACTCCGCTTAATGGCAAACCGCCGATCTACGCCCGTGCCAGACTCTACGCCCGTGATATTGACCACGTAGCCAGCCTTGAACGCGACCTCCGGGCTCAGCGCATCGAAACGGCCAGCCGCCTGGCGGATATTGAGAATGTGAAAAGTATCAATCGGGTATTGGGCATTATTTTTAACACCATTGCCGCCACCGCACTCATTGGCTGTATCGCCTCGCTTATTGGCTCATTTATCGCCAATGTCGATCGCAAGCGAAAACATATTGCCGTACTCCGCTTGCTCGGCTTCACCCGCCCGGCGGTCGGAGCCTATGTCATTATCCAGGGTTGCCTGCTCAGCCTGATGGCCTATATCGGCGGTTTTGGGATCTATTTTTTAGCAAGCCAGGTATTTAACCGGGCTCTAGCCGGCAGTCAGGCCACAGGGCAGATGATTTGTAAAATCACACCGTTACACGGCCTCATGGCCCTGCTATTGACCGTTGTCGTGGCGACGCTGGTCGCCGGTATCGGCGCCTATCGCGCCATTAATATCGAACCTGCGCAAAGTCTGCGCGAGGTATAACCCATTTTATTTATTTGCCAATGCATCTATTTTTGCGGAGATCGTTCATGACCCTCACTCCTTCCACATTATCGCGCGGGCTGGCGCTTGCACTGCTGGTACAGATCTCCCCCGTGCAGGCAGAGCCCTGGGCTGAGAAAACCTATAACCCTAAGCCTGATAGTGAAGATATTGTGTTACCTATGCCCTGCGAAGGCTCAATGGTTTTCCGCCGGGTTGAGATTCCAGTTTCTGGCCCTCTTGATGATATTCCCATTACCTTAGGTGAAGATGGCGGTGAATGGGGCTTTGTTGAACACAGCTATCCGACGTTTATTGCCGGTAGCTTTACCGAGCCCCAAAAAAATAAAGGCCGCTACTATTTGATGGCTAAATATGAGCTAACGGCCTTGCAATATCAGGCATTAACCAGCGGCTCCTGCCCTGCCCCTTCACGCAAACTTAGCGTCCCGGAAACCAGCATTAGCTGGTTTGATGCGGTAAACCTTGCCGATAAATATAACCAGTGGCTACGTACTAACGCCCTCGACAAACTGCCGAAGGAAGATGGTAATCCGGGTTTTTTACGCCTACCGACCGAAGTTGAATGGGAATTTGCGGCTCGTGGTGGCTTGAAAGTGAATAGTGCGGAATTTCGTGATTCCCACTATCCGATGGATGACATGAAAAACTACGAGTGGTATTCCGGCCCGCAGTCTTCTAACAGCAAAGTCCAGCTCGTTGGCCTGCTGAACCCAAACCCTCTCGGCCTGTACGATATGCTGGGCAATGTCTCTGAGATGATGTTCACCCCATTTTACCTCAATAAAATCAACAGACTTCATGGCCAGGCCGGTGGATTTGTTGTCCGCGGCGGCAGCGTGATGTCAAATGAGTCTGAAATCCGTAGCGCCACTCGTAAAGAAATTAACTATTACGATGAGGCCCAACCTTTCACCAGTAAAACGACTGGCCTGCGTCTGGTTCTGGTTTCCCCAGCCATTACATCAACCGACCGCGTGAAGTTGCTGGAAAAAAACTGGGCCGCAATCGGTGAAGATAAGCCGGGTGTGAATAAGAAGAATGAAGAGTCAAAAGACACCGCAAAAGCCCTGGGAAGTCTCGCGTCCGGCGTTGAAGACAGCGAGTTGAAAAAGAAGCTTAAAGATCTGGAAAACCAGCTCCGCGCCAGCAACCAGCAACAGCAAGAAGAGCGAGCACAGTCGATCCGCGCCAGTCTTAACTTAGGCTCGTTCCTGTGCACCAAATTACAAGATGACGGGCGTTTCCTTGATTTCCTCAATCATAACTATGAATTGCTGTGCAAAGATAAAGACGACGCCGACAAAAACTGTGCGATCCGCAAAACCAAACTTGGTGAACAAACCGACCGTCTGCAGCAGCTAACAAGTTACTACGCTAGTAGCCTGGTAGACTCCGCCACCCTTTATGGTGAAAGCGCTCTGAAGCAAGAAGTGACCGTTTTCAATCAAATGCTCACCTTGAATAAACGACTCTCCGGCCTTAAACCATTCCTCACCGCACATTGGCAGAATCAACAAAAGTATCTGGCCAACGGAAAAATTGATACGACGGGCTGGCTGGAAACGTGCAAGAAAATTAACAGCGCTAACTAATTTTCACCTGTGGTTAAACGTACGGATCTATTAAGGAGAAAAATCGTGAAATTAAGCTTAAAAATAGCGGCCATTACTCTAGGCTGTATTGTTGTCGCCCAAACGGCCCTTGCTCAGTCGTATAGCAATGAGGATCAGGAGCAATTAACGCTTGAGTGCCTACTGACCAACAATAAATTTGCCAGTGCCTTTATTGCCCAGGATGCAGCGGGCTATGCATTAGGTACGACATCATCCCCCACAGCAGAGTTGAATCTCGTGACTAATCAACAGGGGATTACGGCTTATTACAGCGCAGAGATGATTGCTGGCGGCAATTTATATTGGATACGTATCGTAAAAGGGCCTTATGAGTATATTGTCTACGATAAAGAACAGCGTAGCGATATGGCTGGTGTGGTCGTAACAAAAAAGGGTAAAAAAATCTTCCACAAAGAGTGTAAAGAACCGATAAAAGTCGGTACGCAAAGCGATAGCAGTATCTTCAGTCGGGCCGCACAAGAAGATGCGGATGGCGATCGCATCATCGACTTAATCAATAAGTCATAAGCGTTTATCATGTGAAATGGGGATGCATTCAGTATCCCCATTTCAGAGACAAGCAGTTATCTGCTCTGCCCCACGCTTATTTTCAGCGGTTGATAATATTGCGGGTCAAATACCGTCGTCGGCAGTGCGTGTACAGAGCCATCCGGGTAGATTTCATCTACTTTGGTGATGACGATGTTGGCGGTATTTTCAACCGCATCACAGCTAAATTCTGTTGCCGCATCAATAGACCGAGTGGCGTCGCTATCACCAAACGGTTCAACGTCAAGCGAGCCTGTTTCCAGGGCTTTTCCCGATTTATCCGTTAACTGTAGCGATATGGCAAGGGCTTTGAATTCCCCATCACCGCCGTTATCCAATCGGAATACCAACGAGCAAACGCCCTGAATCCAGGCACTGTCCGTATTACGGATGCTAATATAACGTTGTTCGCTCTCTGCACTGATTGCCGTGTGATTCACACCAAAGAAAATACTCATAAAGAGCAAACCGCCAATAGCTGATTTCATCATTTTCCCTTTTTTATTTATCCCAGACTCGTTAATGTATAAAACTATGCCAATAGAAATATTACACTATAAATTATGCGGACACACCTCAACAGAGAGCCATATAAACATTAATATTTGCTTTTTTAGTTTCACTAAGCGACGGTTAACCCTGCTATTGTAATCATGAAATTTCCATCACTACCCCAACGGAATCAAGACTGTAGTAATTCAAACATTATTCTCCCAGAATCACGTTGATTAAAAAATCGCGAATTCCGGTTAACTCACACCATAAATATCAGAATCAGCCATAAAAATAATTGCCCTGTCGATAACCTGCCCCGCTGCGTTTACTCCGTTTTTTCTCTGGCGTATTACTTATCGCGTTCTACGACAACCAAGAGATAAACGAGATGAGAATATTAATTGTTGAGAGTGAATTTCTTCACCAGGACACCTGGGTTGGCGCTGCGGTGACTCGCCTGGTGCAAGCGCTAAGCCGCCAGAGCGTCGAAGTTATGCAATCCCACTCACTCGACGACGGTTACGCCATTATCGCGTCCAATGAAGCCATTGACTGCCTGATGTTCAGCTATCAAATGGAACAACAGGATGAACATCAACGAGTGCGCCAACTGCTCGATAAGCTTCGCGAACGTCAGCAAAATGTGCCGGTTTTTCTGCTGGGTGAGCGAGAGAAAGCCACTGCGCTAATTGACCCGCAGCTGATGGAGCTTATCGATGAGTTTGCCTGGATTCTTGAGGACTCCGCTGATTTTATCGCCGGCCGCGCTGTCGCCGCCATGCATCGCTATTGCGAGCAAATGCTGCCGCCGCTGTTTTCCGCGCTGGTGAAATATAACGACATTCATGAGTACTCCTGGGCCGCCCCTGGTCACCAGGGAGGCGTCGGTTTTACGAAAACCCCAGCAGGCCGGCTGTATCACGACTACTACGGTGAAAACCTATTTCGTACCGATATGGGCATTGAGCGAGTCTCTTTAGGATCGTTACTGGACCATACCGGTGCCTTTGGTGAGAGCGAAAAAAACGCAGCGCGAGTGTTCGGTGCCGATCGTTCCTGGTCAGTGGTGGTGGGGACATCCGGTTCGAACCGCACCATTATGCAGGCCTGCATGACCGATGATGACGTGGTGGTGATTGACCGTAACTGCCATAAATCCATTGAACAGGGTCTGATCCTTACCGGTGCAAAACCGGTCTACATGGTGCCAAGCCGAAACCGCTACGGCATTATCGGACCTATCTATCCGCAGGAAATGCAGCCGGATATATTGCAAGAAAAAATACGAACCAGCCCACTCACCCACGAATATGCCGCGCATAAACCGTCTTATAGCGTGGTGACCAACTGTACCTACGATGGCGTTTGTTATAACGCCAAAAATGCTCAGGCGTTGCTGGAACAGACCAGCGACCGTATCCACTTTGACGAAGCCTGGTACGGCTACGCGCGTTTCAACCCGGTGTATCACGATCACTATGCGATGCGCGGCAACCCCGGCGACCACTCCGGCCCTACCGTTTTCGCCACCCACTCCACCCATAAATTGCTCAATGCGCTGTCCCAGGCGTCCTATATTCATGTCCGCGAAGGGCGCGGTGCGGTGAACTTCTCGCGCTTCAATCAGGCTTATATGATGCACGCCACGACTTCACCGCTGTACGCTATTTGCGCCTCCAACGATGTGGCCGTTTCGATGATGGATGGCAATAGCGGGCTGTCGCTCACGCAGGAAGTGATCGACGAGGCGGTGGATTTCCGTCAGGCGATGGCGCGACTGTATCGCGAGTTTACCGACAATAACGACTGGTTCTTCAAGCCGTGGAACAAAGAGACGGTTATCGACCCGAAAACCGGTAAAGAGATTGCCTTCGAAGATGCGCCAGCGGAGCTGTTGAGCCACGACCAGAACTGCTGGATTATGCGCCCAGGGGAAAGCTGGCACGGTTTTCACGATCTACCGGATAACTGGAGCATGCTGGATCCTATTAAGGTCAGTATTCTCGCCCCTGGAATGGGGGATGACGGCAATCTGCTGGACAGCGGTGTACCCGCCGCGTTAGTGACCGCCTGGCTGGGCCGTCGTGGTATCGTGCCGACTCGTACCACCGATTTCCAGATAATGTTTCTCTTTTCAATGGGGATCACTCGCGGCAAATGGGGAACGCTGATTAACACACTGTGTTCCTTCAAGCGTCATTACGATAGCAATGCGCCGCTGGCACAGGTCATGCCGGAGCTTGCCAATCGCTATCCAGAAACCTATGGCGCAATGGGGGTACATGACTTGGGCGATAAGATGTTTGCCTGGCTGAAAGCCAACAACCCGGGAGCCTGTCTGAACGCCGCCTACGCGTCACTTCCGGAAGCGATGATGACACCGCGCGATGCTTATCAGGCCATTGTTTCCGACAACGTCGAAATGGTACCGATTGAAGGTTTACAAAAACGCGTCGCTGCCAATTCCGTTATCCCTTATCCACCGGGCATCCCAATGCTGCTTTCCGGGGAAAACTTTGGCGACAGCAACAGTCCGCAGATTGCCTACCTGCGCGCACTTCAATCCTGGGATCACGAGTTCCCGGGTTTCGAACACGAAACGGAAGGGACAGAAATTATTGATGGCGTTTATCACGTGATGTGTATCAAGGCCTGAGATAATCGACGGTTTTTCGCCCGATATCGGGGTCTAAAACCGGGTAAAAGTAGTCAATTTAAATCCTGAGTCTTATTTTGCGCGGGCCCACCCCGCGCTTTTTTAGTCATGGAGCCAATGTATGATTTTAATGGTCACCAAAGATGAATTCCTTTTTCAGGGGGTGGCACATTTATTCAATAATGAAAATGTCATCAGGTTAGAAACTATTGCCGATATCATGCGCCACGCGACGGATGCCAATACTAAAATCATTATCGATGTCTATCATAATAACGTTATCAACGATGATGCGGTCCGGATCATCGAGTCACTCAGCGTGGACCGCATTGTGGTGCTAGCGCCTTTTCACATCAGCAGGATAAAAAGCCGCGCGGCGCTCTTTTTTGTTAACCGTAGAATGCCGCTGGAAAACTGGCCCTCGCTGCTGACCGCCGCCAGGGTGCCCTATAGCAAACCGAAAATAAGTTTCTCGCATAACCAGGTTAAGATTGTCAGCCATTTTTTGCAGGAAGAAGACAACGACGATATCGCTTCTGCGTTGAATATTTCCGACAATACCCTGCGTAGTCAAAAATTTAATATCATGCTCAAGCTAAAACTCCGCAGGATGAGTGATATTGCCACTCTCAGCATCTCCCCTTACTTCTGAATATGATCTCTGGAGTACGATCTACCCGCTCGGGTAGATCGTTTGTAATCTCTTCGTTATTTATTGAATAACCGCCCCAGCGACCAGCAGTTTAACGCACTCACTATCAGTTCAATCCCAACCACCAGCGAGACCATCACAATTGATGCCTGCGGTGCGGCAGTAATAAAGCACCAAGCGATGAGTAAGTCGAGCACGCCGATAACAACCTGCAGCCAGCTCCCCTTAGTGTGACGATGCCGGAACCACGCCATAATACGAATAACACCACCGAGAGCAAAGAGACCGGCAAGGACAGAGGCTATAGCAAACAGACCAAATTCTGGCGCAGTAATAAACAGGTATCCCATCACCACATAAGCAAGGCAGATCAGGATCCCCGATACGATCGGCCAAAAATTATGTCGCCGATTTTTTATCATGATCGCAATTAAGGCAATACTGCTACAGATCAGCGCTATCCCCAAAATCAGGCTAAGAATATCCCCTGATACAAATGGAAAGGAAATAAATAATATTCCTGAGATAAACATAAGTACGGCAATAATCCGTAGCACATTCCTTTGCCTTCTCAACATTTTTGCATCCAGCTTGGCAATAATTTCATTATTTATATTTAACATACTTCACCTTCATGATTGGAGAGTTAAAACACAGCCTAAATTTACAGTAATTAACCCGCAAGCAATAAACCAAATTAAATAATAAATTCTGATAACAGAATCTCAAAATAAACACAACACCTTGATATATAATGTTTTTTGAGAGCCTTCGTTAACAACACAAAAATACCAACTCGCTGATTAGTTACCGGGATAGTGATATACTCACCTCGTGACATTAAATGTAATATTGAGGATTGAATAATGAAAAAAGTATCCGCGATTATTGTTGGTAGCCTAATGCTGTTCCCAGTACTGAGCCAAGCCGCTGAAACTCAAAAACCAATCAATAACTGGAGCTACGAAGATTTCCTGGCTCTGGACTCCTCTTTCCAACCAACTGCCGTGGGTTTTGCAGAAGCATTAAATAATAAAGATAAACCAGAAGATGCCGTAATGGATGTTAAAGGAATCGAAACCGTCACCCCTGCCATTGTTCAGGCATGCACTGAGAACCAAAAAGCCAGTTTTAAAGACAAAGTCAAAAATGAATGGGATAAGTTGAAACAGCATATTTAATTGATACATTGCCCGTTAGGTCGTTCTGGCTTAACGGGCCGCCAAGGGACAGGAACATTTTCATTAGAAGCACACCAAGCCTGCTGAGATTATTTAAAACTTAAGTTTTCCTTATATTTTTGCAATCTTAATCACCCCTCATCACCCTTCGTTCTATCTTTCCATTACTGTCAAAAAAAATTTACACCACCATTTTTACTATCGTAATTGCCATTATCATTAAGTAGTGTATTTTATGCCTGCTTCACATTCATCATACAATTGTTTTTACCTCAATACCCTTCTTTTACTTTGAGGTTTTTTGTTCGTATTCCTGGAGTGCGTGTATGAGACTAAATAGCAGTGCCCCTTGTGTCGTTGTGCTTACCGAAAAAGATGTCGAAGTCAATATCAACGACAACACTTCATTAATATTACCCGCGAACCATCTAAACATATTAGCTTGCAATAATAATGTGATTGATTTTTCCTATCTGGATAATGCATTAGTTGCGCACATGAGTCGCTCAATCCTGAATGATTATTTACAATTTCTGAATAGAGATCTGACACGGATCACCCCATGGCCAAGACAGGCAACGCCCATCATTTCCTGTCACTGCCGGACACCGGAGGTGTTCCGCGAGGCGGCGCTGCATAGCGTGCTTGAAACCAGCGATAGGTGCGAAATTGAGCGTACCCGCTCATTGCTCTTTACCGTCCTGTCCGTCTTTGTTGAGAGTCCAGGGTTTATTGCGCTGATCATGCAGATGCTCCGTAATAGCGTCAAAGAGAGCGTCTACCAGATTATCCAGAGCGATATTCAAAAGGAGTGGAATTTAAGTCTGGTTGCCAGCGCGCTGTGCCTGAGCCCGAGCCTGTTAAAAAAGAAGTTGCAGAGTGAAGACACCAGCTATAGTCAAATAATAACGGATTGCCGGATGCGCTACGCTGCGCAGCAGTTGCTGATCGCCGATAAGAATATCTCACAGATTTCGCAATTATGTGGTTATCGCAGTACATCCTATTTTATTTCCGTATTTAAGACATTTTACGGTATGACACCGTTACATTATGTCACACAATATCGACAACAATATCTTACCGCCTGACGCGGTTAAGATATTAGCCAGAATAATGTCAGCAACGGATATACCCCTCTACGCCCGCTAAAACCGTAGCGGCGATACGGTATTATTTCTTCCGATTTGTATTCAGGAGAAATATTATGTCGACCGACGCAGATGCGAACAAAGTAGGTCTAATTCCTGTCACCTTGATGGTTTCCGGGAATATTATGGGCTCGGGGGTTTTTCTGTTACCTGCCAACCTGGCGGCAACCGGCGGGATTGCTATCTACGGATGGCTTGTCACCATTATTGGCGCGCTAGCGCTGTCCATGGTGTATGCCAAGATGTCGTCCTTAGATTCCAGTCCCGGCGGTTCATACGCCTATGCCCGCCGCTGTTTTGGCCCTTTTCTCGGTTACCAGACAAACGTCCTGTATTGGCTCGCCTGTTGGGTGGGAAATATTGCCATGGTGGTAATTGGCGTTGGCTATCTCAGCTACTTCTTCCCTATCCTCAAAGATCCCATGGTGTTGACCCTCACTTGCGTAGCCGTGCTGTGGGTCTTTGTTCTGTTAAACATCGTCGGCCCGCAAATGATCACCCGAGTACAGGCTATCGCCACCGTGCTTGCGCTGATCCCTATCGTCGGGATTGCGCTCTTTGGCTGGTTCTGGTTTAAGGGTGAAACCTACATGTCCGCCTGGAACGTCAGTGGACTCAGCACGTTTGGCGCAATCCAAAGCACCCTCAGCGTGACGTTATGGTCCTTTATTGGTGTCGAAAGCGCCTCGGTTGCGGCAGGCGTGGTGAAAAATCCAAAACGCAACGTTCCGATTGCCACAATTGGCGGAGTGCTGATCGCTGCCGTTTGCTATGTGCTATCAACCACCGCAATCATGGGGATGATCCCAAATGCCGCACTGCGCTTGTCCGCTTCACCTTTTGGCGACGCCGCACGCCTGGCGCTAGGCAATACCGCCGGGGCCATCGTCTCATTTTGCGCCGCAGCGGGTTGTCTTGGTTCTCTCGGCGGCTGGACACTGCTGGCTGGCCAAACCGCGAAAGCTGCCGCCGATGACGGCCTGTTCCCACCTATTTTCTCACGCGTGAATCAGGCGGGCACCCCGGTTGCGGGGCTACTTATCGTGGGCGTATTGATGACTATTTTCCAGTTCAGCAGCATTTCCCCGAATGCGGCAAAAGAGTTCGGGCTGGTCTCTTCAGTCTCGGTTATTTTCACCCTTGTACCGTATCTGTATACCTGTGCAGCGCTGCTGCTGCTGGGTCACGGCCACTTTGGGAAAGCTCGCCCGCTGTATCTCTTCATCACCTTTATTGCTTTTATTTACTGCATTTGGGCCGTGGTGGGCTCCGGTGCGAAAGAGGTGATGTGGTCATTCGTGACCCTGATGGTGATTACTGCGTTCTATGCGCTGAACTACAATCGCATTCATAAAAATCCCTATCCGTTAGATGCACCGGTGGATAAGGCTTAGCGGGTAATAAGCAAACCGTACACCTTAAATAAGCAGAAATAACACAATGAGCGTCAAAAAATACCACTAATGGCTATTTTCGGTTGCCAATCCGCGTTTTGTTTTTTGGCACTGTATTATCTCGTTATCCGACATATCACGTATTGCCGGTTATATCCGTCACTCAATAGGTATTAAGGAGTTTATTATGATTAACAAATTTACACTGTCTACCGTCGGAATTTTCGCCAGCGCATTACTGGCCACCGCTGGGGTCAGTGCCGTGGCCAAAGAAGTCACGCCGAGAAATATGAGCTGCCAGGAGTTTATCGATCTAAACCCACAAACCATGGCGCCGGTGGCGTTCTGGATGCTCAATAAAGATGTCGATTTTAAAGGTGGCGATTTCGTCGATTTCAATGAGACCGAAACCACGGCGGTGCCACTCACGCTAGAGATTTGCAAAAAACATCCGCAAAGCACGCTGCAAGAGATTAAGGGCGCCGTCAAAAGCGAACTCAAAAAATAGTCGCCACGCACTGACAGCCAAGAAAATGTCCCCCTTTTATTTTCTTCCGGCAAATACCTCACCCCGGGGTTGTCAGTCTTGCACCCTTGCCTTTTGAGCAAGGGTGTAAATTCACTTTATGAATTCATCTTTCCTTCATCAAAAATCTTCAGCGCTTAGCATCAGATTCTCACCATTAGTTCCCCAATATGGAAAGAGCAGATAAACGCACAGCGATTAAACGG
>NZ_BCTM01000003.1 GCF_001571285.1 Kluyvera cryocrescens NBRC 102467 | reverse complement strand
GCAGTGAAAGCATGAGCCTATCCTAAATTTTCGCCACGACCGCGCCATAATTTATAAAAACTGGAGCATCCCTATCAATTTAGGTGGGGCTTGATGCTCACATCATTGATTAGACAGGCTTTTGTTGTAGGTAATGTTATGGTATTACTTATTGTATGACATTTCCTTACAAAAAATAACGTCGCCTTAATGTTTGTAATCGTACCGCTTAAAGAGTTTCCCTCTTTTGGGAAGAGGGTCAGTCTTCTTTCGCGTTCTTCGTGTTTGTCCCTGGCTGTCTTTCTGTCCTCCGGTTTACTTGTGTCTTCGCCAGCGCTTGCCGCGGTGAGTGGTGATACGCTATTCCAACGCCAGTCTGAGCAGCAGGACGCATTACAGCAGCGGCTTAATGCCAGTCCTCCTGATGTTCGTCTATCACCCTCGGTGTTGCATTCTGGGCCCAATGAATTTCCCACTGAGTCACCGTGTTTTGTGATTAAACGCGTCGATATTCGCGGCGCTGAGGCTTTCCCTCATTGGCTTCCCTTGACGCGTTTAGGGGACAAAGCCGCGGGTCATTGTCTGGGGATCAAGGGCATCAACCAGCTTATGGGGACGATACAAAATCGCTTTATCACCCATGGTTGGGTCACCTCACGCGTCCTGGTGCCAGAGCAGGATCTGACATCGGGAACGCTGGTGTTGCAGGTCGTTCCCGGCCGTGTCCGGCAGGTGCGTTACCAGGACGGAAGCGATGTGGGAGCAACTCTCTATACCGCCATGCCAGCACGCGCCGGTTCTTTACTTGATGTGCGAGATATCGAGCAGGGGCTGGAGAATTTACAACGGCTGCCGACCGTTCAGGCGTCGATGGAAATTGTGCCGGGTGAGGCTCCGGGCGAAAGCGATATCGTCATTAAGCGTAAGCAGACCAAAGCCTGGCGGGTTAACGCCTGGGTTGATAACTCAGGTACGGAGGAAACCGGCAAAAACCAGGCCGGGATGATGCTGGCCTGGGATAACCCGACGTCGCTCAGCGATTTACTGTATATCACCGCCAGCCAGGACACGCTCTTTTCTCATGATAAAGGCTCGACTAACTACAGCGGTCAGTACTCTGTGCCATTCGGCTACTGGCAGTTTGCGCTGACCGGCAGTCGTTATGAGTACAAACAGACCATCGCCGGTCTCAACAGTGACATTGAATACACCGGCAAAAGCCAAAACCTGGATACCCGGTTAAGTCGGCTGTTATTCCGTAATAACGTGGCAAAAACGACTTTGTATTATGGGGTTAACGTCAAAGAAACGCGTAACTTTATCAATAACACCGAAATAGAAAACCAGAAACGCCGCACCAGCAACTGGCATGTTGGGCTTGAGCATCGCCAGTATCTTGCCTCTCTGGTTTGGGATTCCAGTCTCGACTATCAGCGAGGTACCCGCTGGTTTGGTGCGATGCCGGCTTTTGAAGAGTACTTCCCGCGTAGAAGTGAAGATTACGCCACGGCGCTGGCAAAGATCCTGAATTTCTCCACCGCCCTGACGACGCCATTCACGTTAGGGGAACAGACATTTCAGCACCGAATTGAATACCGTCGGCAATTAAGCGATACACCGCTGACGCCGCAGGATCAGTTCAATATCGGTGGACGCTACACGGTGCGCGGGTTTGACGGTGAGCGAACCTTAAGCTCCGACAGCGGCTGGACCATCAAAAATACCCTCACGTGGCAAACCCCCATTCCCGAGCAGGCGTTATATCTTGGCGCTGATTATGGCCATGTCAGTGGTCATAACACCGGTTGGCTGATCGGGCGCCATCTGGCGGGGGCGGTCGTCGGAATGCAGGGCAATATTTCGCCATTGAATATGGGCTATGACGTATCAGTGGGTACGCCACTTTCTAAACCCGCTGGGTTTAAGACCGATAACGCAACGCTGGCATTCAGTGTGAACTGGGGCTTTTAAAGGGAATTTCTGATGAACAAATACTGTTATCGCGTCATATTCAATCAGGCCCGACAGATGCTCATGGTGGTTTCAGAACTCGCTAAGCATCCCGTCGTAACGGCGATGAAAGATAGCGTTGTCAAGTCATGCACGCTTCGCTCGAAGCTTAAACCATTGGTCTGGTGCTGCGCACTTGCCACCGGTCTGGTGACGTGGGGGGCTCAGGCTGACATCGTGGCGGATAAAAGTGCGCCCGGTGGCCAGCAGCCCACGATCATTTCGGGGGCGAATGGAACACCGCAAATTAATATCCAGTCTCCGAATAAAAACGGGGTGTCCCATAACAAATACCAGCAGTTTGATGTGGATAGCAAAGGTGCCATCCTCAATAACAGTTCGGTGAATACCCAAACGCAGCTGGGTGGAATGATTACGAGTAACCCGTGGCTTGCCAAAGGTGAAGCCAGCGTCATTCTGAATGAGGTGAACAGTTCGAATCCCAGTCGGCTCAATGGATTTGTCGAAGTGGCTGGGAAACGCGCGGATGTGATCATCGCCAACCCGGCTGGCATCACCTGTAACGGCTGCGGGTTTATCAATGCGAATAAAACTACGCTGGCTGCGGCACAGGTATTGTTAGAGCAGGGTAAGATCGCTGGTTTCCAGGTGAAAAACGGTCAGATTGCTATTCAGGGGAATGGCATGAATGACACGCAAAGCGACTATACCCAACTGATCGCCCGGGCCGTTAAAATCAACGCCAGGCTGCACGCCAAAGATCTCTCGGTGACCGTGGGCGAGAATCGCACCGACGCCAGGGGCAACGTGATCGCGACAGCGTCAACATCAGGCAAAACCGAAGATTTTTCGATTGATGTGGCAAGTCTTGGGGGCATGTACGCCAACAAAATCAAACTGGTGGGTACTGAAACCGGGGTAGGCGTACGCAATGCCGGAAATATTGGTGCACAGGCGGGCGACTTTACCCTGTCCGCCGACGGCAAATTGCAGAATACCGGGGTGATTACGGCGCAAAATGTCAATGTCGCCAGCCAACAATCAATAGAAAACAGAGGCTCAGTTTTAGCGCAGCAGTCGCTGACGCTGGATGCCAAAGGGGCCATCAATAACCACGATAAAGGGCAAATCATAGCTGGCCGGGATGCGACATTACGTGGGGAGACGCTGCACAATGATGCCACTTCGCTGCTCGCCGCAGGCGTGGACGAAAAAGGGCGCCAGACATCAGCCGGTTCTCTGAATGCTGAAGCCAAAAAAGGCGCTACCCTGCAGGGGCAGCTCGCCGCCAAAGACGCCTTACGCGTGACGGGTAGCGAGCTCGATTTATCAGCGCTCAGTGCACAGGCAACGGATGTAACGCTGACGGCAAGCGAGTCGGGGCTGAATACGCGTGACGCGCATATTCAGGCGGCTCAAAAAGCGTCCTTGTCTGCAAACGGTGATATCGATAATCAACGCGGGAATATCGCGGCAAGCGAATTATCGTTATCCGCGACCGGAGAGATTAATAATACCGGCGGACGCCTGGTTTCTCAGGGTGATCTGTCTATTAACAGTCAATCACTGACCAATAACGACGGTGTCGTGGCCGGCCAGTCACAGGTAAACTTACGTACCAAGTCCCTCGATAACCGCCAGGGCTGGGTGAAAGCGAACGGTGAGCTCACTATCACCAGTGATGCTATTGATAACCGGGAAACCTTGCAGACAGGTCTGGGCCTTGAGGGCCAGTCGGTGATGCTTGATACCACGGGGCTGAATAACCAGTCAGGCGCCGTTCGCGGCGCGCAGACAATTAACGCAACGGTTTCGGACTCCCTAAATAACGATAATGGGATGTTGTCCGCAGGCACTCAACTGGCGGTAACCGATACACCTCAAAAACCAGCGCTCAAGTTATCAAATGAACAGGGCGTGATGGTTAGTAATGGCTCCCTGGATGTGACCGCCAGCCAGTTAAGCGGGACTGGCAAACTGGTGGCGCAAAAAGATCTCAACCTGACGCTGGGCCAGGATTTTAACAACACCGGGCATATTCAGGCGGGAGAAAACCTCGCCATTCATCTCACTCAGGGGTTGACCAATAGCGGGTTAATATCAGGTCTAGGGGACGTCGCATTAGCGGCCGATACGCTGATTAACACGGTGACGGGTGAAATCAGCAGTGGCAAAAATACAGCCATTACGACAACCCATAGCCTCCACAATACCGGTCTGGTTGATGGTGTTAATACGCTGCTTCGCGGCGCAGTGTTAAACAATCTGGGGACGGGGCGAATTTATGGTGATGTTCTCACTCTGGCGTTCGATACGCTGTTGAACGACAAACAGGGCGATAAATCAGCGGTTATCGCCGGGCGCCAGTCCGTCAATATCGCGGTTGCCGACCTTACCAATCGTGACCATGCGTTGATTTACAGTGACGGTGATTTGGCGATAGGAGGCTCCCTGGATGATGCATCCGTGGTCACCGGGCGAGCGGGCAGCGTCAAAAACCACAGTGCGAATATTGAGTCGGGAGGCAACCTCTCACTCAAAACCAGTTTGCTCGAGAATAAAGATATTCATTTGCAGCTGTCGGACGATGTGCAGCAGGTGAGTCGTGAGCATTTTGAATGGTTCGATTCCGGCAATGGCCGCCGTTACCGGTTACAGGCACGCAATGGTAACAATGACCGCTATGCGATTAACGATGACGGGACATTAAATCATAGCGTCAAGATCGGTTATGAATCATCAAATCGCTGGCGCATGTTTGAAAATGGCGATGTGACCAAAGACTTTTACCAGTATGTTTACGATCGCATCACCTATGAAACGCAGGTTATTCATCAGGATGCAGCGCTCATCACCAGTGGGAAGAACCTCACTCTGGACGGTGAACAACTAAATAATGATAACGCGCACATTGTGGCCGGACAGAATCTGGCAGTCACCGGCAGTACACTCAACAACACCGAAGCGCAGGGTGTGCGCCGGACGGTTGATGTTGGACAAACGCACTACCTTCATAAAGGCGGTGGCAAGTGGAGTACGCGAGATACCGTATCGGCCTATCAGGGTGCGAACAAGGAAGAGAAGCTTGCACTGAACCTGATGAGCGTCAGGGGCAGTGCCGGGGAAATCAATAAAACCACGATTGAGCCATCTTCGGCACGCGAACCCGAGGCCATTATCGGTGGCGAAGGCTTTGATGGTTCAGCCATTAAAACGACCAAACCGACTCTCACGCTGCCGGACAATAGCCTGTTTACCCTCAATCCAGATAGCAACAGTCACTATCTGGTGGAGACGGATCCGCGCTTTACCAACGAAAAAAAATGGCTCTCAAGTCTTGATATTGTCGACAGCGATAAGCTCGAAAAACGTCTGGGAGATGGTTATTACGAGCAACGCCTGGTGCGTGAACAACTGATTGCCACCACGGGCCAGCGTTTATCCGGATCCTACCAAAATGATGAAGAACAGTACGCCGCATTGCTGAACGCAGGCGTCGCCTTTGGTGATAAGTATCATCTGACGCCGGGCATCGCATTAAGCAATGAACAGATGGCGGCCCTGACCACCGATATTGTGTGGATGGTTAACGAAACGATCACGCTGCCTGATGGCAGGGTTGAAAAAGTGAGCGTACCGCAAGTCTATGTGCGCGCGGTGCAGGGCGATCTGGGCGGTCAAGGTGCACTCCTGGCTGGCCGACAGGTATCGGCCGATCTGGCCGGCGCGTTGCTTAACAGCGGTGAGGTGAGTAGCCGGGCAATGACGGACTTGAGTGCAGACACGATTGAAAACAGTGGGCGTATTCAGGGGATTGATATTGCGCTGGATGCGCAAAAAGATATTCACAATATTGGTGGCGAGATCCGCGGGGTCGACAGTGTTTCCCTGAATGCGGGACGGGATATCGTCAGCGAAACCGAACAGCGCAGAAAAGGAAGCTCGGCCTGGCTTGACCGTCCAGCCAGTATTTATGTTACCGGTGACCAGGGCCAGTTAACCCTGGCGGCACGACAGAACGTGAATCTTATTGCCAGTGATATTGGCAATTCAGGGGAGAAAGGCAAAACGCTCATCAGTGCA
Organism: Kluyvera cryocrescens NBRC 102467; assembly: GCF_001571285.1. GTDB lineage: Bacteria > Pseudomonadota > Gammaproteobacteria > Enterobacterales > Enterobacteriaceae > Kluyvera > Kluyvera cryocrescens. The sequence continues at coordinate 183,826 of NZ_BCTM01000003.1, read as the reverse complement.
GGGCAGAATATTCAACTGGAAACCCGCGATGTTGCTTCCGCGTTCGATTATACCGCTAATGCCAATAATTATTATCGGGGAGCCACGAGTTCACAGGTAGGGACCGCTATCCATACACAAGGCGATCTCACCTTATCGGCAGGCCAGGATCTGCTGGCGACAGCTGCCTCCGTCGACAGCGGCGGTCAGCTTACAGCCAATGCAGGTCGGGATGTATCCATCACCGCGGGTGTGGAAACCGAAGATTATATTAAGCACACGAAACATACCGACAAAGGTCTGTTATCGAGCAAAACGAAAGAAACGCACGATGAGATCCATTCCCGCACTGCGCTTAGCAGCACCTTCACCGGAGATTCACTTGACCTGACGGCTGGCCATGATGTGAATCTCAACGGCAGCAATGTGACAGGCACAAATGCGGTGAACGTGACAGCGGGTAATAATCTTAATATCGGTACGGTCGATGAAGCATTGCACGAATCCCACATGTCGAAAACGACCAAATCAGGGCTGATGAGCAGCGGTGGGATTGGGTTTAGCGTGGGTAAACAGTCCATCAAACAGACCAATGATACCGAAAGCAATCAGAAAAAAGGCAGTGTGGTAGGAAGCTCGGCGGACAATGTGACGTTAACTGCGGGTAACACCGTCGCGGTTAACGGCAGCGATGTCATTGCCGCCAGGGATATTACCGTTACCGGGAAGGAGATTCATGTCACTGCGGCCGAAAACACCCGTACTGATATCAGCACCACCGAAACGAAACAAAGTGGTCTGACGTTATCCCTGAGTGGCGCGGTCGGCAGCGCGTTAAATACCACGTATCAAACGGCAAGGGCTGCGCATGACACCGATGACGGGCAATTAAAGGCTCTGCAGGGGATTAAGGCCGGGCTTAATCTCGAACAGGCGAACCAGGCCCGGGAACTGGCGGCGGCCAAAAAGCCGGGTTCGGATATGAGCAATAACGATTCGTTCGGAATTAACCTGTCCTACGGCAGCAATTCATCAAAATCCGTTACCAAAACCCAGCAGAAAACGGCATCAGGTAGTGCGCTAACCGCAGGTGATAACCTCACCCTGAAAGCTACCGGACAGGGCGAGCAGGGTAACATTGTGGTTCAGGGGAGCCAGCTGCAGGCCGGTAAGGATCTGACGCTTGATGCGACCAACAATCTGCTGCTGACGTCGGCCAATAATAGTCAGACCGTAGACGGTAAAAACAGCAGTAAAGGCAGCTCTGTTGGGGTGGGGATCACGGCGGGATCTGGTGGCTTCGGCTGGAACGTCAATGCCAGCGCCAGTAAAGGAAGTGGTTTTGAAAAAGGCAATAGCCAGTACTACACGGATACGCAGGTTAATGCGGGTAAAACGCTCACCCTCAACAGCGGTCACGACACGACGCTCGCCGGGGCCCAGGCGAGCGGTGAAACCGTCAAGGCGACCGTGGGAGGGAACCTGACCCTCAGCAGTCAACAGGCCACGGATGCGTATGACTCGAAACAGAAAAACGTCAGCGTCAGCGGCAGTGCCGGTATGGGCAATGGCTCTTTCTCGGCCAGTGCCAGTAAGACGGCGATGCGCAGTGATTACCAGTCCGTCGATAAGCAGACGGGGATTAACGCGGGACAGGGTGGTTTTGACATCACCGTGGGGGAACATACCCAGCTTAACGGGGCCGTTATCAGCAGCCAGGCGGATAAAGAAAAGAACCGTCTTGATACTGGCACCTTAGGCTTTAACGACATCCGCAACCACGCGGATTACAAGGTAGAACAGCAGAGCGTCGGTATCAACTCGGGTGGCCCGATTGCCGGCCAGCTCATCACCAACAGCGCCAGCGCATTACTGAGTGGGGTGAACAACAGCGGGCAGAGCAGTAATACCACACACGCAGCGGTGTCGGACGGCCAGATTATTGTGCGTGACACCGGTAATCAAAAGCAGGATATCAACGACCTGAGCCGCGACACGGCTAACGCACATGAGAAGCTGGAGACGATATTTGATAAGGATGCCGAGCAAAAACGCATAGACCGTAATCAACTCATCGGCGAGGTTGGCCAGCAGATAGCCGATATCGCGGCGACGCAGGCGGAGATCGCCGCCACCAGGAAGGTGAATAAAGACTGGGAGACACCATCAGAGGCTGAACGCGATGCGGCGAAACAAGAACTCACTAAGGCGGGTCAGGCAACGGATGACGTTGCAACCATTGATGGTTACATTAAAAACCAGGCGATACAGGCGGAAATTAATCAGTCACAGTGGGGAGTGGGCGGCGATAACCGGCGTATTGTCGAGGCTGGGACGGCGCTGATACAGGGGCTGGCGAATGGTGACGTCAGCCGGGCGGTGGCGAATGCAAGCGCGCCGTATCTGGCCAATGAGATAGCCAAAAATATTCCGAAAAGTAATCAGTCGGGGCGGCTGGCGGCCCATGCGATAGCAAACGTTGCGCTGGCGCTGGTGAAAGGCGAAAATGCTCTGTCGCAGGCGGCCGGTGCGGTGACTGCAGAAGCAATAGGGATGTTGTCCGGGGAAATTTACGGTAAAGACGTAAGTCACCTGACGGAAGATGAGAAAACAACGCTGAGTGCGTTTGCCAGTCTCGCGGCAGGATTAGCCGGAGGTCTCGCAGGTGGGAGTACGCAGGATGCGCTGAATGCAGGGCAGGCGGGTAAGACGACGGTTGAGAATAACTATCTAGGTCAGGGACACCCGCAGGAATACGCTGATAAGTACAACGCGTGTAACGGAAATGTCAGCTGTGAGCAGAATATTCGTAAGGATATGGCGCAGGAGTCGGCAGAGAACATCCAGAAGCTGAAATCATGTTGGGATGCCGGTGATGCCGCTTGTGTGGCAGATACGCGTTCGAAAATAGAACTTGATGAGAAGGCGTATACTAAGCTACGCCAGCAGGACAATATGGTTGGGCGTACTTATGAAGACTCGGCAAAATGGTATGCTGATATTATTGATCAGTGTGCTGGTAAGTGTGATTGGCTAGAAGCTTCATTGCTGAAGACCGGAGCCGATGGGCTAGGTAACTTGGTTTATGGCGCGCTAGGTGCGGGGAGTCTGCCGAAACCGGGACAAACTGTAAGTGCGAACGATCTTAAGGTTGCTGGCGAAATTAGTAAGGATATAGCATCTGTTGGGAAGCAGACAGACATTGGATTTGCGGCAAAGCAAACTAAGAAAAGTGCAGGGCAAATAGTTATTAAAAATATAAAACAATCTGAGGCAATTGAAAATTTATCTGCCAATGGTTATATAAAATCAGTTTCGAAAGATGGTTCGGTTACCGTAATGACAAAGGACGAGAAGGTATATAGATTCTATCCATCTTCAACTGGAGGTGGGATCGCTGGTGCTGAATCTGGGGTGCCGTCTGCCTCTGTATCAGTAAATGGTAAAATTATTTCTAAATTACGTTTCCCAGGAGAGTGATGCCGTGACTATCGAACATAATAATGCAATAACTCTTCTTAAAAATGTGGTAAGGCTCGGAACTAACCTTCCTGCTCACGTTTTCCACAAAAAATTTTCAAGATATTTCTTTTTTGATAATGATATCTGCACATCAGACGATTTGATTAGTGTGACTAAACTAGTCATTGGTGAGTCTTTTGGATATAACTTAACTGCGAGCGTTTTCTCAAGTTCAGATTTCAGATACTTAGGCGAACTACATATGAATGAGGATTGGGTCGCTAAAATAGTTTCCTTAAACACTGAAATGAATGACTCTGGTGATTATGGAGGTTTGATTATTTTGGATCAGAAAAAACAATGGGCTATATTCCAGAAAACCCCTGTTGAAGAGGGGGTGTTGGGAGTCAATAGCAATAAAAAACTAGAGGCCATAAATGATTTAATTTATGAGAACTTTGTTGATTGCAAGAAATTTGAGGAATGGCTGCAGGAAAGAACATCACATGATGTTGAATTAGTCGAATCCATTGGGAGAGATTATTTAATGAGCATCGTAGAAAACTATAGACAAGCATAGTGTACGTAAAGATAAGAACCGTCTTGATACTGGCACCTTAGGCTTTAACGACACCCGCAACCACGCGGATTACAAGGTAGAACAGCAGAGCGTCGGTATCAACTCGGGCGGTCCGATTGCCGGTCAGCTCATCACCAACAGCGCCAGCGCATTACTGAGTGGGGTGAACAACAGCGGGCAGAGCAGTAATACCACACACGCAGCGGTGTCGGACGGCCAGATTATTGTGCGTGACACCGGTAATCAAAAGCAGGATATCAACGACCTGAGCCGCGACACGGCTAACGCACATGAGAAGCTGGAGACGATATTTGATAAGGATACCGAGCAAAAACGCATAGACCGTAATCAGCTTATCGGCGAGGTTGGCCAGCAGATAGCCGATATCGCGGCGACGCAGGCGGAGATCGCCGCCACCAGGAAGGTGAATAAAGACTGGGAGACACCATCAGAGGCTGAACGCGATGCGGCGAAACAAGTGCTCGCTAAGGCCGGTCAGGCAACGGATGACGTTGCAACCATTGATGGTTACATTAAAAACCAGGCGATACAGGCGGAAATTAATCAGTCACAGTGGGGAGTGGGCGGCTACGACAAAAGGAATCGTTCATTACGGTAAATATGGTGCTCATATAGTACCTGCACGTCCATAATTTAGAGGTTGTAATGAAAAGTAATTACGAAAATATAAAAAGATTAAAGTTATCCATACAGTCAGCTCTTCTTGGTGCCATTACTGAGAATATGAGAAATATAGCTGTGGATATCAGTGAAAACAAAATTATGTTGTACTTTTTTATTAATGGGGAAATCAGTGAGGACGATAAAGAAAATATATCTATCATTGAAACGGAAGTTATAGCTGATTTTGAGGATGAATTTGATATAGAATCCATTATAAAAAGGGTTGACTATCCGGAATCAATAATTTTAGAACATGGTTCTAGTGTTTTTCAAAGACAAGAACGCTAATACGACAAAAGCGCAGGCGAGTATGTAACCGGGAAGCCTGGAGTGATAATGCTTTGGGAGAATCATCCCGATATACCGGCGATACATACGTGTTAATCAAAAATCGTATCATCGTAGTACATTTAACATAATATACATTATGCGCACCAAAGTAAGCCCAGAAAGAATCCACGGTTTGACGTTCATGATTATGCTCGTCGATTTAGCCGGCTCGCCGCTGAGATTGCCCGCTGTGGCTTATCGCTTTCGGTCTGATCAGTCACAAATCCTGCCATCGCGCACTCACCATGCTATGCGGTCTGTGCCTTTTCCCATCACACTGGGCAACATTCTCATCTCACCGAACACATAAGCTGTTGTGTTCTGCATCCCTCGAGTCGTTGGTGATGCCGAACTTCCCATTTTACTCAGGCTACTTTTTATCGAGCTGTCATAAAATTCGCCGTCAGTAAATCACTACCGGCGACGTAGATTCCCTTTGGCCCGAAAGCAAATTCGGCTACCGCGCCAATGTCATTTGCTGTACCGCCACGGCCAGCCGCTGATATCTCTAGACGACCGCGATAAAAAATCACTGCTTTATTCACGAGTGTTGGTTTCTCAGTCTACAGGCCAAAAGCTTGAGATCTAACCCACTGATTCTCCCAAATTCCAGGCGCCTGTCTGCCGTTATTTAGAACCTAAACACTGTGGTTAATTCCCGTAGATGCAACACAAAACTTGGTAGGTAAATGCGATTTGATCTCAATTGCAAATGATAGTCATTACTATTAACATCGTTCTTTGTAAAAATTTGCAAAGGAAAATTACATGTCTACAAAAAATGTAAAGAAGACTGTTGTTTTACGTGCCCTCGCCCTTTCCTTCTCTATCCACGCCTGTTTTGCTAATGCTGCAGAATTTACCGACAACGATTTTCCGTCTCAGCAGCTCGGTCATGGCGTTTACGAACTGGCGTATGACCAGGGGCAAAACGCGCTTTATGCCGCGTCGGCACCTTCTTTTGATAAAGATAAAACGGCCGGATTGGTATTCCAGCTTGATGCAAACTCACTGAAAATTAACCATAAAATTGCTACTGAACGACGTGCGTTTGCCGTTGCGCTCGATGAAGCAAACCACACCCTCTATCTTGGCAACGCGCTGGATGGTTCGATTGCGCTGTTAGATACACGAACCAACAAGGTGATTAACACAATTCAGTTAAGCGACAATTCTAACCCCAAAAAGAGCGCGCACGTTCGGGAAGTCGTCCTCGATAAGAAACATCATCGCCTTTATATCTCCGGCATTGGCGGTAAAGGTAGCGGCTTGCTTTGGGTTGTCGATACGCAAAAACAACAGCTTATTGATACCATTGAGAAGTTTGACCCGGTTGGATTTGCCATCGATGAAGCAGGTAATAAAGTCTATGCCGTGACGGGCAAAGGCGAACTGCTGACCCTGGATGGCGAGACCTCAACAGTGCGATCACGTGTGGCAGTTGACCCTAAAGAACCTAAGCATTACTTCCTTAATATTGCACTTAATGTCGGCAAAGATGTCGGCTATATCGCCGATACTAACACCAAAGACGTTCTGGTGGTTGCCCTGGATTCCGGCAAACTCCTGCATCGTATCCCTACCCCAAACTCCATTGCTGTGGTGTATAACGCCTCCCGGAATGAGATTTACGTCACTCACCGTAACGATCGGCAGATTAGCGTTATCGATGCCACGACCTATCACGTTAAGCACAGCATCAAAACGGCCGCTATGCCGAACAGTCTGGTGCTCTCTCCTGATGCAAATACGCTGTACGTCAGCGTGAAGCAAGACGAAAAAAGCGATCGGGCTGATTACGTCGTAAAAATCGATCTCACTAAATTCTGAGGAAGTACTCGTGATTACCCAAACACGTATTGCCGTAGCTGTTTCGCTTGCGTTTGCTAACCTGCCTGCGGCCGTATATGCAGACACGAATGAAGACCAGATGGTGGTCACCGCCACCGGATTTAGCCAGGAACGTCGAGAAGCACCGGCGACAATCTCAGTTGTTGATGAAAAAGAGCTGAACACCCGCTCGAACCAGAATGTCACCGAGGCGCTGCGTGAAATGCCAGGCGTTCTGGTAGGTAACGGCCATGGCACGCTGGCGACAGGCGATGTACAAATGCGCGGGATGGATTCGTCCTACACGTCGTATATGGTTAACGGCATCAAACAGGCGACCCGCGAATCGCGCCCCTACGGTCACCACATTGGTACCGAAGCCTCCTTTCTGCCACCGATGGCCGCCATCGAACGCATCGAGGTTATCCGTGGGCCGATGTCCTCTCTTTATGGTTCCGACTCCATAGGCGGTGTGGTCAACGTCATCACCAAAAAAGGCTACAACCTGGATAACTGGACCGGCGTGTTGGAGGATAACTACTTCCTGCAGGAACAGAGCAAATACGGCAATACCAACCAGACCAATGCCTTCCTGATGGGGCCGGTGATCCCCGGCAAACTTGGCGTTAGCGTGGCGGCCGACTATCTGGACCGCCGTGATGATGATAGCCCGAAAAAACCTCGCTTCGTGAAACATGAAGCAGGTAACCTGGACGCAACCGTTTCCCTGTCGCCAACCGACACCCAACTGTGGGATCTGAATGCGACTCGCGGCCATCAGGAAAAAAGCCACGATCCGGGCAGCCCATGGTATTGGGGATTTGACCGCGATGCGGCCTCACTTTCTCAGCATGCCTGGTACGGTGATGATCTGCTGGAAGTGAAAAACTTCATCAGCTACGAAAAAGCGCGCACAGAATATCGCGTTCAGGAAATGTCGCCGCAGTTTATTGAACAGCGAAACTTTGAAGCCAATAGCGCCAACACCTTCACCCTTGGCGATCACAAGCTGACGCTGGGCGCCAACTATACGCGTAATGAGCTCAACGATACTTTCGATATCGAAGATAAAGCTGTTGCCGGCGTCACTCCGGTGAGCAAAATTACCCGTTACGGCTGGGCGGTATTTGCCGAAGACGCCTGGATGATTGTGCCGGACTTTACCCTGACGACTTCTGCGCGATTAGACCACGATAGCTATTTCGGCTATCACGTGACGCCAAAGCTGTACGGCAACTGGACGATTGACCAAAACTGGGCGCTGAAAGGCGGCGTATCCACCGGCTATAAAAAGCCCGATCTCCGTGAAAATAACTCCGGATTTACCAGCGTATACGGCGCTTACCCTTATTCCTATATTGGCATCGGTAACGATGACCTGAAACCGGAAGAAAGCGTCAACACGGAGCTAGGGATCTACTGGCAGCAGGATACGCTGGCGCTGGATGCGACCGTATTCCACACCCGTTTCAAGAACAAAATCAGCGATTACACGATTTGTACTGAAACTGCGACGCAGAAATGCGTGTATAACGGCTATACGGCGGAAAGCGTCTCCCAGTATTTCAACGTTAGCGATGCGGAAGTCTATGGTCTTGAACTGAACGGTGATTGGCAGGTCACGCCTTCGCTGAAGGCTAACGCCAACTATACCTATACCCACAGCGAACAGAAAAGCGGTGAATATAAAGGGTATGCGTTGAGTGATTTCCCAACCAGTATGGCCAACATCTCATTGACCTGGAACGCGGTAAACGATCTGGATCTGTGGACGAAGGCCAGCTGGCGCAGTAATTCGCCGGATATTGGTAAATCAACCGCCACGGAAGCTTACGCACTGGTTGATTTAGGCGCTCGCTACCGGGCGACCAAAAATATCACCTTGATGGCCGGTGTTTATAACGTCTTTGACGTCAACCCAATCTACACCACGACGTATAACGAAACGTCTATGCTCGAAGGGCGCCGCTATAATATTGGCGCTCGTTACGAGTTCTAAGTAATAAGCCGGGGCAGATTTGCTCCGGCTTTTTTACAGCTGCTGGGTAATTGAGCCGCGATGATGGCGGTAAGTCACCGTGGCCAACGCGCCATTAACCAGTGACATTTGCGGTGGAATATGGCCGATATCAACATCATAAATAACCGGAATATTCAGTCCGCCGAGCGCAGAATGCAATGCGTCGAGATAATTTTGTTGGGTAGAGTTATCTGCGTCAGGCCCGGCATTGCGCCCGATTAGGATCCCGTTAAGCGAAGTCAACCAGCCATGCAAACGCAAGCTATAAAGTGCGCGAGTTAATTCACAAGGTCCCATTTCGACATTTTCAAAATAGAGAATCACACCGTCATTACCACACTGATGAATAAACGGCGGCAAATTTCCCCATTCGGTTCCGGCCAGGCGGGAGATGATATCGAGGCAACCGCCAATGAGACGGCCCGAAAACGCCACGCATTCCGTCTCGTTGTTCAGCATTTTCCACTGCGTAGGCTGGGTCAGATTAAATCCAGCATCGGTGGCGACACCCCATTGATTTTCCTCCACCTGATAGGCTGATGACGCGTGCTGGGTGACCTGATTTCCACGCGGAGATTCCACAATATCCCATAGCGCTCGGGTCGTGAGATCCAAATTCCCCGCACCGAGTTCCATTAAGTTGGGCCCGTGAACGGTTGCCCAACCGCTGCGAAGAGATAATGGAAAATGAAATGTGCTGAGGTCGGAAAACCCAATAAACCATTTTGGTGCCTGTACGGCGAGTCGTTCAAAATCGAGCAACTCCAGTAATTCCATTCCTAAATCACCGCCCCAGGGAGGCATCACCGCCTTTATTTCCGGGTTGCAAAGAAAAGACATCAACTCTTCCGCTCGGGCATGTTTATCAGCGCTTTTATTTTTATATTGTGCACGTAGGCACTTTCCCTCCAATACCCGATATCCACGCAGTCGAAGATGATTAATCGCGAGATCTAAACGCGGGTGCAAATGTGCAGGAACACCGGAAGATGGCGCGGTAATCGCAATTAAATCGCCGGCTACTAAGCTGGGCGGAAAATGGATATTCATCGTGATGCTCCCTTGGCGAAAGGTAAAAACATATCCTATCAGGAGCCCGCGGGGCAACGCCGATAATCTATAGGGTCAGCTTAAATATACGCGTCAACGCCCTTTTCCCTTCTTCGGTAAAGTTCACTTCACGATAACCGACGAGGCGGGTTAACCAGCCATGGCGCTCAAACGCCACCAACAGCGCTGCGCCGCAACTTCCACCGAGATGCAGGCGGCGCTCACTCCAATCGAGGCAGCCGCACGCTGTTTTACGTTGACTGCGTGGATCCCAATGCGCTCCCAGCGCCCGAAACTGAACAATACCTTCACCAGACAGTTCGCTGCCGTCAGGGGTAAACCACCCCCTTTCTTCCATGATGGCATAGAGTTTCACCGCGACCTCACCGGCTAAATGATCGTAGCAGGTCCGCGCTTTACGCAGGTTGACGGGCGTGCTGCATTTTTGCGGCGTCGATAATCGCATTGACACGCCCATCAGGTTTTCCAGCAACGCCGCAATTTCTCGGCTGGCAAGTCGGTAATATCGGTGCCGGCCTTGTGATAAACAGCTTACGAGTTGGCCCTGTAACAACTTATTGAGATGCGCGCTGGCCGTCGAGGATGCGATGTCCGCGACGGCACACAGCTCGGTCGCCGTCCATGCCCGACCGTCCATCAACGCGCAGAGCATACTCACCCGCGACGGATCCGACATCGCAGTGGCCACCGCCACCATAGACGACTCAAGCGATTGCGCATCATCACGCGTAGGGCTCACCTCATAGGGTTTTATCACAAACCTGTACTCCATTTTTCGGTCACTTCAGCAGCTAACTGATCATTATCCGTTAATAAAATCAGCCTGTTGCTATGATCGCTGTACTGTACGTGGATGGTAATCTGGTGCGCGGCCAGCGCGCGCGCTATCTCACCCAATTCACCTGGCCGTTCCTGCCGAAGTCGGCGAATCAGCGGTTTGCTAATTCGCTCAACGTGCATTCCGGCGGCGCTGAGCACCTGACGGGCACGTTCACCCTCTTCCACCAGAAAATGCGCATGGCTGGTCTCATCAACGGTAAAAACGCCGCCGCCTTCCAGCCCCACGCCATTTTGTCCCAGCGTTAAGCCTAATTGCGCCAGGGCGCCGGGAGTATGTTTAAGAATAACGTGAATATCATACATGAGAGCATTTCCTTGAATCAGAAGAGTATTCCCGTAGGAGTTGCGCCACCCGGATACGATAATGAGAAAAAATCGTGGCTCGGCCTTCTCGCTGGGCGGCAAGATGCTGGGGATGACATTTCCAGGCCCGTACCGCCTCTTCACTTTCCCACCAGGAAAGCGACAGCACTTTTCCCTCGGTGCTCAGGCTTTGAAAACGTTCAATCTCAATAAATCCTGCTATCTGACTCAATTGCGCTTTTAGCTCAGCGGCAAGTGCCAGATAACGGCCCTGTTGGTCCGGCATGGCGCGGGCTTCAAAAATAACGGCGATCATTGCTATCTCCTTTATGTACTAAGAAGACGCACTATAAATACCGCAACGGATGGATACTTCGTTGTTGACCGAAACATTTGGTTTGCATGAAATATCTTGAATATGCATGTTTGTGGCGATTATCATGCCTTCTCATTCTTACGAGACGGCAAAATGACCCATATACATGCAAAAGTACGCATCATCGAAAATCAAACGCTGGCCAACGACTGGTATCTCCTCAAAAAATATACCTTCGATTTGCAGCGACAAAATGGTCAATGGCAGCGCCAGAGCCGCGAGGTGTATGACCGGGGTAACGGCGCTACGCTCCTGCTCTACAATCGTGATGCCCGCACGGTCATTTTGACCCGCCAGTTCCGTTTTCCCACTTACATCAACGGGCACAACGGTTACCTCATCGAAACCGCAGCCGGCCTGCTCGATAATATGGCGGCGGAACAGCGCATCAAAGCAGAAGCCGAAGAAGAGACCGGTTATCAGATTAGCCATGTGGAAAAGGTCTTTGAGGCGTTTATGAGCCCGGGCTCAGTAACGGAAAAACTGCACTTTTTCATCGCCGAGTATAGCCCTGAAAATCGCGTCAGCGCCGGCGGTGGAATTGAAGCTGAAGGGGAAGATATTGAAGTGCTGGAAATGCCGATCGCCGATGCGCTGGCGGCTATCGATAATGGCGTGATTATCGACGGGAAAACTATTATGTTGCTTTACCACATGGTGGTGAAAGGGATCCTCTAACTGACGCCAGATACCGGCCGGTATCTGCGTCAGCGCAGCGTCTCGATCAGCCCTTCCAGCCACTGGGCGAAGACTCTAACTTTATGCGATAAATGACGGTGTGGATAAAGCAGCGACAGCCTGCGGCGAGGGCATGGGAAATCAGGTAATACTTCGACCAACTGCCCTTTATCGATATATGGCTGTAAGAAGAAGTTCATCCCCTGCAGCAATCCTAGCCCGGCAAGGCCTGCTGCAATATACACTTCTGAGTTGTCGAGGATTAATTTGCCCGGAATTGAGATCTCTTCAGTTACGGTACCGCGCTGAAAACTCCACGGCATCACCTGTCGGCTGCTGCTGTTAATCCAGTTAACCCCTTGATGATTTTGTAAATCTTCGAGGGTATGCGGAATACCGAAGCGCGCAAGATAGTCCGGACTGGCGCAGGTGGTCATTTTGATATTGCCCAGTGTTCTTGCCACGTAGTCACCATCGTCCAGTGCCCCCATTCTCAACACGCAATCCAGGCCATCCCGCAGCATATCCCGGCGCACGTCAGAACTGCTTAGGATGATCTCGAGATCAGGGTGCGCCTGGTAAAAGGCAGGTAGTTTGGGGACCACAATTTGTCGGGCAAAGGCAATCGGCATGTCTACGCGTAGCTGGCCGTGAAGCGGGCGTCCCGGCGCGAACGATTCCAACAGATCGTCCGCCTGGGCCAGTAACGGCTTGCTGCGCCGATAAAACTCTTCCCCCTCCGACGTGAGATTGATTCGCCGCGTGGTGCGTTGGAGCAGACGGACACCGCTTTCTTGTTCGAGTTGCTGTAGCGCTTTTGTCACCGCCGGGCGATGGATCTGCAGGTTTTCCGCGGCTTGGGTAAAACTACCGGAATCCACAATTTCGATAAAAATCTTAATATTTTCAAATAGATTCATTTGCATGGTTCCGCCTCCCCAACCTCGACAACAACATTGTTATCCATTTAATAATAGTGAAGAACAATTTTCACTATTTTTCTGAACAATCAGGAAGCCTACACTGCCCGCATTCCAGCATATCCCTGCTTGTAACAAGGAAATAACATTATGAAAAACAACCGTATTTGCCAGATTCTGGGTATTGAAAAACCCGTCATCCAAGGACCACTGTCCTGGCTCACCGACGCGCGTCTGGTGGCCGCGGTGAGCAACGCTGGCGGGCTGGGCGTTTTGGGGCCTAATGCCGGCTTAACCGCTGAAACCGCCGTATCGACGCCGGAAGCGACCGCTGAGAAAATGCGAGAAGAGATCCGTAAAACGAAAAAGCTGACGGAAAAACCTTTTGGCGTCAACCTGATCCCGACGCCAGAAAACGATATCTGGACGCCGCCTATTCTGAAAGTGATTAAAGAAGAAGGCGTCCATGCGGTGGTTTATACCGGCTATGGCGACGGGGCCATTATCCCGGCGCTGTTTGACGAGCTCAAAGCTGCTGGAATTATCATCATTTACCGTGATATCAATCCAACGCCGGCAAATACTCGCGAAGCCGAGCGTGCCGGGGCCGATATTATTGTCGCCACCGGGTTTGATGAAGGCGGTACGCTGCCGGGTAACGTACTGGGCACCTTTTCAATTGTCCCCATGATTGCCGATGCAGTGGTAAACGTACCGATCCTTGCGGCGGGCGGTATTGTCGATAAACGCACCGCCCGTGCGGCGCAGGTGCTGGGAGCCGAAGGCGTGTTTGCCGGTTCGGTATTTATCAGCACGGAAGAAAGCCGAGTGCCGCAGTCCATTAAAGAGAAAATTGTCGCCGCTAACGGGCTGGATCTGAACCTGTTCCGCACCCTGCCCGATTTCTATCGTTCATTGCCGGGAAAACTGACCAGCAAACTGGTGGCAATGGATAAAGCTGGCGCCAGCAAAGAGGAGATCGGCGGTGCTATGGGCGGCCTGCGTGGTCTGCGTCTTGGTATGCTGGAGGGCAATACCGATGAAGGCTATATCTCGCTGGGGACCGGGATTGGTGGTATTACCGCCATTACCTCGGTGGCAGAGGTTGTCGAGCAGTTAACCGCGTAACCGTTAACGGGCAGCTCCTGCTGCCCGTTATCATTATTTCGGGCAATACATTTCCCCGCGGCCAAAAATGCCAGTCTTCGGGCTAAGTGGTCACAGTTTGAGCGGCGTCGGGGCTGCCGTTCGGGCAGGACTGGGGATCACGATGCGCACGCGTATTGGTATGCCGCCAGATTTACTGACGGCGGGTCAATCTTTGCCGTCAGCGGGTGCGATGGGCATCATGTTAAAACAGCTGAGCACGGGGCAGATGGCGAGTCATTCTGCTTGAACAACTCATCACCGAGGCGCTGTTGGTTAGCGATGGCTTAACGCTAACCGCACGGCAAACAGCATAAAGACCCCGCCGGTAACCCGGTCCATCACTTGAACAAAACGGGGTTTACGCAGGAGCTGCGCGGCATAGCGGGTGGTGAGAATCAGAGTGACGGACCATGCCGTGCCGAGCGCGACGTGTATCGCCACTAAGATAAAGGTCCAGAGAATCGGTGAATGCCCGCTGGGAATAAACTGTGGTAGAAAGGAAACATAGAACACACCCATTTTTGGGTTCAGGGTGTTACTCAACAGACCACGCACAAAGCTATGATGGCCTCGTGCGCCTGCGGAGGGCTGGCCGACCACGGCTTGTGGTGGTTTTCGCAGTAACTGGATCCCTAGCCAGAAAAGATATCCCGCCCCGCACCATTTGAGCAGATCGTACAGCAACGCGGACGTCGCCAGTACGGCGCCAAGCCCAAAAGCAACCAGCGCGCCCCAGATAAAACAGCCGGTATCGATGCCCAATGCCGCCTGAAACGCCCTTTTCCCCCCTTCGGCCGTGGCGGTACGCAGGATCAGCGCGGTATCAAGTCCAGGAGTGAGCGTGAGGAGTAATGCGGCGAAAGAGAAAGCGAAAAGAGAATCAGCAACAGACATTTTCGAGCTCCGAAAGCGTGGATGCTATTGCAGAATTAACATGGATGCAACAAAAAATGATGACGGCACGGGGTTCGACGAATGAACCCTGTCGTTGGTGGAGGCGAGTATTTATCGAATAATTAGTGACACTGTCACTGATTATGGGTGCGTCTCTTCCGGAAGCAGCATAATCATTTTTAGTGCCCGGTTGCTGGTGAGCTGCCAGCTTAACTGGCGGTATACCAGGTCGCCTTGTACATCATGGTGGAACAGTCGTTCGCCGCCTTCGCGGACAATCACCTGCTGCTGCGACCAGAATTCGCGGAAGTCAGCACTGCTTTCACTCATCTGCTGTACGAAGGTGTTCAAAAGCGAGTCGTTTGGATAGTGCACAGCATCGGCCCGTAGTTCAGCGACAATTCGCCTTGCTCGCGCTTCCCAGTTATCAACCAGTTTACGCGCCAGCGGGTGCTCAAACATAAAGCGCATCATATTGGGGGCGTTGTCCACATCCAGCCAACCGGCAAACAGCGCCTCGGCCCCTTTGTTCCAGGACAACACCTGCCAGGTGAGATCTAATAAATAACAGGGTTGTGAGACGTTATTCACCGTAGCCAGAATTGCCGGTTCAACGGCGGGTACCTGCTCGTTGAGTGGGTCGCTCTTATGCGCCAGCAGAAACAGATATTCACGCTCGGCGGAAGTTAATTTCAGCGCGGAGGCGATCCCCGACAGCGTTTGTGCCGAGACGGTAATATCGCGCCCCTGCTCAAGCCAGGTATACCAGGTGGTGCTGATAGCGCTCATCTGCGCGACTTCTTCGCGGCGCAACCCTTTGGTTCTTCGGCGAGAGATAATTGGGATCCCCAGCATTTCCGGTGATGTATTTTCCCGCTTCACGCGTAAAAAAGCGCCCAGTGCTTCTGGCCCCGTCAGTCCTGATTTGTCCATGGTAGTAATTCTTTATACCAGTATAAATGCCCATATTGTACCCGTATTAATCTGATCGTATAGTCCGATTTAACAACACAATAACAATAGAGGAAGACAGGAATGAGCAACCATCATGAAGCATTAGTACAGTCTCAGTTTAGCGGTCAGGCATCGGCCTATTTGCAGAGCAGCGTTCATGCCCAGGGGGCAGATTTGCGCCGCTTGAGCGAATGGTTAGCGGACGATAAGGCTGCCCGTCTGTTGGACGTTGGCTGCGGTGCCGGGCATGCCAGTTTCACCGCCGCCCCATTGGTGGCTGAAGTTACCGCCTATGACTTGTCCGAGGGGATGTTGACGGTGGTCGCCGAGGAGGCGAAAAAGCGCGGTATTAGCAATATTACCTGTGTACAGGGGCCAGCCGAAGTACTGCCCTTTGCCGATCACCATTTCGATATCGTTATCAGCCGTTATTCCGCTCACCACTGGCATGATATTCAGGCGGCATTGATGGAAATTCGCCGCGTTCTTAAACCGGGCGGTCGTTTTATCATGATGGATATCGCCTCACCGGGAAAAGCCATTCTCGATGTCTGGCTGCAAACCGTGGAAATGTTGCGCGACCCTTCGCATATCCATAACTATTCACAGGGACAGTGGCTGTCGATGGTCAACCATCGCGGGATGGTGGTTGAAAAGCTGGTTGGCGACAAGCTGCACCTGGAATTCAGCTCCTGGGTGGCGCGAATGAAAACGCCAGAAAACATTGTTGAGGCCATTCGCTATCTGCAAAGTAAAGTCTCCGACGACGTCAGAACGCACTTTGCGATTGCAGATGATGGTAGTTTCGTGAGTGATACCATCATGTTTGAAGCTCGATAAAGACAAATGCCGCGACGCCGGATAACCCGGCGTCAGCGATACTCTGCTCAATAAGAAGTGACAGTGTCACTACGTGCGTTTGTTTAATCGACCAACGAGGCCATATCAATGACAAATCGATACTTCACATCACTTTTCAGCATTCGCGCAAATGCAGCATTGATATTCTGAATATCAATAACTTCAACATCCGCGGCAATCCCATGCTGCCCGCAGAAATCGAGCATTTCCTGGGTTTCCGCTATGCCGCCAATGCAAGAACCGGCGATCGACCGGCGACCTAAGAGCAGCGGTACGGTGCTAAATTGCGGCGCATCCCCCACCAGACCGACGAAGACCAGCGTGCCATCGAGGGTTAAGGTCGACAGATAGGGATTGATTTCATGCACATATGGAACGGTATCAATAATCAAATCGAATTGATTTTGCACCTGCGCCATTTGCGCCTCGTCGGTAGACACCACCACGTGGGAGGCTCCCAGACGTCTGGCATCGGCCTCTTTACCCGGCGATCGGGTGAATAGCGTTACTTCCGCTCCGAGCGCGTTTGCCAGTTTGATAGCCATGTGCCCTAACCCACCCAGCCCGATGACGGCCACTTTACTGTTTGCATCAACCTGCCAGTGCCGCAGCGGCGACCAAGTGGTGATACCAGCGCACAACAAGGGCGCCGCACCTTGTAAATCGAGGTTTTTCGGTACGTGCAGCACAAAGTCCTGACTGGCGACAATCGACTGGGAATACCCGCCGTAGGTGGTGGAGCGATCGTGACGATCCTGGCCGTTATAGGTTTGAATATTTCCCTCTTCGCAATATTGCTCAAGCCCATGCTGACACGGCTGGCAAACGCGACAAGAGTCAACCATACAACCAATCGCGGCGAGATCGCCGGCTTTAAATTTGCTGACTTCACTGCCGACGGTACGAACCCGCCCGACAATCTCATGTCCAGGAACAATCGGATAGGTGCTAAAACCCCAGTCGTTGCGCGCCTGATGAAGGTCGGAGTGGCAAACGCCGCAATAGAGGATATCGATAACCACGTCATCCGCTCTCGGCTCACGGCGTTCAAAGGAAAAAGGAGCCAGCGGCGCTGACGGATTTGTGGCTGCATAACCTAAAATTTTCATGACGTTACCTCGCACTTCTGGTTTAACTTTCAGCTAAAACACGCTACAGCACATTGTTTGCCGAAACTATGCCCGCTCATGCAATACCGTCATGAGCTTAGTTCATGAATAGCCGCAGGCGACCGGCAGCGCACAAAGGGTTAAGGTGGCGAAAAAATCAGCGACCGCACGCTTTTTTGCGCCCTTACCCCCAATTTGTCACCATCATGTTAATCGTTGCTCTATAATCTTGCGCGCTGCAGTTTCTGCCAGCCCATCGCGGGGTCTGGAATGAAGACAACGGAGTTACGTAAGATGTTATCAGGTAATAAAAATCGTTCCCTTTATATCCCCTATGCGGGGCCGGTTCTGTTGGAATTTCCTCTGCTTAATAAAGGCAGTGCGTTCAGCATGGAAGAACGCAGCAATTTCAATCTGCTCGGGCTATTGCCTGAAGTGGTTGAAACAATTGAAGAACAGGCCGAGCGCGCCTGGATCCAGTATCAGGGATTTAAAACTGAGATCGATAAACATATCTACCTGCGCAATATTCAGGACACCAACGAAACGTTGTTCTACCGACTGGTAGAAAATCATCTTGATGAGATGATGCCGGTCATCTATACCCCGACCGTTGGCGCAGCCTGCGAGCGTTTCTCCGAGATCTACCGTCGCGCGCGCGGCGTCTTCATCTCGTATCAGAATCGTCACAATATGGACGATATTCTGCAAAACGTGCCAAACCATAACATCAAAGTCATTGTGGTGACCGACGGTGAACGCATTCTCGGCCTGGGCGACCAGGGCATTGGCGGCATGGGGATTCCTATCGGGAAACTGTCGCTGTACACCGCCTGTGGTGGTATTAGTCCGGCGTATACTCTGCCGGTGGTTCTCGATGTCGGCACCAATAATCAGCAACTGCTGAACGACCCGCTGTATATGGGATGTCGTAACCCGCGTATTAGCGATGACGAGTACTATCAGTTTGTTGATGACTTCATCCAGGCGGTAAAACACCGCTGGCCGAACGTGCTGTTACAGTTTGAAGACTTCGCACAGAAAAACGCGATGCCGCTGCTGAATCGCTATCGCGACGAAATCTGCTGCTTTAACGATGATATTCAAGGCACGGCAGCCGTTACGGTGGGTACGCTGATTGCCGCTAGCCGCGCCGCAGGCAGCCAGCTTAGCGAACAAAAAATTGTCTTCCTCGGGGCCGGTTCGGCCGGTTGTGGTATCGCCGAACAGATCGTCTTGCAGATGCAGCGCGAAGGATTGAGCGAAGAACAGGCACGCGGCCGCGTCTTTATGGTCGACCGTTTCGGCTTGCTGACCGACCAGATGCCGAACCTCCTCGCTTTCCAGACTAAACTGGCTCAGAAGCAGGAAAAAATTCAGGACTGGACGCATGAGAATGACGAAATCTCCCTGCTGGATGTCATTCGCAATGCGAAACCCGATATCCTGATCGGTGTTTCTGGCCAGACCGGGCTCTTCACCGAAGAGATTATTCGTGAAATGCATGCCCATTGCCCACGCCCTATCGTTATGCCGCTGTCGAACCCGACATCTCGCGTAGAGGCGACACCGCAGGACATCATCAGTTGGACAGACGGTCAGGCGCTGGTTGCGACCGGCAGCCCGTTTGCGCCAGTCGTCTGGAAAGACACGGTCTATCCGATTGCACAGTGCAATAACTCCTACATCTTCCCTGGCATTGGTTTGGGTGTGATTGCCTCCGGCGCGTCTCGTATCACCGATGAAATGCTAATGTCAGCCAGTGAAACGTTGGCGAAACACTCCCCGCTGGCCAACACCGGTGAAGGTCTGGTGCTGCCGGAGCTGAAGGATATTCACAAGGTTTCCCGCGCGATTGCTTTTGCCGTTGGCAAAATGGCGCAACAGCAGGGGGTAGCGACCAATACCTCTGCAGATGCGCTGCAAGAAGCCATTGATGAAAACTTCTGGCAGCCGGAATACCGTAGCTATCGTCGAACCTCGATTTAATCCTGCCAAAGCCCTGTGGTTTGTCCGTAACTGGCACTTCACAGGGCTACTCAACCCTATTTTGCACGTTGTTCCAGACCTGCTTATTGATGATCATTATAATGTATGTTGTAACTAATGATTTATTCACTGGCGGAATGTTAATCACCACGCTACACTCTTTTCACTTTGCAACCTGACCATGAAATAAGGAGGCTAATTATGCAGTATTGTGAAAATTTTAATATTTCACATACTCTTGGTGATCGCACCAGCTCAAGCGTTATCGATATCGTGCTGCGATAACTTCGGCTTGAGCGAAGACACCGACACTTAATCCCTTCCCTCGGGCTTACCAGGTTATCGTCAGCGATGTTTGACGAGGCATTTTCATGCCTGTAACTCTTGAGTAAGCAAATGAGCACATTACTAACGGCACAATCTCTTCACGTTGAGACGGCATTCGGCCCTCTTTTCACCCAACTCTCCTTTACCCTGAAAAAAGGCGACCGTATTGGCCTGATTGGCTACAACGGCTGCGGAAAAAGTACTCTGCTGCAGGTCCTTGACGGCACGATCGCCCCCTCTTCGGGCCAGGTTTCACTCGCCAGTCATTGTCTGATGGCGCGTGTGGAACAGCATTTACCTTCGGCGCTGTTAACGCAGCCGCTTATCGAGGCGGTACTGGCGCAATTGCCAACCGCTGCGCGTGCGAGTCAGCGCTGGCAGGCCGAACGACTATTACTGGAGATGGGATTTATCGTTGATGAGATTGGGCAAACGGCCTCAACCCTTAGCGGCGGCCAGCACACGCGCTTGCTGTTAGCCCGCGCGCTAATATTACAGCCGGACCTGCTGCTTCTGGATGAGCCCGGTAACCACCTCGATCTGCCGACGCTTCTGTGGCTGGAAAGCTTCCTGAATAGCTGGAACGGCAGTTTTGTCCTGGTCTCGCATGACAATCCACTGCTGGACGCCGTGACCAATACCAGTTGGATCCTACGCGATAGCAGTCTACACACCTTCGCTCTGCCCTGCACCGCGGCTCGTCAGGCGTTAGTCGCACAGGACGAAAGCGACGCGCTGCGTCATAAAGCCGAGCAAAAGGAGATCGACCGCGTCACCGCCAGTGCCAAACGGCTGGCCACCTGGGGACGGGTGTACGACAACGAAGATCTCTCGCGTAAAGCCAAGCAGATGGAAAAACAGGTCACGCGATTAAAAGAGAACCAAACTGAGCTGACCAACGGTACGCCGTGGACGTTGGCAATGCAGGGTGACGCGCTGCGTGCGGACAGACTGCTCGAACTGGATCAATTAGCGGTACCCCCGGCTCCGGGCCTGCCGCCGCTTTTCACCACCGGTGTGGCGCGTCTGCAAAGCGGCGATCGGGTGGCGATTATGGGCCGCAATGGCGGCGGGAAATCCTCTTTGCTGCGGTTGTTATGGCAACAGCTGCAACAACCCGTTCCGGACGCCGGATTACGTCTCCACCCGCGACTGCATGCGGGCTATTACGACCAAACGCTGCATCAGTTGGCTGATAACGATACCCTGCTTGACGCACTCGAGGGTTTTTCCCCGTCAACGGAAATCCGTAAACGGGCGCTCATTTCCGCCGGTTTTGGTTGGGCGAGACACGGGCAAAAAGTGAATACGCTTAGCGGTGGTGAGCGTTCACGCTTGCTGTTTGTCGGGCTTTCACTTGCTCGTTATAGCCTGTTATTGCTTGATGAACCGACCAACCATCTGGATATGGAAGGTAAAGAAGCGCTGGCAAAGACGCTAGAAGAATATCCCGGCGGGTTGCTGCTGGTGAGCCACGACCGCCAGTTGATTAGCCAAAGCTGTAACCGTTTTTGGCTGATTGATGACAGTGGGCTCAGCGAGTGGCCGGATGCCGATGCCGTGTATGCGCAAATCCGGAACCACGACCGCCCTGAAGCAGGACGCCAGGCGGTAACAGAAACACCACAAATAGCGACGGATGATGACGAACTGCTGGAACGGCTCGTCATGCTGGAACAGCGACTTGCGCAAGATTTGGCGCGAAAACCGAAGCATCAAAAGCCGCAGTTGCAGCAACAGTGGCAGGAGGAGATCGCTCAGATTAATCAGCAATTAGGCTAGCGCTCCGCTAAACAACCGCTATCCGGGGAATCGGGTTTCCATAATGGATAGCGGTTGTGATTATCACTGCACAATAGCCCGGCTGTAGATAACAAACGCCGGGCTATTTCTTAAAGCTGTGGTTGCGGGTGTTTTTCTTTCCACGCATCCCAGGCCTGTTTGATTTCCTGTTTTGCCGCAGCGGCATCGTTGAAACCGCTAAGTTCTACGCTTTTGCGCCCGGCGGGTAGCTGCTTATAAACGCGGAAAAAGGCTTCCAGACGCTCCTGCTCTATTTTCGGCAAGTCACTGATGTTCTTGATTTCATCATAGGTTGGGTCAATTTTACTCGCCGGCACAGCGATGATTTTGTCATCTTTTTCACCCCCGTCGACCATTTTCAGCACGCCAATCGCCCGCAGTTTTATCAACGTACCGGGTGCCATCGGCGCACGGGTATAAAACACCACGTCCAGCGGGTCGCCATCACCGGCCAGCGACTGGGTCAATGAGCCGTAGTTTGCCGGATAGGCCACCGGCATAGACTGAAAACGGTCTGCAATAATAAACCCGGTTTTGGCGTCGGTTTCATATTTGATGATCCCACCTGCCGGAATTTCGGTGACCGCATAAAACTCTTCCGGATTATTCTCCGGCTGCGGGAACTCAAGTACGTTATGGGCCTGAACAGTGGCCGAGAAGGCCAGGCTTACCGCGAGGATTGTTTTTACCAGATGCATTGTGTTGTCGCTCTATTGTTATCAGAAATAAGAACGACACGGTAGAGTTTGCAGTTGAACGGAAGATGACCATTTAATGGCACTTTTATGAACGCTTAACACTAGAGAACTGAAAAACCACCAGATTCTTCACCCTTCCCGCCTTGCAATTTCAGTGTTAATGACTATTCATTAATGAGTATTATTATCAAATACATATAAACCAGGAGTAAGGTTATGAAGGCTGCTGTAGTCACTCACGATCATCAGGTCAACGTTACCGATAAAAAACTGCGCCCTCTGCAGCACGGTGAAGCCCTGTTAAAAATGGAGTGTTGTGGTGTCTGTCACACCGACCTGCACGTGAAAAACGGCGATTTCGGTGATAAGACCGGGGTTATCCTCGGCCACGAAGGCGTCGGCATCGTTAAGGAAGTCGGCCCAGGCGTAACCTCGTTGAAAGTTGGCGACCGTGCCAGCGTGGCATGGTTCTTCCAGGGCTGCGGCCACTGCGAATACTGTAACAGCGGCAACGAAACCCTGTGCCGCTCGGTTATCAATGCCGGCTACACTGCCGATGGCGGGATGGCTGAAGAGTGCATCGTGACCGCAGATTATTCAGTGAAAGTCCCGGATGGCCTCGACTCCGCCGCGGCCAGCAGCATCACCTGCGCGGGCGTGACCACCTATAAAGCGGTGAAAATCTCCAACATCAAACCCGGCCAATGGATTGCCATCTACGGCCTCGGCGGCCTGGGCAACCTGGCGCTGCAGTACGCGAAAAACGTCTTCAATGCCAAAGTCATCGCCCTGGACGTGAACGATGCACAGCTGAAGCTGGCGCAAGAGATGGGTGCCGATCTGGTGATCAATTCCCGTAGTGAAGATGCCGCGAAAATCGTGCAGGAAAAAACCGGTGGCGCCCACGCTGCTGTGGTAACCGCTGTGGCGAAAGCCGCATTTAACTCTGCCGTTGACGCCGTTCGCGCCGGTGGCCGCGTGGTTGCCGTTGGCCTGCCGCCGGAATCCATGAGCCTGGATATTCCGCGTCTGGTACTGGATGGCATTGAAGTGGTGGGTTCGCTCGTGGGTACCCGCCAGGACCTGACCGAAGCGTTCCAGTTTGCTGCTGAAGGCAAAGTCGTGCCGAAAGTCACGATGCGTCCGCTGGAAGACATCAACGCTATCTTTAAAGAGATGGAACAAGGCCAGATCCGTGGCCGTATGGTGATTGATTTACGCCATTAATGTTCTGAGCCTCTCCCTGCCGGGAGAGGCTTTTTCTGTCTTCAACCACCAGCAGCCAATACAAGCTGACGTTGCTGATAGCGCGCATAAATCAGTAATGAGGTCATCGCCAGGAATGACAGCGCCGCAGCCGGCAGAGCCACGGTATTCCAGCCAAAATTCAGCGTAATCATCAGACCACCAAAGAACGCGCCAATCGCGCTCCCGAGGTTAAAAGCAATCTGTCCCCCCGCCGCCCCGAGCATTTCACCGCCCTTCGCATTTTGCAGCAGCAAAATTTGCAGCGGTGCCGACAGCGCAAAAAGCCCAGCACAGCAGATAAACGCCAGCGTCAGCGAAGCAATCTTCATCCCACCGAGCAGGAAAATCAGCAGCAGCGCCGCGACAATCACACCATCGGTGGTGGCCGCAATCCGCAGCGGACTGTAGCGGCCAGAGAGTTTACCGCTGAGAATATTGCCGAGCACCATCCCGAGCCCTGCCAGCATCATGATGAACATGATGGCCCCTTCGGAAAATCCGGAGACGTTCATCATAAACGGCTTGATATAGCTAAACCACGCGAACACCCCGGCGTTACCGAACATGGTGGCGGCAAAAATCAGCCACGGCGCCGGGCTTTTCAGGAAATGAAACTGCTCGCGCAGACGAGCATCGGATTTGTCAAACAGGGTCGGCACCCAGGCAATGATCGCCACCAGCACCGCGGCGTCAAACAGCGCAATCGCCAGAAACGTATAGCGCCAGCTAAACTGATGGCCTAGCCACGTTCCAGCCGGCACCCCGACCAAATTGGCCACCGTCATCCCGGCAATCATCCCCGCCACAGCCGCAGTCACCCTACCCGGCGGCGCGATCTTCGACAGAATAATGGCGCCAACACCAAAAAAGGCCCCGTGCGGAAAACCCGAAATCAGTCGGCCAATCGCCAGCATGAGATAGCTTGAAGAGACGGTGAACACAACGTTGCCCAGCACACAGAGCGCGGCCAACAGCAGCATGATGGATTTCAGAGAGAAGCGCGTAGAAAACAGCGCAATGATCGGCGCGCCAATCACCACGCCAAAGGCATACCACGAGATCATGTTGCCGGCCGCCGGGATCGAAATCCCCACATCGCGCGCCAGTTCTGGCAGAACGCCCATAATGCCAAATTCGGCCATCCCCAGACCAAAAGTACCCAGCGCCAGTGCGAAAATTGTTTTTTTCATCCCTCTAATCACTTGTTTATGTTGCCTTTGCGGGACGGCATTATTGACCATTCGCTGAGCACAGACCAGTCAAAATCGCCCAACGGCGGGATTATCCATGAAAACAGCGCAATTGATTCATACTGCGGTAAAGGTTGGCTCACGTGTTTGTCCGTAGCTTATACCGACGCCGATCAAGCGTCATTGCGGCGCTTGATACACTGCTCACCAATAGCAAACTTTCACTTCTTACAAATACAAAAAAGAGCGGTTCAACGCCCCCGTAACGGGAACATCAAACCGCTCTCGGTTATCGAGAAAGAGAACTTACTTCAGCCCTTCCGAATTCTCTTTCTGCGCTTCAAGACGCTCTACGTCGCGATACCAGCGCGGATGGTGCTTCTGCGCCCAGCGACGGCTGACCTTACCTTCAATCATCCCTTTAATCGAGCCTTTTACCCAAAATGCCATGTACATATGGATTAGGATCGCATGGATCAGAATGATGGCCGTGGTAGCATGAATCAGCAGCGCATAGCGCACGACCTGAATCGGGAAGTACTGTGCGAAGTACGGACGCCAGATAATCACCCCGCTCACCAGCAGCACAAAAATCATGCTCATGATGGTCCAGAACATCATCTTCTGCCCGGCGTTATATTTCCCAACCCGCGCGACCTTATGCTCGTTGCCTTTCAGCACTTCAACAATGCCCAACACCCACGGAATATCCTGCTTATCCGGAATGTTGTGATGCACAAAGCGGGCGAACATAAACATCAGCACGACGAAAATCAGCACGCCAAAGAACGGGTGCAGAATACGCCCCATCTGCGGTGTACCGAAGGTTTCGGTCAGCCACTGCAGCGTTGGGAAGAAGAAGGAAATTCCTGAGACCGCCACCAGGAAGAAGCAAATCACTACCGTCCAGTGACAGGCACGATCGATAAACTTCGTGCGCACAATCATTTTCGACTTACTCATGGCCATCTTCCTCCTCGTCATCATCCACTTCTTTGTTCGGGCCAATACCAATGTAGTGATAAATAAGCCCGGCAAAGGTGGCGATAAATCCAGCGGCAGACAGCGGTTTCAGCGCCCCTTTCCACAGATTGATACTGGTATCAATCGACGGTTCTTTCGGTAGCTTGTGATACAGCTCCGGCTGGTCCGCGTGATGCAGAACATACATCACGTGCGTCCCACCCACGCCCTGCGGATTGTAAATCCCCGCCTGCGGGTAGCCGCGTTTTTTGAGCTTATCCACGCGCTCCTGCGCCACATCCAGCATCTCTTTCTTGGTGCCGAAATGAATCGCGCCGGTTGGACAGGTTTTCACACAGGCCGGTTCCTGACCGACGCTAACGCGGTCTACGCACAGGGTGCATTTATAAACGCGGTTATCCTCTTTGTTGAGGCGCGGAATATTAAACGGACACCCGGCGATGCAGTAACCGCAGCCGATACAATTATCCTGCTGGAAATCGACGATCCCATTGGCGTACTGGATGATCGCACCGGCCGATGGACAAGCTTTCAGACAGCCCGGATCCTCACAGTGCATACAGCCGTCTTTACGAATCAGCCACTCCAGCTTACCGTTCTGTTCGGTTTCGCTAAAACGCATCACCGTCCAGGACTTGGCGCTCAGATCGGCCGGGTTATCGTAAACCCCCACGCAATGCCCTACCTCGTCACGGATATCATTCCATTCAGAGCAGGCCACCTGGCAGGCTTTACAGCCCACGCAGGAAGAGACATCAATCAGCTTGGCGACTTCTTCTTTGTAGTCCCGCGCGCGAGGCGCGGGAGTCATCGAATTGGTTGCAGAGCGTTTGATAATGTCTTGTGTTTCCATCGCCATATAAACGCTCCTTACGCTTTCTCGATGTTAACCAGGAACGCCTTGTACTCCGGCGTTTGCGAGTTGGAATCGCCGACGTTAGGCGTCAGGGTATTGGCGATATAGCCCTTACGTGCCGCGCCTTCGTAGCCCCAGTGCAGCGGGATCCCGACGGTTTCCACCTGCTGGCCGTTGACGTTGAGCGTTTGCAAACGACGAGTCACTACCGCCACTGCGCGAATAAAACCGCGCTGGCTGCTGACCGTCACCTTGTCACCATTGGCAATCCCTTTGGCTTTTGCCAGCCCTTCGCTGATTTCCACGAACTGTTCCGGCTGCGCAATCGCATTCAGACGCGCATGCTTGGTCCAGGTATGGAAATGCTCGGTCAGACGATAGGTAGTTCCCACGTACGGGAACTTATCTTTCTTACCGAGGCGCACCGCATCCTGTTCATACAGACGCACAACCGGGCTTGAAATAACGTTCGGGTGCAGCGGGTTGGTACCCAGCGGCGTTTCCATCGGCTCGTAGTGTTCCGGGAACGGCCCTTCCGCCAGCTTATCGATGGCAAACAAACGGCCGAGGCCTTCCGGCTGCATGATAAACGGCATCGTCGCGCTGCCCGGAGGCGCGGTATTAAAGTCCGGGATATCGTTCCCCGTCCATTTGCTCCCGTTCCACTTGATCAGCATCCGTTTTGGATCCCACGGCTTGCCGTTCACATCCGCAGAGGCGCGGTTATACAGCACGCGACGGTTCAGCGGCCACGCCCATGCCCAACCCAGCGTATTGCCCAGCCCCGATGGGTCAGAGTTATCGCGGTTAGCCATCTGGTTACCCTGCTCGGTCCAGCTACCGGCGTAAATCCAGCACGAGGATGAGGTTGTCCCGTCATCACGCAGCAGCGCGAAACTATTGAGCAACTGACCTTTTTTCGCCACCAGTACGCCGTTCGCATCGTAGATATCCGCCAGCGCGTAGCCGTTGTTCTCTTTGGCCACCTCTTCGGATTCCGGATGATCCGGCTGTTTGTAATGCCAGCCCATACTCAGCAGCGGTTCAACGCCCTTACCGCCTTCTTCGCGGTACATCTCGCGCAGACGGTGGTAAATGCCGGCCAGAATCTCGCCGTCGTTACGCGCTTCGCCCGGAGCATCCTGACCTTTCCAGTGCCATTGCAGCCAGCGGCCAGAGTTGGCAATCGAGCCATCTTCTTCGGCAAAACAGGTTGACGGCAGACGGAAGACTTCGGTCTGGATCGTCGATGGATCGACATCGTTCGATTCGCCGTGGTTCTGCCAGAACGTCGAGGTTTCGGTAACCAGCGGATCGATAACCACCATGTATTTCAGCTTACTTAAGCTGCGAACCACCTTGTTCTTATCCGGGAACGACGCGACCGGGTTAAAGCCCTGGCAGATATAACCAGTGACCTTGCCGTTATCCATCATGTTGAAGTACTTGATAACGTCGTAGGCCTGATCCCATTTCGGCAACCAGTTAAAGCCCCAGTCGTTATCTTTACTTGCAGCATCGCCATAGAACGATTTCATCAGGCTGACGTAGAACTTCGGATAGTTGCTCCAATAGTTCACCTGATCGGCCAGCGTCGCTTTCGGCGTGTTGGCGGCCAGATAAGTTTGCAGGTCGGTCTGCTTATCCGACGGCAGCGTCAGATAGCCCGGCAGGCTGGTCGACAGCAGGCCTAAGTCGGTTAAACCCTGAATGTTGGAGTGCCCGCGCAGCGCGTTCACGCCGCCGCCAGCCATACCCATATTTCCCAGCAGCAGCTGAATCATCGCCATGGTGCGGATGTTCTGCGCACCGACGGTATGCTGAGTCCAGCCCAGCGCATACAGGAAGGTGGTGGTACGGTCAGCGGCACTGGTGGAAGCCAGCACGTCACACACTTTCAGGAAGTCCGCTTTCGGCGTACCGCAGATGTTTTCCACCACGTCTGGCGTATAGCGGGAAACGTGCGTTTTCAGCAGGTTCCACACGCAGCGCGGATGCGTCAGGGTTTCATCGCGTTTGGCATAGCCGTTTTCGTCGAACTGATAGTTCCACGAAGATTTGTCGTACTGACGTTTATCGGCATCGTAACCGCTGAACAGGCCGTCTTCGAAGGTAAAGTCATCGCGTACCAGCAGGCTGGCGTTGGTGTAATGCTTCACGTATTCGGCATTGATCTTATTGTTTTCGATAAGATACAGCAGGACGCCCGACAGGAAGGTAATGTCGGTACCGGAACGAATCGGCGCATAGATATCGGCCACCGACGCCGTACGCGTAAAGCGCGGGTCGACAACGATAAGCGTCGCATCGTTATTATTCTTCGCTTCCATCGCCCAGCGGAATCCCACTGGATGGGCTTCAGCGGCGTTACCGCCCATCACCATCACGACGTTGGCATTTTTGATATCAACCCAGTGGTTGGTCATCGCACCGCGACCAAATGTTGGAGCAAGACTTGCTACCGTTGGTCCGTGTCAGACGCGCGCCTGGTTGTCTACCGCCAGCATGCCCAGCGAGCGCACAAACTTCTGCGTCAGCATGCCGGTCTCATTACTTGCCGCCGAGGCACACAGCATCCCGGTGGAGAGCCAGCGGTTAACCGTCACGCCCTGCTCGTTCTTCTCAATAAAGTTGGCGTCGCGGTCGGCCTTCATTAATTTTGCGATGCGATCGAAGGCTTCATTCCACGAAATGCGCTGCCATTTATCTGAGCCAGGTGCGCGATATTCCGGGTAGCGCAGGCGGCTTTCGCTGTTCACGTAGTCCAGCAGACCCGCCCCTTTAGGACACAGTGCGCCACGGCTTACTGGATGATCCGGGTCGCCTTCAATATGGTAAATGGCTTCACGGGTATTTTTTGCCCCATCGCCCAGGCTATACATTAATAGCCCACAACCCACGGAGCAGTATGTACAGGTATTACGAACTTCTTTGGCGCGCAGTAATTTGAAATTACGCGCCTGAGCCAGCGCTATTTTTGGGGCAAAGCCCAGCGCCGCTGCTGTCGTTCCTGCCATACCGCCCGCGCAGATTTTAAAAAACTTTCTGCGGCTGACGTCCATTGTTTTCCTCATTATCAGGTGAACTTCGCGGCCAAAACTAACAGCATTACCCCTATTTTATTTGCGTCAAATCAATGTCAAAAACCGAAGCCCCCTTAATAGTCAACGTCCGCGATTTTTATTAATCCTTTAGGGTTAGGCGCTGCGGAAAAATATCACCAGCCAAGGTGAAAAAATGCTATAACCGCAGACTTCGTTGATTAAAGCATCAGGTCGGGCATGGATAAGAAAAGAGCGACGCTCATTGGATTTAGCGCCATTATTTTGTGGAGTACGATGGTGGGTCTGATTCGCGGCGTAAGCGAAGGGCTCGGCCCGGTGGGCGGAGCCGCAATGATTTACAGCCTCAGCGGCCTGCTGCTGATTTTTACCGTTGGCTTCCCACAATTGCGCCAAATTCCACCGCGCTATTTGCTGGTAGGTAGCCTGTTTTTTGTCAGCTACGAAATGTGCCTCGCGCTCTCATTAGGCTATGCCGGCACTCGCCAACAGGCCATCGAAGTCGGCATGGTGAATTATCTCTGGCCTAGCCTGACGATTTTATTTGCGATTATCTTTAATGGTCAAAAAACCACCTGGCTGGTTATCCCGGGATTATTACTCTCAATAGTGGGTGTCACCTGGGTATTAGGCGGTGAGCACGGATTGGATCTTGCAGAAATACGCAGCAACGTTATCTCCAGCCCGCTGAGCTATATTCTGGCATTCGTGGGGGCCTTTATCTGGGCAGCCTACTGCACGGTCACCGCGAAGTATGCCAAAGGCAAAAATGGTATCACCCTGTTTGTTTTATTCACCGCACTCGCCCTCTGGGTAAAATTCCTGATGAGCGAACAACCGCCGATGATCTTTAGCTGGCCGGTGGTGATTAAACTCGTGACCTGTGCTCTGGCATTAGGATTTGCCTATGCGGCCTGGAATGTCGGTATTCTTCACGGGAACGTCAGCCTGCTGGCTGCCGCCTCCTACTTTACGCCGGTACTGTCGTCGGCACTGGCGGCATTCCTGTTAAGCGCCGCGCTATCCTGGTCATTCTGGCAAGGTGCGGCGATGGTCTGCGGTGGTTCACTGCTGTGTTGGTACGCCACCCGGCGTCCCTAAACGTCATCGGGCACAAGCTTGCGCCTGCGCCCAACATGATATCCAATCACTGTTCAAGTAAGTAAAGTGATTAGGGTAAACGCCGGGATTTGGTTCCCGGAGGGACACCAAACCCGGCTGTCACCCCGGGTATCTCAATCGTAAACTCGCCGTGTTAGGCAATATCCGACTTATACCGGATCCGGCACTTTCGCCAGCCCGCGCCAAATACCTCCAGCCAACAGCAGCAACAGCACGCCAGCAGTACCCAGCACCACGCTATGGGCGCTAATAAACGCCGTCTGCGCCGCTTCAACCAACGCTCGTGCCGGAATAACCGGCAGCGACTGCGCTAACTGCATGGCTTCGCCAATTGACGATGCCGCGCGGGTGGCGGATTCGCTATCCAGATCCTGCGGCAAGACAATCGCCGCACTGTAGCTGCGGGTCAGAATCAGGCCAAACAGCGCGATCCCAAGCCCGGCCCCCAGTTCGTAGGCCATGGTTTCAATCGCCCCTGCCGCCGCCGCTTTCTCCTTCGGCGCCGCCGCCATGATTGCCGATGTCGATGCCAACAGCGCGCTTGCTGCACTGAAGCCCAACAGTGCCATCAGCCCCCACGCCTGCCACTGCTGGGTACTGAAATCGGTCACCGACAGCCCCAGGAAACTGAATGCGCTCAGCAACATGCCGCCGGTCGCCACCTGACGCAGGCCCAGCCGTGAGACCAAAATCCCAGCAATAGGGCCGCTGAACCCGCTGGCCACCATCACCGGCAGCATAAACATCCCCGCCTCAAACGGCGTTTTTTGATGTACAAACTGCAGCTCTTGCGCCATCAGCAGTTCAAAGCCCACCAGCGTCACCAGCGCGGTCATGGCCATCACCACCCCGCTGAGAATAATACGATGAGTAAACAGGCGCATGTCGATCATCGGTCGGCTCGCCGCCAACTGCTGGCGGACAAAAGTGACCAACAGGAGCATCCCCACCAGCGCCACCGATACGGTGATCCATACTGCCAGTTGCCCTTTGAGTGCAGATTTGGCGCTATACACCAGCATCAGAATGGCGGCGATCAGCATCAGCGCCTGAGTCAGATTCAGCGGCTGCTCGCGGCGCGCCGGTTGGCGCGGTACCAGACGTGCGCTGCAAAGCATCACCACCAGCACAATCGGCACGTTAATCAGGAATACCGAGCCCCAGTAGAAATGCTCAAGCAGCAGGCCGCCCACCAGCGGGCCAAATGCGGCACCGCCGGAACCTACCGCCGCCCATAGCCCCAGCGCCATATTACGATGCTTCGCCTCGGCAAACGTACTGCGGATCCCGGCAAGCGTCGCCGGTACAATCATCGCCGCCCCGATAGCCAGCAGCGATCGGGAGACAATCAGCGCCAGCGCGGTGGGTGAAAAAGCCGCCGCCAGCGAGGCGATGCCAAAGATCCCGCTACCGAGCAGCAGCAGGCGTTTAAAACCGATTTTATCGCCGAGCGCCCCCATCGGCAGTACCATCCCGGCCATCACTAATGAATAAATATCAATGATCCACAGCAGCTCATTGCCGCTCGTCCCCAACGCGACGCTTAGCGTCGGTGCGGCAACATGCAGCACCGTCGCGTCGATCGCCACCGGGATATAGACCATCAAAATTGCCATAAGCGTTAACCATTGGCGTGACATAGTTCCTTTCCTCATTTCATTTATGTTGGACAGTTGTCCAGGAAAAGGATCCTGCCGGATTATTGAACGCATGTCCAATTTTTTGTTATTCTCAGTTAAACCCCACTTAAACAAAGAAAAATGAACTATTTAACTCGGGATGAACGGCGGGAAGTGATCCTTAAAGCGGCGATGCAGGTGGCGCTAAATGGCGGCTTTACGGCAATGACCGTTCGCCATATTGCCACCATTGCCGGTGTCGCCAGCGGGCAGGTACACCATCACTTCACCTCTATTGGCGAACTTAAGTCGCTGGCCTTCGTAAGGCTGATTCGCGAAATGCTTGATATGCCGCTGGTCCCAGACGATGCGAGCTGGCACGAGCGGTTATTTGCCATGGTCGGCAGCGATGATGGTCGGCTTGAACCCTACATCCGTCTGTGGCGCGAGGCACAGCTGTTAGCCGATAGCGATAACGACATGAAAGGCGCATACCTGCTAACGATGGATATGTGGCACAAAGAAACCGTTGCTCTCATTTTACAGGGAACCGAAGCCAATGAATTCCGGCCAATTGATAGCGCAGAAAATATCGCCTGGCGATTAATTGCATTGGTTTGTGGCTTAGATGGAATATACGCGCTAGGGATGAACGAAATTAATGATGAAACCTTCACTCGCTATATACAACATTATATTACGCTAGAACTTAATCCCTCTTAATTTACATTTAGTAACAATTAACAACGTTTTATTCACAGCGCGTTTTCTTACAACGCGCTTTTTTTATCTATTCTTCAACGATAAAGAGATAAAACGGCCTGGCGATAATAATCCCCCTCCACCTACTTCGCTGTTTTTCCTTTGTTTCTTTTTTATGACGCTGCTCTCGAGGGTATTATGGCAAATAATGAGAAAGAGAATCATTATCTTCTAAAAGACTGGAAACCTGAAAATTCGGCGTTCTGGGAAAATAAAGGAAAATCAATTGCAAGGAGAAACCTGTGGATTTCTGTTGCCTGCTTATTACTCGCGTTTTGCGTTTGGATGTTATTTAGTGCCGTAGCAGTTAATCTCAACAAAGTGGGATTTAATTTCACTACCGACCAGCTCTTTTTATTAACCGCATTGCCCTCTCTTTCCGGCGCAATATTACGCGTGCCCTACTCCTTTATGGTGCCTATTTTGGGCGGCCGCCGCTGGACGGTTATCAGTACGATTATCCTTGTCATTCCATGTGCCTGGCTGGGGTTGGCCATTCAAAACACCGCTACTCCATACTGGGTATTTATCACCATCGCACTGCTGTGCGGATTTGCCGGCGCGAACTTTGCCTCCAGCATGGGCAATATCAGCTTCTTCTTCCCGAAAGCGAAACAAGGCAGCGCCTTAGGTGTTAACGGTGGTCTGGGCAACCTTGGCGTCAGCGTGATGCAGATGGTGGCCCCGGCGGTTATTTTCCTGCCGATGTTCACCTTTATCGGCTTCCATGGCGTCGCTCAGGAAGATGGCTCGACGCTAACGCTCAGCAATGCTGCCATCATCTGGGTACCGCTGTTAATTATCGCGACGCTCGCTGCCTGGTTTGGTATGAACGACATTGCCAGCTCGAAAGCGTCGGTGCGCGATCAACTGCCGGTATTGAAGCGCCCGCACATGTGGTTACTGAGCCTGCTCTATCTTGCGACATTTGGTTCGTTTATCGGTTTTTCTGCCGGTTTCGCCATGCTGGCAAAAACCCAGTTCCCGGACGTCAACATCCTGAAGCTGGCTTTCTTCGGACCGTTTATTGGCGCCCTGGCCCGCTCGTTTGGCGGGGTCATTTCCGATCGTCTGGGCGGCGTAAAGGTCACGCTGGTGAACTTCATCTTGATGGCGCTGTTTTCCGGCCTGCTGTTCCTGACCTTACCAGGCAGCGGATCCGGTAGTTTCCTCGCCTTCTACGTGGTGTTTATGGGATTGTTCCTCACCGCCGGGCTGGGCAGCGGCTCAACCTTCCAGATGATTGCGGTGATCTTCCGTCAAATCACCATCGACAGCGTGAAAAAACGCGGCGGCAGCGATGAAGAGGCACAGCACGAAGCGGTCACCGACACCGCCGCGGCGCTGGGCTTTATCTCCGCCATCGGCGCTATCGGCGGCTTCTTCATTCCTAAAGCCTTTGGCACCTCCCTGGCCATGACCGGTTCGCCGGTTGGTGCGATGAAAGTGTTCTTTGTCTTCTACGTCGTCTGCGTGCTGGTGACCTGGCTGGTCTACGGCCGCCGTAAACCGACAACCAAATAAATAGAACGATTCCTTAAGTCGTGCGAGTTGCACAACGTCAGCAACACCACGCATCACCCGCCACGGACATCCGTCTGCTGCGGGTGATGCATCTGCAACGTCAACGATGGCGGATAAATGTGAGCAGTGTAACCACGGAGACTTTGTCTTCCGTCAGGAGAAAATGTCATGAGCAAACTACTGGATCGCTTTCGCTACTTTAAGCAGAAAGGCGAGACCTTTGCCAACGGTCACGGACAGGTCTATGACAACAACCGTGATTGGGAAAATAGCTACCGTCAGCGCTGGCAGTTCGACAAAATCGTCCGCTCCACGCATGGTGTGAACTGTACAGGCTCATGCAGTTGGAAGATTTACGTCAAGAATGGTCTTGTCACCTGGGAAACGCAACAAACCGACTACCCTCGCACCCGCCCCGACCTGCCCAACCATGAACCGCGCGGTTGCCCTCGCGGCGCCAGCTACTCCTGGTATCTGTATAGTGCGAACCGTTTGAAGTACCCGCTGGCGCGCAGAAAGCTGATTGAGCTGTGGCGTGAAGCGCTGGCGCAAAACCCGGATCCGGTTGTGGCCTGGGATAGCATTATGCAAAGCCCGGAAAAGACCCGCAGCTACAAAGAGGCGCGCGGCAAAGGTGGCTTTGTTCGCTCCTCATGGAAGGAGCTAAACCAACTGATTGCCGCGGCGAACGTTTGGACCATCAAAAACTATGGCCCCGATCGCGTGGCGGGCTTCTCACCGATTCCGGCGATGTCGATGGTCTCTTATGCCGCCGGGACTCGTTATCTGTCGCTGATTGGCGGCACCTGCCTGAGTTTCTATGACTGGTATTGCGATCTGCCGCCAGCATCGCCGATGACCTGGGGCGAGCAGACCGATGTGCCGGAATCTGCCGACTGGTACAACTCCAGCTATATCATCGCCTGGGGGTCTAACGTACCGCAGACCCGTACCCCGGACGCCCACTTCTTCACCGAAGTCCGGTATAAGGGCACCAAAACCGTCGCTATCACCCCTGACTTCTCCGAAGTTGCCAAGCTCAGCGACCAGTGGCTGGCGCCGAAACAAGGTACCGACAGCGCGCTGGCGATGGCCATGGGGCATGTGATTTTAAAGGCTTTCCACCTCGATAATCCGAGCGATTATTTTATCAACTACTGCCGCCGCTATACCGACATGCCCATGTTGGTTATGCTCGACGGCCGCGATGACGGTTCGTATACCGCGGGCCGCATGCTGCGCGCCTCCGATCTGGTCGATGGGCTGGGTGAAAGCAACAATCCAGAGTGGAAAACCGTGGCCTATGACAGCAACGGCGAACTGGTCGCGCCGAATGGTTCGATTGGTTTCCGCTGGGGCGAAAAAGGCAAATGGAACCTGCAAACGCTGGCCGGGGGCAAAGAAGCTGAACTCACCCTTTCGCTGATCGATAATCGCGATACCGTGGTTGGCGTCGCGTTCCCTTACTTTGGCGGTAACGAAAACCCGCACTTCAGAAGCGTGAAACAGGATCCGATTCTGGTACGCCAACTGCCGGCAAAACAGCTGACCTTTGCCGACGGCAGCAGCCGTCTGGTGGTGAGCGTCTACGATCTGGTGCTGGCAAACTATGGCCTCGATCGCGGCCTGGATGATGAACTGGCGGCAAAAGGATTTGACGAGGTCAAAGCCTATACGCCCGCCTGGGCCGAGCAGATTACCGGCGTTTCGCGGCATAACATTGAGAAAATCGCGCTGGAGTTCGCCGATACCGCGCACAAAACGCACGGTCGCTCGATGATTATCCTCGGTGCCGGGGTCAACCACTGGTACCACATGGATATGAACTACCGCGGCATGATCAACATGCTGGTGTTCTGCGGCTGCGTCGGCCAAAGCGGCGGCGGCTGGGCGCACTATGTCGGTCAGGAAAAGCTGCGTCCGCAAACCGGCTGGCTGCCGCTAGCCTTCGCGTTGGACTGGAACCGTCCGCCGCGCCAGATGAACAGCACCTCCTACTTCTACAACCACGCCAGCCAGTGGCGCTACGAAAAACTGACCGCCCAGGAATTGCTCTCACCGTTGGCCAATCAGGATAAATATACCGGTCATCTGATTGATTTTAACGTCCGCGCCGAGCGTATGGGCTGGCTACCGTCCGCGCCGCAGTTGAACGTTAACCCGCTGACGGTGAAGGCCAAAGCCGAAGAGTTGGGGATGACTCCGCAGGAATACACCGTACAGGCACTGAAATCCGGCGACATCCGCATGGCCTGCGAACAGCCTGACAACGGCAAAAACCACCCGCGTAACATGTTTATCTGGCGCTCTAACCTGCTGGGTTCCTCCGGCAAGGGCCATGAATACATGCTGAAGTATTTGCTGGGCGCCGACAGCGGAATTCAGGGGGAAGACCTGGGCTCGACGGATGACGTTAAGCCGGAGGAAGTGGAATGGCAGACCGCAGCGCTGGAAGGCAAGCTCGATCTGCTGGTGACGCTAGATTTCCGTATGTCCAGCACCTGTCTGTTCTCCGATATCGTCCTACCAACCGCCACCTGGTATGAAAAAGACGATATGAACACTTCGGACATGCACCCGTTTATCCACCCGCTCTCTGCGGCGGTAGACCCCGCATGGGAGTCGAAAAGCGACTGGGAAATCTACAAAGGGATCGCCAAATCGTTCTCAGAAATCTGCCAGGGCCATTTGGGGACTGAAACCGACGTGGTGCTACAGCCGCTGCAGCACGACTCCCCGGCGGAGCTGGCGCAGCCGTTCGCCATTCAGGACTGGCGTAAAGGCGAGTGTGATCTGATTCCGGGTAAAACCGCGCCGAACATTATCGCCGTGGAGCGCGACTATCCAGCCACCTACGAGCGCTTTACCTCCCTCGGGCCGCTGATGGATAAGCTCGGCAACGGCGGTAAAGGGATTGCGTGGAAAACCCACACCGAAGTCGATTTCCTCGGCAAGCTCAACTACGTCAAGCTTGATGGCCCAGCGAAAGGCCGCCCATGTATTGAGACTGCGATTGACGCCTCAGAAGTGATCCTCGCCCTTGCGCCAGAAACCAACGGCCAGGTGGCGGTAAGAGCCTGGGAAGCGTTGGGGGAATTTACCGGGCTCGACCACAAACATCTGGCGACCAATAAAGAAGACGAGAAAATACGCTTCCGCGATATTCAGGCGCAGCCGCGCAAAATTATCTCCAGCCCCACCTGGTCGGGTCTGGAAGATGAGCACGTCTCCTATAACGCCGGTTATACCAACGTACACGAGCTGATCCCGTGGCGCACCGTTTCAGGACGGCAGTCGCTGTATCAGGATCATCCGTGGATGCGCGACTTTGGCGAAAGCCTGGTGGCCTATCGCCCGCCGATTGACACCCGCAGCGTCAGCCATATGAACGCGATCCCACCCAACGGTTTCCCGGAAAAAGCGCTCAACTTCCTGACGCCGCACCAGAAATGGGGCATTCACTCCACCTACAGCGAAAACCTGCTGATGCTCACGCTGTCGCGCGGTGGCCCTATTGTTTGGCTCAGTGAGACCGATGCCAAAGAGCTAGGGATTGCCGATAACGACTGGATTGAAGCGTTCAACGCCAACGGTGCGCTCACCGCCCGTGCGGTGGTCAGCCAGCGTGTACCGCCGGGAATGACCATGATGTACCACGCCCAGGAACGCATTATGAATATTCCAGGCTCAGAAATCACCGGACGCCGCGGCGGGAT
Organism: Kluyvera cryocrescens NBRC 102467; assembly: GCF_001571285.1. Lineage (GTDB taxonomy): Bacteria > Pseudomonadota > Gammaproteobacteria > Enterobacterales > Enterobacteriaceae > Kluyvera > Kluyvera cryocrescens. The sequence continues at coordinate 144,886 of NZ_BCTM01000003.1, read as the reverse complement.
CCACAACTCGGTCACCCGTATTTGCCCGAAACCCACCCACATGATCGGCGGGTACGCGCAATTGGCTTACAGCTTCAACTACTACGGAACGGTCGGCTCGAACCGTGATGAGTTCATTATGATTCGCAAAATGAAAAACATTAATTGGCTGGATGATGAAGGCAATGATCAGGTTCAGGAGGCGTCAAAATGAAGATACGCTCACAGGTTGGAATGGTTTTAAACCTCGATAAATGCATCGGCTGCCACACCTGCTCCGTGACCTGCAAAAACGTCTGGAGCAGCCGTGAAGGAATGGAGTACGCCTGGTTTAACAACGTCGAAACCAAGCCCGGCATCGGTTTTCCAAAAGACTGGGAAAATCAGGAAAAATGGCAAGGCGGCTGGGTGCGCGGCATTACCGGTAAGCTGACCCCGCGCATGGGCGGCCGCGTTAACGTGTTGGCTAAAATCTTCGCCAACCCGCTGATCCCCGGTATCGACGACTACTACGAACCGTTTACCTACGACTATCAATATTTGCACAACGCGCCGGAAGGCAAAAACCTGCCAACCGCCCGCCCGCGCTCACTGATTAGCGGGCAGCGGATGAACAAAATCGAATGGGGCCCAAACTGGGAAGAACTGCTCGGCGGCGAGTTTGAGAAACGCGCCCATGACCAGAACTTCAACGCCATGCAAAAAGAGATGTACGGTCAGTTCGAAAACACCTTCATGATGTACCTGCCGCGCCTGTGCGAACACTGCCTCAACCCAAGCTGTGTCGCCACCTGCCCGAGCGGCGCCATCTACAAGCGTGAAGAAGATGGCATTGTGCTGATCGATCAGGATAAATGCCGCGGCTGGCGGATGTGCATCAGCGGCTGTCCGTACAAAAAAATCTACTTCAACTGGAAGAGCGGGAAATCCGAAAAATGCATTTTCTGCTACCCGCGCATTGAGTCCGGCCAGCCTACGGTCTGTTCAGAAACCTGCGTCGGCCGCATCCGCTACCTCGGGGTGCTGCTGTACGATGCCGACCGCATTGAAGAAGCCGCCAGCACTGAACGCGAAACCGATCTCTACGAGCGTCAGTGCGATGTGTTCCTCAATCCGCACGATCCGGCGGTGATTGAAGAAGCGCTGAAACAGGGCATCACGCAAAACACCCTCGACGCTGCCCAGCGCTCGCCGGTGTACAAAATGGCCATGGACTGGAAGCTGGCCCTGCCGCTGCACCCGGAATATCGTACGTTGCCAATGGTCTGGTACGTCCCACCATTGTCACCCATTCAATCCGTTGCCGATGCGGGCGGCCTGCCGAAATCCGACAGCATTCTGCCGGCGGTCGAAAGCCTGCGTATCCCGGTACAGTATCTGGCCAACATGCTCAGCGCCGGTGATACCGGTCCAGTGCTGCGCGCGCTCAAACGCATGATGGCGATGCGCCACTACAAACGCTCGCAGACGGTTGAAGGCGTGACCGATACCCGGGCGATTGAAGAAGTGGGCCTGAGCGTTGAACAGGTCGAAGAGATGTACCGCTATCTGGCGATTGCCAACTACGAAGATCGCTTCGTGATCCCCACCAGCCACCGCGAAATGGCGGAAGACGCCTTCCCGGAAAAAAATGGCTGTGGCTTCACCTTCGGCGACGGCTGCCACGGGTCGGACACCAAGTTCAACCTGTTTAACAGCCATCGTATTGATGCCATCAACATCGGGGAGAAAGACTAATGCGGATCCTGAAAATCATCGGGCTACTGCTGGAGTACCCCGATGAGCTCAGTTGGGAGAACAAAGACGAGTTGTTCTCTCTTATCGACAGCGATACGCCAGCGCTGCGTCCTTTCCTCGAGCAACACCTGGGCGTGGCGCTGCTCGATAAACAGGCCGAATGGTGTGAAATCTTCGAGCGCGGCCGCGCCACCTCGCTGCTGCTGTTTGAACACGTGCACGCCGAATCGCGCGATCGCGGCCAGGCCATGGTCGAGCTGATGACCCAGTACGAGCAGGTCGGTTTGCAGCTGGATTGCCGCGAGTTGCCTGATTATCTGCCGCTGTATCTCGAATATCTCAGCATTCTGCCCGAGGCGCAGGCGCGCGAAGGCCTGCAGAACGTCGCGCCGATTCTGGCGCTGCTCGGCGGGCGATTAAAACAGCGCGAAGCACCGTGGTATCAGCTGTTCGATACCCTGCTGGCGCTGGCCAACACCTCATTATCAAGTGACAGTGTCACTAAACAGGTGGCGGGTGAAGCACGCGATGACACCCGCCAGGCGCTGGATGCGGTATGGGAAGAAGAACAGGTGAAGTTTATCGAAGATAATGCCACCGCCTGCGACAGTTCCCCACTGCAAAGCTATCAACGACGCTTTAGCCAGGACGTGGCGCCACAGTACGTGGACGTCCGTGCGGGAGGCCCGAAATGATACAGTACCTCAACGTCTTCTTTTACGATATCTACCCCTACCTGTGCGGCACGGTGTTTCTGTTGGGCAGTTGGCTGCGCTACGATTACGGTCAATACACCTGGCGCGCCTCCTCAAGCCAAATGCTCGACAAACGCGGCATGGTGCTATGGTCAAACCTGTTCCACGTCGGCATTCTGGGGATCTTCTTTGGCCATTTCTTCGGCATGCTGACGCCGCACTGGGTCTATGAGTCCTGGCTGCCGCTGTCGCAGAAACAGCTGATGGCGATGATCCTCGGCGGCGCCTGCGGCGTGTTGACGCTAGTCGGCGGCGCGGGTCTATTGATTCGTCGCCTCACCAACCCGCGCATTCGCGCCACATCCAGCACCGCCGATATCCTGATCCTCAGCATTCTGCTGATTCAGTGCTGCCTTGGCCTCTCCACCATTCCATTCTCCGCCCAACATCCTGACGGCAGCGAAATGTTAAAACTGGTGAACTGGGCGCAGGCGGTGGTGACGTTCCACGGCGGCGCATCGGCGCATCTTGACGGTGTAGCATGGGTCTATCGCGTGCATTTAGTGCTGGGGATGACCATTTTCCTGCTGTTCCCGTTCACGCGTCTGGTTCATGTCTGGAGCGCGCCAATCGAATATCTGACCCGCCGTTATCAGGTGGTGCGTTCTCGTCGCTAACGGCTTTATTCTCTATTACACCCGGCCGAGCGTTGCGACGCCGGGTTTTTTATGCCACAAGAAAATTCTAAACGCTTACTCAACAACAATATTCTTTGTCTTCCTTAATTAAAATCTCGCGCTATATTACGCTCACCAAATGAATCACAAGCCACGAGGTGAAGAAAATATCATTTGCCGCCCTGATCATTTCACGGCGATAAATATCAGCAAGCTCGGCCAATTTATTAATAATCTTGTTATGGCGAGGCTCCTGAATAAACATAAGTTATCGCCCTGGTGGTATCGAGAGAGACCATCACAGGGAAATACAGGCATCCATCGAATCAAGGTGTTGCCAAGATAACTTCTGACGGTGTAGACCGTACAGATACGTTGTTCAGTGCTAAAACCGGGACGTAGGGATTCTTCTCAGCTCTTCCAGTTTTGTTCGCCCTATAAGCGCGTTTTTCTATAGGGAATTTCCAATGTCACATATTCAAGCAACAGCACCGTTCTACCCAGTCGAGCAGCACGCCGGCGATATTATCTCAAGCTACATGTCTCGAGATTTTATTTCCCTGCCCGAACATCTGAATATCAAAGAAGCGCGGGAGCTTTTTTTACAGATATTAAATGACGATCATTTTCCGTGCGCGGTATTTGTCGTCGACGGTGAAAACCTGCGCGGCGTATTATCGACACGCAAATTACTGCAGGCTGCCGATGACAGCCAGCCGCTGACGCAATTAATGGGTACGACGCTGTTTCACGTCGGCCCGCAGGACTCACGAGCCGCTGCCGCCAGCATCATTGAAAAACATCACCTGACGCTGCTGCCGGTTATCGATAACGGTAAGCTTATCGGCTGTCTTAATGAAAAAGAGATAGCCCAGTTGCTTGAGGATGAAGTAACGGAAGATGCGCAGCTCCAGGGTGCCACCCTGCCGTTGGATAAACCGTATCTGGACATCAGCCCGGTGATGCTGTGGAAGAAACGCGCGGTGTGGCTGCTGCTGCTGTTTATCGCCGAAGCCTACACCAGCAGCGTGATCCAGCATTTCGAAGAGGCGTTGGAATCAGCCATTGCGCTGGCCTTCTTTATCCCGCTATTGATTGGGACCGGCGGGAACAGCGGCACGCAGATCACCTCAACGCTGGTGCGCGCCATGGCGCTGGGCGAAGTCGGTCTGCGCGACCTGGGGCGCATTTTACGCAAAGAGATGTCGACGGCGTTGCTGGTGGCTATCACTTTGGGGACCGCAGGCTGTATCCGGGCATGGATGATGGGCATTGGCCCGGAAATCACCTTTATTGTCAGCCTGACGCTGGTGTGCGTCACGCTGTGGAGTGCGGTGGTATCGTCGGTTATTCCGCTGGTGATTAAGCGCCTGGGGATCGACCCGGCGGTGGTTTCAGCGCCGTTTATCGCCACGCTGATTGACGGCACAGGGCTGATTATTTACTTCAAAATTGCCCAGCATTTCTTAGGCCTGAACTAACCCATTTATTCGCTGCTTCCCGGTCGCTGTTGTGGCCGGGAAACTCACGACACCTAGCCTAAAACAAACGTATCGCCGGTTGCCGGAGAAATCACCTGCGGTAGCCACAGTTTCCCCCACGCCCCGGTACAATGGCAGCCCATCACGGTATCGACATTCAGCTCCCGCAGGAATCGCCTCACTCGCCACAACTCGCCAGGCAACGCGCTACGCAGATGAAAACCGCCAATCAGCGCGTGTACCTGACGGATACCGGTGATGTTCTGGCAGTGGCGTACGATATTCTCCAGCCCCCGGTGCCCACAGCCGGTAATGATCACCAAGCCGCGATCCGACAGATAAATCAGCACGCCCTCATCGGTCACGTAGTCCGTCGCCGCCGACTGCCCGCCGAGCACACCATAAGCCCGCGGTTTCTCTACCGCAATTTCGCCGGACCAGATAAAACGATCGCTAATCTGCACTGGCGCGCGAGTGTATTCCATACGATGGCGCGAGTAATCGATGTCGAGTGAGAGTTTTTTGATTTTACGCTGGGATCCAGCAAACGAGAGCGCGGCAAAGCGTTCATGCCCCAGATCGGGATGGCAGATAATCCGGCTATTATCCGCCAGCCACGGCACGCCACCGCAGTGATCGTAATGACCGTGAGACAGCACCGTGGCGGTGACATCACTCAGGTCCACGCCCATTAGCGTCGCGTTGTGCATGAAACTGTCATCGGGGCCAGTATCGAACAAAATGGAGGTCTGATCATCCTGAAGAAGCAGGCTAAGCCCGGCTTTTGCCCGCAACGCGGGGTTCGCCCCCTCGCTACGGTGGTTTTCCAGAAGTACGCGCAGCGTCAGCCCCATCGTCTCTCTTCCCTGATAATGAACCAGATGCCTGGCGGCCCCCGGTTTCGGCCAATAAAATGAGCCCGTCAGTATAAAGACTCGTCCTTACGTTACCGTGATACGCGGCTCATGCTGGAAAATCGCGCCAATCCCTGCACTGTTTGTTCGACAATATCATGCGGCGGCGAAACGGAAAAAATCTGCACATCACCCAGCGCACTATATTCACCAAACCGCTGGCGAAATTTACGTTCTTCTTTGTGGCGTTCCAGGCCAAAGCCGCGCGTAAGCTGGCGTCCAACGATACAACGACAGGCATCGTCGACGTTCTTGTACGGCATTAGCAAAACTGACACTCCGCACTCACGCACCCGCTGGCGATTAATCTGCACAATATCCGGGCGGATATCGGTCGCGAGAAAACCGGATGACAGTGCGAATACCGCGTTTTTCTCTTGTTCGTTTAATAACGAGGCAAACAGCGCGGCGTTCTGCTCAAGATAGGATTCATAGCCGTGGGTTTGCAGATAATCACGAATATTGGCAATGCGTTCGCAAAATACCGTATCCAGGTCGATGAAGGGATAATCCAGTCGTTGTGCCAGTAACGCCCCGACGGTGCTTTTGCCCGCACCGCCCGGCCCAATCAGCAACACATGCATCTGCACTCCGCTGCACGGCCGGATAGAAAGGCCGCTTTCGATAAAAGAGGATTATCTTAAGCGGCCAACGTATGGCATACCGTGAGCTACTTCCCGGCATCCGGATGGGTATCGAACGCCGCCATCACCGCCGCCAGCTCCGCGACGCTAAAGCCATGTTTTGGATCATCAACGCCGAGGCCAAAGCGGCTTTGCAGCGCTTCATAAAGGGCGGGAACATCCGGGAAATCAATTTTTTCCACTACATGGTTTTTATCCCAGTGGGTAAAGTGGAAATTGGTGAGCGTCATTTTACCGCCGTCCGGCAGGTGGCGGCACATCAGCAAATGGTGACGGAAATGAGACTGAGGCCAGTGCGCCGACCAGAAGTTGCCCATCACATAGTCAGAGGCATACTGACGCCCAAGATCGAAGTGGTACATCGACTGCCAATGGTCGTGATGGCTAAATTGCAGGATCCACTCCTGATTTTCATACAGCAGGCGGTAATCACCATGCGGCGTGGTCTGCACAATGTCGGCCAACAGTTTTATTGGCGCGGTCAGCGTCTGGCCGCCAAAACCGACATCGGCAATCCAGCGTTCACCGTCGGTCTCCACCAGCAATAAACGGTGGGTGCGCGGCGGCATCTGCGGTGGATGCGCCAGCACCACACGGCCCAGCAGACTGCGGACGTTAAAACCAATCTCGCGCAGTGCCCGCTCAAACAGACCGTTTTGTTCAAAGCAGTAGCCGCCGCGTCGGGCATTGACCAGCTTATCTTCCAGCGCCTGATCGTCGAGATGCATCTCGCGCGGCAGCAGCACATCGAGGTTTTCAAAGGGGATGGCGCCGTTATGATGAAGATGCAAACTGCGCAGCGTCTCGATTGAGACATCGGGGGTGCCCGTCCAACCCAGACGAGCGAAATAGGCGTTTAAAAAGCGGGTCATCAATGCCTCCAGCATTTTGTTTCCGTACTTTATAGCCTATTTTTGTCCCCGCATTGACTGTTTTGTGCGATCGGTTGAGCTAGCGTGTATTGCGCTGCATCAGCGCTAAGGCACTGAGCATTAACGCCAGTCCGACAAACAACGTCAGGCTGGCCATCGCCATGCCCTGTCCCACCGAACCCTGTTCAAACTGCCGCCAGATAAACACCGCCACGGTCTGTGTCCCGGCTGGAGCCAGCAGCAATGAGGTCACCAGCTCACGGGAAGCGACGGCAAAGACCATCAGCATTGCCGCCAGCAGCGCCGGAAACACCAGCGGCAACACAATCAGCCGCAGCGCCTGGAACGACGACGCCCCGTGAACCCGCGCCGCCGGTTCCAGATTGGTGCCCAATTGCCGCAGCGCGCTGCCGACATAGCGCACCGGCCACGGCAGCAGCAGACAGCAATAAGAGAGCAGCAGCATAAACCACGTGTTATACGGCGACAGCGGCCAGAACGGCTGATTCCACAGCAAAATCAGCCCGACGCCCACCACCACGCCGGGCAGCGCGGCGGGCATCAGCGACAGCGCGTCAATCAGTGCGCTGCCTTTGATCTTTTGCACCAATACCAGCCAGGCCGCCACCAGCCCTAGCAGACCAACGATCAGCGCCGAGGCTAGCGCCAGCGATAAGCTGGTGCCCAGCGCCGACAGCGCATCGCCCTGCTGGGCAAACAGCGCGCCAAAGTGACGCCAGGTAAAGTTATCGCCATTCAGGCCGCCCGATAAGGTGCTCATCAGACTGGTCACCACCATCGACGCCGCAGGCAGCAGCACCGCCAGCGCGCCAATCGTCGTCATCAGCAATACGGCGGGTAACGTCATCCAGCCCAGCGCCGCCCCGCTGTTTTCACCCGGCTTGCCCGTCACGCTGGTCACTTCCGTATTGCCGGTAAGACGCTTTTGCAGCCACCAGGCCAGCAGCGCCACGGCGATCAGCAGAATAGACAGCAGCGACGCACCGGTTAAATCAATTGGCCAATCGGCGAGTTTTTTCTCAATGCCAACGGTCAGCATCACCACTCCTGCCCGCGAGCCTAACGCCGCCGGCACGCCGTACTCTTCAATCGCCAGCGTAAAAGCCAGCAGCATCCCGGCGGCCAGCGCCGGAGAGAGCATCGGCAGCGTCACGTGCCAGAACGCCTGCCCGCTATTCGCGCCGTGCACCCGGGCGACGGTCGCCAGCAGCTGTCCGCTCGCCAGCAGGCTGCGAGAGACCGCAAAGTAGACCACCGGGAAGATATTCAGCGTCATCACCAGCACAATGCCCAAGCGGCTGAACAGCAGATCGTTAAGATCCCAGCCGGTGAGCTGCTGCAGATAACCGTTATGCTGCAGCACCAGCATCCACGACAGCGCGGCGATATACGGCGGCGTGAGAAAAGGAATCAAAAACAGCAAATCCCACAGCTTAGGCAGCGGCAGATTAAACAGCCCGCGCAGGACGCCCAGCGGTAGGCCAACCAACACGCTCACCAGCGCCACGCCGCAGGCAATCCATAGCGTACCGCCGAGCATCGGCATCAGCTGTGGGTCGTTGAGCAAAGCGGAGATTCCGCTCAACGGTGCGCTCAGCTGACCGGCGCTAAAGTGTGGGAATATGGCTTGCAGGAGAATAAACAACAGCGGCAGCGCCACCAGTACAACCAGGGCGGTCAGCGTGGCAGCGGAGAGGAATTTTTGTTTCACCCGACGATCCTTGAATGGCAAACCGCCCGGCGGCTTAACACCACACCGGGCGGAGAAGGAAAATTATTGCCCGAACAAGGCGTTAAAACGTGAAAGCACCGCGCTGCGCTCGCTGCTGCCGTCGCTGGTGGTCGGCAGAATTTTCAGCTCACCCAGCAGCGGGCGTTTTGCCTGCACATCGCTGCGCGCAGGCATCAACCAGGCGTCAGCCACCATCGCCTGGCCTTCCGACGACAGCACATAATCGACAAAGGCTTTCGCGTCATCCGCGTGCTGAGTGGTTTTGAGGATCATCATCGGACGCGGCGCAATCACCGTGCCGCTGGCCGGGAAAATCACTTTCAGCGATTCACCCTGAGCAATATTGCCATAGGAGACGTAGTCCACCGCGCCAAACACCGCCGCTTTCGCCCCCTGCATCACCGGCGTCACCGCCTGCGCGTTGGGGCCGCTCACCACCATGCCATTCTTTTTCAGCGCCTCAAACAGCGTCCAGGCTTTATCTCCCAGGCCATTTTGTAACCCGATCAGCAAATCCAGCGATGCGCCAGAAAGCGCCGGGTCGGGCGTGGTCACTTTATCTTTAAACGCCGCTTCGGTCAGATCGCGCCACTCTTTCGGCTCCGGCGTGCCGCTTTTACTGTTCCACACGATCCCTAATGCCGAAATCCCCTGCGCCACATAGTCTGCGGTTTTCAGCGCCGCCGGAACCTTATCAGCATTACCGCTCTGATACGGCAGCAGCCAGCCGCGATGGTGTAAGTCTTCCGCTGTGTCCCACGATGCGGAGATCAGTACATCGGCCTGCGGATTGGCCTGTTCGGCCTCCAGACGCGCCATCACCTTGCCGGTGGTGGCCTGGAAGATATTCACCTTCACGCCGGTTTTCTTTTCGTAACCGCTGGCGAGACTTTTCGCCAGCGAACCTGGGCCCGCGGTATACACGGTCAGCGCATGGGCGCTGGAAATCATGGTGGCAGATAACATCATGGCAAGCGCAACGCCCTGTTTAATGGATTTCATACAAGTTCCCCTGAGGATGAAGCAACGGCGCGAACAGCAGCAATGCTGCCCGCAGAAAGATGCACAATGCGGTCGGCTAACAGCTCGGCTTCGCGGCGATCGTGGGTGACGTAAACGGCGGTAATACCCAGCTGGCGCAGCAGGCGGCTCATCTCCATGCACAGTGATTCGCGCAGTTCGCTATCGAGATTGGAGAGCGGTTCATCGAACAGCAACACGCGCGGTTCAGCAACAATCGCCCGCGCCAGCGCCACCCGCTGCTGCTGGCCGCCGGAAAGCCCCGACGGTTTCCGCCCGCCGAAGTCCGCCAGCCCAACCATCGCCAGCGCCTCGTTGACTCGCCGCTCGCGTTCGCCTGATGACACCTTGCGCATCCGTAGCGGAAACGCCACGTTCTGCGCCGCCGTCATATGCGGCCACAGCGCGTAATCCTGGAAAACCATGCCGATATCGCGCTGCTCCGGCGGCAATCCCCAGCCGGGTTTTGCCACCAGTCGATCGCCAAAGTGAATAGAGCCTTGCGCCGGGACGCTGAGCCCCGCCAGCAGGCGCAGCAACGTGCTTTTGCCGCAGCCGGATGGCCCCAGCAGTGCAACAATGCTGCCCGGTTCGATGTGCAAAGCGATGTTATCGAGTACGGTGGTAGCGCCGAAGGCGAAGGAGACGCCATCGAGCCGAATGCCGGTAAGCGCGCGCATTATCGTCCTCCCCATGGGAGTGGCGACAAGGCAGACACGCTCACCTGTGATAAATACAGGGGAGCTAACATAGTGTTATCCTCTTTGGGACTTAGTGCAGGCGACTATAGGCAGGCGATATGACGTATTGATTACGCTTTTATTGCGATTTAATGTGTGGCGAGAGACATGTCTATTCACGCAAAGGAAAACCCATGAGCCGTTTTCGCCCCGTTGAACTCCAGCACGCCAGCCGTTTGCTTAACCACGGTCCAACCGTTCTGATAACCAGCTATGATGTTGAAACCAAACGCCGCAACGTGATGGCCGCCGCCTGGTCGATGCCGGTCGAGTTTGCGCCGCCGCGGATAGCGATTGTGGTCGATAAAAGCGCGTGGTCGCGGGAAATCATCGAACGTAATGGCACCTTCGGCATCGTCGTACCGGGCGTCGCTGCCGCCAGTTGGACCTACGCGGTCGGTAGCGTCAGCGGCCGTGAAGAAGATAAATTTAACGCTTACGGTATTCCGGCAATAACCGGCCCGGTGCTCGGCCTGCCGCTGGTGGAAGAGAAATGTCTGGCGTGGATGGAGTGCCGGTTACTGCCCGCCACCGCCGCGGCGGCTCAGTACGACACGCTCTTCGGTGAAGTAGTCGCCGCCGCTGCCGATGAACAGGCGTTCGTCGCCGGACGCTGGCAGTTTGATGACGATAAGCGCAATACCCTGCATCATCTTGGCGCCGGGACGTTTGTTGCCAGCGGTCGGCAGATCCGCGCGAATACGCCGGATGATAAGCCGGTTTAACACGGGCGGGAGTCTGTACAAAGGTTTTAAGTATTGAGAAGGAAAATCGGGCTGCGCATCAATGACATTGCGCGTAGCCCGAACAGAACGCAGTGATGGCGGCAGATCCGCTACATGCTGTAGCCCGGTTTTTTAATCAGCTCATCCATTTTCGGGGCGATTTCACCGTCCCACACCTGCTGCCAGTCGCTCTCCTGCACCTGATTTAGCGCCACGCTCACCGCACGGTCTTTGGTGTTCAAATGGCGAATCAGCACTTCGGTAATGTCGGCGGCCAGCGCGGTTTTTTGTTCATCGCTCAGCTCGCGGGGAAAACATTTAATATCAACGTGTGGCATGGGCAGGACTCCTTATTGTTAGAGCGTTAAAACTATCATAGCGCGGCAAAAACGGCGGGCATTTTGTGCGCTAATATCACGAATTAATTCATTTTTTGGGCCGTTAATTCGGCCACGAACGCCTCGGTATCACGGCGGTTTTGTAGACGCACAAAGCGGATATGCTGCCAGCGCGGATCGTGCATATCGCGGAGGTAGCGCTGGCGGTTAGCCCGCCAGGTTTTTAAAGTCCATAGAATTATCGACTCGCGGCTGGCAAACGATCGGTGAAAGCTTTCGCGGTTGCCGGTGCCGGGCCACAGTTCCTGCTTTCGCCACGCCCGCGTAGCGGCGCGGGAGACCGCCTGGCGCAGGGTGCGACAGAAACCATAATCGACCCACACCACCATATCAACGTCCCGCCACTTTACCGGGCGACTGCGGTTATAGTTGCCGTCCAGCACCCATCCCGGCGCATCGGTCGCCTCGGTGAGCCTGGCGAACAGTTCGTCATCGGGCGTTCCCTGCCAGTCGGGCCGCCAGTACAAACGATCCATTTCGATATACGGCAGTGAGAGCGTTTGCGACAGACGGCGGGCAAGCGTTGATTTGCCAACACCGCTGGTTCCTACCACATTGATTTTCATCGGGCCTCGCCAGCATTCAGAGAGTTGCATATAAACCTGTGGCCATTACACTAAATAAATTCCGCGAAAATATGAACCAAATTCATCAATGGCCCTTCCATGCTAAAAGACAATATTAACGACCTGATCTCCTTCATGGTGGTCGCTCGCGAACGCAGCTTTACCCGCGCCGCCGCACAGCTTGGCGTGTCGCAATCCGCCTTAAGCCATGCGATGCGTAATCTGGAAAACCGGCTGGATGTCCGTCTGTTGACCCGCACCACGCGCAATGTTGCCCCTACCGAAGCCGGCGAAAAGCTCTATCAGCGCCTTAGCCCGCATCTGCTGGAAATTGAGCAGGAGATCTCCGCCCTGCGTGATTCCCGCGAACATCCGGCGGGAAATATTCGCCTGACCGCCGGCGAGCATGCGATGAATGAGATACTGTGGCCCAAACTCAAAGCGTTTATGCAGCAATACCCGGATATCAATATCGAGGTCACCGTTGATAATGGCCTCACCGATATCGTCGATGCGCGCTACGACGCCGGCGTGCGCCTCGGCGAACAGGTGGCGCGCGATATGATTGCGGTGCGTATTGCGCCGGATATGCGCATGGCGGTGGTCGGTTCACCGGCGTATCTGGAAAAGTACGGTGTACCGCAAACCCCGCACGATTTGCAGCAGCATCGCTGCATCAACATGCGCTTACCCACGCGCGGTGGGCTGTATGCATGGGAGTTTGAGCAAAATGGCGAACCGCTGCGGGTGCGCGTGGAAGGCCAGTTAATCCTCAACTGCCTGCCGCAACGGCTTGATGCCGCCGAGGCCGGGCTGGGGCTGGCCTATGTTCCGGACGATACGGTACGTGAAGCCATTGCCGACGGGCGTTTACAGCACGTGCTCGCCGATTGGTGCGTACCGTTCCCCGGTTACTATCTGTACTACCCAAGCCGCCGCCAGCACACCACCGCCTTTTCGCTGCTGGTCGACGCGCTACGCGACGCTAAATAGCCGATTTTGGCTTCAGGCTATCATCAAACTCCAGCCGCTTACGATTGGGCTCTTCCTCAGTCAGCGGCTGCACTTCAAATAACGTATTCTGACAGCGTTCAACCAGCACCTGATATTCGCGGGTGCCCTGCTTTTTCCACGCCAGCTCCTGCTCGGTTAAGCTGCGAATGGCTTTCGCCGGGCTGCCGACAATCAGGTGGTTGGCGGGCATGTCGGCGCGCGCTTTAACAAACGCCGACGCGCCGACGATACTGTTTTCACCGATAGATGCGCCGTCGATAATCACCGCGCTCATGCCAACTAATGCGTTGCGGCCAATCACGCAGCCATGGAGGATGGCGCCGTGACCGATGTGGCCGTCTTCTTCTACCACCGTATCCTGGCCCGGAAAACCGTGCATTACGCAATTATCCTGAATATTGGCGCCATCTTTCACCACGATGCGGCCAAAATCACCGCGCAGGCTGGCATTTGGCCCAACGTAGACCCCTTTTCCGAGGATCACATCGCCAATCAGTACTGCGGTTGGGTGCACATAGCTTTCTGCGGGAACCACCGGGATCATCCCGTCCATCTGGTAAATCGGCATGGCTTCTCCTGTTACGCCTCGGGCAATCCCCCGAAACGTTGGTAATAGAGCGGCCCCGGCGCGGGCAGTTCGCCCACCGAGCTTTCGCCTTTTTCACTGACAAAAGCCTGGGCGCCGTGAGCCACGCGTTGATAGATATTGATACACAACTGGCGCGCCGTTTGCCCCAGCCAATGGGCGGGCAGCAGTTCTTCCGGCAGCAGCGGATCTTTAAGCACGACGCGGCGGTAAAAATGGATCAGCAGCAGACGGATCTGGAAGCAGCGCTCTGGCGTTAGCTCATCCGGTTGCGCATCGCGCAGCAGCGGTAGCAGCGGGCGGAACAGCGAAATAAACGCCTCGTACATGGCGTTTTGTTCGGTCAGATGCCAGCACTCCTCTACCCGTTCACGCAGCGCGGCGCGGGAAATTGCCAGCGGCGAATGGGCTTCGAAGAAAATAACGTTCTCCGCCACGCCCGCTTCATGCAGCAGCGATTGGACGTCGGCGAGCTTTTGCGAAGGCGACGCCAGCAGGCTCGGCGCAAGCACGCCAAACCCCTGCCAAATCAGCTGTTTTTTGACTTCTGCCAGGGTGGATTTTTCTAATCCTTCCGACAGCAGCAGCAGCCAGGTACCGTCCCACTCCGGCGCGCTGGCGCGGTAGATTTTGCTCTCCGCGCGGCGGGTTAAGCGCAGCCCTTTGTCGCTCAGACGATAAAAGCTGCGGCGGCCAATTCGCACCACGTCCAGCCACTCTTCTTTGTTCAGGCGAAACAGCGCGGTGCGCACAAAGCGCTCGCCAAATCCTAATCCTTCTAATAACGCGGCCACGCTTCCCAGCCAGACTTCGCCGCCGCGCTGGGATAAGCAGTCACCGTATAACGAGGCGATAAGCGAGGTGCCGCTGATGGGCATCGTCGTCACCGCCTGCTGAATAAAGCTATCGAGTTTGTCCATATGATTCATTCTGTTGTTATTTATATCCTTTTTGAATCATAGCACAGGAAATAATCCCGGGTATGGCAGGATCTGGTAGCCCGGCTCGATGCCGGGCTACCGAAGGCTGAGGGGTGACCTTAACCGTTTGCCGCCGCTTTACGCAGGTCAAACACGCGGCACGCCTTGCCTTCAGAGCGAGGAATGCTGCCGCAGTTAACGATGCTCACGTCGGTAGAAATGCCAACCATCGACTTAATGCGGTGACGCAGGTGGTGGCAAATCTGGCAGCGCTGTTCGTGGCTCAGCGTTAAGCTGCTTTCTTTGAGTTCAACGCGTACGGAAAGCGAATCAAGATGCCCGCGACGATCCACTTCCAGCTGATAGTGAGGCGCCAGATGTTCAATTTTGAGGATCTCTTCTTCCAGCTGCGATGGGAAGACGTTGACGCCGCGAATAATCAGCATGTCGTCGCTGCGGCCGCTGATGCGATCCATCCGGCGCATGGTGCGGGCGGTGCCCGGCAGCAGACGCGTCAGGTCGCGGGTGCGGTAACGGATCACCGGCAGCGCTTCTTTGGTTAGCGTGGTGAACAGCAGTTCGCCGTGCTGACCGTCGGCCAACGGCGTACCGTCTTCCGGGTTGACCACTTCCGGGAAGAAATGATCTTCCCAGATGGTTGGGCCGTCGCTGGTTTCGATACATTCCATCGCCACGCCCGGGCCCATAACTTCTGACAGGCCGTAGATATCCAGCGCGGTAATGCCGAGGCGGCGCTCAATTTCCGCCCGCATCCCCGCAGTCCACGGCTCGGCGCCAAACACACCGGTGCGCAGTGAACACCCCCGCGCATCGCCGCCCATCTGGCGTTCCAGCTCTTCAATCAGGTTCAGGCAGTAGGACGGCGTCACCATGATCATGTCAGGTTTGAAATCGCGAATTAGCTGCGCCTGCTTTTCAGTCTGGCCGCCGGACATCGGGATCACCGTTGCCCCTAAACGTTCCGCACCGTAGTGCGCGCCCAGGCCGCCGGTAAACAGGCCATAGCCGTAGGCGACGTGAATTTTATCTTTCGCCGAACCGCCGGCTGCGCGCAGCGAACGGGCGACGATATTGGCCCAAGTGTCGATATCGTTTTGCGTATAGCCGACAACAGTCGGTTTACCGGTGGTCCCGGATGACGCATGAATACGCACCACCTGCTCCATCGGCACCGCAAAGGTGTCAAACGGATAGTTATCACGCAGATCCTGCTTGGTGGTGCAGGGAAACTTGCTCAGGTCGCTCAGCTCACGGAAATCATCCGGGTGCACCCCCGCCGCGTCGAACTTACGGCGATACATCGGTACATTTTCATAGGCGTGTTTGAGCGTCCATTTCAGACGTTCGGTTTGCAGAGCCTGTAATTCGTCACGCGATGCGGTTTCAATCGGATCTAATTTTGTTGTAGTTGTCATTTTTTAGGGTACTCGCAGGTCAATTAGCTCACACTCGCTCGAGGATCAGGGCGATACCCTGGCCCACGCCAATACACATCGTACACAGCGCATAGCGTCCTTTGCGTCGCTCCAGCTCCAGGCTTGCAGCCAGCGCCAAACGCACGCCGCTCATGCCCAACGGGTGGCCTAAGGCGATGGCGCCACCGTTGGGGTTAACATGCGCGGCGTCATCCGCCAGCCCAAGCTGCCTCATGACGCCCAGCGCCTGAGCGGCAAAGGCTTCATTGAGTTCAATCACGTCCATATCGTTAATATTCAGCCCGGCGCGCTCCAGCACTTTACGCACCGCCGGCACCGGCCCCAGCCCCATGTACTTCGGCTCAACGCCGGCCGTGGCCATTGCCACAATCCGCGCACGCGGCGTCAGTCCCTGCGCATGGGCCTGCTGTTCACTGGCGATGATCATTGCCGCGGCACCGTCGTTGACGCCGGAGGCGTTACCGGCAGTGACGACGCCGCCTTTACGGAAGGGAGTTTTCAACGCCGCCAGTTGTTCGAGCGTGGTTTCCGCACGCGGATGCTCATCATCACGCACCGCGCTCACCGCGCCCTTCTTACCGATAATCTGCACCGGCACGATTTCCTGCGCCAGAATGCCGTCGCGCTGGGCTTGCGCCGTACGCTGCTGGCTGCGATAAGCAAAGGCATCCTGGTCTTCGCGGCTGATATTTAACAATTCAGCTACATTCTCCGCCGTTTCCGGCATGCTGTCAGTACCAAATTGTTGCTGCATGAGCGGGTTCACAAAACGCCAGCCGATGGTGGTATCAAACATCTCGGCCTGACGCTGGAAGGCGGATGTGGCTTTGCCCATCACGAACGGTGCGCGAGACATCGACTCGACGCCGCCGGCAATCAGCAGATCCGCATCACCGGCTTTGATGGCACGCGCGGCGAAGCCGATGGCATCCAGACCCGAACCGCACAGGCGGTTAATGGTGGTGCCCGCCACGCTGTGCGGATAGCCCGCCAACAGCGTCGCCATATGCGCCACGTTGCGATTATCTTCACCGGCCTGGTTTGCGCAGCCGAAAATCACATCATCGATGCGGCTAGCGTCAAGACGCGGGTTGCGGCTTAACAGTTCGCGCAGCGGGATCGCCGCCAGATCGTCGGCGCGGACGCCCGCCAGCGCACCGCCGTAGCGGCCAATCGGAGTACGAATTCCGTCACAAATAAACGCGTCGCGCATTAGACTTCTCCCGTGATAGTGCCGCCGATGCGGTGCGATTTGCCGCGAAACAGGGCCACTGTTTTTTGCTGCTGATTAACAATTTCAATGTCGTAAACGCCGGTCAGTTTGCCCTGCTGTTTCACCCGCGCGGTGGCGGTCAGCAGATCACCGGTAAATGCCGGACGCACAAAGTCGATGCTGGCGGCCGAGGCCACTGCGGCCAGCCCCTGGCTATTACAGGCGTAGGCAAACGCCGTATCGGCCAGCGAAAAAAGCTGCCCGCCGTGGCAGGTCTGATGGCCGTTCAGCATGGATGGCGTCACCGCCATGGTCATCTGCGAATAGCCATCATCCATTTCGATAAGCTCAATCCCCAACGCGCGGGCGCAGGTATCTTTCTCGTACATGGCGCGGGCGTTGCACCAGGCTTCGTTACTCATGACGCATCTCCAGTAGCGCCTTTTGGCGCAGCAGTGCACTCGGGCGGTAGCGTTCTTCGCCGTAATGCTGTTGAAGGTTTTCCAGCAAGCGCAGTACCCGTCCCCAGCCAAGCGATTCGCCCCAGGCCAGCGGGCCACGTGGGTAGTTCACTCCCAGACGCATGGCGGTATCGATATCCTCGGCGCAGGCAACGCCTTTTTGCACCGCATCCAGCGCTTCGTTGGCCAGCATCGCCACCGTGCGCCACACCAGCAGGCCCGGGTAATCGGCGATACGCAGCACTTTTTTGCCCTGCTGCTGGAAGTAGTAAATGGCTTTATCGGTCTCGGCCGGTGAGTTGGTGGCCGACGCCGCCAACACGACCGTATCGCCGGCGCTATGGTCATAAACCACCACCGGGCAACCGTGACGGACGCTTAGCGCCAGCGCGGTTTCCCCACAGGTCTCCAGCAGCAAAACGCCATCCAGTTTTGTGACGTTGTCACTTATGGCAACTTGCGCGGCTGCGTCGGCGGCTAATGTCGGTTCAGCCAGTTCTGGCTGGGTTTCCACCGGCCAGCGGTAAACGCCGTGGCCGCTTTTTTTGCCCAGACGCCCGGCAATCGCCAGCTCCTGCTGCAGCAGCGACGGCAGAAAACGACGATCCTGCCAGAACGCGTTAAATACCGAACAGGTGACCGCGAAATTGACGTCCTGGCCGATTAAATCGGTTAACGCCAGCGGCCCCATCGGGAATCCACCGCCATCGCGCAGCGCGGCATCGATAACTTCCGCCGACGCCACCTGCTCTTCCAGCGCGCGCCAGGCTTCCGCGTAGTAAGGACGCGCCACACGGTTAACGATAAAACCCGGCGTTGAGCGGCAGCGCACCGCTTGTTTGCCCCAGCGGCTTACGCAGGCGCACAGTTGTTCAACCACTTCCGCAGAGGTTGCCAGCCCGCTGACCACTTCCACCAGTTTCATCACCGGTGCCGGGTTGAAGAAATGCAGTCCCGCCACGCGTTCCGGGTGCTTGATTCCGGCGGCGATAGCAGTAATAGAGATGGACGAGGTGTTGCTGGTCAGCAGCGCGGACGGTGAACAGATCTCCGCCAGTTGGCTAAACAGCGCCTGTTTAATCTCCAGACGCTCAGATGCCGCTTCAATCACCAGCTGTGCATCGGCAAGCTGGCTCAATTCGGTGGCAGGCGTAATGCGAGAAAGCAGTGCCTGAGCCTGTTCGGCGCTGAGTTTTCCCCGGCTGACGCGGCTTTCCAGACGCTGACGGATGCCATCGATGGCGCGGGTAATCGCCTCAGCGGAGATGTCATACAGGCGCACCGGATGCCCCGCACTGGCCGCCACTTCAACAATGCCGGCGCCCATGGTGCCGCCGCCAATCACGGCGACAGTGAATTGATTCTGGCTCATAGCTTATTTCCCGCTGAACTGTGGCGCGCGTTTGGCGAGGAAGGCGCTAACGCCTTCACGGTAATCGTCGCTGCGCCCGGCCATACGCTGGAAGTCACGTTCGACGTCAAGCTGCTGGTCAAGGGTGTGGGTCTCGGAAAGCTGCAGCGCTTTTTTAATCAGCCCCAGTCCAAAAGTTGGCTGTGAGGCAAAATGGCGAGCCATTGTCAGGCTGGTGTCTTTCAGCGCTGCGTCGTCCACCACCTGCCAAATCATCCCCCACTGCGCGGCCTGTTCGGCACTCAGGCTATCGCCCAGCAGCGCCAGGCCCATCGCACGGGCACGCCCGGCAACGCGCGGCAGCACCCAGCTCCCGCCGCAGTCCGGTACCAGGCCGAGCTTGCTAAACGCCATCACAAATTTGGCGGATCGCGCGGCAATCACAATGTCGCAACCCAGCGCCAGCGTCGCGCCAGCACCGGCGGCTACGCCGTTAACCGCACAAATAACCGGTTTTGGCAGCGCGGCCAGACGGCGTACCAGCGGGTTGTAAAAACGCTCTACCGACATGCCCAAATCCGGCGCAGGGCCGCTTGGGTCAACGTTACGGTCGTTCAAATCCTGACCGGCGCAAAAGCCGCGTCCCGCGCCGGTGATTAACAGGCAGCGAATGGTGTCGTCGCGCTCGGCCTGTTTTAAGCAATCGGACAGCTGTTGGTGCATCACATCGTTAAAGCTATTGAGGCGGTCCGGGCGGTTTAGCGTCAGGGTCATCACGCCCTGTTCAATCTCACACTGAATGAAAGCTTCCACGGTTAGCGTCCTTTAAAGTCCGGTGTACGTTTTTCTAAGAAGGCAGCAATCCCTTCACGACGATCTTCCGTGCCGCTCAGCAGGGTAAATAGCTGGCGTTCCTGGGTCAGCCCAGCCTGTAAATTCACCTCCTGCGACAGACGCAGCGCCTGTTTGGCCGCACGCAGCGCCAGCGGTGAATGACGGGCAATGGTCGCCGCCAGCTTCAGCGCATATTCATCGGAGAGATTGGCCGGGTGGATATCGCTCACCAGCCCCGCCTGCTGCGCCCGCTGGGCGTCAATGCTTTCACCGCTCAGCACCATGCGATTGGCCAGCGCTTTGCCTACGCTGCGAATGAGACGCTGGGTGCCGCCGGCGCCCGGCATGGTGCCGAGGGTAATTTCCGGCAAACCGAAGCGTGCGTTATCGCCGGCGATCACCAGATCGCACAGCAGCGCCAGTTCACAGCCCGCGCCCAGCGCGTAGCCGTTGACCACCGCAATCAGCGGCTTATTGAATGCGTCAATCCGCGCCCACAGACGGGGACGCAGATCGTCGAAGGTGGCGGGCAGATCTTTCTCCGCCATTTCGTTGAGATCGGCACCGGCGGCGAAATAGCGTGGGTTGCCGCTGATGACGCAGACGCTAATCGAGGCATCCGCCGCGGCGCTTTCAAGCGCCTCGGCAATCTGCTCAAGCAGCGCGTTATTCAGGGCGTTACGCGCCTGCGGGCGATTCAGCGTCAGTTGAAGTACGCGGTTGTGACGGGTTATCAGCAGTTCACTCATGCCATCCCCCGCGCATCAAAGTCGACCACCACGTCGCCGCTGGTGGGCAGCGCCTGGCAGCTCAGGACATAGCCGGCGGCCAGTTCATCGGCTTCCAGGCTGTAGTTAGCGGCCATCGCCACTTCGCCGCGGACCACTTTGCATTTACAGGTCGCGCACACGCCGCCTTTACAGGCGAACGGCAGGTCCGCCCCCTGGCGCAGCGCGGCATCCAGAATACTGTCGTCCTCGGCGCTCAGAGAAATCAGGCGCTCACGGCCATCCTGACGCAGCGTGACGGTACGGCCTTCCGCCTGCACACCGGTAGCGCGCTTCACGCTGGTGCCAGGGGTGTTGAAACGCTCAAGGTGAATGGATTTCTCCGGCATACCGAGGGCGCGCAGCGTGGTTTCCGCGTCGTCCATCATTGCCGACGGGCCGCAGATAAAGGCGTCGTCAAAGCGGCTGAAATCAAGCAGGTGTTCGGAGAGCGCGCGCAGCTTGTCGCCGTCAATGCGCCCTTGCAGCAGATCGCTGTCCATTGATTCCTGGCTGAACAGGTGCACCACCTGCAAACGCTGCGGATAGCGGTCTTTCAGATCGGCCAGCGCCTGACGGAACATCATGCTGTGGCTGCTGCGGTTGCCGTAAATCAGCGTGAAACGGCTGTTGTTTTCTGTCGCCAGCGTGGCTTCAATAATCGCCATCATCGGGGTGATACCGGAACCGGCGGCAATCGCCAGGTAATTGGCACAGCGTTCGGCCGATGGCTGATAGCCAAAGTGGCCCTGCGGCACCATCACGTCAAATTCCATGCCCTGCTGAATATCGCTCTGGGCATAGCGCGAGAAGCGGCCGCCGTCGATAGCTTTCACCGCCACGCTGATTTCAGCAGGCGTTCGGCTACGGCAGATGGAGTAGCAGCGGCGCAGTTCTTCACCGCCAAGGCGGGTTTTCAGCGTCAGATGCTGGCCGGGGCGAAAGGCGTACTCGGTACGCAGCGCGTCGGGAATGGCGAAGGTGATGGTCACCGCATCGCGGGTTTCCGGTTCGACGCTTGCCACGGTAAGCGAATGAAATGTTGTCATCGCAACCTCAAATACATTTAAAGTAATCAAAGGGTTCACGGCAACTGTCGCAGCGATAGAGCGCTTTACAGGCCGTCGAACCGAATTCGCTAATCAGCGAGGTGTGGGTGCTACCGCAGCGCGGGCACAGCACTTCGCTGGGCATTCCCGCATGACAGGCGTGGGCCTGCGGCGGGCTAATGCCGTACTGGCGCAGACGCTCGCGGGCGTCCGGGCTCATCCAATCGGTGGTCCATGCCGGGTCAAGCTGCAGAACAATGTGCACCGGCGTGTAGCCGTGCTCGGTCATCACCGAACGGATCTCCGCCAGCAGGTGTTCGGTTGCCGGGCAACCGGAATAGGTCGGCGTGAAGCCAATCACCCAGCCGTCGCCGTGACGTTCGACGCGGCGCACCATGCCAAGGTCGGTAATCGTCAGTACCGGCACTTCCGGATCGGGGATGGCGCTGAGCAATCCCCAGACGGTGCGCACCTCGGCGGGTGCGATTGCAGCCAGACGTTGCATAACCACCTCCGTTACCACTGCTGACCGGGATACGCGCGCTGCAGATACTGCATTTCCGCCAGCATCGGCCCCAGATGTTCACTGTGCAGCCCCTGCTTACCGCCGCTGCGGAACGCGGCTTCCTGCGGGATCTGTAAGCCGGAGTCGAGCAGCGCGGTATGCACCGTTGCCTGCCATTCGGCCTGAAGTTCACGCGAGTCGACGGCGATCCCCTGCTCAACCAGCGCTAACTCCAGCTCATCGGCCATAAACAGCTCGCCGGTAAAGCGCCACAGGTTGTCGACCGCCTGCTGCATCCGCTGCGCGGAGAGGTCGGTACCGTTGCCCAGGCGCTCCAGCCAACCGCGGCTAAAACGCTGGTGATAGCGCACTTCTTTCAGCCCTTTGGCGGCAATCGCGGCAATCTGCGCATCGCGGCTGTTGACCAGGCGGCTGAACAACGCGACGTGCCAGACGTCGATAAAGAACTGACGAGCGATCGTGTCGGCAAAGTTACCGTTCGGTTGTTCAACCAGCAGCAGATTGCGGAACTGACGTTCGTCGCGGCCGAAGGCCAGCGTATCTTCGTCGCCGCTGCCGGAAAGTTCGGCGGCATAGCTTAAGAAGTTGCGCGCCTGCCCCAGCAGATCCAGACCGATATTGGCCAGCGCCAGGTCAATCTCCAGCTCCGGCGCATGGCCGCACCAGGCGCCCAAGCGCTGGGCCAGCACGAGGCCGTTATCGCCCAGACGCAGGGCATACGTTGCAACAGGATTCAGGTTATTCATCGCTGCCTCACATATGTTCCATGCCGTCCGGCACGGTATAGAACGTCGGGTGACGGTAGACTTTGCTTTCCGCCGGATCGAAGAACTCACCGCGCTCTTCTGGCTGCGAGGCGACGATGCTGCTGGCTTTTACCACCCAGATAGAGCAGCCTTCGCTGCGACGGGTGTAGGCATCGCGGGCATTTTCCAGCGCCATCTGGTCATCAGCGGCGTGCAGGCTTCCCACGTGGCGGTGCGACAGCCCCTGTTTGCTGCGGACAAAAACTTCGTATAACGGCCAGTATGTGTTGCTCATTCTCTTTCTCCTTAGGCGGCGTTGCGGGCCTGTTGTTTTTGAGCATGTGCCAGCGCGGCTTCGCGCACCCATGCCCCCTCTTCCCAGGCCTTACGTTTCGCGCCCAGACGTTCGTGGTTACAAATCCCACGCCCGTTGATAACTTCGTTGAGTTCCTGCCAGTCAATTTCGCCGTAACGATAGTGGCCGGTCTCCGCGTCCAGCTGCAGGTCGGCATCCGGCACTTGCATGCCGAGGATCGCGACCTGTGGGACGGTGTTGTCGACAAAGCGCTGTCGCAGTTCATCGTTGGAGTGCAGTTTGATTTTCCACGCCATGCTGCGCGCGCTGTTGGGGGAGTTGTCATCGCTTGGGCCAAACATCATGAGCGCAGGCCACCAGAAACGGTTAATCGCGTCTTGCAGCATTTGGCGCTGCTCTTCGCTGCCCGCGGCCAGCGCCATGCAAGCTTCAAAGCCCTGGCGCTGGTGGAAGCTCTCTTCTTTACAGATTTTCACCATTGCTCGTGCATACGGGCCATATGAAGTCCGGCACAGCGCAACCTGGTTAACGATCGCCGCGCCATCAACCAGCCAGCCAATCACGCCGATGTCGGCCCAGGTCAGGGTTGGGTAGTTAAAGATGGAGGAATACTTCATCTGCCCATCAAGCATCTTCTGGTACAGATCTTCACGGGCGCAGCCGAGGGTTTCGGCGGCGCTGTAGAGATACAGGCCGTGCCCGGCTTCATCCTGCACTTTCGCCAGCAGAATCGCTTTGCGACGAAGCGTTGGGGCGCGGGTGATCCAGTTGCCTTCCGGCAGCATGCCGACAATCTCGGAGTGCGCATGCTGGCCAATCTGACGGATCAGCGTTTTACGGTAGGCATCGGGCATCCAGTCCTGCGGTTCGATGGCTGTTTCCTGCGCGATGCGCTGGTCAAAGCGTTGTTCTTCTGTCACGTCATCACCTTATGATTCCGATAAATTCAACAAATCAATTTTTGTGAATCACTTTGTTTTGTAAAAGTTACATCTTAGTTAAATAAAACCACAAATTTTGTTTGTGAATTTTGTGATGCGTACCGCAAAGGCTTTTGCAAAATCCTTTATTAACAGCCAGATGACCTATTATCGCTTCGTGTCCGCGATCGCATTGTTAATAAATTATTAAAATCAGGCTTGCATTTTGTGATTCAGAAAAGAACTATTTATAGCGAGATTACGTAACATATCTGGAGATTTACGATGCAGAAGTTAGCCAGCTATTTATCCGGCACCTGGCAGACAGGCCAGGGCCGTCCCCGCACCATTCATCACGCCATCAGCGGCGAAGCACTGTGGGAAGTGACCAGCGAAGGTCTGGATATGGCGCAGGCGCGTCGTTTCGCTATCGAGAACGGTGGCAAAGCCTTACAGGCAATGACTTTTATTGAACGCAGCGCAATGCTCAAAGCGGTGGCAAAACATCTGCTGGAGCTAAAAGCTGATTTCTACGCCATTTCTGCCGAAACCGGCGCCACCCGTGCCGACAGTTGGGTGGATATTGAAGGCGGTATCGGTACCCTCTTCACCTATGCTGGGCTTGGCGGACGCGAGCTGCCGGACGACACTCTGTGGCCGGAAGATGAGCTTATCCCCCTGTCAAAACAAGGCGGCTTTGCCGCACGCCACGTGCTGACCTCGAAATCTGGGGTGGCGGTACATATCAACGCCTTCAACTTCCCGTGCTGGGGGATGTTAGAAAAGCTGGCGCCAACCTGGCTTGCCGGGATGCCGGCGATCATCAAACCGGCCACCGCCACCGCACAATTGACGCAGGCAATGGTCAAAGCGATTGTCGAAAGCGGCCTGGTACCAAACGGGGCCATTAGCCTGATTTGCGGCGGCGCGGGCTCCCTGCTCGACGAACTCGATAGCCAGGACGTGGTGACCTTTACCGGTTCGGCCCATACCGGCCAGCAGCTGCGCGTGCACCCTAATCTGGTGGAAAAATCCATTCCATTTACCATGGAGGCTGACTCCCTCAACTGCTGCGTGCTGGGCGAAGATGTCACGCCAGAACAACCGGAATTCGCGCTGTTTATCCGCGAAGTGGTGCGTGAGATGACGGCGAAAGCCGGACAAAAATGTACCGCCATTCGCCGTATTATTGTGCCGCAGACGCAGATTAAGGCGGTGAGCGACGCGCTGATTGCCCGTCTGCAAAAAGTGGTGGTCGGCGATCCGGCGCAGGAAGGCGTCAAAATGGGGGCGCTGGTTAACGCCGAGCAGCGCCAGGATGTGCAGGACAACGTCAACCGCCTCGTGCAGTCCGGCTGTGAGGTTTTGCTGGGTGGAAAAGCCGATCTGAACGCCGCCGGGGCCTTCTTCCCGCCAACGCTGTTGCTGTGCACCCAGCCGGATGAAGTCTCCGCCGTTCACGCCATTGAAGCCTTTGGCCCCGTTGCCACGCTGATGCCGTATCAGAATAGCGAACACGCTATGCAACTGGCGCGCGCGGGTGAAGGCAGCCTGGCCGGTACGCTGGTCACCGCCAGCGGTGCGCTGGCCCGTGAGTTTATTCTCGGTGCAGCGCGTGCGCACGGTCGTATTCAGGTGCTGAACGAAGAATCCTCCGTTGAGTCAACCGGCCACGGTTCCCCGCTGCCGCAGTTGGTCCACGGTGGTCCGGGACGTGCCGGCGGTGGCGAGGAGCTGGGCGGCCTGCGTTCGGTGAAACATTACATGCAGCGCACGGCGATTCAGGGCAGCCCAACCATGCTGGCCGCTATCGGCCAGCAGTGGGTCCGCGGCGCGCAGGTCGCGGAAGATCGCATTCACCCGTTCCGTAAATATTTCGAAGAGATCCAACCGGGCGATAGCCTGCTGACCCCGCGCCGGACGCTGACCGAAGCGGACATCGTCAACTTCGCCTGTCTGAGCGGCGATCACTTCTACGCTCACATGGACAAAATCGCCGCCGCCGAGTCGATTTTTGGCGAGCGCGTGGTGCACGGTTACTTCCTGATTTCTGCCGCTGCCGGTCTGTTTGTTGATGCGGGCGTCGGCCCGGTTATCGCCAACTACGGTATGGAAAACCTGCGCTTTATCGAACCGGTTAAGCCGGGCGATACCATTCAGGTTCGCCTGACCTGCAAGCGTAAAACCGTCAAACGTCAGCGCAATGCCGAAGAGAAAGCCACCGGCGTGGTGGAATGGTCGGTGGAAATTTTCAACCAGCATCAGCAGGCGGTCGCCCTCTACTCCATCCTGACGCTGGTTGCCCGTCAGCAGGGGGATTTTCCTGCCTAGCGCAGCCGTCACCCCGGCACGATAACGGCGTGTGCCAACGTCGAGCCAGCGCAACAATTTACCCAATGCCTCTGCGGAGGCATTTTTTGTAACTGGCAAAACTGACAAATAACCTGGCAAGCGCAAGCAAACGCTTAATGACGCTCGGCTGTTAGGTTAAGAGACTGAACAAGAAAAGCCTGGCACGGCACAACATAACGATAAGATGAGGTCACAATGTCTAAAGCTTTGAATCTGTCTAAACGTAAAACGGCGCTCGCGCTGGCTATCGCACTGTGTTGCGCCTGGCAGAGCCCGGCCATCGCCCACGGCGGCGAAGCGCATATGGTGCCAATGGACAAAACGTTGCAGGAATTTGGCGCGGATGTGCAGTGGGATGACTATGCGCAGATGTACACCCTGATTAAAGACGGCGCCTATGTAAAAGTGAAACCGGGCGCGAAAACCGCGATCCTCAACGGAAAAACCCTGAATTTGCAGGTTCCGGTGGTGATGAAGCAAGGCAAGGCGTGGGTTTCTGACACCTTCATCAACGACGTTTTCCAATCCGGCCTTGATCAGACCTTCCAGGTTGAGAAAGTGCCACACCCGCTGAACTCGCTGTCCTCCGCAGAGATTGGCCAAGCGGTAACGATTGTGAAAGCCGCGCCGGAGTTCCAGGCCAACACCCGTTTCACCGAAATTTCCCTGCATGAACCGGATAAAAAAGCGGTATGGGACTTTGCCCTGAACGGCACACCGGTGAATACACCGCGCACCGCCGACGTGATTATGCTCGACGGGAAACACGTGATTGAAGCCGTCGTCGATCTGCAAAACAAAAAGATCCTCTCCTGGACGCCCATTAAAGACGCCCATGGCATGGTGCTGATTGACGATTTCGTCAGCGTGCAGAACATCATTAACGCCAGCACCGAGTTTGCTGAAGTGCTGAAAAAGCACGGTATTAAAGACACCACCAAGGTCGTCACCACGCCGCTGACCGTCGGTTATTTCGATGGCAAAGATGGCCTCAAGCAGGACGCGCGCTTGCTGAAAGTGGTCAGCTATCTCGACACAGGTGACGGCAACTACTGGGCACACCCCATTGAAAACCTGGTGGCCGTGGTTGACCTTGAGCAGAAAAAAATCATCAAAATTGAAGAAGGCCCGGTCATTCCCGTGCCGATGGAATCCCGGCCATTTGATGGTCGCGACCGCGTAGCAAAATCGGTGAAACCGCTGGATATCATCGAACCAGAAGGTAAAAACTACACC
Source organism: Kluyvera cryocrescens NBRC 102467 (assembly GCF_001571285.1). Classification (GTDB taxonomy): domain Bacteria; phylum Pseudomonadota; class Gammaproteobacteria; order Enterobacterales; family Enterobacteriaceae; genus Kluyvera; species Kluyvera cryocrescens. Next base: position 116,937 of record NZ_BCTM01000003.1, on the reverse strand, counting down.
ATCACCGGCGATATGGTGCACTGGCAGAACTGGGACTTCCACCTGCGGCTGAACTCCCGCGTCGGGCCGATTCTCTCTACCGTCACCTATAACGACAACGGTAAAAAACGTCAGGTGATGTACGAAGGATCGCTGGGCGGCATGATCGTGCCTTACGGCGACCCGGATGTCGGCTGGTACTTCAAAGCGTATCTGGACTCCGGCGATTACGGTATGGGCACCCTGACCTCGCCTATCGCCCGCGGCAAAGACGCACCGTCCAACGCCGTACTGCTGGACGAAACCATTGCCGACTACACCGGTACGCCAACCACCATTCCACGCGCGGTGGCAATCTTTGAACGTTACGCCGGGCCGGAATATAAGCACCAGGAGATGGGCCAGCCGAACGTCAGTACCGAACGTCGCGAATTGGTGGTGCGCTGGATAAGCACCGTCGGCAACTATGACTACATCTTCGACTGGGTATTCCACGAAAACGGCACCATTGGTATTGATGCCGGTGCAACCGGGATCGAAGCGGTGAAAGGCGTGCTGGCGAAAACCATGCACGATCCAAGCGCCAAAGACGATACCCGCTACGGTACGCTGATCGACCATAATATCGTCGGCACGACTCACCAGCATATTTACAACTTCCGCCTCGATCTCGACGTGGACGGCGAGAATAACAGCCTGGTGGCGATGGATCCGGAAGTGAAACCTAACACCAGCGGCGGCCCGCGTACCAGCACCATGCAGGTGAATCAGTACGACATCGAAACTGAGCAGAAAGCCGCGCAGAAATATGACCCAGGCACCATTCGCCTGCTGAGCAACACCACCAAAGAAAACCGTATGGGCAATCCGGTGTCATACCAGATTATCCCTTACGCAGGCGGGACGCATCCGGCGGCAACCGGCGCGAAATTTGCGCCAGATGAGTGGATTTATCATCGTTTGAGCTTTATGGATAAACAGCTGTGGGTCACCCGTTACCATCAGGAAGAGCGTTATCCGGAAGGCAAGTACCCGAACCGTTCGGTGCATGACACCGGCCTGGGAGAGTATGCGAAGGATGACGAGTCGCTGAAAAATAACGATGACGTGGTATGGATTACCACCGGCACCACCCACGTCGCACGCGCCGAAGAGTGGCCGATTATGCCAACCGAATGGGCCCATGCGCTGTTGAAACCGTGGAACTTCTTCGACGAAACTCCAACGCTGGGCGAGAAGAAGAAATAACGTTTCGCATGCGCAACGGGCGGTAAAATCGGCATGATTTTACCGCCCTTTTTATTTATCCACGCGGCCAGACTTGAGGAAAGAGCGTCGAAATCAGCGGCTCACCGTCGCGCAGCGTCAGCTCGGGAAACGGTGGTGAAGTGACCCCTCCGCGTTCGGCAAAGGCCGCATCATCACCCACCCACCGCGCGGAAAAGACCCGTCTCGAACGCGCGGTATGGTTTCCTCGCGCCCCATGAACCGTTCGGAAATGGAAAGCCACGGCATCGCCGGGTTCCAGCGCCCAACTGACAATGTCATAGTCCTCTTCATGCGCATCGATATCCGGCAGCGTGTGAAAACGCGCGTGATCGTACAGTTTGGTGCCATTAAAACGGGTAGGACTGTATTCCGCCTCCCAGCGATGCGAACCGCGAATACAACGCAGTGACGTGGGTTCCGCCACCGGATCAAGCGGGATCCAGAAGCTGACATTTTGCTGCCCGGAAACACAGTAATAAGGCTGGTCATGATGCCAGGGCGTGACCGTACTGCCACCCGGCTGCTTCACCAGCGTATGTTCATGAAAAAATCGCGCCGTTTGCGATTGCATTAACGCTGCCGCGATTTCTGCCGCCGCTGAGTGAAAGACAAAATCCTCAAACTCCGGGATCCGCGACCAGTTACAGTAGTCCTGAAAAAACGGTGCCGAGCCATCTTTGGGGATCACCGTTCGCGCATGACCATATTCACTGGGATTATCCATCAGCGCCGCCACGCCGCTGGCCAGACTGTCAATCCACGGCGTGAATACGCCTTTTAGTAACACCACCCCATCGGCTTGCCAACTGTCGAGGGTTTGTTGATCAATATGCGCAGAGCGTTCTTTTTGCATCGCTTACGATCCTGTGTTGGGGGTTCAGTTACGGGAGTGTTAGGGAAAGGCGCGCATCCAGACGCAGAGGTTTTCCAGCATCTGGCGGCAGCGATCAATTTGTGAATGCGTTATGTACTCATCCGGTTTATGCCCCTGCGCCATGCTGCCAGGCCCACAGATAAGCGTCGCCACACCGATTTCGTCAAACAGCCCACCTTCGGTACCAAACGCAACGGTTGCGAAGCTTTCGCTGCCGCACCATTGCGCCAGCCAATGGGCAAAGTCCGACTGCGGATCGCTGAGTAGCCCCGGATAATGGCTGAGCGGCGTAAAGCGGATATTGCTGGCCTCGGCAATTTGCCGCATCGGCGGTAACAGCTGCTGCGCATAGTCCATCAGCGCCTCGGTGACCGTCTCCGGACGGGCGCCGGGTAGATAGCGAATTTCAAAATCAAACCAGCATGACTGAGGCACAATGTTTAACGCCGCCCCGCCCTGAATGGTGCCGACCTGGAGGGTGCTAAACGCGGGAGAAAAGCGCGTATCCTGATGCTGGGCCAGCGTTTCACCCAGTGAATCGAGGCGGTTTATCAGTTTCGATGCATAGCTAATCGCATTGACGCCCTGCGGCGCATAGGCGGAATGACAGGCGTGCCCCTCAACGCAGCAGCGCATCGCCAGCTTACCTTTGTGGCCGTACACCGGCTGCATTTCCGTCGGCTCGCCAATCACGCACAGCGCCGGTTTCTCCGGCGACGCCTGCAAATAATCGACCAGGCTGCGCACGCCAAGACACCCTACCTCTTCGTCATAGGAGAATGCCAGGTGTAGCGGCATCCGCAGCGGCTGTGCGCAGAAGGCCTCCACGGTCGCCAGCACGCAGGCGATAAAGCCTTTCATGTCTGCGCTACCGCGGCCGTAGTACCGCCCTTCATGCTCGGTCAAGGCAAACGGCGCCACGCTCCACGACTGGCCGTCCACCGGGACCACGTCAGTATGACCGGAAAGCATGACCCCTCCCGGCCCAGATGGCCCCAGACGGGCGTAAAGATTGGCTTTGCGTCCGTCGACATCATAAAAACGTTGGGAAGCCACGCCGCGTGCCGCCAGGAAATCAGCAATCCAGTCGATCAGCGCCAGATTGGACTCCCGGCTGGTGGTATCAAAAGCCAGCAGCTGCGCGAGAATATCGCGGGTGCTATTACTCATCGCCCGGCACACCGTAGGACGGCGCATCGCGCGGGTCCAGCGCTCGTGTGATATAGGCTTCCATCTGCGGCTCGTAGGCTAACCATAGCTGCTCAAGCGCCGCAACCGGATCGTCATCCGCCCAATCGACACGCAGATCGACCACCGGCCAGGCGTAATCTTCCACCACTTTTACCGCCGCCGAGTGTACCGGCCCAGCCTCCCCGCCGGCCGCAATTCCGGCGCGCAGGCCCGCAATCAGTCGGCTGGCCAGTTCGCCTGTTGCCGTCTCAAACGCCGCAATCATGGCAGCGATGACGCCCGGCGCGGCCAGCATGTTTCCGGCTGCCACGCAGTTTTCTCCCGCCAGCGCCTCGCCAATACCGAGAGTATGCTCACCGCTAAAGGTGGCGACTTCTCCGCTGGCATCAATAACCGCCAACTGGCGATACTCACTGAAGCGATCCTCCGCCAGCGCCCGCTTCACGGCCTGCGCAACGGACTCGCCAGATTCCAGACCGCTAAGAATATGCGGCCCCAGCGATGGCAGCGTAATGTTCTGGCTGGATACCGCGCCAACCCCGGCCAGCAGCCACGGACAGCGTGCGCCCACCGCGATACTGGAGGAGCTTATCGCAATTCCCAACTGGCCGGACTCCGGACACAGTGCTGCAATGGATATCGTCATTTTGCCGTCTCCTGCCAGTCGTCAGGGATCACCGCCGTGACGTCAATTTCCATTAGCCACTGCGGCTGCGCCAGGGCCGAGACCACCACGCCGGTGGAGATCGGGAATACCCCTTTTAACCATTTGCCGACTTCCTGATAGACCGGCTCGCGATAGCGCGGATCGATAAGATAGGTGGTGGTTTTCACAATATGCGTCAGGTCGCTGCCGGCCTCGACCAGCAACTGCTGCACATTCTTCATCGCCTGCTCAGCCTGGGCGCGCGGGTCGCCTAGGCCAATCAGATTTCCGTCAAAATCCGTTCCGACCTGGCCGCGAACGTAGACGGTATTGCCGGCACGCACCGCCTGACACAAATCGTTATTCAGACTCTGGTTCGGGTAGGTCTCTTTGGTGTTAAACATTCGAATACGGGTATGCGTAGGCATTGCTTTACTCCTCAGATGACACGGGTTCAGGATGGCTGGTAGTGCTGGTATTGGCGCTGGATAGCAATTTGGTCGGCGATATATTTCGCATCGTGCCAAACGCCCCAGATAAAGGTCGAACCACGGCGGGATAACCACGGTAGACCGAGGAAATAGACCCCGGGTTCGGTGGAAACACCGCGATGATGCTGCGGCCGCTGCGCGTCGCTAAAGGCGTTGACCTTTAGCCAGCGGTAATCGGTGGTGTATCCGGTTGCCCAGATGATGGTGCTAATACCGGCCAGGGCCAGATCAAGGCTCAGCAGCGGGTCGGTGACGCAAGCAGGGTCCGGTAGAAACTCGCGCGCGGCGGGTTCTTCCGGCAAATCGAGGCCGTTACGCGCAATGTAGTCATCCGCCGCATCCAGCAGCGCCAGATAGGAGTCATCACCACGCTGGATATTGTCGGCGAGATCGTCGCGAAACGTCGCGCGTTCGCCGTCAAATCCTTCAGTCTGGCCAACCAGCGTCACGCCCTGATGCGCCAACTGACGAAAATCAACGGTATGACCGCCGCGCGCACCGCTAACCGCAATGGTGACGTGCTCTTTGCCCGGCTGATTTGCCGCCGCGTCCCACAGTCCCAGCACCCCAAGCCACCAGCAAAAATCACGCTCGCGGTAGCGGCGCGGCGGGCGATCGTGGGCCCCCACCGATAGCCACACCTGGCGTCCCGCCCGCTGCAGCTCGTCGGCGATCTGCACACCGGACGATCCCGCCCCAATCACCAGCACGCCGCCTTCAGCCAACTGCTGTGGGTTGGCATAGTGCGCGGAATGGATTTGCTTTATCGCCGCTGTCGTCGGTGCAATGGCCGGGATCACCGGACGTTGGAAAGGCCCGGTCGCGGCGACAATTCGCTGCGCTTCGATAACCCCCTGGGAGGTTTCAATGCGAAAACCCGGGCGACCGCTGAGACGTTCGGCGCTGAAGACTTCGACTCCGGTGCGGATTGGCGCACCAAAGCTTTGGGCGTAGGCCTCGAAATAGTCCGCAATCTGCTCTTTGGCCACAAAGCCATCGGCGGCGCAGTTCGCGAAGGCCATGCCCGGGAATCGGTCGTGCCAGGCTGGGCCATTGGCCACTAACGAGTCCCAGCGCCCCGTGCGCCAGGCCTGGGCAATCCCCTGTTTCTCCAGCACCAGGTGGGGTATATCGAGCCGGGTCAGATGTTCGCTCATGGCGACGCCCGCCTGCCCCGCGCCCACCACCAGGGTATCGATTACGGTTATTTGTTCTGTCATTATTCAGTCCTTCAAGCACGGTTGCCGACGAATTCGCCGGAATTGACAGAACTCAGGTTATGTAACTGTGAGGGAATCGTAAATTATTATAAAACGATCGTCTGAATAGAAAATTATGAGGCTAGCGGTGTCATGAAAAATAAGTCCACAAAATTGCGGGCCATATTTCAGGAATGTACGGGGGTTAATTCGATGCTGCGACAATAATCCATAAACAACTGCGTTGGGCGTGTCGGTTCATTATTCGCCAGGTGCGCCATGATTAATGTCGAGGCGGGCATTTCATCGACGATATCCCGTTGCACGACTCGTTCGCCGTCATACGTTATTTCACAATAAGGTCGCGTCACCAGCACCGAAAATCCTAAACCTTGTCCGACCATGCAACGGACCATTTCAATAGAGGGCGAACTGTATGCCACCTCCGGGTGATAACCTTTCTCTTTAAATATCGAAATAAAATAGTTTTTACTGGGGACGGCATCCAGCAGGATCATCGGCTCGCGGCTTAATTCCTGTAACGTGACCGCACTTTTTTGGGCTAATGGATGCGAGGCAGGCAGCAGCGCATAGGGCTTATGAGGCGCATTCAGTTTCTCTTTATTAATTGAATGCCCCAGCTCCAAATCGTAAACCAGCGCCAAATCAAAACGCCCACGATGCAACCCGTGCATCAATTCATGCTGTTCGCCATCGTATAAATGCAACGTGATTTCCGGGTACAGTTTTTTAAATCCCGCCACCAGTTTTGGCATATACAGTGGTGCTACGGATTCAAAGCAACCTACTGAAATCATACCGGAAACCAGTTCTTTATCTGCCCGCGAGTTTTGTTCAAACTCCCACGATAACCGCAGTAAATCTTTGGCCTTTTCGTAAATCCGTCGTCCGCTGGAGGTCAGGGAAACGCCCTGTGCGTGGTGGCGGATAAACAACTGTTGGTCAAAGGTACTTTCGAGGTTTTTTATCGCAATCGAAATCGACGGCTGCGCAATATGCAACTGGCGAGAGGCCTCGGCGATACTTTCCGTTTCCACTACCGTCACGAAGTATTTCAGCTGTTTCAGTGTAAATCGGTTCATCGCATCACCCTTGAAAAAATATTGCTCATCGTCCTTGGGGAATAGTTTCCTGCTAAGCAATAAGCAATCCTCGTGCCACACTCTGAAAAAAGGGAACTTAGTGATGACAAGGGATTTTAATATTTAACTATAGCTTTTTTATTTCGCCTTAAAATGGCCCTGCGCACCATGATGAACCACCCTGCACTCTTATTATGCAACTCTCGCCCTAATAGCGTGCAATTTCGGCAATAGGTGAAAAAATGCGTTATTTAATTTCGGCGATTGTTTTTTAATTGTATCAACATGGTTTCGCAATAATCGCTTTAGATTCCATAACGTTAATGTCACTGTATAGTTTTTTTAAACTTAAAGACCAAAAATTTACTAATTGCGCCAATCAGAGACCTGCCAGCATAGTGTTATTGCACGATAAATATCGGCGACTCTCCATTAATGCACCATCGAGTCGCTTCCATTTATGTTAATTATGGCGAGTAAATAGCCCATGACGTTTAACTGGAACTACATGTTAAGCCTGCTTAGCGATGTCGATTTTTGGCAGGCCACCTGGACCGTCATTAAATTGAGTCTGCTGACCTGGGGCTGCAGTATTGTGCTGGGATTTACTCTGGCGCTGGCCAAACAATCGCCGCGAGCGTGGTTGAGCGCACCCGCTCGGGTTTATATCTGGCTGTTTCGCAGCATGCCGCTGCTGGTACTCCTGATTTTCGTCTACAACATGCCCCAGGCGCTACCGTCGGTGGCTCCGCTGCTTAACGATCCCTTCTGGGCCGGTTTGCTGGCGATGGTGTTGAGTGAGTCGGCATACATTGCGGAAATCCACCGCGGCGGGTTGCTCTCCATCCCGCGTGGACAAAGCGAAGCCGCGCGAGCACTGGGGTTACGCTACGCGGGCATTCAATGGCGGGTGATTATTCCCCAGGCGCTGCGCGTCGCCCTGCCTGCGCTGGCCAACGAATATATCGCTATCGTCAAGCTCAGCTCGCTGGTGTCGGTTATCTCATTGACCGAAATTTTGATGGTCGGCCAGCGCCTCTACTCACAAAACTTCCTCGTGATGGAGACCATGGCGGCGGTGGCGTTTTACTACATCCTGATCGTGACGGTGTTTGATTTTCTGCTCAAGTGGCTGGAACGCTATCTCGACGTCACCCAGCGTAAAACCACCCGTCAGGTTGATGCGCAGATGCAACAACTGGCCACCGCGAACCGCCCCGCGATGGCGCGCAGCGTCACCGCATCACAGGAGCCCGCGCTACAGGCCTCAAAACTGCATAAAGCTTATAACAATGTCGAAGTGCTCGGCGCCGTCAGCCTGAAGATCCAGCCCGGCGAAGTGGTCTCAGTCATCGGCCCGTCCGGCTCAGGAAAAACCACGCTTATCCGCCTGCTCAACGGCCTTGAGCAGATCGACAACGGCGAAATCAGCATCAACGGGCAGCCCTTTATTCATCTTAACCGCCAGGGTCAGCAGAAGCCGCGCTTTATGGAGAATGCTGAGCACCGCCTGAATATCGGCATGGTGTTTCAGAGCTTCAATCTGTTTCCCCACCTGACCGTGCTGGGCAACCTGCTACTGGCACCTCGCTATCACCGCCTGGCCAGTGAGGCGGAACTGCGGCAGCACGCCTGCGAACTGTTGCATAAAGTCGGCATGCTGGAGCATGCATGGAAATACCCGCACCAGCTATCGGGCGGCCAGCAGCAGCGCGTCGCTATCGCCCGCGCGTTGATGATGCGCCCGCAAATCATGCTATTCGATGAGCCTACCTCCGCGTTGGATCCGGAAAAAGTCAACGAGGTACTGCAGGTCATCGAGTCCCTGGCTCATGAGGGGATCACCATGGTCATCGTCACCCACGAGATGAATTTTGCCTTCAAGGTGTCGGACCGCATTGTGTTTATGGAAAAAGGACGCGTGGTCTGCGACGACACGCCGCAGGCGATGCGCAGCGGACAGCATCCGCGCGTTGATGCCTTCCTGAAAGATGTCTCTTTGGCTTAATCATTATTACTTGAAGAGGAATAACTATGATCGCGCAATGGCAAATCGAGCAGTTTCATCAGCAGGGCTATCTGGTGGTCGAAGGGGTACTTTCCCGCGCTGAAATCGCCGCTTTGCAGACCGATTTCGACGGTTGGGTTGAGGAGAGCCGCGGTCACAGCGCGGTATGGGGTGAAACGCTGGATGGGCGCCCGCGCTTCGATCTCGAAGAGGATCACTCTGCGGAGCACCCCTCCTTGCGCCGCGTGACGTCGCCGACCGAGATTTCTGCGGCCTATCACCACGCCGCGCTGAACTCACGAATGGCCACGATTGCCGCCCAGCTTATCGGCGGCAGCGGGACCCGTTTTCATCACAGCAAAATTAACTCCAAGCTGCCGCATACGGCGACGCAGGTGAAATGGCACCAGGATTTTCTGTTCACCCCGCACAGTAACGACGACGTCATTACCGCGCTGTTGATGGTGAGCGACGTTACGCCAGAAAACGGCCCGCTTAACGTGGTTCCCGCCAGCCATAAAGGGCCGCTGTGGTCGCACTGGCAGGAGGAACGCTTTACCGGTGCGGTGGATAACGACGTCGTGGAAGCGCACTGCCAGCAGCCGCAGGCCTGCTTTGGCCCATCCGGCTCGGTGTGTTTTATGCATACGCGACTGCTGCATGCCTCGAGCCCAAATGAGACCCCCCTGCCGCGCACGCTGTTCATTAGCGTCTATGCCGCCGAAGACGCCCTGCCTTTTGGCGAAAATCCGCTGCCGAGCGCGCACGCCGGCCAACTGGTCGCAGGGGAAGAAAGTGGTCTCGTGCGCAGCACGGTTAATCAGCTACGTTTGCCGCAGAAACCACGCGGTGCATCCTTTTTCGTTCAACAGGCCGGTGCCGACAGCGCCAGCATGTAATTTGCTTACACTCCGGAGGTTTTATGACACGTCTTATCGCACTGCGTCCTGTTGCCCTGCTCCTCTGCGCCGCAGGCGCGCTGGCATCGTTTAGCGCGCTGGCCTTCCAGCAAACTGGCAAGATCACCGCCGGCTCGGACATGACCTTTTTCCCTTATGAATATATGGATAACAATAAACCGGCTGGCTTTGATATTGAGTTTCTCGACGGGTTGGCAAAAAGCATGGGCCGCGAAGCGGTTAATATTGATACTCGTTTTCCTAACCTGATCCCCGCCTTACAGGGCGGGCGTTTCGATATCACGAACTCCTCGATGTACATAACCGCCGAGCGTCTGAAGGTTATCGATATGGTTCCATACCTGAAGAGCGGTGAAGCCATTCTGGCGCTTAAAGGCAGCGACTATCAGCCGAAAACGCCGGAGGAATTTTGCGGCCATAAAATTGGCTCAATGGGAGCAACCTCCTGGCTGGCTCAGCTGCAAAAACTCTCCGTCGATTACTGCGTGAAAAAAGGGCTCAAACCCATTCAGCTAAGCGAGTACACCACCGATCCGCAAACCACTCAGGCGATGCTTTCTCGCGCAGTGGAGGCGCAAATAACCGATGCGGCGGTCGCCCGCGGGGTGATTGAAAAACTCGGTGACCGCGTGGTGATCTCCTCCGACACGCTGATCTACCCCGTGTTAAACGGTTTTGGCGTCAAGAAAGGCAATACCGAGGTGAAAACCGCTCTTGAAGAAGGACTGAAAAAATTCAGTGCCACCCCGGAATATGCCGCGCTGCTGAAGAAGTATCACTTCCAGGCACCAACGGCGGAAGACCTCCAGACCCTGATGCCAAAAGCGGAGTAATCACCATGAGCTACTCGCACGAAGAGCAAACCCGTATCGACCTGGCGGCGACCTTTCGCATCATCGCCCACCTCGGCATGCATGAGGCGGTTGCCAACCATTTCAGCGCTGCCCTCTCTGCCGATGGGAAAACGTTTCTGCTGAACCCCAAGTGGCAGCATTTTTCACGCATTCGCGCCAGCGACCTGCTGTTGCTGAATGCCGATGATGCAAGCTGTGCCGCGCGCCCGGACGTCGATGCCACCGCGTGGGCGATTCACGGGCAGATCCACCAGCGCTTGCCGGACGTGCGGGTTGTGCTTCATCTACACCCGGTCTACACCACCAGCCTTGCCTGTCTGGCGACGCCGCAGATCCTGCCCGTCGATCAAAACACTGCCCGCTATTTCAACCGGGTCGCTGTCGATACGTTGTACGGTGGCATGGCGGACACCGCGGCAGAAGGCGCCCGTCTGGCGGGACTGTTGGCGGATAAGCGCCGGCTGCTGATGGGTAACCACGGCGTATTGGTCACGGCCCCGGACATTGGCGAGGCGTTTGATGATATCTGGACGCTAGAGCGCGCGTGCCAGATTCTGATCACCGCATGGTCTAGCGGACAGCCGCTAAAAGTACTGTCTGATGACGTTGCGGAGAAAACGGCGCAGGACTGGGAAAAAATCACCGACTTCTCACGCCAGCATTTTGCCGAAATGAAGCAGATGATGATCGAACGCGATCCTTCAATCGTAGATTAACCATCCGGGCTCCGGGAAACCTGGGCCCGGCCTCTTTGGCAAAAGGCAGACCTGAAGAGCCGCAGTGTGAGTGACTTTGCCGGTCGCCCCTAGCGGTTCACATGCTTTCTTTCCACAGTGGCCCCCATTCTTCTGGCACCTGTTCCTTATCAAACCCCACAAACCAATAAATTACGTCCGTTCGCCCAACCATTGGCACCTCTCCTCAACCAGGATGAAACAATGCGCGATTCCAATCCGGCTTGAGACGACCGCGTCGTTTAAGACGTTCGCTATTACAGGCAACGGCACGTATTGCAGAAAAAGAAATCAAGAAACTTAACGGCATTCCTTGTTTTCGTGCGCGTTGTCATTGCCTGGATAGCCATGCCCGGCTGCGTTTGCGTCATTTTTGTTTCAGGGCGATTCGTCTGATTCTTGTTCAGTTTATTGTTATGCATCTAATTTAACGTACCGCAAACGGCATTCGAAATAGTATGTCAGCGCCTCGCTCATAGCGGATAACCGCCGAGGGTGGGCATTAGAGAAGGACACAATAGCAGAGCAATGGGGGTATCTTTTGCCCCCTTTGGGTCGTCAGAGGTATGTTTATCGGTATCCGCGCAGTGCCGCTGGGAATACCTCGGTGAGCCAGTCAATAAACACTCGTAACCGGTGCGTCATATACCTATTCTGCGGATAGACAACATAAAACGGATAACTCGCAGGACGCCATGCCTGTAGGATCTCAACAAGAGTGCCGTTGTTGAGTTCATCTTTCGCCGCATAGTAAAAAGTCTGGATAATGCCCATCCCGGCTACGGCCGCAGCCAAATGCGCATTACTTTCGTTAACCCCGATGTGATACTGCAACTTCATCTCCCGCATTTCACCTTCGGCGATAAAGCGAAATGGAAAGGCTCTGCCCGTCAGCGGAGACAAATAGCTCACCAGCTTATGTCCATTTCTTAATTCATCCGGATATGCAGGTATACCAGCGGTTTTCAGGTATCCGGGCGTTGCGCAGGTCACCATCGGGGCATCACCAATATGACGGGCGATCAACGATGAGTCATCAAGAGAGCCGCCACGGATTACACAGTCCACATTTCCGCTAATAAGATCCACCGGCCTATCGGACACACCTAAATCGATTTTGATTTCCGGATAGCGCTGCAAAAAATCCGGTAACGCGGGGATCAGGACTTCACGTGCGGTAGAGCCGCCGATATCAATACGCAGATACCCTTTAGGTCTGCTCTGCAAGGCGCTAAACGAAGTGTCTATCTCCTCAATATCAATGAGCACCCGAGCGGCTTTTTCATAATAGTCCTGACCCTCTGGCGTTGCGACGACGTGCCGGGTCGTGCGATGTAAAAGACGCACACCGAGGTGGGCCTCCAGTGATTTAACCAGCTTACTTAATGTGGCATTCGGCAGATTCAGCGAATCCGCTGCCCGCGTAAAATTGCCGGTTTCCACCACTCGCGTAAACGCACGCATAGCCATTAACTGATCCACGTTTTGTTTCTCCGTGTGACACCTGATTATTCACCTGTAGAAATAGTGTTTTCCATTTCTACTAATTTATCAATAATCCCTCTGCGACTAAAGTGTGTTTACAGGCCGAATGACGGCCAATTTGAAACAACGTCGAGGATAGGAATAATGAGTAAACCACTTTCAGATAAAATCGCCCTGGTCACAGGCGGCAGCACAGGAATCGGTCTTGCTAGTGCTCAGGAACTGGCGGCACAGGGAGCAAAAGTCTACATCACCGGACGTCGTCAGCAGGAGCTGGATGCGGCCATCGCGTTGATCGGCTCGTCGGCTAAGGGGATTCGAGCTGATGTCTCCCGCCTTGACGATCTGGATAAGGTTTACGCGCAGATTGCAGAAGAATCGGGGCGTCTGGACATTTTGTTTGCTAACGCCGGTGGCGGAGATATGCTGCCGCTGGGTGCTATAACCGAAGAGCATTTTGACCGGATTTTCGGCATTAATGTTCGCGGAGTACTATTCACCGTCCAGAAAGCACTGCCACTGCTTGGTGCCGGTTCATCCATTATTCTCACCGCTTCCACCGTTTCGGTAAAAGGAACGGCTAACTTTAGCGTGTATAGCGCCAGTAAAGCCGCAGTGAGAAACTTCGCCCGCTCATGGGCTCTGGACTTGAAGGGGCGTGGTATTCGGGTGAATGTCGTGAGCCCGGGTCCGGTCAAAACGCCTGGATTAGGGGAACTGGTTGCCGAGGAAGAGCGTCAGGGCCTGTTTGATGCACTGGCAGCACAGGTTCCGTTGGGCCGGATTGGTGAGCCAGCGGAAGTCGGTAAAGCCGTTGCGTTTCTGGCTTCTGATGCCGCCAGTTTTATCAATGCCATAGAACTGTTTGTTGACGGCGGTATGGCGCAGATTTAGAGCGAATATCACACCGTCAAATCCCCCGAGGCGACGGGTTTTCAATGGACGGCTGGCGTCACGCAATTTTCACTTCACAGTGTGACATCGCACAATACGGCTCCAGCCATCCCTGATCGCAAGACATAGCGACCGTTTGCAAATCACTTCACCATCGCCAACAAGATTTGCCCATAACCCCCTTCTTATGACGAGTGTTGGTCATAACGGCTGCTGTGTGCCAGGAGCGGACGTCCAGTGTGACCTGTGAGTTGAGGACGAGCGAATCATCAAATCATCATTACTGTTTTCTACCCATTGCAGGAACCAGCGCGAAAGCCATAAACAAGAGGAGACTAACCAGCAAAAAAGCATCAGAAAATGCCATTGTTTCAGCTTCCTGCATCATCATCTGACCCAGTAATTTTGTTGCTGCCAGTGGCCCTGCGGTACCGTCACTTCCTCCCTGAATGAAAATTACAGTGTAACGGGTAATGAATTCATTGACAGTTTGTGGCACGGACACAATCTTCTCCCCAATTCTTTGGTAATGAAAATTAGTCCGGTTATTAAGAATCGTCCCACACAGGGCAATTCCGATAGCGCCACCAAGATTACGCGTCAGGTTAAATACTCCCGATGCCAGCTTCAGCCGTTCTTTTGGTATACCGCCCAGGGTTAATGTGACGATCGGCGCCATCGCAAATTGCTGTGAAACACCCCTGATAGCCTGTGGTAGCAGTAGTTCTTGCCATCCCCATTGATGAGTTATGGGGGTGAAAAGAAACATAGAAAACGCAAATCCGCCCAGTCCAGCCATCAGTAACCATTGCAGGTTTATTCTTTTACTCAAATATAAATAAAGAGGCACTGACAGAATTTGAAATATCCCGGTTGTGCATACCGCTAGGCCAATATCCATCGCGCTAAACCCTCTGACCTGCCCCAAAAATACTGGGGTCAGGTAAACGGTTGAGAATATCCCTACACCTCCAGCAAAAGAGAAAAAACAGCCCAGCGAAAAGTTTTTATCCCTGAACGCATAAAGATCCATAATGGGATTCGATATTGTCAGAGTGCGTGTCGCAAATAAAAGCGCACTCACCAGCGTTAGACCTGATGTCACTATAATCGTACTGTCGTCAAACCATCCCCACCTGGCCCCTTCCTCAAGAGAGTACTCCAGGCATCCTAGCGTAAGCGCAAGTAAAGCAATGCCCAGATAATCTGCACCTTTAAGGAGTGACAGGTTGGGTTTATCAATATCCACCAGCAAAGGAATGCTCATCACCAGATAAAGACCCGGCAATATGTTGATATAAAAAAGCCAACGCCATTCAAGATTATCGGTAATCCATCCTCCCAGGGTTGGCCCAAGCGTTGGAGATAAGGATGCCAGCGCGCTGACAACGGCGGCAGCTAACCCCAATTCTTTGCCCTGGTAATAAATAAAAGCAGTGGTAAAGACCAACGGAATCATCGATGCTCCTGCGGCTCCCTGCAAAGCGCGGAACACAATCATGCTCTGTATATTCCACGCCAGAGCGCAGGCAACGCTCATGACGGTAAAAACCCCGGCAGAAAGCGTAAAAAGCCAGCGGGTTGAAAATACCCGTGACAACCACCCAGAGAGAGGGATAATAATGATTTCCGCAATCAGATAGCTGGTCTGAATCCATGCCATCTCATCTTTGCCTGCTGAGAGACCGCCGCCGATTTCATTAAGTGAGGCCGAGACAATCTGAATATCAAGTTGGGCAATAAACAGCCCAATACACATACTGGCGAAGGCGATATGTTTTCGCATAGCGGCCCCCATCAGTGTCGTTCGTTGACGCTAACGGTCACTGAAAGTCCGGGGCGAAGGATGCGCGCCAGTTCATCCACTTTATCAATAGCAATCCGCACCGGAACGCGCTGCACAATTTTAGTAAAGTTGCCGGTGGCATTTTCTACAGGGATCAGGCTAAAACTCGATCCCGTTGCCGGTGCCAGACTTTCGACATATCCGTGAAAAACTTTGCCGTATAGGACATCTGCCCGTATCTCCGCTTTCATCCCAGGTTTCATCCGGGCAATCTGGCTCTCCTTAAAATTCGCATCTATCCATAGGCCGCTAACCGGTACAATGGAGGCTAACTGCGTGCCTCCCGCCACCCAGCTACCGTCACGGGCGCGACGGTTCGCAACAGTACCCGTTATAGGGGATCGGACAACGGTGTATTCCAGATCGAGCAACGCCCGGTCGAGTGCCGACTTCGCCTCACGGTAGCTTGCCCTTGCGGCTTCCAGTTCGGCAGATAACATTGTCAAACGCTGTTTCTCAGTCTGGTAATCATTCGCCGCTTTGCGTTCTCTGGCTATCATTCGTTGATAATCAAGCCGTGCGTTATCTTTGATTTGTTGAGAAATGGCCGCTGACTTTGCCAACAGTTCGTAACGCTGGCTGTCTTTCGAACTCTTTTGCACATCGAATTTTTCCGCCTGCCAGGCTTCACCGGCACTCGCGATGACTGATTGTTGCATCGTGATACTGGCACGAATACTGTCTAGATTGGCTTTGCTCCTCGATACTTTTGCCTGAGATTGAGCAACAGCGGCGCGATAATCCCTGTCATCAAGAGTAAGGATAATTTCGCCAGCTTTAACGAGTTGATTGTCGCCAACCTCAATCCGCGAGATATAACCCGAGACTTTACTGGCGACTACAGTAATATTCCCCCCTACATAGGCATCATCCGTGGATTGTATAAAACGACCATTTATTAACCACCATCCGTAAATAATCGCGCAAACCACCAGACAAATTATTCCCACTGTGCGGGTAAGGTGTCTTTTAAAAAAAATCATCATTAATGACCGTCACTCAGATTGTCTAAATACCGTGCATCCTGATGAGGTTGCACATCCGTGGCAGAAAAATTATCATGTCTTTTATGATGATAAATGCCAATAAACACATCCAAAATGACAATCACACTACAGCCAGAAGCACTGCCGGGACATCACATCATCGGACTGGATTCTGAACATCTGAACGGTGGGATAGTACCGTGGCATAAGCACATCTATGCCCAACTGCTCTATCCTGCGGAAGGCGCCGTGCGGGTGTGGGCGGGTGGTAGCGTCTGGATGGTCCACGCCAGCTGTGCACTCTGGCTGCCGCCACAGATGCCGCATAAATTTGTCGCGACAGGCAACGTGTTGCTTAAAACCATTCTGATCAATGAAGCACAGAGCAAAATAGTCGGAAATCGGTGTTTCACGACCGGGATTTCACCGCTGTTAAGGGAATTGCTGATTGCGATAAACCAGCTGACGCATCAGCAACAAAATAGTCCTGACAGCGAACAGCAGCAGCGTTTTTCTGCCTTAGAGACATTAATTTTGCAGGAAATAAAAGCCGGTGGAAAAGTCTCTCTGGAACTTCCCTGGCCACGTGATATGCGGCTCCAGTCGCTGTGCGAAGAGTTAATGAATCATCCAGGATATCTTCCCTCACTGGATAATCTGGCCGATAAAATCAGCGTCAGTAGTCGCACGCTTATGCGTCTTTTCGTGAAAGAAACTGGCCTGACTTTTCGACACTGGATCCAACAGATGCACGTCATAAGCGCAATTTCATTACTGGAAGAAGGAAGCTCTGTCGCGAAAATAGCTCACCATTTAGGCTATGCCTCAGCGGAATCATTCGGGAATATGTTTAAACGCAGGACAGGTTATTCACCAAGTAAATATAGCGCCTCGATAAAGTAAGAGGTGTTATAACGTTTTTATAGAAATCCTACGTCCGCTCTTCGCTGTGAGTTCAACCGATGGATGCAACACATTGATTGAACCGTTCTGCGGGTGATTCATAGTCTAGCGTTTTTCTCGGCCTTTCGTTGAGCTGTCTGGCAACATTGTTAAGTCTTTGCTGGCTGTGAACCGATAAGTCAGTTCCTTTTGGAAAATATTGTCTGAGCAATCTGTTCGTATTTTCATTTGAGCCACGTTGCCAGGGAGATTGAGGATCACAAAAATAAATCTGAATGTCTGTCGCTATAGTAAATCGTGTGTGGCTGGTCATTTCAGCGCCACGATCCCAAGTTAATGTTTTATAAAGCTCAGCAGGTAATTCCCGGGCTTGTCTGATGAGTGCAGATATAACCGTTATGGTCTTGTTGTCTCTGATCTTCGCCAGCATAACAAAACGAGAATGACGTTCTACGAGGGTGATGATATAGGAGTTTTTCGAGCCCTGAATCAAGTCACCTTCCCAGTGACCTGGGATGGCTCTGTCAGCCGCCTCTGGTGGCCTTTCGCTGATAGGTATCGTGTTCGGGATTGAACCTAATCCTTTCCCTTTAAGCGATGACGTTCTGGATCTACGCACTGCTCTTCCGCTTCTGAGGCATTGCTGCAGCTCTTTTTTTAATGCTCCCCGGGTTTGTATAAAAAGCGTTTTATAAATCGTTTCGTGTGACACATGCATTTCCTGATTATCCGGATAACAGCGTTTCAGCCAACCGGCGATCTGTTCCGGCGACCAGTCCTGATGCATCTTCTCTGCAATGATTTTACACAATGCGGGGCTTTCAATTAGCTTGCAAGGTTTTGGTCTCAGTGCATTTTCCCACGCAGTAGCATCGGCTTTTGCTGCACGGTATTGTTTTGCACCACCGTGACTCCTGACCTCGCGGCTAATCGTTGAGGGCGCTCTTGATAATTTGGCGGCGATATCCCTGATACTGAGTTTTGCTACCAGCCCTCTGGATATCTCCTCTCTTTCATCAAGCGAAAGCGCTAATCGGTGCCGTTTTCGCACGGGAGGACGATAGCCGCCTGTCTGGTGGATAGTGGGCATAATGGAAGAATGATATCTGTCGAACATTCTGGCGATATCATGTAGAGAATCACCTTGCTTATATCTGTCCCAGATAATTGCCTTCTGCTCTGGCGTGTAGTTAATCCGAGTTCTTCGTTTCATGACAACGTCCCCCTTGATTAAGGATAGCGTTGCATCGACCCGTTGAACTCACAGTTCAAAGCGGACCTGACAACAAGCTGGTCGGCCCGCTCCGTGCCAGAAGCGAACGTTGGTTAAAGCTCACCAGCAAAGCTACTTTTCTCTTTTCATTAACTAAATGTGCGGCCTTGCTTGCGAACGCGCAGCGATTGATAAAAAATGAATGAACGTTCATTCATATTCATGTGATGAGTTCACATCAAACCGTTCGTGTTAGAACAAGCATAGGTAGGTTATGACCAGTAAAACGCTCCGACTTTTATTTCCTCAATGGCAAGGCGGCAACAATCCGCCCTATTATCTTGGCTCGCTTCTTCTTTCGTTTCTTGCACCTGAGCCAACGGGCCCCGTTGCATCGGTTCCAGTCTATGAGCCCACTACGGAACCGCTGACCGAGATCGATGGTATTACCGCTAAACCCCAAATTATCCGACAGCTCAACGATGCCACCGCGCTTATCGCGCAACATTGTCCGGACTCGATTGTCGTTTTAGGCGGTGATTGCCTGGTATCACTGGCTCCTTTTGCACATCTGCTCAATAAATACGGCGATAAACTGGGCGTGCTCTGGGTTGATTCTCATCCTGATGTGCAGACGGCAAAACAATACCCAAACGCTCATGCCCATGTGCTTGGAGCGCTCATTGGAACGGGAGATAACGATTTAGTCGCTCACGTAGCCACCAGACTCAATCCCGCAAAAATCATGATTGCAGGTCTCCACGATCCGTTGGCCTATGAAGCCGACTACCTTGCTCGTCATAACATTGCAACGATAGCGCCTGAACAAGTTAAAAACGGCGGGAAAGAAGTCATGGCGTGGATCGAAAGGGAACATATTGAATATCTGGCGATACACATTGATTTGGACGTTCTCGATCCGTCACTGTTCCGCTCTGTACTTTTCGCCAAGCCAGGCAGAGGCGAGCACGACTTTGGCGACGTAGCAGAAGGCAAACTGGCTATTGAAGAGGTACTCAATCTCATTACTCAGGCCACCTCAAAAGCAGAACCCGTTGGCCTGACGATTGCTGAACATTTACCCTGGGATATGCTGAACCTGAAGAATATGCTCAGTGCATTACCGCTTATGAAGTAACATCTTATTCTAGGAGCCAGACTCCAGAGTTCAACGCTGGCTCCTGGGATAAAAGAACGTTAAAGTCTGGGCAACTGAATAATAATAATTGTCGATATGTTAAAGAAAACAGAAACCTACCATAAGCTGATTACCGCTGCCGCCGCCTGCTTTGCAGAAAAAGGCTTTAGTGCGACCAGCGTACGTGAAATTTCTACCCGGGCCGGGATCAGCCAGGGTGCGATGTACACGTATTTCAAAAGCAAGGATGACCTTATCAAAGCCATCGTTCTTGAAGAGCAGAACTCCGCGTTGACAGCACACAGTGCGCCATCCGACGGTACTTATTTCGATCGTCTTTGCGCGCAAGTGACGTCATGCATTAGCGATGTAGGCTATCCCGTCACCCATCAACTGTGGGTTGAAATCATGGCGGAGTCTGCGCGAAATCCCGAGTTGCAAAAGACGTATCTATCCAGCGACACCATCATGCGGGAAAGTATCGCGGGGATTATCAAGGAAGGCATTGCCGCGGGAGAGTTTCGTCGGGACCTGAGCCTGGAAGAGATCACGATTATACTTTTTGCCTTTATTGACGGTTTAATTGCGCGTAAAGCGATCAACCCATCCTTCTCTTTCTGCCGTGACCTGCCCATGTTTTTTGAGCTGATGTCAAAACTATTGAAATAACGCTTAACCGCTTTCGCGGACGTTGGCGCTAAAACCTATCGCGAAGGATATTCGCCAGACAGTTTTCTCAATCTTTCAAGCGTTTTTCGAGCATAAAGTCTATGAATGCACGTACTTGAGAAGACATTCTTACTCATGATGATACATAGAGATAGACTTCAGGAATGATGTAGACCAGTCTCAAGATGTTGCTGTACCTGGCCTTTGTGAATTTGCTCGGTTTTCGGTTCGCCGCTGGTAATTGACTGCCACAAGCTGACGGTGATGGTCGTGTTCTGTGGCAGAGCCTCCTGAAACAGCAGACTCCCGGCACCGAACCGTCCATAGAAAGATATTTCCATTTGGCGATGGATAACAGGTGAGTGGGTTTTGAATATTATGTTTCATATCCGTATAAGTTAATTTTACCCGACAAATACTCACCTAAATAGACTTCACTGATTTTATTGAAGCCTTGCTTTGTCACTTCACTTTCTAACCAGTCGCTGTCCTTGTTAAGGATTTCGAGCAGATCGTAGTTGGCTAAACCATCCACAATAATTGGATAACGTATATTTTCATCACCATTTTGTATAATGGTTAACTGGCCGTTCTGTTCCAGCACCACACGTTTTAGCTGTTCGATTTCATAAATATCATTTGCTCTTAACTTGAACATTAAATCATTTGCAGAAACACCGTTGCGTAAACACTCCTTAACATTAACGCTGCCATTATGTACTAAAGTAATAGGCTTGCCATCAATAATTCTTTTAACCAACCGATTATTCTCTTTTAAAAACTTGAGAACAAAGACCAGAAAAGTCCATATAATTAACACTAAAACAAATTGTAGTACCGTTATCGATTCATTGTAAATTACGCCACCGATAATCCCCCCCAGCACATAGTTCTGAACCTGATCCATTGCGGATGACGGGGCCAGATTCCCCTTCCCCATGAGATTTATTTGAACGATTAAGCACAGTATCCCCAGCCCCAACTTTATAATAATAGGTGTATAAATTATCATTGCCACTCCTCAACTCTTGATGATTTCTATGTCTGGGTTTACTAACGATACTTCAACTAAGCTGTATGTTTTTTGATCCGGGCTTAAGTTGACGCGATAATAAACATCATTAATCTTAACGATAATGCCATCCGAGAGCTGGACTGAACTGGAAAATATTGAGTCCATGCTCACGTTTTTTTCATGTGATAGTAGCCTAACAAAATTAACCATTTGCGATGATTGGGAGTGTATATTTTGGCTGTCGGTATAATCTGCGTACTGAACACCAGAAATGAAGAGTAAGAACAAGAAGACTATGATCGTTAAATCACGATATTTAGTTTGCAAACGATGACGCATATACAGGCTAAAAACAACGATTAGGATAAATAACGCGCTGAATATAATGATGTACTTCAAATAATCATTGATATTAGACTGCGTTTGTAGATAAGCGATGCCATAAAATCTCATAAATTTATAATCCCCAACCCCTCAAAATGCCACTTTCATTATAGTAACACACGATATCGCTTCCCCCTGTTGCTAGACATAATAAATAATTATTAGTTGCCATCGGCTATTTGTCATCCTATTTTAAGTTGAGGTATGGAGCATCGTCTCGCCTCAAGCTCATGCCTGAACGGTTCATGGTTAGCCCCTATTCTTTTGCTCGCAGAAGTGCAACAAGTCACGATTTAGGGTAATGACAATAATCACCATCAGTCAGCCCCCTTCATCAATCAATGTGAATCATGTTGGCATAAATGCCGGCCAATTTATTGGCGGTTTCGCTACACAGGTTGTCATCTTTGCGTCGGTATTCCCTATTCTGATTACGCAGGATAAAGGAGTTCAAACACAAAGGAGAGACAACATGTTACAAGAACCCTCGCGCAAATATTCCCCACCTATTCCCATTGAACTGCCCGACCGCCAGTGGCCGAATAAACGTATGACGCACGCCCCACGCTGGCTTTCTACCGACCTGCGCGACGGCAATCAGGCGCTGGCTGAACCCATGGATTCGGCACGGAAGTTACGCTTTTGGGAACTGCTGCTCAAATGTGGCTTCAAGGAGATTGAAGTAGCTTTTCCGGCCGCGTCAGAGACAGATTTCCAGTTTGTTCGCCAACTGATTGAAGACAATCTGATCCCCAAAGATGTCACAATTCAGGTGTTAACGCAGGCTCGCTCTGAGCTGATTGAACGGACATTCGCCTCGCTTGATGGTGCGGCTAGTGCCACGGTGCATCTGTATAACGCCACTGCCCCCCTGTTCCGTCAACTGGTGTTCCGTCAAAGCAAACAAGAAATCATCCAACTGGCCGTTAGTGCGACACAAAAAATTCGCGCGCTGTGTGAAGCCAATCCGCAGACCCGGTGGAGTTATGAATACTCCCCGGAAACATTTTGTTTTACTGAACCTGAATTTGCCCTGCAAATTTGTGAAGCGGTAGCCGATGTCTGGGAGCCTGCTCCTGAAAGGCCGATGATCATTAATCTGCCGGCGACCGTTGAGGTCAACACGCCAAATGTGTACGCCGATCAGATCGAGTATTTCTGCTGCCATTTTTCACGACGCCACGCCGTGTGTATCAGCGTGCATCCTCACAATGACCGCGGAGGCGGTGTCGCCAGTGCGGAACTGGCCATGCTCGCAGGAGCTGACCGCGTTGAAGGGTGTCTGTTTGGTAACGGTGAACGCACCGGGAACGTGTGTCTGGTCACGCTGGCAATGAATCTCTACAGCCAGGGGATTAACCCGAAGCTGGATTTTAGTGATATGAAACACGTCGTTGAGCAGGTGGAACAATGTAACCAATTGCCCGTTCATCCCCGTCATCCGTATGCCGGGAAACTCGCTTTTACTGCCTTTTCGGGTTCACACCAGGACGCCATCAAAAAAGGATTTACGGCGCGACAACAATCCGCATCCGAACGCTGGGAGATGCCTTATCTTCCCGTTGATCCCAACGATATTGGCTGTAGCTACGAAGCGGTCATACGCGTCAATAGCCAGTCAGGAAAAAGCGGGGGTGCGTGGATACTGGAACAAAATCATGGCCTTAAACTGCCACGTCGATTACAGCAGGACTTTAGCCAGCACGTTCAGAGGCAGACCGACCGAGGGGGGCACGAAATGACGCTGGCTGATATCTGGCTTTTGTTCCGCAAGTTGTACACTGGCCATCAAACGGCCGGATGGCAATTGCTGGAGTACCGCAGCGAAAGTTTGGAAGACGGTGGAAATTCGCTTCGCGCGCGGATCCAAACAACCGAAGGAATTATTCAGCTCAATGGCAAAGGTAATGGGTTGCTGTCTGCTGCTGCCGATGCGCTGAAATCACGGTTCAAGCTAACCTTTGCGATTGAAGACTATCATGAACATACGTTAGGCAGGCACAACGAGAGCCGGTCTGTCGCGTATATTCACTGCACCTTTGCGGATGGCGAAAGCCGCTGGGGAGTGTGCATCGACAATGATGTTGCGCGCGCGTCATTGCAGGCATTGCTGAATGCGCTGCCGCTTTATTCGCGTGACTGAAAGTAATCGCTTGGAGAAGCCCCAAGGATACGCCGAAACATGGCACTAAATGCGCTGTGGCTTTCATATCCAAGATCCAAAGCCACGCGTAAAACCGATTGCCCTTGAGCAAGATAAGTCAGCGCAATCATCAGTTTTGCCCGCCGCACCCACTCGCTGAATGAAAGGCCCGTTTGTTTACGGAATTGCCGTAACAACGTTCTTTCGCTCATGTTGAGCTGGGACGCGGCCACTGCTGCGGTCCAGGACTTACCCGGTTCGTTCTGAATATGGCGACACAGTGTTTGTAGTGCAGGCGTCTGCGGTTCCGGAAGATTAAACGGCAGCACATTCATTACGCGGATTTCATCAAGAATAAGCTCGTAGATTCTTTCTTCCCGGGTGCCAGCATCGTATTGCGCAGGCAGCGATAACGAATTGATGATCAACTCCCGAAGCAAATCTGAAATCTGCACGACCTGACAAACCGAGGGTAAGTCGGCTCGGGCAAAAGGGTCGATAAACAACGTTCTGGCAGCAACCTGCCCTGTGGCTTTCAGGCGATGATGCGTACCCGCTGGCAGCCATACGCCCCGACTGGGTGGGACAATCCAATGTCCCTGCTCTGTTTCTACCCTTACCACACCACTGAGCGTATGCAGTAACTGGGCGCAATCATGGCTGTGCCAGGGTTCAGCCGCCCCGTGAGGATAATCATGAGCCAAAGGAATCAATGGGCGCGTTGAAAAGTTAAACTGAATGCTGGTGGTCATCGCTTCATTTCTGCAAATAAAAATGAAAGTAGCATAGAAAATGACACGTGAGGAAGTCTGCCAAAGGTCCGTCAGATTTTTCGCATTAACGACTGTGTATCAACAATCTCTCCCTGTGCAGTTTATAGAATCACGTCAATGCCCAGTTAAGGCGAAAGTGAGTGTTCCTCGCGGATTTATGAGTAGCAACGTTAATATTGTTCACTTATTCTGTCTGTCTCTACCGATAGGCCGGAGTCACGCTTTATGAATATTCTCATTCTTCAGAAAACCCTCATCACCTTTATTCTTGTCCTATGGGTTATCCATGAATTCAGAGAAAAGAAAACCAAGCGTTCGGCACCTGCAATTGAAGAAGCTGATGCCAGGGAACGCCATGAATGGCGCTATCTCAGGTGGGGATTCCGGTTACTGCAAATCGCCGCAACGGCATATTTTATTACTCAACTGATTCAATTTTTACTGAGATAGAGATAACAAGCCAATGTAATCGGACGGGATCCCCTAAAGGATCGGCGTCTGAATGGCTATTGGCGCTAAAGCCAGGCATAGACCTTCTTCATCAATTTTACTGCCGCTTGATGTCCAGTAAGACCGACGCCCAGTAAAACAAATATGACGATTTTATACCGCCAGCACACCTAATGTAGAAATTAGGTCTACTCAGCTCGGACCAGACAGCTGTTTTTTTATGTGAAGCGTTATATCAGGCCTTCCGTGCTAAGACCTGGCAGGGTTCGGTTGTCGAATCAGCGACCAGTATGGATTACATGGGTGGACGAGAAAAGCTGCGGGCAATCATTTCGGAGCGCGGCTTCAGATTGAAGCAGGAAAACCAGCATCTTACGTTTTAAAGAACGGGTCAGCCTGTGACTACACTACAGATGGCCCTCTACTTCCGCTTCTCGCTCATTGCATAACTAGCGCCCTCTTTCCTTCACCGGCTAATAGTAATTAACAGCTTATCCATGCACATTTTTCCCTGCAACGTAGAGCCAAAACGGGTATACTGGATATAATTACAGTGCAAGGGGCAAATAATGGCTGTTGAAACAAAATTTGTTGTCGTAAGAAAAGGTGAAGAGAAAATGACATTTGCCAGTAAGAAAGAGGCTGATGCTTATGACAGGTTGCTCGACATGGCAGAAGCGTTCACCGACTTGCTGATGCAAAGCGGGATGCCGATGGATGAAACGCAGGCCGAGGATCTTGGTCTGTATCTTGCTGAGCAAAAAGTGGCCGTGCAGCATGTTCTGCGGACCAGCAAGCTTCCTGAACTCGCTCCCCCACCGGATGCAGATATTCCAGAATCAGAGGCGGCTGGCAGTACAAAAATCAGAGCCGTTAACGCGGCCTGAATAACAGTGCGCAGCATTGCCGTATGACAAGCCGTAAGCAGAACGCTGCTCACGGCTTTTTTGCATACTGGGATCCGCAAAGGGGGAGAATACGGCAGTAATAAACTACTGCGTACTCATCATATCCTACGTATCAATGACTTTATTCCTATCAGACTGAAGAGCCCGTTTTACCAGTTTCTTTTGCAAAATAACCACCACAATGGGGAAGCCTGATGCGGAAATTGCACATACCACCAGCAACAGATGAATATTTTGAGCTGTGATTATTCCGTTATCGGGTAATAGAAGAGCGGACAGAAAAAATGCAGCGGATGTCATCAAATACATTATTGATGTTTGCAGTGATGAGAACCCCGCCCTTTGCCTGTCCTGCGGAAACTGAATTGAAACCGTTGACGATGAAACCAGACGGCTATATGAAGCGCCGAGAAAAACGGTAATAAATAATGCCGCCAGGTGATAACCCAGCATAGGGATAAGTAAGCTCAGTATCAATACGAAGGTTGATGCGCTCGCCAGAACCACAGCGGAAAACCGGGAAGTTAATACACCCGTTATTTTGGTAGATAGGTAACCGGTAACACCTCCGCAAAAGAAAAACCATGGTAGCTGGTCTTGTGACGCACCCAATAGTTGGGTCATCAAGGGGACCAGTATAGGAATAACCAGCATTGGGCTAAATTGTACCAGCGCATTACTGGAGGCAAAAAGCAGAGTATCTCTATCAAGAGACGGCTTATGTAGCGTGGCAGAAGAAACAGGGTCCTGGGGAATGATAAAGTGAATCAGCGGCAGCGCCAATAGACACAGAAGACTGATTAACGACAAAGCGATATGCCAACCATAATGTGTGCACATAAATAATATCGCGGGCATCCCGACGATACTGACCATCGAAAATGATGCAATCACCGCCGCTAGCATTTTTCCGCGCAGATTAGCAGGGGCAAGGTTTATCAATATACCAACCCCTACCCCCATTGTCGTACCGCCCACCAATCCGGCACAAAACCGCAGCGTAAGCAGAAAACGAAAACTGGACGTGTATACCGTCAACAGCGTCAGAACCCCTAACAGGGCCATATTGGCGAATAAAAACCGTTTTTGATTACAACGCCCGATCCAGTAAAACGCGATAACTCCTGACAAAACGGCCCCTAATGTGTACATACCGGATACATAGCCTGAGTACGATACGGGTACGGCGAAGTCTGCCGCCATAAACGCAAATACCGGGTTGAACAACATATATTCCAGTGCATTAGTGAACTGGATAAATGCCATGACAATGGCTATCCGCATCAGGGTTTTCGGATCAAACGTCTGTGTAACCGGTGGCATAGCGCGCAGCTCCAGAAATGAAAGATATAGGAGTTTAACTGCTATCAATAGCGCACATTAGATGGTAGAAATGACATTTATTATTATCATTTATGGGAGAATCGATGCGTCCGGCTCTTGATTTTAATACCCTGAAAGTCTTCATTGCGGTGGTGGAAGGCGAAAGCTTTGTCAGCGCCGCAAAAGCCCTTGAAATGCCGACATCAAATGTAAGCCGCTCTATTTCTCAGTTAGAAGAGAAACTGAATCTTAAGCTCCTGGAGCGCAGCACCCGGCATATGAAGCTCACCGAAGCGGGGCACCTACTCTACACCCGAGCGAAACCATTACTGGAGGCGCTTGAGCAAACTGAAACAGAGTTAACGCTGCGGCAAATGCAGCTCAAAGGCCCGTTACGCCTCTGTATTCCCAATGAAATAGGCCCTGCATTGTTGGGGTCTGTAGTGGCTGATTTTGCCTGTCAGTATCCGGAGCTTGAGATCAGTTGCGTCACGAATTTGTCAGGTTTTGAATCTCTACGCGAAGAGCTGGATTTAGCGGTCATTATTACCCGTGGCCAGATGGATGACAGTGATTACATCGCCCGCCATCTGATGACCATCCCCTGCACCGTTGTTGCCGCCCCCTCAATCATCCAACGTTATGGTACCCCTTCCACTATTCAGAAATTTGCAGAATTACCCTGTATTACTACGGTAAGTGCACTGAAAGGCGCGCCTTGGCAGTTCGTGAATAAAAAGGGCGAATTCGCGACCATTAAGGTCAAGGGACATTATCGGGTCAACAGTGGCGAGATGGCGGGACGCGCTGCGCTTGCTGGCATTGGCTTTGCCATTCTTTCGAAACAAGCCTGCCAGCCTTACATTAATGATGGGCGGTTAATCGAGATTGAGTGTGAACTGCCTGCGGCTCCACTGCAATTGTTCGTCATTTATGCAAACAGGCGCTACCTGCCGGCCAAAACAAGAGCATTCATTGATTTTATGCTGCAGAAACTAAGCCATTTATCCCCAGCGCAATCGCAAGATGAATTAATATCGCCTTAACAGGGGGAATAACTGCCCCCCTGATGTGTATTTTGTAATGTATTTACGGGCGCATAAGCGGCTCAATACCAATCCACTTCAGCGTCGGTTGATAGCAAAGCTTCAGCGCCGGCACGGCTACTTTCACCCCATCCACCTCAAGTTCACCTAAATGAACGGTCCATTTAGCATTGGCGTAGCCGTCATAAATTTTAAAGACCACATAGGCTGAACCGTAGTCATCGTTATTGGTAATACGCGGGACATTGCGATGCACCTCATCGCTGTTGATATCGTAAGGCGATGGCCTTGCATATTTCGCATTCTCTTCGGGGAAATCATACGGGAATGCGGTGGTGCCAAGATAAACTTCTGGCCGCGCGTTCTGTCGATGCCCATCGCCCAGGTCAATATAGGCTTTACGCGTGTCGATAATAATCGGCACCGCGGGCTGCCCCCGACTCCCCGGCCGCGAAGGTCGCTGGCGGCCTTTGTTATAGGCAATCAGCTGAACATAAAATTCCGGTCTTGCTTCAGGCCCCTGAACGTAAGGAATAGTGAAACTGCTTCGCTTCGCAGGCATATATCGGCCAGGAATAGTGTGATCGTAGAGATAGGTTTCCAGCACTATTTCTTGCTTGCCGCGAGGGGTATCAACAATAAATTTATGCTCGCTTTCGCAAAGATCGATATACCCCGGCCTTTCTCTCGGATAGGGAATACATCCTCCCAACAGCGTGGCGGCCAGTACGATAACCCCACTCCACTTAAGATGCCTCGATAATGGCATGACAAAATCCCTCTATCAAAAATAACAAAGAGTAGCTTAGGTGAGTCTGACGGAGGTGTTAACCTACCAGGATTGATATTTACGCTTGAAAGTTGAGTATCGTATGTGTGCAGGCTATCACCTGAAAATCGCGCAGTCTGACCGAAGGAATGTTGCTTAGAGGAGGAATTAAGCCGTAAATCAGGGCATCAGCGATTTAGCCATTCCACTCACTGATTCAGCCCGTACAAAAAATCGCCCCACCTTCTCAGGCGGAGCGTTAATTTTGCTACATCGAACCGCTTATTGCTGCTCAGCCCACTCGCCCATTTCAATAATGATAAAGTGCGCATGCTGATCTTTCGCTTTAAAGGTCAGCGTCAATGGCCCGACGACCTCGAGTGAATCACGTTCATCCAGGGTAACAATACCTTCAACATTCACGCTATCTTCAATACTGTTGATGTATGCCTGACGCCCCGCTTTCAGCTCATAGGTCACTTCAGCAGCGCTGTCGGTCAGTTCGCTGACAAACATGTTCACATCCTGATTCAGATGCAGCGGCGCATCGTCATCATTTTGCAGGCTACCAACGATGTGCAGCAATTTATTCTCACGATCTTCGTCGCTGAATTTATGGTTTTCATACCGCACTTCCAGGCCTTGTTTAGGCGGCAGGATCCAAATTTGCAGGAAACGACACCACTCATCATGGTTGTTTAGTTCTGAGTGCCATACGCCGTTCCCGGCGGTCACCGTTTGCACATGACCACGGCTCAACACATCTTCTACCTGCGTTGCGCTATCCCAGTGCGTCAGGTTCCCTTTCACCAGATAGCTGACAATTTCCATGTCTTTGTGCGGATGCCGGTCGAAGCCGCTGTGCGGTTTGACATCATCATCGTTAACCACCCGCAGCACGCCATAATGCATGTTATCGGGGTCGTAATAGTTAGCGAACGAAAAATGAAAATAGGTGTTCGCTGGATGATATTCACTGGCTGGCAGATAATGCAGTAGCTCCGCGCCTTTTTTACGAGAATGACTAGCCATGGCCGTTGATCCTTAATGTTTGTTTGATGCACGTATGATAGGCATGGGATGACGGTAGATAAATCAGGGTTCAGGTAAGACACCGTTACGCAAAATGAAAGAATACGATCTCATCTCACTTCGCAGCTTTGTCGCCGTCGTAGAAAGCGGCAGCTTCTATAATGCCGCCGTCCAGCTTGACGCCAGCAGTGCCGCTATCAGCCGTCGGGTTTCCGCACTGGAAACGGCGTTAGGCGTGAAGCTAATTAATCGCACCACCCGCCAGCTCGATTTAACCCCCAGCGGCCAACAGTTTTATCAGGATGTGTTAGCGGTTTTAAGCGCGCTTGAGCAGGCCGAAGAGCGGCTAAACTGTGCCCAGGAAACCTACAGCGGTATCATTCGCTTGGGCGCGCCGTTGAGTTTTGGTACCCAAAAGCTGGCCCCGTTGCTTCCGGCATTTTTGAAGAAATATCCGCAGATTACCGTGACCTTACAGCTGGAAGACCGCGTTAGCGATCTGCTGAATGAAGGTATCGATCTCTCCTTACGCATCGGTAATTTACAGGATTCGTCCCTGGTCAGTTTACCTATCGCCATGATGCCTAGGTTGTATTGCGCCTCCCCGGAGTACGTGAAAAACCATGGCAAGCCGGAATCTCCCGCCGAATTAAAGCACCATCGCTGTTTACACTACTCGCTGCTTTCCACCCGCGATGAATGGGAGTTTGCCAGCGGCGGGCAAGAGCTGGATGTCCGGGTGCCGTTGGCCGCCAACAATGGCGATGTACTGCGCGAAGCCGCTATTCAGGGCATGGGAATTGCAATGCTACCTTGGTATATCGTCGAAGAGGCGCTGCACGCTGGTGCATTAGTCCCGGTGCTTGAGCGCTATGCTCCCCCGCCACTGCCTTTGTCGATCGTACGGCCATCGCGCCAGTTTACCCCGGTGCGGGTAACGGTTTTGATGCAGTACTTACGCGAAGCGCTGGCAAATGTTGGAGACAACAAAATGCCCGCGAATAGGATGAGCGATGAGCGCTAACAGGCCCATTGCTGAACTCGCGGCGTCGTCATGACGACCCCATCTGCCCCCCTATACGACGACAATTAACACCAGGCACAAAACCGTCCTGTTGACTTATTCTGTAAAAATACTACTTTTCAGGACATGAAAAAGATACTGATTATTGTCCCTGATGGCGGCATGCTGTTTGAATCCGCCGGTATTGCCGACATTCTGATGCAGGCCAACCATCTGCATCCAGAAAGCGCAACCACCTGCTGTTATCAGGTTCAGCTCGCCACGACCCAGCCTCACCAGGTGATCCACGGGCAGTCGGGCTTAAATCTGCTGGCCGATCATCGCTTACATGAGATAGATCCGCGCGACCCTCTTGATACCATCATCATCACCGGCAGAGGCCAGAATCCGCAGGAAGGCGTCGCGGTGGTTGACTGGCTGCGGCTTGCGGCTCCGCATGCCCGCCGGATTGCGTCCATTTGCGGCGGAGCGATGCTGCTGGCGCAATCCGGGTTGCTGGATGGCAGGCGAGCCACCACCCACTGGAAGCTCCTGGAAACCATGCAGGCGGAATATCCGCAGGTGCGCGTCGAAGGCGGTCCGCTCTATATTCAGGATGAACACATCTGGACCTCAGGCGGCGTCAGCTCCGGCTTTGACCTGACGCTCGCGCTGGTTGAAGAAGACTACGGTTTTAGCCTGGCGCGCGACATCGCGCAGGACTTCGTGATGTACCTGCGCCGTCCCGGCGGCCAGCTACAGTTTAGCCGCTATAAACTGCAGCAAACCAGCACCCTGGGCCCCATTAACGATCTGCTGGCCTGGCTGCTGGAGAACCTTACTGCCGACCTCAGCGTCGAAAAGCTGGCGGAAAAAGTCGCCATGAGTCCACGAAATTTCACCCGCGTATTTACCCGAGAAACAGGCGCTTCACCGGCGCGCTACGTCGCCGAAGCACGGTTAGCCGCAGCCCGCCAGCGTCTGGAGCAAACGAGCGAAACGCTGGATCGCATCGCCGAGCAAACGGGCTTTGGCAGCAGCATTAACCTGCGGCGGCTCTTTGAAAAACAGCTTCACCTAACACCAGGTGAATATCGCCAGCGTTTTCACTGTCGCAAAATGGCGTAATGTGATCCTTTTTTGTCATTTACGCCAAATGGCGACCGACCTACAGTAATGCCAGAGACAACAGATAAGGAGTGAATCATGGTAAAGGTCGGTATTAACGGTTTTGGCCGTATCGGACGCAACGTTCTGCGCGCAGCGCTGGGCAATCCGGAAATTCAGATTGTGGCCATTAACGATCTGACAGACAGTAAAACGCTGGCGCATCTACTGAAATACGACTCGCTGCTCGGCAAACTTGACGCTGACGTCACCGCCGATGAAGAAAAACTGGTGATTGACGGTAAAGCAATTACCGTTTTCAGCGAACGCGACCCGGCCAACATTCCGTGGCGCCAGGCAGAAGTCGATATTGTCATCGAAGCCACCGGCTTCTTCACTGACCGTGACAAGGCAGCGGTGCATATCCACAGCGGTGGCGCCAAACGAGTGATTATCTCCGCCCCCGGTAAAAACGATGATTTGACTATCGTGATGGGCGTTAACGATGGCCTCTACGACCCGGAAAAACACTACGTGGTCAGCAACGGTAGCTGCACCACCAACGGTTTGGCGCCTGCCGCGCAGGTCCTGCATCAGCATTTTGGCATTAAGCATGGTTTGATGAACACCACTCACGCCTACACCAACAGCCAGGCACTGCACGACCAACCGGAAAAAGACCTTCGCGGAGCGCGCGCCGCCGCATTGTCGATAGTGCCTTACTCCAGCGGTGCCGCAAAGGCGCTGGGTAAAGTCATCCCTGAACTGGATGGCCGCTTAACCGGCTACTCGCTGCGCGTGCCGGTACCGGTGGTGTCGATCGTTGACCTGACCGTCACGCTCGAACGGGATGTGACGATAGACGAGGTGAATAACGCGTTTCGTGCAGCCGCCTCAGCCGGGCCATTAAAAGGGATCCTTGGTTATAGCGACGAGCCGCTGGTTTCCAGCGACTACCAGGGGGACGCGCGTTCATCCATTATCGACGGGCTGTCAACGCTGGTGATTGGCGGCAATATGGTCAAGATTCTGGCGTGGTATGACAACGAGTGGGGATTCTCCAATCGCCTCGTTGACCTCGCGCTGTTAATGGCAAGCCGTGAACGCTAATCCACACCCTGCGTTCTCACGCTAAAATCCACGCCCGCGCGTGGATTTTTTTCGTCTTCACCTAACGGTGCTGTCTGGGTGAATAACCTATTACCCGCTTAAAAGCTTTTCCAAATGCACTTTCAGACTCATAGCCCAGCGCGTTAGCAATTCGCATGACCGAATCATCGGTATTTTTTAGCCGCTCACAGGCCAGCAACATACGCCAGCGAGTCAGATATTCCATCGGTGCACTCCCTACTTTTTCTTTGAAATGTTTAGCGAAACTTGAGCGAGACATACCGATCTTTTCGGCCAATATTTGCAGCGTCCACTGACGGCCGGGATCGCTGTGCATACTGCTAATTGCCGCGCTCAGTTGCCTATCCGCGAGAGCAAAAAGCCAGCCCACCTTGTCACGGCTGGCATCACCAAGGTGTAAACGCAGCGCCTGAATCAGCATCGCATACGCCATCTGCTGCACAATCAAAGCGCTTCCGGGCTGCGGATTGAGCACCTCTTCAGCCATTTGTTCAATCGAACGCCGCACTGCCGCCTTATCGGCGTCTTTCTGAATATGCACAATCGGCGGCAGAGCTCCCAATAACATATTGGCGTGATGGCCGCTCAGCACAAAATGGCCACCAACGACAAAGCAGCCGCCAGGCCCCCCGCCATCTGCGGTATTAACCCGTCGCTGTTCTGCAACAATAATCGCAAAATCAACGGGTTCAACCGACAAACTGGTTGCGAGGGTAAACGATGGCCCTGGCGGCATAAGATAGCAATCCCCGGCCGTCAGCAGCCGCTTGTCAGCAACACCCTCGACGGATAACCAGCATTGACCGGAAACCACGCTATAGCACTTGATCCCTTGATGATCAGGCCAGGAAATTGCCATGTTTTGAGACAGTGCGAGTCCACCTGACGCGTAGCTCTGCGGTTTGAGTAACGATAAGAGTTCTGAAAGCGGATCCATACGACCTCGAGACGATGGGACGATTAATAGCGACTTTCAATCATAGATCGTATTTAGGCGGGCCCCTATAGTCATGGTCAACGGGCGCTCAGCCTTCACTCACCTCAAGGATTTAGCGATGCGTATTTTTCTGACCGGTGCGACCGGGTTTATTGGTTCACGGGTGGCCCGCGAACTCATGACTGCAGGCCATCAGGTGCTGGGTTTAACCCGAACTACCGCAGGGGCTGAACAGCTCATGGCCTCCGGGGTTGAAGTGCACTTTGGCAATATTGACTCTCTGGATAGCCTACAGCGCGGCGCTCGCCTGGCCGACGGCGTGATTCATACCGCCTTTAATCATGATTTTTCGACATTTGTCGCCAACTGCGAACACGACTACCGCGTCATTGATGCGATGGGTACCGCGCTGGAGGGGACGCAAAAACCACTGATTATAACGTCGGGTGTCGCCATGGGATCGCCCGGTAATTATGCACTGGCTACTGAAGACAACTTTAATGCGGAAAATCCCAACCCGCGCCGGGCGACAGAATTAGCGGGGCTTGCGGTTGCACAGCGCGGCGTTAACGTCTCGGTCGTGCGCCTACCGCAAGTTCATGACACGCATAAACAAGGATTGATCACCCCGCTTATCGAACTCGCCCGGCAAACAGGCGTCTCCGGATACGTGGAGGAAGGACAAAACCGCTGGGCAGCGGTGCACGTCAGCGATGTAGCCGCCGTCTATCTACGCGCCCTGGAGGGCAATATCAACAATCGCCGTTATCACGCGGTGGCGGAAGAAGGTATTCCCATGCGTACCCTTGCAGAAGTGATTGGCTACGTACTGAATGTCCCCGTTAAGCGTATCGCCGCCAAAGACGCCCAGCAGCACTTTGGTTGGATGAGTCAGCTTATCGCGCATGATATGTCGGCCTCCGGTGCGCTCACCCGAGAACGTCTGGCATGGCAGCCTACAGGCCCTGGCTTGATTGAGGATCTGTTAACGCTGCGCCGTTAGCGATAATCCGTTTTTATCATCGCTGCGATGCGCCTGTTAAACCGACGATTGCAGCCTTGGGCGCGTGCCTAACCGTCGGTTCCGCATCACGGTGCGGCAGCGTTCAAAGTGCAGTGCAAAAGAAAACATCGTTTTGCGCCTCGCTCACTGCGGGCGCAAATAGCGAATGACGGATTAAGCACGCCATCTATGGTGATGCTGCCAACTTACTGATTTAGTGTATGATGGTGTTTTTGAGGTGCTCCAGTGGCTTCTGTTTATATCAGCTGTCCCTCCTGTTCAGTTACTGACGGGGTGGTGCGTAATGGCAAAAGCACTGCCGGACATCAGCGCTATCTCTGCTCTCACTGCCGTAAAACATGGCAACTGCAGTTCACTTACACCGCTTCTCAGCCCGGTACGCACCAGAAAATCATTGATATGGCCATGAATGGCGTTGGATGCCGGGCAACCGCCCGCATTATGGGCGTTGGCCTCAACACCATTTTGCGCCATTTAAAAAACTCAGGCCGCAGTCGGTAACCTCGCGCATACAGCCGGGCAGTGACGTCATCGTCTGCGCGGAAATGGACGAACAGTGGGGCTATGTCGGGGCTAAATCGCGCCAGCGCTGGCTGTTTTACGCGTATGACAGGCTCCGGAAGACGGTTGTTGCGCACGTATTCGGTGAACGCACTATGGCGACGCTGGGGCGTCTTATGAGCCTGCTGTCACCCTTTGACGTGGTGATATGGATGACGGATGGCTGGCCGCTGTATGAATCCCGCCTGAAGGGAAAACTGCACGTAATCAGCAAGCGATATACGCAGCGCATTGAGCGGCATAACCTGAATCTGAGGCAGCACCTGGCACGGCTGGGACGGAAGTCGCTGTCGTTCTCAAAATCGGTGGAGCTGCATGACAAAGTCATCGGGCATTATCTGAACATAAAACACTATCAATAAGTTGGAGTCATTACCGCCATCTATTGGTGAAAGCCTCTCTATTCCCCGGATGTCTTGTTATCTAATTCTGCTTTTGTCTACAGATTCAGTTCTTTCAGCCCCGCCGTCTCACACAAAGAAAAGAGGCTATGGGGTTACATAAAAATAAACCTCTATATTTGTGCGTATTTACTTATACTAACTAATGCGCTGGCTTCTTTTTTGTACAAGCGTAAAAAAATTAGCCTATAACAAATAACAACGACGGATTTTCTTAATCATGAATAATAAAACAAACAAACCTAACTCATTGATTTTTAAAATTTAAAAAATAAATCAAATTATTACATCAATATTGATCAGGTAGCTTATATTAATAGCATGATAACTAAATTATAATTCTTTATCATCCGACAGAGAGCAGAGGTTAGAATGAGATTAATTGTTATGTTGTTAAGCTTTGTGGTCTCCGCGCACGTCTGGGCGGGTGAACTGGCCAAACCGACCGGTAAAGTCATTTTAACCATGTCCGGTAAAATAGAAAATACCAACGAAAGCGGGAAAGCCCTGCTGGATATCGCCAGCCTTGAGAAACTGGGTACGGTGAGCTTCCAGACTACTTCTCCCTGGTATAATGGCCGTACGACTTTTACGGGTATCTCGCTGCAAAAACTGATGGATTATGTCGGAGCAAAAGGGACGATCGTGAAGATCACCGCGCTCAATGACTACACCACCCTCATCCCACTCAGCGACTTCAAAAAATACAATGTCATTCTGGCGTTAAAAATCGACGGAGAGTATATGCGCATCCGTGATAAAGGCCCGCTGTTCGTGGTGTATCCCTATGACAGTCTCCCTGAGCTGAATACTCAGATCTACTACTCAAGATCGGCATGGCAAGTCAGTAAAATGGATATTGAGTAGGAGTTCACAAGCGTAATATGAACAGAATACTGGCTGGCATCATTTTTTTCCTTTTTATATCGACAGGATATATCTCTTTTCTTGTGCACGAAAGACAGCAAGAGTTACAGAAACTGACTCACTACACCGACTCCTGGTCTGCTGCACAACTGGTATCAGAATATTACCGTTTTGAGTCGTGGCTTGGACTTTACACCATTGATGACACCATGTCGGTCGATGATGTCCGCCTGCGCCTCGACATCATGCTCAGCCAGAGTGATTTGATGAAAGAAGGCGATTTAGGTCATTATATTGCAAGCAATAAGGCACATCATGACCTGGCCATCCAGCTTGAAGACATACTGAAATATCTGGATCTTCACCTCGAAAAAATGAGCCGCCCTGAGCTTCAGAAATACCTCAAAGTGATGCACGACCTCGATCCGCCGCTCGGCCGCCTTTCTTCCGGTGCATTGGATAAAGATATAAGTTCGATTACCAACGCCAACCTCAAGATTCGAACGCTGTACTTTATTTACTCAGCAACCTCGGTGCTGCTGATAATATTGAGTGCGATACTTGGGATTCTCATCTTCTATCAGAACAGGAACATCCTCCAGGCGCACCTGCAGGTTAAAAATCTTGCTGAAGAACTGCAAAAATCGAAAGAGAAACTGCAAATCCAGAATGCCCGACTGGAATATGACGCCTACCATGATTCACTGACCGAGATGAACAACCGTCATTTCTTCTGGGAGAATTTGAATAACACCATCGCGCTGGCCGAAAAAAACAATCACGCAGTTACGGTGATGTTGTTTGATTTAGACCGTTTCAAAGAGGTCAATGACACGTATGGGCATGATGTTGGTGACATACTGCTGCGCCAAATTTCCCAGCGTCTGATGTCGATGGATCTGAATTCAGGCACTCTTTATCGCTTAGGCGGCGATGAGTTTGCCTTTATCTCCAGCGGCATGACGGAGAATACCGCCGTTTCAAAAGCGCAAAAAATATGTGCGGCGATAAACCAGCCGTACACTATCTATAACACGATTATCAATATTACCACCTGCGTGGGTATCGTTAACT
The DNA here is from genome assembly GCF_001571285.1 of Kluyvera cryocrescens NBRC 102467. Classification (GTDB taxonomy): domain Bacteria; phylum Pseudomonadota; class Gammaproteobacteria; order Enterobacterales; family Enterobacteriaceae; genus Kluyvera; species Kluyvera cryocrescens. The sequence goes on along the minus strand of NZ_BCTM01000003.1, from coordinate 78,587 downwards.
CAGAGACTGAACACCGCTCCGACTACCTATATAAATTCGCCGATCTCGCGCTGTATGAAGCCAAAAATGAAGGTTCCGGTAAGATCAAAGTTTTCCGCCAGAGTATGTTAGAAAAACTGCAAGAACGCAGGACTTTTGAACACGATATGTCATTGGCATTAGTAAATAACGAGTTTGCCGTCTATTACCAACCCATTGTCGATTCGTTTAGCGGTGAAATATACAGCTACGAAGCCCTTCTCCGCTGGAATCATCCGCGAAAAGGTCTTCTGTCGCCGGATAGCTTTATTCCGGTGGCTGAAAAAACGGGCATGATTAATGAGATGGGCAAATTGGCACTCGAAATAGCCTGTCGGGAAGCCGCTTCGTGGGCTATTCCGGCGAAAATTTCAGTTAACGTCTCGCCGGTCCAACTGGGCAGCAAAGCCTTCTCCGGGATCGTCCTGTCGATTCTGAAAGAGACAGGGCTTGCGGCTGACCGGCTTGAACTGGAAGTCACGGAAACGTCAGTCTTTTCTGAAAGCAATTCGCCGATGAACACTCTGAATAAACTCCGAACGCTGGGGGTGACAATCTCCATTGATGATTTTGGTACCGGGTACTCTTCCCTTTCACGGTTGAGTCGACTGGCCTTCGATAAAATTAAAATCGACAAATCCTTTGTAACGTCGATATCGACTCAGGAAGACGCTCTGAATATCATCAAGCTTATCACCAGTATGGCGAAATCCCTCAGTATGAAGGTCGTTGCCGAAGGTGTTGAAACCCAAGAGCAGCTGGAAAGCCTTCAGGCGCTGGGCTGTGATTTCGCGCAAGGATACCTGTTTAGTAAACCCCTGCCTTATATCGATGAAATTATCAAAAACGGCCCCCGTCATTCCTAAGCAATCACTGATGACAACCCGATTCAGCACAGAGGACCCCACCATGACGCCATTCCATCAACTGACGGCCAACAGCCTGCGCGGTGAACCCGTTTCAATGGCGGACTACGCGGGAAAATTGATTCTGGTGGTCAATACCGCTAGCCATTGCGGTTTTACGCCGCAGTACGCTGGCCTGGAGGCGCTATACCAAAAATATGCGCCCCAGGGGCTGGTCGTACTGGGCTTCCCGTGCAACCAGTTTGGTCAGCAGGAACCCGGCAGCGCTGACGATATCGCCCAGACCTGTCATATTCACTATGGCGTCAGCTTCCCAATGTTCGAAAAGGTCGAGGTGAACGGCCACGCCGCGCATCCGATATTTCGTTACCTGAAAGACCAACTGCCTGGCGTACTGGGCGGGCGGATCAAGTGGAACTTTACCAAGTTTCTGATCGGCCGCGACGGCAAACCGCTCAAGCGATTTGCACCGTTTACCTCCCCACAAAAAATGGAAGCCGCGATTATTTCGGCGCTAAAATCCTGAGCGTCCGCATCTTAAAACGGGATCCCGTAGAGCCGGGTTTGCCGGCCCTCGCGGTTGTCATCGCTGTCACTAAATTAAGGGCCGTAACGCGATTTCACTGCCCAGTACCAGCAGAAACAGCAGAAAGCAGCGCCTGAACCGTTTGGCACCGATCCGCGCCCTGACCTTTTGCCCGCACCACATTCCCATCAGCGCCGGAACAAGCGAGAGCAGTGACAGCAAAAATGACTGCATTGGCAAGGCATGATGGTGATACAAGCCGATCGCCAGGGCAATCGTCGACACCGTAAACGACAGCCCTAGCGCCTGAACCAATTCTTCTTTACTCCACGCCAGTGATTGCAGAAATGGCACGGCGGGCATCACAAATACGCCGGTGGCCCCAGCGATAAGCCCGGTCATCCCTCCGACCAACGGCGAAAGCCATTTTTCACTCGCCGAGGAAATCGTCAGCTCGGGAGAAACCAGGGCATAGATCGCGTAAACGATCAGCGCTCCCCCTAGTCCCAATGACGACCAGACCGGAGAGATACTGATGAGCAGCGAAGCCCCCACGACCGTCCCCAGCACAATCAGTACCATCATCGGCCACAAACGTCGAAGGATCCGCCATACCGATGCCCCGGTAAAGAGTTGAAGCACATTGGTGACAAACGACGGTATGACCAGCAGCGCGGCGGCAACCGGTAACGGCATCACAACCCCCAGCAGCCCCATTGAGACCGTCGGCAGGCCCATCCCGGTTACGCCTTTTACAAAGCCTGCGAGCATAAACACCGCCAGCAGGTAGAGATACAGCCCTTCACCCATTTTATTTTCCTTGCCCTTAACGTTTCACCTATTCAACCCGGCCAGTCGGCGGTGGACAATCTGGTATCTACGGGCCATGCTTCGGTTATTCCGAAGGCAAGCAGGATGAGCGTGATGAGATTAGATATTGCCGATATGAGGCTGTTCGTGTGTATTGCGGATGCGGGCAGCATTACTGGCGGCGCCAGACGGGCGAATCTGGCGCTGGCATCCGCCAGCGAGCGGTTAAAAAATATAGAGCTGGACGCGGGCGTGAGCCTGCTGGTACGTCACCCCCGCGGGATTGGCCTGACTGACGCCGGTCAGATTTTCGCCCAGCGCGCTAGGCTGATTTTGACCCAGCGGGAGCAACTGAAAGCCGAACTGGCCGCCTTTGCCAACGGCTCCCGGGGGAAAATTAAACTGTATGCCAATACGGCAGCCATCGCCGAATTTCTGCCGCCAAGGCTCAGCAAATGGCTTTCCGAACACCCCAGTCTGGCTATTGAACTTGAAGAACGAACCAGCGTTGATATTGTGCATCTTATCGCTTCCGGCATCGCAGAGGCGGGCCTGGTCTCCGACGCGGTTAATGCCCAGGATCTTACGCTAACACCGATTGCCGATGACCGGCTGGTTCTTATTGTCCCTCCCCACCATCCGCTTTCTCACGCCGATGGCCTGTCGCTGTCAGACGTCGTGACGGAGCCTTTTATTGCGCTGTATCCCGGCAATGCGCTTCAGGAAAACATCAGTCAGCATGCCGCCGAACTCGGTCACCACCTGAACTATCGCATCAGAATGAGCAGCTTTGACGGTTTTTGCGAAATGGTCAGTAATGGCATCGGCGTGGGGATTGTGCCGGAGTCGGTGGCCGACCGATTTCGGCATAAATTTCCGTTTACGAAACGGTTATTAACCGACCCTTGGGCAAAACGGAAAATCTGTCTGTGTTTTAAAAGCCAGGCAGCGCTGAGTCCAGCAATGAGTAGACTGCTCAAGTTCCTGAAACACACCTGACGGTGATGGACATCTCGCTGAATCCCCTAAAATTAGTAGGATTTTGTGCCTGTTCATTTCTCTCCCATGTTTACGTGCCATAATATCCTGATTTATGAGGTTATCGTTTTCAATGAGCGTAAATATGACCACAACAGTGATTCAACTGGTTCAAAAAGGAGCCCCGATGTTATTAAACAAATACTCCGATGAATTAATTAATTGCTTCAATCATATTTTAGAATATAGAGATTATGAGAAACAATTGCTAGAGGAAGATCCTGAATTTATCGGGATCGTGGATAAAAGTAACTTAAAAAACACTTTAGAAGGAAATATTGCCGTTTGTTCCTTGATAAAAGATGATCAAGTGGTATCCAATTGTCATATTGCCGGGAGTATTCATTCCTACCAAATTTTACGGGAAATACAATTTGAGTCTTATATTACTGGTTCAACAACTCCAAGCCATATAGCATCACTAATTGGTTGCGGAGATGAAGATAACTTTAGGCATGGATATAAGGACCCGATATGGGTTTCATTACCATATCCTGAATCCGAGTGCTATGTAATTCAGCCTTACTATGGCGGTAAAGAAAACCATCTTCATGACTCTGAACGAATTTTAATCAACATTCTTCAAGATATCATTAATAACAAGTATTTGGATTTTGATACGGTTCTTATGGTAACAGAAAGGATTCCCTGTAAGAGTTGTACGAATATAATTTTAGAGTTCGTTAAAAAGAACAATGTGAAGATAAAGCTAGTGTACTGGATCGACACAGGCAGGAAAGATGAGCTAAGAAACTTTAAGGCATTGAAAACACAAATCAGCAAAGACAAAAAAGCCAAGGAAAATATTGAAGTATGTGAAATCCTTCTTAAAGCAAACAACAAGTTGCATCTTATTAATAGAGGTCTAGATTGAGTTATCGCCTGAAAATAAGACGATGTCTAAATTGGATTTTTAACCGGATGCGGTGAAAAGAGAATTGCTTGACAAACATCTCGTTTATAATATTACCGAGTCTGGTGTGATCCTTACTACCCTGTACCGCTTTTCATCAACCTGCCTATCCCCTTTTCGGAGCCAGGCAGGTTGTCGTCAACCAATATATTACCAATCGATCAATAGCGCACGCACACCGATTTGGTTTCACACCAGTCATTCAGCCAGTCAGGCCCGAAGTCACGCCCGGTACCGGACTGCTTCATGCCGCCGAACGGCAGATTCGCATCGATTAGCGTATGGCTGTTCACCCACACGGTGCCCGCCTGCAGGCGGTCGGTGTAGTTCAGCGCCTGTGTCAAATCGCGGGTCCAGACGCTTGCCGTCAGGCCAAAGTCACTGTCGTTGGCAAGGCGCAGCGCCTCTTCACCATCCGCCACACGCACCAGATTAACCACCGGGCCAAACACTTCTTCCCGCGTCAGGCGTAGATTTGCGTCCGGGTTAATCACCAGCGTTGGCGGGATATAGAACCCTTGCGCATCCGGGCCAACGTTACCGCTAATCAGTTCCGCTTTTTGCTGGCGGGCCTCGTCAAGATAGGCCGCGACTTTGGCACAGTGGGCTTTGGACACCACCGGGTTGATCTGGGTGGTTTCCAGCATCCCTGGCCCCACGGACATCGATTTCACCGCCTGCTCAAAGCCGCTGACCAGGGTGTCAAAGATCGGCGCTTCGATATAGATACGCGAACTAGCAGCACACACCTGCCCCTGGTTGAGGAAGCTGCCGGTCATCAGCCCTTCGATAACCCACTGCGGGTCCGCGTCCTTCAGCACGATGGCCGGGTTTTTGCCCCCCAGTTCCAGAGTAACGCGAGTCAGGCGGTCGGCTGCCACGCGGGCAATCTGTTTGCCTGTTGCGGTTGAACCGGTAAAGCTGACCTTGGCAACGTGTGGGTGCGAGGTCAATGCCGCGCCGCACTCGGCGCCGCTGCCGGTGACGACGTTAAAGATCCCATCTGGGATCCCCGCTTCGGTCGCCAGTTCCGCCACGCGCAGCAGGGTCAGCGGCGTGGTTTCCGATGGTTTAATCACGATTGAACAACCCGCAGCCAGCGCAGGCATCACTTTCCACATACCGATCATCAGCGGGAAGTTCCACGGTACAATCCCGGCAACTACGCCCACGGGCTCTTTTTTGGTCCACGCCTGATAGCGTGCGCCCTGCGGGAACGGAATTGATACGTCGAGGGTGCGACCGCTGATTTTGGTCGTCAGGCCGGCGGTGTAGCGCATCCAGTTCAGGGTACAGCCCACTTCAAAGGCGCGGGAGATATTGATCGATTTGCCCTGTTCCAGCGTCTCAAGCTGTGCCAGCTCTTCCCCGTGTTGCTCAACCAGATCGGCAAACCGCAGGAGCACGCGTTCGCGATCGGCGGGGGGACGGCCGGCCCAACTGCGGGAAACGAAGGCGCGCCATGCCGACATGACGGCCCGGTCCACATCCTGTGCGCTGGCATCCGCCGTGCTGGCAATCGCCTGCCCGGTCGCCGGGTTCCACACGGTGAGACGTTTTTCGCTTTCGGCCGCCTGCTGCGCACCGTCAATGTAGAGGCCATGCTGACGGTCTAAGAATTGCTGTACGCTGGCAAGCAGCGCTACTTGTTGTGCGGACATATCGTCTCCTTATTCTTCGCGGATAGTCTTTTCAGTCTACGGCGCGTCGCGCAATGGCGCTTTTGTCTCTGTGACATTCGCTGTTGCCGCTGTGACAGACGCCGCAATTCAACAGATTGCACCGTCAGAAATGTGTGGCAGGTAATAGTTCTTTCATATATTCCCGTCGCCGCCCTTGTTTACGGCAACATTAATGCAACAATAACCACACATTTTCATTGCAGAGATGGCGTATGGCAGCGGTAGACAGCGGCGAGACATATCACAACTGGCTGGCGAAGATTAATCAGGTCTGCGGGCATTTTGCCGCCCGTCCGCTGGAGGGCGATTTCCACGGTGAGATCGATACCAGCTACGCGGGCAGCCTGAAGCTCAGCACCGTCACCTCGCGTAACGTCAATCTCTATCGTACGCGCCAGGAGATCCGCGGCGGTAACGACGCCTGGTTTTACACCGTGTTTCAACTCTCCGGCCAGGCCAGCATTGAGCAAGAGGAACGTCAGGTGAATCTGGAAGCTGGCGATATGACGCTGATTGATGCTTCCCGCCCCTGTTCGATTCTCTGGCAGCAAACGTCCCGCCAGGTTTCCCTGCTGTTGCCGCGTCAGATGCTGGAAAACCAGCTGCGCGGCAGCGGTATCAGCGTTGCGACCCGCCTGGAAAAATCCCTACCGATGGTTCAGTTGAGCCAACGCCTGCTGCATGAAAGCATGAGCAGCCCGATGCTGTCGGCCAGCGAAAGCGAAGCCGCGCTGGATGCAATTGTCTGTCTTCTGCGCCCAATGTTGCACCGTCAGGAAGTGCAGCCATCACGGCGTGAGAAGCAATTTTCACGGATTATGGCGCTGATTGATGATGCTATTCAGGAAGAGCACCTGCGCCCGGAGTGGCTGGCGGGGGAAACCGGAATGTCGGTGAGAAGCCTGTACCGGCTGTTTGCTGATAAAGGTTTGGTGGTGGCGCAATACATCAAGAATCGGCGTCTGGATCTCTGTGCCCAGGCACTGCAGAGCGCGCATGATGATGAGAAACTGGCGGGAATCGGTTACCGCTGGGGATTCAGCGACCACAGCCATTTCTCGACCGCCTTCAAGCAGCGGTTCGGCATCTCGCCAGGCGAGTATCGTAAGCGCGGTCGCTAAAATATCAGTTATCTTTGATCAGCTGCGCGACGTCGCTGCTGTTAATTTCACGGGTATTGCCGTCCTGATCAACGTAACGGGTCATACCGGTCTCTTTATCGAGCTGCGGTTTACCTTCGGTGACAATCGTCTTCCCACTTTTGGTGGTCATCACGTAGTTGCTGGAACAGCCCGCGAGCGCCAGTAAGATTGCTCCCGCCCCCATCACGTATAAAGACTTTTTCATGCTCTCTCCGTTTTCTATCCACACTATCTGTATGGTTTGTTGAATGTATTGTATGCCCAATAGCGCAAAATGGGATAGATAAGGGATGTAACAGAAGATAAATCCAGAGGGTCAGGGAGACGCCGGGCGCCTCCCTGCTATGCCGATTACAGCGCGATACGAATCACGTCGTCAGGCGCGGTGGCCTCTTTTTGACGGGTGGACTCTTGTTTCACGCTGACGTACAGCGTTTTACCATCAGCAGACAGCGCAAGGCTGTTCGGGAAGGTTGGGGTCTGGATGGTTTTCGTCACCTTGTAGGACTTCGCGTCAATAACCGTCACGGTACCCGCTTTACGCTGAGTCACATAGACTTCGTCACGCGCTGGGTTAAACAGCACCGCCAGGCCTTCTTTGGTGTCGATCTTCGCCAGCACTTTGCCGTCTTTCAGGTTAACGGCCAGCACTTCCGGCTGTTTAGAGTCAGTGATGAACGCACGCTGGCCGTCTTTATCCAGGCTGATGTTCATGTAGAAGTGCTCTTTACCGTCGTCCTGCAGTTTCTGGCGAGTGACAATTTTGTTGGTCGCGGTATCGATAGTGATGAGTTCACCGTCGGCGTTGGTCACGTACAGACGCTGTTTGTCAGAATCCACCGCCAGGCCAGTACCGAAGCTGCCGGTTCCTTCAATGGTGGTCTTCAGCGCAATTTTGTCGCCATCAACCACCCACACTACGCTGCCTTCTTTGCCGATGCCGGTGATGTAAACGGTGTTGGTCTTCTCATCAACCGCCAACTGGCGCGGTTGCAGCGGCTTCACGGTCTCACTACGCTGACGGGTTTCCAGCACCAGGCGTCCTTTGACGTCGCTGGTCTTCGCATCGATAGCGGTCACCGAACCGTTAGTGGTGTTGCCAAACCACAGGGTTTGGGTTTTGCCATTGATGGTTGCGCCGAACGGCTTCAGATCGTTGTGAATAGCCTGAGTCACTTCCAGCGTCACCGGATCGAGACGATAGACCACGCCGCCTTTATCGGTTTTCCGGCTCTGTGAGGTGGCCAGCCACAGCGCGTTTTCCTGCTGGCTGTAGGCCATTTCATATGCCCCTTTACCCACCGCTTTGCGCAGCATTTCGTCTGCGGCATGTGCGCTAAAGCTCCCCGCCAGCAGAAATGCACTCAACAACAGAGAACGGCGCAGGCGTGGTGCGGACAATTGACGTAATGACATGACGACTCCCTTTGATGAACTATTTTTTTACGCTTCACATCGCTTCAGACTTCGCGGCGTCGTTGCACCGCGTTTTATAGATGCGAATAGTAATCATTAATTTATGTAAAGTGGAGCTTTTCTTAATCCTGTGTACCAAATAGTTGCCTTTTCATTACCTGTACTTAACGATTTATGCTGCTAAAGTTTTCAATATATTTACAAAAGTATTACCCTATCCGTGTTGTTCCATTTGGTACATTTTGCGAGTTTTTCATGAAAATCATTACTGTTCGCACAGCGGCGCTGCCTGCTCTGCTGTTGCCGCTTGTTTTTTCGCCACTATCCTGGGCCAATGACGAACAAACATTAATTGTCACCGCCGCGCCGCAGACCGTGTCCGAGCTGGATACCCCTGCCGCGGTGAGCGTGGTCGATGGCGAAGAGATGCGTCACGCGGCTCCGCGCGTCAATCTTTCCGAGTCGCTGGGCGCGGTACCGGGGTTACAGATTCAGAACCGGCAGAACTATGCCCAGGATTTACAGCTCTCTATCCGCGGTTTTGGTGCTCGCTCTACCTTCGGCGTGCGCGGTATTCGTATGTACGTTGACGGCATTCCGGCCACCATGCCGGACGGCCAGGGCCAAACGTCGAACATCGATATTGGCAGCGTTGAAAGTATTGATGTGCTGCGCGGCCCCTTTTCGGCTCTCTACGGCAACTCTTCCGGCGGCGTAGTGAACGTTAAAACCGAGACCGGAGAACAGCCAACAACCCTTGAAGCCAGCAGTTATTACGGCAGCTTTGGGACATGGCACTACGGCATGAAAGCCAGCGGCGCGGTAGGTGACGGGACTCAGGCCGGCGATGTCGACTATACGGTGTCAACCAATCGTTTCATCACCCGCGGTTATCGTGACCACAGTGCGGCACGCAAAAATCTCGCCAATGCCAAGCTGGGTGTTCGGATCAATGACGCCAGCAAGCTGACGTTACTGTTCAACAGCGTGGATATTAAAGCCAACGATCCGGGCGGCCTTAGCTATAACGAGATGCACCAGAACCCTCACCAGTCGCCGCGTGGCGACCAGTACAACACCCGCAAGGATGTCAAACAGACTCAAGCGGGGCTGCGCTATGAGCGCCAGCTAAGCGAGCAGGATTCACTCAGCGTAATGATGTACGCCGGTGAACGCCAAACCACCCAGTATCAGTCAATCCCCATTGGCCCGCAGCTTAAACCGACGCATGCCGGTGGTGTTATCGATCTCGATCGCCACTATCAAGGTATCGATACCCGCTGGACGCACAGCGGCGAGCTGCTGGTGCCGGTGACCTTCACCACCGGTCTTGATTACGAGACCATGAGCGAAAAACGCCATGGTTACGAAAACTTCGTGATGAACGGCAGCACGCCCGTTTATGGTGAAAAAGGCAATCTGCGCCGCAATGAACGTAATTTGATGTGGAACCTTGACCCCTATCTGCAAAGCCAATGGCAGCTGACCGACAAGCTCAGCCTCGATGCCGGCGTGCGCTACAGCTCGGTGTGGTTTGATTCCAACGACTATTATGTGACCGCCAAAAATGGTGATGACAGCGGCGATGCCAGCTACCACAAATGGCTGCCCGCCGGATCGTTAAAGTATGCGGTGACTGATGCCTGGAACGTCTACCTCTCCGCTGGACGCGGTTTTGAGACGCCGACCATTAACGAACTCTCCTACCGTTCCGGCGACCAGAGCGGGCTGAACTTCGCGCTGCAACCCGCAACTAACGATACGGTGGAAATAGGCAGCAAAACCCGCGTGGGTAACGGCCTGTTCACCGCTGCGCTGTTCCAGACCGATACCGATAACGAAATTGTCACCGACAGCAGCAGCGGCGGGCGTACCAGCTATAAAAATGCAGGGAAAACGCGCCGTCAGGGAATGGAGCTCTCGCTCGACCAGCAGTTCGCCGAAAACTGGCGCGCCAAAGCCGCCTGGACCTGGCTTGACGCCACCTATCGCAGCGACGTCTGCGGCGATGGTAGCTGTAACGGCAACCGGATCCCCGGCATCGCTCGCAATATGGGCTTTGCATCGCTGGGTTATGAACCTGAAAGCGGTTGGTACGCCGGTGCCGATGTACGCTATATGAGTGATATTATGGCTAACGACGAAAACACCGCCCGCGCGCCGTCATGGACAATTGTCGGCTTGAACAGTGGCTATAAGTTTGCGATTGGCAACTGGAGCATGGATCTGTTTGGACGCGTCGATAACCTGTTTGACCGCTCGTACGTTGGATCGGTTATCGTTAATGAATCCAACGGCCGCTACTACGAACCGGCACCCGGACGTAACTACGGCGTAGGTCTTAACGTTGCATGGCGCTTTGAATAAATGCGCTGACGTTTCCGGGGCAACCCGGAAACGTATTTTTCTTTGCCCAAATCAATGCCGATATTGCTGCTGTAAAAAAGTCGCGGACTCATCAATAATCTGGCATATCGCCGTATGGCTGGCATCAGGCTCTTTTTTTTCCAATGCTAATAATAACGGCTGATATATATTTATATGCTGAAACGTTTCTATAGAGTTCGAATATAAATAATGAAAGCTGGGGCCCGCCCTAACCCATAATTGTTCGATCATCGTCATTAAGGTTGGCATTTCTGCACAGGCATAAATTTTGAAGCGAAATTGATAATTAGCTTTCAACATTTGAGTGATATCGCCCGCAACTTTCGCCTCATGAAATAAAGTGGAAAGCGCATTCAATTCCCCTATCTCTTCAGGGGTGACTTTTGCTGAAGCCGTCGCAGTAGCCATTCCCTCCAGATTCTTACGAATCTGACTAATTTCACGGTAGCCTGAATGCGTTAATACGGGAACCATAAACGCCTGCGCCGGCGCGGCCTGAAGTGCGCCAGAAGAAACCAAACGCAGCAATGCTTCGCGCACGGGAGTAATACTGATCCCCTGACTGGCGGCTATTTCTCGCGTGACCAATCGTTCACCGGGTTTTAACGCACCGATGATGAGTGCATTCTTGATATTATTCTCTACTTGTTGCGTCAGACTGATGCGTTGTGCTTTTGCAAAATCCAGCATGTTTATTTTAACTCCACATATTATAGGCCCAGAGCCCTATAATAACTAATAGCTGGCATTCTCTTTTTTTGCTCAGGAAATACGATATATATTTTAAAATTGTTCCCTGAGTGAAATTCACCGGCCAATATTGTTAGCGAAACGATTGAGTGAGGCAGACATACTGTCTACCCCACGGTTAAAGTGAGTTATAGCGCAGCGTTGAGGCGTACAACCAGATAAACGCAAGACTGGCCGCTGTCGTTAATAAAACGACAATCGTTTGGCGGCCCAAGCTCCAGACAATCCCCTGCCCGCATGCGATGCGCCGTGGCCCCTTCCATGAACAGCAATTCCCCCTTCTGCACCCAGATCAGCTGGCGCGCCAGCGCGTAAGCTGACGCCGGCATGGGGATATCGCTGCCCGTGGGCAGTTCAATTTGCACCAAATCGATAGGCAGCTCACCGCGTGGTGAAACGTGACGGCGCAAATAATGGCTCTGCGGATCGTGCCATACCGGCTGATCGGCAAACCGCAGCAGTTTACCTTCCTGAATTTCCGCGCGGGCAATCAGCGTCGACATGCTGATGCCAAAGGCGCCGGACAGTTTGGCCAACAGCGCTGCCGTTGGGCTGCTCTCACCGCGTTCAATTTTATGGATCATCGCCCGCGAAACGTTGGCACGGTCAGCCAGATCGCTGAGCGACCAGCCCCGCGATTCACGTTCAATGCGAATTCTTGCACCGATTCGCTGATTTAGGTTGTCTTCAATAGTATTCATGTCGTAATAATATAGTGAACAACTTACAGGGTGCAACTATGTCTATTCGTTTTGCGACAAAAGAAGACTGCGCCGCGATCGCGGCCATTTATAATCATGCGGTAATCAATACGGCGGCTATCTGGAACGATAAAACCGTCGACACCGACAACCGCATCGCTTGGTTTGAAGCGCGCCAATTTGGAAACTTTCCAGTGCTGGTGAGCGAGGAAAACGGTGTTGTTACCGGTTACGCCTCCTACGGTGACTGGCGCAACTTTGACGGTTTTCGCCATACCGTAGAACACTCGGTATATATTCATCCGGAATATCAGGGGCAAGGGCTTGGTAATGTCCTGCTCGCTGCGCTTATTGAAGAGGCAAAACGTCGCGGTAAGCACGTGATGGTGGCAGGTATTGAATCACAAAACCATGCCTCTTTGCACCTGCACGCCAAACACGGCTTTGTCACTACCGGGCAGATGCCTCAGGTGGGCACCAAATTCGGCCGCTGGCTGGATCTCACCTTCATGCAGCTTCAGTTGGATAACCGCCAGGATCCGGACGGCAAGGCATGAATCAATCCCTCACGCTCACGTTCCTGATAGCCGCGGGTATTGGCCTGGTTATCCAGAACACGCTGATGGTGCGCATTACCCAGTCCGCCTCCACAATTTTGGTGGCGATGCTGCTCAATTCACTGGTGGGGATCGTACTGTTTGTGACGATTTTGCTGATTAAGCACGGACTCTCCGGCGTGAATGAACTGGTCTCCACCATCAAGTGGTGGACGCTAATTCCCGGCCTGCTGGGGTCATTTTTTGTGTTTGCCAGCATCAGCGGCTATCAGTATGTCGGGGCGGCCACCACTATTGCGGTACTGGTCGCCAGCCAGTTGATTGGCGGACTGGTGATGGATATTGTCAAAAGTCACGGCATTCCCTGGCGAGCGCTGGTGGGGCCGGTGTGCGGTGCGGTGATGTTAATCGTCGGGGCGTGGCTGGTTGCGAGACGTCAGTTTTAAGCGGTCGCTTTTTGCACCGCTCAGCCCCGCGATTTAAACAACCGATTATCAAACTCAAACGGTAATACTGATGCTTTCGCCGCAATGGCTTTAAAGGCGTGATGTTTCGGGTTGAGCAGAAAGTTGTACTCAATCGGCAGGATGGCGCTCGGCACGCCGAGTGCCACCGAGGCCCCTTCGCGGATCCAATTATCGCCTATCGCCTGCGCGGCTTTTGGTGCAGTCGGCGCGTCCCAACCGCCGGGCAGCGCGGCCGGATCAATTTGTACAATCAGGCTATCCGGCACATCAATGGCCAGCAGCGAAAAACCGCCCAGCCCGGGGAACGCATCCAGATGCACCAGCACCTCGAGGGCGGCAAGCGAAGCCGCGCCGGTGGTATACACCATCGGTGTACCTTCGCTGTTCCAGCGCCCGCCGTAGTCTCGAGCGCCGTTACCGGTCCAGGCTTCAGCGGCAAAACGGGTCTTAGTCAGCCGGTAAAGCCTCAAGAAAAGACCCCGTGCTCCAGACGATTAATTAAGCGCATCACTTCCACCGCCCCCGTCTCAGAAGCCAGCAGTTCCGCCGGTTTTTTCCAGTTGAGCCCGCGAACCGGCTTGTACAGCCAGTTTTGCGCCGCCGCTTTATCGCCTTCAAACAACTCGACGGCGCGGTCCATCACGCGGATAAAGCGCACCAGGCGCTCGCTTTGCTCAGCGTTAAAACCGCTTTTCAGGCTACGATTGAACGTGGTGCTCGGTATGCCGGTGATCTGGCGCAGTTCAACCTTCGAAATGTTCGACCACAGAATGATTCGGTCAGCTACTTCGCCGTCGAGGCCATCGTAAATTTGTTCGATAAGCTGTACGCCGTCGTCGCTTTTCAGGCCAGCGAACTGCCACAGGCGTTCTGGTGCGTGGGTGGAGGGTGCGGGGGTGTACATTTTCATCGCCAATTCTCCATTTGGTATATCGGTTTATACCATATGGTTTATATTAGCAAAGATGGACTGCCCCCTCAACCCACAGGCCGAGGAGGCGGACACGCGGTAAAATTAGAGGATCACGCCGCCCTGGCTGAGCAGTTCGCGACGCGCTTCTTCCAGCTCCTGCTGGTTTTTACCGTGATGAGCAATCGCCACGCGCAGACGCTGCTGCTGGGTAAAACGATCTTCGCGGCTTAGCGCCGCATCATCGCTTAAGACCACCAGCAGTTCATTCATATGCGTAATCACGCTCTCATCAAGCGCGGCATCAACGCGTTCGATAACCTCATCCAGATGTGACATAGTCGCTCCTTAATTAATTTTCACTTTCGAGAAATCACTGCCCATCAGGCTCACGCTATAGCCGCTGATGTTGCTGCGGGTGGCATAGAAGGTTTTGCCATTCGCCAGCGCAATCCACGGCGCCTGCTGGTAGTAGATTTCCTGCGCCTGGCCATACAGCGCGGCGCGCTTCGCCGGATCGCTGGATACCAGCGCTTTCTTCACCAGGCCATCATACTCTTTATTGCACCAGCGCGCGGCGTTGGAGCCAGATTTAATGCTGTCGCAGCCGAGCAGCGTATTCGCAAAGTTATCCGGATCGCCGTTGTCCGACATCCAGCCATACAGCGCGCTATCGTGTTCACCTTTACGCAGCCCCGTCAGGTATTCGCCCCATTCATAGCTGACGATTTTGGCTTTCACACCCACTTTAGCCCAGTCATTCTGAATCATCTCAGCGATGCGACGTGAGTTCGGGTTGTAGGGACGCTGTACCGGCATCGACCACAGCGTCACGTCAACGCCCTTCTCAAGCCCAGCCTGTTTTAATAAAGCCTTGGCTTTTTCCGGGTTGTAGCTGTAGTCCTGGAGATCTTTTTTGTAGCCCATCATATTCGGCGGAATGGGTGATTTCGCGACCGTACCGGAGCCCATAAATACCGCGTTGACGATAGCCTGCTTATCGGTGGCGTAGTTCAGCGCCTGGCGCACCAGCACGTTATCAAACGGTTTTTTCTCGGTGTTAAACGCCAGATAGCCGACGTTCAGCGCTTCAACCGCATGCAGCGCCAGATCGTGATTACCTTTGATCACATCAAACTGGACCGGCGAAGGCGCCGGGATAATCTGGCATTCATTAGTTTGCAGTTTTGCCAGCCGCGTTTCGACATTCGGCGTAATGGAGAAGATCAGGTGTTTGGTGGGTACCGGGCCGTCCCAGTAGTTTGGGTTTGCCAGATAGCGGATCTGCGAATCGACTTTGTACTGTTGCAGTACGTAAGGTCCGGTCCCAATCGGCCAGTTATCGACGTTTTCCGGCGTGCCTTTTTTCAGCATCGCATCAGCATATTCTGCCGAAAGAATCGACGCGAAATCCATCCCCCAGTCGGCAAGGAACGCCGCGTTTGGTTCGTTCAACACAAACTGCACGTGATAATCATCGACCTTCTTCACTGCTTTAATCAGCTTATCGAGGCCCACGTCGCTGAAGTATTCATAGTTACCCTGCGAGACGTTGTGATACGGATGATCTTTATCCTTTTGGCGCAGGACGGAGAAAATCACGTCGTCGGCGTTAAAGTCGCGAGTGGGTTTGAAGAATTTATTACTGTTGAACTTCACGCCCTGGCGCAACGTAAAGGTATAGGTCAGGCCGTCAGGTGAAATCGTCCAGTCGGTTGCCAGCGATGGCACCGGGGTGTTTTTGACCGGATCAAAGTTGATCAGACGGTTGTACAGCACCTGTGAACTGGCCACAAAACTCGGGCCGGAGCTGGCGATTTGCGGGTTAAAGGATTCCGGTGAGGCTTCGGAGCAGTAGATCAGCGTGTCGTTGTTTGCCGCCCAAGCGGCGCTTGCCGGTAAAAGTGCGCTGAGTGCTAGCGCCAGGAGCGTTTTCCCTGTGGTCATGGTTATATGCCTTTCAATTTTATTATAAGCGAGGACGCTCTAATAACAGCACAGCGCCAGATAACTGGCAAATAACCAATTTGTCTCAGGTTATGCTGAATAACCTTTTTTTGTTGGTTTCTTCATCGGTTAATCATCAGATTTAACTTAAGTAAAAACATTCAATGCCACGAGAATTACCCTATTTACCCCTCTCTTTCACCGTTTGTTGCATTTCGCTTTGCGTAAAGTAATGGCGTGAAGAAGTCTATGGGACAGGAACGTGGCAAAAACTCTTTTACGCAGTGGAAGTCTTGATGATTTCCAGGCCGTAGGCGGCGGCGGACAAACCGTATTTCATTCCGCATTACAGGTGCGGGAAACGCTGCGTTTACGCAAGCAATACGCCTTAGCGGATTGCCTGGCGGTACCGCAGTTGAACGACGAAGGCGACCGGGTTGACTGGTATTCACCGGTGGCCGGCGAAGTGATCGGCTGGAAAGCGGCGGACGAAACGCAGCGCACTCGCGCGCTGCACTATTTGGAAGGCTTGCAGGATAGCGCCCGCACCCTCAGTAAGAAATGCCTGCAATCGGAGAAGACCGCGCAACAGTTATTCGGTGCCCTGCTCGAAAAATCCCTGCAGTTTCCCGGCGAGAACCATCTTTTTCTCGTCGAGGGTAAACCGGTCATTAGCTTTTGGGGGTTTGTAAACCTGAATGAAGGTGCGCGCGAGGACGTTCTCGACTGCCTGCGTTACGTCGAGCCCGAACTGCCGGAAGAACCGCTTAACGTTGAAATTCCGCAGGTGGAAGAAACCGATGTTCCTGCGGTGACCTTCAGCGAAGCCGATGCACCGTTGCTCAGCCCCCAAGAGCCGTTACTCCATGCCTACGCGCTGCCGGACGAGACCGATGAAGCGGCGAACGACGAGCCTGCCGCGGTTAAAGAAACCGTTGTTGCTGAGGCCGTCACCGTGAAAACGCGCCGGTCACGCTGGGTGTGGGCCGCTCCGCTGGCAGCTGCGGTGGCCGCCGTGGCTATTGCCGTGCCGCTGATGATCCCATCAACACAGGCTGAGTCCGAGCCGGTATTACAAACCGCAGCGGCGCCTGCTGCTGAGCCGGTCGTGGTTAAAGCCCCGGAGATGCCGGTATTAGTGACCGCCCTGCCGCTGCATCAGGCCAGCGTCAAACCAGAGCCCGTTGTTAAGCCGGAGGAAAAACCGCCGGTCATTGCCGCCATCCCGAAAGATGCGCTGGTGATGGATGCCGACCAGATGCGCGTAGGGACGACCCGTTTCCTGAACGGCAACTGGCGCGTACAAATGGATATCAACGATGCCCACAGCGGAAAAGCACCGAATTTGCGTTACCAAATTCAAAACAATAAAGGCACCGCTCGCGTCGTTCGCGACGGCAATATCGTCTGCAAAGCGGCAATCTTCTCCGGACTGCATCAAAACGGCGAACTGATGATTAAGAGCCGCGGCAACGCCCAATGCAGCGATGGCGCGCGCTATCCGCTGCCTGAAATTAGCTGTAAACCCGGTAACAGCAATGTGGCTATCTGTACCGCACGGTTTGACGCCAAAACGGTTGTGCCATTGACCTTTAAAAAGACCGGAGCCTAAACCATGCTGGTGACACTTTGCGATTACAAACAAAGCGTGACGCTGATTGCCAATAGCGGCGTCCAGTTCCTTGACTTCGGCCTCAGCCCGCAGGAGTCGCTGCAAAACGGCCGCTTCGTGCGTAAAACCGCCAACGGCCCGCTGCTGCGTCTCGACTATGACGTGGTTAATCAGCGCCACACGCTGCCAGGCGAGCCGGGACGCCCGCCGGAAGTCGTAAAACCCGAATCCACCCTGCCGCTACACCACTCGCTGACCTTATTAGACGGCGTGTGGCTGCCGCTGCCATTTTTACGTTTTAACCCGCCGCGAACCTTCGTCGAAGGCCCGGATAACTGGGCGCGGGTGCAGATCCGCAAGCTTGCCGAACCGGATAGCGCGGGCAATACTCACCGCGTGACGCTGGCCTTTGACAGCCAGATCAGCGACGACGCCGCCACGGCGCTGTCGCCGGTGGCTAACGATCTGCTAAACGGCACCCGTTTTGC
The DNA here is from genome assembly GCF_001571285.1 of Kluyvera cryocrescens NBRC 102467. GTDB lineage: Bacteria > Pseudomonadota > Gammaproteobacteria > Enterobacterales > Enterobacteriaceae > Kluyvera > Kluyvera cryocrescens. The sequence continues at coordinate 60,356 of NZ_BCTM01000003.1, read as the reverse complement.
GCTGGCCTGGCGCGACAATGAGCTGGCGGATTTTCTCGACCAGACCTGGATTGATGGCTGGCTGCGCGAAGTTTTCCAGCAAACGGTGGCGGCACACGAAACCCGCAGCGAGCGCGACGTTGCACAGGCGCTGCGCAGCTTTGAATATCAGGGCCACTGGCTGAATATTCTGGCGCTGCTGGGCGAACAGCTTACGGTGCCGGAGATCAAAATCGTCACCGCTACGCTCAGCACCCCGGCAATCCCGGTGGACTTGATTCTGGACGTCGGAAACACCCACACCTGCGGCGTTATTATTGAAGATCACGGCGACGCCAACGACGGGCTGCGCCAGACCGCCGAGCTGCAGGTCCGTTCCCTAAGCGAACCGCAGTACCTAAACGAACCTCTGTTTACCAGCCGCGTCGAGTTCTCCGAATCACGCTTTGGCAAACAGCATTTCTCCGTCGAAAGCGGCCGTGAAGATGCCTTTATCTGGCCATCTTTGGTCCGCGTGGGTGATGAGGCGCGTAAGCTGGCGATGCAGCGTTTGGGCACCGAGGGCTACAGCGGTATCTCTAGTCCACGCCGCTATCTGTGGGATGAAACCCCCACCGTACAGGACTGGCGATTCAGCCAGATGAATGGCAAAACGCAGCGCGAACCGCTGGCCACCGCCTTCCCGCTGATGAATCTGATGAACGATGAGGGGCAGCCGCTGTTTACCCTGCCGCCTGACGAAAGAATGCCGGTCTTCTCACCGCAGTACAGCCGCAGCACTCTGATGACCCATATGCTGTGCGAAATCCTGTCACAGGCACTGGGGCAGATCAACAGCGTTGCCACTCGCCTACGTTTGGGCTTCCCTGCCTCTCCGCGCCAACTGCGTACGCTGATCCTCACGCTGCCGTCAGCCATGCCAAAACAGGAACGTGAGATCTTCCGTCGCCGTATGTTCGAAGCCATCGCGCTGGTGTGGAAAGCCATGGGCTGGCACCCGCAGGACGATGATTTTGCCAGCGTACGCCTCCAGGAAAAAAGCGTAGTGCCGATCCCGAAAATTCATATGGAATGGGACGAAGCCAGCTGCGGTCAACTGGTGTGGTTGTATAACGAAGCCATCTCCCACTTTGCGGGCCAGACCGAGGCGCTATTCGCCTCCATGGCGCGACCGGATCGCCAGCCGGAGCCGGGCGAGGCCCCAGGGCGCGCGCTCCGTATCGCCTCACTGGATCTGGGCGGTGGTACCACCGATATGGCGATTGCGCAGTATCAACTGGACGATGGCATTGGCGGCAACGTCAAAATCACTCCGCAGCTGTTATTCCGCGAAGGGTTTAAGATAGCCGGTGACGACGTGCTGCTGGATATTATTCAGCGCTGCGTGCTGCCTGCGTTGCAAACCCAGCTGCAAAAATCCGGCGTGAACGATGCTCAAGCCCTGATGGCGACGCTGTTTGGCGACTCCGGACGATTGGACACGCAGGCGGTATTGCGCCAGCAAACCACGCTCCAGCTATTCATGCCTATTGGCCACGCCATTCTCGCTGCCTGGGAGCAATGTGACGTTCAGGATCCGTTGGCCGGGCTGCATGCCACCTTTGGTGAACTGCTGCCGCAAACACCAACCCGTAATGTGATGAACTACGTCGGTCAGGCTATTGAGCATGCGCTACCGGCGGGCAGCGCGTCGTTTGATCTGCTGGCAGTGCCGTTGGAAGTGAATTTTAGAGGGCTACAGCAGGCAATGCTGGCGGGTGAATTTACGCTTGCCGGGCCGCTGCACGCGCTGTGTGAGGCCATCTCTCACTACGCCTGCGACGTGCTGTTGGTGACTGGGCGCCCGGGCTGTCTGCCCGGCGTTCAGGCACTGATCCGCTACCTCCAGCCGGTGCCAGTGAACCGCATGGTCTGGCTGGATAAATACCATGTTCACGAGTGGTATCCGTTCAGCCAGCAAGGGCGTATCGGCAACCCGAAATCCACTGCTGCGGTCGGTGCGATGCTGTGTAGCCTGGCGCTGGATCTGCGGTTGCCGCACTTTAACTTTAAGGCGGCGGATATTGGCGCTTATTCCACCGTGCGCTATTTGGGCGTACTGGATAAAACCGTCAACACGCTGCGTGACGAGAACATCTGGTATCACGATCTCGATCTCGATAAGCCAGGCGCCAAGCTCGACGCTCGCCTGCATTTCCCACTGCGCGGCAACGTGACGCTCGGTTTCCGCCAATTGGCAAATACCCGCTGGCCTGCCACGCCGCTGTATACGCTGAGCATTAATTCACCGGAGCTGGCGAAAGCCATTGCCGGTGACGGTGTACTTCAGGTGCGCCTGAAGCTAGAGGGTGGCAGCAAACACGAAGCGCCGCAGGCCTTTGTCCTCAGCGACGCCTGGCTGCAGGACGGTACGCCGGTATCGCCGGATGCCCTGACGCTGAAACTGAACACTCTGGCTGACCGCCGTCACAGCGGCAGCCACTACTGGATTGATAGCGGGAGTGTATTCCTGAAATGACCTCTGTACAGAACGTAATGGAATGGCTCAACGTCACCCGACAAACCCATTCCGCGCTGGATGAAGACGCCGACGCGCTGCTCACGCGTCTCCTGGGTCTCGACGCCCAACAGCAAACCCACCAATTGGCCAGCCAGCGCCGCGCCAGCATCGCCCTTTTTGGCCATTCGCAGGCGTCAAAAGCCCATTTACTGCGCACGCTGTGCGGCAGCGGCGATGGCCGTTTGGCGGTCCAGGCGGGCAGTAAAACGCTCGACTACTTCAGCCATATCAATCCCGGTCACAGCCTGACGCAAATGGCGGTGCGCTTTAGTCGCGACCCGGCTACGCCTGACGATGCGTTCCCGCTGCGCCTGATGCTGATGAGTGAAGCCGAACTGGTGCAGCTGTTTATCTCTCACGCTATACAGCGCGGCGATGTCCGTGCACCGGACGCTAGCGTGATTGCTCAGCGTCTGCGCGGCTGGCAAAGTCTGCGTCAACCGCAGCCGGTTCCTGGCATTACCCGCGCTGAAATTGCTGCCATTGCGCGTTTCTGGCGCGATACGCTACCGACGTCATACCAGCAAATTGACGATGCGCTGTGGTATCAGTTCGCCCACCTGCTGCCGTCGCTCGATCTGACCGCCCGCGCCCGTGCCTGGTCGCTGCTGTGGGGTGAACAGCAGGAACTGACGCAACAATGGCTGAAGCTGGCGCATACCTTGCACCAGTTGGGCAATCGCCGGGCAGTGATGGCGCCGCTGAGTTTGTTGGTGGATGCCTTTACTCTGCCGATGGATGCTTTTTTGACACCCGGCGGTGAGAGTGAAGACGCCGTATTGGTGCACCCACTCACGGCAGAAGGCTATCAGAACGCGGTCAGCATTCCGGCGACCACTCTGGCGCTGTTGACCGTTGAGCTGGTGTTGAGCACTGAAAACGGCGTGCTGGATAACGTGGATATCCTTGATATTCCCGTGCCGCAAACCACGAGCGAATCGCCGCTGTGGGCCTGCAAGTGCCGCTGGCTGCTTGATCACTTTCGCCAGCAACGTCAGCCAGATATTCTGCTGGTGTGTAACGCCACGGCCCAGCGCGCGATGATCCCCGCCACCGCCAAAGCGCTGCTGCGCTGGGTGAATGAAACCCAGCCTGCGCAGGAAAACAAGCTACCGGGCCTGGTGTGGGCTATCACTCCGGAAGATGATCGTTTTGTGCATCAGCGTCATTTTGATGAAGCCATTCAGCAGTTGGTGGGTAAACCCGGTCAGCACTGGGGGACGCTGCAGGCGCTGGATCACAGCAGCCTACAGCGCCTCGTCGAGTGGCTATCGCAGGCCACCTTACCTGAACTGCGCCAGCGTCGGTTTACGGCGATTGCCAGCGGCTATCAACAGCAACTCCAGGCGCTGTGCCAGCCGTTGTTAGCCACCACGGAAAACCACGCCGCGCAGGCGCAAACCGCTATCCGTGAACTGCAAACCCATGCATCACACCACGGTGAGCTGCTGGAAAGTCTGCTGCCCGACCTGGCCGCTTTTGATGCATTGTGCCAGGTGCAGCAGCAGCGCGAAGAGAAAGTCAGCGGGCTGTTTACCGAGGTGGTCGATCTTTTCGCCGCACCTGAAACGCCCCAGCAGAGCGCGCAGTTCCATCAGGATCAGGGTTCTCAAGCCTATGCCCTGTGGTGCAAACATTTGCGCCAGTGGAGCCGTCAGCCGCATGCGGTACTGACGCCAGCCACCCAGCAACAGCTGACCCTGACCCTTATTGCAGCCAGTCAGCGAATGGCGTTAGCCCAGAAGCTTCGCCGGGTCAGCGCCGAGCAGCAGGCGGGGGCCGCCCAACTGCGTGCCACCCTCGGCGATTTCATCAATTGGCTGGGGTACGCTGAGCTACCCGCCGATCGTCGTCCTGCCAGCCGCGTCGTTAAAGACAGCGCGATTTTCGCGCACAGCGCAGCCGCCAGCAGCGCGCGCTTAACGCAGTTGGGTGAACAGCCGGTGCATGCGGCGACGCGCTATGTCTACGACTGGCTGGTGGCGCTGTATGCCCGCAGCACCGAAGCGGGTGAAGAGATGAATCTGCTGCAATTAGATCCGCACGCACAGCGCCAACTGCAGTCACTGCTCCAGTAACCCTCGGCGGCACAAGGATGTGAACCGCTCCCGGAATTTCAAAAAAAGCGTGCGAAATCTGCGTCATGGATGTTCAGCTATGACGCACCTCTTTACACTCGATCCGTTACCCGAATCAATAAGAGGTTTCCATGACACTCACCTGCACCCTATTCATTAATGGCGAAGCCTGCGCGGCCGCCAACGCGGAGACGTTTACCCGCGCCAATCCCGTCACCGGCGAGACCGCCACGCGCGCTCCTGCTGCAACCCTTACCGATGCGCTGCGCACCGCCGATGCGGCCACCGCGGCGTTTCCACAGTGGCGCGACACGCCACCCGGCGAACGTCGACGACTGCTGTTAGCCGCCGCCGAACAGCTGGAACAACGTCACGACCAATTTGTAGCCGCCATGAATGCCGAAACCGGCGCCACGCCCCACTGGGCTGGGTTTAACGTGCATCTCGGCGCCGATATTTTGCGTGAGGCCGCCGCGCTCACCACGCAAATCGAAGGCCAGGTGATCCCATCGAATATTCCGGGAAATCTCGCCATGGCCACTCGCCAGGGTGCAGGAGTGGTGCTCGGGATGGCGCCGTGGAATGCGCCGATTATTCTGGCCGTTCGTGCCATCGCCACCCCGCTGGCCTGCGGTAATACGGTGATCCTCAAAGGCTCTGAACTGTCGCCTGCCACTCAGGGGCTGATTATCGAAGCACTGGCCGCTGCGGGTTTACCAAACGGCGTGGTGAACTATCTTTCCTGTGCAGCACAGGACGCGCCGGCGCTGGTTGAGGCGCTGATCGCACATCCTGGCGTCCGGCGCATTAATTTCACCGGTTCCACGCCCGTCGGGCGCATTATTGCCCAGACCTGCGCGAAGCATCTCAAACCGGTGGTGCTGGAACTCGGCGGCAAAGCGCCGCTGCTGGTGCTGGACGACGCCGATATCGAACAGGCTGCGGCTGGCGCAACCTTTGGCGCGTTCGCCAATGCCGGGCAGATTTGTATGTCCACCGAACGCATTATCGTTGATGACGCCATCGCTGAGCCGTTTATCGCCGCTTTAGTGAAACGGGTGAATGGCCTACCTGCAGGTCTGCTAGGGTCGGTGGTGGATAACAAAACCGTTGAACGCTGCAACGCGCTGATTGATGATGCCCTAGCGAAAGGCGCCACGCTGCTTACCGGCGGCAAGGCCAACTCGACGATGATGACCGCGACCTTGCTGGCGGACGTCACACCGGAGATGCGCATCTGGAGCGAAGAGTCGTTTGGCCCGGTGAAGGCCGTGATCCGCGCGCGCGATGAGCAACACGCGTTGTACATCGCCAATGACAGCGCTTACGGTTTATCTTCGGCGGTCTACAGTCGTGATACCGCCCGCGCCTGGAACGTCGCGCAAAATCTGCAAACCGGCATTTGCCACATCAACGGCCCGACGGTGCATGACGAAGCGCAGATGCCGTTTGGCGGCACGAAAGATTCCGGCTACGGGCGCTTTGGCGGACGTGCGGGCATTCATGAGTTTACCGAACTGCGCTGGGTAACTCTGCAGACCACCCCACGGGCGCTGCCGTTTTAACCCTAATCACCTGACCGAGCGACGACTTCTGCGGCCGGTCAGGTAATAGGTTTACCGCATCACCGTTCCCACAGGCGGTTGTACTGTACATCGTTCAACTGCCGCGATGGACTGGCATTCCCCTTAAACGGCCTTGCGGTGGTCGCGGCCGCGCCCCACGGCGACAGGCTGTCATAGCCGCTGTCGATAGCGCTATTCATAATTAACACCTGCCCGTTCGCCGTTTTGCCCGGCACATATCCCGTTTTTCCGGCCCCTTGATCCCAGGCCCGCCCCAGCTTGGCTTTAAACGTTCCTTTATAGCCATCGTCAGTGGTGAAACGACTGTTTTTCACCAGGAAACCGTACGGGTTATCCGGCAAGGTATTCGGCGCTAGCACGTAGGCCTCTGGAGATTGGCGACTGGAAACCGTATGGAAATGCACGCCCTCAAACACCGTATTGGCTCGGCCAAAAACGTAATCGACATCGCCTTCGATATAGCTGTCTTTGACATAAACGCGGTTAATTCTGTCGGTTAGCGCATCGTTGCGACGGTTACTGACGTTGAGATACAGCGTATCCTGCCGCCCCAGTAGGCGGACGTTTTGCAGTTGGATACGATCGCCGTCGGTGCGCAGCGCCACGCCCTGATGAGTCCCGCCGTCTACAGTGTCGAGCAGGCTGTTGGCGATGGTCAAATTCACCAGTTGGAGATCGTTGCTCTGCGACCAGAATACCGCGGCGCAGTTGGTGCCAATAAGCGCCGTGGTTTTCCCGGCGCACAACGCGTATTGATAATAGGCCGGTGAATGCGGCGGATAGTCATCGGCATTCACCGTCTGGCGGTACTGCGCGGGGCTAAACTGGGAATCCAGCGCCAGCTCAATGCGCACCGCGTCCGGCTGTTTACCCATGCCAAAAATCGTGATGGGCGGAGCATCATCGGGGATATACACCGTACCGGTATACACCCCCGGCTCAAGACGAATGTAAATCCGCTCGGAACCCTGATGCTGGGCTATAGCAGCATCAACCGCCTGCTGAACGCGCGTGAAGGGGGCTCCGCTGGCGGCCACGCGCCACGGCGTCGCAATATCGGTAAGGTTGATGTCGCTGGGCTGCCATGCGCCCTGCGGCTGGCTCCGAAGGCCGCCCTGCGCAAAGTAGTTTTCTGCGGTGTAAGGGGCCGCTTCCTGCGAGGTCAACAGCGGCCTGGTGGCCGTGCCTGTCGACAACGGTGCCGCGCAGCCCTGGAGCACCAGCGGCATACAGAGCAGCGTCGACATGCCCAGATAAGGTATTCTTGTCATCGGTTCTCCATCACTTGCATGAAATAGAAACTGAGAACCGATAATAATGGAACTGCATTTTATTTTATAACTTAGCGATCACGCTTTCTCAGCGTCCAGCTCATCAAATACCTGCTGTGCCAGATGCATCGTCGCGTTAGCCGCTGGCAGACCGCAGTAAAGTGCCGAGTGCATAATCAGTTCTTTCAGCTCATCACGGGTGACGCCGTTATTAAACGAGGCCCGCAGATGCATTTTCAGCTCCGCTTCGCGGTTGAGCGCAATCAGCATCGCAATGGTGATCATACTGCGAGTGTGATGGTCGAGACCGGGACGCGTCCAGGTTTCCCCCCACGCGTAGCGCGTAATAAAGTCCTGAAACTCTTCATTGAGCGGCGACAGCTTTTGCAGCGTTCGGTCTACGTGTGCATCGCCCAGTACCTTCCGACGTACCGCCATGCCTTGTTGATAGCGTGGGTTATCGCTCATTATTTTTCTCCAGAAATGCCGCTAGCGCCGCGGTGAACTCTTCGCTGGCTTCCACGTTTGAGAGATGCGACGCAGGCAGCGTCACCAGGAATGAACCGTCAATTTGTTGATGCAGATAATCCGCATCCGCCACCGTCGTCACCGGGTCGTGTTCGCCGGCGATAATCAGCATCGGCAGTTGAATCGCGACCACTTCAGCGCGTAAGTCCGCTGCGGCCAACGCCTCACAGCATTCGGCATAACCTTCGGCATCCGTGTTCGCCAACTGGTGACACAGTTGTTCAACAACCGCCGGTTGATGCTGACGGTAGTAATGGCTAAACCAGCGATCCGCCGAACCCGCCGCAACCACATCCATTCCTTCACTACGCACGGTTCGCGCACGCGAAAGCCAGCCGGCCTGCTCACCAATTTTTGCCGCGGTATTGGCAACGGCGATAGCGTGGAAACGTTCCGGCGCAAAGCGGGCCAGCCAAAGGCCGGTCAAGCCCCCCATCGAGATACCGCAAAAATAGGCTTTGGGGATATTCAGGTGATCGAGTAGCGTAATCACGTCCTCAGCTAATTGTGACAACGTCACCTTTTCCCGCTTACGGGTTTGGCCATGACCATGCGTGTCATAACGCAATACGCGGAAATTTTTCGTTAATTCATCGATCTGCGCGTCCCACATGGATAACGTGGTGCCCAACGAGTTAGAGAGCACCAGCACCGGTGCTTGTTCAGGCCCATCAAGGCGATAATGGATTTTCATTTCCCTGCTCCTGATAGCGCGCCAGAACCTGACGCACAAAGTGTTCCGAGCTGCCGATAGCGTTCGCCGGGTCGAGCAGCGGTGTCAGTTGCGCCGCCGAAAGATGCTGGCTTACCAGCGGATCGTTTTCCAACAGCGGTTGTAATGGGCAATCCAATGCAATCGCCCGGTGACAAATTTTCTCAACTACATGGTGGGCATCGGCTTTACCGATAAACACCGCCAATGCTTGTGTCACGGACTCAGCCATGATCAGGCCATGGGTGATATCCAAATCGTCACGCATTTTCTGTGTATTAACCTGCATACCGCGCAGCAGGACTTCGCTGTTTTCCAGCACACCGCCAACGAGAACGATCAGCTGCGGTAGCGTTTCCCACTCCGCCTGCCAACCGCCGAGCGCCCGCTCATGCTGCTGGATTTGCGCCGCGTACAGCGTCGCCATCAGGCCTGGCATACGCTGCACCGCCGCCAGAACCGCCGCACAGGTAACCGGGTTACGCTTATGCGGCATCGCCGACGAACCGCCGCGCCCTTCTGCGATAGGTTCACTGACCTCGGCGACTTCAGTTTGCATCAATAATGCGAAATCATTAGCCAGCTTGCCCAGCGTTCCCCCTACGCCGGCGTACCAGCTCGCCACCTCAATGACCCGATCGCGCTGGCTATGCCACGGCGTGTCGGGAAGCTGTAAATCTAAAGTGTCGGCAAGGCGCTGTGCGACCTCGGGCCCCTGAGATTTCAACGATGCCAGGGTGCCGGCCGCGCCGCCAAACTGCAGCGCCAGCAGGCGCGGGCGCATTTCAGCCAGCCGCTGCTGCCAGCGCAGTAGCGCATCCAGCGTTCCTGCAAGCTTTAAACCAAAGGTAATGGGCAGTGCATGCTGCATCCATGTCCGTCCCGGCATCAGCGTCTGGAGGTGGAGGGCTATCTGCCCCGCCAGCGCCTGCATTACGCGCTGGAGGCGTTGGTCCGTTTCGGCAAGCGCTTTGCGCAGCTGTAATACCATGCCGGTATCAATGGCGTCCTGACTGGTCGCCCCCCAATGCACGTAGCGCGAGGCTTCGGCATCAACACGCTTGACGCACTGCGTGAGCTGTTTAACCAGAGGGATCGCCAGGTTACCGGCGTTAGCGGCGGCATTAGCCAACGCAAGAAAATCGAGATTTTCAGCGCGGCAGGCGTCCACAATCGGCTTGACCGCTGACGTGGGGATCACCCCGCACTGCGCCTGTGCCGTCGCCAGCGCGGCTTCGAAATCCAGCATGCCCTGCACGGTCTGCTCGTCGCTAAAAAAATCCGTCAGCGCATGGGTACGCAATAGCGGGGTCAACAAACTCATTCCTGCTCCTTAAACGCGTTCAATAATCAGCGCGATCCCCTGGCCCACACCGATACACATCGTACACAGCGCATAGCGGCCGCCGGTACGACGCAGTTGATAGGCCGCCGTCATCGCCAGTCGCCCACCGGAAGCCCCTAAAGGATGCCCCAGCGCAATCGCGCCGCCGTTCGGGTTCACCTGCGCGGCATCATCCGGCAAGCCTAAATCACGCAGCACCGCCAACGCCTGAGCGGCGAAAGCTTCATTTAATTCAATGACATCCATTTGCGCGAGCGTCAACCCGGTTTGTGCCAGCACCTTACGTACGGCCGGTGCCGGGCCAAAGCCCATGATGCGGGGCGCAACGCCGGCGGTGGCTACGCCTACGACGCGAGCCAGCGGCTGCAAATCATTCTGCGTCATGGCCTGCTCGCTGGCCAGCAGCAGCGCGCAAGCGCCGTCGTTGACCCCGGACGCATTCCCGGCGGTAACGGTCGCGTCAGGGCGGACCACACCTTTCAATTTGGCCAGCGCTTCAATCGACGTGCTGCGCGGGTGTTCATCCTGAGAGAAACACAGCGCTTCCCCTTTACGCTGGGGGATCCACACCGGGATGATCTCATCGTTAAAAATACCGTTTGCCTGTGCCTGGGCAGTACGCACCTGGCTGCGCAGCGCAAATGCATCCTGATCGAGACGAGAAATTGCAAAGTCGCTGGCGACGTTTTCCGCCGTCTCCGGCATGGAGTCAACGCCATACAGGGCCTTCATCTGCGCATTAATAAAGCGCCAGCCGATGGTCGTGTCTTCCATTTTCATACTGCGGCTGAACGCGCTTTCCGCCTTCCCCATGACAAACGGCGCACGGGACATTGACTCAACGCCACCGGCAATCATCAGCTGCGTTTCGCCGCTTTTAATCGCCCGCGCCGCAATGCCGATCGCATCAAGGCTGGATCCACACAGACGGTTAACCGTACTGCCCGGCACCGTCTCTGGCAACCCGGCAAGTAACAGGGCCATGCGTGCCACATTACGATTGTCTTCGCCCGCCTGGTTGGCACAGCCGTAGATAACATCGTCAATACGCGCCGGATCTAACCCATGGTTGCGTTCCAGCAGCGCTTTTAACGGTAACGCCCCCAAATCATCGGCGCGCACGCTAGAGAGCGTACCACCAAAGCGGCCAAACGGTGTGCGCACTGCGTCGCAGATAAATGCTTGATTCATCATGATTCCTTATGCGGTTTCCGCGACTGTATCGTAGGTCAGAGTGACGGGGGTGATACGCTGTAATTCATCGAACGACAGTCCGTTGAAAATCTCACGCACGACCGGGCCTTTATCGGTGATATCAATCACCGCCAGATCGGTATAAATGCGGCTCACGCAGCCCACTCCGGTTAACGGATAGGAGCAATGTTCAACCAGTTTGCATTCGCCGTCGCGGGTCAGGTGATCCATCATCACAAAGACCTGGCGCGCGCCAACGGCGAGATCCATCGCCCCACCAACGGCAGGAATGGAATCTGGTGCGCCGGTACTCCAGTTGGCAAGGTCGCCCTTTTGCGAGACCTGATACGCGCCAAGTACGCAGATATCCAGATGACCGCCGCGCATCATGGCAAACGAGTCACCGTGGTGGAAATAGCAGCCACCCTGCAATAGCGTCACGTACTCTTTACCGGCATTAATCAGCTCGGGATCTTCTTCCCCTTCCGCCGGTTTTGGCCCCATGCCAAGCAGGCCGTTTTCGCTGTGCAGGAACACTTCTTTGTCCGCTGGCAGGTAGTTAGCGATGCGGGTTGGCAGACCAATGCCAAGGTTAACGTAAGCGCCTTCCGGGATATCCTGGGCCACGCGTTTCGCCATGTCATCACGAGAGAGTTTTTGCATTTTGGGCTCCTTAAGCACGCAGCGCTTGAGTGGCGAGAGATTCCAGCGAGAACACGCGCTGAACGAAAATCCCCGGGGTGATGATGTTTTCCGGGTCCAGTTCACCCAGCGTCACCAAATTGGTCACTTCGGCAATCGTCGTTTTGGCTGCCGTAGCCATAATCGGCCCGAAATTACGCGCGGCTTTGCGATAAACCAGATTGCCCCAGCGATCGCCCTGATGGGCTTTAATCAAAGCAAAGTCGGCCTTGATGGGATATTCCAGAACGTAGTGGCGCCCGTCGATTTCACGGGTTTCTTTACCTTCCGCCAGCGGTGTGCCGTAGCCCGTTGGTGTGAAGATGGCGCCTAATCCGGCACCTGCCGCCTGAATGCGCGCCGCCAGGTTACCCTGCGGCACCAGCTCAAGCTCCACTTCACCGCGACGGTAGAGCCCATCAAAAATTTGCGAGTCAACCTGACGCGGGAATGAGCAGATCATTTTGCGTACGCGTCTGGCTTTTAGCAGTGCCGCCAGCCCAATCTCGCCGTTACCGGCGTTATTGTTGATAATGGTCAGGTCGCGAGCGCCCTGCTCAATCAGAGCGTCGATAAGCCGCGTCGGTTGCCCGGCTGGGCCAAAGCCGCCAATCATTATCGTCGCGCCATCGTTGATACCCGCGACGGCATCCGCCAGCGTCGACACACTTTTATCAATCATCAGGTTGCTCCTTGATGTGCGGTTATCGCACTATTATTCGCTGTTCGCACAAAATGTGACCCGCTTAACGATGCGGGTCAAGGGCGATAATCGAAATATGGTGCGATTATCGAACATCGTGTATGTTTAACTTCAGAATGTGATCGACGGCAAAAACGGAGAGTGAAATGGAGATGCATCCAGACGATAAATTGACGGGCGATAGCGACCCGTTCAAAGGCGACCCTAACTTTATGGCTTCACTGGCGCGCGGACTGGAGGTCATTCAGGCATTCACTCCGCAGCGCAGAGTGCTATCAATTTCACAAATCAGCCAGAAGACCGGCATTCCGCGCGCGGCGGTTCGCCGCTGCCTGTATACGCTCGGTAAGTTGGGTTTCGTGTATGCAGAAGATGGTAAGAATTTTCAGCTTCGCCCGCGCATCCTATCGCTGGGTCACGCCTGGTTAGCGTCTACGCCGCTGGCGCGCTCTGCGCAGCCGGTGCTGAAACATTTAAGTGAAATGCTGAATGAGTCCTGTTCTATTGCCACTCTCGATGGCGACGATATTCTGTATATCGCCCGCGCCTCCAGCTCGCGCATCATGACGATTGATTTGGATATCGGCAGTCGTCTCCCGGCCTGGTCGACATCGATGGGACGCGTATTGTTAAGCCACCAGCCGGAAGAAAAGCTCAACGATATGCTGGCCCGCATCACCATGATCCGCTATACCCCGCAGACCATTTCATCGGTCAGCAAGCTACGCAGCGAGCTAAAAGCCGTGCGGCAACAGGGGTATGCGTTAAACGATCAGGAGCTGGAAATGGGGCTGCGTTCGCTGGCAGTACCGCTATACAACCCGCAGGGCCAGGTTGAGGCCGCCCTTAACGTGGGGGTTCATGCTGGACAGGTTTCGGCAGCCGAAATGCTGGATCGCGTGCTGCCGGAGCTGCAAAAAGCAGCGTCTGAACTGAGTCTGCTAATGCGTTAGCGACTGCGTTTGGCGTGGCGCTCCCAATTTTCCTGCTTTGCCGCCGCCGATTTACGCAGCGCCACATAGCACGCCCCGCTGCCGCCGTGATGCGGCAGCGCCGCGCAGAATGCCTGCACATCATCAAACTCGGTGAGCCAGCGCGCCAGATAGCTGCGGACGATATTGGCGTGAGAACCGTCTTCTTTTGCCTTGCCGTGAAGAATCAGCACATTGCGCAAACCGTCCTGCTGCGCCTGGTGGATAAACGCAAAAAGCTGCTGACGGCAGCTTTCCACCGTTTGGCGCACCAGGTTAAGGCTCGCCTGTTGGCTGTACTTACCCAGCCGCAGTTTATCCAGCACGCCTGTTTGTAGGCCTTCGCGCTTAAATTCGAGCGGGCTATCGAGCGGAACGATATCCAGGTAGCCGGTGGTCAGATAATTATCCAACTGCAGCGTGTCTATCTGCTGCCGGGTTCGGGAGTTACGCACAGGTTGCCAGTGGACATCGTGGCATTTCTTAAGCGGCTGAACATCATCCATGGCGTCCAGGAACAGTGACTTTTCTTCAGGATTCATGTGAACTCCCCCTTACAACAACTGGCGAATACTATAGCCGTGAGGCAGGATAGGCTCAATCCGTTTATCTTTTGTGTTTAAAGTTTAAACATCCGAAACGTTTTCATACGCAACTCATAATCTTTGCAAATATATTAATTCATGCTTAAACAAAATAAACCCCTAATTAAAACTTTCCTTCCATTGCGAATGCGTGAAATAAATCACCAAGAATTATCTGGAAATTATGAAAAGAACCGTTATAAATAGTAATACCCGCTGTGCGGAGCAAAATGTGGGATTCGGTACGGATACAACTGTGTGGTTGCTGCGGGGTCTGGCGATGTCGACAGGCCCCGATTTTTATTCTGCAAATGTGATAACGCCATTCTTTCCCTCTTTCTTTCAGCACCTTACATTTTCCCACTTTGACTATTTTATATATCATCTTCTTATTCTTAATCTTTTTATGGCGCAATTTAATTGTTGCTGTTGTTATGCATCTATATAATTACCACACAAATTTAATGGTTATCCTCTTGAGGTATAGAGTCATCACCTATTCGCGTGGTATGGTGATAAATAAGAATATTTCGCATAAACGGATGATGTACGTATGCTGATTTTGCTCGAAGATAAAATCGCCACCCCGCTAGGGCCGCTGTGGATCCTTTGTGATGAAAATTTCCATTTGCGCGCTATTGAATGGGAAGAGCATAGCGATCGTATGGAGCAGTTGCTGAATATCCATTATCGGACTGAAGGCTACTCGCGGGTGGCTTCCAGTAATCCGGGGGGATTAAGCCGTTTAATGTCTGACTACTTTGAGGGCGATCTGGCCGTTATTGAGTCGATTCCCACTGCCACTGGCGGAACGCCTTTCCAGCGTGAAGTGTGGCAAGCGTTGCGCACCATTCCCTGCGGACAAGTGATGCACTATGGTCAACTGGCTGAACAGCTTGGCCGTCCCGGTGCCGCACGCGCCGTAGGGGCAGCCAATGGCGCCAACCCGGTCAGCGTAGTGGTCCCCTGCCATCGCGTCATCGGCCGCAACGGAACCATGACCGGTTATGCCGGCGGCGTGCAGCGCAAAGAGTGGCTTTTACGCCACGAAGGCTACCTGCTGCTTTGATTTTCTGTGCCCTTTAGCCGCTTATCGGAAACCATCCTTCGATGTCTTATGCAAAATTTATTGATACATATCAATTGGATATGTATCAATAAATGATATCCCTTTTTAATCTTGGGTGAATACCCTCGCCGAGACTTACTTGCTCACCAAAAAGATGTTAAAATTGACTAATATCAATTACGGCTTGAGCAAACCTATGATCCCGGAAAAGAGAATTATACGACGCATTCAGTCTGGCGGTTGCGCTATCCATTGTCAGGATTGCAGCATCAGCCAGCTTTGCATCCCGTTCACTCTTAATGAGCATGAGCTTGATCAGCTGGATAATATTATCGAGCGTAAAAAGCCCATCCAGAAAGGGCAGACCTTGTTCAAAGCCGGTGATGAACTGAAATCTCTGTATGCGATTCGCTCCGGCACCATTAAGAGCTACACCATCACCGAACAGGGTGATGAGCAGATTACCGGTTTCCATCTGGCCGGTGATTTGGTTGGCTTTGATGCCATCGGTACCGGTCACCACCCGAGCTTTGCTCAGGCGCTGGAGACCTCAATGGTCTGTGAAATCCCCTTCGAAACGCTGGACGATTTATCCGGTAAGATGCCTAACCTGCGCCAGCAGATGATGCGTCTGATGAGCGGTGAAATCAAAGGCGACCAGGACATGATCCTGCTGCTGTCGAAGAAGAATGCCGAAGAGCGTCTGGCTGCTTTCATCTATAACCTGTCGCGCCGCTTTGCGCAGCGTGGTTTCTCACCGCGTGAGTTCCGTCTGACCATGACCCGCGGCGATATCGGTAACTACCTTGGTTTGACGGTGGAAACCATCAGTCGCCTATTGGGTCGTTTCCAGAAAAGCGGGATGCTGGCAGTCAAAGGCAAATATATCACTATCGAAAACAGCGATGCGCTGGCTATCCTCGCGGGTCATTCACGCAACGTTGCCTAATCGACGCTTCTGCTGCCGTTCTTCTGAAAACCCCGTTTATTCGGGGTTTTTCTTTTTCTGCCATCGGTCTAAACGCGAGTAGTTGCCAAAACAGGCAATCGGGAGATCCTTAATCCCGCTTATTTTTGGCATTTCGCCACATTTGACGCGACAGGACGTAGGGTTAATAAACTAAAAACTTTATTTATCCCGGTCTATTGATCCCGAGGATGGTCTCTCCTATAGATAAAATCAGAGCCATTCGTGTATGGACGTTCATTTTTGATGCCACTGCATTCGGTCATGAACAGGTCACCGTGAAAATGATCATAAGCGAATAATGAAAAGTACCTTTTAAAAGAGGACATTCATGCGCACCGCCATACTGCCTGTGTGTTTCGCCGTCGTGATATTCATTGCCGGCACAACTATTTTGAATGTCCAGTTGTGGTATTTGGCTCAGACAAACAGCGCCAATGGTGCGATGCACACGATAAAAAAGATCGATGCCATTCTTGATGAAGCCCAAGCCGCGACGAAAACAGCAATGAAGATCGCCTATCAGGGCTGCTCGGCGGAAAATCAATATCAGTTGGGGACGGCTGCCGCACTAAACCCCCACCTGCGGACCCTTGTCATTCTGAAGAACGGCAAAGCGTGGTGCTCCTCGTTACCGGGCAACCGAGTATTGATTTATCATCTTAATACCCTACCGGATATGAAGTTACTGCTCTTATCAGCCAAAGAAACTACCAATAATCTTCCCGTGCTGATTTATCAAACACATTCTCCCGAGGGGAAAATCTTTGTCAGCGTCAGTGATGCGCATATTCGCGATGCACTAAGCAGCTTTATTACAGATGCTCACTATGTGCTGGTGATTGACGGCAAAAGAATTGGCACCTCAGGTGATGTCATGGCCAGCCAGCTCAATCACAAAACGTCTGCTGTTCTGAACTCTCGCCGCTATCCATTTAGCATCGGCTATCATCTGCCGCCGCTGTTCAGTTTCGAACGTTTGATACAACAAGGCTCCGGACTTTTATTCTTTATTTTTATTCTTTCCTGCACGGTGGCGTACATCTTGTATAAATACGCCAATAAATATACGACGCCGGAAGAGAATTTACGCCGGGCGATTGAAAATGGACAGATTGTGCCTTTCTATCAGCCGGTCGTCGACGGGCGAACCGGTAAAATACAGGGCGTTGAGGTTTTAGCCCGCTGGAAACATGAGAGCAGCGGCTTTATCTCCCCGGCAACCTTCATTCCGGTGGCGGAAAAGAGCGGATTGATTATTCCGCTAACCAAAGCGTTGATGGGCCAGGTCGTCGATCAGATGAATAAAATCGCCGATAAATTACCCGGCGGTTTTCATATTGGCATCAATTTCAGCGCAGCTCATGTGTGTGCCCCTTCATTTATGGATGATTGCCTGCATTTTCGAGAAAGTCTCCGCCAGAATGATCTCAAACTGGTACTGGAACTCACCGAACGCGAACCGCTGCAAATCGATGAACAACTCATAGATAATCTCAATACGTTGCGCCATCATGGTTTCTTTATCGCCCTTGATGATTTTGGCACCGGATACTCCGGTTTATCTTATCTGCATGATTTAAAGATTGATTTTATCAAGATTGACCAGAGTTTTGTCAGCCGTGTGGATAGCCATGAGGAGTCCACAATGCTGCTTGACTGCGTGCTTGATATGGTCAGAAAACTGTCCCTACAGATTATTGCCGAAGGCGTCGAAACCGCCGAGCAACTGGCCTATCTCAACCGCAATAATATTTCCTTAATGCAGGGCTATTTTTTCTACAAACCCCTCACTTATATCGACCTGGTGATCGCGCTTTTAGCGCAAAACAACAAGGAGACTACCGTCAATTAGCGCCCCACAGGCCGATGATTGGCGAAGCTAAGATTCATACAAGCGAGGTGTTCACCGCCAGGTATTTATCCTGATTTATTGATCTGGCAAAGGTTCCCCCCTGTTTCATTCCCATTATATGAGTTATCTTTTACTGACAAACTGTGGTTACAGCTGTAAGGAGACCCTGTATGGCCAAGTATCAGAATATGCTCGTTGCTATCGATCCTAACCAGGACGATCAGCCCGCGCTGCGACGCGCTGTGTATCTACATCAACGGATTGGTGGTCGCATTAAAGCGTTTTTACCGATCTATGACTTCTCTTATGAGATGACCACCCTTTTGTCTCCCGACGAGCGCACCGCGATGCGCCAGGGCGTAATTAGCCAGCGTACCGCATGGATCCGCGAGCAGGCGAAATACTATCTGGAGGCAGGTGTTCCGCTGGAAATTAAAGTGGTTTGGCATAATCGCCCGTTTGAAGCGATCATCCAGGAGGTCATCAGCGGCGGTCATGACCTTATGCTGAAGATGGCGCACCAGCACGACAAACTCGAATCCGTTATCTTTACGCCAACCGACTGGCACCTGCTGCGTAAATGCCCGTGTCCAGTCTGGATGGTGAAAGATCAACCGTGGCCAGAAGGCGGTAAAGCGCTGGTGGCGGTGAATCTGGCCAGTGAAGAAGCGTACCATAATGCGCTGAACGAAAAGCTGGTTAAGGAGACGATTGAGCTCGCCGAACAGGTTAACCATACTGAAGTCCATCTGATTGGCGCCTACCCGGTTACACCGATCAATATCGCCATTGAACTCCCTGATTTTGACCCGAGCGTCTATAACGATGCGATTCGCGGCCAGCACCTGTTGGCAATGAAGTCACTGCGCCAGCAATTCGGTATCGATGAGAAGTTTACTCACGTAGAAAAAGGGTTACCTGAAGAGGTCATTCCTGACCTGGCGGCCCACCTCGATGCAGGTATCGTGGTACTGGGCACCGTCGGTCGTACCGGTATTTCCGCCGCATTCCTCGGGAATACCGCGGAACAGGTGATTGATCACCTGCGCTGCGATCTGCTGGCCATTAAGCCAAACGATTATCAGACTCCCGTCGAGATGGATGACGAAGAAGACGATTGAGTTTGATTCAGGTACAAAAAAACCGGCGCAAGCCGGTTTTTTTTCGCTGTCGCAGTGCGTAGTAGTCAACCCTGCTCAGGAAGGAATATCAGTGGAGCCCCAGTCGCCAGGCAAAATCGATTTCTTCTTTCAGTTCGATGGAAGATAGCGCCATCAGATCGGCAAACTCCAGTTCTAGCTGCTTAACGCGTTTCAGGTACTGAGCGGGAGTTAAAGACGTGGTATCACGGCGGAGAAATTCGATTGCCAACTGTGCTGGCGTTAACAAGGTATCCATAATTTCCTCATAGATGTGGACGACTTTGCACAGTATAACACCATTGAATGTGCATTTTTTGACCAAAAGCAATCACCAGACAAATAAAAAAGCCGCCAGGCTACGTCACAGGCGGCTTTATAGATTTACAAAAAAATCAGAGCGCTTTCAGAATCGCATCCACGCTGGCTTTGGCATCGCCAAACAGCATCTGGGTGTTCTCTTTAAAGAACAGCGGGTTCTGCACCCCGGCGTAGCCGGTGTTCATCGAGCGTTTGAAGACGATAACGTTTTGCGCCTTCCACACTTCGAGCACTGGCATACCGGCGATTGGGCTCTTCGGATCATCCAGCGCGGCAGGGTTAACGGTATCGTTCGCGCCAATAACCAGCACGGTATCGGTGTCGGAGAAGTCATCGTTGATTTCATCCATCTCAAGCACGATATCGTAAGGCACCTTCGCTTCCGCCAGCAGCACGTTCATGTGGCCCGGCAGACGCCCAGCAACCGGGTGAATACCAAAGCGCACCTTCACGCCGCGCGCACGCAGTTTTTCGGTGATCTCAGCCACCGGATACTGCGCCTGCGCCACCGCCATCCCATAACCTGGGGTGATGATAACCGAGTGGGAATCTTTGAGCATTTCTGCCGTCTCTTCCGCACTGATTTCGCGGTGCTCGCCCACTTCTTCATCGCTGCCCGTTGAGGAGCCATCGGTACCAAAACCACCGGCAATCACGCTGAAGAATGAACGGTTCATCGCTTTACACATGATGTACGACAGGATCGCACCGGAGGAACCCACCAGCGCACCGGTCACGATCAGCAGGTCGTTGCTGAGCATAAAGCCCGCTGCTGCTGCTGCCCAACCCGAGTAGGAGTTCAGCATCGAAACCACCACCGGCATATCCGCACCGCCGATCGACGCCACCAGATGCCAGCCGAACGCCAGCGCAATAACCGTCATAATCAGCAGGCACAGGACCTGAGTTCCGACGCTATCGGTGCGCACAAAGGCAATCAGCAGCAGGAAAGATACCACCAGCGCCGCCAGATTCAGCTTGTGGCGGTTAGGCAGCATCAGTGGTTTGGACGACATTTTGCCGCACAGCTTACCGAACGCAACGATAGAACCGGTAAAGGTCACTGCCCCGATAAAGATGCCGAGGAACACTTCGGTCAAATGAATATTGACCAGAATTTGGTCCATCCCGGTTTCATGCTGCAGATAGCTGTTAAAACCGACCAGCACCGCGGCCAGACCGACGAAGCTGTGCAGTACGGCAACCAACTCCGGCATTTCGGTCATTTCAACTTTCTTCGCCAGACGAATACCAATCGCGCCGCCGATGATCATCGCGAGGATAATCCAGCCAACGTTATGGCTATCCGGCCCGAGGATGGTTGCAATCAGCGCAATCGCCATCCCGGCAATACCGAAGTAGTTGCCCTGCTGTGAGGTTTCATGCTTTGACAGCCCCGCCAGGCTGAAAATAAACAGGATCGCGGCAACAATGTATGCAGCTGTAACTAATCCACCAGACATTTGTTACCCCTTATCCTTTGCGGAACATTTTCAGCATGCGCTGAGTGACGGTGAAACCACCAAAAATATTAATACTGGCGATCAGTACCGCGATAAAACTCAGGAAGCTGACCCAGCCACCGTGGCCAATCTGCAGCAGCGCCCCAACCACGATAATGCCGGAGATGGCATTCGTGACCGACATCAAAGGCGTATGCAGCGCATGCGAGACGTTCCATACCACGTAGTAACCCACCACGCAGGAGAGCGCAAACACGGTAAAGTGGCCGAGGAACTCTTTTGGCGCCACGTTGGCCAGCCAGCCAAACAGAATAATCGCCAGCGCCATCAGCGCGTACTTGCGCCATGGGGAAGCCGGTTTTTCTGCCTCTTTCGGGGCTTCCACGGCTTTTGGCGCCGCCTGTGGCTGAGCAGAGACCTGAATTGGCGGTGCCGGCCAGGTGACTTCACCTTCGCGGATCACCGTCACACCGCGAATCACGACATCGTCAAAATCAATGGTAACGTTACCGTCTTTTTCCTTGCACAGCAGTTTGAGCAAGTTAACCAGGTTGGTACCGTAGAGCTGCGAAGATTGAGTCGGCAGACGACCGGCGAGATCGGTATAGCCGATCACCTTCACGCCGTTCGCGGTGGTAAACACTTCACCCGGCACGGTATATTCACAGTTACCGCCGTTTTGCGCCGCCAGATCGACCACAACGCTCCCCGGAGTCATGGAATCTACCATTTCACGGGTAATCAGCTTCGGTGCCGGTTTACCTGGGATCAGCGCGGTGGTGACGATAATATCGACTTCTTTCGCCTGCGCGGCGAACAGCGCCATTTCTGCGGCGATAAACGCTTCGGACATCACTTTGGCGTAACCGTCTCCGCTGCCCGCTTCTTCTTTGAAGTCGAGCTCGAGGAATTCGGCGCCCATACTCTGCACCTGCTCTTTGACTTCAGGGCGGGTATCGAATGCACGCACAATGGCGCCAAGGCTGTTTGCCGCACCGATGGCGGCGAGACCGGCAACCCCGGCGCCAATCACCATCACTTTCGCCGGAGGGACTTTACCAGCAGCGGTAATTTGCCCGGTAAAGAAGCGACCAAACTCGTGGGCGGCTTCCACAATCGCACGGTAACCGGCGATGTTGGCCATAGAGCTGAGTGCATCCAACGACTGAGCGCGGGAGATACGCGGGACGGAGTCCATTGCCATCACGTTAATGTTACGTTCGGCAAGTTTAGCCATCAGATCGGCGTTCTGCGCCGGCCAGATAAAGCTAATCAGCGTCGTGCCCGGGTTAAGATTCGGGATCTCTTCCGCCGTTGGCGCGTTGACCTTGAGGATCACATCCGATTGCCAGACCGCATCACCCGAGACGATTTCAGCGCCAGCCTGAGCAAAGGCTTCATCGTCAAAACTTGCCAGTTTTCCTGCGCCACTTTCAATTGCCACGCTGAAACCGAGCTTAAGCAACTGCTCCACCGTTTTCGGCGTCGCTGCTACTCGCGTTTCCTGGGCCCACCTCTCTTTTGGTACACCAATACGCATAACTATTCCCTTCCATCGGTTCTTATATGATGGTTTGCCGTTTTGCCAGTTTGTTGCGGGTAACCCATTGCGAGCTAACAGGCGAACAACCTGAATAAATAAAACAGTAACAAACTGACTATAACCTACTGAAAATACCGATTGTGATCTAGCGCCAAAAATTACTATTTTGCATTAAATGCCAAATAATGAGTTCAGAGGGCTACAAACAGCGATATTTACCCCGATTTGATTAGCGAGCCTCATAATTCGCTTAATCAGCGCGGGAAAACATGATTATTCTCGGACGTGACAGGCCAATTAACATTCCATTAACTTAAAAAAGTCATATGGTTGACCGCTTTTTCTGGTCAAGCGCCCGTTTTTTCAACATATCAGGAAAAGTTATTCAAAACCGTCACCGGGTTCGCATCTGAAGTTAAAAATGACGCAGACAGTGGAGTCATTTCAATGCCATAATCAGATGTTTTCCTGTTAACAACATTTCCCGAATTTGGTTTGCGCAAGGCGAAGGATTATTTTTATGAAGCTTAAGAACACCCTCCTCGTGTCCGCCATGTTGTCTGCCGCGGCGATGTCCGCTCACGCAGCCACTGAGCTGACCCCGGAGCAAGCGTCCGCACTGAAACCTTATGACCGCGTTGTGATCACCGGTCGCTTTACCGCCATTGGCGACGCGGTACAGGCAATGTCCCGCAAAGCGGATAAAGAAGGCGCAGCCTCTTTTTACGTTGTCGACACCTCAGACTACGGCAACAGCGGGAACTGGCGCGTAACAGCCGATTTCTATAAAGAAGATGCGCCAAAAGCTGACGTGCCGAAAAACCGCATCATCAATGGCGTGATGGAACTGCCAAAAGACCAGGCCGTTGCGCTGGTTCCTTATGATACCGTCACCGTTCAGGGCTTCTACCGCAGCCAGCCTGAAGTGAACGACGCCATCACCAAAGCGGCGAAAGCCAAAGGTGCGGCCTCCTTCTTTATCGTCCGTCAGGTTGACGCCAACGATGGTGGCAACCAGCGTATTACCGCTTATGTCTATAAGGCCGATGCGGAAAAACGCGTTCTGCAAAGTCCTGACGCCATTCCGGCTGATTCCGATGCTGGTCGTAAAGCGCTGGCTGCCGGCGGCGAAGCGGCGAAGCAGGTTGAGATCCCAGGTGTAGCTACCACCGCAGCCGTGGGTTCAGGTACCGGCGTAGGCCGTTTCTTCGAAACGCAGTCCTCTAAAGGCGGGCGTTACAGTGTCACGCTGCCGGACGGCACAAAAGTGGAAGAGCTGAACAAAGTGGCCGCTGCACAGATGGTGCCGTTCGACAGCATCAAGTTCACCGGTAACTACGGCAACATGACTGAAGTCTCCTACCAGGTGGCTAAACGTGCCGCGAAGAAAGACGCGAAGTACTACCATATTACGCGTCAATGGCAGGAGCGCGGCGGTAACGTCACCATCAGCGCCGATCTGTACAAATAAACACCCCCCAAAGGCGGCACCAGCCGCCTTTTTTTTCGCTTTAAGCCTTCCCCTGTTGCATGTCCGCATCGCTCTCCGTAAAATCGCCGCCTCAGCGCAATCCTCCATGTTTATGCGATTTCGCCAAATAAATATTCTTGTTCTTCTTCTTCCACGACAGGATTCACATGGAAAAGAAATTAGGGCTTAGCGCCCTGACAGCCCTGGTTCTGAGCTCCATGCTCGGTGCGGGCGTTTTTAGTCTGCCGCAAAACATGGCGCAGGTGGCAAGTCCCGCCGCGTTGCTGATTGGCTGGGCCATTACCGGCATCGGCATTCTGTTCCTGGCCGTCGCTATGCTGGTCCTGACCCGTATTCGTCCGGATCTGGACGGCGGCATTTTTACCTATGCGCGTGAAGGGTTTGGCGAGCTGGTCGGTTTCTGCTCCGCCTGGGGTTACTGGCTGTGCGCGGTGATCGCCAACGTCTCCTATCTGGTTATCGTCTTTTCCGCCCTGAGCTTCTTTACCGATACGCCGGAACTGCGCCTGTTTGGCGACGGCAACACCTGGCAGTCGATTGTCGGTGCTTCGGTACTGCTGTGGGTGGTGCATTTTCTGGTGCTGCGCGGCGTTCAGACGGCCGCCAGCATCAACCTCGCCGCGACGCTGGCTAAGCTGGTACCGCTGGGCCTGTTTATCGTCCTCGCCGCCATCGCCTTTAATAGCGACGTTTTCACACTGGACTTCCGCGGTATCGATTTAGGCGTACCGGTATGGGAACAGGTGAAAAATACTATGCTGATCACCCTGTGGGTGTTTATCGGCGTGGAAGGCGCGGTGGTGGTCTCTGCCCGCGCGCGCAATAAGAAGGACGTCGGTCGCGCGACCCTGCTGGCGGTGATTTCTGCGCTGTGCGTTTATCTGCTGGTGACGCTGCTGTCGATGGGTGTGGTAGCTCGTCCGGAGCTGGCCGAAATGCGCAACCCGTCCATGGCCGGCCTGATGGTTCGCATGATGGGTTCGTGGGGTGAGATCGTGATTGCCGCCGGGCTGATTATTTCCGTCTGTGGCGCTTATCTGAGCTGGACCATCATGGCGGCTGAAGTTCCGCTGCTGGCGGCAACGCACAAAGCCTTCCCGCGCGTTTTTGCCCGTCAGAACGCCAACAATGCGCCTTCCGCATCGCTGTGGTTAACCAACCTGAGCGTACAGGCAAGCCTGGTATTGATTTGGTTGACCGGTTCCGACTATAACACTCTGCTGACCATCGCTTCTGAGATGATCCTGGTGCCGTATTTCCTGGTCGGCGCGTTCCTCTTAAAAGTGGCCCGCCGCCCACTACATAAGGTGATTGGTGTCGGAGCCTGTATTTATGGCTTATGGTTATTATATGCTTCCGGGCCGATGCATTTGCTGCTGTCGGTGGTGCTGTATGCACCGGGGCTAATGGTCTTTATTTATGCGCGGCGCACTCATGAGGATAACGTCCTGCTTAAGCGTCGTGAATTAGCCTTAATTGGTTTGCTTCTGGTTGCGGCTATTCCAGCAACGTGGATGTTGGTGAGGTAACGTGCGTCTCCTCATCGTCAATTTGAAACGGAGATAACGATGGGAAACATGCTATCACGCCCGATCCTGA
Organism: Kluyvera cryocrescens NBRC 102467; assembly: GCF_001571285.1. Lineage (GTDB taxonomy): Bacteria > Pseudomonadota > Gammaproteobacteria > Enterobacterales > Enterobacteriaceae > Kluyvera > Kluyvera cryocrescens. Next base: position 34,716 of record NZ_BCTM01000003.1, on the reverse strand, counting down.
TAACCGGTGGAGGCCGCCGTATCGGCCTCGCCCTTGCCCACCATTTTCTCACCCAGCAACAGCCGGTTATCCTGAGCTACCGCACCCACTATCCGGCGATTGACGTTTTGCGCAAAGCCGGCGCGGTGTGCATTCAGGCTGATTTTTCGACCGACGAAGGCATTTACACCTTTGCCGATAAAGTCAGAGAGCAGTGCACCAGCCTGCGCGGTATTCTGCATAACGCCAGCGGCTGGCTGGCGGAAAGCCCTACCGCATCGCTCAGCCACGTGCTAAACGCCATGCTGCAAATTCACGTACATGCCCCCTATCTGCTTAACCATGCGCTGGAAGATCTGCTGCGCGGTCATGGTCATGCGGAGGGCGATATTATTCACTTCACCGATTATGTGGTCGAGCGCGGTAGCGACAAGCATATCGCCTACGCGGCCAGCAAAGCGGCATTGGATAATATGACGCGTTCATTTGCCCGCAAGCTGGCGCCAGAAGTGAAGGTGAATGCCATTGCCCCCGCATTGGTGCTGTTTAATGAGCACGATGACGAGGCGTATCGCCAGAAAGCGCTGAATAAGTCGCTGATGAAGATTGCCGCCGGGGAGAAAGAGATCATCGATCTCGTGGATTACATCCTCGGCAGCTGCTACGTGACCGGCCGTACCTTTGCGGTCGATGGCGGCCGTCCGCTGGTTTAGTGAAAACGGCCCCACAGGAAAATCAGCAGCCAGGCGCTGACTCCCCAACACGCCACCGCGCCGGCTAGCGCCAACGGCAGGCGCATCATCCCGGTGAAATACCACAGCGACAGCAGGTAGAGGAAATACGGGATGATCGACCACATTCCAAACACGATGGTGGCGCGCAGCGCCTCCGTTCCCCGTTCGCTGGCGACAATATAGTGTGCAATCAGCGCGAAGGTCGGAAACAGTGGGATCAGGCCAGCAATGGCATAATTTTTGGTTTTCGCCAGCACTCCAATCAATACCACCACCAGCGCCCCGAGCAGCGCTTTAATTAACAACCCCATTTCATTTTTCACCGCTTAACAACATGTGGCTTCAGCATAGCGGATACGCTTTTGATTATGAATAGAAAACGTATCCCCGTTACCGCCCGTAATCGGGATTACTTTGATCCCGCTCATCTCATTCGTATGATGAATCCTTACAATCGTCATACTCTTTTCGTTGTATACCTCCATCATTAAGGCCATCGTTTTGTCCAGACTACGCCGCTCGCTTTGGGCGCTGCTCACCTGCATCCCTCTCTTCGCTCACGCCTCCGCAGTCAATGAAATCAACATCGCCTGGCCGGTCAACGTCGGGGCACTCAATCCGCATCTGTATACGCCAAACCAGATGTTCGCCCAAAGTATGGTATACGAGCCGCTGGTTAAATATCAGGCCGATGGCTCGGTGGTTCCTTGGCTGGCGAGCCGCTGGATACACTCGCCGGACGGTAAAACCTGGATCTTTACCCTGCGCAAGGACGTCACCTTTTCCAACGGCGAAGTCTTTGATGCCTACGCCGCCGCCGACAATTTCCGCGCTGTTTTGGATAACCGCCAGCGGCACGCCTGGCTGGAGCTGGTGAACAAGATCGCCGAAGTGAAAGCACTCGACCCATACCGGCTGCAAATCAGCCTGAAAAGTGCTTATTATCCGTTTCTGCAAGAGTTAGCCCTGCCGCGTCCGTTCCGCTTTATCGCGCCGTCCCAGTTTAAAGACCACGAAACGCAACACGGAATTCACGCGCCGATCGGCACCGGGCCGTGGGTTCTTGCAGAGTCGAAGCTCAATCAGTATGACGTGCTGCTACGCAACGAACGCTATTGGGGAAAGAAACCGGCGCTGCAAAAAGTTACCGTAAAGGTGATTCCGGACCCAACTACCCGCGCCGTGGCCTTCGAAACCGGCGATATCGACCTGCTGTATGGTAACGAGGGGCTGCTGCCGCTCGACACCTTCGCGCGCTTTAGCCACATTCCCGCCTACCATACCCAGCTTTCTCAACCGATTGAAACGGTGATGCTGGCGCTCAATTCGGCGAAAACGCCGACGAACGAGCTGTTGGTGCGTGAGGCGTTAAACCACGCGCTGAATAAAAAATCGCTGATCGACAATGTGTTGTACGGCACTCAACAGGTGGCCGATACCCTGTTTTCCCCTGCCGTTCCGTATGCCGACGTTAAGCTAAAACCGCGTCAATACTCGCCGCAGCAGGCAATCAGTTTGTTGGATAAAGCCGGATGGACGCTGCCCGCAGATAAAACAATTCGCGAGAAAAATGGCCAGCCGCTGCGTATTGAACTGGCCTTTATCGGTACCGATGCGTTGAGTAAATCGATGGCCGAAATCATCCAGGCCGATATGCGCCGGATTGGCGTCGATGTAGCGCTGGTGGGAGAGGAAGAAAGCAGCATCTACGCCCGTCAGCGCGATGGCCGTTTTGGCATGATCTTCAACCGCACCTGGGGAGCGCCGTACGATCCGCACGCCTTTATGAGCTCCATGCGCGTTCCATCACACGCCGATTTTCAGGCGCAACAGGGCCTCGCCGATAAATCCATCATCGACAAAGAGATCAGCGATGTACTGGAGACCCGCGATGCCCGTCAACGTCAGGCGCTGTATCGCGACATTCTCACGCGCCTGCATAATGACGCGGTCTATTTACCAATTAGCTATATCTCGATGATGGTGGTCGCCAAACCGGAGCTGGGGACGATCCCCTACGCGCCGATTGCCTCCGATATTCCGTTTGAACTGATTACGCCGGTGAAACCCTAATGTTGCGTTACGTCATACGGCGCCTTGCGCTGCTGATCCCGATGGTGTTTGCCGCGTCGGTGATCATCTTCCTGATGCTGCGTTTGGGGACCGGCGACCCGGCGCTCGACTATCTGCGTTTGTCTAACCTGCCGCCAACGCCGGCAATGGTGGCCTCGACGCGGAGCATGCTGGGATTAAATGAACCATTGGTCGTTCAGTACGGTCGTTGGTTATGGAATGCACTGCATCTGGATTTTGGTATCTCATTTGCCAGCCAGCGCCCGGTACTGGATGACATGCTGAACTTCCTACCTGCCACGCTGGAACTGGCGGGCGCCGCGCTGGTGTTGATTCTTTTCACCTCGGTGCCTCTGGGCATATGGGCGGCGCGCCATCGCGATCGCCTGCCCGATTTTGTCGTGCGGATCGTCGCCTTTCTCGGCGTATCGATGCCCAATTTCTGGCTGGCGTTTTTGCTGGTGATGGTGTTCTCGGTCTATTGGCAGTGGTTACCGGCGCTGGGTTACGGCGGCTGGCAGCATTTAGTCCTCCCCGCCGTGTCGATAGCCTTTATGTCGCTGGCGATTAATGCGCGCCTGCTGCGCGCCAGCATGCTGGAAGTCGCCGGACAACGCCATGTCACCTGGGCCAGGCTGCGCGGTCTTAACGACAGGCAAACTGAGCGGCGTCATATTTTACGCAATGCCTCGCTGCCGGTCGTGACGGCGGTCGGCATGCATATCGGTGAGCTGATTGGCGGGACAATGATTATCGAGAATATTTTTGCCTGGCCGGGCGTCGGGCGCTACGCCGTCTCAGCGATTTTCAACCGTGATTACCCGGTGATCCAATGTTTTACCCTGATGATGGTGATTGTTTTTGTGGTCTGTAATTTACTGGTCGATCTGCTGAATGCCGCGCTGGATCCCCGCATCCGTCGTCATGAAGGAGCGCATTCGTGAACTTTTTCCTCTCCTCGCGCGGCTCGGTTCGCCTGGCCATCCTCATTATTGCGTTGCTGGCGTTCGTCGCGCTCACCGGCCAATGGTGGCTGCCATACGATCCTCAGGCGATTGATTTACCCGCACGATTACAGTCCGCCAGCAGCGAACACTGGCTGGGCACCGATCATCTGGGACGCGACATATTCTCCCGCCTGCTGGCCGCCACTCGCGTGTCGCTAGGCTCGGTGCTGGCCTGTCTGCTGCTGGTGTTGGCGCTTGGCCTGCTTATCGGCGGCAGCGCTGGGCTGCTCGGCGGCCGCGTCGATCAGCTCACCATGCGGATTGCCGATATGTTTATGACCTTTCCCACCTCCATTCTGTCGTTCTTTATGGTCGGCGTGCTGGGTACCGGGTTGACCAATGTGATCCTCGCCATCGCCCTATCGCACTGGGCGTGGTACGCGCGGATGGTGCGGAGCCTGACGATTGCGCTGCGCCAGCGTGAATTTGTGCTCGCCGCCCGCCTTTCCGGCGCCGGACATCTGCGGGTGTTTATCGATCATCTGGCCGGTGCCGTCATTCCCTCGCTGCTGGTTCTGGCGACGCTGGATATTGGCCATATGATGCTACACGTTGCCGGGATGTCTTTTCTCGGTCTCGGCGTTAGCGCGCCTACCGCCGAATGGGGGGTGATGATTAACGACGCACGTCAGTATATCTGGACTCAACCGCTGCAAATGTTCTGGCCCGGGTTGATGTTGTTTATCTGCGTGATGGCCTTTAATTTGCTGGGCGATGCCCTGCGCGATCGCCTTGACCCTTATCTGGCAACGGAGGCTGCCCACTGATGCCACAGCAAATTGAATTACGCAACATCGGCATACGGGCTGAACGTCCTTTGGTACACGGCGTTTCCCTGACGCTAAAACGCGGCCGGGTTCTGGCGCTGGTTGGCGGCAGCGGCAGTGGAAAATCGCTTACCTGTGCGGCGGCGCTGGGTATTTTACCCGCCGGCGTACGGCAAACGACCGGGGCCATCGTCGCGGATGGCCAGCCGGTCTCCCCGCGCCGTTTACGCGGTGCCACCATTGCCACCATCATGCAAAACCCGCGCAGCGCGTTTAATCCGCTACACACCATGGCAGCTCATGCCAAAGAAACCTGTCGGGCACTGGGTAGACCCGCGGATGATGCCACGCTGATTGCCGCGTTAGCATCCGTGGGGCTGAGTGATGCCGAACGCGTGCTCACGCTTTATCCCTTTGAGATGAGCGGCGGCATGTTGCAACGCATGATGATTGCCATGGCAGTGTTGTGCGATGCGCCGTTTATCGTTGCCGATGAACCGACAACCGATCTCGACGTGGTCGCCCAGGCGCGCATTCTTGATTTGCTGGCGGAACTGATGCACACCCGTGGACCGGGCCTGCTACTGGTCACCCACGATATGGGGGTCGTTGCCAGGCTGGCGGATGATGTGGCGGTGATGGACAATGGCGCCATCGTTGAACAAGGCGATGTCGACACGCTTTTTCACGCGCCCAAACATCGCGTCACCCGCAATCTGGTGGCGGCTCACCTTGCCCTGTACGGCCTGGAGTTAGCATGACGATATTACTGAGCGGCACAACCCTTTCCCATCACTACCGCGAGATGAACGTTCTGCGCGACGTTTCCTTCGCGCTGCACAGCGGCGAAACCGTTGCGCTGTTGGGGCGCAGCGGCTGTGGAAAAAGCACCTTAGCGCGTCTGTTGGTTGGTCTGGAACCCCCGGCAAAGGGAACCATTCACTGGCGCGGAGAACCGCTAGCGCAGCTTAATCGCGCCAGGCAACGGGCGTTTCGCCGTGATATTCAAATGGTGTTTCAGGATGCTATCAGCGCGGTCAACCCGCGCAAAACCGTGCGCGACATTTTACGTGAGCCGATGCGCCATCTTCTGTCGCTCACTAAAGCTGAACAACTGACACGGGCTAGCGCCATGCTCAGCGCCGTCGACCTCGACGACAGCGTGCTCGACAAACGCCCGCCGCAGTTGAGCGGCGGCCAGCTTCAGCGGGTATGCCTGGCACGCGCCTTGGTAGTCGAGCCCAAACTGCTCATCCTCGATGAAGCCGTCTCGAATCTTGACCTGGTCATACAGGCGGGCGTTATTCGTCTTCTCAAAAAGCTGCAACAGCAGTTTGGCACCGCCTGTCTGTTTATCACCCACGATTTACGGCTGGTTGAGCGATTTTGCCAGCGGGTGATGGTCATGGATGACGGCCAGATCGTGGAGACCCAAAGCGTTGGCGACTCGCTCGTCTTTTCTTCTACCGCCGGGCAAGAACTGCAGCACGCGGTGCTTCCCGCCTTCCCCCTTCGCGACAATAAGGTCCACCACGATGCAACGCGTCACCATAACCCTTGATGATGATTTACTGGCCACCCTCGATAACCTGAGCCAACGCCGCGGTTACCATAATCGTTCGGAAGCGATTCGCGACATTTTGCGCGACGCCCTGGCCCAGGAAACCACCCAACAGCACGGCACTCAGGGCTTTGCGGTGCTCTCCTATGTGTATGAACATGAGAAACGTGACCTCGCCAGCCGGCTGGTCTCTTCCCAGCACCACCACCACGATCTGTCGGTATCTACACTGCACGTACATATCAATCATCAGGACTGTCTGGAAATCAGCGTGCTTAAAGGCGATATGGGCGATGTACAGCATTTTGCCGATGACGTTATCGCCCAGCGCGGTGTTCGTCACGGTCACTTACAGTGTTTGCCCGACCACAAATGATTTGTGCCTGTGATAATTGCGTTTTTTTCGGTATCGTAGCGTTTTCGCCAGCCATAACGTAGAGCAATGAATAAGATCGTTTATGTTGAAGATGATCCCGACGTCGGGGCGTTGATCGCCGCGTATCTCGGCAAGCATGATATGGATGTCATCGTAGAACCGCGCGGCGATACCGCAGAAGCGACGATTGCCCGCGAAAAGCCCGACCTGGTGCTACTGGATATTATGCTGCCAGGCAAAGATGGGATGACGCTTTGCCGCGATCTGCGCGGACAGTGGCAGGGGCCGATCGTATTGCTCACTTCGCTGGACAGCGACATGAATCATATTCTGTCGCTGGAGATGGGCGCGAACGACTATATTCTCAAAACCACGCCCCCGGCCGTACTGCTGGCGCGTCTGCGTCTGCACCTGCGTCAGAACACCACCACCACCAGCAACGTTGCTAGCGCACAGTCGACGCTAACGCCGCACAAGGCGCTGCGTTTCGGCACTCTGTCTATTGACCCGGTCAATCGCCAGGTGCTGTTAAGCGGTGAAAACATTGCGCTATCCACCGCCGATTTTGAGCTGCTGTGGGAGCTGGCAACCCATGCAGGGCAAATTATGGACCGCGATGCCCTGCTGAAAAACTTACGCGGCGTAAGCTACGACGGAATGGACCGCAGCGTCGACGTCGCCATTTCACGTTTGCGCAAAAAACTGCTGGATAGCGCCACCGAACCATATCGTATTAAAACGGTACGCAATAAAGGCTATCTGTTTGCTCCGCATGCGTGGGAATAACCCGAACGCAAACAGCAGATTGTGCTAGACGAGAAAATATAACCCCCGAGAAGGCTGACACCGCCGATCGAGAAAACAACGCGTTTATGCTGCCAGCAGGCTAGAACTTAGCCTACTGGCAATGTTTTCTATAAATTTCAGGGCGTCAAGTCAGCGGCCTGCACACCTCGGGCAAAACCCGCCTCCAACAGCCCAAGCGTGACGGTATAAATCGCTTTCGCATCCAGACCATCACCGTCCAGCGGGAAGCTTAATACGGCATCGCGGACCACGCTCATCGCGAGCCCTAAATCAGAACCGGCGCGAATCGTCGAGTTGACGCAAAATCCAGCGACGGCACCGATCACCACGACCTCGTTGATGTTATCTCGCTGCAGCCGCTGGTAGAGATCGGTTGAGCTAAACGCCGACGACGTATGTTTAATCAACACCGGTTCATCAGACTGCTCGGCAAAACCTGCAACCGGTAAAAAATGTGGCGACGATGAATGCAGCGGAGAATCTGGCGCCAGAGTCTGATGCCGAACATGGAGCACCGGCTTCCCCGCCGCGCGAAATGCGTGAATCACCGTGCGCATGTTGTCGATACTGTCCTTAGGGTAATAGTCCATCCCATTGGCTATTCTGTCAGTTACAAATCCCTGCATATCGATAATCAATAAAGCCTGCATAGCACCCTCGCCTGAACGTTAAAAAACCATTTATCCAGAATGTAACCTCGATAACAAGCTGCCGATTTTAATACCGCAACGCATTCCCCCTTCATCGCAATCAAAACAGCATAAAACCACGCATTTTGTATGACAAAACGGTGTTTTTATCTTTATAATCCGCCACGAACTCAAATCCATATCGGCTTTGAGGTTTATTTAATAGCAAACCACTCTTTCCGGCATTTCAGGTGCTGAATGGGGCAAGAGACTCACATTATGTTTATCACGCTTGCGTATATTGTGCTTTTTTTAATCTGCTCATGGGGCATTTTCAAAATAGATCAAAAAAGCCATTCGCTTTCCCGTGCTGTATTTATCGCCATTTTCATCGGCGCCATCATCGGCTTATCTCTGCATTTTATTGCCACCGACAGCAGCAAAATCGTCATTGATTGGTATAGCATTATTGGTAACGGCTACGTCAATTTATTGAAACTGGTCGCGGTGCCGCTGATCTTTATTTCCATTCTTTCCGCCATTAATAAACTCGAGAACAATGCCGGAATTGGCAAAATGTCGCTAACCATCGTCGCCTGTATGTTGGTTCTGGTGATGATTGCCGGTTTCGTCGGCCTGCTTACCGCTCATGTGATTGGCCTTGATGCCAGTGCCTTCGGCCATATGCAGTCAACGCTAACGACCGATGACGTGAGTAAAACCGCCGCCGTCTCACTGCCACAGCTTCTCACTTCGCTTATCCCAACCAATCTGTTCCTCGATCTGACGGGCGCACGCAGCGTGTCGGTTATTGGCATCGTTATCTTTACCCTGCTGGCCGGTGTCGCGCTGCTGAAGGTGAAAAAGGATGCGCCGGAAGAAGGGGCAAAACTGAGCGCCGGAATTAACGCGATTCAGATTTGGGTGATGAAGATGGTCCGCATCGTGATCGCACTGACGCCATACGGGGTCATGGCCTTAATGGCCAAAGTCTTCTCCACCTATCAGTTGGAACAATTTACCAGTCTGTTAGGCTTTATTGCCGCCTGCTACCTGGCGGTCGCCATGATGTTTATCGTCCATGCGATTTTACTCATCCTAACCGGCCATAATCCGCTGCAATACTACAAAACCGTATGGCCGGTCCTGACCTTTGCCTTTGTATCGCGCAGCAGCGCCGCGGCGATTCCACTGGCGATTACCGCACAGGAAAAATTCGGCGTTCCAGGCACTATTGCGAATATTGCGGCCTCTTTTGGTTCCAGCATGGGACAAAACGGCTGCGCGGGGATTTATCCGGCAATTATGGTGGCGATGATTGCGCCTACTATGGGGATCGATCCGCTATCCTTTACGTTCCTCGCTACGCTGCTGCCAGCGATTGCGCTGGGTTCGATTGGCGTGGCGGGAGTCGGCGGCGGCGGGACGTTTGCGGCGTTGATCGTACTATCCACCCTTAACTTTCCGGTGGCACTCGTGGGTATCTTCATCGCTATCGAGCCGATTGTTGATATGGCGCGTACCGCATTGAACGTGAATGGTTCGATGATGTCCGGGGTCATTGCCAGCCGGGTTCTGAAGCAGGAACAAGAATCGCCGGCGACGCCGGCCGACGTGACGCTCAATTAAACGTCGACGCCTCAGCGACCTGAACGCTGAGGCGTTTAATATTAATGACTGTGCTGATAACGTATTGGGAACAGCATTTCTGCCTTTTTATCCGCTTTCATAAAATAGAACGTCACGAAGAATAGCCCAACCATAAACGGTATTTCGTAGAGTTCTTCCATCAGCTCCGAATAATGCAGATCGCGCACCAACAGCGGCGCTAATAAACGGTGATGCTCTATGGTATCGGCGGCTAAAAACGTGACAACTGTTACTGCCATCAGCCACAGCGGAAACGTATCCTTGCGCATCCGACGGGCAATTTCTTTGCGTAACGCCGTAGACAACAAACTGAGCAGTAGCCCGCCAACCAGAATAACCGAAATAGTTTTAAATACGATATGTGGCGCATCCGGAAAATAGACGCGTCCCCAACTGGTGCTCCGACCTAACAGAACCAACCACCACAGTGCGGCCCACATCCAGAACTGTTTTTCACCCTCTGGCCTTGCCAATGGCCTGATATACCATACGGTAAACACCGCACCAAATAGCAGCCACAGTGCCTGGATGTTTTCAATCTGCGTGACGACCGCCCCGCCCAGCAGCGGAATATGCCAGTCAGCGACAAATGGAAATAGCGCTGACACCACAATCAGAACAATTACAGGAAGCGTAACGTGCGTATCTAATTTCATATGATAATAGCCACATTGAGAATCTGCCTATCATCATAAATTTTCAGGGTGATTAGCCATTAGCATTGCATGCGATCTTCTTAAGGTTATCTTAATGTTCGCATGAAATGTAAAACACCGATGCTATTTGGATGCGTTGTTGCATGCATATCTCTTTATTACCGTGTAATCTTATAAGCTTGCTCACCCTCGCAATGAACGTGCTAACGTATTGAACACTCGGTGAATTTTCATGAAAAAGCTGTTTGTACAGTTTTACCTGCTGCTGTTTGTCTGCTTCCTGGTCATGACTATGCTGGTCGGCCTCGTGTACAAGTTCACCGCCGAACGGGCAGGACGTCAGTCGCTCGACGATTTGATGAAAAGCTCGTTATATCTGATGCGCAGCGAACTGCGCGAAATACCGCCACGTAACTGGAGTAAAACCCTCAACGAGCTGGATTTGAACCTGTCGTTCGATCTGCGTATCGAGCCACTCAGTAAATTCCAGCTAGCAGAAAGCTCCATGCAGCACCTGCGCGCGGGCGATATCGTGGCGCTTGACGATCAGTACACCTTTATTCAGCGAATTCCGCGCAGTCACTATGTGCTGGCCGTCGGACCGATTCCCTATCTCTACTTTATGCATGAGATGCGGCTCTTAGATATTGCGCTGATGGCGTTTATTGCCATTTCGCTGGCCTTCCCGGTATTTATCTGGATGCGGCCTCATTGGCAGGATATGCTGCGCCTTGAAAGCGCGGCCCAGCGCTTTGGTGACGGCCATCTCGGTGAGCGCATTCACTTTGATAGCATGTCGAGCTTCGAACGCCTGGGCGTGGCGTTTAACCAGATGGCCGATAATATCAACGCCCTGATTGCCAGTAAGAAGCAATTGATCGATGGCATAGCCCATGAGCTACGAACCCCGCTGGTGCGCCTCCGCTATCGGCTGGAGATGAGCGAAAATCTGACCGAAGCGGAATCGCTGGCGCTCAATCGCGATATCGGCCAACTGGAAGCGCTGATTGAAGAACTGCTGACCTATGCCCGTCTCGACCGCCCGCAAACCGAGCTGTCGCTCACCACGCCTGACCTGCCCGGCTGGATTGCCGCCCACGTTGAAGATGTTCAATCGGTAAACCCGCAGCGCCAGGTAGTCATTGGCGAGATAACGCACGGTGATTTCGGCGCGCTGGATATGCGTCTGATGGAGCGCGTGCTGGACAATCTCATCAACAACGCCATGCGCTATAGCCAATCCAAAATTCAGGTGAGCCTGACTCTTAACGGCAGCCAGGCCTGCCTGCGAGTTGAAGATGACGGCCCGGGTATTGCGGAAAGTGAACGCGAACGGGTCTTCGAGCCGTTTGTCCGTCTCGATCCAAGCCGCGATCGCGCCACCGGCGGCTGCGGATTGGGGCTTGCCATCGTGCACTCTATCGCCGTGGCGATGGGCGGTCACGCCAGTTGCGAAAGCAGTTCGCTCGGCGGCGCCAGCTTCAGCCTGCAGTGGCCTATTTATCATCACATCTCCCTGCCCGCGGCTAGCTGACCGCGGTTTGCACAGAGTCCAATCCCGGCGTATAGTGAAAGCACAAACAGTATGTTGTAACTAATGTCACTCTCAAAGGATAACGATGGCCAGCTACGACCTTGTTGAACGGTTAACCGATACCTTTCGCCAGATTGAACGCAACATTGCCGCCCTGCGCGATGAGTTGAGCGACTGCCGTCTGCTGACTGCGCGAGTGTTTGAGCTACCTGAAGTCGATAAAAGCGCGGAACACGCGCCGATGTCACAGGTTAAGGTGGTGCAACATATTGGCCAGACGGCATTTACCCGCTCATTGCAACACTTCGGCCACCTGTTTATCCAGCAGCAGTCGGAAAACCGCAGCAGCAAAGCAGCAGTGCGGCTACCGGGGACAATTTGCTTACAGGCAAGCACGACACAACATGAGGCGCTAGCTGCCCGCGTCGAACTGATTAATACGCTGAAAGCGGAGCTGGAGAAAATCATTACCGTCGATTCCGGTCTGCCGCCAGTCGCTCGTTTTGAGTGGGTGCATCGCTATATTCCCGGCTTGATTACCCTGAATGCCTACCGTTCGCTGACCCTACTTTCCGATCCCAGCACCATTCGCTTTGGCTGGGCGAACAAACACATCATCAAAAATCTGACCCGCGATGAAGTGATGGCGCAACTGGAAAAAAGCCTGAAGTCGCCGCGCGCCGTGCCGCCATGGACCCGGGAGCAGTGGCAGCAAAAGCTGGAAAGAGAGTATCAGGATATCGCCGCCCTGCCGCAGAACTCCCGGTTGAAAATCAAGCGCCCGGTGAAGGTTCAGCCGATTGCGCGCGTGTGGTATGCAGGAGAGCAAAAACAGGTGCAGTACGCCTGCCCCGGGCCGCTGATTGCGGTGTTGTCCGGCAGAAACGACGTGAGCGTGCCGGATCTTGGCGAACTGCTGAACTACGATGCCGATAACGTTCAGCATCGGCATAAACCGCAGGCGCAGCCGCTGCAGTTGATTATCCCGCGGCTGCACCTGTGGTTAGCGACCGATTAAGCGCCGCTTATCTGGCTACCCACCATTTCCTGCGGGCGAACCCAGCGGTCAAACTCATCGGCGCTCAGGTAACCCAGCGCCAGGGCAGCATTTTTCAACGTCAGCCCTTCTTTGTGCGCCTTTTTGGCAATTTCAGCCGCTTTATCGTAGCCGATATGGGTGTTGAGTGCAGTCACCAGCATCAACGACTCATTGAGCAGTTGATCGATGCGTTCGCGGTTGGGTTCAATGCCTATCGCACAGTGCTCGTTAAAGCTCTCCATGCCATCTGCCAGCAGGCGAACGGATTGCAGCACGTTATGAATCACCATTGGGCGGAAGACGTTAAGCTCGAAGTTTCCGGAGGCGCCGCCCATATTCACCGCGACATCATTGCCCATCACCTGGCAGCAGAGCATGGTCATCGCTTCGCACTGCGTTGGGTTCACTTTGCCCGGCATGATTGACGACCCTGGTTCGTTTTCCGGGATCGACAGTTCACCGATACCGCAGCGCGGGCCGGACGCCAGCCAGCGCACGTCATTGGCGATTTTCATCAGCGATGCCGCCAACCCTTTTAACGCGCCGTGGGCGTGCACCAGCGCATCGCAGGTCGCCAGCGCTTCAAATTTATTCGGTGCCGTGATGAACGGTTGCTGGGTAATGGTCGCCAGCTCCTGCGCCACGCGGACCGCATATTCCGGGTGGGTGTTCAGACCGGTCCCCACCGCCGTGCCACCCAGCGCCAGCTCACTGAGATGCGGCAGGCTTTGTTCAAGGTGTCGACGGTTATGCTCGAGCATCGCTACCCAGCCGGAGAACTCCTGGCCCAGCGTCAGCGGCGTGGCATCCTGAAGATGGGTGCGGCCAATTTTGACGATATCGCGGAAACTCTCAGACTTCTGACGCAGCGTCTCCTGCAAAACCGCCAGCTGCGGCAGCAACTGTTCACGCACCGCAATCACCGCCGCCACATGCATCGCGGTAGGGAACACATCGTTAGAACTTTGGCTTTTATTGACGTCATCATTCGGATGCACCAACCGCGACATGCCGCGCTCGCCGCCCAGCAGCTCGCTGGCGCGGTTGGCCAATACCTCGTTCATGTTCATGTTGCTCTGGGTACCGGAGCCGGTTTGCCAGATAGCTAACGGGAATTCGTCCGGATGCTGGTTATTCAATACCTCATCAGCCGCGGCGATGATCGCCCCGGCTTTATCGGCCTTCAGCAGGCCTAAATCCTGGTTTACCTTTGCCGCCGCGCGCTTGGTAAGCGCAAGGGCGTGGATCAGCGAAAGCGGCATTTTCTCGGTGGAGATCCGAAAATGCTCCAGCGAGCGCTGGGTTTGCGCCCCCCACAGTTTATCGGCCGGAACCTCAATCGGGCCCATAGAATCGCTTTCGCAGCGTGACGTTGTCATTACCTTCTCCTTGAATTCAAAGTGATTGTGAAGTGACATTGCTCAGGCAAACTTGGGTAAGTATGGTACAAATAAAAACCGCCACGAGGGGTAACAACCGTACACTTGAGCAAGGCGATTAGGGGAAACGCCGGGATTGGGTTCCCGGAGGGACACCAAACCCGGTGGTCGCCCCGGGTATCTCAATCTCAAACTAGCGGTTGCCCCCATGGGGCGGTTAAAAGATTACTTCACGCAGCGGTCGCACTGTGACGACTGGATCTGCTGGAAGAAGTCATTGCCTTTGTCATCCACCAGGATAAACGCCGGGAAGTCTTCCACTTCAATTTTCCAGATAGCTTCCATCCCCAATTCAGGGTATTCCACACACTCCAGGCTCTTAATACTGCTTTGCGCCAGTACCGCCGCTGGACCACCGATGCTGCCGAGGTAGAAACCGCCGTGTTTATGGCAGGCGTCGGTGACCTGCTGGCTGCGGTTGCCCTTGGCCAGCATGATCATGCTACCGCCTTCGGATTGCAGCTGATCCACGTACGAGTCCATACGCCCTGCGGTAGTCGGGCCCAGCGAACCGGAGGCATAGCCTTCAGGCGTTTTTGCTGGCCCCGCGTAGTAGATCGGGTGATCTTTAATGTACTGCGGCAGCCCTTCACCTTTGTCCATCCGCTCTTTGAGCTTGGCGTGAGCAATATCACGGCCGACAATAATCGTGCCGCTCAGCGATAGACGCGTGGAAACCGGATACTGAGAAAGCTGTTTGAGGATCTCACTCATTGGGCGGTTGAGGTCGACCTTCACCGCCTCACCCTCGCCGGCTTTACGCAGCGATTCGGGAATGTACTTGCCTGGGTTGTTTTCCAGTTTTTCAATCCAGATACCGTGACGGTTGATTTTGGCTTTGATGTTACGGTCAGCGGAACAGGAAACCCCCATCCCCACCGGGCAGGATGCGCCGTGACGAGGCAGACGCACTACGCGGATATCGTGGGCAAAGTACTTGCCGCCGAACTGCGCACCAAGACCCAGGTTCTGCGCCTCTTCCAGCAACTCTTTTTCCAGTTGGGTATCGCGGAATGCCTGGCCGTGCTCATTACCTTCGGTTGGCAGACCGTCGTAATATTTGGTGGACGCCAGCTTCACGGTTTTCAGCGTTGCTTCCGCTGAAGTACCGCCAATCACAAACGCGATGTGATATGGCGGACAGGCCGCAGTGCCCAGGGTTCGCATCTTCTCGACCAGATAGTTTTTCAGTTTCGCCGGGGTGATCAGCGCTTTGGTTTCCTGGTAGAGATAGGTTTTGTTCGCCGAACCGCCGCCTTTGGCGATACACAGGAACTTATACTCGTCGCCGTCCACGCTGTAGAGGTCGATCTGCGCCGGTAGGTTGGTGCCGGTATTGACCTCTTTGTACATGTCCAGCGGAGCGTTTTGCGAGTAGCGCAGGTTGTCTTCGATAAAGGTATCGTAGACGCCGCGCGCCAATGCCGCTTCATCGCCACCACCGGTCCACACGCGCTGGCCTTTTTTGCCCATGATGATGGCGGTACCGGTATCCTGGCAGGTCGGCAAAATGCCTTTCGCGGCGATATCGGAGTTGCGCAGGAATTGCAGCGCCACGTACTTATCGTTTTCGCTGGCTTCCGGGTCATTGAGAATATCAGCCACCTGCTGCTGGTGCGCGGGGCGGAGCATAAAGGAGGCGTCGTGGAAGGCGTGTTTGGCGAGAAGCGTCAGCGCTTGCGGGGCAACTTTGAGGACTTCCTGCCCTTCAAACTCAGCGACGGAAACGTAGTCGTTGCTCAACAGATAGTATTCGGTTTCATCCTTTTTTAACGGAAAAGGATCCTGATAGTAAAAAGGTTTATTCGACATTGTGCTCTCACTTACTGCTTTGATGATGTTATGAAGGGCGAACTTCCCATTTGCCCATGTAAAAGCGAGTTACCCTATCGTACACAATTTTTTAACAAAAACTGAGACTAGTACGACTTTTTATTTCTCCCGCATACGCCAGTGCGTTTTTTTGCTTTAATACGTCGCAAAGAATCCACATTTAAAACAGGGCTTGATAATGCAAAAACTCATCAACTCAGTGCAAAACTACGGCTGGGGCAGCAAAACTGCGTTAACGGAACTCTACGGAATGGCCAATCCTGATGGTCTGCCAATGGCAGAACTGTGGATGGGCGCGCACCCTAAGAGCAGCTCACGAGTACTGGATAGCCATGGCAAGGAGCAGTCGCTGCGCGACGTTATCGATGCCGACAAAACGACGCTGTTAGGTAAAAAAGTCGCCGAGCGTTTTGGCGAATTGCCGTATTTGTTCAAAGTCCTTTGCGCGGCTCAACCGCTCTCTATTCAGGTGCATCCGAGCAAAAAAGCGGCGGAAGTCGGTTTTGCTAAAGAAAACGCCGCCGGTATCCCGCTGGACGCGGCCGAGCGCAACTATAAAGATCCTAACCACAAGCCGGAGCTGGTTTTCGCCCTGACCCCATTCCTGGCGATGAACGCCTTCCGTGAATTCAGCGAAATCACTGCGCTGCTGGCCCCGGTTGCCGATGCCAACCCCGCCATCGGGCAATTTATCGCCGAACCGACCAGCGAGCGTCTGAGTGCCCTATTCGCTGGTCTGCTCAATATGCAGGGTGACGAAAAAGCCCATGCACTGCGCGTGCTGCGTGCCGCTCTCGAAACGCAAACCGGACCTGCCTGGGATGGCATCCGCCTGATCGCCGAGTTCTATCCAGACGACAGCGGCCTGTTCTCCCCGCTGCTGCTCAACGTGGTGCAGCTAAACCCGGGTGACGCCATGTTCCTGTTCGCTGAAACGCCGCACGCCTATCTGCGCGGTACCGGCCTGGAAGTCATGGCAAACTCCGATAACGTGCTGCGCGCCGGGTTAACGCCGAAATACATCGACATCCCTGAACTGGTGGCGAACGTTCAATTCACCGCGAAACCGGCAAACACGCTATTAACCCAGCCAGAAAAACACGGTGAGACACTGGACTTCCCGATCCCGGTAGACGATTTTGCATTCTCCCTGCATAACCTAAGCGCCAGCGCTACTGAACTGGCCCAGGATGGCGCGGCGATTGTCTTCTGCCTGGAAGGTGAATCCGTGATTCATAAAAACGGCCAGACGCTGGCGTTAAAACCGGGCGAATCGGCCTTTGTTGCCGCCGACGAATCACCGGTAGAGGTCAGCGGTAGCGGTCGTTTAGCGCGCGTTTATAATAAGTTGAAGTAATTACTGAAGTTTCAGGACAGGCTTGCTACTCTTTTGCATAGCCTTATGACTCGACCGGGCGGCTTCTCCGCCTGGTTTCATTTTTATGGATATATACGATGAAAAAAACGCTGGTTGCCGCAGGTGTCATTGTTGCTTTAGGGGTTGTCTGGACGGGTGGAGCCTGGTACACGGGCAAACAGCTGGAAACTCACATCGCAGAAATGGTGTCGCAGGCCAATACCCAACTTAAGCTGACGGCGCCAGAAGCCGGTCTCGAGGTGAGCTATCAGGATTATCAGCGCGGCGTATTCAGCAGCCAGCTGAAAATGGTGGTTAAACCGCTGGCAGGTGCCGAAAAATCCTGGTTGAAACCGGGACAAAGCGTGCTGCTGGATGAAACCGTCAGCCACGGCCCTTTCCCGCTGGCGTCGCTGAAAAACCTTAACCTTGCGCCGGCTATGGCGTCAGTAAACTCAGTGCTGGTGAACAACGACGTCACTAAACCGCTGTTTGATATCGCAAAAGGCCAATCGCCATTTGATATCAATACCCGCATTAGCTACAACGGCGATACCGAATCCGCCATCTCGCTTAAGCCGCTGGATTACGAAAAAGACACCGACAAAGTCACCTTTAGCGGCGGTGATTTTACGCTGTCAGCCGATAACCAGGGTAGCCTGGTATCCTTGACCGGCGAAGCCAAAAGCGGTCAAGTGAATGCGGTGAATGAATATGGTCAGAAAGTCCAGTTCACCTTCAATGACCTGAAAACCGATGGCTCCAGCAGCCTGACCGCTTTTGACGAGCGCGTGGGCGATCAGACGCTGAATCTGGAGCGTCTGGCTATTGCCGTAGAAGGCAAAGACCTGGCTGAGATTAACGGCATGCGCATTGCCGGTAAGTCTGAACTGACCGCGGATAAGAAGAAAATCAACAGCCAGCTCGACTATTCGATCAACAGCCTGAAGCTGCAAAATCAGGACTTCGGTAGCGGCCAGTTGACGTTTAAAGTCGACGGCATTGACGGCGTGGCAATGCACCAGTTTAGCCAGCAGTATCAGGCGAAAACGCAGGCGCTGCTCGCCGACCCGGCGCTGACGCAGAACCCAGATCTCTATCAGCAGAAAGCCGTGGATGCCCTGTTCAGTTCTCTGCCGCTGCTGATGAAAGGTGATCCAGTTGTGACACTGTCACCTCTTAGCTGGAAAAATACCAAGGGTGAGAGCGCATTGAACCTGTCGCTGGCGCTGAAAGACCCGGCTCTGGCCACCGGTGAAGCACAAACCCTGGCTCAGCAGGTCGATCGCGGCGTGAAATCGCTGGATGCCAAATTAACCATTCCTATGGAAATGGCGACCGAACTGATGACGCAGGTTGCGCGTCTGGAAGGTTATCAGCAGGAAGATGCCAGCAAGCTGGCTAAACAGCAGGTTCAAGGACTGGCGGCCATGGGCCAGATGTTCCGTCTGACCACCACCCAGGACAACGCCATCAATAGCAGCCTGCAATACGCCGACGGTCAGGTCACGCTGAACGGGCAGAAAATGTCGCTGGAAGAGCTGGTTGGCATGTTTGGTATGCCAGGGCTCACCGAGCCGGGCGAACCGGCGGCGGTTCCAGCACCGGCCCCCGTGCAGTAAGCGGTATCATCCCAAGAGCGCCTCACGAGGCGCTTTTTTTATTTCCGCGCCAATAAGCGCGGCGGCATGATCAAATTGCGAATGCTGCCCTGCACGTTATCTATGCGCTGCAGAATGCGTTCGGCGACGCTTTGCCCCATCTCCCTGGCCGGTGTCGTCACCCAGGTCAGCGGCAGATCGTCCAGCGCGTTCTCCGCCACGTCGGCAAAGGCCGCCAGCGCAACGCGCTGCTCATAGTAGCTCTCGACGCTATCCTCGCCGCTTTGAATCCCGGCGCGCATCAGGCCAAACCATGCCCCCATCGCAATGACGCTGTTGTAGCACAGCACGGCAGAGATGGTCGGATTATGGCGTAGCAGCCCCGCGATAGCTTCTGCGGCCTGCTTCTGACTGGACTCGCACTCCAGCACCCATTCGCTATGAAACGGTAAACCATACTTAATCAGCGTCGAACAGTAGCCACCCACCCGCTCCGCGCGGGTCAGCGATGAACTTTTACCGCCAAGCCAGGCAATTCGCTGATGGCCGCGGCGTATCAGATGTTCGGTCACCAATTGTGCCGCCTGCATATTATCGGGGCGGATAATATCGACTTCATCGAGATAGCTGGCGCGGGAAGCAAAGACCAGCGGCGTCTCGGTTTCCGCCGCTTTCGCCCGCAATTCCGCCGCCTGATCGACCGAGCCGGCAATCACCACGCCATCGACCCCTTGCGACACCAGCGTCTCAAAGCGTTGCAGCATCTGTTCACCGCGTTTGCCGCCCTGGGTCAGGAACACCATTTTGCCTTCGGACTCAAGCGCCGCGGTCATACCGGCCGTCAATTCCGCATAAAATGGCGACGAGAGATCGCCGACAATCAGGCCAATGACGCCCGTTTGCCCACCGCGTAATGATACCGCCTGGCGGTTACGCACAAACCCCAGTTGATCGATAGCCTGATAAACCCGTTCACCCGTTGCCGATGAAATTCGTCCCTTGCCGCTTAGCACCAAAGAGACGGTGCTAACGGATACACCGGCCGCCAGTGCGACATCATTAATGGTGACTTTCTTTGCAATCGCCATGTCTCCTGCGCGACTCCTTTTACTCATTCGCTAAAACGTTTTATCAATAGGGGTACTTTATAAACTGTATTATCACTTGCTTTTGTGATTTGTTTCTCACTAAAAAATGATAAAACGTTTTATCTTCCTGTCCCGTGATTATCAGAAACCCTTTTTCAGGACTAAGGAGTCGTTTCATGACGGCGAGAACCGCACCAAAATTCACCCTCTGGGAATTTTTCCAGCAGTTGGGTAAAACGTTTATGCTTCCGGTTGCTCTGCTCTCGTTTTGCGGGATCATGCTCGGGATCGGCAGTTCATTAAGCAGCCACGATGTTCTCACCCTGCTGCCGTGGCTGGATAAGCCGTTCCTGCAAGCGCTGTTCATCTGGATGAGCAAAGTTGGCTCGTTCGCCTTTAGCTTCCTGCCGGTGATGTTCTGTATCGCTATCCCTCTGGGTCTGGCGCGTGACAACAAAGGCGTGGCCGCCTTTGCCGGTTTCGTTGGCTATGCGGTAATGAACCTGGCCGTTAACTTCTGGCTGACCGCGAAAGGCATCCTGCCGACCACCGATGCCGCCATTCTGAAAGCTAACAATATTCAGAACA
The DNA here is from genome assembly GCF_001571285.1 of Kluyvera cryocrescens NBRC 102467. GTDB lineage: Bacteria > Pseudomonadota > Gammaproteobacteria > Enterobacterales > Enterobacteriaceae > Kluyvera > Kluyvera cryocrescens. The sequence goes on along the minus strand of NZ_BCTM01000003.1, from coordinate 13,998 downwards.
TCCTCGGTATTCAGTCTATCGACACCGGGATTTTAGGCGCAGTCATCGCCGGCATCATCGTCTGGCTGCTGCACGAGCGCTTCAACACCATTCGTCTGCCGGACGCGCTGGCCTTTTTTGGCGGTACCCGCTTCGTCCCGATTATCACCACCGTAGTGTTAGGACTGGTAGGTCTGGTTATCCCTCTGGTGTGGCCGATCTTCGCAATGGGGATCAACGCGCTGGGCCATGTTATCAACAGCGCCGGTGATTTCGGCCCGATGATCTTTGGTACCGGCGAGCGTCTGCTGCTGCCGTTTGGTCTGCACCACATCCTGGTCGCGCTGATCCGCTTCACCGAAGCCGGCGGTACCATGGACGTTTGTGGACATAGCGTCAGCGGTGCATTGACCATCTTCCAGGCGCAGCTGAGCTGTCCAACTACCCACGGCTTCTCTGAAAGCGCAACCCGCTTCCTGTCACAGGGCAAAATGCCGGCGTTCCTCGGCGGCCTGCCGGGTGCGGCACTGGCGATGTACCACTGTGCTCGCCCGGAAAACCGCCATAAAATTAAAGGTCTGTTGATTTCCGGCGTCATTGCCTGCGTTATCGGTGGCACCACAGAACCTCTGGAATTCCTGTTCCTGTTCGTGGCACCGGTGCTGTACGTGATTCACGCGCTGTTGACCGGCCTGGGCTTCACCATGATGGCGATCCTCGGCGTGACCATTGGGAATACCGACGGCAACATCATCGACTTTGTGGTCTTCGGGATCCTGCACGGTCTGTCGACCAAGTGGTATCTGGTCCCGGTTGTGGCTGCGGTTTGGTTTGCGGTTTACTATGCGATTTTCCGCTTCGCTATCGTTCGCTTTAACATTAAAACGCCGGGTCGCGATGTGGATACTACGCCGGCTGCTGACCACGCCACCAGCGGCGTTACCGGTAAATCGGGCTACAATGTTCCGGCCATTCTGGCGGCGCTTGGAGGGGCTGAGAATATCGTCTCCCTCGACAACTGCATCACCCGTCTGCGTCTGTCGGTTCACGACATGAGTAAAGTTGATGAAGCGGTGCTGAAAGCGAATCGCGCCATCGGCGTGGTGAAACTCAACCAGCATAACCTGCAGGTGGTGATTGGCCCACAGGTACAGTCAGTGAAAGACGAAATGTCGGTCCTAATGAACACCGTTAGCGCCTGATCCCTTTGCCCCTGTGAAAAACAGGGGCAAAATAGCCCCCATCTTCTCTTCGCTAGGAACTTCACATGTTTGACTTTGCAACGGTGATTGACCGACACGGCACCTGGTGCACCCAATGGGATTACGTCGCTGACCGATTTGGTGACGCCGACCTGCTGCCCTTTACTATTTCAGATATGGATTTTGCCACCGCGCCCTGCATTCTCGACGCTCTGAGCAAACGCCTTTCCCACGGTGTGTTTGGCTACAGCCGCTGGAAAAACGACGAATTCTTACCCGCGATTGCCCACTGGTTCGCCCACCGTTTTCATACCCCGATTGATACCAATAGCATCGTTTACGGACCTTCTGTCATTTATATGGTTGCCGAGATGATTCGCCAGTGGTCCGCGCCGGGCGATGGTATCGTGGTTCACACGCCAGCCTACAACGCATTCTTTAAAACCATTGAAGGCAATCAGCGGCAGATTGTCGGCGTGCCGCTGGAGAAACAAGATGGCCAGTGGTTCTGCGATATGGACAGGCTGGAAGCCGCGCTTTCCCAGCCGCAGAACAGCGTGCTGCTGCTGTGCAGCCCGCAAAACCCAACCGGCAAAGTATGGACCCGTGACGAACTGGAAACCATGGCGGCGCTGTGCGCAAAACACAACGTACGAGTCATTAGCGACGAAATCCATATGGATATGACCTGGAATGGGCACTCGCACATTCCCTGGTGCGACGTAGCGCAGGGGCCGTGGGCGCTGTTTACTTCCGGCTCCAAGAGCTTCAACATTCCGGCCTTCACCGGCGCCTATGGCTTAATCGCCGACGCCGGCGCACGCGATAGCTATCTCAATGCGCTCAAAGGGCGTGATGGCCTCTCTTCACCGTCGGTTCCCGCTCTGGTGGCCCACATTGCGGCCTATCAACACGGTGAAGCGTGGCTGGATGCGCTGCGCGATTATCTACAGGCTAATATGCGCTATATCGAAGAGACGCTGAACGCAGCGTTTCCCGCGCTGGAATGGCAACGTCCGCAGGCCACCTATCTGGCATGGATCGATTTACGCCCGCTGAACATCGACGACCGACAATTACAGGATGTGCTGATTAAACAGCAAAAAGTGGCGATCATGCCCGGCTACACCTACGGCGAAGAAGGTAACGGCTTTATTCGTCTGAATGCGGGCTGCCCGCGGGTGAAGCTGGAAGACGGTGTCAACCGCCTGATTGCGGCCATTCGCACCCTGCAATAATCTGCCTACGGCGCAGCGCTGGCCGGTGCTGCGTCGTCTGACACTTCCCAATACCTCAACGCACGGGCCATGACTGGTTTTGCACCACCACGCGATAACCGTCGCCATCAATAAACGTCCGTCCCTTGATATCCCAATAAGGGTTAAAGGCGGCGACGGGGCTAAAACCGGCGGCCGTCATATGATCGCAAACCTGCCGCCAGTGTGTGACATCGGGGTAGTAAAGCACCAGCATATCGTCATCCGTTGGCGATGGTGCGATTGGATGATGATGACAAAGCGTAAATTCAAGGTGCCAACTGAGCCGTTCGTTCCCGACCATCACACCGCTAAAGCCCTGATGATCCCTGAAATCGGCAATTCTCTGCAAACCCAACCCCTGGCAGTACATCTGGCAGGTTTTCTCAAGATCGGTAACGGGTCTGGCAATGCGCATATGACTTAACAAAGCGCGACTCCTGTGAAATCAAATATGAAGACACTGTAGCGCAGCGGCGGATGGATATTTGTCGGAAAGGGCTTTTCGCTACTCCCCGATCATTGCAGCCACAATGGCTCGTAGTTGTTGTTTCACCGTCAAAACATCAACCCCCATCTGTGCATGCATAATCGCGCCGTCAAGGGCCACGACCAGCATTGCGATAAGCGTCCGATCTTCAATACCCCAGGTGTGCGCCAACACATCGGCTACGGCGGCTTTATGCGCCCGGGTCACGGGCATAATCTCCGGCAGCGCTTCCCCCATCTCCGCCGTCGCGTTTAAAAATGCACAACCGCGAAAATCAGGGTTCTCCCACCAGTCTGCCATGGCGTTCGCCAGCGCGTCGGCGGGCGAACGCCCATCAGCATGGTGCTGCTTGATGCTTTGCGAAAATCTGTTTAACCAGCGGGTATGGCGATACTCCAGGTAGGCAAGGATCAGATCGTTTTTGCTGGGAAAATGCCGATAAAAGGTCACTTTCGTTACGCGAGCTTGCGCAATGATTTTATCGATACCGGTTGCTCGGATCCCGTGTCGATAAAACAGTTCATGCGCCGAAAGTAGAATTTTTTCGCGTGCGCTGGTTGCCTGCTGGCCCCTATCCACTCTTTCCATCACCTTGTTTTTCACCGTTGACAATGCCCTTATGGCGGATTAGGTTAACGCAGGTAGACAGACCTGTCTACCTGCGTTAACCATGAGGATTATCTAATGAGCATTCGCCCACCGCTGCCGCCTTTTACCCGTGAGAGCGCCATGGAAAAAGTACGCCTCGCCGAGGATGGTTGGAATAGCCGTAACCCGGAAAAAGTCGCCCTTGCTTATTCTCCTGATACCTATTGGCGTAACCGCGCCGAATTTGTTCACGGCCGCGATGCGGCACAGGCCTTCCTGCAACGAAAATGGCAGAAAGAGCATGAATATCGCTTAATCAAAGAGCTGTGGGCGTTTGAGGGACATCGCATTGCGGTTCGCTATGCCTACGAATGGCACGATGACAGCGGCAATTGGTTCCGCTCGTATGGTAACGAAAACTGGGAGTTTGCCGATGATGGGCTGATGCAGCGCCGCTTTGCTTGTATTAACGATCTGCCCATTAGCGCCTCGGAGCGCCTTTTTCACTGGCCTCAGGGTCGGCGACCGGACGACCATCCAGGATTAACCGAACTGGGGCTGTAAACAACATTGAGGTGATGTGGGGTTTTTCTCCACATCACGGTGTCAAATACCGACGCTATCCACATTTGCAGTCGGCGTGAAACCTGCCATCCTTTTGCTATCTCATCCCTAATTAACGACCTAAAACTGTTTAATGCCAACAACCTACAAAATGAGCTGCTCCCGCTCAGCCCTGTTTGTGCTGCTGAGCAGCCTGCTTAGCGGCTGCGTCTTCACGCGCGTCTCTGACGATGCGTTCGCCCGTGAAGTAAATAACCTGCACGTGACGGGAATGAGTCTGCATGCTGCCGTCATGGAAATGAATCGTCAGGGGTATAGGTGTAGCGCCGACAGTGCACGCCTCACAAAGGTTGCACTCGACGCAAATAACGCGCGTTTTTTCAAGCAACTGGAATGTAGCAAACAGAGCATGGAGGCATTTTGCCCGCAAATTCGTAATGTGGTTCTCAATGCCGATCCCGACAGTGATAAGGTGATTAGGGTGGGAAAAAATATCACCCAGCGAGGCTGCTTTTAACATCGAGCATCACCTGCTTCGCGCACGATGAAGCGACCAAGCGTGGCCGCCGAATTTCCCGGCAGCCATCGACTTTCGTTAAGCGGAAATCTCCGTTATTGCCGGATATCTCACGCGCATGTGGAGCGAACTCATGCCACGGTAACGACGATTTTCCCGACCTGCCCGTTAGCTTCCATATAACGATGGGCCTCGGCAATGTCCTCAAGCCGGAAGGTTTTATCAATTACCGGCCGCAGTTTTCCTGAACGCAGACCTGCTGCCACAAAGGATTTGGCGCGCGCCATTTTTTCGGCATCGGTCGTGATCTCGAACAGTTCATAGCCGCGCAGCGTGAGATGTTTCCCCAGAATGTCGAATACCGGCACCTGCATATCACGACTATCCAGAGCGCCGTACTGGAAATACATCCCCTGCGGCGCCATGACCTGCGTCAGCTTTGCCACGTCCGGGCCACCGACAGGATCAAAAACAAGATGGACACCTTCCCCCTTCGTCGCTTGCGTGATTTCAGCCACCATATCCTGCTCTGAGGTGGCGATAACCGCGGCAGCGCCGGCTTTCAGCAGTAGCGCGTGTTTGTCGTGCGTACGCGTTAACGCAATCGGGCGAGCCCCCAGCATATTGGCTATTTGAATGGCAGCCAGCCCCACGCTGCTTGATGCTGCGCGGATAACCACGTTTTGCCCCGCTTGCAGATTGCCATACTCAACCAAGGCGCCATAAGCTGTAATGAACATCATCCAGCTCGCAGCTGCCTGTTCGAAAGAGAGGTTTTGTGGATGTTTGACCACGGCGTGTACCGGCGCATTAACCCGCTCACCGTACATGCCATATTGGTTGAACATGAACGACGGGATGACGCTAACCCGGTCGCCTTCGGAAAAACCGTCTACATTGCTGCCTACCGCTGCAATCACGCCTGCAGCTTCATAGCCAAGACGCGCCGGGAATACGGGCTCAATGACATACTGACCGCTACGGTACATAATTTCTGCGCGATTAAGTCCTAGCGCCTGCACCCGAATCTGCACTTCATCAGCCGCTGGAGCCGCTACCGGTAGGTCAACAATTTCCAGCACTTCTGGACCGCCGGTGCGATTAAACGTAACCACTTTAGACATACCCAATACCTCATCAGTTAGCGGCGCGCCTTTACATTGACATGGATGGCGCGCCCAATTCATCTGCGAGCAATTTACGGGGTTGTTTACGGTGGAAAAATAGTTCTAAAAGAACTTCAGTGTTACTAAATCAGTAACAATCGGCGGATTTCTCCCCGAGCTGAGGATGATTTTTTGCTGCGGATTTGTGATTCGACGCTAAAAAATAAACTGCTGTAATCCCCTGATACAGCAACCAAATCCCTGTATATCCGTAATTTTTTCAATACTTTTAATCAAATAAGGCGCTATGTTATAATGGTTTGCACTTTAACTAAAAACCTTCAACAAAAAACAGAGTGCACCCATGATTGATACTAACCTGCCTTTAACCGACGTCCATCGCCACCTTGATGGCAATATTCGCGCCCAAACCATTCTGGACCTTGGCCACCAGTACAATCTCGCGCTCCCTGCTACGACGCTCGAAACGCTGATCCCGCACGTACAGGTCACCAGCAATGAACCCGATTTGGTCAGTTTTCTCAGCAAACTGGATTGGGGCGTTAAGGTGCTGGCCTCATTGGATGCCTGCCGCCGCGTTGCCTATGAAAATATCGAAGATGCTGCCCGCAATGGCCTGCATTACGTTGAGCTGCGTTTTTCTCCACGCTATATGGCGATGACGCACCAATTGCCGGTTGCTGGCGTAGTCGAAGCGGTGATCGCCGGTGTAAACGAAGGGTGTAAAGCATTTCACGTTGAAGCACGTCTGATTGGCATCATGAGCCGGACCTTCGGTGAAGCTGCCTGTGAGGAAGAACTTAACGCACTGCTGGCCCACCGCGACGGTATCACCGCACTGGATCTGGCCGGCGATGAGCTGGGCTTCCCGGGACATCTGTTCCTGAACCATTTTACCCGCGCGCGCGACGCCGGCTGGCGCATCACCGTGCACGCGGGCGAAGCCGCGGGCCCGGAAAGCATCTGGCAGGCCATCCGCGATCTTGGCGCTGAACGTATCGGTCACGGGGTAAAAGCGGTGCAGGATCCGACATTGATGGATTATCTGGCAGAAAAACGTATCGGGATTGAATCCTGCCTGACGTCTAACATTCAAACCAGCACCGTGCCATCTCTGGCGCTGCACCCGCTGAAAATCTTCCTCGAACACGGCGTGCTGGCAAGCCTCAACACCGATGATCCGGCCGTACAGGGTATCGATATTCAGCACGAGTACCATGTTGCGGCGCCGGCTGCCGGCTTGAGCCCGCAGCAGATCCGCCAGGCGCAGATCAACGGCCTGGAGATGGCCTTCCTGAGCGATTCAGAGAAGCAGGCGTTAAAGGCTCGCGTCCTGCGCGGATAAAAAAAATCCCGGCAGCGCGTGTCTGCCGGGATTTCACCTTTTCAGGTCATCAGACCAAATTCAGCGCCGCGCGATGCTTCGCCGATTCAATTCCCAGCTCAATCAGTTCCATAATCTGAATCGCCTGGCCTGCCGGCACGGGGTTTTCACCCATACCATTTAGCGCATCGCGGATCCCTGCATAGTAGGCGGGATAGTTGCCAGGTAGCGTCAGCCAGTTCTCTTCGACGCGCGTTTCCCCTTCCACCGTGGTCAAAATACCGTCACGCATATCATAGCCCCAGTCCGCTTGCGGCAAGCGTTCGCCGCTCTTCAGCCTGTCTTCCTGGGGGTCGAGACCAAATTTGACGTAGCTCGCCTGCGTTCCGTGCACGATGTAACGCGCGGTTTCTGCAGCCGCCAGCAGCGTTCCGTGCAATACCACGCGGCGCTGTGGGTAGGTCAGTACCGCGTGGAAATAGTCAGTCGCCTGCGCGCCAGGACGCAGTTGGCCGAGATCGACGTTGATACTGTGCGGCAAGCCAAACAAATTTACCGTCTGGTCCAGGAGATGTGAACCTAAGTCATACCAGATGCCGCTGCCCAGCCCCGGCAGTTCGCGCCAGCGTGCGCGGACCTGTGGGCGATAGCGGTCAAAATGCGATTCGAAATAGGCAACGTCACCCAGTTTGCCTTCATTAATCAGCGCTTTAACCGTCAGGAAGTCGCTATCCCAACGGCGGTTATGGAACACCGACAGCAGCTTGCCCTGCTGTTTCGCCAGCGTATCCAGCTCGCGCGCTTGTGACAGTGTCACGGTAAACGGTTTATCCACCACCACGTTCTTCCCGGCTTCCAGTGCGGCCTTAGCCAACGGGAAATGGGTATCGTTCGGCGTTGGAATTACAATCAGATCGATTTCAGGGTCGGCAAACAGTGCGTTAGGATCAGAGACAACCGTCACCGCAGGCCAATCAGCATGAACCTTGCTGGCATCACTGCTGGAAACGACTGCCAGCTCCATACCCGGTGTGCCGCTGATGAGCGGCGCATGAAACGTCTTACTGGCAAAGCCATAACCCACGAGTCCGACTCGGATTTGGTCACTCATAATGCAGCCTCATTCTTCGTTTTATGCGGTTAAAACCATTTTGTAATCGATTTCTTATTTGACCTTATCTCACAATTTCATACAACAGTTTAATAACATTATCCGCTTTTCGGAGGCGAGGTGATGAAAAAAACATCAGTTGTCGAATCGTTTCGGCTGAAAACTTGCGTTGTGGAAAAAGCAGGCTAAGATCTTGCTCCTGCACTATTTTATCAATGGACTGTTAGCTAAATTTCATGACTTCCGTAATGAATCGTATCGTTGAGCTTTTTGGCTGGGTTATTTTGGGCTTTTCCGTTCTGCTGCTGGTTGTCGCGCACCATATCGATAACTATCAGTCACCCGAACCGGCAGCCACCGCCGCGCTGCAGAAAAAGTAGCGTTATCACGAAAAAAAGTGATTCGGATCCCATCTGTGCAACCGGTTTCTGAAACCGGTTGCACGTCTTAATAGCCCTCTTTACACTCCCCTTATCACACAGATAAGGAGTGTTATATGTCTGCTTTTCCCCCGAATTTTTTATGGGGTGCTGCCACCGCGGCGTACCAGGTTGAAGGTGCATATAATGAAGATGGCAAAGGCCCGTCGATATGGGATATCTTTTCCCACCAGCCAGGAACAACCTATCAAGGAACCAACGGTGACGTTGCCGTCGATCACTATCATCGCGTAAAAGAAGATGTTCAGCTGATGGCCGAAATGGGCCTGCAAAGCTACCGTTTTTCAATTTCCTGGCCTCGCCTGCTGCCCAACGGCCGCGGCGAAGTGAATGAAGCCGGGATCCAGTTTTACAGCGACCTCATTGATGACCTGCTGGCGCATAATATTGAGCCGATGATTACGCTTTATCACTGGGATCTGCCGCAGGCGCTGCAGGATGAAGGCGGTTGGGAAGCCCGTTCGACCGCAGAAGCATTCGAAGAGTACGCCCGTCTGTGCTATGCCCGCTTTGGTTCACGGGTGAAGAAATGGGCCACCTTTAATGAAACCATCGTTTTCATTGGTCACGGTTATATTACTGGCAACCACCCACCGTCAGTGCGTAACCCGGCACGCGCCATTCAGGCCTGTCACCATGTCTTTATTGCGCATGCACTCGCCGTTAAGGCCTTTCGCGGTATGCAAATCAACGGTGAAATTGGCTTTGTGAACGTGCTGCAACCCCACTCTCCGCTGACTCAGAGCCAGGAAGACAAAACGGCCAGCGATCTGGCCGATGCTATTCACACCCACTGGTTCTACGATCCCGTTCTGAAAGGACGTTATCCTGACGAACTGCTCGCGCAGTCTCAGGCGCTGTGGGGCGTGCCGCGTTTTGCGCCGGGCGATGATGAACTGCTGCGTAAAAACCGCTGTGATTTTATCGGTCTAAACTACTATCGTCGTGAAACGGTTTCGGCCCAGCCGCCGGCTGAAAAAGTCAGCGGTGAACAAGGCGTTGAAGGGTTGTTCTACTTCGTGCGTAACCCGGAAAGTACCTACACCGAATGGGGCTGGGAAATTTGGCCACAGGGCCTGACCGATGGGATTATGATGATTAAAGATCGCTACGGCGATATTCCTATCTACATCACTGAGAACGGTCTCGGGGCGGTTGACCCCATTATCGATGGTGAGGTCGTTGACGACCCGCGCATTGATTTCCTGCGTATGCACATCGATGCGCTGGAAAATGCTATTGCGCTAGGCGCCGACGTTCGTGGCTATTATCCGTGGTCGTTCATCGATTTGTTAAGCTGGCTGAACGGTTACAAAAAGCAGTACGGCTTCGTGTATGTTGATCATCAGAAAAACCTCGCGCGCCAGCGTAAGAAAAGTTTCTTCTGGTATCAGGACGTCATTGCCAGCCGCGGCGAAAATCGTTAGTCCCCTTCTCTCATCTGGGCGCCATGCGGCGTCCAGACGCTTGAAAGCCCGCTAATTTCGGGGTGAAATCAATAAGCACAATTTCTGTTATTGAAATTCATTCGTATAAAACAAATAATCCAGGATATCCCGTTGAGATTTAGCCTAACAGGCTAAATGCACAATCAAACGGATGCCAATAATCACATTGGCGATAAAAACTGAAACCACCGCATCGTTTTCCCGATATTCTCTCGGCTGAAAAGCGATTTCTGGTGGCATTAACATTATAAATGGATACCCACAAATGACCGTTCTGGATTATTTATTAAAATTCCGCAAAGTCAATTCGCTTGAGACACTTGAAAAACTTTATGATCACCTTAACTATTCGCTCACCAGCACCGAAGAATTGATCAATATGTATCGCGCCGCAGACCACCGTCGCGCTGAACTGGTATCCGGCGGACGTCTGTACGATGTGGGCCAGGTACCGAAATCCGTTTGGCGTTTCGTGCAATAAGGGTTTTCTCCTCAGCGCCAGTTGCTTATACTCCACGGCCTGTAATTTACCTCATCACTGGCGCTGATTTTGGGAGACACAATGTCAGATATTTCTGCAGAGCGTATTGGCGGATGGCTGCTTGGCCCATTGGCCTGGTTAATCGTTCAGTTAATAAGCATCAGCGTTACTCTGGTTAAATTCACCTACGTTCTGTTCTCACCGCAAACTCTGGCGCTGTTAAAAGACCTGGGGACGTCGAACGTCGCCCTGTTAGGGCTGTCGTTCATCTCTTTTGTCGCGATGTGGTATTACACCATGTGGCTGACGGTGGCTTTCTTTAAGCGACGCAGCAATGTGCCGAAGCACTACATTATTTGGCTGATGGTCGGCGTAATTCTGGCGGTTAAAGCGTTTGCCTTCTCACCGATTGCTGACGATCTGGCCGTACGCCAGCTGCTGCTTCCGCTGTTGGCGGCCGCGCTTATCGTTCCTTATTTCAAGCGTTCAACGCGGGTAAAACGCACGTTTACACGCGCTTAATAACCCCACACTTAGCCTGTTGTCGCTGACGACACTTTGTCAGATAATAGGTGGCTTTTTTCGTTACAGGTCAAATGATGGCTGACTATTTATTGCTCTTTATCGGTACTGTGCTGGTCAACAACTTCGTGCTGGTGAAGTTCCTGGGCCTGTGCCCGTTTATGGGGGTTTCCAAAAAACTGGAAACTGCTATGGGGATGGGGCTGGCGACGACGTTTGTTATGACGCTTGCCTCCATCTGCGCTTGGCTCATCGATACCTGGATCCTCATTCCGCTGGATTTAATCTACCTGCGCACATTGGCCTTTATTCTGGTCATCGCCGTGGTGGTTCAGTTCACCGAAATGGTGGTGCGTAAAACCAGCCCCGCACTGTACCGTCTGCTCGGTATCTTTCTGCCGCTCATCACCACTAACTGCGCCGTACTCGGCGTGGCGTTATTGAACATCAACCTCGGGCATAATTTCCTGCAGTCAGCGCTGTACGGCTTTTCCGCCGCCGTTGGCTTCTCATTGGTGATGGTGCTGTTTGCCTCAATCCGCGAGCGTTTGGTGGTTTCCGATGTCCCCGCGCCCTTTCGCGGCAACGCGATTGCATTGATTACCGCAGGTTTAATGTCATTAGCCTTTATGGGCTTTAGTGGGCTGGTGAAGTTGTAATGATGACCTTCTGGATTGCTGTCGCTGCAATCAGCCTGTTGGGGCTGATTTTTGGCGTCATTCTCGGCTATGCCTCACGCCGTTTCGCGGTGGAGGATGACCCTGTTGTCGAAAAGATTGATGAATTACTGCCGCAGAGCCAGTGTGGCCAATGCGGTTACCCCGGCTGTCGCCCTTACGCCGAGGCGGTAAGCAACGGCGAAAAAATTAACTGCTGCGCCCCAGGCGGCGAAGCGGTGATGTTAAAAATTGCCGAACTGCTGAACGTCGATCCTCAGCCGATTGATGCCGATGAATCCGCTGCAGAACCCGCGCGTATGCTCGCCATCATCGATGAAGCCAATTGTATCGGCTGTACCAAGTGCATTCAGGCCTGCCCGGTAGATGCTATCGTTGGCGCGACGCGCGCGATGCATACGGTGATGAGCGATCTGTGCACGGGCTGTAACCTGTGCGTGGCCCCCTGCCCGACACAGTGCATTGAATTACGCCCGGTCGAGACCACCACCGACAGTTGGAAATGGGATTTGCACACAATCCCGGTACGAATTATTCCTGTGGAACAACATGTTTAAGCTATTCTCCGCGTTCAGAAAAGACAAAATCTGGGATTTTGACGGTGGCATTCATCCGCCGGAAATGAAAACACAGTCGAACGGGACGCCTTTGCGTCAGATCCCGCTCGCCCAGCGTTTTGTTATTCCACTGAAGCAGCATATTGGTGCCGAAGGCGAACTCAGCGTTCAGCCAGGCGATCGCGTGCTACGCGGACAACCTCTCACCCGTGGCTGGGGCAAAATGCTGCCGGTTCATGCGCCAACGTCCGGAACCGTAGTGGCAATTGAGCCACACGCTACCGCCCACCCTTCTGCGCTACCGGAAATGAGCGTCATTATCGACGCTGACGGTGAAGATCGCTGGACGACTCGCGACGGCTGGAGTGATTACAAAAATCGCAGCCGCGAAGAGCTTATCGAACGAATTCATCAGTTTGGCGTTGCCGGTTTAGGGGGCGCGGGCTTCCCGACCGGGACCAAGCTGCGCGGCGGTGGCGACAAAATTGAGACGTTGATTATTAACGCCGCCGAGTGTGAGCCCTATATCACCGCCGACGATCGCCTGATGCAGGATTGCGCCGCACAAATTCTTGAAGGTATTCAGATCCTCGCGCATATCCTGCAGCCACAGCAGGTGCTTATTGGTATTGAGGATAACAAACCGCAGGCGATTTCAATGATGCGTGCGGTGCTGGCGGACCAGCACCATATTCATCTGCGGGTTATCCCCACCAAGTATCCGTCCGGCGGCGCTAAACAGCTCACGCAAATTCTGACCGGTAAACAGGTTCCGCACGGCGGCCGCTCGTCGGATATCGGCGTGTTGATGCAAAACGTTGGCACAGCCTATGCGGTTAAACGCGCCATTATCGACGGCGAGCCGCTCACCGAGCGCGTCGTGACGTTAACGGGCGAGTCCGTTGGCCAACCTGGCAACGTCTGGGCGCGGCTGGGCACCCCCGTTCAGCATCTGTTAAAGCACGCGGATTTTTGTCCTTCCAGCGACCAGATGGTCATCATGGGCGGCCCGCTGATGGGCTTCACCCTGCCCTGGCTTGACGTTCCGGTAGTCAAAATCACAAACTGCCTGCTGGCGCCCTCGCCTGCCGAAATGGGTGAGCCGGAAGAAGAAAAAGGCTGCATACGCTGTAGCGCCTGTGCCGATGCTTGTCCGGCGGATCTGTTACCACAGCAGCTGTACTGGTTTAGCAAAGGCCAGCAGCATGATAAAGCGACCGCTCATAATCTTTCTGACTGCATAGAATGCGGCGCCTGCGCCTGGGTGTGCCCAAGCAGCATTCCGCTGGTGCAGTATTTCCGCCAAGAAAAAGCGGAGATCAACGAAATCCGTCTTGAGGAACAGCGAGCAGCGGAAGCCAAAGCGCGCTTTGAAGCGCGTCAGTTGCGTCTCGAACGTGAAAAAGCAGCCCGCGAAGAACGCCATAAAAAGGCCGCAGTACAGCCAACCGCGAAAGATCAGGATGCCATTCATGCCGCTTTGGCGCGCGTGAAGGAAAAACAGCAGCAGGCAACGCAGCCAATTGTTATCCAATCCGGCTCTCTGCCAGATAACAGCGCCGTCGCCGCCGCACGTGAAGCACGTAAAGCGCAGGCCCGTGCAGCACAGGCAGAAAAACAGCAGCACGTCGCCGAAACGCTTTCGACTGAAGCCACCGACCCGCGTAAGGCCGCCGTTGAAGCCGCTATCGCACGTGCCAAAGCACGTAAAGCCG
>NZ_BCTM01000002.1 GCF_001571285.1 Kluyvera cryocrescens NBRC 102467 | reverse complement strand
AAAGCCGCCGTTGAAGCCGCTATCGCGCGTGCCAAAGCACGTAAAGCCGCACAGCAAGATATCGCGGAGCCCGCTGCCAACGACGACTCACGCAAAGCCGCCGTCGCCGCTGCGATTGCCCGTGTTCAAGCCAGGAAAGCCGCTCAGGCCGTTAACGAGGATTAAATGGTTTTCAAAATCGCAAGTTCCCCTTATACCCATAACCATCGCCAGACATCGCGCATTATGATGCTGGTGGTCATTGCTGCCCTGCCGGGGATCCTGGTACAGGGCTGGTTTTTTGGCTGGGGAACCCTTATTCAGCTGATGTTGGCCATTTCTACCGCCTGGCTTGCCGAGTCGCTGGTACTGCGCCTGCGTAAGCAAAACGTCGTGCAGACGCTCGCGGATAACTCCGCACTGCTGACTGGTCTGCTGCTCGCTATCAGTATTCCGCCGTTTGCGCCATGGTGGATGGTGGTCCTCGGTACCGTATTTGCCGTCATTATCGCCAAGCAATTGTACGGTGGTTTAGGACAAAACCCTTTCAACCCAGCAATGATTGGCTATGTGGTGCTGCTCATCTCTTTCCCGGTACAGATGACATCCTGGTTACCCCCGCATGACATTGCGGCCTCGGTGCCCGGCTTTATCGACGCGATTCAGGTGATCTTCACCGGACATACCGCGGCCGGTCAGGATATGACGGCGCTGCGCATGGGCATTGATGGCGTAAGCCAGGCAACGCCGCTGGATACCTTTAAAACCTCGCTTCATGCCGGGCAGTCGGTTGAGCAAATCCTCAACGGCGCCATCTATCACGGCGCGCTGGCGGGTATCGGCTGGCAATGGGTCAATATCGCCTATCTGGTCGGTGGATTGTTCCTGCTGTGGCAAAAAGCCATTCGCTGGCATATTCCGCTCAGCTTCCTGGTCAGTCTCGCCGTGTGCTCGACGCTAGGCTGGCTGCTGCATCCAGAAAGCGTTGCGACGCCACAGATGCATCTCCTTTCCGGTGCCACCATGCTGGGTGCGTTCTTTATTCTCACCGATCCGGTAACCGCCTCCACAACCAACCGTGGACGCTTAATTTTCGGCGCATTGGCGGGCCTGCTGGTGTGGCTGATTCGCAGCTTCGGGGGGTATCCTGATGGCGTTGCCTTTGCCGTACTGCTGGCTAACATTACCGTGCCGCTGATCGATTACTACACGCGCCCGCGCACTTATGGACACCGCTGAGGACTGACCATGTTAAAAACCATGCGTAAACACGGTGTCACGCTGGCGCTGTTCGCTGCCGGGTCGACGGGCTTGACGGCCGCGATTAACCAGTTAACCAAACACACTATCGACGAACAGGCTGAGAAGCAGCAAAACGCGCTGTTCCAGCAGGTTATTCCCGCTGACAGCTATAATAATGCGTTGCTGAAAAGCTGCTTTGTGGTGACGGCACCCGAGCTGGGTAAAGGTCAGCACAAAGTCTATATTGCCAGAATGGATGACAAACCGGTCGCGGCCGTGCTGGAAGCGACAGCACCGGATGGCTACTCGGGCGCCATTCAGCTGTTAGTCGGTGCAGATTTTAACGGCACCGTACTGGGCACCCGCGTGACGGAACATCACGAAACGCCGGGCCTGGGCGATAAAATTGAACTGCGCCTGTCGGATTGGATTACATTCTTCGCCGGGAAAAAGATCGGCGGCGCTAGCGATGCTCAGTGGGCGGTGAAAAAAGATGGCGGACAGTTCGATCAGTTTACCGGTGCGACCATAACGCCGCGCGCCGTCGTCAACGCCGTTAAGCGTGCCGGGCTGTATGCTGAAACGCTTCCCGCGCAACTTTCACAACTGCAAGCCTGTGGAGAGTAAATCATGAGCGAGGTTAAAGAGGTTATTGTCCAGGGGCTCTGGAAGAATAACTCCGCGCTGGTCCAGCTATTAGGGATGTGTCCGCTGCTGGCGGTCACCTCCACAGCAACCAACGCCCTGGGACTGGGGCTGGCGACCACCTTAGTATTGACGCTGACCAACCTGGCAATTTCCAGCCTGCGCCGCTGGACGCCGGCGGAGATTCGCATCCCCATTTACGTAATGATCATTGCGTCGGTCGTCAGCGCCGTACAGATGCTGATTAACGCCTATGCGTTTGGTCTGTATCAATCGCTCGGGATCTTTATTCCCCTTATCGTGACCAACTGTATTGTTGTCGGCCGCGCAGAAGCGTTCGCCGCCAAAAAAGGGCCTGCACTGTCGGCTCTCGACGGCTTTGCCATCGGCATGGGCGCAACCTGCACCATGTTCGTATTGGGGTCGATTCGTGAGCTGTTGGGTAACGGCACGCTGTTTGACGGCGCCGACGGCCTACTGGGCAGTTGGGCGAAGTCACTGCGTATCGAGCTGTTCCATACCGATACCCCATTCCTGCTGGCCATGCTGCCACCGGGGGCGTTTATCGGTCTTGGTATGCTGCTGGCCATTAAATATTTAATCGATGAACGGACCAAACAGCGCCGCGCTAAGGCCGTTGCGGCGGAAAGCGTCGACGTGGAAACGGCAGAGAAAGCCTAATGAATAAAGCCAAACGCCTTGAGATCCTGACCCGCTTACGCGACAACAATCCGCATCCCACCACGGAGCTCAATTTCACCTCACCGTTTGAGCTGCTGATTGCCGTACTGCTTTCGGCGCAGGCGACCGATGTTAGCGTGAACAAAGCGACGGCAAAGCTCTATCCGGTGGCCAACACGCCGCAGGCGATGCTGGACTTAGGCGTTGATGGGGTGAAGGAATACATCAAAACCATAGGGTTGTTTAACAGTAAGGCAGAAAATGTCATCAAGACCTGCCGAATGCTGCTTGAACTGCACGGCGGTGAGGTCCCCGAGGACCGTGCCGCGCTGGAAGCACTGCCCGGCGTAGGGCGCAAGACGGCAAACGTGGTGCTCAACACGGCCTTTGGGTGGCCAACCATTGCCGTCGATACACACATTTTCCGCGTCTGCAATCGCACAAACTTCGCACCAGGTAAGAACGTAGAGCAGGTGGAAGAGAAACTGCTTAAGGTCGTGCCCGCCGAATTTAAAGTCGACTGCCACCACTGGCTGATTCTGCACGGCCGCTACACCTGTATTGCACGAAAACCGCGCTGCGGCTCGTGCATCATCGAAGATCTGTGTGAATACAAAGAGAAAATCGAGCTGTAGACCATTTTTAGCGATGAGGCAAGTCGGCCCATCGCTTCCCTCCTTCGCGCTAAAGCTACGTTTAATCTCATATAATTATTCAGTTTTTGGCATTTATAACGCCTATATACCGTTT
This sequence comes from Kluyvera cryocrescens NBRC 102467, assembly GCF_001571285.1. Classification (GTDB taxonomy): domain Bacteria; phylum Pseudomonadota; class Gammaproteobacteria; order Enterobacterales; family Enterobacteriaceae; genus Kluyvera; species Kluyvera cryocrescens. The sequence continues at coordinate 142,111 of NZ_BCTM01000002.1, read as the reverse complement.
TTACAGGTTAAACATGTCATCGCTAGCGAAAATTTCTATACAATCGCTGACAAGATCATAAGAGCAACATAATGTTGCATTTATGTTTCTTTACGTACAAAGCGCCTACATCATCACAATGCAACATTTGCAATGCACAAGACGATCATCCAGCATTTTTTAAGAATTCAGCCTATATCACTATATTCAAGCGCCATCAGCAGAAGATATGGTTAAGATCCGGTTTTCCCTGCCCATTATTAGAATAATAAACCGTCTATTTTTAAAGCATGAAATTTAACGCTGAATAACATTTATAAAGATGGTTAATTATACCGGAGTTTTTATTTGTAACAGAGTATTGCAAAAGGCTTGTCTGAAAGCGCAGGATAGTGAACATTACTTCCCGTTTCCCTCCAGAATAACTATAAGGTGGATGCCAAAACGAGCACTCCGCCCAGTACACCCCCCAGTGATTGGGATGTAAATAAGAGGTATATGTGTCTACTGCAAACAATAAACCAACTGAAAGCGTGAGTTTGAACGCCTTCAAACAACCTAAAGCGTTTTATCTCATCTTCTCTATTGAGTTATGGGAGCGTTTTGGCTTCTACGGCCTGCAAGGCATTATGGCCGTTTACCTGGTTAAACAACTGGGTATGTCCGAAGCAGATTCCATCACCCTGTTCTCTTCCTTCAGTGCATTAGTTTACGGTCTGGTTGCTATCGGCGGCTGGCTGGGCGACAAAGTACTGGGTACCAAACGCGTGATCATGCTGGGTGCTGTGGTACTGGCGATTGGTTATGCGCTGGTTGCATGGTCCGGTCACGATGCGGGCGTCGTTTATATGGGTATGGCGACCATCGCCGTGGGTAACGGCCTGTTCAAAGCCAACCCATCTTCCCTGCTTTCTACCTGCTATGCCAAAGACGACCCACGTTTGGACGGTGCATTCACCATGTACTATATGTCCGTAAACATCGGTTCGTTCTTCTCCATGCTGGCAACGCCATGGCTCGCCGCGAAATACGGCTGGAGCACCGCGTTCGCACTGAGCGTTGTGGGTATGCTGATTACCGTTGTTAACTTCGCATTCTGCCAGCGCTGGGTGAAACAGTACGGTTCTAAACCTGACTTTGAACCGACTAACTACCGCAACCTGCTGCTGACTATCGTTGGCGTGGTTATTCTGGTTACCGTGGCCACCTGGCTGCTTCACCACCAGGAAATTGCACGCATGGTGCTGGGCGTGATTGCGCTGGGTATCGTCTTCATCTTCGGTAAAGAAGCCTTTGCGATGCAGGGTGCTGCACGTCGCAAGATGATTGTGGCCTTCATCCTGATGCTGGAAGCGATTATCTTCTTCGTTCTTTACAGCCAGATGCCAACCTCACTGAACTTCTTCGCGATTCGTAACGTTGAACACTCTATCCTGGGTATCGCGTTCGAGCCGGAACAGTATCAGGCGCTGAACCCATTCTGGATCATCATTGGTAGCCCAATTCTGGCCGCTATCTACAACAAAATGGGCGATACCCTGCCAATGCCAACCAAGTTCGCTATTGGTATGGTGCTGTGCTCCGGTGCCTTCCTCGTGCTGCCGCTGGGCGCGAAATTCGCCAGCGACGCGGGTATCGTTTCCGTTAACTGGCTGATTATCAGCTACGGCCTGCAGAGTATTGGCGAACTGATGATCTCTGGTCTCGGCCTGGCAATGGTGGCTCAGTTGGTTCCACAACGTCTGATGGGCTTCATCATGGGTAGCTGGTTCCTGACCACCGCTGGCGCAAACATCATCGGCGGTTATGTTGCCGGTATGATGGCGGTACCAGAAAACGTCACCGACCCGGTCATGTCACTGGAAGTCTATGGTCGCGTATTCCTGCAGATTGGCGTTGCCACCGCCGTTGTCGCGGTGCTGATGCTTCTGACCGCACCAAAACTGAACCGCATGACTCAGGACGATCCGAAGTCTGCTGCGGATAGTGAAGCCGCTTCCGCGTAAAGTCATCGGGAAACGTATCATTTTGGGCCGCTAACTTCCGTTAGCGGCTTTTTTTTTGTCTGCTCAGGCACTAACATACCTGCATATCCGCCAGCCGCCCTTCTGCTGATGGACCACAAAAATAATCATAGTCTGAAGGAGTTACCCATGAAATTGTTCTATAAACCTGGCGCCTGTTCCCTGGCATCGCACATCACCCTACGGGAAAGCGGAAAAGACTTCTCGCTGATTGGCGTCGACCTTATGCACAAACGTATGGAGAACGGTGACGATTTTCTGCAGGTTAACCCGAAGGGCCAGGTACCGGCACTGCTGCTGGATGACAATACCCTGCTGACTGAAGGCGTGGCGATCATGCAATACATCGCCGACAGCGTTGCTGACCGCCAACTGCTGGCTCCAGTGGGCACCATCAACCGCTATAAAACCCTGGAGTGGTTGAACTTTATCGCCACCGAACTGCACAAAGGCTTCACGCCGCTGTTCCGTCCGGATACGCCGGAAGAGTACAAACCTACCGTGCGTGCACTGTTGGATAAAAAACTGGCCTACATTGATGACTCTTTAGCAGGTACGCAGTGGATCAGCGGCTCACGCTTTACCATTGCCGATGCTTATCTGTTCACCGTGCTGCGCTGGGCGTTTGCCGTGAAGCTGGAGATGGCGGGATATAAGAATATTGCGGACTATATGGCGCGGGTAGCGGCACGTCCGGCAGTTGCGGCGGCGGTGGCCGCTGAAGGGCTGAAATAAAACTTAAGACAGATCGTCGCCCGGTGATGGACACTTCACCGGGCAGACTTCACCGTCTTACAGGCGCGTAGCGCTAAAGTCGTGCTCCGGCTTCGCAATCCGGTCCTGGGCCGCAACCACCTGCAGTTCGTACTCGCCCATCTCTTTTGTCGTCAGCATAATTTCATAGACTGCCGCCGTGACGTGCTCCAGAGCATCACGTAGCGATGCACCTTGCAGCAGTTTCACCAGCAGCAGGCCGCTGGTGACGTCACCTACACCGACCGGGTGGCGAGCGCCAAAATCAATCAAGGGGCGGCTGATATGCCAGGCTTCGTCCGCCGTCACCAGCAGCATCTCGAACCGATCCTGGCTGTAGCCCGCGCGCGCCAGATGTTTTACCAGCACGATTTCTGGCCCCTGCGCAATCAGCTCACGTGCCGTACACACCGCGTCGTTGACATCCTTCACCTCATGTCCGGAGAGAATTTCCAGCTCAATCAGGTTCGGGGCAATCATGTCACTTGCCGGTAGCGCATGGCGCTTGTGGAACTCGGCCACACCGGGTGCCACGATACAGCCTTTTTCCGGATGTCCCATCACCGGGTCACAGAAGAATTTTGCCTGTGGGTTCGCCGCTTTGACCTGACGAACAATCCCCAGAATGTGTTCCCCCTGCTCAGCAGACCCCAAATAACCGCTCAGCACGGCGCTACAGCGCGATAGTTGGTCGATATCCGCAATCCCCTGAACAATCTCCGTCAAATGCGCAGGCGGCATAACACAGCCCGTCCATTTACCGTATTGCGTGTGGTTGGAGAATTGAACGGTGTTCAATGGCCAGACGTTCGCGCCGAGACGACGCATAGGAAATTCGGCTGCACTGTTGCCCGCATGACCGAAAACAACGTGGGACTGAATGGCGAGGATGTTGTTCATTAGTTCTACTCAGACGACAAAAAAGAAGGGGGGCGTAGTTTCCCACGCCCCCCTGTTTCGGAATATTACTTCCAGCAGATCAAACAGTAGTTTTTCTTACCACGACGTAACAGCGTGTAGCGACCAAACAGAATGTCGCTGTCGTTGAAGAAGTACTCCGGATCGGCCTGTTTTTCACCGTTGATGGTGACGGCGTTTGACGCGATGGTTTTGCGCGCCTGCCCACGGGACGGCTGCAGCTCAGAGTCCACCAGCGCCTGCATCAGGTCTGCGCCTTTTTCCATTTCAACCATCGGCACACCGTCTTGCGCGAGCTGCTCGAAGTCAGCTTCGCTCAGCGCGCTCAGGGAGCCGCTGAACAGGCTATCGGTGATGCGTTTCGCCGCTACCAGACCTTCTTCACCGTGCACCAGACGGGTAACCAGTTCGGCCAGTACATACTGGGCGCGCGGAGCTTTACCGCTGTTTTTGTCTTCTTCTTCCAGAGCATTGATCTCTTCAATGTCCATGAAGGTGAAGAACTTCAGGAAGCGATAAACGTCCGCATCCGCGGTATTAATCCAGAACTGGTAGAATTTGTACGGACTGGTTTTCTTCGGATCCAGCCAAACTGCGCCGCCTTCGGTCTTACCGAATTTGGTACCGTCGGCTTTCGTGATCAGAGGAACGGTCAGGCCAAATACCTGATTCTGGTGCAGACGACGGGTCAGATCGATACCAGAGGTAATGTTACCCCACTGGTCGGAGCCGCCGATCTGCAGCGCAACGCCGTGCAATTTGTTCAGGCACGCGAAGTCATAACCCTGTAGCAGGTTGTAGGAAAATTCAGTAAATGAAATCCCCTGGTCGTCACGGTTCAGACGCTGCTTCACCGCTTCTTTGTTAATCATCTGGTTAACAGAGAAGTGCTTGCCGATATCGCGCAGGAACGTCAGCACGTTCATGCCGCCAAACCAGTCGTAGTTGTTGGCAGCGATTGCAGAGTTGTCGCCGCAGTCGAAGTCGAGGAACGGTGCAACCTGTTTACGGATTTTTGCGACCCATTCCTGTACGGTGTCTTCGGTGTTCAGTTTACGCTCGGCGGCTTTAAAGCTTGGGTCACCAATCAGACCGGTTGCACCACCCACCAGCGCGACGGGTTTATGCCCTGCCTGCTGGAAGCGTTTCAGGCATAACAAAGGAACAAGATGCCCCAAATGCAAGCTGTCAGCGGTTGGATCGAAGCCGCAATAGAGCGCGATCGGGCCTTGCGCCAGTCGCTCTGCTAACGCTACCTCGTCCGTTACCTGGGCAACTAGCCCCCGCTCTTGCAGTTGTTTAATCAAGTTACTGCTTGCCATCAAATTCTCCATCTATATCCGACTGCACCTTTGCCGGTACACGACTTTTCGCCAGACGCGAAAGCCTTATAGAATAAAGCGCTGACGCATTCAGCGCTAGCGCTTAAAACAACAAATTTCGGCGTTTACGGCGCCAGACGGTCAATTTTCCATGCGTCAGCATCACGCTGGTACAAAAAACGATCGTGTAGGCGGTGTTCACCACCCTGCCAAAACTCCATTTGCTCGATGCTGACGCGGAAGCCACCCCAGAAACTCGGCAGCGGAACGTCGCCCTGCTGGAACTTTTGCTTCAGTTCAAGAAACTTGCTTTCGAGGATCCCGCGTGCGGAGATGCGGCTGGACTGTTTCGATACCCAGGCACCGATCTGACTATCGCGCGGACGGCTGTGGAAATACTTCATCACTTCCAGCGTCGACAGGCGCTCGGCCTTGCCAATCACCATGACCTGGCGATCCAGCATATGCCATGGGAACAGCAGGCTGATGCGAGGGTTCTGCTCTAACTGATGCGCTTTGCGACTGCCAAGGTTGGTATAAAACACCAGCCCTTTTTCATCATAATGTTTGAGCAGCACGATTCGCTGATAGGGCTGACCGTTTTCATCCACCGTCGCCACTACCATCGCCGTAGGATCGGCTAACCGCGCTTCACAGGCTTGTCCAAGCCAGCGCTCAAAAAGCGGGAGAGGTTCATCAGGAAGGTCGTGGCGACGAAGGCCGCCACGGGTGTATTCTCGGCGCAGATGCGCGATTTGCTGCAGATCGTCGTTATCAGACATGGCGTTTAAAATTGTAGTCAGTAGGTAGCGTTATTGTGCGCCGCCCGCCTGAAAATCTCAACGCTTGGGGTTTTGTAACTTACAGTTATTCAGGACGATATGGTCACGTTTGTAGACCGTTGCTTCGTCACCTTTCGACCAGAACACATAGATACCGTCGGTATAACGCGCACCGGAGGCGGAAATCCCCTGCGGTAGATTCAACTGCTGGTTGTCATAAACGAAGCTAACCTGCTGGCGCGGGTTATTAAGCTGCACCGTCAACGGTTTCTCGTCGCACTGATATTCCAGCGTGTCGGTTTGCATACGTTCCATAAACTGGTTATAGGTGCTACAGCCGGCAAGCATCAAAGGGAGAACAGCAATAAGAAGTTTTTTCATGGTATTGGGCCTTTCGACAATCCTAGTCAGGGAGTGATTTTCTCACTCACGTGTAGAGTCAGTCTACAGGCCCATGGTAAAAGAAGATTTCAGTTAACTCTTATTATTCTGTGGGTTCGCGGGAAAAATTGCGCCGAGAACGGTGGCTTCAGAGGCCCCGGTGACCGACGGCAGATTTCCAGGCAGACCGGCAACCGTCCGCCAGGCAAGCCAGGCAAAGGCCAATGCTTCCATATCGTCGCCGCTTATCCCGTATTCGTCGGTGGTGGCCACTTCCGTTCCTGCCAGTAACCCTGCAAGCCGCGCCATCACCAGCGGATTACGGCTTCCGCCCCCGCATACCAGCAGTCGGTCACAGCCTCCGCTCAACATCACCTGTTCACTGATGGTCACCGCGGTAAGCTCGGTGAGGGTCGCCTGAACATCCTGCGGGCGCAGCCCTGGATAGCGGGCGAGGAAATGCGCCAGCCAGCCATAGTTAAAGTACTCGCGGCCGGTGCTTTTGGGTGCTGGCGCTGAAAAATAGGGATCGCTCAGCATATCCTGCAATAGCGGTAGCATGACTTTCCCCTCGTTCGCCCATTCCGCGTCTTTATCGTAGGGTTTACCGAGGCTACGCCAGATCCAGGCATCCATCAGCATATTGCCCGGTCCGGTATCAAACCCGCGTACCGGCTGTCCCGGTACCAGCAATGAAAGATTGGCAATGCCGCCAATATTGAGGATCATTCGGCGTTCGCTTTGGTGGGCTAATAACGCCTGATGAAACGCCGGAACCAGCGGTGCGCCCTGCCCGCCAAGGGCCATATCACGGCGGCGGAAATCTCCCACCACGCTCACGCCTGTCCGCGCCGCAATGATGTTGTTATCACCAATCTGCAGGGTATGCGGTGCATCGCCTTGAGGCTCATGCCAGACCGTTTGCCCATGGCAGCCGATAGCAACGATATCCTGCGCTTTCAGATGCTCCTGAGACATCAGTGCAATAATGGCGTCGGCAAACAGATTCCCCAAGCGGTTATCCAGTTGTCCGAGCTGTGAAAGGGTCAGCGGTTGCCCCTGACAGATTGCCAGTACCGCCTCTTTTAACGCGATAGGAATGGGCCATGATAAGCTGGCCAACTGCGCCACTCTGCTCTCATCGATGGCGGCGAGTACCACATCCACACCATCAAGGCTGGTCCCCGACATCACACCTATATATCGCCCGGATTTCATACGCCGTCCTTAGTCACATTTGCAGGGTTAACACTCCAGCATAAAGTGGCACGTAATACCATTAACTAATAATATTTTTTAACAATATAGCGGCTGGCTACCATTATTGACTGCGGTTATAGATTTCCCCACACGTTTAGCGTTGGTTAAGCCAGGACGGATTATTCTATTAAGAATAAATGCGGAGTATATGACCGCGTCGTTCAAATACCATATAATTGTTCAGTAGGGATGCTCATGAGAGCAATTCTGTTGAACTGGAGATTCATAATGATGTTACGCGTATTGGCTGTTTCAATGATTGGTTTGTCCCTCGCGGGCTGCGTCAGCAGCAGCGGCCTGTCTGGCGATGTTTACTCTGCCTCCGAAGCGAAACAGGTCCAGAACGTGACCTACGGCACGATTGTCCACGTCCGTCCTGTACAGATTCAGGGTGGCGACGATAGCAACGTCATCGGTGCTATCGGTGGTGCAGTACTGGGCGGCTTCCTGGGTAATACCATCGGTGGTGGTACCGGGCGTTCATTAGCGACCGCAGCCGGTGCAGTGGCAGGTGGCGTAGCAGGCCAGGGCGTTCAGGGTGCAATGAACAAAACCCAGGGTGTGGAACTGGAAATTCGTAAAGATGATGGCAACACCATCATGGTAGTGCAGAAACAGGGTGATACCCGCTTCTCTGCAGGCCAGCGCGTCGTGATGGCGAGCAATGGCAGCCAGGTGACCGTCTCCCCACGTTAAGACTTTCGGCGTACGTGGTAATCGTAACCACGTACGCCATGATTGTTTCCATGTATTATCCCTCCTCTTATATTCATAGTGCGAATATATAAATATCATTTACCTCATCTATTATTTGCGCACGAACAATATTTCTTTACAGATAGTCAAGTAAACTCTACCGCATATAGGGCCGGGATGCCCAAAGCTTGCAGCGCTTAGTGTAAACAGGATACATATATGCTCTTAAAATTCCCCCTGCAGCGTTTTTTGATTTATATCACAATTACTTTGATTGGGACGCTGGTCCTGAATCATTTTTCTAATTCTGTCATACGCCATGTTCCGGCTATTGCCCCTATTCTATTTCCAACGCTGACCATTTTTCTGATGGTCTTCCATATCATGATCGCTGTGTTTATGGTGATGAAATATACCTGCGATAAACGGCGACTGTACCTGATGCCTATCGCCTTTGCTTTCGCAACATCAGCGCTGCTGATGCTGGGCACATTGAAGAGCTACCCTAATTGGTTTCTGTGCGGTGGGCTGACGAATATCACAAATTATAACGATGCGCTGATATTCTTTTCCTTCCGCAATATCCTGATGGCAATACTGTTTATTTCTTCCGTCATCCTGTATGCATTCAAAATGCGTGATATGCATAGCCGAAAAATTCATTGCATTATCTTAAGTATCATTATTGTTTTCAGCACCGCAACAATGTGGTTAGCCTGGCTATACTCAAGTAATAGCCCAACGCTTGATGTCAGCTTTATCGATAATAATACTTTCAAATATTCTACCGCATGGAACAGTATAATCAGCTGGTCTTTAATTGGAATATGGGTCGTGGCCCTGTTGATAATTCTGCTGGTCACCCATTTACGTAATATATTCTGGTACAGCGGTGCATTCTTTTGCTCCTGCTATATTTTCACGCTGTTTGTATTGATGTCCGGCCAAGACGCCGCCAGCTATAGCTGGTATCAGGCGCGGTTGTTTGAAACGATTTCGACACTGTTCCTCATCTTTGTCTTGTTCTGCGACGTGTTCACGCTCTATCGACAATCGAACACCAAATACCAGGACTCATACCAGAACTCAATCCGCGATCCGCTAACCCGGTTGTACAATCGCAGCTACTTCTATGATTCCTTCACCGCGCTGTTTCCGACCCTCGCGCACAAGCAGCCGATATCGGTCATCGTCAGCGATCTCGACCACTTCAAACGCATCAACGACAGATACGGCCATTTGCAGGGCGACAAAGTCATCCAGTTTGTCGCGAAAGTTTTGCAAGATTCCGTACGGCAAAACGATATCGCGGCGCGTATTGGTGGTGAAGAGTTTGCCCTGCTGCTGGTCAACACGCCGCCGGACATCGCACAGTCTATTGCCGAACGTATCCGTCTGGCCATTAGTCAGCATGATGCGGCCAGCAGCAATAACCAATTGCCGGAATCGATTACCATCAGCATGGGGATCTTTACCGCAGAGAACCTGACTGTACCTGTTGAAGAGTGCGTTCGTCGCGCGGATGAAGCGATGTATCGCGCAAAAGCCGCTGGACGTAATCGGGTTGAGGTGTGGAAGGCGCTGTAGGCCATAAAAAACCCGCGAGATTCGCGGGTTTTTGGTGTCAATCGCGCGACTGCAGCTCGATGATGTTCTGCTCAAGCTTGCGAATAAGCGTGGTCAGCATTGTCAGCTCATCGGCAGAGATCCCTGCCAGGATGTCGCCACGAGTGTGGTTAATAACGGCTTCCATTTCCTGAATCAGCGGCGCCGCTTTCTCAGTTAACTTAATGCGTTTGGCGCGACGGTCACTGGCACAAGTCTGGCGAGAAATAAGCCCTTTCTCCTCCAGCTGATCCAGTGTACGTACCAGAGACGGCTGCTCAATGCCGATCGCTTTAGCCAGTTGGATTTGCGACTGTTCAGGTGGTAGCTGATGAATATTATGCAGCGTAACCCAATGTGTCTGCGTCAGTTCCAGAGGTTTGAGGCGATGGTCAATCAGAGCACGCCATATGCGCACCAACCGTGCCAGATCAGAACCTAATGGCGATTCCAATTTCATCTCCTTATAATTAGCTTGCTAGGTTATTGTACTGATTTTAGAATAGTGTGCAGTATTTAAATTAGCAAAACAAATGAAATGCCACGTGCGCGCTAGCCCGCGACATGCATTACACTGTTACAAACGATGTATATTTATTTCAAAAGAAGTCACACTATCGAGTCATAACGCTCTAATTGCAAAGGATTTCTGTTTGTGATGTCGAATTTCCACCTCCCAGGACTACCGCTACAAGATCTTGTCGTCGGCGCTTCAATTTATTTTCCCCCATTATTCAAAGCCGTCCTACTTGGCTTCCTGTTCTGGTTGGTTATCCATCGTACTCTGCGAGACTGGATGTATGCCGGTGATATCTGGCATCCCCTGTTGATGGATCTCTCTTTCTTTGCGCTTTCAGTCTGTATTGCGCTGATGATTCTGGTTTGGTGGTGATGTCATTCGATGAAAAAATTAAAATATTTCTCAACGCTTTTGATTGCTGCGCTCGCGATACTCGCCGTTTGGCTGGTGTGGAACTACTACATGCAGTCCCCGTGGACGCGAGACGGGAAAGTGCGCGCAGAGCAGGTCGATATTACGCCGCAGGTTTCAGGCAGTATTTTGGCCCTCAACGTCAAGGACAACCAGTTTGTGAAGGCCGGTGACGTCCTGTTTCAAATTGACCCCACGCCGTGGCGTATCGCGGTGATGAACGCCGAAGCGAAACAGGCAAAGGCGCAATCGGACCTTTCTCGTGCCAGTCATGAAGCCGCCCGCCGTAAGGGGTTATCGGCTAATTTCATTTCGGCTGAAGATCTCGATGCTGCCAATATGGTATTGAAAGCGGCGCAGGCCAATTTTGACGCCGCTAAAGCTGAACACGAACACGCGCGCTGGCAGCTAAGTCAAACGGAAGTGAAGGCCCCGGTCGACGGTTGGATCACCAATTTGACGACGCGCGTCGGTAACTATGCTTCCGTCGGCCACCCTGTTTTCGCCCTGATTGACAGCCATTCATTTTATGTTGTGGGCTACTTTGAAGAGACAAAGCTGCGGCATATTCGCCAGGGCGACCGCGCTGATATTGTCCTTTACAGCAACAATAAAAAGTTACAGGGTCACGTTTCCAGCATCGGCCGCGCCATTCACGATCAAAGTCTGGCCACCGACGGTGCGCTGGTTGCAGATATCAAACCCACTATCCCGTGGGTACGCCTGGCCCAGCGCGTCCCGGTGCGCATTGAATTTGACTCACTCGATGCCAGCACGCTGCTCGTTGCCGGTACCACCTGCACCGTCTCAATCCAGGGTGATAAGCAATGACCCTACCCACTTTGACGTGGAGGTCGCTGCCCTGGATTAAAGCCACACCGCCGCAGTGGCGTTATGCTTTACGTAACGCAATTGCCATGTGTCTGGCGCTTATCGTGGCCTACGAGCTCAATCTTGATGAACCTTACTGGGCGTTGACGTCAGCCGCGGTGGTCAGTTTTCCGACCGTTGGCGGCGTGATCAGTAAAAGTCTTGGGCGTATCGCTGGCAGTCTCCTCGGCGCCAGCGCCGCGCTGCTTATCGCCGGACACACGCTCACCGATCCGTGGTTATTTCTGTTCGCCATGTCGGCCTGGCTGGCCTTCTGCACCTGGGCCTGCGCGATGTATACCAATAACGTTGCCTACGCTTTTCAGCTCGCCGGATATACCTGCGCCATCATTGCCTTTCCAATAATTAATGTCGTCGACGCCACAAAACTGTGGGAAATCGCCCAGGCACGCGTTTGTGAAGTGATTGTCGGGATTCTGAGCGGCGGCCTGATGATGATGATCCTACCCAGCACTTCCGATGGCAGTGCCCTGTTGACGGCGCTGAAAACTATGCACGCCCGTTTGCTTGAGCATGCCAGTCTGCTGTGGCAACCGGTCACTACTGACGCCATCCGCAGCGCTCATCAGAGCGTTATCAGCCAGATTTTGACCATGAATTTGCTGCGTATTCAGGCCTTCTGGAGCCACTATCGCCTGCGTCGACAAAATACCCTGCTTAACTATCTGCTCCACCAACAGCTACGTCTGACCAGCGTGATCTCCAGTCTACGACGTCTGATGCTGAACTGGCCTGAAGCACCAGACACGATCCGTCCAGTGCTGGAACAGTTGTTACAGGCTCTGGCAAAACCCAACTGCGATGCGTATACCGTGGCCTGCATCATTGCGCCCCTGGCGCCAAAAGATCCGCAGGACTATCGCCACCATGCCTTCTGGCACCGGCTTCGCTACTTCTGCCGTCTGTACCTGACGACCAGCCATTGGCTGCATCGGCTGGAAAATGCAACCGCCGTCACCGAATTTTCAGTTCCCGCATCACCTGCACTGATGCGCCACACCGACCATATCGAAGCCGCCTGGAGCGGTATTCGCACCTTTTTTGCCCTGGTAAGCGTGGGGGCACTCAGTATCAGCACGCAGTGGGAATCCGGTTCAGCCGCCCTGACGCTGGCGGCCATTTGTTGCGTACTCTATTCCAACGTGCCGTCACCATTTAGTTCACTGACGCTGCTGATGCGCACTCTGGCCCTGCTGTCTATTTTCAGCTTTGGAGTGAAGTTTGGTCTGATGGTACAAATCAGCGACCTCTGGCAATTTATGCTGTTTCTTTTCCCGCTGCTGCTCACCATGCAGCTGCTCAAACTGCAAATGCCGAAACAGGCGAGGCTGTGGGGCTCGCTGATTGTGTTTATGGGGTCATTTATTGCGGTAACTAACCCGCCGGTTTACAACTTTGCCGATTTTCTCAACGATAATCTGGCGAAAATAATTGGCGTAGGGCTGGCATGGCTGGCGTTTGCGGTACTCACGCCCGGCTCTGACGCGCGTAAAAGCCGTCGTCATATTCGGGCGTTACGGCGTCACTTTGTCGATCAACTGAGCCGTCACCCAACCAACAGCGAACATAAGTTTGAATCACTGGTTTATCATCATGTTAGCCAATTGAGTACCAGCCAGGATGAGCCTGCGCGGCGCTGGCTGCTGCGCTGGGGGGTGGTCCTGCTCAACTGTTCCCACGTGGTGTGGCAACTTCGTGCGTGGGAAGCCCGATCCGACCCTCTTTCGCAGGTCCGCGACATGTGCATTAGCCTATTGCGGGATGTCATGAGCGAACGCGGGGTGCAACAGCGACCGCTGGCGACGACATTATTGGAGTTACAGCGGATATGTGACGCGCTGTCGCATCACCATCAGCCAGCGGCCCGCGAGCTGGCTTCTATCCTGTGGCGCCTTTACTGCTCGCTTTCACAGCTTGAGACCGCACCCGTGCCCGGCACGCTGAATGAACAAACGGCATAAGCGAAGAGATGCAGGCGGCAAACACCGCCTGCATAAGACAGATTACGGAACGTCGTAACCCAGTGCGGCTTTACGAATACGGAACCACTGCTGGCGGGTCATGTTGAGAGACTCAGCGACAATAGCCGAGCGCACGCGTTCAATTTTCCCTGAACCGATAAGCGGCAGCGGCTGCGACGGCAGTCGCATCACCCACGCATAGACCACCTGTTCAATACTGCTTGCGTTAAGCTCCGTGGCAATTTTCGCCAGTTCATCACGCAGCGGTTGGAATTCATCATCATTGAACAGACGACCGCCGCCGAGGCATGACCACGCCATCGGACGTACCCGCAGCTGCTGAAGCTGATCCAGCGTGCCATCGAGGATCGTCGGCTGATGGATCGGTGAGATTTCGACCTGATTGGTGGCAAGGGTGAACGGCAGTCGCGATTGCAGCAGCGCAAACTGTGCCGGCGTGAAGTTAGAGACGCCAAAATGGCGCACTTTTCCGCTCTGATGCAGCGTGGTAAACGCCTGCGCCACTTCGTCGGCATCCATCAGTGGATCGGGACGGTGGATCAGCAGCAGATCGAGGACATCGGTCGCCAGATGTCGCAGCGACTGCTCGGCGCTATGAATAATGTGGTGGCTATCGGTGATGTAGTGGCCGAGAGCATGTTCCGGCTTAGCGGTAGTCGCAATGCCGCACTTGGTCACAATCTCCATACGTTCACGCAGATGCGGAGCCAGTTTCAGCGCTTCGCCGAAAGCGGCTTCACACTGGTAGCCCCCGTAGATGTCCGCATGGTCAACGGTGGTAACGCCAAGATCGAGATGCTCTTCAATAAAGCTAATCAACTGGCGTGGGGACATGTTCCATTCCATTAAGCGCCAGTAGCCCATCACAAAACGGGAAAATTCCGGGCCCTGCGGCGCCAGGGTAATACGTTGAACCATAACCACTTCCTCAATTAATAATTTGCATCGAGTATACGCATTTTTGCGTTTAAAACAGTGAGGGTTGCTGAGGTTCTTCTGCGTCAGGCGCTTTACCCGCACGTAATTTGCGCAGTAAACGCTGCCGGCACAATCGCAGAACGTCCTGCTTTTGCGCATCACTCATTTTTTGCCAGTTAAAGCGTTCATCACGGCTACGAAAACACCCGCGACAAAATCCCCGTTCATCCGACTGACATATCCCCCGGCACGGACTTTGAACCGGGAAAAACTCCAGTTGCTCCGCCACGTTAGCCCCCTTTTACCTCGTCATACTCTCATTGAAGACGTTTAATCCGCCGGACGCAACTTTTCTCCCTCATCGTGCGCTACCGGCATCATTTTCAAAAAATCGGTTGCATTAGACCAATCGGTCTATTACAGTGCGGACCATGAACAAATCAATTGAACATGATACCCGTGAACACATCCTGGCAACCGGCGAGCGTCTTTGCATGCACCGCGGCTTTACCGGGATGGGTCTGAGCGAACTCCTGAAAACGGCCGAAGTCCCGAAGGGATCGTTCTATCACTATTTCCGTTCAAAAGAGGCGTTTGGTGTGGCCATGCTGGAACGGCACTTTGCCGATTACCATCTGCGCCTGGTCCAGCACTTTACGCAAGGCGCGGGGAACTACCGCGACCGCCTGCTGGATTACTACCAGCACACGCTCACGCAATTTTGCCAGCAGGGGCTGATTAGCGGTTGTTTAACCGTCAAGCTCTCTGCCGAAGTGTGCGATCTTTCCGAAGATATGCGCGCTGAAATGAATAAAGGTGCCAACCAGATTATGGTTCTGCTGGCACAAGCGCTGGAAAATGGCCGTCGGGAGGGCTGCCTGACGTTTATCGGTGAGGCTGAAACGACCGCTCAGGTACTCTACTCGCTGTGGCTTGGCGCAAATCTGCAGGCCAAGATGGCCCGCAGTGCGGCGCCACTGGAAAGCGCGCTGACGCATGTCAGGAATCTGATTGCTGCGCCGGACTAAACGCCGGCGTTTTTATTTCCTATACAACTAGACGACCGGTCTACTCAGGAGTCACCATGTCGCAAGAAAAACTGTTTACCCCACTGAAAGTGGGTGCGGTTACCGCCCCGAACCGCGTGTTTATGGCCCCGCTGACGCGTCTGCGTAGCATCGTCCCAGGCGATATCCCTACTCCGCTGATGGCTGAGTATTACCGCCAGCGCGCCAGCTCCGGTCTTATTATCTCAGAAGCCACCCAGGTTTCGGCTCAGGCTAAAGGCTATCAGGGCGCACCAGGCCTGCACAGCCCGGAACAAATCGCTGCATGGAAGAAAATTACCGCTGGTGTCCACGCTGAAGATGGCCGTATTGCCGTACAGCTGTGGCACACCGGCCGTATTTCTCACAATAGCCTGCAGCCAAACGGTGAAGCGCCTGTCGCGCCATCGGCGCTGAGTGCCAACACCCGTACTTCGCTGCGCGATGAAAACGGTCACGCCATTCGCGTAGATACGTCAATGCCTCGTGCACTGGAAACCAGCGAAATCCCAGGCATCGTCAACGATTTCCGTCAGGCGATCGCCAATGCGCGTGAAGCCGGTTTCGATCTGGTTGAACTGCACTCCGCACACGGCTACCTGCTGCACCAGTTCCTGTCCCCTTCTTCTAACCATCGTACAGACCAGTACGGCGGCAGCGTAGAAAATCGCGCTCGCCTGGTGCTGGAAGTGGTAGATGCCGGGATTAAGGAATGGGGTGCTGAGCGTATTGGCATCCGCGTATCGCCGATTGGCAGCTTCCAGAATGTCGACAACGGACCGAACGAAGAAGCTGATGCCCTGTATTTAATTGAAGAGCTGGGTAAACGCGGTATTGCTTACCTGCACATGTCTGAACCGGATTGGGCGGGCGGCGAACCGTACAGCGAAGCGTTCCGTGAAAAAGTTCGCGCCCGTTTCCACGGCCCGATTATCGGTGCTGGCGCCTACACGCCGGAAAAAGCCGAAGATCTGATCGAAAAAGGGTTAATCGATGCCGTTGCCTTTGGTCGTGCTTACATCGCTAACCCGGATCTGGTTGCCCGTCTGCAGCACAAATCCGAGCTGAACCCTCAGCATCCGGAAAGCTTCTACGGCGGCGGTGCTGAAGGTTACACCGACTACCCAACGCTGTGATCCTGCATTGATAGCGGCGGCCATCCGCCGCTATACTAGGACATTATTCATAAGTTAGGACGAGGGATATCATGCGTTTACTGCATACCATGCTGCGCGTCGGCGACCTGCAACGCTCCATCGAGTTTTACACCAACGTATTGGGCATGAAGCTGCTGCGTACCAGCGAAAACACCGAATACAAATACTCTCTGGCCTTCGTGGGCTATGGCGAAGAGCGCTACGAAGCGGTTATCGAGCTGACCTACAACTGGGGCGTGGACAAATATGACCTCGGCACCGCATATGGCCACATTGCCCTGAGCGTAGACAACGCCGCAGAAGCCTGTGAGCGTATCCGCAATAACGGCGGCAACGTCACCCGTGAAGCGGGCCCGGTTAAAGGTGGCACCACGGTTATCGCTTTCGTTGAAGATCCAGACGGTTATAAAATCGAGCTGATCGAAGAGAAAGATGCAGGCAAAGGCCTCGGCAACTAACGCCTCCACGGGCGCCATCCGGCGCCCGTTTTTATTTCCCACGTTTCCCAGCCGCGGCAAAATTTGCCATAATGCGCGCTACTTTTTCTAAGTTAAGAGATTCAGATGTCCGACAATGCACAGCTCAATGGTCTATGTGACCGTTTTCGTGGGTTTTATCCCGTGGTTATTGATGTTGAAACCGCTGGATTCAATGCCAAAACGGATGCACTGCTCGAAATAGCAGCAATCACGTTGAAAATGGATGAGCAAGGCTGGTTGATGCCGGACACGACGTTACATTTCCACGTAGAGCCGTTTGAAGGCGCCAATCTGGAGCCGGAAGCGCTGGCGTTTAATGGCATTGACCCAAACAACCCGCTACGCGGTGCGGTGAGCGAATACGACGCGCTGCATGCGATTTTTAAAATGGTGCGTAAAGGTATCAAAGACAGCGACTGCAACCGCGCCATTATGGTGGCCCATAACGCGACCTTCGACCACAGCTTCATGATGGCTGCCGCCGAGCGCGCATCGCTTAAACGCAACCCATTCCATCCGTTTGTAACCTTCGATACCGCAGCGCTGAGCGGTCTGGCATTAGGGCAAACCGTGCTGTCCAAAGCCTGTGCTGCCGCGGGAATGGATTTTGACAGCTCCCAGGCCCACTCTGCGCTTTACGATACTGAGCAGACGGCCATTCTGTTCTGTGAAATCGTCAATCGCTGGAAGCGCCTTGGCGGCTGGCCGCTGCCCATCGTTGCCGAATAAGCGAGATAAAAAAAGCGACCCACGGGTCGCTTTTTTGTTTCAGCATTCACTGCATAGCACGCCCGGCATCGTGAGACGACGCCGGGACAGATATTATTCTGCTTTCGGCTCTTCGGTGTTGTACTTCGCCGCCGTCTCTTTGATCAGAGGCTGCAGTTCACCGCGCTGGTACATTTCAATAATGATGTCACAGCCGCCAACCAACTCGCCATCCACCCACAGCTGTGGGAAGGTCGGCCAGTTAGCGTATTTTGGCAGTTCGGCACGGATATCCGGGTTCTGCAGGATGTCGACATAAGCGAAGCGCTCACCGCAGGCGGACAGCGCCTGAACCGCCTGAGCGGAAAAGCCGCAGCTTGGCAGCTTCGGGGAACCTTTCATGTACAGCAGGATTGGGTTCTCAGCGATCTGGCGCTGAATTTTTTCAATGGTCTCGCTCATTATCTTGCTTCCTCAAACTTCTTTTTACGACAGTAGTCTGACATTGTAGCGTTTCAGACCCTGAACAGAAAATAACATTTTGTTCACGCTTTAATATTTTATCGTCTGACGAGTGAAGTTGCCTTATAAATATGTGTTTATCGGCAGCCCAATGAAAAACTTGCTCATTTTTTAACTCAAGATGTATCAATTGATGTTTTTTTTTGCAGTTGCTAACGAAACAGCGTTTTAGACATAAAAACACTATTAACATTTCGTGTTTTTATGGATTAGAATCGTTGGGTTTTGTAAATCATACCCAGGCAAGGATGTTTAGCCTGCATACTCAGAGGGTTGTTCAGTGGCGCAGATAAAAAAATGGTCGTTCACGCTCTGTGCATTGCTATTTACATCGTTATCGTTCACGCCGTTGGCGCATGCAACAGGGCATGCTAAAACACCCACGGCGCAGAAGTCGCTACCTGTAAAAGGCAGTGAACGGAAGAAAAAGAATACGGACAGTAAATCTAACGCGAAGAAAAAAACTACCGCTGCCGTCTCCAGAAAAAAAGCAACACCCGCAGCGGCTAAGAAAACAGCTTCTGCCACCCGCAAAGCCTCCCCTTCTCGTACCGCCAAAGCCAGCAAAAAAGGCAGTGCGTTGAAAACCGCCAATATCGTGACCACCTGTAAGCCAGCACGTAAAGGTCATAAAAAATCCTGCACTACCAGCAAGGTCGATAGTCAGCCGACCACGATTGCTCAGGCGCACAAAGCTCGCGTGCAGACGGCGCAGAAAACGGCAATGAATAAATTGATGGGCCAGCTCGGCAAACCTTATCGTTGGGGCGGTAATTCACCGCGCACGGGATTCGATTGCAGTGGACTGGTCTATTACGCGTACAAAGATCTGGTCAACATCCGCATTCCACGTACGGCTAACGAAATGTATCACCTGCGCGACGCCCGTCCGGTTGACCGTGGTGAACTTGAAAGCGGCGATCTGGTCTTCTTCCGCACCCGCGGTCGCGGCACCGCCGATCACGTGGGCGTGTATGTAGGTAACGGCAAGTTTATCCAGTCTCCGCGTACCGGTCGCGACATTCAAATCACCTCGCTCAGCGAAGATTATTGGGTACGTCACTACGTCGGCGCTCGCCGCGTGGTCACCCCGAAGACCATTCGTTAAACACTTACCCCGTTTGTTAACAAACGGGGTAAGCTTATCTTTTATCTCACCTTTTAATTTGCTACTCTATCCACACTCAATACAAGGTTATTGGGTGTACAAACTATAATAAGGAGAGTAGCAATGTCGTTCGAATTACCTGCATTACCGTATGCCAAAGACGCCCTGGCGCCACACATTTCCGTGGAAACGCTGGAGTATCATTATGGTAAACACCACCAGACCTACGTCACTAACCTGAATAACTTGGTCAAAGGCACCGCGTTTGAAGGCAAATCCCTGGAAGAGATCGTTCGTACCTCTGAAGGCGGCGTATTCAATAACGCAGCGCAGGTCTGGAACCACACCTTCTACTGGAACTGTCTGGCACCTAACGCCGGCGGCGAACCGACTGGCGCAGTGGCTGAAGCCATCAACAAGGCGTTTGGTAGCTTCGCAGAGTTTAAAGCGCAGTTCACCGACGCCGCCGTGAAAAACTTCGGCGCGGGCTGGACCTGGCTTGTGAAGAAAGCGGACGGTTCTCTGGCTATCGTTTCGACCTCTAACGCGGGTACTCCGCTGACGACCGATGCGACGCCTTTGCTGACCGTTGACGTGTGGGAACATGCTTACTACATTGACTACCGCAATGCGCGTCCAAACTATCTGGAGCACTTCTGGGCTCTGGTAAACTGGAAATTCGTTGCGGATAACCTGGCAGCGTAAGCCACCTTCACCCGTATTTGAGGGTGATATAAAAAAGCAGAAGGTCGCCCTTCTGCTTTTTCAGTTTTACTGGCTGGCCATCGCCTCTTCGCCCTGACGGCGACCGCTCAGGAAGACCACCAGCAGCGCCAGTCCGGCGACAATAGCCCCCATCACCGGAACAAAGCTGTAGCCCAGCCCACCGGAGATCACCGCGCCACCGGCCACGGCACCTAACGCATTACCGAGGTTAAATGCGCCGATATTGACCGACGACGACAGCCCTGGGGCTTCATGCGCAACGCGCATCACCCGCATCTGTAGCGGAGGTACGACCGCAAAGGTTGCCGCGCCCCACACCACCATGCTAACAGCCGCCCCAATCTGCGTTTGCGCAAGGAACGGAATCGCCAGCATGATCAGCATCAATAGCAGCAGAAACCCCTTCAGCGTACCGCTTACCGAGCGGTCAGCAAACTTACCACCCAGATAGTTGCCGATGGAAAAACCAACGCCAATGAGTACCAGCATCAGGGTGATGAAGCCGGAAGTAGCATGCGTGATGGTATGCAGTACCGGTGAAATGTAGGTGTAGAGTGTGAACATCGCCCCCGCGCCAAGTACGGTGGTAAGCAACGCGGACAACACCTGTGGACGCACCAACACCGAGAGTTCGCGCTTGACGTTAGGTTTCTCGCCTGAGCCGCCCTGCGGTAAAGACAACCACAGACTCACAATCGCAATCACCCCAAGACCCGCGGTCGCCAGGAATGACATACGCCAGCCGATAGTTTCACCCAGCCAGGTTGCCGCCGGAACGCCGCCAATATTGGCGATAGTCAGCCCCATAAACATGGTTGCGACCGCGCTGGCCTGTTTGTGTTTTGGTACCACGCTGGCCGCAACCACCGAGCCCAGACCAAAGAACGCGCCATGGTTGAGGCTAGTGATGATGCGCGACAGCATCAGAGTGGTATAGTCCGGCGAAATTGCCGACAGCACATTACCGAGCGTAAAAATGGCCATCAGGAAGATCAGCGCATTGCGACGGCCGCGATGGGATAACAGCAGCGTCATCAGGGGGGCCCCCACCATCACGCCAACCGCATAGGCGCTAATCAGCATTCCCGCAGCGGGAATTGATACATCGACACCTTTGGCAATCACCGGCAGCAGGCCCATCGGCGAGAATTCGGTTGTACCAATACCAAATGCCCCGATAGCTAACGCTAATAGAGGAAAGTTAATTTTCATGCAATGACTCCGTTTAACCGCAGGCTGGGCGCGGTCTGGCAACATAGTGCAAAAGCATGACATTAATCACAGAAAAACAGAAGTGTACAAAACTGCAAAAGATTATTGCTAAATGGGTAACAATCAGACGAGAGGGAGCGGACGCTCCCTCACAGGGGAATTAATGCAAAACAGCGGTAAAACCGGCGGCGACGATCAGAGCCAGCGCAATAACGGTCGTGCAGAGAGACAGTTTAAGATCGGTACTCATCAATTTTTCTCCTTTTGATTACCACAGTAAAACTGCGTTTAATCATTTTTGCACAGTTAATCGTAAAAATCTTCACAGATTTAGCAGGATGTTGGTTTTTGCTCTTCCACTTTGCGCCAGGATAAGTCAAAATTCGACGCTTATTTATAAGCGTACCGGCCATTGACCCCCTCCTGTCGTCCTGTATCGTTTTCCCGGCGAACCACAATCATCAAGATTGTGCCAGGGTGTGTGAAGGCAAACGTTTTCCTTTCGATTTTATCAGGGGCAGGCCAGGGTCTGGAGTGAGATGGAATGGCAACAATTAAAGATGTAGCGAAGCGCGCAAACGTTTCCACTACAACCGTATCACATGTAATTAACAAAACGCGTTTCGTCGCAGAAGACACGCGCGAAGCCGTGTGGGCGGCTATTAAAGAGCTGCATTACTCACCGAGCGCCGTTGCCCGTAGCCTGAAAGTCAACCACACCAAATCGATTGGTTTGTTGGCCACCAGCAGCGAGGCCGCCTACTTTGCCGAGATCATCGAAGCCGTTGAGAAAAACTGCTTTGAGAAAGGCTATACCCTGATTCTGGGTAACGCGTGGAACAATCTGGAAAAGCAGCGCGCCTATTTGTCTATGATGGCGCAAAAGCGCGTGGATGGCCTGCTGGTCATGTGCTCCGAGTACCCGGAGTCCCTGCTGACGATGCTCGAAGAGTATCGTCATATCCCAATGGTGGTCATGGACTGGGGCGAAGCCAAAGCTGACTTCACCGATTCGGTCATCGATAACGCCTTTGAAGGCGGCTACATGGCGGGTCGTTACCTCATCGAGCGTGGCCATCGCGACATTGGCGTGATCCCAGGCCCGCTGGAGCGTAACACCGGTGCAGGTCGTCTGGCCGGTTTTATGAAGGCGATGGAAGAAGCGATGATCAACGTCCCGGCGAGCTGGATTGTGCAGGGCGACTTTGAGCCGGAATCGGGTTATCGCGCCATGCAGCAAATTTTGTCTCAGCATCCGCGCCCTACCGCGATCTTCTGTGGTGGCGATGTGATGGCAATGGGGGCGCTGTGTGCCGCTGATGAAATGGGGCTGCGCGTGCCGCAGGACATTTCGCTTATTGGCTACGATAACGTGCGCAACTCCCGTTTCTTCACGCCAGCGCTAACCACCATTCACCAGCCAAAAGACTCGCTGGGTGAAACGGCCTTTAACATGTTAATGGACCGCATCGTTAGCAAACGTGAGGAGTCGCAGTCGATCGAGGTACATCCGCGCCTTATCGAACGTCGCTCCGTGGCCGATGGCCCGTATCGCGACTATCGCCGTTAATGATCTCAACGGACGCCTACACAGGCGTCCGCAGCCACTCCTCGTTTAACGTTTCACTGTCGCCCAAATACTCTAATAACCAGCTCAACGCGGGCGATGCCTCGCTTTGCTGCCACGTCAGACAACAGGCCGCATCCGGGAAAGGATTTTCCAGCGTCAGCGCCACCCATTCCCCGCTATCGAGCCACGGCTGCGCCCGATGACCGGGCACCATTGCTGCGCACAGCCCCGCTGAAATGCAGGTTTCCGAGGACTCCCAGTCCGGCACTACCACCCTTTTTTGGTTATCCAATAGCCAGGTCGTGCGCTTAGGTAGCGAACGCGAGGTGTCTTCGCGCACCAGCGATGGCCAGTTGCGCAACACATCGTCACTCAGTGGACCGTCCATCTTTGCCAGGGGGTGGGAACTGGCGACCACGCAATGCCAGTTCAACATCCCCATATCGCGAAACGCGAAGCGACCGCCGACCGGAATTGCTTGAGTTGCACCAATCGCCAGCTCCACACGTCCGTCCGCGAGCGCATCCCACACGCCGTTGAACACTTCCTGGAAGACAATCAGTTCGACATCGTTAAAATGGCGATAGAAATCGACAATTAACTGACGGGTACGCTCCGGCTTGACGATGTTATCGACGGCAATCGCCAACTGGCCGCGCCAGCCGTTTGCAATCTGCTGGCACTGCTGTCGGGTGATCTGCATTTTTTTGATGACAGAGCGGCCTTCCTTTAAAAACCACGCCCCAGCAGGGGTAAGCTCAACGTCCCGATGGCGCCGTTCAAATAGCGGAACGGCCAGCCAATCCTCCAACTGACGCACCGTATAGCTGACTGCCGAAGGCACCCGGTGCAACTCCTGCGCTGCGGCACTAAAACTACCATTGCGTGCGACCGCATCAACCACTTCCAGAGAATATTCAGACCACATTTTCTGCCTGCAAAAAATTTGAATCCATGACTCAAATATTAGCGTTTCACAACCGCTATTGCACTCACTACACTCGGCGAAACTGTTTACTCACGATAAAAAGGGCGATTTATGCAACCTGGGAAAGGATTTTTAGTTTGGCTCGCGGGACTCAGCGTGCTGGGCTTTCTGGCAACCGATATGTATCTGCCAGCCTTTGCTGCTATTCAGGAAGACCTGCAAACGCCGGCATCCGCCGTCAGCGCCAGCTTAAGTCTGTTCCTCGCAGGCTTCGCCGTCGCGCAGCTCCTGTGGGGACCGCTGTCAGATCGCTATGGCCGTAAGCCAATTCTGCTGATCGGTTTAGCTATTTTCGCCATTGGCTGCCTCGGCATGCTGTGGGTACGCGATGGCACTACCCTGCTGGTGCTGCGTTTTGTCCAGGCCGTCGGGGTATGCGCCGCCGCCGTCACCTGGCAGGCGATGGTGACCGATTACTATCCGCCGCAGCGCACCAATCGTATTTTTGCCACCATCATGCCGCTGGTTGGGCTTTCTCCTGCGCTGGCTCCGCTGCTCGGCAGTTGGCTGCTCGCTCATTTCGACTGGCAGGCCATTTTCGCCACCCTCTTCATTATCACTCTGGTCCTGATGCTGCCTGCGCTGCGTCTGAAACCTGCGCACCACAAGCATGCCGCCAGTGAAGAGAAATTGACGTTTTGGCGCCTGTTGCGCAGTCAAGATTATCGTGGCAACGTGCTGATTTATGCAGCCTGTTCCGCCAGCTTCTTCGCCTGGCTGACCGGTTCACCGTTTATTCTGCACGAAATGGGCTATAGCCCAACCGTCATCGGACTGAGCTACGTGCCGCAGACCATTGCCTTCCTGATCGGGGGTTATGGCTGCCGGGCAGCGCTGCAAAAATGGCAGGGCTCGCAGCTTCTGCCGTGGCTGCTGGTCGTGTTCGGCGTGAGCGTCATTGCGACCTGGGCTGTCGGTTTGATGGAAAATGCCTCGTTAACTGCGCTACTGATTCCATTCTGCGTGATGGCTATCGCCAACGGTGCGATTTACCCGATTGTGGTTGCGCAAGCGTTGAAACCTTTCCCGCAGGCCACTGGCCGTGCGGCCGCGCTGCAAAATACGCTACAGCTGGGTCTGTGCTTCCTGGCAAGCCTTGCCGTATCAACGCTTATCGCCACGCCGCTGCTGACCACCACCAGCGTGATGCTGGTCACCGTGCTGCTGGCCGCGATTGGCTACATCATGCAACGGGCAGCTCGAGTTGACGAATGCACGGCTAAACGCTCCACTTCCCACGCGTAATTATCACGCATATCAATGCTATGGCATATCGTTAGGACGCTAAGATTTTTTGTTGAATCAACAAACTTAGCGTCCTATACTGGATCGGCATCACATAATTAATATACATTGGACTTATTGAGCGGCGGCAGGATGCTTCCCGTTAAACCACGGACAGGTTTTCGGCGAGGGGGTTCTTCCCTTTCCCTATGCTACGTCGGATAGCAGGCTCACGAATTTTTCGTGACATTTCTCACAACCAGAAAAAAGCGTCTACGCTGTTTTAAGGTTCTGATCATCAGGTCGGGATGGAGAAGCTATGAGCTCATCGTGTATAGAAGAAGTAAGCGTACCGGATGATGACTGGTATCGTATCGTTAGCGAACTGCTGAGCCGAGCAGGTATTGAAATTAACGGCAGCGCTCCCTGCGATATTCAGGTCAGAAATCCGCATTTATTCAAACGTATCTTACAAGAAGGCTCATTAGGCCTTGGCGAAAGCTATATGGACGGTTGGTGGGAATGCGACCGTCTGGATATCTTTTTCGACCAGGTGCTGCGCGCCGGATTAGAAAACCAACTCCCCCATCACTTTAAAGATACGCTGCGTATTGCTGGCGCGCGGTTATTCAATTTGCAAAGCCGTAAACGCGCCTGGCAGGTCGGGAAAGAGCACTACGATCTCGGCAACGATCTCTTCAGCCGTATGCTTGACCCCTATATGCAGTACTCTTGTGGTTACTGGAAAGATGCGCAAACGCTGGAACAAGCCCAGGAAGCCAAGCTCGAACTGATTTGCCAGAAACTACAGCTGCAACCGGGCATGCAGGTGCTGGATATTGGCTGCGGTTGGGGCGGTTTGGCGGCGTATATGGCGAAAAACTACCGCGTTAGCGTGAAAGGCGTCACCATTTCCGCTGAGCAACAAAAGCTTGCCCAGGCGCGCTGCGAAGGGCTGGACGTAGAGATCCTGCTCCAGGATTACCGCGATCTGCACGCTCAATTTGACCGCATTGTTTCCGTTGGGATGTTCGAGCACGTTGGGCCGAAAAACTACGACACCTATTTTTCCGTCGTCGACCGTAATTTAAAACCTGATGGTCTGTTCTTATTGCATACCATTGGCTCGAAGAAAACCGACAATAACGTCGACCCGTGGATTAATAAGTATATTTTCCCGAATGGCTGTTTACCCTCGGTGCGCCAGATTGCGCACGCCAGCGAGCCACATTTTGTGATGGAAGACTGGCACAATTTCGGCGCTGATTACGATACGACGCTGATGGCCTGGTATGACCGTTTTGTTGCCAGTTGGCCTGAAATCGCCGACAACTATTCTGAACGGTTCAAACGGATGTTTAGCTATTATCTCAACGCCTGTGCAGGCGCCTTCCGGGCCCGGGATATCCAGCTTTGGCAGGTGATGTTCTCACGCGGAGTGGAGCAAGGTCTGCGCGTTGCGCGCTAGTGATGAACGCCTGCGCCGTTCTGGCGCGGGCGTTTTTGCCTATTATTCTGTCGCAGCCTGAGCCGCTGCATCTTTTGCCGCCATCACGCGTTCCACGGTATCCACGACCGCCTGCGTTTGCGGGTCAATTTCAATGTTCACGCGATCGCCCAGACGTTTTTTACCCAGCGTAGTACGTTCCAGCGTTTCCGGGATCAGGTGAACACAGAAACGGGTTGCCGTCACTTCCCCTACCGTTAGGCTGATACCGTCAATGCCGATAAAGCCCTTATACAGGACATACTTCATCAGCGCCGGGTCCTGAATTTTAAACCAGATCTGCTTATTATTTTCAGACGTCAGGATCTTTGACACTTCAGCGGTGGTCATAATATGGCCAGACATTAAGTGCCCGCCAATTTCATCGCTGAATTTCGCCGCGCGCTCAACGTTGACCAGGTCCCCTACTTTCACATCCCCCAGGTTGGTGATGCGCAACGTCTCTTTCATCAGGTCAAAGCTAATCTGGTCACCGTTAATTTCCGTCACCGTTAAGCAGCAGCCGTTATGGGCGACTGATGCGCCGGTTTCCAGCCCTGCCAGCATGTGTTCCGGCAGCGCAACCACGTGGGTGCGGAAGTTCGGTTTTTCATCAATGGACACGATTTTTGCCGTGCCCTGCACAATACCAGTGAACATGCAGTTAACTCCTGTTAATCATTATTTCGGTACGTCTACCGATTCATCTGCTACGCACAATAGCAGTTGATAAAACAGGTTGCTACCTTCCACGACCAGCCTCTCATTTTTTGACTAGATTAATAGCAAATCCTCGCTACAATATTGGAGCAATTCCTCTATTTATTCTTCTCGCTGCCGGTTAAGGCGGCTTTTCTGTCTCCCGTACCCGCTGTACGGCGAGAATAAATAACAACAAGACAGGTGTTAACGTGCAGAAGTACTTTGTCGAAGCGCGTCAGTTATTATCTCTGGCTATCCCGGTTATCCTTGCGCAGGTAGCCCAAACGGCAATGGGATTCGTCGATACCGTTATGGCCGGTGGTTACAGCGCCACCGACATGGCCGCGGTCGCGATTGGTACCTCTATCTGGCTGCCGGCCATTCTATTCGGCCACGGTTTGCTGCTGGCCCTGACCCCGGTTATCGCCCAGCTCAACGGTTCAGGTCGTCGCGATCGTATCGCTCAGCAGGTACGTCAGGGCTTCTGGCTAGCGGGATTTGTCTCAGTGCTGATCATGGTCGTGCTGTGGAATGCGGGCTACATTATTCGCTCAATGCATAATATTGACCCAGCGCTGGCGGACAAAGCCGTAGGCTACCTGCGCGCGCTGCTGTGGGGCGCGCCCGGCTATCTCTGTTTCCAGGTCGCGCGTAACCAGTGCGAAGGGTTGGCTAAAACCAAGCCTGGCATGGTGATGGGCTTTATCGGCCTGCTGGTCAATATTCCGGTGAACTACATCTTTATCTACGGTCATTTTGGCATGCCGGAACTCGGCGGCGTGGGCTGTGGTGTCGCAACGGCCTCGGTTTACTGGGTGATGTTCTTCAGCATGTTTTACTACGTTCGTCATGCCGGTTCGATGCGCGACATCCGTAATAAGGAGCGTTTTGCCCGCCCGGATACGGCGATTCTCAAACGTCTGACCACCCTGGGGCTGCCTATTGCGCTGGCGCTGTTCTTCGAAGTGACACTGTTTGCCGTGGTGGCCCTGCTGGTTTCACCATTGGGGATTGTCGATGTCGCAGGGCACCAAATCGCGCTGAACTTTAGTTCATTGATGTTCGTGCTACCAATGTCGCTGGCCGCAGCAGTAACCATCCGCGTTGGCTATCGCCTTGGACAAGGCTCCACGCCCGATGCGCAGGTTTCCGCACGTACCGGCCTTGGCGTTGGGATTTGCATGGCGATGTGCACCGCCATTTTCACTACCGTGATGCGTACGCACATTGCTCTGCTGTATAACGATAATCCTGAAGTCGTCACGCTGGCCGCTCAGCTAATGTTACTGGCGGCGCTGTACCAGATTTCCGATTCGGTGCAGGTTATCGGCAGCGGTATTCTGCGTGGTTATAAAGATACGCGTTCGATCTTCTTTATTACCTTTATCGCTTACTGGGTGCTGGGGCTGCCGTGCGGTTATGTTCTGGCGCTGACCGATCTGGTCGTGGAGAGAATGGGTCCTGCGGGCTTCTGGTGGGGCTTTATTATTGGCCTGACGTCGGCAGCGATACTGATGATGCTGCGTATGCGCTTCCTGCAGCGCCAACCGGCGGCCGTTATTTTGCAACGCGCTGCGCGTTAATCTCTGCAAAGCCCGGTGTGGCAACGCGTCACCGGGCTTATACCACCACATCTTAGTGATGCAGCATCTCATCAACCACCTGCTGCTTGGTCAACTGGTACGGATAGTAGGTTGGCCAGTTATCCATTTCCGCCAGCAGTGCTTCCTGTGACTCGTTGCCCATAAAAATATGGAAATGCGCAGATTTACGCGGCGCAATAATATGGTCGCTAAATTGCACGTACTTTGGCGCCCCGGTGTTAGCCTGCTGGCACTCAAACAGATAGCGGACGCCTTGCTTTCCCGATACATACGTCAGCACTTTATGCCCACTGTATCGATACTCACAGGTGCTCACCTTGTCACCCACGTGAAACTCCATCACGCCGTTTTCGATGCCAATCATATTGACGTCTGTGGCATAGCCTTTGCGGTAGTACTCCTTGATTTCGGCGAACGTTTTCCCCGGTTGTTTTTCCGCTTTCTGGCGGAATACCGGGTCCAAATCTCCGGACAGCAAATAGCCATTGACCGATTCCCAAACGCCTTCCCAATCGGCGAGTGGGCGATCTTTGACATCCTTGAGAGTGAAAATACCCTCTGCCGCTTTTTGTTCAACCTCCGTCAATGGCGTTCCGTGATCGTGGTGCCCATGCGCTAACGCCTGACCGCAGCCCAGTAATGCCATTATCACAACCGCCATTTTGCTTGAATATTTCACCCGCGTTTTATCCTTATCCGATACATTAGGTGTAAAATGTTATAACATAACATTTCATACTGCAACAATGGACGCCAAAATGTCTTCGGTATGGATTATGGCAAAACGACATGCATAGCGAGGTAGGTAAAAGCGAGAGAGATCAATGAAATCCCCCTCATTGTAGGAAAAGACGGCAGAGATGGGCAAAAGTTCTCCAGTCGCGTGAAATCAAACATTTTCCGCTTGCCACAACCGGTGTCTGCCGCTAATATTCGTCCCCGTTGCCGCAAGCAACAATGCGTTCGTAGCTCAGTTGGTTAGAGCACCACCTTGACATGGTGGGGGTCGTTGGTTCGAGTCCAATCGAACGCACCATTATGCGTTTATAGCTCAGTTGGTTAGAGCACCACCTTGACATGGTGGGGGTCGTTGGTTCGAGTCCAATTAAACGCACCATTATGCGTCCGTAGCTCAGTTGGTTAGAGCACCACCTTGACATGGTGGGGGTCGGTGGTTCGAGTCCACTCGGACGCACCATATCTTTTCAGGTATGGTGCTATCTCTTCCCTTCTCGCTTAAATCCCCTGCATTCTTACAGTTTCGTCAAGCGTTGAACGCTAATACCTTCAAGTTTGCCATCCAGCGTTGCCAGAAAATCGTCGTGATATGACATCGCAACGTGCTTCACCAGATCCTGTTCCGATTTCCAGCGCTCAATAAACACAAATGAGACGGCACCTTCGTTCGCCAGCTCGCGAACATCGGGGATCGCCCGGCTTTCATGCAGATCGTATTGCAGACATCCCGCTTCCTGGTGCGTCAATGGCACCATGGCCTGCGCCGCTTTGCGGATAGTATCGATATGTTCAGGAAATGGCGTTAATGTGGCAACAATCTTCACTTCACTCATTGGAAATCCTTGCGGTATTGATGATGCCCTGAGACAAAAAATCCAGAGCCTGAATGATTCAGGCTAGCAGCGTGCGGGCGTTTGTGCCAACCGCTGCCAACCTGTCTGAGACTCTGGGGTTTAGCGTGAAAAGTGTATTGATACGTGCGGGGGCAAACTAATTAACTAACGTGGTTTTCTTTTCAACGTCTTTTAAGCCGCCTTCGTTGACCGCATTTTTATAGCCCATTTTCTGTAGCAGCGTTTCAGCCTTGCCCGACTGGTTACCGGTATTGCAGTACAGATATAACGTGTCGTTTTTATCCTGGGTGACTTCGCCAATACGCTGTGACAAGTCCTTCAACGGAATATTCACCGCGCCCTGCACGTGTGATTGCTGAAACTGCTCGGGAGTACGCACATCAATCCAGTGCTCAGCGGCCCACACCGCTGTTGATGTCATAAACACTGCGCCAGCAAAGACGGCATTTTTGAGTAATTGAACCGGGGTTAACATCGTTTTCCTCTCCTGTGGATACATTACGCATTATAGGCGTATTTATCGTAGGGTTACGGCGATGCAAAACACAAAAGCATGACTTGGGGCGTAGACGATAGCGAACGTTACGGCAGCTGCTGATACTCTTCGTCGCTCACCGCTTCCAGCCACTCATTTGATGCCCCTGGCGCCGGGACCTCTACCGCAATATGGGCAAACCAGCTATCGTGCGCCGCGCCATGCCAATGCTTGGTTCCAGGCGGGATATTCACCACGTCGCCGGTTTTCAGCTCACGCGCCGGTTCGCCCCAGGCTTGATACCAACCGCGGCCGCCGGTCACCAGCAGAATCTGACCACCTTGATGATGGATATGCCAAAAATTCCGACAGCCCGGCTCAAACGCAACATTACCTATTGTCACGCCTTCGCGCGATAGCATGGTCAGATAGCTCGTGCCGGTGAAATATTTCGCGTAGGCTTCATTTTTCTCCCCACGCGGGAAAATGCTGTTACCGTCAAATGTCTCGTTCATTACTGCTCCGTTGCCGTTGATTGTTGAGGAGTTTCATCGAGGAATAGCGCCAGTACCGCCTGGGCATTGGCCGCAATCTCGCCGGGGCATTTCGCGGCCAGCACCGCGACAAAAGCGTGAAGCTGTTCGGCGGTAAGACCATTATTCATCGCGATTGCATAATGACTTTTAAGCTGGCTCTCCGCCCCGGGTATAGCTGCCAGCGCAGATACCGTGGCCAGCTCGCGTGCCGACCAGTCCAGCACGTCACGCTGGAAAATATCGCCGAACAAGTGTGCTTTGAGATAAACATCAATCGCCGGAGCAAAGTCAAAAAGCGCCCCGCTTACCGGTTTGCCCACCAGCGCGGTCTGGGTTAGCGTTCCAGCAGTCAGGCTGTCCCAACCGACCGGAGGCCTGTTTGCTACCGGGCCCTCATTATCGTCAATGCCGCCAGCTTTACGCGTATTCACCACCGTCATAAAACAGCCCAACGCATTCAGGCTGCGCGGAAAGCCGCAGTAGGCATAAAGCTGGATCAATATTTCTTTAATCTCATTCACGGTGAGCCCCGCATCGAGACCATCATTGAGAGCGAGCGTGAGTTTTTCCATCTCGCCGCGCGCCGACAGGGCGGCAATCGGGATCATTGCCTGCTGACGTTGATGAAGTGCGTGTTGCATCAGATTATCTCCAGGAGTCCGGCGTATCCCACGCCTGGTTGCATGAATGAGAAAATTATAATGAGCGCAGATGAGTTTGATTAGATAGATAAATCAGAACTGACCTATGAAATCATTTCATTAATCAGCGAGAAAGCAGGCCGAAAGCAAACCCACAAGGGTGCGTTAGCTGCGTACCGTAAGCGGTGAAAAGATGATCGGGTAGACATAATAACGGGCACCTATCTGTGCCCGCTGTTGTTGAGAACGAACCGAACGGCCCGTTAATGATTAACACACTTCTAGCGTTTGCTCTTTCGCCCTGGCGGCCTGCTTTCGGTAATGTTCATAGCGTGCCCGAAACCAGGCGCCCTGCTGCTCGCTCATATTTCCCGTTATTGCGCGGATATCGACAGGCTGGCCCAATGCCTGCATATGAGCAAAACTGCGGGCCAGAAAATCAAAATTAGTTAAAGCCTGTGGGTCCTGTATCTGCATTGCATATCCCTCCAAACGGTGTTTTTCAAGGTTATATGCTTTCCTGTTTCCAGTATTCGCCTGTTATCGACTGTTTTTTGTACTCAACGTGCGCTTTTGCAGCGCGCCACATCACACTTCAGAATTTCCACTCGCAATCGACGCGCGCTTTGTGCTGCAATCGCATCTGATGTCATTCGCGGCTACATCAATCAACATTTTTGCAATATACTGTGACGAGTGTAGAACAATCTGAATACAGGTGACGAATGGAAATAGATCTCGATAATCTGGTCTTTGATGGACTGGAAGAAGCACAAGAGCGAAATGCAGAACGTCTGGACGATGCAGACAAGAAAGCACAGGCAATTGTCGCTGACGATGACTGCGGCGACGCCTGCAAAATTTAAGCTAAAAACCGGCGCTCGATGCCGGTTTTTTATTTGTTGAGATGCATTTCCATTTTTTCACGATTACCGCCCAGCCCTGACCCGCCTCATTGCACAATGATATGCCCCATTGCGCACCGATCGCCGCAGCACCGCGGCGATGGCATGTACGCCAGCGTGTACCATTTTTTGCTCAAGTGGACTCAACCGCAAATCCAACATCTCTTGTGCCCAGGGAGGCAGCAGATCGATACCGGCTTTCATTAAAATCGTTCCCGCAGGCTGCGCTAGCCTACCCGGCAGCCGGGTGGTCATCAGTACCCGTGCCACTTCCCGCGTGCGTTCATCGCAGCGAAGCTGCGGGCGCATCAACTCCAGATACTCGGCCACCGCTTGCGGTGTCTTAGGGACATTACGCGCCCCAAGACGCTCAGCAATGCTCGCCGATTCAATGAAATACTGCGCCTGACGTGACGGTGTCACTACGGTACGCCGATAGCGGAGATGGGACGCCATAAACGAACTGCACTCCGCAATATGTACCCACGTCAAGAGATGCGGATCGCTTGCTGCATACGGCGTACCGTCAATATCGGTGCCGTTCACCCGCAGATGAATCGCTTTCACTTTGTCGATTAACCGCTCGGCATCGGCGGCGGTGGCAAAGGTGGTTGCGGAGATAAACTGGCTGGTACGCCGCAGGCGACCAAAGATATCATCGCGAAATGAAGAGTGATCCCAAACCCCCGCCAACGCCAGCGGGTGCAGCATCTGCAACAATAATGCGCTGATGCCGCCACAGAGCATGGAAGTAAAATCGCCGTGCACCGGCCAGATAGCCGACTGCGGGCCAAAAAGCCCTGGGTCGCCGTGTGGATGTTCGAAATCAATCTCGTTGAGCGCCATGCCGGTCAGCCCCAGCACCTGACGCTCAATACGCTGACGTAGCCATTCCATTGCCACCCCCGATGATGATTAAGCCCGCGAAGCGTTATCAAGCCAGGCGTAAACGGCGGCCAAATCCTGCTCTCCCAGGCCACCTGTTGCCGCCTGCGCCCACAAATGGGTGATATTGTCCATCATGGGCATTGTGCCTTCCGCCGCGTTAGCCAACGCCAAACGCGCATCTTTTAAAGCGTGCTGAAGCTGCATCTGCGGCGCATAATCATCCCGGCGGATCATCTCCAGTTTGCCCTTGACGTAAGGCGCCGCCAGCGGGCCGCCTTCCAGGGTTTCCCACAGCTGATCCGGCGTAAAGCCAAACTGTTTTGCAAGCTGCATACTTTCGGCAACGCCCTGCATCATGGCGATAAGCCAGGCGTTAATCACCAGCTTCATCTTCTGGCTGTTCCCCGCCTCACCGTACCACTGCGTGCCGCGCGAGATGGCGTCAAACACCTGCTGCGCGGCGTGGGCACGTTCGCGATCGCCGCTGGCCATCACCAGAATCTGCGCATTTTCCGCCGGTGCTTTGGTGCCGGAAACCGGCGCGTCGAGATACAGCATATCCGGACGCAGGCTTGCCAACAGGGCTATCGCGTCCGCCGTTTCCTGGATACCGATGGTCCCCATCTGACAGAAAGTCGCCCCTTGCGGGCAAGACGGCGCAATCGCACGAATAATGGCTTGCGTGGCTTCGCCATCGGTCAGCATGGCGATAATCACCTGCGCATCTTCCACCGCTAGCGCCGCATCGTTACACAACTGTAAGCCCTGATTCTGAAGGTCTTCGCCGCGCCCCGGCGTGCGATTCCAGCCGTAAACCGTGAAACCTTTCTTCAGCAGATTGGCGGCAAATGCGTGCCCCATTGCGCCTAATCCCAGAACCGCTACCGCGGGTGATGCTTTCATTTTACTTTCCTCATCGAGTCGGTCGTTTTTGCTAGCCTGATGATTATTCGGACAAAATGCAAACGGATAATCGAGTCAGCACATTAGGATTCGACTCAGGAGGTGTGGCGGCGTTTATCCTTTACGCCCACCCGATTTACCAATCGCCTTATGCAGATCGTTAATGCGCTTCATCGAACGAATCGTCCGCTGCGAGGCCGTCGATGCGACCGACAGCACCAGCATCTCCAGACACACCATCACCGTGCCATGCAGCGGTACGCGTCCGTTTTCACCGCGCGGAACATGAATTACCACCTGCGACATTTCGCTAAATCGCGAATCGGTCGCTTGCGTCAGTAAAATGGTAGGGATCCCTAAACGCGCGGCTTCGCGCAGCGTGGTCAACCCTTCACGGTGCGGCGATTTCTGCGCCATCATAATCAGCACATCACCGCGCTGCAGGGAGACAATTTGCTCGGCCAGACTAAACCCCGTGCGGTTTAAAACATACGACGGCAGGCCGATGCGGCTAAACAGCCGCGCCGTGTATTCCGTGAGGATCCCTGAAGCTCCAATCCCAAACAGCGCCACCTGGCGGGCATCAGTCAACAGCGCAACGGCCTGCGCGATGGCCGACCGGTTGGTCGCGTTCGCGAGCATTTCACAGGCGCGAAGATGGCCTTCAAGGACAAAATCGATACTGGAGTTCACGTCGCTGGTCAAGGCACTCACCGTTGACGCCATCTTCTCCGACGAGGTGATCGTCGGGCCAAACCAGTGCTGAAGCGTCTGTTTCAAATCGCGCAGCCCGGCAAAACCCAGCGCCTGGATCGCGCGCACCACCGTGGCATCTGACGTCTGCGTGGCGGCGGCAATCTCCATTGCCGTATGATCGAGCACCGCTTCCCGGTTGTCGTCAATCCAGTTCACCACCGCCAATAAACGGGGCGATAGCTGCGTTGCGCGACTGCGCAGACGCTCACCCAACAGATCCACCCGGCGTTTTTCTTTACGCACTGCTGTGGGAATCATTTGCCCTCCTTAGGAATCGGACGCCCGGCAATTTGCGACTGCACCTCCGCCACCAGCAGGCTAAGCGCCGCGTAGGAGTTAGAAATGACCTCCTCGCGCGGCAGCAAAATGTAGTGCCCGCTGCGGCAGGCCTGCATAAAATCACACCAGCCTGGCATCACTTTTTCCATGTTGTTAAGTTCATCCTGCGGTTTTCCACCGGTATCGGAGCGCCAGGTCGCAAACACAAAATCGGCATCGAGCTCGGGCAATTGCTCGGCACTCACGTCAATTCTCTCGCCGTCCGGTATGCGGTCGATAAGCGGTGGGAAGCGGAATCCGGCATCGCGTAGCACCCGACCAAGCGCATGATAAGAATGATGGACGGTAACTTTGCCATTGTTCGCCTGAATCACCGAAACGCTGATCTTCGCCGTGTCGATGGTCTGTTTGAGCTGCTGGATTTGC
Source organism: Kluyvera cryocrescens NBRC 102467 (assembly GCF_001571285.1). Taxonomy (GTDB): domain Bacteria; phylum Pseudomonadota; class Gammaproteobacteria; order Enterobacterales; family Enterobacteriaceae; genus Kluyvera; species Kluyvera cryocrescens. The sequence continues at coordinate 105,736 of NZ_BCTM01000002.1, read as the reverse complement.
GCCTGATAACGATGATTCAGTACCGCCAGACGTGCTTCGGTACCGGTTAACTGCGCCAGTTTGGCGTAAATGCGCGGCGCGCTGCCGAGCAGATGATCGATGCTGACCGTGGGCGCGATTTTTGCCAACTGTTCAATGGGCACATTGCGATTGGGTTCGGTAATGATGAGATCCGGTTTTGCCGCCGCTACCGCCTCGAGGTCGATATCTGCCGTGCCGATAAATTGGATATCGCTGTTAGCAAAATCAATGCCGGTCAACTGGGCGCTGGAACGCAGAAAGTGGCTGCCGTCGGGACGGGTACGCCCGTGGCTAGCCACCGGCGGTACGCCCAGTTCAATCAGTGGAATGGTAATATCGAGATCGTGCAGCGAAACGATACGCTGCGGGTGTACCGGCACCTGGACTACGCGTCCGAGATCATCGGTGAACGCCTGGGTTTGCGCCAGCGCCGACGCGCTAAACAGCCAGAAAACAGCCAAAAGGCCACGCATAGTCATCCCTACTCCTCACAGCGCGTCGCGACGACGCCACAACAGTAAAATAAAGAACGGGCAGCCAATCAGCGAAATGATAATCCCTGCCGGAATTTGCAATGGCGCAAAAGCCAGCCGCCCAATGGTATCGGTCAAGAGCACCAATAGCGCGCCAACCAACGCGCTACCGGTGAGCAACGCCACCTGGCCACCGCGGAGCAGAAATCGCGCCATGTGCGGTGCCATAAGCCCAACAAAACCAAGGCTGCCCACGCAGGAGACGCTCGCTGCGGTTAACAGCACCGGGGCAAAAAACCGCAGCAACGTCAGACGCGACAACCGCACCCCTAGCCCGCTGGCAACCTGATTGCCCATTAGCGCCACGTCTGCAGCGCGCGCCGTCAAATACAGTATCAGCACCGCCGGCAGTGCCCAGACCACGGCCACCGCCAGAAGTGGCCACGTTGCCGCATGCAGACTGCCTGCAAGCCAGGTCATTGCCGTTTGGACATCGCGAATATCCGCGGTAGTAACAAACAGCCCCATCGCCGCCGACAGCGCCCAGGCAACACCGATCCCAATCAAAATAAAGCGCGGTCGGGAGAGATCGCGCGCCAGGACCACCACTAACAGAGCGACTGCAACCCCACCAAGCATGCCAGCCAATGGACGCCAGGTCAGGCTCAGCGACGGGAACAGGAGGATCAACGTCAACACCACTACGCTGGTGCCCTCCTTTACGCCAATGAGTCCCGGATCGGCGAGACCATTGCGGGTAATCGACTGCATCGCCGCGCCGGCAAGTCCCAGCATGGCCCCACAGAAAATGGCCATCAGCAGGCGCGGCAGGCGAATATCACGCACGATGAAAACCTGCTGAGCGCTGAGCGCATCCGGATAAAAAAGCGCCCGTCCTATCGCACTGGACGGGATCGGCAGCGTACCGTGCGTCATGCCGTAAACCAGCAGCAGCGCAATAAACACCGCCAGGACGCCTGCGATTTTGATGAAACGTGGGCGCAGCAGTACGCGCAGCGGCCCGATAGTGAACGGTAGAAATCCCGCTTTAACCACTGCGCGCGTCATTTAAAGTACCTCACGGCAATGGCGATAAACACCGGAGCCCCCACCAGCGCGGTCATCACGCCGGTCGCCAGCTCTTGCGGAGCCAGCAGCCAACGGGCAAGAATATCGGCCAGCAACAACAGTAGTGCGCCGCTGGGGAGCGCTAACAGCAAGCCGCTACGGATATCCTGGCCGGCCCAGCGCCGCGTTGCATGCGGCACCACCAGCCCAATAAAACCGACTGGGCCGGCGACCGATACCGCCGCGCCACAGAGTAGTGCAATCGCGATAACACCAAGCACGCGAGTTCGCGTCACTGCCACGCCCAGCCCGCTGGCCACGCGATCGCCAAGCGCGAGAATATTCAGGCGCGGTGAAATTAACGCCGCCAACAGCACTCCAGCGAGCGCCGGAATGCTGGCAATTTGCAGCGTCGACAGCGAAACGCCGGCCAGATCCCCGGCAAGCCAGGTGCGCATGGCCTGTAGCGTCTGCTCATCAAGAATCAATATGGCGGCAGTGACCGCCGAGGCAAACGCCGACAGCGAGACACCGCATAGGGTAATTTTCATCGCCGTCGCCCCCGCGCGTCCGGCGCTTGCCAGCAGCATCACCAACCCAAACAGGAGAGCGGCGCCACAGGCCGCCGTCAGCGGGCGAGTTATCCCCCAGTCACCCAATGAGACACCCGCTGCCGAACAGGCGACCACCGCCAGCGTTGCCCCGGCGTTAAGACCGAGAATATGCGGCTCACCCAGCGGATTACGGACCACGGTTTGTAGCAATAACCCTGCCGCCCCCAGCGCCGCGCCGGTCAACAACGCGGCCAGCAGGCGAGTGAGACGCAGGCTCACCACGATGCGATGCTCAAAATTACGTGGGTCGTTGTGCAGCAATGCCTCAATCACCACCCGCGGTGCAATGGCACGAGCCCCAAGGCCAAGATGAATCACCGCGGCTGCGCACAGCAAAACGGTCACCGCCAGCAGCGCCCACAGCGGGCGCATCGCGCGGCGACGCGGCAATAGAATGTGTGCGACCATCAGCCCGGCTCCTGGCGCGCGCGCAATGGCATGAACAACGGTTTGCCCGTTTGTGGGTTGTGCAGCATCTGCACATCAACATCAAACACCTGTTTGATGATTTCCGGGGTGCACGGCACCGATTCATCAACAATGCTGGCCACCTGTCCCTGCTTCATAAATACCAGCGTATCGGCGTAGTTCACCGCAAAGTTAAGATCGTGCAGTACGGTAATCACGGTGCGCCCGTGTTCGCGGGTTAGCTGCTGCAGGAGTTCGAGAATTTCCACCTGATAGCGCAGATCAAGCCAGGTGGTGGGCTCATCCAGCAAAATGGTGGCGGTCTGCTGGGCCAGCGCCATCGCTATCCAACAGCGCTGACGCTGGCCGCCGGACAGACTGTCGACCGGGAGATGCGCGTATTCTAACGTGCCGGTCAAACGTAATGCCTCTTCTACCGCCTGTTCATCTTCCGACGACCACTGCCGGATAAGTCCCTGCCACGGATAGCGACCGCGGGAAACCAGCTCAAAGGCGGTAAGCCCCTCTGGTGTCAACGGCGACTGAGGCAGCAAGCCAAGCTGGCGCGCCACCTGTTTAGTGGGCTGCTGATGAATATCGCGCCCGTCCAGACGCACGCAGCCGCCCAGCGGTTTAAGCATCCGCGCGATAGTGTTAAGTAAGGTTGATTTGCCCGATCCGTTAGCCCCTGCCAGAACGGTCATTTTGCCCACGGGAAGGGTTAGGCTGATATTGTCGACAATGCGCAGATTGCCGTATCCCGCGCTGAGGGACTCCAGCACAATTCCGCGTTCTAACGGGGCATCTTGCCGCTGTGGCATGTTTCTCTCTCTCCGGCCGCAACGACGTGGTATCGTTCTGCACTTTAAATAAATCTCATTCTCTTTTGATCATGCAGCGTAGGAATGTAGTAGTCAATAGCGCTACATTACCGTTTCATTTCATAGGGTTTTTGCTCTTTTTGCGCCATCAACACGCTAACGAAAATAAATTAAACCAATTAAAATCAAATGCTAAATAACACTGTCTTGGTTCTTTTTCCTCAAAATAACCTACGCTTTCGCTGTGAAATAAATTTATTGCCCGCTGCATTTACTACTACATTTTGGCATGTTTGAATGATTCTCAATTACACATCCTGAACGCCAGAGAGTGGCGTGAACGGATTTTTTTCGCGATTCAGGGCAATGACTTTTATCACTTTTTACTGCCGCAATAAGGCAGTTTTTTCATGGGAAACAGACAGATGACACAGCTCTCCCCGACGTTCACGGGAAAAACCGGGCGCGCACTTTTTTCACTGTTATTTGTGGGGGCGGTCAGTTCCCCTTCGCTGATGGCGGCGGAAACGGCCTCAAACGGTGACGAGACCAAAAAAGAAGAAGCGATGACGGTCGTCGGTACTTCTCAGGCCGACCAGACCGTAACCGACGGCTATCAGCCGCTCAGCAGCGCAACGGCTACGCTCACCAATATGCCGCTGTTGGATATTCCGCAGGTGGTGAATACCGTCAGCGATAAAGTGCTGGAAGATCAGCACGCCACCTCGCTCGATGAAGCGCTCTATAACGTGGCCAACGTAGTACAAACCAATACCCTCGGCGGCACCCAGGATGCCTTTACCCGTCGTGGTTTTGGTGCGAACCGCGATGGTTCTATCATGACCAACGGCCTGCGTACCGTGTTACCGCGCAGCTTTAATGCCGCAACATCACGCGTTGAAGTCCTCAAGGGACCGGCGTCAACGCTGTACGGGATTCTCGATCCGGGCGGCCTTATCAACGTGGTGACCAAACGCCCTGAGCGCGCGTTCTCCGGCGACATCTCCGCAACCTCCAGCAGCTTTGGCGGCGGCACCGGCCAGTTGGATGTGACCGGTCCGATTGAAGGCACCCAATTGGCCTACCGCCTGGTGGGGGAATATCAGAACGAAGATTACTGGCGTAATTTTGGTAAGGAACGCAGCACCTTTATTGCCCCCTCCTTAACCTGGTTTGGCGATGATGCCACGGTGAACGTCTCCTGGTCACATCGCAGCTACCATACGCCGTTCGACCGCGGCACAATTTTTGATTTGAATACCGGGCATGCGGTTGACGTGCCGCGCAACGAGCGCTTTGACGAACCTTTTAACGTCACTAATGGTGATTCCGACCTGGCGCAGGTGAACGCGGAATACCGCCTGAACAGCGAATGGACCGCGCGTTTTGACTACGGTTTTAGTCAGGATAAATACAGCGATAACCAGGCGCGCGTGATGGCCTATGATGCGAAGACCGGCAATCTGACCCGTCGCGTAGATGCGACTCAGGGCTCCACGCAGCGGATGCACTCAACCCGCGCCGATTTACAGGGCAACGTGGTGATTGGCGGCTTCTACAACGAAATCCTCGGGGGTATCGCTTACGAAAATTACGATCTGCTGCGTACCGATATGATCCGCTGTAAGAACGTGAAAGGTTTTAATATCTATAACCCGGTGTACGGTACGTTAGACAAGTGCACCAGTGTTTCCGCTTCTGACAGCGACCAGCGTATTCAACAGGAAACCTACGCCACCTATCTGCAGGACGCGCTCTATTTGACCGACAAATGGATTGCCGTCGCCGGCGTACGCTACCAGTACTACACCCAATACGCGGGGAAAGGCCGTCCGTTTAACGTCAATACCGACAGCCAGGATGAAAAGCTGACGCCGAAATTCGGCATGGTCTATAAGCTGACGCCAAGCGTCTCGTTGTTCGGCAACGTCGCGCAGTCGTTTATGCCACAATCGTCAATTGCCAGCTACATTGGCGATCTGCCGCCGGAAGAATCGACCGCCTATGAAGTTGGCGCCAAGTTCGATCTGTTTAACGGCGTGACTTCGAACATTACTTTCTTCGACATTCATAAGCGTAATGTTCTGTACACCGAAACCATCGGCGATGAAACCTATGCTAAAACGGCGGGTAAAGTACGATCACAGGGCGTAGAAGTGGATGTCGCGGGGTCGCTGACCGATAATCTGAACATCATTGCCAGCTATGGCTACACCAACGCGAAGGTCATTGACGATCCTGACTATGCGGGCAAGCCACTGCCCAACGTACCGCGTCATACCGGTTCGCTGTTCCTGACCTATGACTTTAATAACGTCTACGACAGCAACACCCTGACCATCGGTGGCGGTGGCCACGCGCTGAGCCGTCGTTCCGGCACCAATGGCGCGGACTACTATCTGCCGGGCTATGCGGTTGCTGACGTCTTTGCCGCGTATAAAATGAAGCTTCAGTATCCGGTCACCCTGCAGGTTAACGTCAAAAACCTGTTTGATAAGACCTATTACACCTCATCTATTGCCAGCAACAATCTGGGCAACCAAATTGGCGATCCGCGCGAAGTACAGTTCACGGTAAAAATGGCCTTCTGACGGGCCTGCGGCCCCGCTTTGGGGCCGCCTTTACATACTCTTTCAATCGCCCTTCACTTCCCTACAGTTCCCTTCCGCATAATAGTCGCTTTAACTTTTAAGCAACATTTTTTCGACCTTGAGGGATACGAGTGAAACGACAGACTCTGCAATTTTCTCGCTGGCTGATGGGGTTTATCCTTGTCGCCAGCGTCGCGCTGCCCGCCAGCGCTAACACCTGGCCGTTACCGCCCGCCGGCAGTCGTCTGGTCGGCGAGAACCGTTTTCACGTGGTGGAGAACAACGGCGGTTCGCTGGAAGCGATCGCCAAAAAATACAATGTCGGTTTTCTGGCATTATTACAGGCTAATCCCGGCGTTGACCCTTACGTTCCCCGCCCGGGCAGCGTGTTGACTATCCCGCTGCAAACCCTGCTGCCGGACGTGCCGCGCGAAGGTATTGTGTTAAATCTGGCAGAATTGCGTCTGTACTATTATCCGCCGGGGACCCATACCGTCACGGTCTATCCGATAGGCATTGGCCAGCTTGGTGGAACAACCGTTACGCCAACGATGGTAACCACGGTCTCTGATAAACGCGCTAATCCAACCTGGACGCCGACGGCCAACATCCGCGCACGCTATAAAGCCCAGGGGATCGACCTGCCGGCGGTAATGCCAGCCGGTCCGGATAACCCGATGGGTCACCATGCCATCCGCCTCGCGGCACACGGCGGCGTTTATTTGCTGCACGGCACTAACGCCGATTTCGGCATCGGCATGCGCGTCAGCTCAGGCTGTATCCGTCTGCGCGATGGCGACATCAAAGCGCTGTTTGATAAAGTGACGCCGGGAACCAAGGTCAATATCATTAATACCCCGATCAAAGCCTCAGTGGAACCGAACGGTGTGCATCTGGTGGAAGTTCACCAGCCGCTGTCTGAACATATTGATGACGATCCACAGACCCTGCCTATCGTACTGAATGCCAGCATGCAGGCGTTTAGTCAGAAAGCGAATACCGACGCTGACGTGATGAATAAAGTGATGGATATCCGCTCCGGGATGCCGGTGGATGTCACCCGTCATCACGACGTTGCGCAGCAGAATATGTAACGAAAACCCGAAAAGAAAAGGCCCTGAGAGGGTTAAGCTCAGGGCCTTTTTTATTGCAGTGACATAAGCATTATGAGGGTTTAACGCTTATTTATTTGTAGATTACCGCGGTACCGTGGAGGGCGTTAGGACCGCTTACCGACGTGATGCGGTAGGATTTCGCACCCATTTCATCGGCTTTCTGCGACAGCTGCTGCTCCAGGGATTCCAGGTTCGGGCCAGCAGAAGCAGCGATGTTACCCACTTTATGCTGATCGGCTGGAGTAGATTGCACCTGTACTGCAGCGAAGCTGGCAAATGACAGAGAACTCAGTACGGCTGCGATGGCCAGAGTTTTTACGTTTTTCATGATTTTTACCTTTGCAGATGAATTTTGTAGGTCAGACGTTATTAACTTAACGATCGATAAGATAATGATAATGAGATCTGCGTCACACGTCAATGCTATTTTTATAACGACCGTTTAATTAAATAGAATTCATATATTTTTCATATGAATATGCATAATTTATTTTTATCGCAGAAGCGCTAGCCCCTGCCGACGATTATTTTTATAATGAGTGTTCACTAAAACCGACTAAGGTAGGCGGCACGATGACAACTGACACGCAAAGTTGCGCGAAAAAAGGCCGTGGTCGACCTAAAGTATTCGACCGGGAAGCGGCGCTTGATAAAGCGATGACGCTATTCTGGCAGTATGGCTATGAAGCAACATCACTCTCCGATCTGGTTGAAGCTACGGGGGCTAAGGCACCGACGCTGTACGCTGAGTTCGCCAATAAAGAGGGGTTGTTCCGCGCCGTCCTCGATCACTACATCACCCATTTCGCCTCCAAAAACGAGGCGTGCCTGTTTTGCGAAGAGCAAACGGTCGTCGAGGCATTAAGGAATTACTTCACCGCCGTTGCCACCTGTTTCACCAGCAAAGACACGCCCGCAGGTTGTTTTATGATCAACACCTCCGCGGCGCTGGCGGCATCGTCAAAAGAGATAGCGAAAACCATTAAGTCCCGCCATGCGGTACAGGAACAGACGCTGAGCCAGTTCTTGCAGTTGCGTCAGGCGCGCGGAGAGATTCCAGCGGAGAAAAACGTCAAAGAGCTGTCGTTATTCCTCGGCTGTATTTTGCAGGGCATGTCGATTAGCGCCCGCGAAGGGGCAAGTTTTGAAACGCTGATGCAGATAACCGAAACCACCCTGCGCCTTTGGCCGCAGATGATTGCGGTGAAATGAAAAAACGCCCCTCAATCTGAGTGATTGAGGGGCGAATAGCACACTAACGCTTTTTTAGGCTTTATTCAGTACAAGCTGGCCATTGTTATCCAATGGGATCTGGCTTCCCGGGTTTTTATCCATACGGATTTTCCCCTGCTGGTCGCCGATTTTATAGGTGACATCATAACCGAGCGTTTTTTCAGACTTGTCATACACCGTCTTACAGCGCTGCTCGGTCGTCGTGTACGTATCGTTATTCTGCAGTGCGCCCTGCGCCTGGTTACCGGCGTAGCCGCCACCTAGCGCACCGACGACAGTGGCAACGTCTTTACCTCGCCCACCGCCAAACTGATGACCAATTACGCCGCCTGCCACAGCGCCTAATACAGAACCGGCAATGCGGTTTTCATCCTGTATTGGACGGCGATGTGTGACCGTCACGTTTCGGCACTCCTGACGCGGGTTTTTTACGGTTTCCTTGATTGGCGTTGCGGAGACAACCTGCGCATACTGCGGGCTACGTTCGAACACGTTCATGCTCGCCACGGCGGCAACCCCCAGTGCGGCTGCAACGCCAATACCAATACCCGCCAACATCGATTTATTCACGGGACTTCCTCCTTTGTTGCTATTGCTAACAATTGTGCAACCGATCATTAGCAGAGCCAATCAGACAGAAGCCTAAAAGCAGAGTTTTGTTTTGGAAAACAGCGGTTTCAGAGAATTCTGAAGGGGGGGGTAAAGCCGGCAGCGCAGACGCGCCGCCGGGAATCGCGGGGATTAGTGCAGTTTCAGGCGCGGACGAATCACGCGGTTAATGCTGCCCACCAGCATCATCAGCCCGGTTTTGCAGTAGCCGTGCAGCGCAATCTGGTGCATGCGGTACAGCGAGATGTAGACCATACGTGCAATACGCCCTTCGATCATCATCGAACCGCGCATCAGGTTACCCATCAGGTTACCAACGGTAGAATAGTTGGACAACGACACCAGAGAACCGTGATCTTTATAGCTGTATGACTTCAGCTCTTTACCCTTCATCTGCGCCAGAATATTGTTCAGCGCGCAGGTCGCCATCTGGTGCGCAGCCTGGGCGCGAGGTGGCACGAAGCCCCCTTCCGGACGGGCGCAGGAAGCGCAGTCACCGATCGCATAAATGTCAGGATCGCGGGTCGTTTGCAGCGTCGGCTCAACCACCAGCTGGTTGATGCGGTTGGTTTCCAGGCCGCCGATATCCTTCATAAAGTCAGGTGCTTTGATGCCTGCAGCCCAGACCATCAGGTCCGCCGCAATATATTCGCCGTCTTTGGTATGCAGGCCGCCTTCATCAGCGCTGGTGACCATGGTTTGCGTCAGCACGCGCACGCCCATTTTGGTCAGTTCGCTATGAGCGGCACCAGAGATACGCGGCGGCAGCGCCGGCAGAATACGCTCGCCAGCTTCTACCAGCGTCACGTTCAGCGCTTCGTTGCTTAAACCTTTATAGCCGTAGCTGTGCAGCTGTTTCACCGCGTTATGCAGTTCCGCAGACAGCTCAACGCCGGTTGCCCCACCGCCAACAATGGCGATATTCACTTTGCCGTTCGCGCCCAGGTTCGCCGAATACTTCAGGAATAGATTCAGCATTTCCTGGTGGAAACGACGTGCCTGATGCGGGTTATCGAGGAAGATACAGTGTTCTTTCACGCCCGGCGTGTTGAAATCGTTGGAAGTACTGCCCAGCGCCATCACCAGCGTGTCATAGGCCAGCTTGCGTTCAGGGACCAGCAGTTCGCCCTTCTCATCGCGCAGTTCAGCAATCGTCAGCGTTTTCGCTTCACGGTTGATATCCATCACCGAGCCCAGTTGGAACTGGAAGTGATGATTGCGCGCGTGCGCCAGGTAGCTCAGCGCATCGACACCTTCGTCCAGAGAACCGGTTGCCACTTCATGCAGCAGCGGTTTCCACAGATGGCTATGGTTACGATCCACCAGCGTGATTTTCGCTTTTTTACCCCGGCCAAGCTTTCTACCCAGTTGAGTAGCCAGTTCCAGGCCGCCCGCACCACCACCGACAATGACAATTTTCTTGATTGGCGTAGTCATGAGACCCCCTTCAAATTTATTAACCAATTGTTAAGTAAAAGTTATAAATATAGCCTTTAATTAACAACAAGTTACTTACAAGAAACCATTCAGCTGCAATGAGAATAACATGAATGGTGCATTGGTCATACCAAAATTGATGTGCATCAAGTTTTATCGCGCAGAAGTTGAGCGGATGATTTTTTTAGCGCAAAACTGTGAGGCTCAGAGGTTAAAAATTAACAAAAAAAAACCCGGCTGCGTTTCCGGAGCCGGGGCTTTATTGATGGGATCAGCCGAGGGTTTTAAAGGCCTTTATCCGCTGCAGGTGCGGCGAAATATTTTTAAACTTGTGGCCCTGTTCTTCATCCCAGATGATCTCGTAATAGTGATGCAGCACGCTCGCTGAACGCTGGCTGTCCAACGCATCATCATGGCGAGAGAGGATAGCCAGACAGCGATCGCGATTCTTCTCACGGAAGTTATTCACGCACTTGGTGGCGATATCCATGTACTCTTCCGGACGGTCAATCTTACCTTCCATGTTCTCATCCGGGAACAGATTCGGGTTAAAGACCACCTGACGAATATCGCACAGGAAACCGATGCGTTCGGCCCAGAATCCCCCCAGGCCCACGCCGCAAATCAGCGGACGCTCATCGGCATTCAGCTGCAGCATTTTGTCGACTTCTTTCAGCAGATGCTGCATATCGTGTTTCGGATGCAGAGTACTGTAGCTTATCAACCGCACATCCGGGTCGATAAACTGCAGCTGGAGCACCTTTTCATGGTTCCCTGGGCTATTCGAATCAAAACCGTGTAAATAGATAATCATCGTATCCTCACCACACCATTACTCCCACTCCGGGAGGGTTAATGACCAGCCTTCACTTCCTGCCAGCGTTCATGGAGTTGCTCCAGCTGAGCGCTAACCGTTTTCCAGCGGGCGGAGTCCATCAGTTCCTGACGGCTAAATGAACCTTTATGATACAACTTCGTAACACGTTCTGCGTTGATCGGCGACAGGTTATCCAACACGCTAACCGCACCTTTACGATTATTGCAGACGAGGATCATATCGCAACCTGCGTCGAGAGACGCCTGGCCGCGTTCCGCGTAGCTGCCCATAATGGCGGCACCTTCCATCGACAGATCGTCAGAGAAGATAACCCCATCAAAGCCGAGTTCGCCGCGAAGCACGGTTTTCAGCCAATACGGTGAACCGCTCGCCGGACGCGGGTCAACGGCATCATAAATAACGTGCGCAGGCATAATGGCATCCAGCGCGTTTTCAGTAATCAGCGTCTGGAACACTGCCATATCTTTGGCGCGAATCTCCGCGTCAGACCGCGGGTCATGCGGCGTTTCTTTATGCGAATCCGCGGTGACCGCGCCGTGGCCCGGGAAATGTTTGCCGGTGGTTTTCATGCCCGCGTCGTGCATGCCGTTAATAAAGTGGCGTGCCATCGCCAGCGCTTTATGCGGATCCGCATGATAAGAACGTTCACCAATAGCCGTGCAGATATGGCCGACATCGAGCACCGGCGCAAAGCTAATATCGATATCCATGGCGATCATCTCGCTGGCCATCAGCCAACCGGCATCTGCCGCCATACGACCGCCCGCCTCTTCACCCAGCACGGCGGCAAACGACTGTGCCGCCGGCAAACGGGTAAAGCCTTCGCGAAAACGCTGGACGCGCCCGCCTTCCTGATCGACCGCCACCACCAGATGGTTGCGTGAGGCCGCGCGAATCTGACGCACCAGTTCACAAAGCTGCTCAGGGTCATGATAGTTACGGGTGAACAGAATTAAACCGCCCACCAGCGGATGCGCGAGGATCTCACGTTCCTCGGCGTCCAGTTCGTAACCTTCTACATCCAACATTACTGGCCCCACACGGCCTCCTTTTTATGCTTCAACGGTTGCCAAGCATCGTTGGCCAACCTGAAAAATTGTTCGTCGCCGGTCTGCTGCCCGCGACACTCAAACCAACCGGCCATGAGCATCAGCACCCACGGTCGCCAGCGTAATACCTGCTGCCAGAGCCGTTCTGGCGCCATGTTCGCTTGCTCTGCATAGGCCAGAGTAAGCTGATAGCGTTGCCAATTATCCGTCGTCCATACCGCCGCCAGCTCCAGCGCGACGTCGCCGTCGCCGGCATACTCCCAGTCAATCAGACGCAGCCCCTGCGCGCCGTGCACAATGTTGCCCGCATGGACATCCATGTGCAGTGGCGCCAGACGCAGCGCACGCGGCTCACCCTGCCGACGCAGGCGCTGCAAAGCGCGCAGCCAGAACGGCGTGCGGCGTGTCGGAGAGCACTGCTGCCAGTACTGTTCAAGCAGCGGTAGCAAGGAAAGCTGCCAGCCAAAACGAGGCTGCTGGTGCAAATCATACAGGAGAGCGGCGAGCGGACGCGTTGCCGGCAGCACGCTTTTGATCTCACCGATTAAATATTCAACCGCCATCCAACCGGATGTATAAAAAACCGGCTTGGGTGCCAGCCTGGCGGGGAGACGATGCAGCGCGTGATATTGACGAAGAAAATCGCTTTCCGGCGCGCCGGCCGCGTGATGCTCACGCAACACCAACCGCTGTTCACCGTGTTGGAGAATACAGCTGCTGCCGCTCAGCCCCGATGTTTCGGGGCCGGCGACGATGCGATAGTGCGGAAAATAGCGTGACAGGATGTCGTCACGCGTAGGCTTATTGCTGCGCAACCGCACCCTTTCCTGACCAAATGATTTCACCGGTCTGCACCTGCATCAGCTGCATTTGCAAGGTTGGCGAGTTGACGTTACCGGTCGCGTTAGAATAGAGAACATACTGCGCGCCGACGTTACGGGCGATACCCATCGCTTTGCTGCGTGAGCCAAGGCTATCCTGCGGAGACAGACCTAACTGCTGCTTGGCTACAGCCAATTGCTGCGGGGAAACCAGCGTAAATTTCGAGTTGCCCGACAGCGCGTTGCGCAGTGCGGTTGTCGCTTCGCCAGCATTCAAAGAGCCGTTGGTACGGTTATTCACGCTATCCACCAGCAGAATACTGCCCGCGTTCACGCCGCCCGCCTGCAGCATTTTGCCAACCAGCGGTTGGGCTGCGCCGTTCCAGTCATAGTGACGTACGCGCGGCGTCGGCTGAGCAGGCGTTTCGCCACCGTGCTCAATCGGCCCCGGCTGCGATGGCACTGTAGGCACCGTCGGTACCGTCGGAACTGGCTGCTGCGGCTCTGTCGGCTGCTGCGGCTGCTGCGGATTCACCGTTTCAACAGGCGCCGGTTCTTCGCGCACCACGCACCCGGCAAGCAACATTGCCAGGGAAGCAATTAATGCATAGCGACCCAATTTACTCATTCCAGATTACCCCTCACAGATAAAGATAAAGCCGGGCCTTATGCGCCCCTAAACCATTGGCAGTCCCGTACAGCGTGACTGACCCCATCGGAGGTACAGTGATACTGCGCGGCGCTTCTAGCGGGTGCATTTCCAGCCCTCTGGCGTCATACCAATAAAAACGATAGTGAACGGTGACCGGCTCTCGCCTTTCATTAAACAGCTTAGCGCTGGCGGTAGCCTGAATATCCGACGACGTGATTTCAGGCGTTTGCGCGCTGATCCCTGCTGCCAGAACGTTCGACTCCATCACCAATGGCTGCTGTTCGCTGACGGCAATCTCCGGGCGCGAATGGCACCCGGCAAGCAACGTCGCGCAAAGCACAAGACCCAGACATCCCGATTTCATAGGTTAGCCTTTATGCGCCAGCATTGGCCCCAGCGGGCGTCCACCCACCAGGTGCATGTGAATATGGTAAACTTCCTGCCCACCGTGGCGATTACAGTTCATGATCAGGCGATAGCCGTCATCGGCGATACCTTCGTCGCGCGCAATTTTTGCCGCCACGGTCACCATGCGGCCCAGCGCCTGTTCATGCTCGGCGGTGACGTCGTTGGTTGTGGCAATAAGCGTATTCGGGATAATCAGAATATGAGTCGGCGCCTGCGGAGAAATATCGCGAAACGCGGTGACCAAATCATCCTGATAGACGATATCTGACGGGATCTCACGACGAATAATTTTGCTGAAAATCGTTTCTTCTGCCATTAGAACTTCCTTTATTATTCTCTTATGTTGCCGGCAAAACCGTTACCGACGAACAGGTTACATGCGGAGAGTATGAGCGAGTTACATCCCCTGTTTCAACCGGAATACATTTTTTCTTACATCAGCTTAGCCGTTACTTGCGTACCCACTGGCCGTTGATGCCCTGAACGTATTCACCCTGCTGTGCTTTCTCGATTAATTTTTTTCCCGCTAACTGGGCAACTTCCTGCTGCGACAGGCTATTACTTTGAGCAAGCTGCTGGTAGCTTTCACTACGCGCCTGGTTGATTTTTTTCACCAGTGCCAGCGTTTCATTATCCTGTTTGATCGCCGCCAGATAGCCGCTCTGAGTTTCGCCGACGCGCCCCTGCTGACGCGCATCCGTCAGCGTGAGTGCCAACGCTTGCGTGCTCAACAGGCTTAGCGCCAGTAGCGCAATAATCCCTCGTTTTCGCATCATAACCTCAGAACAAATCGCTACGTGATTTCAGCAAATCCTCAACGTCCTTATCGGCCTTGATGCGGATTTCATGCTCAATCTTCACGTTCATGTTGATGGTAATCGGCTCTTTCGGCGCCGCCACTTCGATGCGCGGTACGCATCCCGATAGCAGCCCGCAGGCCATCACTCCCAGTATGGCGATGGGTAATTTCATTAGTGCTCCTTACATTCCGTGCCGCTGCGACACGGAGCGCCGGGTAGGGTCGCGTGTTGCTCAAGCCATGACTGAAGTTTGTCGCCAAAGCGCAGGCTTCGCCACAAATCAAAAACATTCTCCTGGTGCGTATAGTTAAGCTGCACCGTACTGCGTTTCTTATCCATCACCCCGGTACCGGTCACCTCGGCCTGCAGGGTCAACAGCCCCAGGCTATTGAGGTTGATACGTGTCCATGAGCGGCTGATCTCCAGATAGCGCAGCCAGTTAATGGCGGCACCGGCTGCAATATTATCATCCGCCACCGCGTCGGCCGTGTCTTTATCAAGACGCAGCGTCATCGGCCCTGGGTTATGCAACCAATCGTCTTTGATTATCCACTGACTGTCGTTCAACCACAGCGGTAACGCACCATCGACCGGGCCAGACATGGCAAACTGTTTCGGGTTCACCGCGCTAACCAGTTCGCTCATCGAAATATGATGAAGACGCAGCAACGCCGCATCGCGCTGAGGCAGGCGCAGTTGCTGCATCGTCATTTTGCCGCCAAGGACATCAACGCTGACGTCGCTAAGCTGCAACGGCTCGGCTTCGCTCCACGGCCAGGTTCCCTGTAAATCGGCAGTTACGTTACGGGCCGTGACCTGGTTGACGATTTCCGCGATGCGCAGCGAAACCGGACGACGCGTGCCCAGTTGCCAGACGCCCGCTTTAAGTCGGAACGGCAGCACAAAATCAACGCCGTTGACTTCGTTATCCGGCATCCACGCGCTGCCGTTTCGGAGCACGCCGTGGCCACCGGCTTCGAATCCTTGTCCCGCGGCAGCAGAAAAGGCCACCTGAGCGTAAAGAGAACCGTCACGCAGCTTCATTTTCCAGTCCGGTGGCACCAGCGGTTGGAACACCGTTAGCGACTGTTTCGGCCACCATGCCTTGCCGCGCAGGCGTTCGCCGTCCCAACGGCCATTGACCTGAATCGGGCCAATGGCTTGCGCTTTCAGATCCCCTTTAAACTGGAAATAGGTTGGGTCGCGGCCGTCCACGCTAAAACTCAGCGCCGAAGCTGGCAGTACGCTGCCGCCGGTAAAGCGGGTTTCCTTTGCGTCCAGCGCCAGCGTACCGGTGAAAGATGGATGCTGTTCGTTGCGGATCCAGTGGATAGGTTTTTCCAGCGTCAGGCGCGGCTTGTCGACAGTCATGGTGCCGTACTGCAGCTTGTCAAAGCCGGTTGACAGCGTATTTAGCACAATCGCGCTATCCCGCCATTCACCGGTTCCCGTAACGTCCCAGCGAGCTTGCATCGGCGTGAAGTGTCCGTCGCCCCAGTATCGCCACTGCCAGGTACCTTTGTCCGGCATAAAGTTATCGGCTTGACCATCAAGGTGCAGGACGAAATCACCGGTTTGCTGTTCATGGGCGCGCAGAATCGCCTGTAATCGCCCATCGATTCCTTGGGTCGAGATCTTCACCCCGGCCAGCGGCCAGCGTACATCATCGATATTCAGGGCATCGATAACGCGTCCGCGAGATCGCAGCAGCGCCCCCGGCTGGAAGGCCAGCATCGGCGTCATCAGCGGGCCACTCAGATGCGCTGGCAGCTTCGCATAAAGGATCAAATCGCCCTGCTTTGCCTCCCCAGTCAACTGCAACGGCATTTCGCTGTTGTCCATGCTAAGCGTGCCCGGACCGACGGTTAATACCGCATTCCCCTTCCCGGCATCGCCCGAGGTTAATACGTTAAGGCGTCCGGTAATCAGCGTTTTATCAATCCCCTGTTGCCAGTTCTCCAGCTTCACGCCGAGCCGACCGCTAAGCGGGATCCCCTGTTGATACGGCCAGCTCCAGCGGCCATCACTGATGGTGAGCTGTTGTTCGGTCAGTTGCCACGGGAAATCCACCAGCGGGTCGTCTTCACCGCGGGCCATCATCACGAGCTGTCCCTGGTTTCCATCCCAGTTCAGTTCAGCATCCACCAACGAAGGCACCTGCGGTACCTGAAGGGTCGATTCGAGATGACCTTTCACCGGCAGCCCATCGGGTACCAGCGGCATCGTGAATTCGCCCAACAGTTTCACCGGCTGTTCGCCGTCAATCAGAGAGGCGTGGAACTCGCTGACGGTCAGCGACTGTCCGTGCAAACGCGCATGCAGCGTGACGTGTTCACCCTCATATTGCAGATCCTGACGCTGAGCAGTCAGGGAGACGTTCAGCTTGCCCTGCCACTTCTCCCACGGCGAAACGCTCAGTGAATCAATGGAGAGCCAGGTGTTAGGCAGCATCGACTGCCACTCAGCCAGCGTGCGCGGCGCGCCGGGAACAGAATCGTTTTGCGGAAGTTTGGCAAAACAAACGGAATTCAGATTGACCGAGGCGGCGTGCAGACGCCAGCGGCTGGGGTGCGACAGCGTAACGTCTTTAAGCGTCGCCAGTTCGCAATCCCCGGCAAGATAGCGTAGGTCGGGAATACGCAGCGCCGAACGGGTCAACCGCGGGCTCTCGTTTAATGCAATACGAGTGCCCGCCGGTAGCCAGATGCCCACCAGCGTAGGAACCCAGTACCCCAGCGTCATCATCAACGTTAACGGCAGGAGTAGTAAAAGCAGGAATAGCGCAATAACGGCTTTATATTTACCCTTCATGGGTGCAGTGATATCCAGTTTAAGCAGGCAGTTATGCCGGACCGCACAGCGAGCGGCCCAAAGGCGCATATTGTGTCATGTCAGACCAGAGAGTGAAAGCCGCTGTCATGGTATTAAGCGTAGCTGCTGTAAAATAAAATGTGAGTAATTTCAGTTGATTCTGATTGAGCGTATCGGTTTCGCTCCCGCTTCTAAAGCGCGTATACTGGTGATAGTTTCCTTACGTAACTTTAGCATTCAAAACATTTTTACATTTTGTATGATTATTTGAAATATGCTAACTTGACTCTAAAATCACTGGAGTAAAGCTTATGAAAATCGCCGTTTATAGCACAAAGCAGTATGACAAAAAGTATCTGCAGAATGTGAATGAGGCTTATGGCTTTGAACTTGAGTTTTTCGATTTTTTGCTAACGGAAAAAACCGCCAAAACCGCGCACGGCTGCGAAGCGGTCTGCATTTTCGTTAACGATGACGGCAGTCGTCCGGTACTCGAAGAGTTGAAGAAAAATGGTGTGAAATACATCGCGCTGCGCTGCGCGGGCTTCAACAACGTCGACCTCGACGCCGCGAAAGAGCTCGGTCTGCGCGTGGTACGCGTTCCCGCGTATTCTCCAGAAGCGGTGGCGGAACACGCCATTGGTATGATGATGACGTTAAACCGTCGTATCCACCGCGCTTACCAGCGTACCCGCGACGCCAACTTCTCGCTGGAAGGCCTCACCGGTTTTACCATGTTTGGTAAAACGGCTGGGGTTATCGGTACCGGTAAAATCGGCATTGCCGCGCTGCGTATTCTGAAAGGTTTCGGGATGCGTCTGCTGGCGTTTGATCCGTACCCAAGCGCGGCGGCACTGGAGCTGGGCGTTGAGTATGTCGATCTGCCGACGCTGTTTGCCGAATCAGACGTTATTACTCTGCACTGCCCGCTGACGCCGGAAAACTACCATCTGCTGAACGCGAGCGCCTTTGAGAAGATGAAAGATGGCGTAATGATCATCAACACCAGCCGCGGTGCGCTGATTGATTCACAGGCTGCCATCGAAGCGCTGAAAACGCAGAAAATCGGTGCGCTGGGGATGGACGTTTACGAGAACGAACGCGATCTGTTCTTTGAAGATAAGTCTAATGACGTGATTCAGGATGATGTGTTCCGTCGCCTGTCGGCCTGCCATAACGTACTGTTCACTGGCCACCAGGCGTTCCTGACCGCCGAAGCGTTGACCAGCATCTCGGAAACCACGCTGGAAAATCTGAGCCAAATCGATTCCGGCACTGACTGTCCTAACGCCCTCGCGTGATCGTTACCGCTCCCCGACGCCCGTTGGGGAGCATTTTCAGATAAGCCCCGCAGACATTATTCGCAGTACAGTTACACTTCCAACACATTCATCAAACGAATACATAAGAAGTCTTTTGCAATGAAGAAAATCGTTTTTCTGCTGGCGGCAGCGACGCTACTCGCCGGCTGCGTCTACAACAGTAAAGTCTTTACCGGCGGCGACCAGCTACAGCACCACCGTTTTGTGCTGGAAAGCGTGAACGGCAAGCCGGTTCAAGGGGAACACGCGCCAATGGACCTGAGCTTTGGTGAGAAACAGCCATTATTGAATAAGATTTACCTGTCCGGCACGCTGTGCAACACGTTTTCCGGGATGGCCACGGTGACCAATGGCGAACTGACGGCAACCGATTTGGCGATGACGCGCAAACTGTGCCGCGACGCACAGCTCAATCAGCTCGACGCCACGCTCGCGACCATGCTTCGCCAGGGCGCCCAGGTGGATTTGACCGAATCACAGCTCACGCTGGCCACGGCTGACCAGACGTTTATCTATAAGCTTGCCGATTTGATTCACTAACGATCAATAGCTTCCGCAGCTGCCAACCGCAAGAGATTGTTCGCTACAGCGCTTGCCGTTGGGCAGCGCACACATGCCAATGCTGGAGCCATCAAGCTGTCGTGCGGCAGAGAGTGTGCCACCGATCATTGCGCAGTTTGCATCACCTGAGCTCGACATTGCCGCTCTCATTCCCGGCGTCACGTGCGCCGCGGTGGCCTGCTGAACAGGTTCACTACTGCACGCGGATAACAAAAGCGCCGCACACCCGACTAAAAACGCAGCTCGCATCACTTCTCTCCCAATCGCAAAAATAAGAACAAACCTAAGCATCATAGGCATCAGCGCCCGGAACGTCGAGAGACGAAGCGCGCATTTATGCACTGTAGAAACATTTTCTACCAATTTTGTTGGCTGGAAACATTCATATCGTTGATATAGACCCGGCCCAAGGACACAAAAGCAAAAATGATTCAGCCCGGGTTTTGCTAAACTTCAATGAATACCATCGGCAAAATCGATGAGTTTATAACGGATGAATTCCCGGTTTTCGGCCCTGCCGTGAACCTCTTTTTGCGCAATGTAAGGTGTCATAATCAATGATCACAATTGACGGTAACGGTGCGGTCGCCTCTGTTGCGTTCCGGACCAGCGAAGTCATTGCCATTTACCCGATAACGCCGAGTTCTACCATGGCCGAGCAGGCCGATGCGTGGGCGGGAAATGGTCTTAAAAACGTGTGGGGCGACGTCCCGCGGGTCGTCGAAATGCAGTCAGAGGCTGGCGCCATTGCCGCTGTGCACGGCGCATTGCAGACCGGTGCACTGTCGACCTCGTTTACCTCATCGCAGGGACTCCTGCTGATGATCCCGACGCTGTACAAACTGGCCGGTCAGCTAACGCCGTTTGTTCTGCACGTCGCCGCGCGAACCGTCGCCACCCACGCGCTGTCAATTTTTGGCGATCACTCGGACGTCATGGCCATTCGCCAGACCGGCTGCGCTATGCTGTGCGCCGCGAGCGTGCAGGAAGCACAGGACTTCGCGCTGATTTCGCATATCGCCACGCTCAAAAGCCGCGTGCCGTTTATTCACTTCTTTGATGGTTTCCGCACCTCGCACGAAATTAATAAAATCGTGCCGCTGGCCGATGACACCATCCGCGGCTTGCTGCCTCACGACGAAATTGCTGCACATCGCGCCCGCGCGCTGAATCCTGAGCATCCGGTGATCCGCGGCACCTCCGCTAACCCGGATACCTACTTCCAGTCACGCGAAGCAACCAACCCGTGGTATGACGCAGTCTATTCTCACGTCGAGCAGGCGATGAATGACTTCGCCGACGCCACCGGCCGCCGCTACCAGCCGTTTGAGTATTATGGCCATCCGCAGGCCGAGCGCGTGATTGTGATTATGGGTTCCGCCATCGGCACCTGCGAAGAAGTGGTGGATGAACTGCTGACCCGCGACGAAAAAGTCGGGGTACTGAAAGTGCGCTTGTATCGTCCTTTCTCCGCCAAACATCTGCTCCAGGCGCTGCCGGAAAGCACGCGTAGCGTGGCGGTCCTCGACCGTACCAAAGAGCCGGGCGCTCACGCCGAACCGCTGTATCTCGACGTGATGACGGCGCTGGCGGAAGCCTTTAACCACGGCGAGCGCGAAACGCTTCCGCGGGTGATCGGTGGCCGTTATGGCCTCTCATCAAAAGAGTTCGGTCCGGATTGCGTGCTGGCAATATTCAACGAGCTGGCGCAGGCCAAACCCAAACCTCGCTTCACCGTTGGCATCTACGATGATGTCACCAACCTTTCCTTACCGCTACCGGAAAACACGCTGCCGGCAACCGCGCGTCTGGAAGCGTTGTTCTACGGCCTGGGGAGCGATGGCAGCGTCTCAGCGACCAAGAATAATATCAAGATTATCGGCAATTCCACGCCGTGGTTTGCCCAAGGCTATTTCGTTTACGACTCCAAAAAGGCCGGCGGCCTGACGGTGTCGCATCTGCGCGTTAGCGATACCCCTATCCGCTCCGCCTATCTGGTGGCGCAGGCCGATTTTGTCGGCTGCCACCAGCTGCAATTTATTGATAAGTACCAGATGGCCGAGCGCCTCAAGCCCGGCGGCATCTTCCTGCTCAATACGCCCTACAGCGCTGATGAGGTGTGGGCGCGTCTGCCGCAGGAAGTCCAGGCGGTGCTAAATCAGAAAAAAGCGCGTTTCTACGTCATCAACGCGGCGAAAATCGCCCGTGAATGCGGTCTGGCCGCACGAATTAACACCGTCATGCAGATGGCATTTTTCCATCTGACGCAGATCCTGCCGGGCGATAGCGCCCTGATGGAACTGCAAAATGCCATTGCCAAAAGCTACAGCAGCAAAGGCCAGGATCTGGTTGAACGTAACTGGCAGGCGCTGGCGCTGGCGCGCGAGTCGCTGGCGGAAGTTCCGTTACAGCCGGTTAATGCCAGCAGTCCAAACCGCCCTCCGGTGGTATCCGATGAAGCGCCTGACTTTGTTAAAACCGTCACAGCCGCGATGCTGGCCGGATTAGGCGATGCGCTGCCGGTTTCAGCTCTGCCACCGGACGGCACCTGGCCGGTCGGTACGACCCGCTGGGAGAAACGCAACATCGCCGAAGAGATCCCTATCTGGAAAGAAGATCTCTGTACCCAGTGTAACCACTGCGTAGCGGCCTGCCCGCACTCGGCTATCCGCGCGAAAGTAGTCTCTCCGGACGCAATGGAGCATGCACCTGCCTCGCTGCATTCGCTGGACGTTAAATCCCGCGATATGCGTGGCCAGAAATACGTGCTGCAGGTGGCGCCGGAGGACTGCACCGGCTGTAACCTGTGCGTTGAAGTGTGCCCGGCCAAAGACCGCCAGAACCCGGAAATCAAGGCGATCAATATGATGTCGCGCCTTGACCACGTTGAAGAAGAAAAAGCGAACTATGACTTCTTCCTCGACCTACCGGAAATTGACCGCAGCAAGCTTGAGCGTATCGATATTCGTACTTCACAGCTTATTACCCCGCTGTTTGAATACTCCGGCGCCTGTTCCGGCTGTGGCGAAACGCCGTATATCAAACTGCTCACTCAGCTGTACGGCGACCGTATGCTGATTGCCAATGCGACGGGTTGCTCGTCGATCTATGGCGGTAACCTGCCTTCGACGCCGTACACCACCGACGCCAACGGCCGTGGCCCGGCATGGGCTAACTCGCTGTTTGAAGATAACGCCGAATTTGGCCTCGGCTTCCGCTTAACGGTTGACCAACACCGCCAGCGCGTGATGCGTTTGCTGGACGGTTTTGCCGCTCAGATCCCCGCAGAGCTCAATGAAGCCCTGCACGCCGACGCGACGCCGGAACAACGCCGCGAACAGGTGAGCGCACTGCGCCAGGCGCTGGCCGGCGTTGAGGGTGCTAAAGAGCTATTAACCGATGCCGACGCGCTGGTAGAAAAATCCATCTGGCTGATTGGCGGTGACGGCTGGGCCTACGATATTGGCTTTGGTGGGCTGGATCACGTGATGAGCCTGACCGAGAACGTCAATATTCTGGTGCTGGATACCCAATGCTATTCCAATACCGGCGGCCAGGCTTCAAAAGCCACTCCACTTGGCGCGGTGACCAAGTTTGGTGAGCACGGCAAACGTAAAGCGCGTAAAGATCTGGGCGTCAGCATGATGATGTACGGACACGTCTACGTGGCGCAAATCTCGCTGGGAGCACAGCTTAACCAGACGGTGAAAGCGATTCAGGAAGCGGAGTCATATCCAGGCCCGTCGCTGATCATCGCCTACAGCCCTTGCGAAGAGCATGGCTACGACCTGGCATTAAGTCACGATCAGATGCGTCAGCTAACTGCCACTGGCTTCTGGCCGCTGTTCCGTTTCGACCCGCGTCGCGCGGATGAAGGTAAAATTCCACTGGCTCTGGACTCTCGCCCGCCGTCAGATGCGCTAGCCGAAACGCTGATGAACGAGCAGCGCTTCCGTCGCCTGAACAGCCAGCAGCCAGAGGTGGCCGAGCAGCTATGGAAAGACGCCGCAGCGGACCTGCAAAAACGCTACGATTTCCTCGCGCAGTTGGCCGGGAAAGCGGAGAAAGTGACGCCGCAAGAATAAGCGACAAACCATAATTCTCAACCATAAAAAAGCCCGAATAATTATTCGGGCTTATCATTTTTTCAATGAATAATAAAATCAAACGACACACGGCAACAGTTATTCGTTGTGTGGCAAAAGGCATATAAGCACTTTACGTTACGCCTGCATATTCTCTTTGTATAATTTTTATTTTATATAAATCCCAGCAATCCATTCATGGGAATTATCACCATTTCATCTGAATTATCTTCTTGAGATCTTTCTTATATCGCAACAAATATCTTTTATTACTTCGCATAACTCTCCATTAGGATGAGCTCACTTCCCATTCGCGGAAGTGCGCGACTATAAAAAAGACTAAAGGAATAATTTCAATGAACAGAAAAGTACTGGCCCTTGTTATCCCTGCTCTGCTGGCCGCAGGCGCAGCTCATTCTGCAGAAGTTTATAATAAAGACGGCAATAAATTAGATCTTTATGGCAAGATCGATGGCCTGCATTATTTCTCTAATGATGCCAAAAAAGACGGCGACCAATCTTATGTCCGCTTGGGTTTTAAAGGCGAAACGCAAATTAACAATATGCTGACCGGTTACGGTCAATGGGAATATAACGTCCAGGCGAATAATCCGGAGTCAACCGACAGCGGCAATAGCCAGTCCTGGACTCGTCTGGGCTTTGCCGGCCTGAAATTCGGCGACTACGGTTCATTCGATTATGGACGTAACTACGGCGTTCTGTACGACGTCGAAGGCTGGACCGATATGCTGCCAGAATTTGGTGGTGACAGCTATTCCACTGCCGATAACTTCATGACCAGCCGTGCTAACGGTGTCGCCACCTATCGTAACAACGATTTCTTCGGTTTAGTGGATGGCCTTAACTTTGCGCTGCAGTATCAGGGTAAAAATGAAAACCCAGGCAGCGGTGAAGGCACCAACAACGGCGACCGCAACACCCGTAATGCCAACGGCGACGGCTTTGGTATGTCCACCTCCTACGACCTGGGAATGGGCGTCAGTGCATCTGCAGCCTATGCGACCTCAGACCGTACCAGCGCTCAGCGCACCGACACCACGGCAGGCGGTGATAAAGCCGATGCGTGGACCGTGGGTCTAAAATACGACGCCAACAATATTTATCTGGCATCAATGTATTCCGAAACCCGTAATATGACGCCATACGGCGACAGCAATGGCGTCGCGAATAAAACGCAAAACTTTGAAGTCACCGCCCAATACCAGTTTGATTTCGGTTTGCGTCCAGCGATTTCTTACCTGCAATCTAAAGGTAAGAATTTGAATAGCACCACGAATGATATTAAAAATGCCCAGGCGGTCAGCGGTGATAAAGACCTGGTGAAATATCTGGATGTCGGCGCGACTTACTACTTCAATAAAAACATGTCCACATATGTAGATTATAAAATCAACTTGTTGGACGACGATGATAGCTTCTACGCCAATAACGGTATCAGCACCGATAACATCGTGGGGATGGGGCTGGTTTATCAGTTCTAATTTCATAAAAAACCCGCTGGCGACGGCGGGTTTCTTTTTCCCAGCGCGGCGAATTACTGCACCGCGCTTTCTCCGTGGATCTCGCCCTTAAATCCGGTCTTTGCTATCGCCGCCAGCAGACGTTGATTATCGAAATTCTCCGGGACTACCACCTGCGCCTGACGCGTTTTCAGCGAGGCTTTGGCCTTAATCACGCCATCGGTCGAACGCAGCGCCTGATTAATTGAAATCACGCACAGCGGGCAATTCATCTCACCGACATCAATGGTCACCAGCTTATCGGCAGCCCACCCAAAAGGCGTCACCCACAGTAGCGCCAGAATGGCCATTTTTTTCATTCCATCCACTCCCAAATCCACGGTAGAACGTACGGGTAGGTGATCAGCGCCAGCACCAGCGGCACGGCCAGCCAATACAGCCACTCCAGCGCCCGACGGCTAACCACATTGACGCACACCGGTTTTGGCGACAAATATAAGCGCCAGAACCCGCGCGCCATTAGCCCTAGCGCAACAATCACCATCGGGATTTGCAGCCAAGACGCGCCGGGGATCCCAACCAGTCCCGCCGCCGAAATACCAAACACCAGGTACAGCAGCGGCCCAATACAGCACAATGTTGATGCGCCAGCGGCGATAACCGCCGCCAGCAGCGTCAGAAGCCCACCCTTAATGCTGTTCGATGCTGACATAATCGTAGCTAAACAGTGCCGGATCGTAGAAATTCAGCGGGTCGCCGTCCACTTCGGCGTACGGGTAGCCGAGATTATTTACATCCCCCTGCTCAGCGGCAGGCGATAGAGCGAAGTCACGCGCGTGGTTAAAACCAACCCAGTTCATTTCCCAGTTGCCAAACAGATAGTCATTCACCGCGGTCACTGCGGGGTCGCCGTTTTCTTTTTTCTCGGTCAGGCGCATTTTGGTGACGTCCGCCGGGTCGGCCGGCATCCAGCCGAAACCGGCAAGCCAGAACATCGCGCGGCAGTGCTGGCCGCCGCTAATTTTCGCCACGCCCTGCGCATCAGCGCTGCCAAAGGCTTTTTTGGAATATTTATCCAGCTTACGGCTGGCGCCTAAGCGAATGCCAAACATCTCGCGCGCCGGGATCCCAACCGCACGGCACAGCGCCACAAACACCGAATTGATATCGGTGCATTTGCCGCCCAGTTTGCCGGTTTTGAGGATCTCGCCCACATCGCCGGTGCCGCAGCCAATCACCGCATCGTCACGGTGCATATGGGTGCTCACCCAGTTATGAATCAAACGCGCCTGTTTTAACGGCGCTTTCTCGCTGCCAATAATTTTCAGCGCGGTCTCTTTGACCAGGCCATCCACGGGGATGTGCGGCGTCGCGTGCAGGAACGGCTTTATCTCATCAGGGATCACGCCCCCTTCAACCGGCAGTTGCCAGTCGGCAAGGTGATTGTCTTTCAGCACTTCCCAATCGCGGGTCTCGATTTCCATCTCGACCTTGATCTCCAGCGGTCCACTGGACGCAGGCCAGGTGACAAACAGCACTTTCGCACCGTAGCGGTTATTGGCATTGAGCGCAGCGCTTTGATAGTTACCGTTAAAGGAGAGATTCAACAACTGCTGAAAGGCGGTATCTTCTGGGATAGGGATCCACAAATTCACCTTGCCGGACGAACCCTCTGGCGCTTTCAGGCTGTAGGTTTGGGTCATCACGAATCGGCGATATTTGCCGGAAGAGGTGGCGGCGGGCTGCGCTACGGCTTCTGTTTTAGCAAAAGTGGGGCTAACCAGACCCAGCGTAGAAAGTGCAGCTGCACTTTTCAGAAAGTGACGCCTTTCCATTGTGTATCCTTCATCACCAGAAAAAGCTGGCGCTTCACCCCGCACCTGCGGAGGCTGGCCGCCATTATGCGACCATCGTTTCATCACGACAATGAATAAGAAGGGGTAAAATTAGCAATTTGCGGGTTTACCGGCGTCCAGCGAGGCGTCTGGTAGGAAGAACTGGTTGGTCCGCCGCCGAGGACTCGAACCTCGTACCGTCAGCGCAGAGAGAAAGCTGATGCTTATCCCGGTAAGCTAGCGGCGGTAGCTGGCTGTCGCCGTTTGAGCGACCAGTTCCGGTCTTATCGATACACTTCAGCGTTGCCGGTCCATAAGCTGGAATCCGCCGGCGTACTGAGCGCGATAACCCGTAACTTCCCGCCGCCAATCGCGCCGGCCTTTTTGCGCAGCGCTTCAATGGCATCATCAGGGCTCCCGTTGATGCCGCTAACGGACACCCTTCCGAGGCTATTCAGCCCCGACGTGGTGTCACTGCCAATCACCTCCGGAAGCTCGGCTGCCATCACTGACGACGAGATGACAAAAGCAAAAATTGCCGGGATAACCTTCGAGATAATTTTCATAAACGCACTCCCTAATGTGATGATTTCATAAATGATTATCCATGCACTCATGATAGTTAACGTCATTCACACTAAAGTTTGCTTAAAGATTGCGTATCAAAGAAGGACGAAAGATGTCGAAATAATTCAGCGAGCGAATATTTCACATCCGTAGGACTTTGGCGTTCGCCCAGGCCACCGAAAAACAGGCGCTCCGGTGCGCTATTGTAAAACATGCTGGCATTCGTCGCCGTAATCCGTACCATACGCGCATACTTTTGCCTGCTGGCTGCTATCGGCTAGAGCGATCCCATCATTAATGGCGTACCGGATGGGGCATAAAAACGCGCAACGGGTAGACTTAGTCTATCGTGCAGGGCGAGAAGCTACGCGCGGGAAGTCAGTCGCAGCGTTAACGGTAGATGCACCTCGTGATAAACCGGCTACCTGTATGCCCCTTTTGGTTTTAGAGAACAGTAATAATGCAAGAAAATCAGTCAATTACTAAAAAAGAACAATACAACCTGAATAAATTACAGAAACGTCTGCGTCGTAACGTGGGCGAAGCCATTGCTGACTTCAATATGATTGAAGATGGCGACCGCATTATGGTTTGTCTCTCCGGTGGCAAAGACAGCTACACCATGCTGGAAATTCTAAGCAACCTGCAAAAGAGCGCGCCAATCAGTTTTAGCCTCGTCGCAGTGAACCTCGACCAGAAGCAACCGGGTTTCCCGGAGCATATTCTGCCGGAATATCTGGACGCATTGGGCGTTGAATACAAGATTGTCGAAGAAAATACCTACGGCATCGTGAAAGAGAAAATCCCGGAAGGCAAAACCACCTGCTCTCTGTGCTCACGTCTGCGTCGCGGTATTCTGTACCGTACCGCCACCGAACTCGGTGCGACTAAAATTGCGCTCGGCCATCACCGTGATGACATCCTGCAAACGCTGTTCCTTAACATGTTCTACGGCGGCAAAATGAAAGGGATGCCGCCGAAGCTGATGAGCGATGACGGCAAGCATATCGTTATCCGCCCGCTGGCCTACTGCCGCGAAAAAGATATTGAGCGTTTTGCCGAAGCCAAAGCGTTCCCAATCATTCCATGCAACCTGTGCGGCTCGCAGCCAAACCTGCAGCGTCAGGTGATTGCTGAAATGCTGCGCGATTGGGACAAACGCTATCCAGGTCGTATTGAGACCATGTTCAGCGCCATGCAGAACGTGGTTCCGTCACACCTGAGCGATATTAACCTGTTTGATTTTAAAGGGCTGAATCACGACTCTGAAGTGGTTGATGGTGGCGATCTGGCATTTGACCGCGAAGAATTGCCGCTACAACCGGTAGGCTGGCAGCCAGAAGAGGAAGAAGGTCAGTTGAATGATCTGCGTCTGGATATCGTCGAAGTGAAGTAACCCGATTGGCGTCTCAGGCAGTAGCCTGAGACGCACTCAACGTATTATTTCAGTAAACGTGCGCGACACGCCTTACCTTTGATTTTGCCCTTCTGTAACAGCTTAAACGCCTGATGGGCTACGGATGCGCGCACCGCGACATACACATGCGCCGGATGCACATCAATCTTACCGATATCCGCCCCCACCAGGCCCACATCGCCGGTTAACGCCCCAAGAACGTCACCTGCACGCATTTTGGCTTTCTTACCACCGTCAATGCACAGCGTTGCCATCTCCGGCGCCAGCGGCACAATGCGTGATTTCGCAGGCGCAGGAAGCCAGTTCAGCTTGATGTTGAGCATTTCAGCAAGGATATTGGCGCGCTGCGCTTCTTCCGGTGCACAGAAGCTAACCGCCAGACCGCTGTTGCCGGCACGTGCCGTTCGGCCAATTCGGTGGACGTGCACTTCCGGATCCCACGCCAGTTCATAGTTCACAACCATAGACAGCGATTTGATGTCCAGACCGCGAGCCGCGACGTCGGTAGCCACCAGAATACGGGCGCTACCGTTAGCAAAACGTACCAGCGTCTGATCGCGATCGCGCTGCTCGAGATCACCGTGCAGCGCAATGGTGCTCTGCCCCGCCGCGTTCAACTCTTCGTAGACGTCCTGGCAATCTTTTTTGGTGTTGCAGAACACGACGCAAGATGCCGGCTGATGCTGACTCAGCAGCTGCTGTAGCAGCGCAATTTTACCGTGGCGCGGCACGTCAAAAAACTGCTGCTCAACCGCAGGCAGTTCATCAACGGAGTCAATCTCAATGGTTTCCGGGTCGCGCTGTACGCGCCCACTGATTGCCGCAATCGCCGCAGGCCATGTCGCGGAAAACAGCAGCGTCTGGCGTGAGGCCGGCGCAAAACGGATAACTTCATCAATCGCATCGCTAAAGCCCATATCCAGCATGCGATCGGCTTCATCCATCACCAGCGTTTGCAGCGCGTCGAGTGAGACGGTGCCTTTTTGCAGATGGTCGAGCAAACGGCCAGGCGTCGCCACAATGATGTGCGGTGCGTGCTGCAAGGAGTCACGCTGTGCACCAAACGGTTGGCCGCCACAGAGTGTCAGTACTTTAATGTTCGGCAGGAATCGGGCCAGTCGACGAATTTCGCCGGCAACCTGGTCTGCCAGTTCACGGGTTGGGCACAGCACCAGTGATTGCGTCTGGAACATGCTGGCATCCACGTGTTGCAGCAGGCCGAGACCAAACGCTGCCGTTTTGCCGCTGCCGGTTCTTGCCTGCACGCGCACGTCCTTTCCAGCAAGGATCGCCGGCAGCGACGCTGCCTGAACCGGGGTCATGGAGAGGTATCCCAGGTCGTTCAGGTTGTCGATCTGGGAGGCGGGCAATGCATTCAGGGTGGCAAAAGCGGTCACAATATTTTCTCGCGAATTAGGGGCTGACGTTCAGCAGGCGCGTATCCTCGCAGATCTCGCGGGCCGATGCGACATATTAATCGATGGGTAGGGTTTGAAGGTAGCGGAAAACGGGCAAAAAAAAGCCGACTCTATAAAGCCGGCGTCGTACGAATCAATTGTGCTATGCAGTAATTCAAAAAAAAGGAAGTAAGACAATATGGAGCGCAACGCCCATCGCTTGACGTTGCATTCACCTGCAGGAACGATATTGCCTCGATTGTGCTGCTGGTTTATTGACCTCGCTCAATTTTATTCGCGTTATCACCGGTAAAGTGCACAAGAAAGGTGATTTTTTACAACCAGTTACTGCGATGTAACCACCACGTAACACCACCAATGAGTAATACCAGCATAATACAGAAGAGGGAGAAGCCCAGATGCGACCCGCCGCCGGGAATACCGCCAAGGTTGACGCCAAACAGACCGGTCAGGAAGGTGCTCGGTAAAAATACCATCGCCATCAGCGACATATTGTAGGTGCGTCGGGAAAGCGACTCCTGCATCATCTGGGCGATTTCGTCCGACATCACCGCCGTACGGGCAATACAGCCATCAATCTCGTCCAACCCACGCCCCAAACGGTCAGCAATATCCTGCATTCTACGGCGGTGATCATCCGTCATCCACGACAGGCGTTCGCTGGACAGGCGGGCATACACATCGCGCTGCGGCGCCATATAGCGGCGCATCACGATCAGTTGTTTTCGCAAGAGCGCGAGGAAGCCGCGCGGCGGGACTTCCTGCTCCATCAAATTATCTTCCAGATCGATAATTTTATCGTGTAACTGTTCAATGAATTCACTGGCGTGATCGGTCAATGCATCGCAGACGTCCACCAGCCAGGAGCCGCAGTCGGTTGGGCCGCTGCCTTCCTGCAGATCGCTAACCACATCATCAAGCGCCAGCACTTTACGCTGACGGGTCGAAATAATAAGGCGCTCATCGATATACAGACGCATCGCCACCAGTTGGTCCGGGCGTTCATCGGTGCTGCCATTAATGCAGCGCAGGGTGATTAGCGTCCCCTCACCTAAGCGACTCACGCGCGGGCGAACGCTTTCCCCCGCCAGCGCATCGCGCACCGTTACGGGCAACAGCGGCGTATTCGCCAGCCACTGGGCGCTATCAGGATAAGTGTAATTCAGATGCAGCCAGCAAGGATTATCTTTGCTGACGCTTTCCGCATCGGTTAACGGTTTCACGCCGCCCTGCCCATCCAGCAGCCACGCAAATACGGCATCAGGCACGTTAAGTTCAGATCCCTTTATGGCTTCCACATCGCCTCCGGTCGCAACTATTTATCCTGATAGTCTAGCCATCTGCTTTTGTTAAGCAATAAGAGGACGTGCCATCGCGCTGAAATTGTTGGTAAAACCCTTATAAGCTTTAGGGCGAACATAAAAAAGCCCGGCATAAATGCCGGGCTTAACTGTGAAACGACTCAAAAAGATTGCCAGAAATTTCTGTCATGGTTACCGGCCACCGCCGGCTGAAGCGCTGGCGCGGCGGCCGTCGCCGCAGGCATAGGCGCTTCATTCCCGATACGGAAGCTCTGCGTACGTGACTGCAGTTCAATCACCTGGCGTTTCAGAACGTCGGATGAACCGGCCAGCTCTTCCACCACCCCGATGTTACTTTGGGTCACCGTTTCCAGCTCCGTTAAGGCCATCGTAATTTGATCGATACCTTTTTCCTGTTCAGAGGTTGAAACCGCGATTTGCTCCATCAGGTTACTTAATTCCCCCGACCCGTAAACAATCTCCTGCATATTTTTTTCCGCCTCGGCGACAATATTGGCTCCTTGGGTAACGTTCTCGCTGGTGACGTTAATTAAGGTCTTAATATTTTTTGCCGCTTCAGCGCTGCGATGAGCCAGATTACGGACTTCACCGGCGACCACCGAAAAACCTTTGCCATGGTCGCCCGCTCTTGCCGCTTCAACCGCTGCGTTCAGCGCCAGAATATTGGTCTGAAATGCAATACCGTCAATCATGGCGATAATTTCGGTCATTTGTCGGGCGCAGTCGGTAATAGATTGCATATTGGTTGCCACATCGCCCATTAATGCCCCGCCTTTACGCGCACATTGTGTGGCCTCACCGGCACGCTCGCTGGCGAGTCGAGTGTGTTCGGCATTATTTTTAGTACTGGCGGCAATCTCTTCCATACTGGCCGCCGTCTGCATTAGCGTGGCTGACTGCTGTTCGGTTTTCACCGACAGCTCTGCGCTGCGGTTGGCCAACTGATCCGACATGGTCATCGCATTATCTGATGACGCGCGAATTTCCGCGACGAGCGTCGAAATATTATTGGATAAATTATTGATTCCTGGAATTAACCGACCGGCACAGTTATTGCCAAATATGGGTATTCGTACCGCCAGGTTGCCATCATTAACTTCGTCGATACTGCGTTTGACGGCATTAATTGGTGTGACAAGGTATTTTGTCATATAAATCCACAACAGAGCCAATGCCGCTACCCATACAATATTAATCAGCGAAAGCAAGAATATATTTTTTGATAATATCAAGCAGATCACATCTGTTATAAGGAAAACAGCCAGAATAAACACCATGATAAACGTTCGGACGCTAATGTTTTTAAACATAACCTTTCCCCAACACTTGCTGTGTAATTTGGTTATATCACCAGAAGTTGTATTTGCCAGACCATTTTAGCTTTTTGTGCCACTTTAACCGTTAGCAGTGTAAGTTTTGCTTTTATCAGAGGGGAATCCTGACCAAAGCGAAACTACAGAGGGAATGATGCAGCATGGTTGTTAACATCATGGATTCAAAGAATAATATAAATTTATACGCGTAATAACTTGTAGAAATCTCACGATAATTTAGCCATGCTTAATATTTAAATCGATGCGCTTAATCATGTAAAAAGAACGTATCTATATTGTTATTTTTCTGGCTTAAATTAAGAATTTGCTGATAGATTAATTACAACCCCCTTATGAAAAGGTATGGATTGCATGATGCTGCACGCTTCGTGGGACCCGATACTAGTCGGTATTTCATTCCTGGTGGCATTCATTGCTTCTTTTGTCGCACTCGACAGCGCGGCAAAAATTGCTGCCTCAAATAAAAAAGCAGCGCTGTTCTGGCGAATAACCGGCGGCGCAACGTTAGGCATTGGTATCTGGTCAATGCATTTTATTGGCATGCTGGCGATGAAAATGCCGATGCCGATGAGCTATCACCTTGAGCTGACGATTGTTTCGCTACTGGCCGCTATTATCGCCTCTTCGCTGGCGATTAATATTGCCGTCGCGGGAAATACGCTATCGCTTAAACGCCTGTGCATTGCCACCGCGCTGTTGAGCAGCGGCGTGGTCACCATGCACTACGTGGGCATGGCGGCACTGATGGCGCACGATGATATTGTCTGGAGCGTTCCGCTGATTATTGCCTCGGTGATTATCGCCATTGTGGCCTCCTGCGTAGGGCTGTGGCTGGCGTTTAGCTTACGCCTGAACAGTAAAGGCGTACTACTGACGCGCATCGGCGCTGCGCTGGCGATGGGGATCGCCATCGCCGCCATGCACTACACCGGGATGAGTGCCGCCACTTTCACCGGCCATGGTCATATGATGGCGGGCCATGATGCCATGGTGAGTGAAGAAGGATTGTCCATTTGGGTCACCGTCACCACCCTGCTGCTGCTTGGGCTGATGTTGATGATTTCGATGGTCGACTCGCAGGTGCGCACCACGCGGCTCACCGAAAATCTGCAACGTCTGAATCAGCAGCTTGAGCAACAGGCCCGCTACGACGGTTTAACCGGATTGGCTAACCGCAGCCAAATTGATATGCGGCTACTGGCATGCCTTCACCAGTCGCGACTGGCGGGCAGCACCTTTGCGCTGGTGCTGATGGATCTCGACCGCTTCAAGTTGATTAACGACGCCTGGGGGCATCACGTCGGGGACAATCTACTGGTTTCCGTCGCTAACCGGATGAGCGCCTGTCTGAGCCCTAAAATGACCCTGGCACGGATCGGCGGCGATGAATTTATTCTGTTGGCCCCCAACTGCAATGAGGCGGAAATTGCCGATATTTGCACCCGGATGGTCGAAAGTATCCGCCGGCCGTTCTATCACTCCGGGCAGATTTTGCAAATCTCCCTGAGCGTGGGAATAAGCCTCTACCCCGGCCACGGTGAGACGCCTCAGGATCTCAAACTTTCCGCCGATACCGCGATGTACCACGTGAAGCATAACGGCCGCAACGGCTGGGTTATGTACCATGAGTCGATGCTCGACAGCACCTGGCAAGGCGCGCATTTCCTCCAGGATCTCACGCAGGCGCTGGAACGCGGGCAGTTCGAATTGTGGTATCAGCCGAAATATCACGTGAAAGAAAAACGTATTTATGGTTTTGAGGCGCTGCTGCGCTGGCGACACCCGAAAAAAGGTATTCTGCTGCCGGAGGTGTTCCTGCCCACGCTGCAAAATACCGGGCTAATCGTTCCCGTTGGTAACTGGGTTCTGGAAAAAGGCTGCGAACAGCTCCGCAAGTGGACCCGCGCTGGCCACGATGACTGGACGCTATCGTTGAACATTTCACCGGTTCAGTTTGAACAGCAGAATTTTTATGAGCAGGTATGCGATGCGCTGCTGCGTCACCACATTTCGCCTACGCGATTAACCATTGAGCTGGCTGAAACCGCGGCACTGCACGGTTTCGACCGCAGTGTGCAGATTTTTAACGATTTTTGCCGGATCGGAATAACCATCTCCATCGACAATTTCGGCGTCGGCTATTCCAATATGCTGGCCTTGCAGGACCTGCCCGCCGGCGAGCTGAAAATCGATAAAAGTTTTACCAAGGATATGCGCGAGAACAGCAAAAATATCAAAATTGTCTCCACCATCATTAATATCGCTCACTCGATGAATATGGACGTGGTGGCTGAAGGCGTGGAAACGCAGGAACAGCAGCGGCTCCTTTCTGGATTAGGTTGTGATGCGTTGCAGGGCTTCTGGTTCTCGGATCCGGTGCCGGCTGAGGACATTGATATCATGCTCAGTAACCTGCCGCTCAGCGGCGATCCGAATGCCCCTGCCGCCATTCGCCGGGATATCTCGTCATCATCGGGCAAAAAAAAGCAGGCCTGAGATCATCGCAAGCCAGATGAGTATTCAGCGCTCATCTGGCTGACTCACCGAACAAAAAACGCTACCGACGTGGCCATCACGGATATCCGGCGACATTATCCATATCCATGGATAGTGTTATCACTTTTTCGTCATTGTTAAGGTTTTACTGTTCAATTATCCTGGCACTATCACCCACGCACCGATCATGACGAAGAGAAAAATGAACGATACCCTTGAACTGTTGTTATCCCACCAGAGCGACCGTAGTTTCCTTGATAAAGCGATTCCTGACGACGTACTGGACAACGTGATTCGCGCCGCCTGGCGCGCCCCCACCTCAGTACACTCCCAGCAGGTGTCCATTATCGTGACCCGTGATAAAGAGACGAAGCAGCAGCTTGCTGCGCTTACCGGCGGGCAGCCATGGGTGGCTCAGGCACCGGTATTTTTGACCTTTGTCCTGGATATGCATAAGTCGCGTATCGGTATTGAAGCTGTTGGTAAACAACAGTTGGCCCATACCAGCATTGAAAGCATCGTTTCCGGTAGTCAGGACGTGGGGATCGCACTGGCATCCTCGATGTTGGCCGCCCGTTCACAGGGGCTGGGCGTCGTGCCCATCGGCGGGATCCGTAATAACCCGCAGCAAGTGATTGAACTGCTGAATCTGCCTGATTTGACCTTCCCGATAAACGGCCTGACCCTCGGCTATGTTGATAAACCGGCACACCTGAAACCACGCATGCCAATTAACGCTTTCCGCCATGAGGAACGCTATCAGGACGGCGAACTGGATGCTCTGATTGCAACGCACAACCGCGAGCTGTCCGAGCACTGGCAGCGTATTGATCGCGGTGAAGGGGAAAACTGGAGCCAAACGGTCGCCGGGTATTATGACCATGTTTATTATCCTGATGTCCTGCCAGGACTCTTGCATCAGGGATTTAATGTCGATAAGTAGCGGCGATTTTCCCGCGAACCGTTAGCCGTCGCGCCGCTTACGACGGCTGGCCAAAGGTGGTGATGATCCAGTCAATAAACACTTTTAATCGTGCGCTTTGATGGCGATTGGACGAATACACTGCATGCAGTGGAATCGTCGGCCGCGACCATTGTGGCAGGATTTCGACCAGTTCCCCCGAGTCCAGCCATGGCTGGACTACGCGGCGTAGGTGTTGGCCAATACCTAATCCCGCCAGCATCAGGCTGGTCAGCCCGGTGCCTTCATTGGTGCAAAAATGGCTATTATCAAACTCGAAGCGCTGCCCATCTTTCTCCAGCACCAGCATTTCCGGCTTTCCCGATGACGCGTAAAAATAGCCTACGCAGGTATGGTGCCGCGCGATATCCGTCGGGGATTGCGGCATGCCGTGGCGCGCCAGATAATCCCGCGAGGCGCACAGCACAAAATCCAGATCGGCGATCTTGCGCGCTATCATCGTCATATCCTGCAAGGCACCGGCGCGGATCGCACAGTCGACGCCTTCGCCAACAATATTAATTGTCCGGTCACTGATCCCCAGCGCAATCGTAATCTCGGGATACTCCCGGTGAAAATCCGGCAGCGCCGGGATCAGCATTCCGTTGGCAAACGACACCGGCACATCAATACGCAGATGTCCGCTGGGCCGTAGCTTACGCCCACTGAGCGCGCTATCGATTTCATCGAGTTCACTAATCAGACGTTGCGCGTGGTGATAGTACTCCAGCCCCTCGGAGGTAATGCTCACCGTTCTCGTCGTGCGCTGTATCAGGCTAATGCGCAGATGTTTTTCCAGATCGGTCACCAATTTGCTGACCGTTGAACGCGGCAGCATCAGTTGACCTGCGGCCTGGCTAAAAGAACCGGTCTCCACCACGCGGACAAATACCCGCATCGCCAGCAGTTGATTCATGGTGCTGTTTTTCCGCTATCGCTAATGAGAGTCTGATTATTCATGGAGATGGACCGTGATAGCAACCATTCGCGCGTTTATGCCATTCGCGAGGCGTCATCCTCCATCATTGCTGCCACGTCGTACTCTTATCACCGCAACTATACTCCTTGCAGGCGGACGCATCGCCGAAGCATCGGGTCGCTTCACCACAACGCATCAGGAGTTCTTTCATGGCCGTATTTCAGAACAAATCTGTACTGGTTTTAGGTGGTAGCCGCGGTATTGGCGCAGCAATCGTCCAACGTTTTGCCGCGGACGGCGCTTCGGTGGTATTCACCTACGCCGGCTCGCGTGACGCGGCGCAGGCGTTGGCACAGGAAACCGGCAGCACCGCCGTGTTGGCCGACAGCGCCGATCGCGACGCGATAATCAAACTGGTAGCCGATAGCGGGCCGCTG
This sequence comes from Kluyvera cryocrescens NBRC 102467, assembly GCF_001571285.1. Taxonomy (GTDB): domain Bacteria; phylum Pseudomonadota; class Gammaproteobacteria; order Enterobacterales; family Enterobacteriaceae; genus Kluyvera; species Kluyvera cryocrescens. Next base: position 67,812 of record NZ_BCTM01000002.1, on the reverse strand, counting down.
GATATTTTGGTGATTAACGCCGGCATTATTTTGTTCGGCGATGCGCGGGAATTGGACAGCGACGCCGTCGATCGCCTGTTCCGGATTAATATTCACGCGCCCTACCACGCAGCCGTTGAAGCAGCACGCAAAATGCCGCCCGGCGGACGCATTATTGTCATCGGTTCAGTCAACGGCGACCGCATGCCGCTTCCCGGCCTTGCGGCCTATTCCGTCAGTAAATCGGCATTACAGGGATTGGGACGCGGTCTGGCGCGTGACTTTGGCCCACTGGGGATCACGGTGAATATCGTCCAGCCCGGCCCTATCGACACCGACGCCAACCCAGAATCGGGCCCGTTGAAGGAACTGATGCACAGCTTTATGGCGATAAAGCGTCACGGCAGGCCGGAAGAAGTGGCGGGAATGGTGGCGTGGCTCGCCGGGCCGGAAGCCTCTTTCGTGACTGGCGCCATGCACACCATCGACGGCGCATTTGGTGCCTAGCTAAATTGCGTCAGGCGCGCGACCACGCGCCTGACGCATTCTCCAGCCTCCAGCGAAAGGGGCTTCAGAGCACCTCTTCCATCACCCATACGCTGACGCTGCCGCCATTACAGGTAAAGAGCGCGCAGCCTTCGGCGTCGGTCTCAAGCGTTTCTCCCCGATTGTTGAGAAAATCTCGCCAGCGCTTATTGCCGTAATTCGCACCCAAGGTCAGCGTCTTTTGCCCTTCGTCGCCATTAGACAACAGCACGACGCAACCGGGCATATCTTCGGTACCACTGCGACTAAAAGCAATGCAGTTGGGGTGATCAAACCACAGCGTCTGTACACCGTGCGCGAACCGCTGGCGGGCATCGATCAGTTCATGCAACTGTTCGATAACCGGCATATCGATAGTGTAGTTTTGCCCATCGCGGCCGCTATCTTCATAGTGCGCCCCAAACAGATCGGGATAAAACACCGACGGCACGCCGTTTTCGCGCAGCAAAATCAGGGCGTATGCCAACGGTTTGAACCAGGCTTCCACCGGTGCCTCCAGCGCCTGAAGCGGCTGAGTATCGTGGTTAGCCACCAGCGTCACCGCGTGGAACGGATCGGCCTCAACCAACGTGCCGGTGAAAATCTGGCTCATACCATAATCGCGCCCCATTCGTGACGCTTCGTGGAATTTAAGCTGTAAAGGGGCATCGAACAGCATCGTCTTCCCTTCCACCTGAGCGATGTATTGCTGGAGTTTATCCACTTCATGCGACCAGTATTCGGCCACAATAAACAGCGGCTGCGGCGCGACTTCCTGGACGTGTTCAATCCACTCTTTATAGAACCAGGCCGGGATATGTTTCACCGCATCGAGCCGAAAACCGTTGCAGTGGGTTTGCTCAAGCATCCAGCGCGCCCAGTATTTCAGCTCTTCGGTCACCGCATGGTTGCGAAAATCAATATTCTCGCCCATCAGGTAGTCAAAATTGCCCATTTCATCATCGACCTGATCGTTCCAGCCTTCGCCGGTATAGTCATTAACGATTTTGAAAATGCCGTCTTCATCAGGATTTTCGATATGATCGATGCCGCTAAAGCACTTATAGTCCCAGACAAACTGTGAATACTTCCCCTCGCGGACGGGAAAATAGTATCGTGTCCACGCTTCACACTCGATGATCTCCTCATCGATCTGCGTCCGGTCCTCCGCGTTGACCCGCTGCACGCGGATCCGCTCTTTTTCATCCGCCCCCATCTTATGGTTGAGCACCACATCCATCAGCACCGCAATCTCATGCTGCTGCAGCGCGCTAATCGCCTCCAGAAGTTGGGCTTTATCGCCATACTTGGTGGCCACCGAGCCTTTCTGGTCAAACTCGCCGAGGTCAAATAGATCGTAGCTGTCATAGCCGACGGAATAGCCGCCGGACGCCCCTTTGCTGGCCGGCGGCAGCCAAATCATATTAATCCCGATTTCATTCAGATTCGGGGCGAGCGCTGCCACCTCCGGCCACAATTCACCGCCGGCGGGATAATACCAATGGAAACACTGTAATAAGGTGGGATTGCGCATACCGGTTCTCCGTGTGGGGCGACAGAAAAACTATAAGTGCGAAACGTGCCGCATGCGAGATTATGATGGGATAAACACGCGGCGATGGCGCACCGTACCCTCATCCATCCTTTTTATCGCGCTGTCAGTGCCAGAAAAAAATCTTATTTATTCACGAATTTGTGCAGATGATGCGTCAGTAAGCGTTAAGATGATGACTCAGCCGGGTGAGACCGGCAGCGACTCAAAGCTGAAGGGAGTAACTAGAACATAATGCAGCGTCAGGATGTTTCATCATCACGAATAAAATCAATTGGTTATGACGTAAAACAAAAAACTCTCGAAATAGAATTCTTTGGTTTGGGTATTTACCAATATGTCGGTGTACCGCCCAAAACTTACGAAACCTTTTTAACCGTCAAATCCAAAGGCCGTTTCTTTGATGGCGTCATTAAAGATAAATTTCTCTGTCGGAAAATCGCTTAACCTTCGGGTTTCTTTGCCTAAGAGACGTGGCTTATAAGCGCTCAACGAAGTTTTCTTCACCGCCGTGTGAAAGGATGAAAAAACCATGGCGCTGTGAGTCGCGCCATGGCCAGTTTTAAGTCATGTTTAACGTTTCATTAGTGCTTAATAAGATACATCGTGTGCGTATACGCCACGTCTTCCGGGTTGGTAATCGGATAGCCTTTCAGCCACGGCTTAATTAAGCGCCCGTTGGTGTACTGATAAATCGGCGCGATGGGCGCCTTCTCTGCCAGAATCTTTTCCGCTTCGTTATAGTCAGCGTTACGCGCGGTGGCGGTATTCTCCATCGCCGCCTGGCGGATCACCTTATCGTAGGCCGGTTCGTTGAAGCGGGCGATGTTACCGGTATTGGTTGAGGTCAGCAGCGACAGGAAGGTCGACGGCTCGTTGTAATCGCCAACCCATGACGCGCGAATCACATCAAAATTGCCGGTATTACGGCTATCGATATAAGTTTTCCACTCCTGGTTTTGCAGCTTGACGTCAACACCGAGGTTTTTCTTCCACATCGACGCCACGGCAATCGCAATCTTCTGGTGGTTTTCCGAGGTGTTATACAGCAGCGTCAGCTTCAGTGGGCGATTTGGGCCGTAGCCTGCCGCCTGCAGCAGCGTTTTGGCCTGAGCATTCAGCTCCGCCTGGCTGCTCTGCTCCATCGCCGAAGGCTGCGGCGTAAAGCCCGCGGTCACGTCAGGGGTCAAGCGCCATGCCGGTTTTTCACCGGTTCCCAGCACCTTCTCAGCGATAATCCGTCGGTCGATAGTCATGCTCAGCGCCAGGCGCACGCGCGCATCGGCGGTTGGCCCTTTCTGGGTATTAAAGGCGTAGTAATACGTGCCCAACTGTGCCGGGGTATAGACCTGGCCCGGCAGCTCTTTGAGCAGCTTCTGATACTGGTTTTTCGGGAACGATTCGGTGATATCGATATCGCCGGCCAGATAGCGTTTGGTTGCCGCTGACTCCTGGTTAATTGGCACAAAGGTGACTTTCTGGATCACCGTTTTGGCATTATCCCAGTAGTGCTTGTTGGGCGTCGCCACCAGCTTTTCGTTAACCACGCGATCTGCCAGTACATAGGCACCGTTGCCCACCAGCTTGCCCGGGCGCGTCCAGTTCTTATCGCTCTCGACGTTCGTTTTATTCACCGGATAAAGGGAGAAGTTGGCGGTCAAATTGACGAACCACGGCAGCGGCTTATCAAGCTGAACCCGCAATGTATGCGCGTCAACAGCGGTCACGCCCAGTGAATCTGGCTTGGCTTTACCGTCGATAATATTCTGGGCGTTAGCGATCCCAGCCAGCGCGGCAAACCAGGCGAACGGTGACGTGGTGGCCGGATCGACCAAACGCTGCCAACTGTAGACGAAATCTTGCGCCGTGACCGGGGTGCCGTCAGACCATTTTGCGTCGTTACGCAGGGTAAAGGTCCAGATTTTCTGATCGTTAGTCTGCCAGCGGGTAGCAACACCGGGAATAATATTACCGTTAGCGTCCTGGTTAACCAGCCCTTCAAACAGATCGCGGATCACCTGGATTTCAGGTAGTCCGACCGCTTTTGCCGGATCCAATGATGCGGGTTCATCTTTGATGTGGCGAACCAGATCCTGCTGCTTAGCCAGCACGGTTCCGGCGGGAACATCAGCCGCGATGGCGGCGGAACTCAGGCCTGAAAGCAGTGCAGCAATGCAGGTCAAGGTGAAAGGATACTTCATGACATCCCCTATAAAGTAGATAAACCCAAGTAACATAATGGAAATATTATTTGTTTCACTTTCTATAAATGCAAATGTCATATCATAGAAAGTTGATTTACGCCGCCTATTACTGCTCAGGAAACTATTTGATTCGTGGCGAGTTTTGCACAACACTGCTGTGTATCTCACCGGGAATCAGGAATTCCACTATGTCAGCTCTCCGCCCTCGCGCCCAGCGCGGCGCGTTCCCGCAAGGGACACAACACTACGGCCGTTCACTGCTCGGCGCACCGCTTATTTGGTTCCCCGCAGCCACGGCAGGCCCGCAAAGTGGTTTGATTATCGCCGGCACCCACGGGGATGAGAACTCCTCGGTCGTCACCCTCTCCTGTGCGCTGCGCGCGCTGTCACCGGAACTTCGCCGCCATCACGTGATCCTGGCGGTCAACCCGGATGGCTGCCAGCTTGGGCTACGTGCCAACGCGAACGGTGTCGATTTGAATCGCAACTTCCCGGCTGCTAACTGGAAAGCGGGTGAGACCGTCTACCGCTGGAACAGCGCCGCCGAGCAACGCGATGTGGTGCTGCTGACCGGCAGCCGCCCTGGCTCAGAGCCGGAAAGCCGGGGGCTTTGCCAGCTGATTCACCAAATTAGCCCGGCCTGGGTGGTGTCATTCCATGATCCGCTGGCCTGTATTGAAGACAGTCGAAACAGCGAGCTGGGACAGTGGTTGTCAACGGCATTCAGCCTGCCGCTGGTCAGCAGCGTTGGCTATGAAACGCCGGGCTCCTTTGGCAGTTGGTGTGACGATATTGGTCTGCACTGCATCACCGCAGAATTCCCGCCCATCTCTTCTGATGAAGCCAGCGAGAATTACCTCGATGCGATGACGCAGCTATTGCACTGGCAGCCAACCCATCACAAATGAAGCTCACCGCAGGTAAAGCGTAGCGCCGGCTGCGCGTCAACGGCGAGCCAGGTTGGGCCATCAAGGTCGGCAAACCGAACCTGCGTGGCCAACGGCAACGCAGCGTTAATCGCCCGCGAGGTGCAGAGCATACAGCCCAGCATTAGCGCGAAACCCTGCGCTTTGGCTTCGGCTGCCAGCGCCAGCGCTTCGGTGAGGCCGCCGGTTTTATCGAGTTTAATGTTCACCATCTCATAGCGTCCCCGCAGCACCGGCAGATCATCGCGGGTATGACAGCTTTCATCAGCGCAAATCGGCAGCGGGTGAATGAAATTCTCCAGCGCCTCGTCTTCACCAACCGGTAACGGCTGTTCCAGCATCGCCACATTGAGATCCGCTAACAGTTGGCAGCGCGCCGCCAGGCCATCACCACGCCAGGATTCATTGGCGTCGACAATCAGCGTGGCCTGCGGCGCCGCTTCGCGGATCGCCACCATCCGTTCGCAGATAAAATGGTTATCCAGCTTGACCTTAAGCAGCGTCGCCCCGCTGGCGCACAGCGCTTTTGCACTTGCGGCCATCTGTTCTGGGGTACCGATGACCACCGTTTGTGCAGTCACCACCGTGTCGGGAAGCGCAACGCCGAGCTGAGTGACAACGTCACTTTTAAGTTGATTCGCCTCCAGACTCCACAGCGCGCAGTCGACCGCATTGCGCGCGGCGCCGGCGGGCAGCATGGCTGCTAGCTGTGCGCGGGTAATCCCCTGCTCAAGCTGTTCTCCAATGGCCATTATCTGCGCCATCACCGAAGCCAGACTTTCCCCATAGCGCGGATACGGCGTGCATTCACCGACCCCTTTGACGCCATCCTGTTCAAGCTCTACCACCACCACCTTCGCTTCGCTGCGGCTACCGCGAGCGATAACAAACGGCGAGTGCAGCGGCCAGGCTTCTTCAAAAACGCGCAGCTTTCTCATTTTCACTCCTTTTTATTAGGCGCAAATAGGGTTTGCCGTGTTAACACCTGATGTCATACACTAGGGCAGACGTTAACTATATGTAAACAGGAAGATAATCATGTCGCAAACCGTACATTTCCAGGGCAATCCCGTTGCTGTTCAAGGTTCTATCCCACAGGCTGGCGATAAAGCTCAACCGTTTACGCTGGTGGCAAAAGATCTGTCTGACGTCACCCTCGGCCAGTTCGCTGGCAAACGTAAAGTTCTGAACATTTTCCCAAGCATCGATACCGGCGTTTGTGCGGCATCCGTGCGTAAATTCAACCAACTGGCGGGCGAGCTGGATAACACCGTTGTTCTGTGCATCTCCGCTGACCTGCCGTTCGCGCAGTCTCGCTTCTGCGGTGCAGAAGGTCTGAGCAACGTTGTGACGCTGTCCACCCTGCGTGCGCCAGAATTCCTGCAGACCTACGGCGTAGGCATTGCAGATGGCGGCCTGAAAGGCCTGGCGGCACGTGCCGTTGTGGTCATCGATGAAAACGACAACGTTGTCTACAGCGAGCTGGTGAACGAAATCACCAACGAACCAGACTACGATGCGGCACTGGCTGCGCTGAAAGCGTAAGCACCGACCGCAAAAGCAAAACAGCCTCTTCTTAAGAGGCTGTTTTTTTTATCACTCTTCGCCCTTCTTACTGCTCAGGCCGTATTCACGCAGCTTATTCGCAATCGCGGTATGCGAAACGCCAAGGCGTTTTGCCAGCTTACGCGTACTTGGATAGCTGTGATAAAGCTGAGCCAGCACCGAGCGTTCGAAGCGACGCGTAATATCATCCAATGACCCTTCCATCGCTTCCTCACCCACCGCCACGCTGGAGACATCATTATCCGGCAGCAGCACGTCCTGCGGACGCAGTTCATAACCTTCAAGCTGCGTGAGCGCGCGGTACACCGCATTTTTCAGCTGACGAACGTTGCCCGGCCAGCCGTAGCGGGTCAGCACGGTATTGAGATCGGCAGACAGCTTCGGCCGGGAAATCCCCTGCTCATCCGCAAAGCGCGCCACAAACAGCTCGGTCAGCGGCATGATGTCCTGCGGACGATCGCGCAGCGGAGGCAGATTCAAGGTCAGTACGTTAAGACGATAGTAGAGATCCTCGCGGAACAGCCCTTTTTGCACCAGCTCGACCAGGTTTTTCTGGGTGGCACAAATCACGCGCACATCAACGTGGACTTCATGATCCTCACCGACGCGACGGAACGTCCCGTCATTAAGGAAACGCAGCAGTTTGGTCTGCATACGCGGCGACATTTCACCGATTTCATCCAGCAGCACCGAGCCGCCGTTGGCCTGCTCGAAGAAGCCCTTTTTACCTTCTGCTGCATCACCAAACAGTTCGCTCTCTACCGCATCTTCCGGGATAGAACCGCAGTTCAGCGCCAAATACGGCTTTGCTGCTCTTGGGCTGGCTAAATGGCAGGCATGCGCCAGCAAATCTTTCCCTGTGCCGGTTTCCCCGACAATCAGCAGCGGCGCGGTCAGCAGCGCCAGCTTGCGCGCTTGATCCACCACCTGACGCATACGCGGGCTAACCCCCACGATCTGGCTAAATGCGCTCACATCCTGGGTGGTCATGGTCTGCAACTGGCGTCCCATTCTCAGCGTCGAGCGAAGCATCACCACCGCGCCGCCGAGAATACGGGTATCGTCTTCACCGTTGAGATACACCGGCGTCGCTTCCAGCAGGAAGTTTTGCCCTTGAATCACCACATGCTCAGCCAACGACTCAACGGAATCACTCTCCAGCCAGCGCTGGAAATTAAAACCGCTAATCAACTGCGTGACGTTATGACTGCGCATACGCTCCTGGCTCATGCCAAACAGCTGACAGCTTGCCGGGTTTGCGCGTTCGATTTTACTGCGGGTGTCCAGCGACAGCACCGGTTCCGGCATCGCTTCCAGCAATGCGCTCAGCGCCAGATGCTCGCGCTCTGATGGCATCCACGGTACGGTGCGTACGTCCGTGACCCCGGCGATACGGCGGATTTCCGCCATCAGGCTGCTGAAGCTGGTGAATTCCAGCTCCGCGAAATTAAGATAGATTCGGCCAACAGGGTCGATATCGATGCCGCGCAGGTCAATGCCGCGCAGGACCAGAAGATCGAGCAGTTCACGAGTCAGACCGAGACGGTCTTCACAAAAGACTTCAAGACGCATGGGAGTTTTCACCCTTAAAAGCCAAAGACGTATGAATAATAAGACAGTTTTTCACTGGCGGGAAGATGACTGTCAACAATTATTGACAGTATGGCGGAAAAATCGACTTTGTGCCGTAAAGTTATGCGTTCATGAAGTGAAAACTGCACCGCGCGGTAACCGGCCCCCCAGCCCTCTCCCTTAAAACTGGAGAGCGGGCCCAGAGCACCAGTACTGCGAACACGCGGGCAGCGGCGGATAAAGCGACAACGCGTACAACACGGCCCCTTGCCCCTCAGGGCTGAAGGGCAAGGGGCCGGTACTCCCCAACGTGAGCGTTCACCCCATTCGGTGTTCGCCGCGCCCTATCGCATCGCGATCGAAAAAGCGCTGGATCACACCACCGGCCATAAATGCCGCGCGATCCGACATATGCGCAATCACATCAGCATCGTGGCTCACCAGCAGATAGGTCATCCCGTGATCCTGCTTCAACCGGTTAAGCAAATTGAGTATTTCCGCCTGCACCGACATATCCAACGCCGACGTCGGTTCGTCGAGCAGCAGAATTTTAGGCCGCAGCAGCAGCGCACGGGCAATGGCCACGCGCTGACGCTGTCCGCCGGAAAGCTGATGCGGATACCGTCGCGCGGCATCGGCGGGCAGCCCCACCTGCTCAAGCGCGGTATTCACTCGTGCTTCAATATCACTCTCACCGTGGATTTGCAGTGGCTCGGATAGCGTGCGCCACAGCGTGTGGTTTGGGTGCAGCGAGGCATAGGGGTCCTGAAAAACCATCTGCACGTTACGCCGCAGCGCCCCCTGAAAACGTGTCCCCGGCGTGATGTTCTGGCCAAACAGTGTCACCTGGCCACGCCACTCGCGCTGGAGCCCGGCAATCACCCGCAGAATCGTGGACTTCCCGCATCCCGACTCGCCAATCAGGCTAAACGTTTCTCCCGCCTCTACCTGGAATTGGGCACCGGATACAGCATTTTTATCACCAAAGGTGACCTGAAGCGCATTGAGATCAAAGATCGTCATATCCCACCTCCTCAAAGCTCTGGCGACGGTCAAGCGTCGGTAGCGGCTGCCCATAGGTGTGCGCATTCGGGCGGCAAGTCCACAGCGTCCGCGTGTAGGGATGCGTCGCCTGCGGCAACGCGCTGGCGGTCATCTCATCGACGCGGTTCCCCTGATACATCACCAGCACCCGATGACAATGCTCGGCCACCAGCGGCAGGTCGTGGCTGATTAACAGCATCGCCATTTTCCGCTGTTCGCATTGCGCCACTAACAGCTCCAGGATTTGGTTACGCAATCTGGCATCCAGCGCCGAGGTTGGTTCATCGGCAATCAGCACCTGAGGGTCGTTGATAAGTGCAATAGCAATCATCACCCGTTGCCCCATACCACCGGACAGTTCGCCCGGATAGCGATTGAGCACCTGAACATCCAACCCCATCGCCAGAACCGCCGCTTCCATCTTTTCCTGACGTTCGCGGCGATTAAGCCGCTGATGCAGCGTCAACACTTCTTCCAACTGCGCACGCACCGTTTTCACCGGATTAAGCGCATAGCGCGGATCCTGCAATACCATCGCGATATCGCTTCCCCGCAGCGCACGCCAGCCTCGCGCATTTAAGGTCAACACATCACGGCCCAGCACATTCAACTGGTCAGCCGTGACAATCCCCGGTCGACGTACCAGTCCCATCAACGCACGCGCGGTCATGGATTTGCCGGAGCCCGATTCCCCCACCAACGCTAAGCGCTCATTGCCGAGGGTAAAACTCATATTATTGACCACCCGCGACCCGGGATAATCAATATTCAGTCCCTGAACGGACAAGCGTTGTTCAGTCATGTTGCGGCTCCAGAACGTCACGTAAACCATCACCCAGTAGATTAAACGCCAGGCTGGCGATCAAAATCGCCGCACCAGGGGCCGCGGCAATCCACCACTGGTCAAATATCACCTGCATACCATCAGCGATCATGGCCCCCCACTCCGCCATTGGCGGACGAGCACCGAGCCCAAGGAACCCCAGTCCAGCGGCAGCCAGAATAATTCCTGCCAGATCCAGCGCTAAGCGCACGATGGCGGACGGCAGGCACAGCGGCAGAATATGGCCAACCAACAGCCGAAGCCCGCGAATGCCCATCATCTCGGCGGCGGCCAGATAGTCGCTGTGGCGCAAACGCTGAATTTCGCTGCGTGCCTGCCGCGCATAAGCAGGCCAGGTGGTCAGCGCCAGCGCCAGTGCGCCGTTGACCAGCCCTGGTCCCAGCATGGCGACAAAAGCAAACGCCAGAATCAACCGCGGCATCGACATCACCACGTCGGTAAAACGCATCAAAATGCGCTCGAGCCAGCCGCCGTAATAGCCGGAGAGAATCCCGACCAACAGCCCCACTGGCAGGGTAATGACCGTCACCAGCGCCACCAGCCCCAGCGCCGGACGAGTGCCATAGATCAGGCGGGAAAGCAGATCGCGCCCATAGCTATCGGTCCCCAGCCAATGCGTTGCACCCGGCATTTGCAGGCGCATTGCGGCGTCCTGCCAGTTCGGATCCATCGGCGCGAGCCAGGGCGCAAACAGCGCGGTCAGGAGCAATAAGGTGATGACAATCAGGCCGCTGCAGGCCGCCGGCGATCGGAGTAAACGACGAAAAAAGACAGACGTAGGCATCAGCTCACCCTCGGGTCGGTCAGCCGCACCAGCACGTCGGTGAGGTTATTAATCAATACAAAGCACACGCCGATAAGCAGCGTGCCTCCCATAATGGCTGACATATCGCCGGCAAATAGCGCCGTTGTCAGATAGCGGCCGATCCCCGGCCAGGAGAAGACCGTTTCGGTCAGCACCGCGCCCTCCAGCATGGAGGTGTAGGCTAGCGCGATAACCGTGAGCAGCGTACCGCGAATATTGGGCAGCACATGGCGCAGCAATATGCTCATCTCGCCAGCGCCTTTGGCACGCGCCAGCAGGATGTACTCTTTGTTCATCTCGCTCAGACAGGCGGATCTCGTCAGTCGCGTGATGCTGGCCATCGAATAATAGGCCAGCAGCAGCACGGGCAGCACCAGATGGCTGAATGCATTACGAAACGCCTCTTTATCGCCGGAAAGCCAGGTATCAATCAGCGCAAAGCCGGTTTTCGGCTCAATGGTGAACTGGTAGATATCGTCGAGCCGACCCGGCCCGGGACTCCATTGAAGCTTTGCGTAAAACAGCGCCAGCATCAGCAGCCCAAGCCAAAAAATTGGTACCGAGTTGCCCAGCAGCGTGAGAGTTCGTACGGCAAAATCCCACGGCGTCCCGGCGTAGCGAGCGCACAGCACACCGGCAATCACGCCAAGCACGGCGCCCACGATCAGCGCTAAAGTCGCCAGTTCTAAGGTAGCGGGAAATGCCGCCAGTAGATCGTGCAGTACAGGCTGTCCGGTAGCGCTGGCGGTGCCCAAATCACCGTGAGCCAGATTCAGCAGATAGTGCCAGAACTGTACCGGCAGCGAACGATCAAGGCCCAGTTGGTGACGAACCTGATCGTAGGTGGATTGGCTGGCGTGGTCGCCAACGATTTGCAGCACCCGATCAACGGGTGAGAAAGCTGAGAGCGCAAAGGTCACCAGCAGCAGCCCCAGGAGGGTTAGCGCCAGGGTGAGCAGCCCCTGAAACAGCGCGGACAGTAAACGCCGGGTTCGCTGAGCGGTTGGATTCGGTAAAGCGGCGGGCATGAGCATTCCGTATATCAACAATAAAAGAACAACAGCGGCCCGAAAGCTGACGCCTGCGGGCCGCTGCTGCGACGGCGATTACTTCGTGACGCGGTCGTACCAGACCATATCGGCGTTAAGCCCCTGCTGGTAGCCCTTCACGTTATCGCGGATAACGATTTGCGTTTTACCCTGATCAATAAATACGTACGGCGAGCTACGTTGAAGTTCTTCCTGCATTTTTTTGTACAGGTCGAGGCGCTTGGTGGCATCCGGCTCGGCAACTGCCGCCAGCGTGGCTTTATTCAGCTCGGGGATTTTCCAGCCGTTAAGGCCCGCAACGGTGCTCGATTTGCCGTCGTTAAAGGCAAAAGCGCTGGCGTTAGAGTGCGCATCGAAGTAGTCAGGGATCCACAGACGAATTGCCGCCTGATGCTGTTTAGCGCGCACGCGCGCGTACACCTGACTACCGGCTGCCGGCAGCAGATCCACCTTCACACCGCCCTGGGCAAAGCTCGCCTGCATCGACTGGGCGATAGTGATAAACGGCGGTTTGTTTTCCACGTCGAGGGTGAAGTGCGCATCTTTGATCCCGGCTTTAGCCAGAATCTCTTTCGCCTTCGCCGGATCAAATTTAAACGGCGTGTTGTCCAGCGCGCCCGGGAAACCCACCGGCAGGAAACTTTGGTGAACGAAATACTGCCCTTTTAGCAGATCTTTGGTGATGCCGTTATAGTCCACCAGCCAGCGGGCCGCTTCCCAGAATGCCGGGTTGGCCAGCAGCGGGTTAGCGCTATTGCCGGTATTGAATACCACGTAGTTTTGCTCGGCGGATGGAATGCTCAGCACCTGTAGCCCTGGTTTACCCTGCAGCGCATCAATTTGGTCGGCGCCAAGATCGCGGGCAACGTCAGCATCGCCCTGCTGGATCAGCAGGCGGCGGGAGGCCGGATCCGGCACGTTTTTGATGATCACGCTTTTCAGCTTCGGCGCGCCGGTTGGCGAGCTCTCGTTGGCTTCCAGTACGATGGCCTGGTGCGGCTGATAGACGCGCATTTTGAACGCGCCGCTGCCCGCCGAGTGCATTTTCAGCCACTCGTTGCCGAAATCGTTACCTTTGACGTTGGCCGCCACCAGTTTCTCATCGACGATAGAAGCAATTGGCGTCGAAAGAATATTCAGCGCCACCGCCGGGCTGACATCGGCAGTCCAACTCACCTGTAGCGTATGATCGTCGATTTTCTTCAACTGACTGGCTATGTTGTCAGGCTGCCAGCCAAGGACGTTAAGAATAAAGGCCGGGGATTTGTTGAGCGTGACGGCGCGGGTGTAGGAGAAAATCACATCTTCCGGACGCAGTGCGTTTCCGGAGGCGAACTTCGCGTCGCTTTTCAGTTTAATGGTCAGGGTTTTCGCTGCCGCATCGGCCTGCCAGCTCGCGGCCAGAATCGGCGTAATTTTAGCGGGATCGGTACGGTCTGGCTGCACCAGACGCTGGTAAAGGCTTGGCACCGTCTGAATGCTGGAGAGCTCGTTGGCCTCCGCAGGGTCAAGGCTGACAATGTCATCAAGGCCTTGGGCAACCACCAGCGTATTGGCCGGGGTTGCAGCATAAACGGAGGCTGACAGCGCACTCAGCACAAGTAAAGACAGCAGCTTTTTGGTCATCGGACTTCCTGAAAGTGATTATGTCGTTGAAGTTTTCGACTAAATTAGCGCTGCTAGTCACTTTCAGTAAAGTTAAGTATAGATATACGTTATGCCATTTTGGCATAACGTTATTTATTCACATTCATTTGTCCTGCGACGCTGCCGCTTTCCCCTTCTGTAACGTGGCCTTGAGTTGCCCAACCAGCTCACGGCGGAAATCGCCTAACCGCGGCTTATCGTTGTCCAGCCACGGCAGCGGACGGCAAAGCTCCATCGCTTTGATACCCAGACGCGCGGTCAGCAAACCGGCGCCAATTCCCTGCGCGGCACGCGTAGAAAGACGGGCGGCAAGATCCTGCGACATCCAGTCCATTCCGACCTCACGCACCAGCTCGCTGGCCCCGGCGAAAGCGATATTAATCAGCACCAGGCGGAACAGACGCAAACGGCTGTAATAGCCCAGTTCAATACCGTACAGATTAGCGATGCGATTAATCAACCGCAGGTTACGCCAGGCAATAAACGCCATATCCACCAGCGCCAACGGACTGACGGCGATCATCAGCGTTGACTCTGCGGCCGAGCGGCTGATTTCGCGACGAGCCTGGGCATCCAGCACTGGCTGCACCAGATGCGCATAAAGGCTCACCACTTCCCTGTCGCTTTGGGTTTCGTGGATCGCCGCATACCAGCGTTGAAGCGCCGGATGAGAGTGATCCAGCCCCGCCTGCCGCGCCAGCCCTTCACAAAACGCTCGCGCTTTGCCCACACCGTGGCTATGCATCAGCGTGCGCGCTTCATCGCGCTCCTGCGCGCGTTGGCGTAAACGCCACAGTCTGCGCCATTCGGTGGCCACAGAGCCCACGCCGGCACCGATAATCAGCGCACCGGCAACACAGCCACCCAGCGATACCCAATCCTGAGTCTGCCAGGCATTCGCCGTCCACTGCACGCCCTGGGCAACCACGCTAATACCAAACAGGCCAAGCCCCGCGCCGACCATTTTGCGCCACAGGCTGCGTTTTGGCCGCAGTGCAGCCTCAATGCTGGCCTCAGCCTGGCCTTCGTTTTCCGCCTCATCGTCCAATGCGACTGGCGCAAATTTCTGTGCAGTCTCACCGTCAAAGGCCTGAGAGGATTTAAACTGTTCGGTTTTTTCTTCCGTTAGCGGGCCAGTAAAATCAATCCGGGGTTTAAAGGAATCGCTCATCGCAGTTTATCTCCTATCAAAAACTCCAGCGCAGCATCGAGCCGAATGTGCGGCAGCGGCTGGTCAACATCCATCGTCTGCGGACGGAAATTCTCGAACTGAAAGCCCTGTTTATCCCAAAACGCCTGACCCGGTAAACGAGCCGGCACCTCGCCTGGATAGACGGTCAGCGGTTCGCCGTCGCT
Organism: Kluyvera cryocrescens NBRC 102467; assembly: GCF_001571285.1. Lineage (GTDB taxonomy): Bacteria > Pseudomonadota > Gammaproteobacteria > Enterobacterales > Enterobacteriaceae > Kluyvera > Kluyvera cryocrescens. The sequence goes on along the minus strand of NZ_BCTM01000002.1, from coordinate 52,743 downwards.
CAATCGATGACCGCGTAGCGCCGGGATTTTCTCACCGTTAACGTCAATTAATCCACTCTGCGTGGCCTGCACCGAGGCCAGCCCCAGGCAGTCCATGGTGATCCCTTCGAACGCGGCATTTTGCCAGGCATCCTGAATCAACTGCTGTAAGAGCGACACCATATTACCGTGCTGATCGACCGTCACGTGGTCCGCTTTGGTGGCAGCAAACAGCAGTTTGTCGATAACCGGGGAGAACAGACGGCGGAACAACGTGCGCTGGCCATAGTGGAAGCTGTGCATTAGCTGCGTCAACGCAAGGCGCATATCGTTAAACGCCTGCGGCCCGCTGTTAAGCGGCTGCAGGCAGTCCACCAGCACAATCTGGCGGTCGAAGCGCAAAAAGTGGTCTTTATAGAACCCTTTAACCACCTTTTCGCAGTAGTAGTTAAAACGCTCGCGCAGCATGCCGGCGTTGGTACTTTTGCCCGCCTGCGCCAGTTTGGCTTCACCCGCGGCGTCGACGTCAGGCCAGGGGAAAAACTGTAGCGCCGGCGCGCCGGCCAGCTCGCCCGGCAGCACAAAGCGGCCCGGCTGAATGAAATGCAGGCCCTGCTGTTTACACTGATGCAGATAATCGGTCCAGGCCTGGGCTATTTCAGCCAACCGATTTTCATCCGCAGGGGCGAGCGGATCCAGCCCTTCACAGAGCTGACGCCAGGTTGCCGACCACTCCGCCCGCTGACCGTTCAACAAGCCGGTCATTTGCCGCGACCAGCTTAAATAGTCCTGAGTCAGCATCGGTAAATCGAGCAGCCACTCGCCGGGATAATCGACGATTTCCAGGTACAGCGTGGAGGTCTCTTTAAAATGACGCAGCAGCGAATCGTGCGATTTGTAGCGCAGCGCGAGACGAATCTCGCTGACGCCGCGCGTTGGCGTAGGCCAGGTCGGAGGCTGACCGTAAAGCTGAGCCAGCCCTTCATCATAGGTAAAACGGGGAACACCGAGATCGCGCTGAGGGATGCGTTTCACCCCCAGCAGGCGTTCGTCGCGAACCGCGCCCAGCAGCGGCAGGCGTGCACCGGTGTGAATATTCAGCAGCTGATTGACCATACCGGTAATAAACGCAGTCTTGCCGCTACGGCTGAGGCCGGTTACGGCAATACGAAGATGCCGGTCAACACTTCGGTTGACCAGCGCATTGAGTTCAGTTTTGAGTCGCTTCATTGCTTAATAGACACTCCTGTCAACGCCGATAACGCTATTTTGCCATGGGGAAATACCGTTTGGCGAGGCGCGACAATAAAGGCTCCAGCGCCACCGCCAGCAGCATTTTCAATGGCCGACGGGCGACAGACTTCACCGCCCAGCCGGCAACACCCGCCGGGCCGTAGCGAAGTGCGGTCAGCAAGGCAAGCTTGCCGACAATTTTTAAACCGGGCTTCACTTTCTGACCGGCCCGCTGCCATTTACTGTTCATCATAGACCTCTTACTCAGAGCTGACGGAACCGACTACGCAAACTGAAGGTGTCGGAGGTAACGTAACGTTCCATCTCGCGCAGGCGCTGTTCGCCAGCGGAAAGCTCAGCATCCATCGCATCCAGGAGGTCGCGGCTGGTAGGCTGATGCTCGCCATAGTTTGCCCCTTCCGGCATCGGATCGAGGGCAAACGTCAAAATAATGTAGGCGACGACGACAAAGAAAAAGAGTCCAAATAACATCGCCAGTACGGTAATAATTCGCACCAGCTTCACCGGCACGTCGAGGAACTGCGCAATACCGGCGCACACCCCTTTCACCATGCCCTGCTGCGGAATGCGCCAGAGCTTTTTACTAAAATCCAGTGCGGCCATTAGCGATCTCTCCAGTTCGGATGCTCAGCATCAAGAATGGCTTCCAGCGCCTGAATACGCTCGCGCATCCGCTTAGCGTCATCGGTAAGCTGCATCAGCCGCTGCTGTTCACCCTGCGAAAGCTCGCCGGAACGAGAACGGTTGCTGTAGTGCAGCCACAGCCATATTGGCAGGACAAACAGCACAAACAGCGTCAGAGGGATGCCGAGGAAAAGCGCGCTCATAAAAACTCCTTATGATTTCTACCCTAACTCATTCAAGCTGCTGGATGTCGAGCTCGGCGGTCACTCGTTCCGCACCGGGTGAGCAAACGCCGCCAACGTATCTGCAGCTTGCAGCATGATGGGCATATGAGCAGCGGTACTGTACGTACCGCCAGATTTATTATTCGTTGTCCTGCTTCATTTTGGCTTTCAGCGCGGCCAACTGCTCGCTGATTTCATCATCCGCTTTCAGCTCAGCAAATTGCTGATCGAGAGACGGCTGTTTGCCAAAGCGATGGCTTTCGGCTTCCGCTTCCATATGGTCGATACGACGCTCAAAGGATTCGAAACGCGCCATTGCTTCATCCAGTTTACCGCTGTCAAGCTGGCGACGCACATCACGGGAGGAATTCGCCGCCTGATGGCGAAGCGCCAAAGACTGCTGGCGTGCACGGGTTTCGCTGAGTTTATTTTCCAGCTCACCGATCTCTTTTTTCATGCGCGCCAGAGTTTCATCCACCAGCGTCACTTCATGTTCCAGCGTAGCGATAACGTCGGTGAGTTTTTGTTTCTCAATCAGCGCAGCCCGCGCCAGATCCTCTTTCTCTTTGCGCAGCGCCAGTTCGGCTTTTTCCTGCCATTCATGCTGCTGTGCCAGCGCTTTCTCAACGCGACGGCTCAGCTCTTTCTTTTCCGCCAGTGCACGCGCTGAGGTGGAGCGAACTTCAACCAGCGTGTCTTCCATCTCCTGAATCATCAGACGCACCAGCTTTTGCGGGTCTTCCGCTTTCTCCAGCAGTGAGTTGATGTTGGCGTTCACGATGTCGGCAAAACGAGAAAAAATACCCATAATTCAATCCTCATAGTTCTGTGTTTCGGGCTTAGCCCTGCGCAAAGACTATTACAACTTCCGTGCCAACTTTTTATCTTATTGATTATAAACGAAGTGATTGAAATTTACACCGCAAACGCCTACAGTGAAATGGTGAATTACACTAACAAGTGGCGAATTTCATCATGGCAGAATACAAAGATAACCTTCTCGGCGAGGCCAATCGCTTTCTCGAAGTCCTGGAACAGGTGTCACGTCTGGCCCCGCTCAATAAGCCGGTACTGATTATTGGCGAACGCGGGACGGGCAAGGAACTTATCGCCAACCGTCTGCACTATCTCTCTTCCTGCTGGCAGGGGCCTTTTATCTCGCTAAACTGCGCGGCGTTAAACGAAAACCTGCTGGATTCTGAACTGTTCGGTCATGAAGCTGGGGCGTTCACCGGCGCACAGAAGCGCCATCCCGGGCGCTTTGAGCGCGCCGATGGCGGCACGCTATTCCTTGATGAATTGGCCACCGCGCCGATGTTAGTACAGGAGAAGCTGCTGCGAGTCATTGAATATGGCGAGCTTGAGCGCGTGGGCGGAAGCCAGCCGCTACAGGTTAACGTGCGGCTGGTGTGCGCGACCAATGCGGATTTACCGCAGTTGGTTGAGGAAGGCCACTTTCGCGCTGACCTGCTTGACCGGCTGGCCTTTGACGTGGTGCTGCTACCCTCCCTACGCGAACGGCGCAGCGACATTATGCTGATGGCCGATCATTTCGCCATCCAGATGTGCCGGGAACTCAAGCTACCGCTGTTCCCGGGCTTTACCGAACGCGCTCGCGATACGCTACTCAACTACCGCTGGCCGGGTAACATTCGCGAACTGAAAAACGTGGTTGAGCGTTCAGTGTATCGCCACGGCAGCAGTGAAATTCCGCTAGATGAAATTGTCATCGATCCATTCCACCGCCAGATGATTCATCAACCGCAGCCGGTCGCAGAGGGACCAACGCTCCCGCTCGATCTACGTCAGTATCAACTGACTCAAGAGAAAAACCTGTTGGAGCAAAGTCTTCAACAGGCCCGGTTTAATCAAAAACAGGCGGCTGAGCTGTTAGGCCTCACCTACCATCAGTTCAGAGCGCTATTGAAAAAGCACCAGCTTTAAATTTGCCATTGGTCTGGAATGCCCTCATTCTTTCAGTGAGGGCAACGTCAGGCAGAACGCATTCGATTCAATGAGTTGTATCCAAGTCCCCTTCTCTTATTCATTTTATAAATAAAATCTGAATTCTTACTTACCGCAATAAAGTCCACAAAGAGACAAAATCCCTGTCAATCCCCATTATCGAAGACACGAAATCAGTTAGGCCAGGGGATAACCTAAATTAATATATTAGTTGTCGTAAGACACGTATAAATATTTTCAAATATCCAATATTGCACTTATTTAAGGATTAAATGAATGACCATCAACAAACCACTCACATTTTGCGCACTGATGATTTGCGGAGTATTTGGCGCACAAGCTGCAGGGACTAATACCATTACTTTCACCGGTAAGGTAATTGAATCCGCTTGTACTATTACAGTCAATGATGGCAACGCAAGTCTGGATTTAGGTTCAACCCTGGCCACCGATATCGCCACGGCAGGTCAAACCGGCGCACCCAAAGAATTTAACATCAGCTTAACTGATTGCCCAAAAGCCGCGGTGGGAATTCCAACGAAAGCCTTCGTGAAATTTACCGGTGATACCGATGGCAACACCTCTTACTTTAAAAACAACGCAACCAGCGGCACGAAGGCCGCAAATACCGGGGTTATGCTGAAAGACAGCAAAGGTACCGCAATCGTAAATAACGACGGTAACGGTCAGATCGATCTGCCGACTGAAGGCGGCGATATCAGCCTGACCTATTCTGCCATGTTAGTCGCAACGGCAAATACCCCCACTCAGGGTGATGTATCCAGTACTCTGACATATACCGTTAGCTATGAATAATTAATCGACAAGTGCTAAACCCCCCATTTAGCACTTGTTTTTATAGGTAATTAAATGAATTTCTTTAAGCTCGGCATCATCTCTGCTGCAGTCAGTCTTTACGCTTGTAATGTTTTTGCCAGCGTGACCATCGGCGGTACGCGTATTATTTATGACGGCAACAAAAGTGAAGTCTCTTTTCCTATCGAAAATAAAGATAAGGTCACTAATCTGGTGCAATCATGGATAACGCCAGCCGACGCAACTACGCCGGGAAAAGAAGCCATTATCATTACCCCTCCGCTATTTCGTCTCGAGGTCGGTGATAAAAACGTGTTGCGTATTGTCCGTTCTGGCCTGCCGATGCCTGAAGATCATGAAAGCATGTACTGGTTAAATATTAAAGGTATCCCCGCTACCGGAGATGAACAACCCGGCAATTCGGTACAGATTGCCGTAAACTCGCGAATTAAATTAATATACCGACCAAAATCACTCTCTGGGACAACACCTGAACAATTTACGCAAAATATACGTTGGTCTATTTCTGGTGGAACGTTAACGGTAAATAACCCAACCAATTACTATATGAATTTCGCATCGGTAACAATCAATGACCATGTCATGGATACCGTTACCTGGGTATCGCCAAAATCAACCGCCAGCTTCAAAATAAGCCCAAGTGTAAAAAGTGGGAAAATATCATGGCGACTCTATAACGATTTTGGTATGGCAGGAGCCGAACATACCGCAGCAATCTAACATTTATAGTATCAAATGACCATGAATCGATTATTAGCATCAACCCCGCCAATTTTTATAATTATTATTTTATCATCGTGCGGTGATGCTTTCGCTCGTGAGCACTTTAATGCATCATTGCTAGAGACCGAACAAGGATTACCCTCCACCGTTGATCTTTCCGTTTTCGAAAAAGGGATGCAGGCACCAGGAAAATATCGCGTCGATATCTTCCTCAATAACAAAGAAGTTGATGTGCTAGAGGTTGATTTTGTTGAAGATACCGCATCAACTGATAAAACACACCTTATTCCCTGCCTGTCACCTGAACAACTATTAGAATGGGGCGTGAAAATTGATGATTATCCCGACGTCTATTCTGGTAAAGGAAACTGTGCCAATCTTTCCGCAATTCCGGCTTCATCGACTGATTTCAAATTTTCACGCCAACAATTAAACATCAGTATCCCGCAGGCCGCGATGTTATTCCGGCCACAGGACTATGTTTCACCCGATAAGTGGGATGAAGGGATCCCCGCTCTTTTGCTCAGCTATAATCTGAGCGGTATTACCACGCGTCAACGCAATAACAGCGGCCAGGATGGAAGCAGCCAATACGGTAGTTTTCAACCGGGGATAAATGTAGGTCCCTGGCGTTTTAGAAACTTTACCACCTGGAATCATGATAATGACGGAAACAATAATGTTGATTCCGTTTATACCTATGTTTCCCGCGACATTAAAGTCCTGAAAAGTCAGCTCACCATGGGCGACAACAACACAAAAAATGATGTTTTTGATAGCTTTGCTTTTCGCGGCGCAGAGCTGGCATCGGATGACGACATGACGCCCGACAGCATGAGAAATTATGCGCCGGTGATTCACGGTATTGCGAAAAGCAACGCCGTGGTGACCGTCATGCAAAATGGACACAACATTTACCAAACCGCCGTAGCGCCCGGCGCATTTGAAATCAACGATATTTACTCTACGGGCAGCGCCGGGGATCTGCAGGTCGAAATCAAAGAGTCAGATGGCAGCATCCAAACGCTTGTCGTGCCCTACGCTTCCCTGCCGGTGTTGCACCGAGAAGGTCACTATGACTACACCCTCGTGACCGGGAGAACGGATCTTGGCAGTGGCAAAGAGGCCAATTTCGCACAATCTACGCTGATTTACGGGCTACCCTTTGGTCTAACGCTTTACGGCGGCGTTCAGTATGCCGACATTGATTACAGCGCACTCTCCTCTGGGCTCGGTATTAATTTAGGTGATATCGGTGCATTTTCTCTGGACGTTACGCAAGCCTGGTCAAAACCTTATACGCAGGATGCAAGTTCGAATTCGATCCAATCGGGTGACCGCGATAGCGGCCAGTCAGTGCGCCTGCGTTACAGTAAGGATGTCCTGGCGACGGGAACAAACGTCAGTATCGCTGGCTATCGCTATTCAACGCAGAGCTATATGACGCTCCCTGATGTTCTGCAAAGCTATAACAGCGATGATCATATTGGACGCAGTAAAGACCGTACGGAATTTACCCTTTCGCAAGATATTGTCTATGGTTCAATTTCTGCAAGCTACATCAAAGAACACTATTGGGACCAAAGCGCACTATCTTCCATTAGCGTCGGCTATAACAATAGTTGGCAGGGGATCACCTACGGTTTGAACTATACCTACAGCCTGAACCAGGATGACGATGAAAGTGATAACAACAGCGGCCATAATGAAAGTCAGTTCTCGCTTAACGTTAGCATTCCCTTCGATAAGTTCTTACCGGGTAGCTACGTCAATTACAGTCTGAACAACACGCATCATGGTGCGACAACGCATAACGTTGGTATATCTGGCACGGCGCTCGAAGACAACCGATTGAATTGGGGGATACAGGAAGGGTATTCCAACGATGATAACCAAACCAACGGCAGCGTATACGGCAACTATAAAGGCCGTAACTCCGTGTTCAACGGTGGTTATTCCTATGACGCCAACAGCCATCAATTCAACTATGGCATTCAAGGCGGCATCGTTGCGCACAGCCATGGCATCACGCTGGCACAGAAGCTTAACGAGACCATTGTCCTGGTTAACGCGCAGGGCGCAGAGGGTGTTGCCGTCAGTAACCAGACAGGTGTGATGACTGATGGTCGTGGCTTTGCCGTCGTTCCTTACGCTAATCCCTATCATAAAAACAGCATCTCTTTGGATACTGAGACAATCTCCAACCATTCTGTTGATCTGCAAGAAACAACGAAGTACGTCTACCCTACCCGTGGAGCCGTCGTTGAAGCGGGATACCGCGCCACCATCGGCTATCGCGCTCTGTTAACCCTGGTTCAAGCCAATGGCAAACCCGTACCTTTCGGTGCCACGGTTAGCGTGAACGAAACACCAGAAAATGAAAATAACAGCAGTATTGTCGGTGATGACGGACAAGTTTATTTGTCTGGTTTAAAAGACGCGGGTTCAGTGCAGGTTAAATGGGGAATGAAGGGGGCGTCACAATGCACTGCCACCTACTCACTGCCTGAGAAAAAGAGCCTATCCGGCATCGAAATTCTACATGCGAATTGTCTTTAAATAATGGCTGACTCTCCGATGATGAAAAAATACGCGCTAGCGCTGGGCCTTATATTGTCGAATTCAGCGATGGCATACAACACCAGCGATACTATCCAGGTCCAGGTCACGGGACAAATTATCACTGCCGTTTGCGAAGTCGAATTAGATAACACGGTGTCCCTTGGTCAAATAGCCAGACAGGATCTTTCCGTGCCAGGCGGTAACAGCGCGCCTGTCACATTTGCCGTGAAGTTAACTAACTGTTCACCGGAATTATCAAAGGTGACGATCGCATTTAGCGGTACGCCTTATACCGCCGACCCTGATTTTTCGTCGGCGATTTACGCTAACGAACTCGCCGACGGCGCGCAAGACGTTGGGCTGCAGCTTCTTAATCTGGACGGTAATGCCCTTATCAATTTGGCCAACGGCGTCAATTACACGATGCCGCTGATTCCCGGAAGCGGTAGCAAGGTACTGTCTTTCATCGCGCGAATGTATACCCCGCACGGTACACCAACCGCCGGCGATTTTAAGAGTGCAGTGACGCTGAACTTTACCTACGAATAATACTCACGGTGCGATACAGCATATGAAAATTAACCAACTGTTCTTCTTTATTTTATTCATCCTCTTTAGCCAACCCAGTTTCGCTAACTGTGCTCGCGGCGGCGGGATCTTTGCAGACAAAAGTATCAGCACCTCGACTATTGCCCTCCCGGCAAATGTGGTTGTCGAAAGCCGTAGCTATAGTGCAGGTGACCCTCTTTATGATTCCGGTTGGAAATCTGGCTCAAATTCAGATCTCACGATCAGCGGCTGTGGTAGAAACTATGTTGTGGGGTTTTTCTATCTCAACGGCCCGCAGGTTGATAGCCCTGGCGGTACGCAGGTTATGCCCACTAATATCCCGGGGCTAGGCGTAAGAGTGACTGCCCAAAATCAGGCTGGGCCCTATGATGGTGCCATGCCTATTGATAATAACTGGCATGATGGCGATCGTGGTAGCGACCATGAACTCCGCAATTCACAGTATAAAGTTGAACTCGTGGCACTCGGCGGACCTATTTCATCTGGACAACTGAGCTTTGGTAGCCCGCTTGCCCAGGTGGAGTTTCGCGAAAGCAGCAGCCACACCGCTAGCGGTGACGTTGCCTCAAACGTGGCGCTCACCAACACCAACGTCACCATTAAAGCCATGGGCTGCAACGCCGATGTCTCATCCATCAACTTTGCATTCGGTTCAATAAAGATGGCTGAGTTTGATTCGACAACCAAAATCGCCGCTCCGGATACTCAAACCGTGACCCTGAGCTGTGAGTCTGGCACCAACGTCTCATTGTCCCTTAACGGCACACCGGCGGCAGGTAACAATGCCAATAATACCGTTATCGCGCTAACCGGTGAGGGAAACGCAGACGTTGCCAGCGGCATTGGGGTACAGCTTGGGCTACAATCCAGCGGCTATAATAGCGGTAGTAATGGTCTGCCACTGAACCAAAGCATCACCCTGTTCTCGTCCTCAAGAAACGGCAGCACATACTCCAGCGGCGGTACAGGCTCTCAGGAACAGCTAATTTTCAGTGCCAGCTATTTCAAAACAGGGGCGGTAGTGACCGCGGGTTCAGCAAACTCGTCGGCTTCAATTACGCTGACATATAATTAATATGAATAGATTCATAGCGTAATAGGAACTTAATCTGTGAATTCACTTTCGAGCAACAGCAATTATGAATTGATAGTTTAGCTAAACTAGATTCACAGAGAAGATGAAGCGCCATATCATTCATCACCTCGATTATGTTTAATTAATATATCAATCATGAGCAATTCATTAAAAACAGCAGCCTACCAGGTGTGGGGGAAGAAGCCGATCCAGCACCACCACATCATTATGGATGCTATTTTACCATTTGTTAAAGTTATTGATTGTCATAAAAATAAGAAGCTAAACCTGGTGTATTCAGGCCAGGACGTTTGCTATTTTTTATTTGAAGGCTACGGTGCGTTTTGCCGAAACTCTGACGGATTAATGTTAAGCAATATTCGCGCACCGCACATCGCAGGTCTGAATAACGTGATACTTCCTTACGGCGAAGAGTATTACATCCGCCCGGAAAAAGAGTGCGTCGTGATGATGGCCAGTACTGATAAAGTCAAAGATGTGATAGCAGACAACAACCTATGGCAAAGCCTGGCCATCATCCTTGCCTATCAGTCGTATGAATTCAGCGGCATGATTAACCGCCTGACCGGGCGGTCAAGTTATGAATTAATCTGCAACCAAATTCTCGCATTGATGGATGAACCTGAAGATATTCGTTTGAGCATCACGCCTGCGCAATACATCATGAATAAAACGCTGCTTTCACGTAGCTATGTGATGAAAATCCTTGCCAGGCTGAAAAGCAGCCAAAAAATCATCATTGAAAACAAAACATTGGTCTGCGCCAGCTCACTGATGAGTGAATTAGCGCAGCGTTAATCCGTGGGGAGATGACCCCCCTCCCATCATTTCTCCAGCCCAATATCCACCGTTATGCAGGCCAAATACGAAGCAAAATCGCGTTTTAAGTGATATGAACTGGCTTGACTGGTGACTTTTAAGCCAGTTGAATTCAGACATTTTCCCCTGACCGCCGTAAGTGCGATACACTTTGCAGATCAATCGAAAAAATAATGAAACTATGCGCCTGAATTTGTCACCTTTCCTGGCAGCACTGGGGTTAATCTGCGGCCAGGCGATTGCCGCACCGCAACCGCTCACCCCACCCCGTGCCGACATTCGCGACAGCGGCTTTGTCTACTGCGTTAGCGGGCAGGTCAACACCTTCAATCCCCAAAAAGCGGGCAGCGGGCTGATTGTTGATACCCTCGCGGCTCAGCTCTACGACCGCCTGCTGGATGTCGACCCTTATACCTATCGTCTGGTGCCGGAGCTGGCTGAAAGCTGGGAGGTGCTGGACAACGGCGCAACTTACCGTTTCCATTTGCGTAACGACGTGCAGTTCCAGACTACCCGCTGGTTTAGCCCAACGCGGGCGCTGAATGCTGACGATGTGGTCTTCACCTTTGAGCGCATTTTCGACCGCAAGCACCCATGGCATAACGTCAACGGTAGCGCATTCCCCTACTTTGATAGTCTCCAGTTCGCCGATAGCGTGCAGAGCGTCCGCAAGCTGGATAACCATACCGTAGAATTTCGTCTGACCCGCCCAGACGCATCATTCCTCTGGCACCTTGCAACCCATTACGCATCGGTCATGTCGGCTGAATATGCCGCGAAGTTGACGAAACAGGACCACCAGGAACTGCTGGATCGTCAGCCGGTAGGTACCGGGCCGTTCCAGCTCGATGAGTATCAGGCCGGGCAGTATATTCGCCTACAGCGCCACCCGAAATTCTGGCGCGGAACGCCGCTAATGCCGCAAGTGGTGGTTGATCTGGGCTCTGGTGGTACTGGTCGATTGTCAAAACTGTTAACCGGCGAGTGCGATGTGCTGGCGTGGCCAGCCGCCAGTCAGCTCACCATTTTACGCGATGACCCTCGTCTTCGCCTGACGCTGCGCCCGGGAATGAACATCGCCTATCTGGCGTTTAATACCGACAAGCCGCCGCTGAATAATCCTGAAGTACGCCATGCGTTGTCATTGGCTATTAACAATCAGCGCCTGATGCAGTCGATTTATTACGGCACGGCAGAAACAGCAGCCTCTATTTTGCCGCGCGCCTCCTGGGCCTACGATAACGAAGCTAAAATTACGGAATACAATCCGCAAGAGGGACGTCGCCGGCTGCAAGCGCTGGGCATCGATAAGCTCACGCTGCATCTGTGGGTGCCAACCAGTTCGCAAGCGTGGAACCCTAGCCCGCTGAAAACCGCCGAACTGATTCAGGCGGATATGGCGCAGATCGGGGTAAAAGTGGTGATTGTTCCGGTTGAAGGGCGTTTCCAGGAAGCGCGTCTGATGGATATGAATCATGATCTGACGCTTTCCGGTTGGGCCACCGACAGTAACGATCCGGACAGTTTTTTCCGTCCTCTGTTAAGCTGCGCGGCCATTACCTCACAGACCAACCTTGCGCACTGGTGTAATCGCGAGTTTGATAGCGTCCTGAGAAAAGCATTGGATTCCCAGCAGCTGGCGTCACGTATTGATGCCTATGACGAAGCCCAGCAGATTCTGGCACGCGAACTGCCCATCCTGCCGCTGGCGTCTTCGCTGCGTTTGCAGGCCTATCGTTACGATATGAAAGGGCTGGTATTGAGTCCGTTTGGTAACGCCTCATTCGCCGGCGTGTCGCGGGAAAAAGAAGAGAAGGTGCAGAAACCATGATCATTTTCACCCTTCGTCGCCTGCTGCTGCTGTTGGTCACGCTGTTTTTCCTGACCGTCGTCGGCTTTTGTCTAAGCTACTTTACGCCGCACGCGCCTTTACAGGGGGCGTCACTGTGGAACGCCTGGGCCTTCTGGTTCGATAGCGTGATGCACTGGGACTTCGGCGTTTCCAGCATCAACGGCCAACCGATTTCCGAACAGCTCCGTCAGGTATTCCCGGCGACGATGGAGTTGTGCATTATGGCCTTTGGCTTTGCGCTGCTGGTCGGTATTCCGGTCGGAATGCTGGCGGGGATCACCCGCAACAAATGGCAGGATAAAGTGATTAGCTTCTTTGCCCTGCTCGGCTTTTCCATCCCAGTATTCTGGCTGGCGCTGCTACTCACGCTGTTTTTCTCGTTAACGCTCGGCTGGTTGCCGGTTTCCGGTCGCTTCGACCTGCTGTATGAAGTGAAAAACGTCACCGGTTTTGCGCTGATCGATGCGTGGCTATCCGACTCGCCGTGGCGCCATGAGATGATCATCAGCGCCCTGCGTCATATGGTGCTGCCTGTGCTGACGCTGGCCGTCGCGCCAACCACCGAAGTGGTGCGGTTGATGCGTATTAGCACCATCGCCATCTACGATTCCAACTACGTTAAGGCCGCCGCCACCCGCGGGGTTTCTCGCCTGACGATTCTGCGTCGCCACGTGCTGCATAATGCGCTGCCGCCGGTGATCCCGCGTCTGGGCCTGCAGTTTTCTACCATGCTGACCCTGGCGATGATCACCGAGATGGTTTTCAGTTGGCCAGGGCTTGGACGCTGGATGATTAACGCCATTCGCCAACAGGACTACGCCGCGATCTCTGCGGGCGTAATGGTGATTGGCGCATTGGTGATCATCATTAACGTGATCTCCGATATTTTGGGTGCTATGGCTAACCCGCTGAAACATAAGGAATGGTATGCCCTACGATAGCGTCTACCTTGAAAAGCGGCCGCCGGGCGCACTGCGCACCGTGTGGCGTAAATTCTACGGTGATACCACTGCGATGATCGGCTTTTACGGCTGTATCGGGCTGATTTTGGTCTGCGTATTCGGCGGCTGGTTTGCACCATACGGCATCGATCAACAGTTCCTCGGTTATCAACTGCTCCCGCCATCATGGTCGCGCTATGGCGAAGTCTCCTTCTTCCTGGGCACCGATGATTTAGGCCGCGACGTGCTGAGCCGTTTGCTGAGCGGTGCCGCACCGACGGTTGGCGGGGCGTTTGTGGTGACGCTCGCCGCGACGGCGTTTGGCCTGGTGCTGGGCGCGTTTGCCGGATCTACCCATGGTTTACGCTCTGCGGTGCTCAACCATATTCTCGACACCCTGCTGTCGATTCCGTCGCTGCTGCTGGCGATTATCGTGGTGGCCTTTGCTGGCCCGCATCTCTCGCATGCGATGTTTGCCGTTTGGCTGGCTCTGCTGCCGCGTATGGTGCGTTCCATTTACAGCATGGTGCACGATGAGCTGGAGCGTGATTACGTTATTGCCGCGCGTCTGGATGGTGCCACCACGCTGAATATTTTGTGGTTCGCTATTTTGCCCAATATCGCCGCCGGACTGGTCACCGAGATCACCCGCGCCCTGTCAATGGCCATCCTCGACATCGCTGCGCTCGGTTTTCTCGACCTGGGTGCCCAACTGCCGTCGCCGGAATGGGGCGCGATGCTCGGCGATGCGCTAGAGCTTATTTATGTGGCGCCGTGGACCGTGATGCTGCCAGGGGCGGCTATCATGGTCAGCGTGCTGCTGGTTAACCTGCTGGGTGATGGCATTCGTCGCGCCATTAATGCGGGGGTGGAATAATGCCATTACTTGATATTCGCAATCTCACCATTGAATTTAAAACCAACGAAGGTTGGGTAAAAGCGGTCGATCGCGTCAGCATGACGCTGGCTGAAGGTGAAATCCGCGGGCTGGTTGGTGAGTCTGGTTCCGGCAAGAGCCTTATCGCCAAAGCCATTTGCGGAGTGAATAAGGATAACTGGCGCGTGACCGCCGACCGTATGCGTTTCGATGATATCGATCTGCTACGCCTTTCTAACCGTGAGCGTCGCCGGCTGGTTGGGCATAACGTGTCGATGATTTTCCAGGAGCCGCAGTCATGTCTCGACCCTTCTGAGCGGGTCGGCAAACAGCTTACGCAGAACATTCCCGGCTGGACCTTCAAGGGCCACTGGTGGCAACGTTTCGGCTGGCGTAAACGTCGGGCGATTGAGCTGCTCCACCGCGTAGGGATTAAAGATCACAAAGATGCGATGCGCAGTTTTCCCTATGAACTGACCGAAGGGGAATGTCAGAAGGTGATGATTGCTATCGCGCTGGCCAACCAGCCGCGCCTGCTGATCGCCGATGAGCCGACCAACGCCATGGAGCCCACCACCCAGGCGCAGATCTTCCGCCTGCTGACGGGGCTCAACCAGAATAACAACACCACCATTTTGCTCATTTCACATGATTTGCAGATGCTGACCCATTGGGCGGACAAAATTAACGTCATGTACTGCGGGCAGACGGTGGAAAGTGCACCGAGCGAAGAGCTGGTGACCATTCCCCATCATCCGTATACCCAGGCGCTGATTCGCGCGATCCCCGATTTTGGCCGCTCGATGCCGCATAAAAGCCGCTTAAATACACTTTCCGGCGCGATTCCGCTGCTGGAACAGCTGCCGATGGGATGCCGTTTGGGGCCACGTTGCCCTTACGCCCAGCGTAAATGCATTGAAACCCCGCGTCTGACGGGAGCGAAGAACCATCTGTTCGCCTGTCATTTCCCGCTCAATATGGAGAAAGAGTGACATGGTTGAAACATTGCTCGAAGTGCGCAATCTGAGTAAAACCTTTCGCTACCGCACCGGTTGGTTTCACCGGCAAACGCTGCAGGCGGTTAAACCGCTGAGCTTTACCCTGCGCGAAAAGCAGACGCTGGCGATTATTGGTGAAAACGGCTCGGGTAAATCGACGTTAGCCAAAATGCTGGCGGGAATGGTGGAACCAACCACCGGCGAATTGCTGATTGACGATCATCCGCTGGAGTACGGCGATTATTCTTTCCGTAGCCAGCGCATTCGCATGATCTTTCAGGATCCGAGCACCTCGCTGAACCCGCGTCAGCGTATTTCGCAGATCCTCGATTTCCCGCTGCGGTTAAACACCGACCTTGAGCCCGAGGCACGGCGTAAGCAAATTATCGACACCCTGCGCTTGGTCGGGCTGCTGCCGGACCATGTCAGCTACTACCCGCATATGCTGGCACCGGGGCAAAAACAGCGTTTGGGGCTGGCCCGCGCGCTAATTCTGCGGCCAAAAGTCATTATCTGCGATGAAGCGCTGGCTTCGCTGGATATGTCGATGCGTTCGCAACTTGTGAACCTGATGCTGGAATTACAGGAAAAACAAGGTATCTCTTATATCTACGTCACCCAGCATCTGGGGATGATGAAGCATATTAGCGATCAGGTGCTGGTGATGCATCAGGGCGAAGTGGTCGAGCGTGGAAGCACCGCTGACGTTCTGGCCTCCCCGCTGCATGATTTAACTAAACGGTTGATTGCCGGGCATTTTGGCGAGGCACTCACCGCCGATGCCTGGCGTAAAGATCGCTAGTCAGACCGCGCTGTAGTGGTCGGAGTAACGATTTCTGGCGACTCATGCTAGAATCGCCGCGATTTAACGGCCGCCTGCGTGTTTAACAGGCCGCCATAACAATGAATATAAGGATTAATAGCTATGGGTTTTCTTTCCGGTAAGCGCATTCTGATTACTGGCGTCGCCAGCAAACTGTCCATCGCCTACGGTATTGCACAGGCAATGCGTCGCGAAGGGGCTGAACTGGCGTTCACCTATCAGAACGACAAACTGAAAGGCCGTGTAGAAGAGTTCGCCGCCTCCCTGGACTCCAGCATTGTGCTGCCGTGCGATGTGGCTGAAGATGCGAGCATCGAATCCCTGTTCACTGAACTGGCAAAAGTATGGCCAAAATTTGACGGCTTCGTTCACTCCATCGGTTTTGCACCTGCTGACCAACTGGACGGCGACTACGTGAATGCGGTAACCCGTGAAGGCTTCAAAATCGCTCACGACATCAGCGCCTACAGCTTTGTCGCCATGGCGAAAGCGTGCCGCAGCATGCTGAACCCAGACTCCGCCCTGCTGACCCTGTCCTACCTGGGCGCAGAGCGTGCTATCCCTAACTACAACGTGATGGGTCTGGCAAAAGCGTCTCTGGAAGCAAACGTGCGCTACATGGCTAATGCCATGGGCCCAGAAGGTATCCGTGTAAACGCCATCTCTGCGGGTCCTATCCGTACTCTGGCCGCTTCCGGTATCAAAGATTTCCGTAAAATGCTGGCACATTGCGAAGCGGTGACCCCAATCCGTCGCACCGTGACCATCGAAGATGTGGGTAACTCCGCAGCCTTCCTGTGTTCTAACCTATCCGCTGGCGTATCCGGCGAAGTTCTGCACGTTGACGGCGGTTTCAGCATCGCTGCAATGAACGAGCTGGAACTGAAATAAGTTTAGCGCACTAAAAACCGGAGTTGGCGCCCGACGCTGACTCCGGGATTCCCCCACTTCCCGCCTTTGTTATTCCTGTAAGTTATTAATTAGCACCGAACAATATTTTCTCCCTCGTCACGCATGCGCCAGGATAATTAACCATAACGATCCGGCAACATCATTTATTGAAGCGGCTGGCTCGCCACTTTCAATTCAAGGAACACCCATGGAGCCACGCCACGTTTCCGGCAAAAACCACTGGTATCACGAAACCCAGTCGAGAACCCAGCACAGTGATGTCATGCCGTTGGTTCCCGAAGCCGCGCACGTTGACGACCGATTTTTACTCGATTTGGCGCTGCCCGATGCCCTGTTCAACGCTAGCCAGCAGTGGCTAAACGCCGCTCGTCAACTGGCCAACACCCTATTCCCCGATGCCGTTGCCACCAGCCGTCTGCGTACCTTCAGTGCCTATGACCGTTTAAGTACAGCGTTAACCGTCGCACAGGTATCCGGCGTGCAGCGTCTTTGTAACCACTATGCCGCCCGTCTGGCGCCGTTACCCGGCCCGGATTCGTCGCGTGAAAGTAATCGTCGGTTAGCGCAGATCACCCAGTACGCTCGTCAACTGGCGAGTTCGCCATCAATTATCACCCCGCGGGCCCGTCAGCAGTTGGACGATGTTGGACTCACGCAGCACGACATTATTCTGATTAATCAGGTCGTTGGTTTTGTCTGTTTTCAGGCCCGTGTTATCGCGCTGTTTCAGGCCTATATGGGCTTTCCGGTACGGTGGATCCCCGGAATGCCTGTGCAGGAAGATGCCGATGCCGGGCCGTTTTTGGATGAGCATTCACCATGGCATACGGATATGGACGGCCTGGAGGCGCATCAGGCCAATACACCGCAGGGCGAAGCGCTTGCGCGCTGGCAGCAGGTTCCTGAGCTAGCAACGCTCGCCCCGGTCCTCGCCCTGGAAGAGAGCGTGCTCAATCGCCTGGGAGAGCTTATTAATGCACTGTCGTTTACCCATCCGCTGCAGCCGCTCTTCGCCCTCATTCCCGCGCGCATCAACGGCAGCGTGAGCTGTTTTAATCACTACAGCACCCAATGGCAAGGCGCTAGCGGCCTGCCGGACGCGGTACGTAACGGTGAACGCGCCATTCAGGCCTGGTGTCACCACTATCCCTGTGAGCGTGCCGTCGCCCAGGCGACCCAATTGTTGACGCGAGCACCGGATCGATTTAGCGCCGCCCAGTTAAGTCCTCTCATTGAACAAGGGCTTTCCACACCGGATGCGATAACGTTGCTCGCCTGGAGCGCATTAAGTGGCTGGCTGAACCGCCTGCGTATTGCCCTTGGCAGCGCGCAACAAGTTACGTAAAAGGGTGAAACAGCGCTTGCTGCGACCCATGGATTCGCGTAAAAATGTCAGCCGCTCTTTTGGCCACGAAAATAGAACATTATGCTTCAGGATAACCCGCTGCTCGCGCAGCTAAAACAGCAACTTCATTCCCAGACGCCGCGTGCGGAAGGGGTCGTTAAAGCCACGGAAAAAGGTTTCGGTTTCCTCGAGGTTGACGCGCAAAAAAGCTACTTTATTTCACCGCCGCAGATGAAAAAAGTGATGCACGGCGACCGTATTATTGCCGTCATTCATGCCGATAAAGGCAAAGAGAGCGCTGAGCCGGAAGAACTGGTTGAACCGTTCCTGACTCGCTTTGTGGGTAAAGTCCATCGTAAAGACGATCGTCTGTCTATCGTGCCAGACCACCCGCTGCTGAAAGATGCCATCCCTTGCCGCGCCGATCGCAATGTGACACACGATTTCAAAGAGGGTGACTGGGCCGTTGCAGAAATGCGCCGTCATCCGCTGAAAGGCGACCGCACCTTCTACGCCGAACTGACCAAGTTTATTACCTTTGGTGATGACCACTTCGTACCGTGGTGGGTTACCCTTGCTCGCCATAATCTGGAAAAAGAAGCGCCAGACGGTGTGGCGACGGAGATGCAGGATGAAGGCCTGGAGCGCCGCGATCTGACGGCGCTGGACTTCGTGACTATCGACAGCGCCAGCACCGAAGATATGGATGATGCGCTGTACGTCGAAGAAGGCACTGAGGGCAAACTGCTGCTGACCGTCGCCATTGCCGATCCGACCGCATGGATTGTCGAAGGCAGCAAGCTGGATGATGCAGCGAAAATTCGCGCCTTCACCAACTACCTGCCAGGCTTCAACATCCCGATGCTGCCGCGCGAGCTGTCTGACGATCTGTGTTCGCTGCGCGCCAACCTGGTGCGCCCAGTACTGGCCTGCCGCATGACGCTGGCCGCTGACGGTACCATCGAAGACAACATTGAATTCTTTGCCGCCAACATCGAATCAAAAGCCAAACTGGCCTATGACGATGTTTCCGGTTGGCTGGAAAACAGCGGTAGCTGGCAGCCACCGAGCGAGGCGATTGCCCGCCAGATCACCCTACTCGCCCGCGTGTGCCAGGTGCGTAGCGAATGGCGTAAAACCCATGCGCTGGTGTTCAAAGACCGTCCGGACTACCGTTTCGTATTGGGTGAGAAAGGCGAAGTGCTGGATATCGTTGCCGAGCCGCGTCGCATCGCTAACCGTATCGTCGAAGAGTCGATGATTGCCGCCAACATTTGCGCCGCGCGCGTGCTGCGCGACAAACTCGGTTTTGGTATCTACAACGTCCATACCGGTTTTGCCCCTGATAACACCGAAGCGCTGGCCGCCCTGCTGAAAACGCACGACGTGCATGTCGATCCGGTTGAAGTACTGACGCTGGATGGATTCTGCAAACTGCGTCGCGAACTGGATGCTCAGCCTACCGGCTTCCTTGATAGCCGCATTCGTCGCTTCCAGTCGTTTGCGGAAATTAGCACTGAACCGGGCCCGCACTTTGGCTTAGGCCTTGAAGCCTACGCCACCTGGACATCACCGATTCGTAAGTACGGCGACATGGTGAACCATCGCCTGCTGAAAGCGATTATTAAAGGTGAATCCGTTGCTCGTCCACAGGATGACGTGACGGTACAGATGGCCGAGCGTCGTCGTTTGAACCGTATGGCGGAACGCGACGTTGCCGACTGGCTGTATGCGCGTTATCTCAATCCGCAGGCCGGAACCGAAACACGCTTTGCTGCAGAGATCATCGATGTGAGCCGCGGCGGTATGCGCGTGCGTCTGGTCGATAACGGCGCCGTTGCCTTTATCCCTGCGCCGTTCCTGCACGCCGTGCGTGATGAAATGGTATGCAGCCAGGAAAATGGCACCGTGCAAATCAAAGGCGAAGTGGCGTATAAGGTCACTGACGTCATTGATGTCACCATCGCGGAGGTCCGTATGGAGACCCGCAGCGTGATTGCCCGTCCGGTTGCCTAAACCGCACTAAACGGCCCCCTCGGGGCCGTTTTTTTTATCTCCCGCACATCTACCCTCTTTTTTCCCAGCGAAATCCCGAAAAGCGTTCACACTAAATACCAGGCATACGTTTCCGGGCGCACTTGAACGTGGGTGTAAATGGGAGAAATAATGACTCAGTCTTTGGCGCAGAACCTTCTGGACCCCAATTCGGGTGAAACCAGCCTCTACTGGCGCTTATCGCGCGATAGCCTCACGCTTCACATTAGCGTTGATCCGGACGCCAGCGCCGAGATGACCGTAACCCTGAGCGAAGAAAATATCCGCCGAATTCACGCCATGACCGTCACCACTTCCAGCGTCGCCGTTACTATCCCGCTTAATGGCTACGACGTTCCCGTTCATTTGATTGGCCGCAAAGTGAGCTGCACCGAATGGGCAGGCACCGCCTCGTCCTGGTTTGACACCTCCTCCGTTGCCCGCGACCTGCTTCAGGGATTGCTCTTTGCCGAACAGGTGGTATCGGAAGCCAACGCAGTGATCGTGATCCTCGATCGCGACGGCAAAATCCAGCGCTTCAATCGCTTGTGTGAAGAGTACACCGGGCTGAAAGAGCAGGATGTGATTGGCAAAACGGCATTTGAACTGTTTATGACCCAAACCGAGGCTGCCGCGGCAAGGGAAAACGTTAGCCAGTTTTTTTCCAATGGCGGCCCCTATGAAGTGGAGCGTTGGATAAAAACGCGCAAAGGGCCGCGTCTGTTTTTGTTTCGTAACCGCTTTGTGCACAGCGGCAGCGGTAAAAATGAAATCTACCTTATCTGTTCCGGCACCGATATCACCGAGGAGCGGCGGGCCCAGGAGCGCCTGCGGGTACTGGCGAACACGGACACCATTACCGGCCTTCCCAACCGCCATGCTATTAATGAGCTCATTGGTGAGGCTATCGACAAGCGCGGGCCCGAGGAACAAATCGGCCTGGTGTACTTTGATCTCGACAACTTCAAGAAGGTTAACGATGCCTACGGCCATGTTTTTGGCGATCAACTGCTGCAATCCGTAGCGCTGTCGATTTTAAGCTGCCTTGAAGAGGGGCAGACGCTCGCCAGATTGGGCGGCGATGAGTTTATCGTCTTAGCCACCGGAACCTCACAGAGCGCGCTGGAGGCGATGGCATCGCGGGTACTCACCCGCCTGCGCGACCCCTTCCGCATCGGGCTGATTGAAGTTTACAGCGGCTGTTCCCTCGGGATCTCCATTGCCCCACAGCACGGGCAGGATCGGGAAAGTCTCATTCGCAATGCGGATACCGCCATGTACACCGCCAAGGAAAACGGACGCGGTCGCTTTAGCGTCTTCACTCCCGAAATGAATAAGCGGGTATTCGAATATTTGTGGCTGGATACCAACCTGCGCAAAGCATTGCAAAGTAATCAGCTGGTGATTCATTATCAGCCGAAGGTGGCACTGGATGGCCAGGTACACAGTCTGGAAGCGCTGGTGCGCTGGAATTCGCCGGAACGCGGGCTCATCCCGCCGATGGACTTCATCTCTTATGCCGAAGAGTCTGGCCTGATCGTGCCACTAGGGCGATGGGTGATGCTGGATACCATCCGCCAGCTGGCGCTGTGGCGCGATAAGGGGATTCATCTGCGCGTTGCCGTGAATGTTTCTGCCAGACAGTTGGTCGATCAGTCGATTTTTAGCGAGCTGACGCAGGCTCTGAAAACGCAGCACTTTGACCGCTGCCCTATTGATATTGAGCTTACCGAAAGCTGTCTTATTGATAACGCCGAGCAGGCGCTGGAAGTCATCCAACAGTTCCGTTCGCTGGGCGCACAAATTCATCTCGATGATTTTGGTACCGGCTACTCCTCGCTGTCGCAGCTGGCGCGTTTTCCGATTGATACACTCAAGCTCGACCATACGTTTGTCCAGCGAGTGCACGATCGTTCGGTCTCGCAATCGCTGGTGCTCGCGATCATTGCGGTAGCCAGAGCGCTGAATTTACGCATTATTGCCGAAGGGGTGGAAGATACCGCCGACGATGCATTTCTGACGCAAAACGGTGTCGACGAACGCCAGGGGTACCTGTTCGCTCGGCCAATGCCCGCCGCCGAGCTTGAGCGCTGGCTGAAAGCACGATCGAGGGTTATAAGCTAAGCCATTTTTTCACTTCTCTTTTGTCAGTAAATTTAGCATCATTGATTTCAATCGAATTTATCAACAGGATCCCACTATGTCCGAGCTCGATGCGCGTCAGCTAGCCCAACGTATTGATACCGTCCTTGATATTCTGGTCGGCGGCGACACCCATTCCGCAATCAATAACCTGGAAATATTAAAATCGGAATTATTGGCGCACGCTGCAGACGAACGCGACAACCGATCAGGTCAGCCAAAATCCCCGTGGGAAATCTGACACCATTCGCCCTGCGTACAGCGGTCACCGTGTGAACGGCCGTTTACGCACAGAGATATTGATGCATTGATTATGAATTCCCGACAGCAAACCATTTTACAGCAGGTCATTGATAAAGGCCGGATGAGCGTGGCCGAACTGGCAAAACTAACCGGCGTCTCGGAAGTGACCATTCGCCAGGACTTGAACCTGCTGGAGAATCAGAGTTATCTGCGCCGGACGCACGGCTTCGCCGTGCCGCTGGATAGCGAAGACGTTGAAACCCGCATGATGAATAATTTTGCGCTCAAGCGCGAGCTGGCTGATTTCGCCGCTTCGCTGGTGCGCCCTGGGGAAACGGTATTTATCGAAAACGGTAGCAGCAACGCCCTTTTGGCGCGCGCGCTGGCCACTCAGCCCGACATTACGATTATTACCGTCAGCAGCTATATCGCGCATCTGCTCAAAGAGACGCCTGGGGAAGTGATTCTGCTGGGCGGCATCTATCAGAAGAAAAGCGAAAGCATGGTTGGCCCACTCACCCGGCAGTACATTCAGCAGGTGCATTTCAGCAAAGCGTTTATCGGTATTGACGGCTGGCAGCCTGAAACAGGCTTTACCGGACGCGACATGATGCGCGCGGATATCGTCAACGCGGTGCTGGAAAAAGGCAGTGAGGCCATTGTCCTTACCGATAGCTCTAAGTTTGGCGCCATTCATCCGTATCCGCTTGGGCCAATGAGTCATTTCAAACGGGTGATCACCGATGACCATCTGGCCACGGAAAAGCAGCTTCAGCTGGAGCAAGCTGGCCTGACGGTTAACATCGTCAAACGCCCATAACGATTATGCCCCGATGCCCCCAGCATCGGGCTTCCCACCCGGTTTTCACCGCTGAATAACCCGTCTCGCTATGAGAGTTTTCCGACCCCTGAATTAAGATTTTTTACCTGTCAGCAACATCACAAAATCGTAAAATTACTGTTAGCGATATAACAGGAAGTAACTATCACTTGCGTAACTTTTAGCAACCAATTTACAACCTGCGCAACAAGCTTCACGGACAATGCTCTGAGTACTTCTGGCAGCTGCTATAATGAAAGGGCTTCTTCCGTGAATAGAATATTCAGGAGAAATAAAATGAATTCAATGAGCAAGAAAATGACTGCTGCAGTTTTAGCCGTAACGCTGGTCATGTCGCTGAGCGCATGTTCTAACTGGTCCAAACGTGACCGTAACACCGCGCTGGGTGCCGGTGCTGGCGCCATCGGTGGCGCAGTATTAACAGATGGTAGCGCACTGGGTACGTTGGGTGGCGCTGCGGTCGGCGGGATTATCGGTCACCAGGTTGGCAAATAATCCGCAATAAGGTCGTGGATTCGACTCGAATATCAGGGCTCCGAACAAAGGAGCCCTTTTTATTTATCAGGAAAGCGGTAGCCGATGACGCGATGCGTACCCGGAACGCTGACGGCTTAGCCACCAGCCAGCTTCACCTTCATTCCTTTGGCTTCCAGCAGCGTTTTTATCAAGTCTCGCTTATCGCCCTGAATTTCAATCACGCCATCTTTTAACGATCCGCCGCAGCCGCATTTCTTTTTCAGCTCCGCCGCCAACTTGGCCAGCGCATCATCGTCGAGATCGATGCCGGTGATCAGGCATACGCCCTTGCCTTTACGCCCGCTGGTCTGGCGTTGAATCCGCACGATACCGTCGCCTTTAGGCCGTTCCGCTGCCACTTTAGGCTCATCAATCCGCCCGCTTTCGGTCGAGTAGACCAGACGGCTGTTGCTGTCGTTCATTACGCCCCCAAATTCAACGATGCGTTAATGCTGCGTAAAGTTTGTGCCGGATCGGCAGACTGAGTGACCGGACGGCCGATAACCATATAGTCAACGCCTGCCGTCTGCGCCTGCTCTGGCGTCATAATGCGACGCTGATCGCCCGCTTCGCTGCCAGCAGGACGGATACCCGGCGTTATCAGTTTGAACGCCTGGCCTAATTCCTGCTTGAAGCGCACCGCTTCCTGCGCGGAACACACCACGCCGTCCAGACCGCAATTTTTGGTCAGCTGCGCCAGCTTCGCCGCATAGTCTGCCGGCGACAGCGTGATGCCTAAATCCAGCAGATCGCTGGACTCCATGCTGGTCAATACGGTCACGGCAATCAGCAACGGCGCATCGTTACCGAAGGCGTTAAGCGCTTCGCGCACCGCCGTCATCATTCGTGCGCCACCGGACGCATGCACGTTCACCATCCACACGCCGAGATCCGCCGCGGCCGCCACCGCATGCGCCGTGGTGTTGGGAATATCGTGGAATTTCAGATCCAGAAAAATATCAAAACCGCGCTGCTGTAAATCACGCACCAGCTGTGGGCCAAACAGCGTGAACATCTCTTTCCCCACCTTCAGGCGGCAGTCGCGCGGGTCGATACGGTCAACGAAAGCCAGCGCCTTGTCGCGATTATCATAGTCGAGCGCGACAACAACAGGAGAGGAGGTAACAACACGGGAAGAAGATGAAGCAACGGACATGACTGGACCTTCTTATTGATGGGCACGCGGGGTGCGGAAAAGGTAAACGGGCAGCATTCTACCTGCACGACCCAGCAGGCACAATGCCGGAAGGCCGCGTCAGAGGAAATTAGGGAATGTTGTCTCTAAGAAGGGGGGGTTAACGCTTACTGGCCATCCAACCCACGAATCGGTTTAATGGTCGACCACGCCCGACAGGACGGGCAGTGCCAGTACATGGTGTAGGCGGTAAAGCCACATTTCTGGCAGCGGTAACGCGGCTTACTGCGCACCTGCTCACCCACCATATCACGCAGCACCATCAGGCTCTCTTTGGCGCGCCCTTCTTCTGCTTCGTTGAGGTGGTAATCCATCAACTTATGAAACACGCGCATGGTCGGGTGTCGCTGCAGCTGGCGGGTCACATACGTTTGCGCCGCTTCACTGCCCTTACCCTGTTCCATCACCTGAGCCAGCATCAGCTCAGCCGTCGCGCCGGTATTTTCTTCCACACAGCGCTGCAGGAAATGCTCCCACTCGCTGTTTTTTCCCAACTGGTGATAGCAGGTTTGCAGCATTTCCAGCGTTTCACTCACCAGCTCTTTATCCTGGTCGATCACGCGCAGCAGGCTGTCCATGGCTTTGGCGTAGTCGCCCTTGGCCATCCACGCGCGCCCCATCATGATGGACACACGGGCGCTTGACGGATCGGCCGCCGCACCGCGCTTAAGCAACGACATGGCTTTATCCAATTCGTCGTTACCCATTTGCTGCAGCGCCAGTTCACACCAGAAATGGGCAATTTCACCACGATGCTTATCTTTACCCAGCTTCACCAGGCGTTCGGCGGTATCAATGGCTTTTTGCCAGTCGCTGGTCGCCTGATAAATCTGCAGTAGTTGCTGTAACGCGCTTATGCGGAAGTCGGTCTCATCCACCAGCTGGTTGAACATATCTTCGGCGCGATCGTACATCCCCGCCGCCATGTAATCACGACCGAGTTGCTGCACCGCCAGCAGACGCTGGTCGTAGGTCAACGAGGCGCTTTCCATGAGGGTTTGGTGGATGCGAATAGCGCGATCAACCTCACCGCGCGAGCGGAACAGGTTGCCCAGCGTCAGGTGCGCTTCCACGGTGCCGGTGTCCTCTTTGAGCATATCGAGGAACAGGTCTACCGCTTTGTCCTGCTGGTTGCTTAAAAGAAAGTTTACCCCTGCCACGTAATCACGCGACAAGCGGTTCGCTTCGTCCTGTTTGGACTGTTGTGCACTTCTGCGGCCCATATACCAGCCATAAGCGGCGGCGACGGGTAAAAGCAGAAACAACAACTCCAGCATAGCTAATTATTCCTTCGCCATCGGGGCCGCCGGCGTTTCCGGTGCGACCGTATCTGGCGCAATCTGGTGCTCCAGTCTTTTAATCTTACGTTCTGCACGCAGCAAAGATACGCGAACGCGTAGCCAGAACAGGCCGCAGACCAGCCAGCCAATCGCAAAGCCAACGGCGAACAGCACCGCCAGTAAAGTCGAAATTCTGAATTCACCCTGCGCCAGCAAATAGTTGAAGGTCACAAGCTGATCGTTTTGCGCGCCCAGCGTCACTGAGATGACGAAAATCGCTAACACCAATAAAAAAATCAGTAGGTATTTCACATTACTTCCCGTTATGCGGCTTTTACAGTGGAGACACAAAATCAATCAATCTGTGCCCGAATGGCAGCAAGCGCTACCCGCGCAGACTCAGCTTGAAGGATGACGCGTACATACACAGCACCCAGCCTTATAAAATAACATCTTCACCGCGACGACGAAATGGAAAAGCGTGCCGTAAGCTAACGATCTGAGGGTAACCACGATGAAAATCAACCCTTTCCCTCTTTTCCTGCCGTCGCCCCCCTTTTTTATGTCTCTTTTTCCAGCAATCCGCACTGCCGCTGTAGCAGCCAGCACGCCAGCGTCGCCATGATCCAGGACATCACCGTTGCCACCATCAGATCCAGCGGCCAATGCATGCCCAACAGCAGACGGCTTCCCATCACCCCAATAGCCCACGCCATCGCCACGGCCAGCCCCAGCGCACGCCGACGCGACCACAGCAACCCAACCAGAAGGAGTGCCCAGGTTGCTGCAAACATGGTGTGTCCGGATGGAAAGGCAAATCCGGTTTCCTTTTGCCAATGATGGCGTAAAAAACCCGGTATATCATTTTGTTGCGCGAGCTGTTCCTTCACCAAAGCGCTCCGTTCGCTGCGCTTTAAAGTGTAGAACTGCTCTACCGGGATTTGCTGTGTTTTTTCAAGCCAAATGACAAACGGCCTGGGCTCCTGCACGCGCTCTTTCACCAACGATTTTGCCCCCTGCCCTAACACCACCGCCGCACTGAGGATGGCAACCAGAATCACCGATGCGCGCAGATTTGGCCGCAGTTGCCACAAAACCACGGCGCAGAGCAGCAGATGCGTGATGATACCCCAGGGTTGGGTCACCGTTTCCGTGATGGCATACAGTGCGTGAAGCCCCCATCCGCTCGGTTCTGGGATCCACTGCCAACCCGTCAGCCAGACGGCAAACGGCATGAGTAATAGTATGGCGGCGGCGAGTGTCGTTCGTCCGGCAATAGCGCGCATTTATCTTCCTTTTTCCATCAATGTCACAACGTTAGCGAAAATTATCATGTCAATTTTGTGCGCTTTACAGGCGGTTGCCCGCGCACCATTAGGTGAAGTAAAGCACGTTGTGGCAAAATAAGGAAAACAGAAGGCGCCGCTGGCGTCGAGATAATCTGGAGAATCACATGCAGCTTAAACGTGTGGCAGAAGCCAAACTGCCAACCCCATGGGGCGATTTCCTGATGGTGGGTTTTGAAGAACTGGCAACCGGTCACGATCACGTGGCGCTGGTTTTTGGTGATATTACTGGGCAAACGCCGGTGCTGTCGCGGGTTCACTCTGAATGTTTGACCGGTGACGCGCTCTTTAGCCTGCGTTGTGATTGCGGTTTTCAGCTCGAAGCCGCGCTGTCGCATATTGCGGAAGAAGGCCGCGGTATCCTGCTGTACCATCGCCAGGAAGGTCGCAATATTGGTCTGCTGAATAAAATTCGCGCCTATGCGCTGCAGGATCAGGGCTACGATACCGTTGAAGCCAACCACCAGTTGGGATTTGCCGCCGATGAGCGTGACTTCACGCTGTGTGCCGATATGTTCAAACTGCTGGGTGTTGACGCCGTGCGTCTGCTGACCAACAACCCGAAAAAGGTTGAGATCCTGACCGAGGCAGGCATCAATATCGTTGAACGCGTACCGCTTATCGTTGGACGTAACCCGAAAAACGCCCACTATCTCGATACCAAAGCGGCGAAAATGGGCCATCTGCTGAAACAGTAACGCGGCTGTCGCCGTTTATTTTGATAGACGGCGACGCTTTCTCCACGCCTGCTCGCGCAGAGTATGCCCTTCCATTTTCCCGACACTTACCGCCTCTCTCCCAGCACGTCTACGTTCCGTTTGGCCAACATGGCAACGCCTGCCGTGAGGTGGCCACTCGCCTGACAATACCGTGCGGCCCAAATAGTTAGGGGGCCAACATTCGGCCCCCACATGCTTAATGCAACATATTACGGATGACGTAATGCAGGATGCCGTCATTCTGGTAATAGGTCAGTTCGGTCGCCGTATCGATACGGCAGCGGCAAAGCAGCGTCTGCTGCTGACCGTCGGCGCGGGTGATGACCACCGGAATCATCACCCCCGGACTCAACTGCTGTAGGCCGGTAATGTCCAACCGCTCTTCGCCGGTCAGGTTCAGCGTTTTCCGCGTCTCCCCTTGCGGGAACTCCAGCGGCAGAATCCCCATCCCTATCAGGTTAGAACGGTGAATACGCTCGAAGGATTCGGCAATCACCACCCGGACTCCCAGTAGACGCGGTCCTTTCGCCGCCCAGTCGCGGCTCGAGCCGGAACCGTATTCTTTACCCGCAATCACCGCCAGCGGCGTCCCCTGCTTCTGGTACTGCATAGCCGCGTCATAGATCGACATCACGTCATTGCCAAGCAATAGACGCGTCATCCCGCCTTCAACACCGGGCACCATTTCGTTCCGGATACGAATGTTGGCAAACGTACCGCGCATCATCACCAGGTGGTTGCCGCGGCGTGAGCCATAGGAGTTGAAGTCGCGGCTGGCGACGCCATTTTCCTGCAGATAACGTCCAGCCGGGCTGTCCGCTTTAATGCTGCCCGCAGGCGAGATATGGTCGGTAGTGACTGAATCGCCGAGCATCGCCAGTACCCGGGCACCGTGAATATCCTGCACGGGATCGGGCGTCACACCCATCGTGTCAAAGAACGGTGACAGACGAATATAGGTCGAGTCCTCCTGCCAGCCGTAGGTATCTGAGGCGGGAACCTCAATGGCCTTCCACTCCGGCGTACCGGCAAACACCTCGGCATATTCTTTGTGGAACATCTCGGTGGAGACCTGCTGAACCGCCTGGGCTATCTCCTCGCTGCTTGGCCAGATATCTTTCAGATAAACCGGTTGGCCGCCGCCATCGTAGTCCAGCGGATCGAGATTGAGGTTAACCTTCATATTGCCCGCCAGCGCGTAGGCTACCACCAGCGGCGGTGAAGCCAGCCAGTTGGTTTTCACCAGCGGATGAATGCGCCCTTCAAAGTTACGGTTGCCGGAGAGCACTGCCCCTACCGTCAAATCACCCTGCTTAATCGCCGATTCAATGGGATCCGGCAGCGGACCTGAGTTACCGATACAGGTGGTACACCCATAGCCAACCAGGTTAAAGCCCAAGCGATCTAAATACGGCGTAAGCCCGGCATGCGCCAGATAGTCGGAAACCACTTTCGATCCCGGAGCCAAAGACGCTTTTACCCAAGGCTTCGGCATCAGTCCACGCGCAGCGGCCTTTTTCGCAAGCAGCCCGGCGGCCATCAGTACGCTGGGGTTTGAGGTGTTGGTACAAGAGGTAATTGCCGCGATAACCACGGCGCCTTCCGGCAGCGCATGCTGCTGCCCATCGAGCGTGAACTCAACGGCCGGTTTGTCGGTTCCTGCGGCGTTAACCTCAAGCTCGGTGGCCGCGTTAAATGCCTGCGGCACATTGCCCAGCGCCACGCGGTCCTGCGGACGTTTTGGCCCAGCAAGGCTGGCCTCAACATCGGCCATATCCAATGCCAGGCTTTGCGTAAACACCGGCTCATCGCCAGTATGGCGCCACATGCCCTGCGCTTTAGCATAGGCTTCCACCAGCGCCACCTGCTCGTCGCTACGTCCACTAAGGCGCATGTACGAAAGCGTCACATCATCCAGCGGGAAGAAACCGCAGGTTGCACCGTATTCCGGTGCCATATTGGCGATGGTGGCCCTGTCCGCCAATGGCAGAGAATCGAGCCCATCGCCATAGAATTCCACAAACTTACCCACCACGCCGAGCTTACGCAGCATTTGCGTGACCGTCAGCACCAGGTCGGTGGCGGTGATCCCTTCACGAAGCTTGCCGGTCAGTTTGAATCCGACCACGTCAGGAATCAGCATTGAGACCGGCTGTCCTAGCATCGCCGCTTCCGCTTCAATCCCACCCACGCCCCAGCCTAGTACGCCGAGTCCGTTAATCATAGTGGTGTGCGAGTCGGTCCCTACCAGCGTGTCGGGGTAGGCAACCCACTGGTCGCCCTGCTGTTCGCTCCACACCGCCTTACCCAAATACTCAAGGTTGACCTGGTGGCAAATCCCGGTACCCGGCGGCACCACGCGAAACTGGCTAAAGGCTTGCTGACCCCAGCGTAAAAACGTGTAGCGTTCATGGTTACGTGACATTTCAAGGC
The DNA here is from genome assembly GCF_001571285.1 of Kluyvera cryocrescens NBRC 102467. Lineage (GTDB taxonomy): Bacteria > Pseudomonadota > Gammaproteobacteria > Enterobacterales > Enterobacteriaceae > Kluyvera > Kluyvera cryocrescens. The sequence goes on along the minus strand of NZ_BCTM01000002.1, from coordinate 21,593 downwards.
GCACGTTCTCTTCGAAAGCGTCATCGTCGCCAAAATGGTCCACGGTTACCGAGTGGTCAATCACCAGGTCCACCGGCGATAGCGGGTTCACCTTACGAGTATCCCCTCCCAGACGCTTCACCGCCTCACGCATGGCGGCAAGATCCACCACTGCCGGCACACCGGTGAAGTCCTGCATCAGAACCCGCGCCGGGCGATAGGCTATTTCACGATCGGCATGGGCATGTTTCAGCCAGCCGGCCAGGGCCTGAATATCGTCGGCCGTGACCGAATCGCCATCTTGCCAACGCAGCAGGTTTTCAAGCAGAACTTTAAGGGATTTTGGCAGGCGGGAGAGATTTCCCAGGGTGTTGGCGGCAAGCGCCAGGCTGTAGTAATGGTAGGTTTTATTCTCGACCTGGAGCGTATCCTTGCAGGCCTCTCTTAGTGTTAACGACATAGCTCCTCCTTAAATAGCGGGTATCACGACTCTCCTTAGGGGATATATAAAAGATAACACACCCAGCGAATATCGCCGGGAAAAGGCTCAGATTGATAAATGCGATCAACAGGTTAATAAAACTCACTACCGTTTGGAATTAATAGCAGGGAAAGGAATGGCGTCGAATTCGAGCGAGTAATGAAAGGCGGATAATAGCCATGAGATTATTGTTTCTTATTCTCATTTTGCGTGAACAAATCGATAAAATCCTTTTGTTCAGGAGTCAATTTCCATTCTTCAGGAATATCGACTTTATTATTGTTCTCAACGGGCGGTTTCTTTGCCGCAGGGCTGCGCGGCTTCACAGGTTTGACACGTTCAGACGTCAGCATACTCAGCCCCAAAACTTCCAGACAAGGAAAGCAATAGCCAGCCAAAACAGCGCAGAACCCATAAACACGCCAAGCCATGCCTTACGTTTCACGCCGGAGCCTTTATTTTCTGCTGCCATGACGCCTCTCTCACAATCGATATTACTTATCATTTTCACACCAATTAATTGTTACAACTAATCATCGCTGAGATAAATCCTAAGTAAATTCTAAGCAAAAAGCCAGTGGTTTTGCGAATTGCGCGCAGAGATTTATTTATTCTTTTGACGACAAATAGATATTTGCGTAGAGAAGTTTGCCTAACGTTAAATTTATTTCTACTTTTGCTGCATTGTTGCCAATAGAAACAATTCTTAATCAAGAAATTAGCGCAATTGCGGGGATTGATGGAGAGAAAAACTGTTGAGGATATATGGCGATCCGCCTCCGTCAGCAGAGGCGGATAAACATCAGGGTTATTTTTCTGGCAGTTTAATATCGTTAAACATCGCTTCAATGTCTTCATTGGAGCGCAGCGCAACGGCGGTATCGACCACGTCGCGGGTCAAATGCGGCGCAAAACGCTGAATAAAATCATACATGTAACTGCGCAGGAAGGTGCTGCGGCGGAAGCCGATTTTGGTGGTGCTGTGGCTGAAAATGCCTTCTGCATCGAGCTTAACCAAATCAGGGTCGGAGATAGGATCTACCGCCATGCTGGCAATCACCCCAACGCCAAGCCCCAGACGCACGTAGGTTTTAATGACGTCAGCATCGGTGGCGGTAAAGACAATTCGCGGCGTCAGCCCGGCTCGGTTAAATGCGGTATCCAGCTCGGAACGCCCGGTAAAGCCGAAGGTATACGTCACCAGCGGATACTGGGCCAATTCTTCAATAGTCACCGACGTTTTTGACGCCAGTGGATGCTCCGGCGTCACCACAATAGAACGGTTCCAGTGATAGCAAGGCAGCATCACCAAATCGTCATACAGATGCAGCGCTTCGGTGGCGATAGCAAAGTCAGCGTTCCCTTTCGAAACCGCTTCAGCAATTTGCGTCGGAGAACCCTGATGCATATGCAATGAAACGCGCGGGTAGCGCTCGATAAATCCTTTAATCACTCCCGGTAATGCATAACGCGCCTGGGTGTGGGTGGTCGCCACGTACAACGAGCCCTTATCCGGCCACGTATGCTCGCCGGCCACCGATTTAATGGCATCAACTTTCGACAAGACTTCGCGGGCAATGCGGATGATTTCCTGGCCTGCGGGGGTCACCTGCGTCAGGTGTTTACCGCTACGAGCAAAAATCTGGATACCCAGCTCGTCCTCCAGCATGCGCACCTGCTTACTGATGCCCGGCTGCGAGGTATACAGCCCTTCAGCGGTGGAGGAGACGTTAAGGTTATGATTGACCACCTCGACGATATAGCGAAGCTGCTGTAATTTCATGCGCTTGTATCCAGTCTGCACTCGGGAAAAGTTATAAAGACGATTTAATCATAAGAAATGCATCTTCTATAACCACTATATCATTTATAGCAAGTGTGTATAGATGGAAACAAAAAATAATAACGGGGTTATAAAAAAGGGCCGCAATGCGGCCCTTTGTCAACATCATGATCAGAACGTTACTTTTTCGCTTCAACCCATTTACCGTCAACAAAGAATGCTGACCAGCCCGTCGCTTTGCCGTCTTTCTCGGAAGCAACGTATTGCTGTTTAGTTTTACGGCTAAAGCGCACCATCGTTTTATTGCCAGCAGGATCCTGCTGTGGCGCATCGGCCAGGTAGCGCAGTTTCTCCGGCAGGCGATCGCGGAAGCGGTACAGTTCCTCGACCAGCGGCGCGCGCGTTTCGCGCGATTTCGGGAAGGTGTTGGCGGCGAGGAATACCCCAGCAGCACCGTCACGCAGCACGAAGTACGCATCTGATTTCTCGCACGGCAGCTCCGGCAACGGCACCGGATCTTCTTTCGGTGGAGCAACTTCACCGCTACGCAGGATCTTACGAGTGTTCTTACATTCGTCGTTGGTACAAGCCATGTATTTACCAAAACGCCCCATTTTCAGGTGCATTTCGGAACCACATTTCTCGCACTCAACGATCGGGCCGTCATAGCCTTTAATGCGGAACTCGCCCTCTTCAATCTCGTAGCCGTCGCAGGTCGGGTTATTACCACAGACATGCAGCTTACGTTTCGGATCGATAAGGTAGCTGTCCATCGCCGTGCCGCATTTCTGACAGCGGCGTTTGGCACGTAACGCATTGGTTTCCGCGTCGTCGCCTTCCAGCACGTTCAGCACTTCGTTTTCCGGCACCAGGTTAATGGTGGTTTTGCAGCGTTCTTTCGGCGTCAGCGCGTAGCCAGAGCAGCCAAGGAATACGCCGGTGCTGGCGGTACGAATACCCATTTTGCGGCCGCAGGTTGGGCAGTCGATGCTGGTCAGCACCATCTGGTTTGGCTGCATGCCGCCGTCTTCAGGTGCTTTTTCCGCGGTTTCGAGCTGCTTGGTGAAATCACCAAAGAACAGATCGAGAACCTGTTTCCATTCGGCTTCGTGGTTGGCCACGCGGTCGAGGTGATCTTCCATCTGCGCGGTAAAATCGTAGTTCATCAGTTCGCGGAAGTTTTCTTCCAGGCGATCGGTGACGATTTCGCCCATTTTTTCTGCGTAGAAGCGACGGTTTTCGGTACGAACGTAGCCGCGATCCTGAATGGTCGAGATGATCGACGCATAGGTCGACGGGCGACCAATACCGCGTTTTTCCAGCTCTTTAACCAAAGACGCTTCGCTAAAGCGCGCAGGCGGCTTAGTAAAGTGCTGTGCCGGCGTCAGTTCTACCAGGCTCAGGCTATCGCCCTGTTGAACCACCGGCAGAACGCGGTCTTCATCGCCTTTACGCAGCGCTGGCATCACTTTGGTCCAACCGTCAAAGCGCAGGGTACGACCGCGCGCTTTCAGTTTGAAATCACCCGCTTTCACGGTCAGCGTAGTGGAGTCGTACTGGGCTGGCGTCATCTGACAGGCAACAAACTGACGCCAGATCAGCTGATACAGCTTCTGGGCGTCGGCTTCCATATCTTTAAGTGCTTCAGCAACGACATTCACGTCAGAAGGACGAATCGCTTCGTGCGCTTCCTGTGAGTTTTCTTTGCTGGCGTACTGATTGGCATTCTCCGGCAGGTACTTCTTGCCAAAATTATCACCAATGTAGTCACGCACCATGTTGACGGCATCCTGACTCAGGTTGGTGGAGTCGGTACGCATATAGGTGATGTAACCCGCTTCGTACAGACGCTGCGCCATCATCATGGTTTTCTTCACGCCGAAGCCAAGGCGAGTACTCGCCGCCTGCTGGAGCGTGGAGGTAATAAATGGTGCGCCAGGCTTGCTGCTGGTTGGTTTATCTTCGCGCTCAAGCACGCTGTAACCGGCTTTTTCAAGCAGGCTAACGGCCGCCATCGTTTCGTCACGGTTGACCGGACGGAACGGTTTATCGGCCTTATGCGTAACCTGCAGCGCCAGCGTATCGCCGCCAGGCGTGGTGGTGGTCGCGTCAACTTCCCAGAATTCTTCCGGAACGAACGCTTTAATTTCACGTTCACGCTCGACCACCAGACGCACGGCAACGGATTGAACACGACCGGCGGATAAACCACGGGCGATCTTTTTCCACAGCAGCGGCGAGACCATGTAACCCACAACGCGGTCCATAAAGCGGCGCGCCTGTTGGGCATTAACACGGTCGATATTCAGCTCGCCCGGCTTTTCAAAGGCCTGACGAATCGCATTTTTTGTAATTTCGTTAAACACCACGCGGCTATAGCGTGACTCATCTCCACCGATAACTTCCCGCAGGTGCCATGCTATGGCCTCCCCTTCGCGGTCAAGGTCAGTTGCGAGATAGATGTGGTCAGCTTTTTCAGCCAACTGTTTGAGTTCCGAAACAACCTTTTCCTTACCCGGCAGCACTTCATAATGTGCAGCCCAGTCATGCCATGGGTCCACGCCCATGCGATTAACCAGCGCGCCTCGTTCATCCTTTTTAGGCTTTTTGGCCGTTTTGGTGGAGGTAGAGTCAGCGCTCTTTTTGGCTGCTGAGCCACTCGTCGGCAAATCGCGGATATGACCGACGCTGGACTTAACCACGTAGTCATTACCCAGATACTTATTGATCGTTTTGGCTTTTGCCGGGGACTCAACGATAACGAGAGCTTTACCCATAATCACCTTACCTAATTTGATTCTTCCAGGAATACATCGCACATGTTCCACATTCCACTGGCGACAAGCCTTGTATGTTGCGGCAACGCCAAAGGATATCAACCCTTTACTGACCGGTATTTGATACAAGTAGCCAGGTGGCTGAGTTTACAGACTTTTTCTCGTCAGACGTTATAGCACGAAGAATATTTGGTCGAATGTCAAGCAAATCTGTTGCCAGATCGCCGAAAGCGTCACACTGTACCTGATAAAATTCGTTACGCAACTTTATTAGCATGCAAACACCATTCATGCCAACTCTGAGGTAAAATCATTGCCCCTGGTAAATGTCGGGAAAATTTGCCCGAAATCAACACCCGGCGTAAACTAGGGCCGCAAATTTGAGGAGTTGAATATGTCAAATACTAGCCAACCAATCGATCGTCAGACTTTGCTTATTGAAGCAAACCGACTCATTCGTGAGCATGAAGCTACTTTAGCGGGAATTGAAGCCACTGGCGTAGAACAGCGCAACGGCGTGCTGGTATTCAGCGGTGAATATTACCTCGATGAACAGGGACTGCCGACGCCGAAAAGCACGGCGGTATTTAATATGTTCAAGTATCTTGCCCACCAGTTGTCTGAAAAATATCACCTGGTTGACTGACCGTTAGGCGCCATCTGAGCGCGGTCAAAATAGCCCGGCAAACGCACGTTTACCGGGCTTTCTTTTTATAACAAAAGATGAATTACAGCAGTGGCTTTTGCCCACGCTGCCACCAGCGCATCATCAGATTATCGGCGCTTTCCGCAGCGCTGCCGGTAAAGCGGTCCATCATTTTCTTGCGCTGCATAAAGCGCACGCTGATCACATCGCGGCCGTCCATCAGCCCCAGCAGCAGTTCATCACTGGTGCCCACTTCGTCAACCAGCCCCTTCTCCTGCGCCTGAGAGCCATACCAGTGTTCACCGGTTGCCACCTGGTCAATATCCAGCGATGGGCGCATCTCTTTAACGAAATCTTTAAATAAATGATGCGTTTCGTTCAGCTCTTCGCGAAACTTCTGCCGCCCCTCATCGGTGTTTTCACCCAGCAGCGTTAGGGTACGTTTGTACTGCCCGGCGGTATGCAGTTCGATATCAATATCTTTATTTTTCAGAAAACGGTTCAGGTTCGGGATCTGCGCAACCACGCCAATCGATCCGAGGATTGCAAACGGTGCAGCGACAATTTTATTCGCCACGCAGGCCATCATGTAACCGCCGCTGGCAGCCACTTTATCGACGGCAACCGTTAATGGTATTTGCTTGTCGCGAATACGCTGAAGCTGCGACGCCGCCAGTCCGTATCCGTGCACCACGCCGCCGGGACTTTCCAGACGCACGACCACCTGATCCTGCGGAGTAGCGACGGTCAGCACTGCGGTGATCTCTTCGCGCAACGAGGAGACCTCATGCGCATCCATACTGCCTTTAAAATCAATCACCCACACGCGCGGTTTGTGACTCGCATCGATCTCGCCCTGCTTCGCTTTGGCTTTTGCGGCTTTCGCTTCCAGCTTCAGCTTCTTCTTTTGCGCTTTATGCCACAGCTTCTGCTGCGGCCCATCAAGCAAGGCTACCGCTAAATCTTCCTGCATCTCCTTGTGTTGTTCGCTGAGATTGGTAATTCTCAGCTCACCGCGCTGACGCTTACGCTGGGTCAGATTGATAATCAGCACCGCAATCACGGCAATGGCGACGACAACCGTAACGATTTTCGCCAGAAACAGACCATATTGAAAAAGTAATTCCACACATCCACCTTGTACAAAAATCACAGAATCTGCCGCTAAGTGTACAACACCGCGTCCAGCACGTCTCGACTGCAGTATCCGTCTTCGTGACGGCTTCCAGCTTACTTTTTTGCTGATGAAATCATTGCAAATTGTTAATTCCGCGCGGTCTCTCCTGCTCGCCGATTGAAATGGCGCGGATATTCAGGCATAAAGCCCAAAAGCCATGAAAAGTACATAGAATATGGCTGCCAGAGGCCATGAGGAGTCACCGTGCATTATCAACCCCAGCTTGACCTGTTGCAGAATCGTATCATCCTGGTGACCGGCGCCAGCGATGGCATCGGTCAGGAAGCCGCCTTAACCTACGCGCGCCACGGCGCCAGCGTCATTCTACTGGGCCGCAGCGACGAAAAACTTCGCGCTGTTGCCGATGAAATCAATCAGGCCGGTGCGATTCCCGCCCGCTGGTACACGCTCGACCTCCTGACCTGCACAGCGCAGGAGTGCCAGAAGCTGGCGCAACAGCTCGCTCTCCATTACCCGCGCCTCGACGGCGTGCTGCACAACGCCGGGCTGCTCGGCGACGTGGTGCCGATGGCGGAACAGGATCCTGATGTCTGGCAAAAGGTCATGCAGGTGAACGTCAATGGCACCTTTATGCTGACTCAGGCCCTGCTGCCGCTGCTGCTGAAATCTGAATCCGGTTCGCTGGTGTTTACCTCCTCCAGCGTGGGCCGCGAAGGACGGGCAAATTGGGGCGCCTATGCGGTGTCGAAATTTGCCACTGAAGGCATGATGCAGGTTTTAGCAGAAGAGTATAAAAACCGTCATTTGCGAGTGAACTGCATCAATCCTGGCGGTACACGCACCAAAATGCGCGCCAGCGCGTTCCCAACGGAAGATGCGCTAAAGCTAAAAACCCCCGCCGATATTATGCCGCTCTATCTGTGGTTAATGGGCGATGATAGCCGCCGGAAAACCGGTATGACTTTTGATGCCCAACCCGGGCGTAAACCAGGAATTGCAGAATGAGTGATGAACGTTATCGTGAGCGCCAGCAGCGCGTGAAAGAGCGCGTCGAAGCTCGCGTCGCCGCAGCTCAGGACACCCGTGGGATCGTGATTGTGTTTACCGGCAACGGTAAAGGAAAAACCACCGCCGCGTTTGGTACCGCGACTCGCGCCGTCGGCCATGGCCACAACGTCGGCGTGATTCAGTTTATCAAGGGGACCTGGCCTAACGGCGAACGGAATTTACTTGAGCCCCTCGTTGTCGAATTTCAGGTGATGGCCACCGGTTTTACCTGGGACACGCAAAACCGGGAGAGCGACACCGAAGCCTGTCTGGCGGTCTGGGAACACGCCAAAAGAATGCTCGCTGATGAGACGCTCGATATGGTAGTGCTCGACGAGTTGACCTATATGGTGGCCTATGACTATCTGCCCTTAGACGCGGTACTCACGGCGCTGAAAAACCGTCCGCAGCATCAAACGGTGATTATCACCGGGCGCGGCTGCCATCGGGATATTCTTGAGTATGCCGATACGGTAAGCGAACTTCGCCCCGTCAAGCACGCCTTTGAAGCCGGCATTAAGGCGCAGATTGGGATTGATTACTAAGCGCTAGCCGCTCGAGCAGCGCATGGTTGAGCGGCAGGCACAGACAGTCCTCCCCCAGCGCCAGCTCGCTCTCAATCACGTTTTGCCGCGAAATAAAGCGCTTACGGTATTCGGTCGGCGTCAGTCCACAATATTTGTTAAAGGCGGCAATCAGGGCTTTATGCTCCTGAAAGCCGCAGCTATGGCTAATCTCGGTGATGGGCGTGCGGGTATCGCGCAGCAGGGTGCGGGCTTTATTGAGCCGCACCAGCGTCAGGTACTCTTTAAAATTATGCCGGCTGACCTTTTTAAATAACCGTGAAAACCACGAATAGCTCATGCCGGTATGGCTGGCGACATCACTTAAGGTTAGCGGTTGGTCAAAATGCTGATTAATAAAGTCGATGCCTTCTTTGATCATTGCCTCTTCGCGCAGCGAGCTTTCCGCACGCTGCGTCGGTGTACCGGCAGTGACTAAAGCATCCAACAGCATGTATATCGCCGCAATCCGCTGAAACGGCGCACGGTTGTCGATAAGCTGTTCCAGGAGTGATGTCAGCCGCTGCCGGACATGGCGGTCGCCATCGGCTGGAAGTTGAGCGTGAGTTCGCCACTGCAAAGACGGTGCCGGATGCAGTTCATCAAAAAGCCCCGGTGAGAACTGCACGGTCAGCAGTTGGCTTCCCGGCGCTTCCGCATTGAGAGAATGCACTTCTTCAGCGTTGATATAAAGCATCTCACCCGCCGCTAGCTCCACGCTTTGCTGGCCCACGGCAATAGAGAAACGCCCGCTCAGCACCGTGATCAGCTCCGGCGCCGGGTGCCAGTGAGGCTCACAATAGCGCACCTCAGCGGCAAACACGTTCAGCTTCTCGGCATCAAACGCGATCAGCTCGTAACCGCTGCCAAAGCTAACCGTATGCGCTCCGGTTTGCGCCGAAGGGCGCGAGTGAGTCACTGAAAAAGGAAACACGTGCGTTCTCCTGTAATTAACCGTTATTGCCGACCGGACAGTACCGCGTTAAGTTCATCCTTTTCAATATCCAGCGCCAGAAACTCCGTCAACGCAATGAAAAGACCGCAGAACATATCAGGTGCCAGACGGATCAGCTTCTCACGGATCTGCTCCGGCGCCAGCGGGCTTTTCTGCGCAATCATCGCCACCACGCGGGCGAAAGCTTCCGGTTGCTGAATCAGCTGCTGAAGTGAATTGTCATCGCGTAGCGGCACATAGCGCACCGGACAATCAACGTAAACTTCAGCATGCAGCGGCAGGTCGCGGGAAGAGCGCCCAACATGAATCTGCCACTGGCCCGGCGTGACCACCCAATCAGCAAGCCCAGGATGGTAGCACGCAAGATCGGCTACCGGCAGCGTCAGGTTCACCTGACGGGTTTCGCCGGCCGCTAGCGCGACTTTGGTAAAGGCTTTCAGCGCCTGCACTTCACGGATCAGTTCGCCATCGGGCGCGCTCACGTAAAGCTGAACGATCTCTTTGCCATCGCGCGGGCCGCTGTTGGTCAAATCAAACGTCACCGTCAGAGCGTCGTTTTCACCGATTCGCGCAGCCGATGTTTGCAGATTGGCATAGCTAAACTGGGTATAGCTGAGACCAAAACCAAACGGGAACTGCGGCGTCAGGCGGCGTTTATCGTAGTAACGATAGCCGACAAACAGTCCCTCACCGTAATAATGACGCAGGTTTTCGCCCGGATAGTTTAACCAGGCCGGAGTTTCTTCCAGCGAATTCGGCACCGTCACCGTTAGCTTGCCGCACGGGTTGCGGTGGCCAAACAGAATTTCCGCTACCGCCCGGCCCATGCCCTGCCCGGCAAAGAAAGTCTCCAGCAGCGCTTTACATTCGCCCAGCCACGGCATCACCACCGCATCGCTATTCGCCAGCACCACCACTACGTTGGGCTGAACGGCGGCGACTTCGCGGATCAAGCGCTCGTGCACCGGCAGAATATTCAGGTCCTGACGATCGCCATTTTCGCCATCTTCCCCCACTGCGGTGCTGACAAAAATCACCGCCACATCGGCATCTTCAGCCACCGCGCGGGCATGCGCCAGCGCCTGCTCATCACAGTGGAAATCGTCCGGGGTGCCTTCCGCCCAGCTGACGGTGAAATCATCACCAGCAAGATCAAAGATTTCATCCAGCGGACGGTCCAGCAGGTACGGCACCGTGGTCGCACAGCCCGAACCCTGAATAACCGGTTCCTGCGCCGGTTTTCCAAGTACCGCGATCCGGCGTGTTTTTTCCGGGCGCAGCGGCAACAGGTCATCGTCATTTTTGAGTAATACAATGGATTCTGCCGCCAACTGCTGTGAAAGCGTGTGGTGCGCCGGGAAGTCCGCCTGCGTATTTGGCCGCCGATGGCGCTGCACTTTATCCAGCAGCGTCAGCATACGCTGACAGGCGCGGTCAACCACCGCCATCGGTACCTCACCGCTCTCAATGGCGGCCAGCAACGTCTGTTTATCGCGACGCGTTTCCGGCATTGCCAGGTCATTTCCCGCCATTAACGAAGCCGGACGATCTTTAATCCCGTACCAGTCGGACATCACCAGACCGTCGTAGCCCCATTCATCGCGCAGCACCTGAGTGAGCAGGAACGGATCCTGCGAGGTTTGCACGCCGTTCAGTCGGTTGTATGAAGACATTACCGTCCACGGCTGGGATTTGACGATCGCCCGCTGGAAACCGGCCAGATAGATTTCGCGCAGCGCGCGTTCTTCAATAATGGAGTCCATCTCAGTACGGCGATATTCCGAGTTATTCGCTGCAAAATGCTTCAGGCTGGCGCCAACGCCCTCGTCCTGTAATCCATTAATCAGCGCGGCGGCGATGTCACCGCTCACCACCGGATCTTCGGCATAGTATTCATAGCCGCGACCGGCGAGCGGCGTACGGCGAATGTTAATCCCCGGCCCCAGCAGAATGCCAACCCCCATATGCTGGCATTCGCGCCCCAGCGCCTGCCCCATCTGATAGACCAACTCCACGTCCCAGCTACACGCAAGACTTGAGCCATTCGGGAAACAGGTTGCCGGCAGCGAGGCGCTAAACAGCGCTTCGGTTCCGCCTTTCTCCGCAGACTCCTCGGCATTTGCCCGATCCGCAGTCTGGGTTATCACCGAAATGAAGTCATCCATACTCCACTTTTCGCGGCCGTCAATTTGCGCACTGCTGTAGCGCACGCCGTAGGTGCCATCGGTCATCACGATATCGCTAATGCCGTGCTGCGGCAGATTCGCGGTACGCCATAGGCCGCTGCCGGTGAGCAGTTCGACTTTTTCTTGCGCGCTCATCGCGGCGATAAGGTGGTTAACATCACGATTCATATCTCGACTCCCTGAGGTTAAAGCGCGTTTTGTTTACGCAGGCTGATTTTTTGCACAATGTCGCGGTAGGTTTTTTCATCCAGCGTATAGGCGGCGACAAAGATAGCGCCAAGGGCAAACATCGCGCCGGGGAACAGCGTCATTAAAATATTGATACCACCGAGCGCGCTGGCGCTGACATTGCCGGCATCATAGTGATAGTAATCGAGCATCCATCCGGCGCAGCCGCCACCGATGGCCATCGCTATTTTAGTGATGAAGTTAAAGAATCCGTAGATGGCTCCTTCTGAACGCACGCCGTGATGCCACTCCGCATATTCCACGGTATCCGCAATCATTGACCACATCGCGACAAATCCCATCCCTAAGGTAATACTGAACAGGCACACGCCGCTCATTATCAGCCAGATATTATCGCCAGCCACAAAATACTGCATTAATACGCCGAGCACGCCAATGAGCAGCGCCACCAGGGTCATTTTTTTCTTGCCCATAATGGCAATAACTTTTTCGGAGATAACGGTTCCGAAAATATAGGCAGCCGATTGAATCATAAAGAACGTGGCGGTAAAGCCTTCATCACCAATAATATATTTAATAAAGTAGATGGCAATTGCCATCCACACGGTATAGGCGATGTAGAAAAAGACGGTGAACAGCGACAAATTAATCAGCGGCCCATTACCCGTCACCGCGCGCAGCATTTCTCGCAGCGTCGGAGCCGGGACATCCTCCTCCGCCCCAACGCGCTCTTTGGTCATGCCAAAACAGGCGAGGAATAGGAAAGTGGCTAGCATCGCGAAGCAGGAGACGGCAAAGACGTAGCCCAACTGTTTATCGTTAAACGGCGAGATCAGTAAATCTGCGCTGGTCGATACGATGAGATAGCCGACGATTGCCAGCACAAAGCGATAGACCGACAGCGATGAACGCGAGGCTTCATGCTGCGTCAGGCGGTTAGTTAACGCCGAATATGGCGTGTTTACCGCCGTATAGGCGAGGCAGTAAATCGTGTAGGACACCAGGGCAAAGATGAACTTTGCCTCGCCGCCGAATGGCACAAAGCACAGCACCGTCAGGAAACCCAGTGGAATCGAACCGTATAATAACCATGGGCGCAGCTTACCGTGTCGGCTGTGGGTTTTATCAATCGCAAAACCAATCAGAATATTGAATATGGCATCAATCACGCGAGCGATAACAAATATCAGGCTGGCCTGCACCGCACTGATGCCATAAATATTGGTATAGAAGAATAAGAGAAATAATGAAACAAATCCGAAGGACAAGTTAGAGGCTAAATCACCAAAACCATAACCTATTTTTTCTTTGACACCGATAACCACATAGCTTGCCGAGAGTTTTTTTGTTGTGTCCATTTCGGGCTACCTTTTGCGTAATCTGTGGCAACAGTATATGGCGTGGGTTAATTTATCACTTTGCGTTATTTGTCCGGGGAATTCCCGTTTTTTGTCTTTATACGGAAGTGTGAATTAAATCACAGGAGAAAGGCGTTGTTATTCGAAATCAGCTTCCGGCGGGAGCCCGCCGGAAGCCACGTCATTACGCTTTACCGCTGTTGCGGGTGCTGGAACGACGATTGCTGTTATTACCCGCACCGGTCCCGGTGGTGGTATGGCGTTTTACCGCACGACGGATCTGGTTCGCCTTCATACGACGACGATCTTTTTCCACCGCCACTTTCGAGGTGGTTTCTGCCGGCAGCTCGACCAACTTACGCAGGTAGTTGGTTTGCGCCAGATCCAGCTCAGTCCAGCCACCGCGTGGCAGGCCTTTTGGCAGCTGAATATCGCCATAGCGAACGCGGATCAGACGGCTCACCTGCACGCCAACCGCTTCCCACAGACGACGCACTTCACGGTTACGGCCTTCGGTCAGGGTCACGTTGTACCACTGGTTAATGCCTTCGCCGCCGCTAAATTTGATGGTTTTAAATGCCGCAGGGCCATCTTCGAGCTGTACGCCGCGCGACAGTTGACGCACTTTATTGTCGTCCACTTCGCCAAATACGCGCACCGCGTATTCACGTTCCACTTCACGGCTTGGGTGCATCAGGCGGTTTGCCAGCTCACCGTCGGTGGTGAACAGCAGCAGGCCACAGGTATTGACGTCCAGACGACCGACGGCAATCCAACGCGCGCCGCGCAGTTTCGGCAGACGATCGAACACGGTTGGGCGCCCTTCCGGGTCGTTACGCGTACAGAGTTCACCTTCCGGCTTGTAGTACGCCAGAACGCGGCAGATTTGTTCTACGGATTCTTTAACGGAGATCAGATGTCCGTCGATACGAATTTTGAGACCGGGGATCACTTCAACACGATCGCCCAGCTTGGCGATTTTGCCGTCGACGCTCACGCGGCCCGCTTCAATAATCGTTTCAATTTCACGACGGGAGCCGTGGCCGGCGCGCGCCAGCACTTTTTGCAGTTTTTCGCTTTTATCGCTCATTGAGCTTCCTTCAGGTGTCGCCTTCACAGGCGTCTGGTATACTTTCTAAAACAACGAGTTAGCTAAAACATTAACTTAACTCACTGATCTGTAACTATTTCATGGTACACAGCATGGCAAACAACACGTCACACAAGCTGTCACACGCAATGATTCGTGGGCGGACATACTACACTAACTTTAGACTAAATGATTCAACAAGTTTTGTGCGTCTGAGTCTCGGTACTGATAGCCGAAAGCAAGCTGAAGTGATCATGAATCAGATCCGTCCTTTCATTCCCCTAGTGCAGAATGGAACGATGAGCCTTGAAGAGTTCAAACACAAAATGCAAGGTTACCGCGCCGCCACTAAACAGGACTTTGATGAATATCTTTTGAATTGGCTCAGAGGTGGTCTCGAAGAAGCTAAACGATTGCCAGAGTTAGGACGGTATCACAAAGAAATCACTGGTGAGCCTTTATCACCTCTAGACACTGCAAACGAGGCGCAAGGCTATGCCAACTCGTACATGGGGCATATGTATAATGGTAACGATATTTCCGCTAGGATGATGACTGCTGCACTCAAAAAGCAGATGTTAACAATCAATGAATCCGACCTTGATCAGGTTCATCATATCGCCAGCCAGATAGATATGAATCAGGCCCTTATGTCACAGGCTTATGAAGCATTCTATTCAGGTGATTTGACACGATACCAGCAGATCATTGATTCGATGGGGTCAGCTTTACAAAATGCAACTCCGGCAGTTCCCCAAGCACCAGTGGAGCAAAATACAGCGAAAATTGTCGAGGCAGAGCAATCACACGCCCCAAGATTGTTGGAAGCGTGGAATGACTATATAAAAGATAAGGGACAAAAGTGGCGCAAGCAGACAGCAAATGAAAATCATCGCTTCTTTGATGTCCTCCACCATGTTGTGGGTGACCGCCATGTTAATAACGTTACAAAACAGGACATAAGGGATTCTCTCAAAGTTGCTGAGAATCTGCCTACTCGAACTAGACTCCCTTACTCAAGAATGAGTCTTACCGAATGTATTGATTATGATGTTCCCGAAGATGACCTGATCGCCAGTGAGCACGTCCACAAACATTTAAAGCTCTGGCGCTCATTGTTCAAAACGTATCTAGTCAATCAGAAAGATATTCTTACCAAATCCCCTACTGATGGGATTAGTTACGAGGTGAAATCAAACCGGGGTGGAAACTATACATCCAGCGAATTGAGCCGGATAAAAGAATATCTTTTCGCCCTACCAGACAGTGATTATCGGAAATGGTATTTCCTCACATTGGTTTATACTGGTGCCCGTCGAGGCGAAATAGCAGAAATTTGTAAGCACCATATAAGAAAAGATGAAGAGACCGAGCGCTGGTATATATTTATTGAGGGGGGTAAAACTGAACATGCCCAGCGGCAGGTTCCAATTCATAGGGCTATAGAGACTGGACTCTTAACCTATGTGGCAAACCATAAGGATCCTGATCCAGTGTTTGGCAATCTTCCAAACGATACGACCACCACGGTGGGCTGGATAGAATTGATGAAAAAACTTGATATCCCTGATTATAACGAGTTTGGTCTCAAACGCCGGGTCCACTCATTGCGGCATACATTCATAAGCAACGCTATAGCTACAGTTGGGAATGCCACCCTAGTCCAGTTTGTTGTTGGTCATAGCAGGACACAGTCCCTAGGAATCACAGCTAGGTATACACATCGCCCCGCACTGATTACATTACTAGATGTTGTTGATAAAATAAATTAACCAAGGCTATCAAGCCTTGGCCTTATTAATAATCATTTTATGTGTTTATTTAAAAATTTATCAAACTGACTAGTAGAACCTAAATAGTTCGGATAAGCTTTTTTCAGCGATTTGATGTTGTCGGTAGCCAATAATACAGCAATTAAGACTTCTGGATCTGCATCATCTCGCCTCAAAGCATCCAGAGCTTCATCAGCCTCTTTGATCCTAAAGGCCTCGAGTGCTACAGCAAATCTTACCTTATCTTTATTTTCAGGATCTACGAGTTCCCGTTTCATAGTGATAAGAAAATGTCCACGGTAGTTTTTCGGCAGTTTCTTAATTAATTTATCATCAGACGTGACAGATAACGAAAATACGTAGCTCGCTAATTTCTTTCGTACAGCCAACTCTAACTCAAGGGTTGAAAGTTCTTTTTGATACTCTTCTACTTTCTCCTTAGTAAGGACGCAGGCCTTTTCATCATGTGCAACTAGACATCCTGCAATGTAGAAAAAACGCCTCCATTCAGCATGCCCTTCATTGGAAGTCTTTAGCTTAATATTTTCAAGAGTGTCAATTATTTCTAAACTAGTTGCCCAAGCGTGTTGAAGTTCAGTACGTAATTGAACTTCTATCTTAGTTTTTTTCCACGGGAACTTATCCTCACTTTCATCAAAGCAACTATAAATTAAATGAATACCTCCATACCCACTTTCTTTAGGGGTAAGGTAATTCGACTCTCTTATGACTTTATGTACAGACCGACTCTTAATTAACTTGTCTCGCAATAATTTTAATTGTTCGAGATTCTTTACTATTGCACGACAGCCACCGATGTCCTGCATTCTAGTCATCTTAATAGAATTAGTCGTTTTTCCGCCATCTAATGATGTACGTTCAAGTTTATCAATAATGGTCGATAACCTTTTTAATCTACGGGCTACGATTATTTTCCTATCAACCTTTACAGAAGTTCTTGCCAAATGATTTTTTATAAGCATCAGAGGATATAAATGCAATTCGCGAAAGTTTTGAACCATAGCAATAGCTTCTTCGCGCTCTGCGCCGTTACAACCATGCCGCACTAATTGTGCGGCTTTATCTATTTGTGACTTTGAGTATTTCAAAGTGCACTTTTGACTCTCGTAAACTTCATTCCCCATTTCCGACACCCCATTAAAATTTTTGCCGTGTGTATAAATATGAGAATGCAAACAGGTCAAAAACTCAAGTCATTTATGCAACCTACTTCTATTTTTCTTCATGAATTTTAAGAGCTTTCGCTAACTCAAATTGGAATGCAAAGGACAGACGGGAGCGGCTGATCTTGATACCGTCAATAATGATGAATGTGGGATAAATAGTGACCATACGCCCCATGTATTGGAAGTGTTTAGGGTGGTTTGACTTATCGTTATTCATTGTATGCCTTCCGTCTGGGTGGGGATCATCCCGGCAACGGATGATTGATCTAAAATCGATCAAAATCAACAACTTAACAGATCACCAAATCCAGGGGGGGTACAATAGACAACCTCCATCAGCCTAACCTATACACGAACACAAAATAGGGGCGGATTCCTTCCAGTTGGGTGGAAAAATATCTGGGAGTTTAGATATTGCAGCCTGGCACCACTAACAGGGGCGGGGGTGGGTCTTGATCATGTTTATCAAATATCACTGGCTTGATTCATGGTGCAAATCACTTGGTATCAACAATCGAACGTTTTACGATACCAATCTATCCCCCTCAAAACTGGTATCAACAATATAGGGTATTGACATCAAGATACCAATGATTAATTATGATACCGTTAATTGATACCACTTGAGAGGATGTTATGAGCCGCACTTTTGCATATTGCCGTGTGTCCACCAGCGAGCAGACAACCGAAAACCAAATCATGGCGATACGTCAGGCTGGCTATGATGTGCTAGATAACCGCGTAGTGTCGGAAGTTGTCTCCGGTGGAGTGCAGGCGATGAAGCGTAAGGCTTTCTCCGACCTCGTTAACCATAAACTGGAAGCCGGAGATAAGTTAGTTGTGCTCAAGTTGGATCGTTTGGGACGTGACAACATCGATGTGCAGCAAACAATCTCGATGCTTGTAAACAAAGGAATTGATGTTGTTTCTATGGATCTACCTGCGAGCAATCTTGCCAGTGCTGAAGGGAAGTTGATGCTGCAAATGTTCTCAGCGTTTGCAGAGTTTGAAAAATCCCGGATTACAGAGCGCACTAAAGAAGGGCTTGAGAGAGCGAAGAAAGAAGGCAAGACGTTAGGCCGTCCTGCGGCAACAGACACGTATAAGCGTGTACAAGAGGCTAAAGCTAATGGTCTGAGCCAGGCTAAAGCCGCCGCTGCCTTAGGGTTAGGGATTGCCACAGTAAAACGGCACTGGAACAGTTGTGTATAAACTTCGAACATCACCAACCGTGGCGGCAGTATCCATTCTAAGAATATCTTAACATAGGTGGGTTAATCAACATATCTGTGCTGAACTTAACCCACCTTTTATTTTTTACAGATAACCTGTATTAATCAATTGTTGCGCTTTCTCAAGTAACATTTCATTACGAAGCCTAATGAAATCATTAAACGGTAGCGTACCATCTTTCGCTTCATCCGGTATTAATGCTGCTGTAAAAATTTCTTCCTTGTGCTCAACCGGAATATCTTTAAAGTAGTTACTTGGGGCTTTATCACTAATGGCATTATTCTCAGAAGCAGAAAGAAAGCATATGTTGGATATGATATTTGCTTCATGAAATTGCACATTACTTAAAGCCAGATACCCTTTAGGATAAATGTGATGGAATTGTCTTGCATTGTAGGCTGATAAAACCGTACCTAAGTCCACTTCCGAACCAGTCAAGAAGGATCTTGGTCTTAACTGAGCCATCAAGCACAATGCTGTTTTGGCTGCTGTTGAATTAATTCGCCAAGAGCTACTGAATAAATCAGATTTTACAACTGGGTTGTTTTCATCAAATGGATTTTCACCTTCAGCAACCCTTCTAATTTTACCTAAATCCTCAAGAACCAAACGATTAGTACCTGCCTTATATCGTAAGGTCAGGGAGCATTGCCAAAACCATTTTCTGAGTTGTTTTATCTGATTCGCATTCGGCCTACGAATCAAAGCATAGAAGTTGACAATAGGTATCATCATAATTGGAAAAGGTAAAAATATTATATTTTTAACCTTTAATTGCCCTTCCAAAAAGTCAACTGCTGAAGTTATTGCACCATTGAGAATACTCATCCCATTGACCAGCGCATCTGGTTCAACATCTACTAAATCATCTGAATCAATTGAGTTGCAGACTAATGAAGATAGCATTCTCATTAACATGGTCTGATCTATATCTTCATAGCCCTTGTCTTTAAGGCTATCTAATAACGAATCAATTTCTCTTCTTAAATCAAATTGATCAGACCAAGTCCATGCAGTCAGTAATTCCAAATTGCTAAGAGGAGTTCCCGAGGAGTTTATCCTTTGGAATATACTACATACTTCTTTATTGCTCCGTTCTCGAATAGTAACTACTGGAAACTCATAATCTTTAAATGATTCAGTTAACTTTGCTATATTGTTTTTCTGTGCATCATTAAATGCTGGCAATTCGACTAAGAGCTTAGTTGTATCTAATATTTTATTTAACTGTATTTTGTTTTTACCCTTCGCAGCACTATAATGAACAAAAACATCTTCGTCGGGTAAGAAACAAATATTAAACCTATCAGCAAGCTCCGCATCAGAAGTATTTTCATCAGAATGAAAAACCCCATATAACGTTGTAAGCCTTTGCTGTCCATCCAATATATAATTTACAGGGTAGTCTTCCGGAGTATTTGGTAAAGAGAAACCACCAACATTACGTTCATGTTTTAGCTCTTCTCTTGTCGACCACATTAAAAGCGAACCAACTGGATACCCTCTATATATAGAATCCAAAAGGCTGATAATTTGATCATCAGTCCAAATATATTCACGCTGAAAAACTGGGATTTTTATATTTCCGCGCTCTACATCAGATAACAATGAAGCAAGCCGTGGACTAGAAGGAGTGATCTTACTCAATGATGCCATAATCGAGCCTTTTGTGTGATGTGAGTCTAATTTTTTCCAATTTAAACACGTTGCCCATGTCACAAACAGTGATAACGCCCCTGCACATTTCTCTTCGTCTCGAGCCATGAATCGTAATGCGTTGATGTAAAGTGGGCAAACATGCATATGGCTATACATTCTTACCATTTGTCTGGATATTACAACAATAAATCTGGGAAAACAAAAAAGGACTACCGCATTCAAAGCAGTAGCCCCTTAGTTGATTTTCAAGAAAAAATGAGAATCACAGCCAATAAATTAAATCTGAACGAGATAGAGAACAAAGCCCCCTATTAGACAGCCTGTGTGACTCTATGCGAGGACTTTATGAGATAGGTAATGCGATAGTACTGCTAGTGATTTAAAATTGAATACAGGGCTTCCTGTGAAGGTTTTTTAATGCAGCGTAATAGCCGCCTTAAATTTTACCCTCGACGCAGAGAATGTTTGCTGCCCTTTACCATTAGAATACTTCCCGCGATTCTTGGCAAGATATGAAATCCGTTTGACCATCTTAGCAAGTGAATCGTGATCACCTCTTTTGATTCTATATCCATCCTCGGGAAGATGGACACGGGAAATGATGTAGCCCCCTGAAACACCAGACAGTAGCTGTATCTCCAGATAAGAGATAGGCTTGAATATATGTCTAACACTAACACCAATTTTGAGATGACCGGGATCCTGTTAGGGCAAGAAGTCCGTAAACGTAAAACTCCTCAGGAGAAGATCGCCATTATCCAGCAGACGATGGAGCCGGGTATGAATGTCTCCCATGTCGCCCGCCTGCATGGTATCCAGCCCAGCCTGCTGTTTAAGTGGAAGAAGCAATATCAGGAAGGCAGCCTCACCGCCGTTGCGGCTGGAGAGGAAGTCGTTCCTGCTTCTGAGCTTACTGCTGCTCTGAAGCAGGTCCGGGAGCTTCAGCGCCTTCTGGGCAAGAAGACGATGGAAGTTGAGATCCTGAAAGAAGCCGTGGAGTACGGTCAGTCGCGAAAATGGATAGCGCACGCGCCCTTGTTGCCAAAGGACGGGGAATAGCCATGGTCAGCCGGACCATGGGCGTGTCGCGTGCGCAACTGTCACTGCGGATTAACCGTTCTGCCGACTGGCAGGACAGGCGCTGTAACCGGCGTAATGAAGAAGCAGACGCAGAAATACTGTCGGCTATCCTCAACATTATCAGCGATATGCCGAGTTATGGTTATCGACGCGTGTGGGGCATCCTGCGCAAGCAACGTCGCACAGAGGGACAGCCACCTGTGAATGCCAAACGGCTTTACAGGATAATGAGCGAGCATATGACCTGCCCCCACGATTAGATACAACACTCAGTTAGTAACGTCGGAATCTTCATTCTCAGAATGACCCTTTCTCCAGCCCGCTGCAAATTCAGACGGTGTCTGATAATTCAGCGTGGAGTGCGGGCGGCATTCGTTATAATCCTGCCGCCAGTCATTAATAATTTTCCTGGCATGAACGATATCGCTGAACCAGTGCTCATTCAAACATTCATCGCGAAATCGTCCGTT
>NZ_BCTM01000001.1 GCF_001571285.1 Kluyvera cryocrescens NBRC 102467 | reverse complement strand
TTAAAGTACTGTCCCTCCTGGTACCAGCTCTGCTGGTAGCGGGCGCAGCAAATGCGGCTGAAATTTATAACAAAGATGGCAACAAATTAGATCTGTACGGTAAAGTCGACGGCCTGCACTATTTCTCTAGCGACAACGGTAACGACGGCGACCAGTCTTACGTTCGTCTGGGCTTCAAAGGTGAAACTCAGGTTAACGATCAGCTGACCGGTTACGGCCAGTGGGAATACAACGTTCAGGCGAACAACACCGAAGGTTCTTCTGATCAGGCGTGGACTCGTGTGGGCTTCGCTGGTATCCGCGTTGCTGACGCTGGTTCTTTCGACTACGGTCGTAACTACGGCGTTGTTTACGACGTTACTTCCTGGACTGACGTTCTGCCAGAATTCGGCGGCGACACCTACGGTTCCGACAACTTCATGCAATCCCGTGCTAACGGCGTTGCGACCTACCGTAACACCGACTTCTTCGGTCTGGTTGATGGTCTGAACTTTGCTCTGCAGTATCAGGGTAAAAACGGCAGCGTTTCTGGTGAAGGCGCAACGGCTAACGGTCGTCAGGCTCTGAAACAGAACGGTGACGGCTTCGGCGGTTCCATCACTTATGACATCGGTGCAGGCTTCAGCGTTGGTGGTGCAATCTCCTCCTCCAAACGTACCACCGATCAGAACAACAGCTCCTTCGCAATCAAAAATGATGCAGGCGTTCAGACTGGCACCAGCGAAATCTACGGTAGCGGCGATCGTGCTGAAACCTATTCTGGTGGCGTGAAATACGACGCTAACAACATCTATCTGGCAGCGCAGTACACCCAGACTTACAACGCAACTCGTTTCGGTGGTTCCCCGAACGCTGGCGTTTACGGTTATGCTGACAAAGCTCAGAACTTCGAAGTGGTTGCACAGTACCAGTTCGACTTCGGTCTGCGTCCATCCATCGCTTACCTGCAGTCTAAAGGCAAAAACATCGACAACGGTGTTGCTGGCGGCAACTACGGCGACCAGGATCTGCTGAAATATGTTGATGTAGGTGCGACTTACTACTTCAACAAAAACATGTCTACCTACGTTGACTACAAAATCAACCTGCTGGACAAAAACGACTTCACCACTGCAGCCGGTATCTCTACCGATAACATCGTTGCACTGGGTATAGTTTACCAGTTCTAATACTGTTAACACCGCGAAAAGGGGCCATTTGGCCCCTTTTTTTATGCCGGAATTTAGTGAATTAGTGTACTCTTGCGCCGATTGCAGGAGGGTAATAACGGATGGAAATGACATTGTTACGTGTGGCGCTGGTAAGCGTCGTTTTACTGCTGGCTGGCTGCGATAACGCCAGCGCTCCCCCGGCGCCAAAAGCGGTGGCGACCGTGCTTGAAGGCAAAACCATGGGCACATTCTGGCGCGTTAGCGTAGTGGGAATGGATAACGCGCGGGCGGAAGATCTCCGACAAAAAGTGCAACAACAGCTCGACGCTGACGATCAGTTGCTATCAACGTGGAAAAATGACTCCGCCCTGATGCGCTTTAACCATTCCAACAGCATGACCCCGTGGCCAGTTAATGAAGCCATGGCGGATATTGTCACTGAGTCGCTGCGTATCGGCTATAAAACGCAGGGGGCCATGGATATCACCGTCGGCCCGCTGGTTAATCTGTGGGGCTTTGGCCCGGATAAACAGCCGGTCAAAACCCCGACCCAGGCGCAAATTGATGCCGCTAAAGCGCGTACCGGGCTCGCGTTTCTCTCGGTGATTAACCGTTCAGGCCGGCAGTATTTGCAAAAATCGATCCCCGATCTGTATGTCGATCTCTCCACCGTTGGTGAAGGCTATGCGGCCGATCATCTGGCACGATTGATGACCGAAGAAGGGATCTCTCGTTATCTGGTTTCGGTTGGCGGCGCGTTGGTGAGCCGTGGTATGAACGCCGAGGGACAGCCTTGGCGAGTGGCGATACAAAAGCCCACGGACCGGGAAAACGCGGTGCAGGCCATCGTTGATATTAACGGCCACGGGATTAGTACATCCGGCAGCTATCGTAACTACTACGAGCTCGACGGCCAGCGGATCTCACACGTTATCGACCCGCAAACCGGGCGGCCAATTACCCATAAGCTGGTCTCGGTGACGGTCATTGCGCCAACCGCCCTGGAAGCCGATGGCTGGGATACCGGTTTAATGGTGCTTGGCCCGCAAAAAGCCCAGCAGGTTGTTCGTGAGTACGGGTTGGCGGTATACATGATTATGAAAGATGGCGATGGTTTCACCACCTGGATGTCGCCGCAGTTCAAGACATTCCTCGTCGGCGGGAAAAATTAAAAAGCAAGATTGTGGGTTTTTTAATTCCTCCCTTTGGGCACAGTGATGGTTACACTAAAGGGAGGAGCCTGTTATGACATCTCACACGCTACATACCGACGAAGATCGCTGGCAAGCGGTCCTCGACCGCCGCGACGATGCGGATGGTCAATTCGTCTTTGCGGTGCAAACGACCGGTATTTTTTGCCGTCCGTCCTGTCGCGCCCGTCATGCGCTACGGCGCAACGTGCGTTTCTATCCCAATGCCGATGCGGCATTGGCCGCCGGATTTCGCCCCTGTAAACGCTGTCAGCCTACAGCGCTCACGCCTGAACAGCAGAAAATTGATAAGGTTGCCTATGCCTGCCGATTGCTGGAGCAGGAAACTCCGCTGACGCTGGACGCGCTTGCTCAGGCTGTTGCGGTCAGTCCATATCATTTCCATCGCATGTTCAAATCAATCACCGGTATGACGCCGAAAGGCTGGCAGCAGGCGTGGCGTGCGCGGCGCTTACGCGAAACGTTAACTGAGGGCGAAACCGTCACGCACGCGGTGCTGGCGGCCGGATTTCCAACCAGTAGCAGCTATTATCGGCATGCTGATGACATGCTCGGCATGACGGCGAAAAGCTATCGACAGGGCGGCAAAGCGGCAGAGATACACTATGCGACAGGTGAGTGCTCACTGGGGCGCTGTCTGGTGGCAATAAGCGAACGTGGGATTTGCGCCGTGCTGCTGGGGGATGATGATTCAGCGCTGGTGGATGAACTACAGCGCAGCTTACCTGCGGCGCGCTGCCTACCGGCTGATGCGGCCTTCAGCCTGCAAATCGCCGAGGTTATCACCAGCCTCAATCAACCGGTGGCATCATTATCATTACCCTTAGACATTCGCGGCACCGCATTCCAACAGCAGGTATGGCAGGCTTTGCGCGCTATACCGGCGGGAGAGACGCGCAGCTATCAGCAGGTCGCTCAAAGCATGGGGAATCCACAGGCAGTGCGGGCGGTGGCCAGCGCCTGTGCAGCAAATCGGCTGGCTATTCTGGTGCCATGCCACCGGGTTGTGCGTGGCGATGGTTCTCTTTCTGGCTATCGCTGGGGCGTGGCGCGTAAAGCGGCACTTCTACAACGAGAAAAGGAGCGCTGATGCTGGATCTGTTTGCTGATGAAATGCCTTGGTCAGAACCGCTGGCGCCCGGTGCGGTGATTCTTCGCCGCCAGGCGCGCGAGCAGAGTGCGGTACTGTTTGCTACCATTGCACAGGTGGCTGCCATTTCCCCTTTTCGCCAGATGGTGACTCCAGGCGGTTATACCATGTCGGTGGCGATGACCAATTGCGGCCCGTATGGCTGGAGTACAGACCGGCACGGTTACTGCTATGCCGCCGTCGATCCGCTGACCGGAAAACCGTGGCCCGCAATGCCAGACTGTTTTCGCACGCTCGCCCAAGCCGCGGCGAGCCACGCGGGCTATCCGGCGTTTGACCCTGATGCCTGCCTGATTAACCGCTACCAGCCCGGGGCAAAGCTGTCGCTGCATCAGGACAAAGATGAGGCGCGGCTGGACGCCCCAATTGTCTCCGTCTCGCTCGGTTTGCCTGCGACCTTTCAGTTTGGTGGCCTGAAACGTACCGATCCGCTTCAGCGCGTGTGGCTGGAACACGGTGATATCGTGGTATGGGGCGGTGAGTCACGGCTCTTTTATCATGCTATTTTACCGCTCAAAGCGGGCAGCCATCCTCAGGTTGGCCCATGGCGCTATAATCTGACCTTCCGTCGCGCCACGGAATGATGAATAAAAATAAGAATTATTCTTGATGTAACCTCTGAGCAGTTTACACTGCTGGCTGTTTTTTCTTGCTGGTTGCTGCTATGGAACTTCTGTTACTTGTCTGGCGTCAATATCGCTGGCCTTTTATTGGCGTAATGGCGTTGAGCTTGCTCAGCGCGGTGCTGGGTATCGGTCTCATCGCCTTTATCAACGTCCGTCTGATTGAGACGGTCGATACCACTTTTGCCGTACTGCCGGAATTTCTAGGCCTGCTGCTGCTGCTGATGGCGGTCACGCTGGGATCCCAGTTGGCACTCACCACGTTAGGGCACCACTTTGTCTACCGCCTGCGTCGTGAATTTATCAAACGTATTCTCGACACCCAGGTTGAACGGGTGGAGAAGCTCGGCAGTGCGTCGCTGTTGGCGGGGCTGACCAGCGATATCCGCGCCATCACCATTGCCTTCGTGCGTCTGCCTGAACTGGTGCAGGGAATTATTCTGACCTTTGGTTCTGCCGCCTATCTGGCGGTGCTGTCAACCAAAATGCTGCTGATCACCGCGCTGTGGGTGGCGTTGACCATCTGGGGTGGTTTCTTATTGGTTGCACGCGTCTATAAGCACATGGCGACGCTGCGCGAAACGGAAGACCGGCTGTATAACGACTATCAAACGGTGCTGGAAGGACGCAAAGAGCTGACGCTCAATCGCGAACGTGCGGAATACGTTTTTGAACAGCAGTTCACGCCGGATGCCAAAGCCTATCGCCATCATATTGTCCGGGCGGATACCTTCCACCTGAGCGCGGTGAACTGGTCGAATATTATGATGCTGGGCGCAATTGGCCTGGTGTTCTGGATGGCTAACGGTCTGGGCTGGGCTGATACCAATGTGGCCGCCACCTATTCGTTGACGCTGCTGTTCCTGCGTACGCCGCTGCTGTCGGCGGTAGGTGCGCTGCCAACGTTGTTAAGCGCACAGGTGGCATTCAACAAGCTCAAGACGTTTTCCCTCGCGCCATATCAGGAAGCGTTCCCGCAGCCTGTGGCGCACTCGAACTGGCAAACGCTTGAGTTGCGCGATGTGAGCTTCCACTATGAAGACAACACATTTGCCGTTGGCCCGCTGAATCTGACGCTAAAACGCGGTGAACTGGTGTTCCTGATTGGCGGCAACGGTAGCGGTAAATCCACGCTGGCGATGCTGCTGACCGGGCTGTATCAACCGGTTTCCGGACAGATTCTTCTCGACGGACAACCGCTGGCGGCAGAAAAGCCGGAAGATTACCGCAAACTGTTCTCGGCGGTGTTCACCGATGTCTGGCTGTTCGAACACTTACTGGGGCCGGATGGCCAACAGGCGGATCCGCAACTGGTCGATAAATGGCTGACGCAGCTGCAAATGACCCATAAGGTCAAACTCGATAATGGTCGTATTCTGGATCTGAAATTGTCCAAGGGGCAGAAGAAGCGCGTGGCGCTGCTGCTGGCCCTGGCGGAAGAGCGCGATATCATTATGCTGGATGAATGGGCCGCCGATCAGGATCCGCATTTCCGCCGCGAATTTTATCAGGTGCTGCTGCCGCTGATGCAGCAAATGGGTAAAACGATTTTCGCCATCAGCCATGACGATCACTATTTCGTGCATGCCGATCGTCTACTGGAGATGCGTAACGGTCAGCTTAGTGAGCTGGTAGGCGAAGAGCGCGAACGCGCCTCGCGAGACGCCGTAGCCCGAACTGCCTGATTTTTTGGCCGCTTTGGCGTTTTTTTCAACGCTTGAGCGGCCCGTTTAGCCTTTTTTACATACCCCGCGCTATGCTTAGAGCGCCCACTCATCCGACTGGGCGAACCTTGACGAATAAGGATTATTCATGTCTCTGTTGAAGAAGAACAGCGCTCGGCTGCGCGACGAAGAGCGTATGCGCCTTATCTGGTTGTTGACCACCGATAAGGCCATTACCTCTGCGCTGCTGGGCAAACTGACGCTCGCCGAACAGTATGATGAAAGTACGCTGGTTGACGACCTGGCGGAGGTCGGCGCGCTGGTGGCACATCTGCAGCCGGCGGATCTGGCCGATACCCTGGAAGCCTTGCCGTCAGAAGAGCGTCACGCGCTGTGGAACATGATCGAAGACGATCGCCGCGGGAAAGTGTTGCTGGAAGCATCGGAGAACGTCTGGGACGACCTCATCGAAGACATGAGCGACCGGGCGTTGCTCGATGCACTGCAAACGCTGGATATTGACGAACAGATTTACCTCGTTCAGCACCTGCCTCGCGATCTGACTGGACGTCTGCTGGCCTCCATGACGCCTGAAGAACGCGCGCGCGTACGACAGGTGATGAACTATGCCCACGACTGCGTCGGTTCGATCATGGAGTTCGAGGTGATCACTATCCGGCCGGATGTGACGCTCGCCTCGGTCCAACGCTTTCTGCGGCGACTGGGAAAAATGCCGGAGAATACCGATAAGCTGTTTGTCATTCAGCGCGACCAAACGCTGATTGGCGAACTGGAACTGAAAACGATATTGCTCAACCCCGCCGATCGCCTTGTTCATGAGGTGATGGAGGCCGAACCGGTGGCTTTCCATCCGGAAGAGAAATCAGAAATCGTCGCGCGTACCTTCGAACGTGACAACCTGATCAGCGCCGCGGTGATTGATTCCCAGGGCAAACTGATGGGGCGTTTAACCATCGATGAGATCGTTGATGTGGTCTACGAAGAGACCGACAGCGATTTACGCCGTATGGGGGGCTTGAGTAGCGATGAAGACGTTTATGCGCCGGTGATGAAAGCGGTGAAAACCCGTTGGGCATGGCTGGCGATTAACCTTTGCACCGCGTTTATAGCCTCGCGGGTAATTGACGGTTTTGAACATACGATTTCACAGCTGGTGGCGCTGGCGTCGCTTATGCCTATTGTGGCCGGTATTGGCGGCAACACCGGTAACCAGACGATCACCATGATTGTGCGCGCGCTGGCATTACAGCATATTCAGCCGGGTAACTTTTCGTTCCTGATCCTACGTGAAATGGGCGTGGCGCTGATTAACGGTATCGTCTGGGGCGGAATTATGGGCGGCGTCACCTGGTTCTTGTATGACGATATGCATTTGGGAGCAGTGATGTCGCTGGCGATGATCCTCAACCTGCTGGTGGCCTCGGTCATGGGCGTGCTGATCCCGATGATCATGGTCAAGTTGGGTCGCGACCCGGCGGTCGGTTCAAGCGTGATGATCACCGCGATCACCGACACCGGGGGCTTCTTTATTTTTCTTGGGCTGGCGACGCTGTTTCTGCTTTAAGTTTTGCCCGCTGTTTCAGCCGTGCGGGAACCAGCAGCAGCATAATAATGCCGGCCAGTACGCCAATGGCCAGGTTTCCGGTAGTGACCGTCGCGGCGACGGTCATCAACATCACCAGGGTTTCCGGCCACGGCGTGAGTTTAAGCGTTGCCGGCTGGAGGCTCTGCCAGCTAAAGGTTTTAAACGCCACAATCACCATGATGCCCGCCAGTACCGACATCGGGATCAACGCCATGACTTCGCTTAATGCGGTGACCAATAGCAGCAGGACCAGCGCAGCAGCGACGGTAGAAACGCGGCTGCGTCCTTTGCCCATCTCCACGTTAACAATCGTTTGACCGATCATCGCGCAGCCCGCGATACCGCCATAGCAGCCGGCCAGGATATTGGCGATGCCCAGACCCGCGCTCTCGCGGGTTTTGTTTGATGGCGTCAGCGTTAAATCATCCACCAATTTGGCGGTGAGCAGTGACTCCATCAGTCCGACAAAAGCGATACTCAGTGCGCAGGGCCAGATAATTTGTAGCGTATTGAGATTAAACGGAACCAGCCACTGGGTGAGCCCCGGAAGCCCACCCGCCATCGACCCCTCATCGCCCACCGTGGGCAGAGTCTGTCCGCTGGTTGCGGTGTACAGCGTGAGTAAAACGACCGCGACCAAGGGTGACGGAACGCTTTTAACGACTTTGGGGAGCCACAGAACAATCAAAATGGTCGCGGCAAACAGGGCGACGATGAGCGGGCTACGGCTCCAAAAGTGGGGGACCTGAGCAAAGAAAATCAGGATACCCAGAGCGTTAACAAAACCGCTCATGACCGAAGCTGGGATGAAGCGCATCAGCTTTGCCATGCCGCATACGGCAAACAGTATCTGGATAATACCTGCCATTACTACCGCTGGCAGGATGTATGCGACCCCATGCTGGTGTACCATCGGGCCGATCACCAGCGCGACGGAACCGGCCGCCGCAGTGACCATCGCTGGACGGCCACCGAGAAACGACATCGACAGACACAAAACCACGGAAGCGATCAGGCTAACTTTAGGATCGACGCCGGCAATGACGGAAAATGAAATGACTTCCGGGATGAGCGCCAGCGCGGTAATCACGCCCGCCAGTACTTCACGCGTTAATAGCGCGGGGGATTGCAAAGTGGTCAATAGAGATGAAGAAGAGGGGGTGTTTGGCATAGGTTGTTCGCAGGTTATCGATGGCCGGTTTTCCATAAGCCACAGCTTCCGTGCGTACCATCACAAAGGGGAGAATAATACCGCTTCCCGTCACACTCTACCAGTACCAAATCTCATTTTCTGTACACATTTATTAAACATTTTAATAACAGATCTCAAAACTCAACTTAAATTTTAAACAATATTTAAATTCACCCCGCCTGGTGGTAACTTAACCGTACGGATGTTTTTACCTGCATGTAACAAATCGCAAGTCAAGTAAGGCCCCCTACGATGAAAAAGAACAAAGCTGTACCCAACGCACAGAAATCGGGTACCGAGAAGGTTTCTGTGGCGACTAAGGCGAAGGCTCGTGTGGTGCACGAGACAGACGTATTGCTGATCGGTGGCGGAATCATGAGCGCTACGCTGGGTACATGGCTGCAGGAGCTTGAGCCAGACTGGTCGATTACCATGGTTGAGCAGATGGAAAGCGTGGCGGAAGAGAGCTCAAACGGCTGGAACAACGCCGGTACCGGGCACTCGGCGCTGATGGAACTCAACTATACTCCGCAAAAAGCTGACGGCTCCGTCAGCATCGAAAAAGCCATTGATATTAACGAAGCCTTCCAGATTTCTCGTCAGTTCTGGGCACACCAGGTGACGCGCGGCGTGCTGACGCAGCCGAAAAGCTTTATCAATACCGTGCCGCACATGAGCTTTGTGTGGGGCGATGACAACGTAAACTTCCTGCGTGCACGCTACCGCGCGCTGCAAAAGAGCCCGCTGTTTAACGGCATGCGCTACTCTGAAGACCACGAACAAATTAAACAGTGGGCACCGTTGGTGATGGAAGGGCGTGACCCGCAGCAGAAAATTGCCGCTACGCGCACTGAAGCGGGCACTGACGTTAACTATGGCGAGATCACCCGTCAGATGATTAACGCACTGAAAAAACACGACCGCTTCACGCTGCAGCTCAACACCGTGGTTCGCCGCTTCCACCGCAATGCGGACAACAGCTGGAACGTCACGGTGTCTGATGCCAACAACAGCCATGCTAAACGTACCATTAAAGCCAAGTTTATCTTTATCGGTGCCGGCGGTGCGGCGCTGAAATTGATGCAGCAGACCAAAATTCCGCAGGCGAAAGAGTACGCGGGCTTCCCGGTGGGGGGCCAATTCCTGGTGTGTGACAACCCTGAAGTGGTCAATCACCATCTGGCGAAAGTCTACGGTCAGGCTTCGGTCGGTGCGCCACCCATGTCGGTCCCGCACATTGACACTCGCATTATTGATGGTAAACGAGTGGTGCTGTTTGGGCCGTTTGCGACCTTCTCGACGCGTTTTTTGAAAAACGGCTCACTGTGGGATCTGCTGGCGTCCACCAACAAATCGAACATTTTGCCGATGCTGAACGTTGGGCTGGATAACTTTGACCTGGTCAAATATCTGGTGGGGCAGGTGCTGCAAAAAGATAAAGACCGCCATGCGGCGCTGCGCGCCTACTATCCGATGGCCAAAAAGCAGGACTGGCGCTTATGGCAGGCGGGTCAGCGGGTGCAGATTATTAAACGCGACGCGCGTATCGGCGGCGTTTTGCGCCTGGGCACCGAAGTGGTGAGTGATGACGAAGGCACCGTGGCCGCGCTGCTGGGGGCATCACCGGGCGCATCAACGGCGGCCCCGATCATGCTGGATCTGCTGGAGAAAGTGTTCAAAGAGAAAATGCAGACCGCCGAGTGGCAGCAAAAAATCCGCGCCGTGGTACCCACGTACGGTTCGACGCTGACTGAGAATCCACATTTAATCGACCAGACGCTCGCCTATACCAGCGAAGTGCTGGGGCTGCGTCACGAAGTTGCGCGCGAAGCCGATCCGGTTCCCGCGGTTCAGACACCGTCGAAGCCGCTCGAAGTGAAGGAAATCGCGGATATCGCACTGTAAGTGTCAGGTATAAAAAAACCGGCCAGTTGGCCGGTTTTTTCGTTTCTCAAACCCGGATAAGCGGCCCGGGATTGAGTGATTAACGCACAACGGCGTTCTGTACGGTTTCCTGGGCTTCCCAAACGCGGTATTTCACATCGACGTTTTCTGGGGTATAGACCACGATCGGCAGTTTGCTGTTGTAGCGCAGCATGCCGTCGTCACCCAGTGAAGCGGTAACAAACTGTTTGGTTTTCTTTTTGTCAGGGCACGCCATCATGGTGGACATCGGGCCACTGACTTTCTCAACCACGTAGTAGTCGTAACCCCAGCCTTCCAGCGTTTTGCTTTCCAGCTTCGCGCCCAGACGGTGGTGGTTGCAGTCGACTTCCAGATTCTGGCCAACCAATAATTCTACCTTAAAGGCAGATTCATCTTTTTGTTCCGGCAACTGAATAACCTGACGCTTCATGCCTTTCTGCGCCTGCGGGTAGGGCGCAACCTTTTCCAGCGGCTGTTCTGCGGCCCAGGCGGTGCTGGAAGCACAGACGATGGCGAGTAATGAAGCGGCAAGTTTGTGTGTGTTTTTCACTGTTCATCCTTTTTATCAGTATGCAACAAGAGGAGAATATCATTCCTGACATCAATGGTAATCGTATTTTACTGAATTTTGCATTAGGAATAGTTCTATATATTGAGTTTATGAATAATTGTAGCGATTATCACTTTCATTGCTAACGGTGCTGTCCTGACATTCTGCGAGTGAATGATGATCAAGCGATTTCTCATTATAGTCACAATATTGTGCGCTATCCCTGTCGCCAATGCCTCTGTGCAGGCTGGGTTTTCACCGGAAGGGTCGGCGCGTGCGCTGGTACTGGCATCGATCAATCACGCGAAAGTATCGATTGATATGATGGCGTACTCATTCCAGGCCAAAGATATTGTTAGCGCCTTAGTGCACGCTGAAAAACGTGGGGTGAAGGTGAGGGCGGTGATTGATAAGCATCGGAATGCGGGGGCGGTAAGCCAAAAGGCTATTGCGTTGGCACAGGCAAATGGCATCGCGCTACGCTTTGACGATCATTATCAC
Organism: Kluyvera cryocrescens NBRC 102467; assembly: GCF_001571285.1. GTDB lineage: Bacteria > Pseudomonadota > Gammaproteobacteria > Enterobacterales > Enterobacteriaceae > Kluyvera > Kluyvera cryocrescens. The sequence goes on along the minus strand of NZ_BCTM01000001.1, from coordinate 393,928 downwards.
CTCCAGCATGACAAACTGATGATTGTTGACGGCAACATGCTGGAAACGGGATCGTTTAATTTTGCTCAATCCGCGGAGGTGGCCAATTCGGAGAATGTATTGGTCATCCGGGATGAACCTGCGGTAATAAGCCAGTTTCAGGCGCATTTTGATAGCCGTTGGCAAATAGCGAAATAAACGTAGGGCTCCTGCGTATTCTCTTTTCGGGGAGTGTTATTCAGAGCGTCTGCTCTGAGCCGAATTCGTCAGGTAGAAAGAGAGATGAGGGGGCTGATTTCCTTTTGCGGGCATTCCGCGACCTTTCTTAGCACCCGAAGTACGTTAGCGTGCTCATCTATTTTATGTCAGATGATTAATTTTATATTCGTTACGGGTTACCCGTAACAGCAAAACAAATATTATACAAATAATTAAATACATTACCGATAATAGTCATTGTCGCTATTTAAAAATGGCCCGGCAGAAGTGGCTATTAATCATGCGTTGATAATAGTTCTGAACATGAGTGAATTTTCAATTATTAAGTTGCATGTCTTATCGGTGAGTAAACTGACATGAAGTGTTGTTTAATTATTGGTATCTCGTTTGTTAAATGAATTAAAGTTAATAATGTTGGTAATGAGATGATGCTGAGCACGCTAATGATTATCTCAGGAGTGATGCTTCCTGAAAATTTGTTAGGCTATTACGATGCTAACTACTTGATAGAAAAGTGAAGGTTGATCTACTCTCTACGCCTATAACCATTAACTTCAATGAATCAACATGGTGCATGCAGATGAATGATAAACACTGGACCGAAGTTGAGTATTTGCACCAAACGGTGACCAACCCCAACATTATTATAAAAGGGACTCGCAGTTACTACAGCGACTGCTGGGATAATGGTTTTGAGCGCTCAGTCGTCCGGTATCTACACGGCAGTGCGGCGAGCCAGTCGTGGCCGCCATTAGGGCCGGTAGACCAATTGTTTATCGGTAATTTTGTCTGCATTGCTGCTGAGGCCGTTATCCTGATGGGAGGTAATCATACCCATCGGATGGATTGGATCAGTCTTTACCCCTTTGCTGAATCAATAGAAGAATGTTACCAGGAGCGCGGTAACACCGTGATAAAAGACGGGTGCTGGATTGGTATGCGCGCCATGATAATGCCGGGCGTTACGATAGGCGAGGGGGCAGTTATTGCCGCTGGTGCGGTTGTCACTAAAGATGTCCCACCCTATGCGGTATATGGCGGTAATCCGGCAAAGTTTATTAAGTATCGCTTTGTTGAATCAGATATCAAACGCATAGAGGCGTTAAACCTCTATGCGATGAGTGAAGATGACATCCTCTCATTACAGCCATTGCTCTCCAGCCATGATATTGTGGGCCTTGAAAAAGCGGTAGGGGAGCTAAAAAAGAGCCGCAACTAGCTTTGACTGCTTATGTTTCAAGGGGGCATGGTCAGAATAGAGTCTCTGATGTAGCTGTCACTCGCGTTTATCCCATACCAGATAGAGATTATTAGTCAGTATAGCACCGCTGGCCTGCGATAAGGTCAGTTTATCTATTTAATAATGATTCTTTTTTCTTTCAGTGTACTAGTTTGCTGTTCAAACTTTATCCTTCACCGATTGTCTGTTATTTAAGTACAAATGTTATACAAATATTTAAAAAATAAATCTAAAATAATCATTTTAATAATTATGATCAGGGATAACTGGTATTACCTCACCGCCTGAATTGAACATTCTTTATTTTGAATATTGTAATTCTGTGTAAAGAGTAATAGATTAATTTCCCCTGTTAGTAGTCCTTTGATTCTTTTTATTCTTATACAAATATTTAACTCATGGTGATGATGTTTCATATGAAACTTTCTATTGTTGCTTTAATTGTATTATCTGTTTCTTCTTTTGCTGCGAGTGCTGTTGATTTATCTCAGGCTCAAGAACACGCTGCCCATATGGATCGTTACGGTGATGCTGTTAATAATGGTTATGAAGAAGCTAAACATTCTCAGGGACGTGATGCTGACGCAATGATCGATACGGTTAAGGGTATCGATTCAGAACGTGCTCAAGCTAGTGCTGATTTAAACAGTGCAGAGCAAGCGGCTGCTAATGCTGCAGTTCAGTCAGTTGCTAACTATGGTACTAAAGGAAACCCGAACCTAAATCCACAGGTAAATAACTACGGTACTAAGAATAATCCCGGTTTAGTCTCTCAAGTTAATCCAAATAAAAACCCACAAGCACCTGTTTATTCTGGTACTTCTATTCGTCCTGCAACGGGGGTTACCGTACCAGGTTATGTAGTTTCTAAACATCCACCTTTTGCAGGTGAGTCATGGAGTAACGGACGTGGAACCAATAGCGGTAGTCATGACCACAGTGGTACTGGTAATGGTTCTAATAATGCTGCTAATAGCAATAGCGCTCATGGATTAGGCGGGGGCGATCACATTGGTGGTGGTCGTTCCGGCGGTGGATATCACTATTAATGAGAGGCTGTAGTAAAAATAAGAGGGGGCTTTGATAGCCTCTTCGATAAATCCTTCAATCGCTTGTGTCCGTCAATCGATAGAATCAACAATCCTTAGTCATCGAGCGTATCGCATTGCCCGTGTTGCATATGGGCGTTAGCGACCGTTTGGGTCTTACCATGGGTCAATCATAGTGGCGACGCCTTCTCATTGATACATAGGCGATCAGTTGATTGGGTTTTGCGGAAGAAGCAGAAGATAGGGCAGATAAAGTTAGTTAATACCCGCGGTGTTACACCGCGGGTACGATAACGACTTTTTCAGGAGCCTAAGCTCATGATTGCCACTTAACGGTTGGTCGGCACGGAGAGATTTGAACTCTCGACCCTCGCCACCCCATGACGATGCGCTACCAGGCTGCGCTACGTGCCGATGCATGGGTAAAATACTACCGCTTTTATCGCTGATTGCAAGAGGGCAACCGCCGACTGATTCACAATTAATCAATCAGTTAGCGATGAAGCGTTTTTCCTCGGTCAGCACCTGTAGCAGCAAACTGAGCTGCGGTTTCGGATCGTGCTCTTTCTCGCCGGAGGCGGTCCACGTTTTATAGTGGCCGTTATGGTCGAGCACCACCGTAATGGTCGGTGTGGTAATCGCCAGCGTGCTGTTATCCGCAGCGGTAACCCAATTGTGGCGACGGGTCGCACTGAACAGATCCTGCCCCTGCGAGTATTCATTCGCTGGCGTGCTGACGTGCAGCAGGCGCTGCATGAGGGTAGTCATAATATCTTTATGATCGGTTAGCATATCAATACGCTGTGCCGGTGTCCCCGGCCAGTGGATAACTAACGGAACCTGAAGTCGCGCGCGTGACCAATCGGAGTTGCTCGTCTGGTTATTGAGCGCAATGCCGTGTCCTGCGGTAATAATGACGACCGTATCATCAAGTTTGCCGGACTCGCGGAGCGCATCCAGTACTCGACCTACCTGCGTGTCAACGTCAGCGGCTGCGCGGCTATATTGGCGATCGCTCAGTTCAGTCGTGTTGACGGTCGTGCCGTTGAACGAAACCCACGAGAACCAGCGGTTTTCATCCTGCGCGTTATTTTGTAGCCAGTTTATCCACTGGCTGGCCGTTTGCATGTCATTTTGTGACTTACTCGGCGGCAGGGAGAAGTCAGACAGCAGCGCCTGGCGATAAATTGGGCTGGTAAAGCCATCAGAGGAGAACAGCCCAAGCTGATAGCCCTGCTGGTTGAGCGCGCTAATCAGCGCTGCAGGCATACGCGCCGCGAGCACGCCGTCCATATAGGCCGGTGAAATACCGTAGAACAGGCCGAAGATACCGTTGTCCGCGGTGTTGCCAGCACTCATATGTTGGGTGAAGTTAACGTTGCTGTTCGCAAAGTTTGCCAGCGATGGCATCTGCTGCTCGTAGCGCGAGTAGTTCAGGCCGTCGACGGTAATCAGCAGCACATTTTTGCCAGCGCCCATATCCCGATAGCGCAAGTCGCTCAGCGGGTATTGAACGGAAACCGCTTCAGGATCGCCTTGTTCAATCAGGCGACGCTGATAATCCTGGGCGTCCAGCAGACCGTGTTTTTCCAGGAAACGGCGCGCCGTCATCGGATAAGAGAGCGGCAGGTTGGCGCGCTGCATGGTCACCGGACGATAGAAATTGGCATCAGCCCAGATATACATCACGTGTGAAGCGATGAAGGAGGCGAAGAAGAACCAGGCAACAGGGCGCGCGTAGTGGCGGCGGCGCGTTAGGCTACGCAGTTTTTGCCAACTCCAGGTGGCAAAGAGCATCTCGACCAGCAAAATCACCGGCACGCTGATAAACATCAGCTGCCAGTCGCGCGCCATTTCATTTTGGTCGGGGTTTATGACCAGTTCCCACACCACCGGATTGAGGTGCAGGTGGAAGCGGGTAAAGACCTCGCTGTCGATAAGCAGCATCGTCATGCCAGCCGTCGCCAGGATGGCGGACAGGAAGCGCATTAAGCGCTGGGACATGACGATAAAGGTCAGGGGGAACAAGATCAGCAGATAGGCGGAAAACACCAAAAAGCTGAAATGCCCGACAAGGCTGATGTAGGAGTAAATGCGTCCTGCCAGCGTCGTCGGCCAGTCGGCGACAAAAAGATAGCGACTACCGAGCACCATGGCCAACAGCATGTTGAACAGGGCGAACCAGTGTCCCCAGCTAACCATCTGGGAGACTTTTTCTCGGTAAGGCTGACGATGAGTCACCATAAACTGTTGCTTGTACCCTTAGTGCGCAGGATCGCTGTTAATAGAAGACTGCAGCGCCTGGGCGAAAGAACGCGCGATAGCCTGGCGTTGAGCCGGAGCGACGCTGCTGTTAATCAGATTGGTGACCATATTACCCAGCACCATCAAAGACAGGTCGGTTGGGGTCTTATGTTCTTCCAGTACGTTGGCGAGCTCACTCAGCAGCTGTTCGACGTGTTCATCACTGTAGCGGGATTGTTGTGGCATAAATCGAAATCGGTCCGTTCATTAAAGGGCAGTATATTACCGTAGCAGCAGTATTTTTTCCGCTTTTTTTCAGCGTAACGCGTTATCCTTTCGCCATTATACTGCCACCACTGCGGTAATGTGCGTGTTGCACTGTTGCATCGGGGGTGGTTGAATACACCCGATCTTAAAGGAGAGTTTAACATGAGTCTGGATATCGACCAGATTGCTTTGCATCAGCTCGTCAAACGCGACGAGCAAAACCTGGACGTTGTGCTGCGCGATTCGCTGCTGGAGCCCACCGCACCGGTTGAAGAGATGATGGCTGAGCTGCATCGGGTGTATAGTGCGAAAAACAAAGCTTACGGCCTGTTTACCGAAGAGAGCGAACTGGCGCAGGCGCTAAAACTGCAGCGTCAGGGCGAAGAGGATTTCCTCGCATTCAGCCGTGCCGCCACCGGTCGTCTGCGCGATGAGCTGGCGAAATACCCGTTTGCTGACGGCGGTATCGTGCTGTTTTGCCACTACCGCTATCTGGCGGTAGAGTATTTGTTGGTTGCGGTGCTGAATAACCTGAACAGCATGCGCGTCAACGAACAGCTGGATATCAGTGCGACCCACTATCTGGATATCAACCATGCGGATATCGTGGCGCGTATTGATCTGACCGAGTGGGAAACCAATCCTGAGTCAACGCGTTATCTGACCTTCCTCAAAGGTCGGGTCGGGCGCAAAGTGGCCGATTTCTTCATGGATTTCCTTGGCGCGAGCGAAGGGCTGAACGCCAAGGTGCAAAACCGTGGGCTGCTGCAAGCCGTTGACGATTTTGCTGCCGAAGCGCAGCTCGATAAAAACGAACGCCAAAACGTGCGCCAGCAGGTGTATGCCTATTGCAACGAGCAGCTGCAGGCGGGGGAAGAAATTGAGCTGGAATCGCTGTCAAAAGAGCTTTCTGGCGTCAGTGAAGTGAGCTTCAGCGAGTTTACCGCTGAAAAAGGCTACGAGCTGGAAGAGAGCTTCCCGGCGGACCGCAGTACGCTGCGCCAGCTAACCAAGTTTGCCGGTAGCGGCGGCGGGCTGACGATTAACTTCGATGCCATGCTGCTGGGTGAGCGTATTTACTGGGATCCGGCAACCGATACTCTAACCATTAAAGGCACGCCGCCAAATCTGCGCGACCAGCTACAGCGTCGCACTTCTGGCAAAAGCTAAGACCTTCCTCTCAAGCCCGCACAGCGCCGTGCGGGCTTTGTCTCTTCGCGTAACCGTCTGTTTTGAGTGATATCACTCTCAATTCTGATCCTGTCTATTTTTTGCGCCGGTCAAATCTTGACCTTACTCTCAGTTATTTCTCAAGAAAATAAATAAAAATACGTTTCATTTAAAGTGAATGATTATTTTGATTTTTAAAAGGGGAGAGCTGACTCCCGGTGGGTGAGGCTCATGGACGCGGTTTTGCAGGCAACCGCGGATAACAGAGAGGAAAAATAGAATATGCATAATGCTTTCAGGCCATCCCGGTTCATGCTGGCGACGGCAGTGATGTTCGTCGGAGCCGCCGTTGGTTGCGACGATAGCGCTGCCGCTCAGCGTGAAGCATCGGCCGCGCCGCAAAACCTTCAGTCACCGGTTCTCTCCACCGACGACAGTCGTGCGGTACTGGTGTGGGAAAAACCACTGACGAAGGCCGATAAGGTGGTGGACTACCACGTCTATCGTGGTGGCGAGCTATTGGGGAGCGCGCGGGATAATCAGGATAGTTTCTCCCCCGCCAAGCCCTATATCGATAACTTTTACCAGTCTTTGGATAGCGATAGCTGGCAGCACAAGGTCGATCTGCGTAGCTTTACCGCCGAGGGTTTGAAAGCCGATAGCGAATACCAGTTTACCGTGCGGGCGGTCTATTCGGATGGCAACGAGTCGGTCGACAGCGCCCCGGTGACGCTGCATACCCGCAAAACGCCGCACGTGGTGGAGGTGAAAACTCACGGCGCGGTGGGCGATGGGAAAACGTTGGATACCGCTGCGCTACAGCAGGCGATAGATAGCTGCACGGTGGCCCGCTATCCGCAAGGATGTAAAGTCCTGGTGCAGGGCGGCGTATTCAAAACCGGCGCGCTGTTCTTGCATAGCGATATGACGCTGGAGATCGCCGAAGGGGCAACGCTGCTCGGTTCGGAAGATCCCGCGCAGTACCCGCTGAATAAGGGCTATTACCTTTATCCATACACCGATAATCCGTTACCAAAACGCCCGCCATCGCTTATTAATGCCCTGGCTGACGATGATAAAGGCAGTTCACATGCGGGGACCTTCCGCAATATTCGGATTGTGGGGAAGGGCACTGTCGATGGCAACGGCTGGACGCGAGGCGTGAAGCAGGGGGGACCTGAGTCTATTGTCGATGAGATCGGTAATTCACTGCCGCAGTATCGCGCCAGCAACGCCAAAAAAGTGGGTGATGACGGCATTTTGGCTAAAAACCAGACCGAACAGGCGGTTGCTGACGGCATGGATCGCGATAGCGCCTATAAAAATCGCCGTTCCAGCCTGATGACGCTGCGTGGCGTCAGTAATCTCTATCTTGAGGGGCTGACGATCCTCAACCCAGCCTTCCATGGGGTGATGGTATTGGAATCGGAGAACATCACCATGAATGGGCTGGTGCATAAAACTTTCGATGGCAATAACGCCGACGGTATTGAACTCGGAAATAGCCAGAATGGGCTGATATTCAATAACTTCTTTGATACCGGTGACGACGGTATGAACTTTGCTGCTGGCTATGGCAAAGGCGTGGAAACCTTCGCGCAAAAAGCACAAAGCGGCGCGTGGATCTTCAATAACTACTTCCGTAAAGGGCACGGTGCGGTGGTGACCGGTAGCCATACCGGCGCATGGATTGAGAAGATCGTTGCCGAAGATAACGTCATGTATCTCACCGACATTGGTCTGCGAATGAAAAGCCGGCCTTATTATGGCGGCGGCGCTCGCGATGTGGTGTTCCGCAATAACGCAATGAAAGACCTGGCGAAAGAGCCGTTTATCTTCACCATCAAATACAGTGCCGATGTTAACGACACGACGCCCGCCGTTGAGCCGGCGCAGTTCCGCGACGTTACTGTGCAGAATGTCACGGTTGACGGTACGGCAGCGAAAAAAAGCATTGTGGTTGATGGGATGACGGTGCTGGAGATGATGACTGCGTACGGTATTACCTATCCGCGCGATGCCTATCATCAGAATCTGACATTCAGCCATGTGAAGTTCCGCAACGTTCAGGCGAGTAAAATCACCTTTCTGCGTGACAGCCAGTTCGATCAGGTTAGCTTTGGCAATACCGACAAAGCCTGGAGTTTTGCCCAGGTTAGCGGTATTACGCTTGCAGATAGCGTGAATAACGAGGTGATTTCGGCAACAGGGAAGGAGGCGGTTGTACGGGAGGCGGCGACAAAGTAAAAAAAACGGCTCCGTAAGGAGCCGTTCTTCGGTCACGTTGACTGGTTTGCGATTAAGCGCGAACGAAGTCGATGTGAGCCAGCTTTGGCTTGAACGGGTGACGCTGTACAGCCTGAGCTTTAACTTTTTCTTCTTTACCATCAACAACGATGGTCAGAACTTCGCTGTAGAATTCAGCGTTGTTCTGGAGGTTCCACAGCTTGTCGTGATCCAGTTCGATAGCAACCGGAGCTGCTTCGCCACCATAAATGATAGCTGGGAACTTGTTAGCTGCGCGCAGGCGGCGGCTCGCACCCTTACCCTGCTCTTTACGTGCTTCTGCATTGAAAGTAAACATTGATAGCTCTCTATATAAATCCTGCTACAGGCGACCCAGCAGCAGGCAATTGATCTGCTTCACGGATGTGAAAGCGGGCGGCATTATAGCCCCCAATTCCCCATTGGGCAATGAAAACATCGAATTGGCCGAGAGGCGGAGCCACCCGATCAAGGCTGGGTGGCGATATGGCTTGCGAAGGGCGAATCAGTTGGCGGTTAAGCGCAGGCGCAGGCTGTCCGGGTAGGGGGAGAAATACTTTTGCGTCAGCAGATAATCATCCGGGTGCTCAGCCAGATAATGCTGTAGCAGCGTCAGCGGGGCGAGAATGGGCAGACGTCCAGCGTGATAGTTAACAATCACATCGCGCAGTTCGGCCCGCTGACGCACATTGAGCTGCTCGCGGAAATACCCCTGGATATGCATCAGCACGTTGGTGTGGTTTTTACGCGACGCGGGCTGCTGCAAAATGGCCATCAGCTTTTCCCGATAGGCAATAAAAAAGGCCTCCAGGTCATCCCACTCATGAATACGGGCGATAAACGGGCCGATTTTTCGATATCCCGGCTGGCTGTGTGCCAACAGATGCAGTTTATAGCGGCTGTGAAACGCCAGCAGAGCACCGCGGCTAAGCCCATCCTGGCGCAGGGCATTGAGTTCATGCAGCGCAAATACGCGGGCGACGAAATTCTCACGCAAAATCGGGTCGTGCAGTCGCCCGTCCTCCTCTATAGGCAGCCATGGGTAGCGCTGGCGAAGGGCCGCGGTAAATAAGCCAACGCCTTCTTTGGCTCCGCGATTCCCTTGTTCATCATATAGTCGCACCCGTTCCATACCGCAGCTTGGCGATTTGGCACAGACAATAAAGCCGGCATATTCGGCAGCATTAGGCAGATAGCCGTCAGTAAAATGCTGCATTTTCTCGGTAACGTCTTTATCCAGATCGAGGCTAAAGCGTAATCGGGTATCCCCGGCGGTCGTGTTGACGAGTCGCAGCGCCGGGCGAGGTGTGGGGAGGCCAATCGCCATCTCCGGGCAGACGGGTTTGAAGGTCACCCACTCGGCGAGTTCATCCATCACAAAGCCCATCCGTTTGTGTCCGCCATCAAAACGTACCGCCGCGCCGGTCAGGCAACCGCTAATCCCCAGTGTCGGTTTACTGATCATCATTTCATCTCCTTAACCGTGCGTTATCACTAAAGCATAGATTCTTCCGTTTCTGGCCGCGTCAGTTTTTTTATCCTCTACACTTAACGAACTCATTGTTCGCAAAGGAGGTTGCATGAAACTATGGCCCGTTTTGACCGGTGTCGCGGTCTCACTGGCGCTGGTGGCCTGTCGTTCACCGACGCCGCCAAGCGGCGTGACGCCGATTAACCATTTCGACGCCAGCCGCTATTTAGGCAAGTGGTACGAAGTTGCTCGCCTGGAAAACCGCTTCGAACGGGGGCTAGAGCAGGTGACCGCCACCTACGGTAAACGGCAGGATGGCGGTATTTCGGTATTAAATCGCGGTTTTGACCCACAAAAAGGCGTCTGGAAAGAGAGCGAAGGGAAGGCTTACTTCACCGGCGCGCCAACCACCGCCGCGCTCAAAGTCTCCTTCTTCGGGCCATTTTACGGCGGTTACAACGTGATTGCGCTGGACGATGACTACCAGTACGCGCTGGTCAGCGGCCCGAATCGCGACTATTTATGGATCCTGTCGCGTACGCCAACGTTGCCGCCACAGGTGCGGCAGAATTACCTGAATATCGCCCGTGGCCTCGGTTTCGCCACAGACAGCCTGCTGTGGGTAAAACAGCCCGGCGGCTAGCGTAGCTCGCCGGCGCGACGAAAGCGTCCCTGATAGTCGAATACTTTTTCGCGTACCTGCCAGTACCTGTCTTTTTGGCGGGCAACGACAAAGTCGGGGGCGCGCAATAACGCCTGCTGGGCGATGATATCGGCCGGCGTTATCCAGCGCAGCGGCACGCCCGGCGTGCGGGTATGAGGGCGGATAAATAGCTGCTCGAAGGCCGTTCTCTGCGCCGGCGTATGCAAACGGAAGCGCTCACTGACGTCGGCACCGTCTTCATCGTAATAGGTGATTTTCAGCCAGCCGCCTTTATCATCCATTCCATCCTGCAACGTCATGCCGCTACAGCGTAGCACCAGCGCATCTTTCAGCTTCAGCGCCGCTTTCAGCATATCGTCCGGGTCAACCAACACCGTATCGCACTCGCGGCAGCGGCGGGCGGCAATATCGTTTTCGGCGTTGCACTGCGGGCAGTTTTTAAAACGAAAACGGTAGTCGCACTGCTCGCGATGGCCTTCGTCATCCTCCAGCCAGCCCTGACAGCGGCGACCAAAATGTTCGATGAGGGTACCGTCGGCGGTCGTTTTGCCCCAAAACGTGTTCGCAAAACCGCAGCCTGGGCAAAAAACCTGTACCGGAACATTATCGCTTTTGCCTTTGGGCGAGCCGACTTCCGGCGTGTAGAGATCGTGCGGGTTACCGGCGTAGTCGAGAATTAAGCAGTCGGTTTTCCCTGGCGCCAGACGCAGGCCGCGGCCGACAATCTGTTGATATAAGCTGATGGATTCGGTCGGACGCAGAATGGCAATCAGGTCAACGTGCGGCGCATCAAAACCGGTGGTCAGGACGGAAACGTTAACCAGATAGCGAAACTGTTGCTGTTTGAAGGCTTCGATCAGTTCATCGCGCTGCGGGCCTGGGGTTTCACCGGTAATCAGCGCTGCATCGTCGGCGGGCAGCAGGCCGGTGATCTCCCGGGCGTGTTCGACGGTGGCAGCAAAAATCATCACCCCTTTGCGCGTTTGGGCGAACTCAATAATCTGGCTGATAATGTGCGGCGTAATGCGCTGCTGCTGTTTTAGTTCGCGATTAAGATCGGCTTCGCTAAAAAGACCGTTGCTGTTGGCCTGCAGGCGGCTGAAGTCGTACTGAACGACCGGCATATCCAGCCGCTCCGGCGGCGTCAGGTAACCATGCTTGATCATGTAGCGCAGCGGCAGTTCGTAAATACAGTCGCGGAAAAGCGCTTTTTCATCTCCGCGCACCATGCCGTGATAGTGAAACTGATAAATCCATCCTTTACCCAGGCGGAACGGCGTGGCCGTCAGGCCAAGCAGGCGAATGTGAGGATTCACTTTGCCGAGGTGAGTGAGGATTTGCTGATACTGGCTGTCATCGTCGTCGCTGATCCGATGGCACTCATCGACAATCAGCAGTGAGAACTCACCCTGAAAATGGTCCAGATTACGGGCCACGGACTGCACGCTACCAAACACCACTTTACCGTGGCTCTCTTTGCGCTTCAGGCCGGCCGCGTAGATATCGGCCTCGAGCCCCAACGCGCGGTATTTCGCATGGTTTTGCGCAACCAGCTCTTTGACGTGGGCCAGCACCAGTACGCGGCCACGCGCCAGCCGCGCCAGTTCGGCGATAACCAGGCTCTTTCCTGCTCCGGTCGGTAACACGATAACCGCAGGCTGCGTATGGCGGCGAAAATAGGTTAGGGTCGCGTCGACCGCTTCTTGTTGATAGGGGCGTAGTGTAAAAGTCATTAGCGTGATGATTGTCCTTAACTGCCAAATAGTATGCCATGAATCTTTTCACTTGAGTGACATGACAAGCCCGTTATACTTACCGATTGTTACTACCCCATTTTTCGGACGCTGAGTCCGACACCCGGCACTATTACAGGCTAAAAATACTTCATGCGACTTGATAAGTTTATCGCTCAGCAACTCGGCGTCAGCCGTGCTATTGCCGGGCGTCAGATCCGCGGCAACCACGTGACTATCGATGGCGAAGTGGTGCGCGATTCGGCATTTAAACTGCTGCCTGAACACGAGGTTGCCTACGAAGGCAACTCGCTGACCCAGCAAAACGGCCCGCGCTACTTTATGCTGAACAAACCTCAGGGCTACGTCTGCTCAACCGACGATCCCGATCACCCGACGGTGCTTTATTTCCTCGATGAGCCAGTGGCGTACAAGCTGCATGCCGCCGGACGTTTAGATATCGATACCACCGGTCTGGTTCTGATGACCGACGATGGTCAGTGGTCGCACCGTATCACCTCTCCGCGCCATCATTGTGAAAAAACCTATCTGGTGACGCTGGAAAATCCGGTCAGCGATGATACCGCCGAGCAGTTTACGAAAGGCGTTCAGCTGCACAACGAGAAAGAACTGACCAAGCCCGCGGTGCTGGAAGTGATCACCCCGACCGAAGTGCGTCTGACCATTACCGAAGGGCGCTACCACCAGGTGAAACGTATGTTTGCCGCCGTGGGCAACCGCGTCATTGGTCTGCATCGCGAACGCATTGGCGCAATTGCGCTTGATCCTGATATGGAGCCGGGTGAATACCGCCCGCTCACCGAAGCAGAAATTGCCAGCGTTGGCGCGCCAGAGCGCTAACAAACCATCGAGGTAGATTGTGACGTCCAGGCCGCGCTCGTCGTTAAGTATTGTGTTTATTCTTGGCCTTTTGGCCATGCTCATGCCGCTGTCGATCGATATGTACCTTCCGGCGCTACCGGTCATTTCGGCGCAGTTCGGCGTGCCGGCGGGCAGTGCACAGATGACCCTCAGCACCTATATTCTTGGGTTTGCGGTGGGGCAGCTATTGTATGGCCCAATGGCGGATAGTCTTGGGCGTAAGCCGGTGATCCTCGGCGGTACGCTGATCTTTGCGACCGCGGCGGCGGCCTGTGCGCTGGCGCCGACGATCGACTATCTGATTGTTACCCGCTTCTTCCACGGCCTGGCGGCTGCGGCGGCAAGCGTGGTGATCAATGCGTTGATGCGCGATATTTACCCGAAAGAAGAGTTTTCGCGCATGATGTCGTTCGTGATGCTGGTGACGACCATCGCCCCGCTGGTGGCTCCTATCGTGGGGGGGGCCGTGCTGGTGTGGTTTAGCTGGCACGCCATCTTCTGGATCCTGGCGGTAGCAGCGCTGCTGGCGTCGGCCATGGTCTACTTCTTTATTGATGAAACCCTGGCCGTTGAAAAGCGTCAGCCGTTTCATTTACGCACCACGCTTGGCAACTTTGCCTCGTTGTTCCGCCACAAGCGCGTGCTTTCCTATATGCTCGCCAGCGGCTTTAGCTTTGCGGCCATGTTCTCGTTTTTAAGCGCGGGGCCGTTTGTTTATATCGAGCTAAACCACGTGTCGCCGCAGCATTTTGGCTACTACTTCGCGCTGAATATCGTCTTCTTGTTTGTCATGACCACCATCAATAGCCGTTTCGTTCGCCGAATGGGCGCGCTGTGGATGTTCCGCGCCGGGCTGACAATCCAGTTTGTGATGGCGCTGTGGATGGTGGCGTGTGCGCTGTTGGACGTTGGATTCTGGTCACTGGTGCTGGGGATTGCGGTATTTATCGGCTGCGTGTCGATGGTCTCCTCAAACGCGATGGCCGTGATCCTCGATGAGTTTCCGCATATGGCCGGAACGGCGTCATCGCTGGCGGGCACGTTCCGCTTTGGTATCGGCGCGATTGTTGGTGCGCTGCTGTCCATGGCAACCTTTACCACCGCCTGGCCGATGCTGATTTCCATCGCCCTTTGTGCTACCTGCTCCATTCTCTTCTACCGCTACGCCAGCCGTCCTCGAAAAACCGCGCAGTAATCTTTCATTCCAGGGGCCAAATGCGCCCCTTTTTTGATAAACATCAACAGAAATTGTATTTCTGATAGGGTGTAATGTTTCTTTTATGTAAAATCCACTTATGTAAAAAGTCACATTGTTGTAGATAAAAAGGTTGTGTTAGATCACAGAAACGGGTACATATAGCGCGAAAACGCATCAGTGCATCGAACTATGTCGTAGGAAGAATGTTGAATGCTGGCGTTTTTTTTCTGGATGCAGGACGATTTGTCAACAATGTGTTAATATGGATGTGAAATAATTGTGAAGCACTTTGCTTCCGGGGAAAGAACGTAATGACATTTCAGCTCTCAATCGTACATCGACTGCCGCAGGACTATCGTTGGTCTGCGGGTTTTGCAGGTTCGAAAGTTGAACCGATTCCGCAAAACGGCACGTCAAATGACAACACGCTGGTGGCGCTTAAATTATTAAGCCCGGACGGCGATAAAGCGTGGCCAGTCATGCACTCATTAAGCCAGGCGTTAAGCGATATCTCCGTCGACTGCTCGGTACTCGAGTGCGAAGGGGAGCCGTGCCTGTTTGTTAAACGCCAGGATGAGTTTGCTGCAACCTGCCGTCTGAAAAATTTCGGCGTGGCGATTGCCGAACCTTTTTCCGGCAACAATCCGTTTTAACCGTCAGCTCAGCGCAATGAGCTGACGCGTATATTCCTGCTGCGGTGCTGCAAAAATGCGCCGACACTCACCTTGCTCGACGACCTCTCCCTGCCGCAGAACGATGACCTGGTGGCACAGCGAACGAATGACCTGCAAATCGTGGCTGATAAAGATATAGGCCAGCCGATGCTTCTCCTGTAGCGCCTTGAGCAATGCCAGAATCTGCGCCTGCACCGTGCGATCGAGCGATGACGTAGGCTCATCCAGTACGATTAGCTGCGGTTTCAGAATCAGCGCGCGGGCAATCGCAATACGCTGGCGCTGCCCTCCGGAGAACGCCGCAGGATACCGCTGGCGGGTATCAGGGTCTAATCCCACTTCCTGCATGACCTGAATCACCTGCTGTTCGCGCTCGGCTGCGGAGAGCGTGGGGTGATGCACGCGCAGGCCTTCTTCGATAATTTGTAGCGCCGTCAGGCGTGGGTTTAACGATGAGTTGGGATCCTGAAATACTACCTGGATCCGGTGGCGCAGTGGCAGCATCTGTTTGCGCGTGCGGCCTTGAAGCGCCTCGCCATCGAAAACAATATCGCCCTGCGAGGTAATCAGCCGTAAAAGCGCCAGCCCGGTGGTACTTTTGCCAGAACCTGACTCACCGACCAATCCCAGCGTTTCACCCGCCCGCAGCGTAAAGCTCACCTCTTTGACCACCTGATTCTCATCCACGACCCGGCGCAGAATGCCTTTACGGATAGGGAACGCGACGCTGAGCTGGTTGACTTCCAGCAGCGGTGCGGCATCAGACGCGAGGGGAATCGGCTCCCCCGTCGGTTCACTGTCGAGTAATTTACGGGTGTACGGATGCTCGGGCTTCGCAAAGAGCGCCGCCGCCTCGTTGCGTTCGACGCAGCGGCCATGCTGCATGACCGCAACGCGATCGGCAAGCTTGCGCACGATGCTGAGGTTGTGGGTGATAAACAGCATTCCCATGTTCAGCTCTACGCGCAGTTCGCGTAAAAGCTGGAGGATTTGCGCCTGCACCGAAACATCCAGCGCGGTGGTGGGTTCATCGGCAATCAGCAACTCCGGGCGCGTGAGCAGGGCCATGGCAATCATCACACGCTGGCGTTCGCCGCCGGAAAGTTGGTGGGGGAAGTCTGTGAGTCGTTTTGCCGCATTGCGAATGCCTACCCGGTCAAGGCAATCGAGGATCTCTCCGCGCGCGGCCTCTTTGCGCATTCCACGGTGCAGGGAAAGTACTTCATAAAGCTGTTTTTCCAGGTTGTGTAGCGGATTAAGCGACACCATCGGTTCCTGGAAAATCATCGCAATGCGGTTACCGCGAACGCCACGCAGGGACCGTTCGCTGGCATGCAGTAAAGACTCGCCGTGAAAACGGATGTCGCCGGTTGGATAGCAGGCCGGGGGTTCCGGCAGTAGACGCAGGATGGACAGCGCCGATACGCTCTTTCCAGAACCGGATTCACCGACCAGCGCCAGCGTTTCCCCGGCGTTGACCGACAGCGACAGCTCTTTCACCACGGTTGTGAGCTGGCCCTGCTGCTGGAAGGCTATGCTGAGGTTATCGATTTCCAGAAGTGGCTGTTGCATCTTATACCGCCTTAGAAGGATCGAAAGCGTCGCGCACCGCTTCGCCAATGAAAATCAGCAGCGACAGCAGGGTGGCGACGCAGAAAAAGCCGGCGATCCCAAGCCATGGGGCCTGGAGATTATTTTTACCCTGTAGCAGCAGCTCACCCAATGAGGGGGAACCGAGCGGCAGGCCAAAGCCGAGGAAATCCAGCGAGGTCAGGGTCGTGATTGAGCTGCACAAGATAAACGGAATAAAGGTGAGCGTCGCAACCATCGCATTGGGCAGCATATGGCGCAGAATAATGCTGCGGTCGCCGACGCCCAGCGCTTGCGCCGCTCGAATATAGTCAAAGTTACGCGTCCGTAGAAATTCAGCCCGCACCACGCTAACCAGCGACATCCAGCCAAACAGCACGGTAATCGCCAGCAGCCACCAGAAGTTTGGCTGCACCACGCTTGAGAGCAAAATAATCAAAAATAGCGTCGGCATTCCTGACCACACTTCAATAAACCGCTGGCCCCACAGGTCGATACGACCGCCGTAATACCCCTGGATTGCGCCTACCACCACGCCCATCACGCTGGCAAAGAGGGTAAAAATCAGACCAAACAGCAGCGAAATACGGGTGCCGTAGAGGATCCTGGCCATTACGTCCCGGCCGTTGGCATCGGTACCGAGCCAGTTTTGTCTGGACGGTGGTGAAGGGAAGGGAGTCACGGTGCTGTAGTTAATGCTGCTGGCTCCAAAACGAATCGGTGCCCATATCACCCAGCCGTTGTTCTCCAGCCGCTGCTGCAGCCAGGGATCCTGGTAATCAGCCGCGGTAGCGAACTCGCCGCCAAAGGTTTTTTCACTGTAGTTTTTCAAGACAGGGGTATACAGGTTGCCCTGATAGCTCACCAGCAGTGGACGATCGTTAGCGATCAGTTCAGCACAGAGGCTGCAGATAAACAGCAAGGCGAAAATCCATAAAGACCAGTAGCCGCGGCGGTTGTGGCGAAAGCGCGCCCAGCGCGCCTGGTTGACGGCACTTAATGTCATATTAGCGGCCCTCAAAATCAATGCGCGGATCCACCAGCGTGTAGCTGATGTCGCTGACGATATTCATCAGCAGGCCGATGAGCGTGAAGATATAAAGCGTACCAAACATCACCGGGTAATCGCGCGAGACGGTGGCCTCGTAGCCGAGCAGCCCCAGTCCATTGAGTGAGAACATCACTTCAATCAGCAGCGAGCCGGTAAAAAACATGCTGATGAAGGTGGCGGGGAAGCCGGCAATCACCAGCAGCATGGCGTTGCGAAAGATATGTTTCCACAGAATCTGGCGCTCACTTACCCCTTTTGCCCGGGCGGTTACCACGTACTGTTTGCGAATCTCATCGAGAAACGAGTTTTTGGTCAGCATGGTGAGTGCGGCAAAGCCGCCAATTACCGTCGCCAGCACCGGCAGGGTGATGTGCCAGAGATAGTCGGTGATTTTTGAATACCACGGCAGGGTGGCGAAGTTAGCCGAGACGAGCCCACGCAGCGGGAAGATATCGTAATAGCTGCCGCCGGCGAAAAAGACGATCAGCACTATCGCGAATAAAAATGCCGGAATGGCGTAGCCGATAATAATGCCGGTGCTGGTCCAGATATCAAAACGACTGCCGTTGTACACCGCTTTACGGATACCGAGTGGAATCGACACCAGGTAAATGATTAACGTACTCCATACGCCAAGCGAGACCGATACCGGCAGGCTCTCTTTCATAAGTTGCATCACTGACGCGTTACGAAACAGACTGTTGCCGAAATCGAAGCGTAAATAGTCACCGAGCATTTTGAAATAGCGCTCGTGCAGCGGTTTGTCGAAACCGTAGCGCTGGGTGATCTCAGCGATGACTTCCGGATCAAGACCGCGCCCGCCACGATATTGGCTCTCGGCGATGTTGCTGACGCCAACTCGCGATTGACCGCCGCCCATGCCGCCACCGCCGCCGGGTAAGGTGCCCTGATGGCCAAACTCCACGGCCGCAATGGCCTGGTCCACCGGGCCGCCGGGGGCTATCTGCACGATAAAAAAGTTGAGGGTGATGATGGCCCACAGGGTAGGGATGATGAGCAGCAGGCGGCGGATCAGGTATGCACCCATAAATTCTCCTTAGCGTCGGGACGCGGGCAGCCTTGCCGCCTTGTTAACGTCATACCACCAGGTGTCAAAGCCGGGAGCATCGGGGCCAGAACTGTAGAGTGGGTGTATACCCGGGTATGAAAATTTATCCCAATGGGCGATTCGGCTGCCGGACATAAACCACATCGGCATCATGTAATAGTTCCAGGTCAGGACGCGATCCAGCGCGCGTCCTAAAGGAATGAGTTTTTGCTGGTTGCCCTGCCAACGGATGATCTGGTTGATCAGACTGTCGATTGCCGGGCTGGCGACGCCGGGGGCGTTATAGGTGGAGTTTATGTATTCCGACGACCAGGAGATCTGCAAATCGGCGCTGGGCCAGGGGGCTGCACGCCACAGGCTTGGCATCATGTCGTAGTCGCGTTTACGCAGGCGGTTAGTTATCTGTGAGATATCCACCTGGCGCACATCCATGGTGATGCCAAGGCGCTGTAAATTGTGCTGGAACGGCATCACCCATTGGTCGTTGCCGCCGGATGGCAGTAGCAGCTCAAAGCGCAGAGGCTGACCGGTTTGCGTGTTGACGCGCTGTTGGCCTTTTAGCACCCATCCTGCCTCGGTCAGCAGGCGACCTGCTTCCAACAGATTCTCGCGGTCGAAGCCGTCGCCGTTGGAGGTAGGCGGTTGGTAGATTGAGGTGAACACTTCTGGCGGTATTTCCGCTTTTAACGGCGCCAGCAGCGTTAACTCGTCCGCTTTGGGGTAATCGCGCGCAGCGTATTCGGTGTTCTGGAAATAGCTGCTGGCGCGGCTATAGGCATTGTAAAACAGCGCCTTGTTCATCCATTCGAAATCAAATGCCATACTGACGGCTTGCCGCACCCGGCGGTCGTTGAAGACGGGACGCTGAATATTAAACGCCAGCCAGCGGGTGTCCTGTGCGGCATTATTTTTCTGCTCATCCTTAACGATATAACCGTTAGCAAAGTTTTTACCGATGTAGCGCGTGGCCCAGTTTTTGGCGCTGCTCTCAGTGCGAACGTCGAATGCACCTGCCTTGAAGGCTTCAAAGGCCACGTTATCATCGAGATAGTAGTCATAGCGTAGGGAGTCGAAATTCCAACGTCCGCGGTTAACCGGCAGCTCTGCCGCCCAGTAGTCTTTGACTCGCGAGTAGACAATATACTGCCCCATTTTCCAATCGCTAATGCGATACGGGCCGCTGGCTAGCGGTGGGGAGCTGAGCGGATCACTGAGCTTATGATCCTTCCAGAACTTTTCCGGCAGGATCGGCAGGGTAAACAGCCCCAGCATATCTTCTTTGCCCGGCTTAGCCAGTTCGATGCGCACGGTTAACGGCGCAATGGCTTTGACGGTGGTGCCTTTGTAGATCAGGCGAAACTGCGGCACGCCTTCGGTCATAAATTTGTTGAAGGTGAATGCCACGTCGCTGGCGAGAATAGGGCTGCCGTCGTGGAAACGCGCGTGAGGATTAATCATCAGCTCAACCCACGAATAGTCATCGGCGTAGCGAGCGTGCTCGGCGACGAGTGGATAGTAGCTTCCGGCTTCGTCGTCTGAGGTGGTAAACAGGGCATCATACAGGGAGTCCGTGCGAACGGCAGCGTTACCGCGGAGCGCATAGCGGTTGAAGTTATCAAAGGTGCCCAGCGCCGCGAGCGTAATGTTTCCGCCCTTAGGGGCTGCAGGGTTCACGTAATCAAAGTGATCAAAGCTGACGGCATATTTCGGGGTGCCGATCACGGCGAATGCATAGCTTTCTTTAATCATCTGCGCCTGAAGAGGCAGGCTACACATTATCAGCAGGGCAAAACAGATACGCGCTATGATCACGACTTGGCTACCCCCCGTATTAAACGCATTGATTGAACAGGCTTTTGTCGGTGAATCTTAAATGAGGTTCATACACTTGTGAAATACTTTGCTGGCTTACGATGTTCATCAATCAGCTGTTGCAAGGTCAATGGGCGGCTTATCAGGTAGCCTTGTAAGAAATCGACACCGTGTTCACGCAGCCAGGCCGCCTGTTCTTCCGTTTCGACGCCTTCTGCCACTGTCACCAGATTCAGGCGGTGGGTAAGGGTTAATACGGCATCAAGGACAGGAGAGGTGATGGTTTCACGGCCAATCGCATTGACAAAACCACGGTCAATTTTCAGGTAATCGAGGGTGAAGCGCTCAAGATAGATAAGCGCGCTATGGCCGGTGCCAAAATCATCAATTGCCACTTCAATTCCTTCACCGCGTAGCCAGGTAAACAGGCTCATCGCCTTTTCCTGATTCAGCATGTCGCGTTCGGTAATTTCGAGCACCAACTGGAAATAGTTTTCCGGCAGACTCGCATTAAGACGGCGAATATCCTGCTGGAAGCTGTCGGCAAGCAAATGGCCAGGTGCAATGTTGATGCCGAGTTTAGCGCCCGGCGGCAGAACATCTTTCAACAGTGGCGCATCGCGAGCAATCAGCTCAAAGAGATGGTGCGTCAGCGGCACGATGAGATTTTGGGCTTCAGCAAAGCTGATGAACGCGTCAGGAGGAATATTTCCCGCCGAAGGATGTGACCAGCGCATCAGGGCTTCAACACCGGCAATCTGTTGGTGTTTTGCATCCACCACCGGTTGGTAGACCACGTAGAATTGGCGATGCTTAATGGCGGAGAGGATCTCTTTGCCCGGACGGGAGTGCATGGTAAGGATATAGAAGCACAGAAGCCCGCCGAGTAAACCACAGGTGAGTCCCAGCAAAATGGAGTACAGAGAGTTATCGGTCCCGGCAACATTGCTGTAGAGATAAATTTCCAGCGGTACGCCTTTGACCTTCACGTGCCTGACCGCGGTATCGGTGATGGCGCTGAGGGGAAGGGGTTTGTTGCTGAATGTCGAAATGGCCGTTTTACCATTGACCACCAGCGCCACGCCATTGTACGGGCTCTGCTTCGCGGAGTAGAGCACCCAGGGCATCAGGTTGGCGTTAATCGAGGCAAATATGCCGCGATTTTCCAGCAGTGGGCTTTTCACCCACAGCACGAAGGCGGGGGTTGTCGGCATCATTGGCGTGCCGGGTAAAATGCCCATGACGTGATTTTTGTTGAGATCGAGATCCGGCACCAGATCCTTTAGCGGCAGCTCCATCGGACCGGTTGCTGAAGAGCAGTACGCCACCTGATCTTTGACCAGCAAAAATGCCCGTACGTTCATGCTGAATGCCGCGCGAGCGGTTAATTCTGAGGATACTTCTTCGCAGTGATTTAAGGTGAGCGGCTGCAGAGAGTCCATGGTAACCAGAATCTGGCTGAAGTAGTTATCCAGATAGTTTTGCAGGCTGGAAATGGTGACGTCAAACTGAACGGAACGGCGGTGATGGAAAATAGAATACTGAACCGCCCCGCAGACAAGGGCAACGAGCAGGCCAGTCGCAATGCTGGCGAGAATGGTCCGGCGGTTAATTGACCTTTGACGAGTAAACATACTACTTCTCTATGCTACGGAACTCTAAAGAAAAGAATACTGATGAAGCATAAAAAAAGCACTGCCAGGGCAGTGCTTTTTTTATGCTTACCGCCAGCCAAGGGAAACTGACGGTAAACGGCATTACGAACGGCTCAGGACGCGACGAGCTTCGTTGTAACGTTTATTCCAGTATGGCTCATTCATGCTGGAAATCGTCACACCGCTGCTGGTGGATGCATGAACGAACTGGTTGTTGCCAATATAAATGCCAACGTGGCGACCGGTAGAGCCCGCACGGAACAGAACTAAATCACCGGTGCGAAGCTGGCTGCGTGAAACAGATTTACCTGTTTCCTGCTGTTCCCATGTGGAACGCGGCAGCTCTAAGCCAAACTGTTCACGGAATGTGCGCTGCACAAAGCTGGAACAGTCAACGCCTCGTTTGGTGTCGCCGCCCAGACGGTAACGAACACCTTTCCATCCTGCGTATTGATCCATCAGACGGGATTTCACGTCGAGGTTACGCACCATGGTTTCAAATTCATCCTGAGAGGCTTGCAGTGAAGAAGTGTCTTCGCTACCCACACCATGCGTCTCAGAATGCATGTTCTTAGCGGTATTACTGGTTGTACTACATGCAGAAAGCAGAACCGCGACTGCTACTGCTGGAATCGCTCGCAAGATATATCTCAAAATCGGCTGAGATTTGACCATTTTCGTTGTTTTCCCTTGAAGTCCTTAACGACAGAGTCGTTATAAAAAATGCCAAACGCGTCTGAGACTAAATACACGCAATCAATGAGACAATTCTTTGAATTCAGTTTTGTGGTACAGCGCACAAAACTTTAATTAATGGCCAGAATAATTGCTCTTTGAAACGACAAACGCAAATGAGAGTACCTTAACAAAAGGGGCATTGCGAGTGCTTTTGCCTGATTTTTTATAAGAAATACTGATATAGAAAGTTAGCAAATGTGAATGGCTAAAATTGCGTCGGTAGAGTATGAAAAACGGGCAACCTGTTCATTGTAAACATGAATGTTATGACAGGATGATGACGGAAATAGGAGAGATAAAAAAACAGACGAAAGATGCTCACCTTTCGCCTGCGCTGTCAGAAGCAATGGTTATTTATTGGTCGCTTTTATTTTGCCCAATTTGGGTAAGTTGCACTCGAATAACTTAATGGCTTTATCGCTTAACGACGTCAACAGAACCCATGGCACGCCAATCAACACAGAAGTTAACGACCCGACGGCGATATCGGTGAACCAATGCGCGCCGATCATTACGCGAGGAAACGCAAAGATCACGAAAATAACCAGCGAAATAAGGAATGCTTTTACGCCGAAATAGCGCCACATAAAACAGGCGAATATCAGCAGCATCATGCCATGGTCGCCCGGGAAACTATCACGGGAGCCATCTTTAGTATTAAAGGCCACGTAGTCGCTTACCCGATGCGCGCCAGGGACTGATAGCGATGGGCTACTGCGGGTCACCGGTATTAAATGCTGGGCTAGCTGATTGATAATCACCGCGGCCAGCAGCATGACCAGGCCAATAATGACGATCCGCCGGCGGCCATGCGTGTCTTCTTTGAGCAAGAAGCTCAGCATCAGGCAACCCATGGCCAGCAGTGAACAGCCGTCAAAGGCGCGGTTATTAATAATGGCTAAAAACCACGCGTAGGTCAGGTTACCGGCATTCAGTCCCTGATTAAAGAAACGGAAAATTGCCACATCGATTGTTGACCACAACCCGTGGTTGATGGGCAGGTACCAGGACAGGAATAACGCCACACCAGCGGCGTTAAGCATAAAAATTAAGGGAAAGCGTGTACGCATTATCGTCTTCACAGCAATTAATCTCGCTGGCAACCTTAGCGGCATTACCCTAAACGAAGTTTCAACAGTGCAGATTGGAGCGCATTCCAGTCGGTTTCAGCATCATTAATCAGCTCAATGCGGCTATCTGGCGGTGCGACATTCTGAGTCTCAATATGCAGATCAGCGCCTTGGCGATTAATACGTACCAGCCCTTCGGCAATGCGCATCACCGCTTTAAGCCGCGCAACCGGCGCCAATCGCGCCCATTCTAGCAGGCCAATGGTGTCAAACTGCGTCTCGGCATCAAAAATCCATCCGCAGGCGTGATAGCCCTGTCCTTGATTGACGCTGCGACGCCAGCGCTGATGTTCCGGCAAACTTAATGCCCCCAAACCTTTATTCGAGGGATGCGAGTGCGCATGGGCTGCGCTTGCCGCAAGTTCGGTCAGGTTGCTGCGCGGAGTCTCGAGCAGTGCGACATCAATATTGCCCTGTGTCGTTTCCAGGTGCTGGCGTTCACCGCCATGCTTTTGCCACCATTCAGTCATGGCCTGGCGACTTTCCGACGTAGCGCGGTCGGACTTATTGCTGACAATTATGTCTGCGGCGGCAAGCTGATCGCGGAAGTTTTCGTTGTTAACGATCTTCTCGTCCAGCAACTGGCGTGGATCCATGATGCATAACGTGGCGCGCAGATCGATCCATGGCTCGTAAACCGGGGCGGTTAACAGATCGAGGATCTGTTTAGGATGACCAAGACCGGTGGGCTCGATCAGCAGGCGGTCGGGCTTCCCCTGACGCAGTAGGGTGTTGAGACCCACCTGCATCGGCAAGCCGTTGACGCAGCACATGCAGCCCCCGGGGATCTCTTTTAACAGTGCGCCGCTGTCGGCGAGCAGCGCGCCATCGATGCCCACTTCGCCAAATTCATTCACCAGCACGGCCCACTTTTCGTCGGCAGGTTTGTTGGCGAGAAGGTGCAAAATAGAGGTCGTTTTCCCACTGCCGAGAAAACCGGTGATCAGATTGGTTTTAGTCACGAAAACTCCACAAAGGAAAAGTGTTAACGCGATCACTTTATCCTGGGGAAAAGACGACGAAAAGCGAAGCTTTGCGGTGGGCCGGCGGTAACCCGCCCACCTGAGGAGGAAACCTTAGCTGTTGAGCGCCGTCAGCAGCGCCTGGCGCGCGCCTTGCTGGGCCAGATTTTGCCAGGCCAGGCTGACAGCCTGGACGAACTGTGGGTTAGCCGGCAGGTCGTTGCCGAAGATTTCCTGGAGCGTTAATAGCGTTGCGACACGATTATCGTCATTGCTGTTTTTAACCAGCGCCTGAATTTTTTCCGCCAGCGGATCGCGGATATCTATGGCGTTACCGGCATCATCCACGCCGCTGACGTAGCGCATCCAGGCGGCAACGCCCAGCGCCAGCAGCGGCCAGCGGCGGCCATCACGCAGATGAATACGGATCCCGTCGAGCAGGCGTTGTGGGAGCTTCTGGCTGCCGTCCATAGCGATTTGCCATGTACGGTGCTGAAGCGCCGGGTTGCTAAAACGTTCGATCAGGCTGTCGGCGTAAGCGCTAAGGTCAACGCCGGTAATGCCCAGAGTCGGTGCCTGCTCGGCCATCATCAGGTGACGCGCAGCGCGCCGGTAGGACTCATCCTGCATACAGTCGCTAATATGCGCATAGCCGGCCAGATAACCCAGATAGGCAAGGAATGAATGGCTGCCGTTAAGCATGCGCAGCTTCATCTCTTCCCACGGCAGAACGTCATCGACCAGCTGTGCGCCTGCGCTGCCCCAATCCGGGCGTCCGGCAACAAAGTTATCTTCAATGACCCATTGAATAAACGGCTCGCAGCTAATGGCGCAAGGGTCTTCCACGCCCAGTTCGCGGGTGATTTCTGCCAGTGAGGCTTCAGTCGCCGCTGGCACGATGCGATCCACCATGGTGCCAGGGAAGCTGACGTGTTCGGCAATCCACTTAGCCAATTCGGTAGAGCGTCGTGCCGCCATATCCAGCACCGCATTTTTTACCACGTGGCCATTATCCGGAATATTATCGCAGGAGAGCACGGTAAAGGCCGGCAGCCCGCGTTCGCGGCGGCGATATAGCGCTTCAACCAGAATGCCGGGTGCGGAATGGGGTTCGCCAGGCGAGGCCAGATCGTGGACGATCCGCGGCTGCGTGATGTCGAGGTGCCCGGTTGCCGGGTCGATGCAGTAGCCTTTCTCGGTGATGGTTAGCGAGACAATGGCGACCTGTGGTTCACAAAATTTCTCAATGATGGCCGCCAGCGAATCGAGTTTCGCATTCAGGCATTCATTTACTGCACCAATGATAATCGGTTGATTACCGGCTGCGCTTTTTTCCATCACGGTAAACAGATGGTCCTGCTGACGCAGCTGGCTCATCAGCACATCGCCGCTAAACAGGCTGATTTCACAAATGCCCCAGTCACCGCCATGCTGGTTCAGCACCCGGTTGGTTAATAACGCCTGATGCGCACGGTGGAAGGCGCCAAAACCGAAATGCACAATCCGCGAGCGCAGCTGTTGTCTATCATATTGCGGTAACTGCACGCTGGCGGGGAGGGCGACAGAGGCTATTGTATTCATTGTGTACACATCCGATTAACGATTAATTAACGCCGTCAGTGTAAAGTTATATGACAGCAAATTGAATTGGTGTGCCGTATTTATCGCGTTAGTGTGAGCTGGATCAATCAATCCAGGCGGATTTATTGACCGTTGCGAATAAGCCTGTATGGTAGTCGTCATTGACAGTGATTTTATTGGTATAACAACTTTAGAGGGTTAGGCAATGGAACAAACCTGGCGTTGGTACGGCCCGAACGATCCGGTATCTCTTGATGATGTGCGTCAGGCTGGCGCGACGGGCGTTGTCACGGCATTACACCACATTGCGAATGGCCTGGTATGGCCGGTTGAAGAAATCAAACAGCGCCAGGCGATTCTGGCTGAGAAGGGGCTGACCTGGTCCGTTGTTGAAAGTATTCCGGTGCACGAAGATATCAAAACTCACTCCGGTGAATATAAAACCTGGATTGCTAACTATCAGCAGAGCATCCGCAACCTGGCTGAATGTGGCATCGATACCGTGTGCTACAACTTTATGCCAATCCTTGACTGGACGCGTACCGATCTGGAGTACACGCTGGAAGACGGCTCAAAAGCGCTGCGTTTTGACCAGATCGCGTTTGCCGCTTTCGAGCTGCATATCCTGAAGCGCGAAGGCGCAGAGAATGATTATTCTGAAGAGGAGCAGCGCCAGGCTCAGGCTTACTTCACCGCAATGAGCGAAGCGGAAGTAACCAAGCTAACCCGCAATATCATTGCTGGCCTGCCGGGTGCGGAAGAGGGCTATACCCTTGACCAGTTCCGTGCGCGTCTTGCCGAATACGATCACATCAGTAAAGAACAGCTGCGTGAAAACATGGCTGTGTTCCTGCGCGCGATTGTTCCGGTGGCTGAAGAAGTCGGCGTGCGTTTGGCCGTACACCCAGATGATCCACCGCGTCCGATCCTCGGCCTGCCGCGTATCGTTTCGACTATCGAAGATATGCAGTGGCTGAAAGAGACCGTCGACAGCATTAATAACGGTTTCACCATGTGTACCGGTTCTTACGGCGTGCGCGCGGATAACGATCTGGTGAAAATGATTGAAACCTTCGGCGATCGCATTCACTTCACGCACCTGCGTTCTACCTGCCGTGAAGAGAACCCGAAAACCTTCCATGAAGCTGCGCATCTGCAGGGCGACGTGAATATGGTTGCGGTGGTTGATGCTATCCTGACCGAAGAGCAGCGCCGTAAGAAAGCGGGCGATCTGCGTCCAATCCCAATGCGTCCTGACCACGGTCACCAGATGCTGGACGATCTGAAGAAGAAAACCAACCCGGGTTACTCGGCGATTGGTCGCCTGAAAGGTCTGGCGGAAGTCCGCGGCGTTGAGCTGGCGTTGAAAACCACCAAGTTCCGCGATCTGCTGTAATTTCGCGACTCCCTTTCACGGGAACGTGGCAGCAAGAAAACAAAAAGGACAGCCATTGGCTGTCCTTTTCTTTTACGTAACCAGAGCTTAGTCTGCGCGGCACATATAGCGTTTTTCTTCGATATGAACGCGGATTTTTTCGCCGGTGGTCAGGTACTCAGGGACCTGGACAACCAGACCGGTGGTCAGGGTGGCTGGTTTGGTACGGGAGCTGGCGGATGCGCCTTTGATGCCCGGTGCGGTTTCAACGATTTCCAGGTCTACGGTCTGCGGCAGTTCCAGCGCCAGAACCTGGCCATCCCACAGCAGAACCTGCATGTCCGGCATACCGCCTTCCGGGATAAACTGCAGTTCGTCAGCGATCTGGTCGTGAGCGAAGATATACGGGGTGTAGTCTTCTTTATCCATGAACACGTATTCGTTGCCGTCGATGTAAGAGAAATCAACGAAACGGCGGTTCAGCGTCACGGTATCAACCATGTCATCGCCTTTAAAACGTTCTTCAACTTTCAGACCGGTGCTGACGTCGGAAAAACGCATTTTGTACAGCGTTGCTGCGCCGCGGGCGCTCGGAGACTGAATATCAATGTTTTTGACAATCAGCAGTTTGCCGTTGTAATTCAGCACCATACCTTTTTTGATTTCGTTCGCTCTTGGCATTGCAATTATCCTGTGAAAAAGGGTGTCGAAAATATCGCGTAAAAGTACTCGTGCCGGGCGTTTCAGGCAAGAGGAAATAAAGGCTTTTGCTATCTCTGACTAAAAGGTGGTACTGTGCGCTTCAACAGACCCTGGCAGAACAGAGAGCCCGCGATGGAATGTCGTCCCGACTGCGGCGCCTGCTGCACAGCACCTTCTATATCCAGCCCTATTCCCGGCATGCCTGACGGCAAACCGGCCAATACGCCCTGCATACAGCTCGACGAACGTCAGCGCTGTAAAATCTTTGCATCGCCTCTGCGCCCTAAGGTGTGCGCTGGGTTACAGCCCGCGCGTGATATGTGTGGCGCTACCCGCACTGAGGCAATGACCTGGCTACTGCATCTGGAAGCGCTGACCGCGCCCTAAACATCTTTAATTCGTACAAGGCATGCGAGGGTGCTGATGCACAGCGCCAGCGCAATCCAGAACACGGTGTGATAGTTCCAGATTTCCGCCACGACCCCCGCCAGTGACCCCGCAATAATCCAGCCGACGCGCGAAGTATTCGCGTACAGCGTAGTTGCTGAACCCGCCTGTCCGGGCATCAGGTCCTGGAAATAGAGCATGCCAATCCCGCCGAGAATCCCAATATAAATGGCGTTCAACAGCTGCATTGCCAGCAGCAGCATCGGGCTGTTAAAGGTCAGCATACCTATATAGAAGAAGAGACCAGCAACTGCGGCAATGCGCATCAGGAAACGTTTCCCGAGACGTTTAGCAAAGTAGCCAGCAATCAACATGGTCGGAATTTCCAGCCCGGCGGCGGTCCCCATCATTACCCCGGCCAGCTTCTCAGGCAGATGCAGTTCGTTGATGATGTACAGCGGCATGTTGATGATATACAGGCTGTTGGTGCCCCACATCAGAGTACAAATCACAAACAGCAGCAGGGTGTCTCTACGATTAGAGCGCGGGGCCTGAATGCTGCCGCTGATACTGGCCTTCTCTTTGCGCATGGTGGGCAGGAAAAACCAGACCATCGCACCGCAGACCACAAAGGCCATGGCTGCCGACAAATACATGGTGGTAAACCCAAATCCCATGGCCAGCGCGTAGGCCAGCGGCGGGCCAATCACCCACGCCAGCGAAACCTGTGCGCGCATGATTGAGCTGAACATGACTGCTTCACGGCCGGTTTTATCCGCGTGTTCACGGGCAAGGGCGAACATTTGCGGGTTAGCGGTTGAACCAAAGCTGCTGAGGAACACGCCGATAAATAGCAGGATAAAGTAGTTACGGTTCCAGGCGAACAGCACGCAGGCCATGACGCCAAGCAGGCAGCAGAACACGATGAGGTTTTTACGATCGCCGTGTTTATCCGAGTAGCTGGCCAGAAACTGGCTGACGAAGATGCCGATGATGGCGCTACCGGTAAAAAAGAAACCTACCATGGCCGGACGAACATGCACTTCATTACTGAGGAACAGGCTCAGCGTCGGCGTTTGCAGAGCGCCCGCAATACCGGTCAAAAACGCGACAATCAGAAACGATGACGAGGTGAAATCAAACGATCGCCGTGGGGCGGCGGCGGTACTGTTTTGCATGTTGTTTTATCGGTCACTTTAGGAGAGGCGGGGAGTTTACGCCGGGACTCAGAAAATGAACAGTAACCTAAATCAAATTCGGCACTAAAAAATAAAAGACCATTTCAAAAAACTAGCTTACGTCTTGCTGACGCCGTTAGGATGCGCCGCCGTGCGCTTCAGCAGATGTGGCGATAATGCTAATGAAATGTGCAGTAGATCTGATTTTTGCGATCAAGTTTGCTGCATAACTTGCAGGCTGATTAAGAAAGGCACAAAATTATTGAAACGTTTCAGCGTCGTCTTCAGCACTTATCACGCTAAGTACGGCAATTTTTTCTCACTAAAGCTGAATCGATTCAATTCGAAAAGCGAGGGGAACCATGTTCCAGTTAACTGTTCAGGATATTCATCCCGGCCAGCAGGCCGCGAATAAAGAAGAGGCTATTCGGCAGGTTGCAGCGGCGTTGGTTAGCGCAGGCAATGTTGCTGAAGGTTACGTTGCCGGTATGCTGGCGCGTGAGCAACAAACCTCCACTTTCCTCGGTAATGGCATTGCCATTCCGCACGGCACCACCGATACCCGCGATCAGGTTCTGAAGACCGGCGTGCAGGTTTACCAGTTCCCGCAGGGCGTTACCTGGGGCGAAGGGCAAACGGCGTACGTCGCGATTGGTATTGCCGCGAGCTCCGACGAACACCTTGGCCTGCTGCGTCAGCTTACCCACGTGCTGAGCGATGATGCCGTGGCTGAACAACTGAAAACCGCCACCACCGCAGAAGAGCTGCGTGCGCTGCTGATGGGCGAGAAGCTTAGCGAAGCGCTGAAGCTCGATAACGACATGCTGTCGCTGGATGTTGCTGCCAGCGATCTGGTGACCTTACAGGCGCTGAATGCCGCTCGCTTGAAAGAAGCTGACGCGGTAGATGCCAACTTTGTGGCGCGCGTGATTAACGAACAACCGCTGAATCTGGGACAGGGTATCTGGCTGAGCGACAGCGCGGAAGGCAACCTGCGCAGCGCCATTGCGGTAAGCCGTGCGGCGACGCCATTCAACGTTGGCGAGGCCTCTGCCGCGGTGCTTATCACCGTCGCGATGGCCGATGCGCAGCCGACCGCGGTGCTAAATCGCCTGGTTAATCTGCTGCTGGACAATAAAGCTGAACGCCTGCTGAAAGCGGATTCCGCAACGCTGTTGGCGCTGCTGACCAGAGATGACGCGGCGGCTGACGATGTGCTGAGCGAAGAGTTCGTTATCCGTAACGAACACGGCCTGCACGCCCGTCCTGGCACCATGCTGGTGAATACCATCAAACAGTTTAGTAGTGATATTACCGTCACCAATCTTGACGGTAGCGGTAAACCTGCCAACGGCCGCAGCCTGATGAAGGTGGTCGCGCTGGGGGTTAAGAAAGGTCATCGTCTGCGCTTTACCGCCCAGGGTGATGATGCTCGTCAGGCGCTGGACGCCATTGGCGAAGCAATTGCTTCAGGCCTTGGGGAGGGCGCATAAATGAGCAGAAGAGTAGCCACAATTACCTTAAACCCGGCCTATGATTTGGTAGGGTTTACACCAGAAGTTGAGCGCGGGGAAGTTAACCTGGTGCGCACTACCGGGCTGCATGCCGCGGGTAAGGGTATCAACGTCGCCAAAGTGCTGAAGGACTTAGGCATCGATGTGACCGTGGGCGGCTTCCTCGGCAAAGATAACCAGGACGGTTTTCAGCAGCTGTTCAGCGAGCTGGGCATCGCCAACCGTTTCCAGGTGGTGCAGGGACGTACCCGTATTAACGTCAAGCTGACGGAAAAAGACGGTGAAGTCACCGATTTTAACTTCTCAGGCTTTGAAGTCACGCCGGCGGACTGGGAGCGTTTTGTTAACGATTCCCTGAGCTGGTTGGGTCAGTTCGATATGGTCTGCGTCAGCGGTAGTTTGCCTGCGGGCGTGAGTCCGGAAGCGTTCACCGACTGGATGACGCGCCTGCGCAGCCAATGTCCGTGCATCATTTTCGACAGCAGCCGTGAAGCGCTGGTGGCGGGCCTGAAAGCCGCGCCATGGTTAGTGAAGCCAAACCGTCGCGAGCTGGAAATCTGGGCAGGCCGCAAGCTGCCTGAAATGAAAGACGTGATCGATGCTGCACACGCCCTGCGTGAGCAAGGAATCGCTCACGTGGTTATCTCACTCGGCGCTGAAGGCGCGCTGTGGGTTAATGCGTCCGGCGAGTGGCTCGCCAAGCCGCCTTCAGTTGAGGTTGTTAGCACGGTCGGTGCGGGTGATTCCATGGTTGGTGGCCTGATTTATGGC
Organism: Kluyvera cryocrescens NBRC 102467; assembly: GCF_001571285.1. Taxonomy (GTDB): domain Bacteria; phylum Pseudomonadota; class Gammaproteobacteria; order Enterobacterales; family Enterobacteriaceae; genus Kluyvera; species Kluyvera cryocrescens. Next base: position 361,358 of record NZ_BCTM01000001.1, on the reverse strand, counting down.
CTGCTGATGCGTGAGTCCAGCGAGCACACCCTCCGTCTTGCAACGGCAGTCGCGGCACTGGCGGTGAGCCAGAGCAACGTCGGCATCACCGACCGTACCCAGTTGGCCGCAATGATGGCGCGTGTCGACCTGAAACCCTTTAACTAACAGCGGGAGAGGCGTATGAAAACGCTGCTGATTATCGATGCTAAACTCGGACAGGCTCGTGCTTATATGGCGAAGACCCTGCTGGGTACAGCTGCGCAGAAAGCGCACCTGGAGTTGATTGATAACCCGAACGATGCCGATCTGGCGATCGTTTTGGGATCTACTTTACCAGCCGATACCGCGCTGGTAGGAAAACAGGTTTATTTAGGTGACATCAACCGCGCGGTTTCACATCCGGAGCTGTTCCTGAGCGAAGCGAAAGCGCAGGCGAAACCGTATGAAGCCCCTGCTCAGGCTGAGCCAACGGCGACCGGTGCGGTGAAGCGTATTGTGGCGGTGACCGCTTGCCCAACCGGCGTTGCGCACACCTTTATGGCGGCAGAAGCCATTGAAACCGAAGCCAAAAAACGCGGCCTGTGGGTGAAAGTCGAAACTCGCGGTTCCGTGGGCGCGGGCAATGCGATTACGCCAGAAGAAGTGGCTGAAGCTGACCTGGTTATCGTGGCGGCGGATATCGAGGTGGATCTGGCGAAGTTTGCCGGTAAGCCGATGTACCGCACTACCACCGGGCTGGCGCTGAAGAAAACGGCGCAGGAGCTTGATAAGGCGATCGTCGAGGCGAAACCGTATCAGCCATCAGGTCAGAGCAAAGCGGCTACCGATGCGGCGAAAAAAGAGAGCGGCGGCGGGGCGTATCGTCATCTGCTGACCGGTGTTTCTTACATGCTGCCGATGGTGGTAGCGGGCGGTCTGTGTATCGCACTGTCATTTGCTTTTGGTATTAAAGCCTTTGAAGTGAAAGGCACTCTGGCTGCGGCGCTGATGCAGATCGGCGGTGGCTCGGCCTTTGCGCTGATGGTTCCGGTGCTGGCAGGCTTTATTGCCTTCTCCATCGCTGACCGTCCGGGTCTGACCCCAGGTCTTATCGGCGGTATGCTGGCGGTGAGCGGCGGTTCCGGCTTTATCGGCGGTATCATCGCCGGCTTCCTTGCCGGTTATGTCGCGAAGCTTATCAGCACCAAGCTGAAGCTGCCGCCAAGCATGGAAGCGCTGAAGCCTATCCTGATTATCCCGCTGGTCTCCAGCCTGATTGTCGGCCTGGCGATGATTTACCTGATTGGTACCCCGGTTGCGGCACTGCTGAACTGGCTGACTCACTGGCTGCAAACCATGGGCACCGCGAACGCGGTACTGCTGGGCGCAATCCTCGGTGCGATGATGTGTACCGACATGGGCGGCCCGGTGAACAAAGCGGCTTACGCCTTTGGTGTGGGTCTGCTGAGTACCCAAACCTATGCGCCGATGGCGGCAATTATGGCGGCCGGTATGGTGCCACCGCTGGCGATGGGGATTGCCACACTGGTTGCCCGTAGCAAGTTCGACAAAGGTCAACGTGAAGGCGGGAAAGCGGCGCTGGTACTGGGTCTGTGCTTCATCTCTGAAGGGGCGATTCCGTTCGCGGCTCGTGACCCAATGCGCGTCCTGCCATGCTGTATCGTAGGCGGCGCGGTCACCGGGGCTATCTCGATGGCGGTTGGCGCGAAGCTGATGGCACCGCACGGTGGCTTGTTCGTGCTACTGATCCCAGGTGCTATCACCCCAGTTCTGGGTTACCTGGTGGCGATTGTTGTCGGTACGCTGGTGGCGGGCCTCTCCTACGCGGTGCTGAAACGCCCGGAAGGTGAAGTGGTCGCCAAAGCATAAGTTTGCTAAGACGATAAAAAGGGCCGATGATTCGGCCCTTTTTTTACGTCCAGCAATTGTCGCCCGACAATAGAACACATTAACTCAGGCGGCGGCAGATTCAGTCTGCTGTGCCTTCAGCCACGCAATCTCTTCTGCCCAGATATCCGGGTTAATGGTTTCCAGAATCAGTGGAATACCGTCAAAGCGGCTGTCCTGCATGATCCAACGGAAGGCGTCATGGCCAATATTGCCTTCACCCAAGCTGTGGTGACGGTCAACGCGGCTACCGAATGCGCTTTTCGCGTCATTCAAATGCATCCCACGCAGATACTGGAAGCCAACGATACGTTCAAAATCAGCAAAGGTCTCAGCGCAGGTTTCCGTGGTGCGCAGATCGTAGCCTGCGGCAAACGCGTGGCAGGTGTCGATGCACACGCCGACGCGGGATTTATCTTCAACGCCGTCGATAATCGCCGCCAGATGCTCGAATTTAAAACCGAGGTTACTACCTTGCCCGGCGGTATTCTCAATAACCGCCGTTACCCCTTCGGTTTGCGCCAGCGCGATGTTGATGGATTCGGCAATTCGCGCCAGGCATTTATCCTCATCAATCTGCAACAGGTGGCTGCCTGGATGGAAGTTTAGCAGCGTCAGCCCAAGCTGCTGACAGCGTGTCAGCTCGTCGATAAAGGCTTCGCGGGATTTTTCCAGCGCTTCTTCGACTGGATGACCGAGGTTAATCAGATAGCTGTCGTGCGGCAGGATTTGCGCGGAGGTGTAGTGATATTTTTCACATGCGGCTTTGAAATCGTCGATGATTTCGCTGGTCAGCGGTGCTGCGCGCCACTGGCGCTGGTTTTTGGTGAACAGGGCGAATGCGGTCGCTTCGATTTCTGCGGCTCGAATAGCGGCGTTAGCCAGACCGCCTGCGGCGCTTACGTGCGCTCCAATGTATTTCATATCGTTAAACCCGCCATACTCAAAAAGGGAGAGTATAGCGGGTTAGGGAGGGGGAGTCGTGCTCGTTTATGCCATCACGGTCTGGATAGCGAAGTTAATCGCACCGCCGCCCACAATCAGCCAGATGAACAGCACCAGCGCCATCAAGAGTGGTTTCGCACCGGCTTTTTTCAGCGCGCTGATATGGGTTGTCACCCCAAGGGCCGCCATGGCCATGGCCAGTAAAATGGTATCCAGCGTAATCAACATCTGCACCACGCTTTGCGGCAGCAGGTGGAACGAGTTGAAGATAGCCACCACGATAAATAAAATCGCGAACCATGGAATGGTGATTTTGCTTTTCTGCTCGGCGTTAGCCGGGGCTAGCTGTTTCACTCGGGCTGCCAGAATCAGCAAAAACGGAGCCAGCATCATTACGCGCAGCATTTTAGCAATGACCGCCGCATTCTCGGCTTCCGGACTAATGGCATGGCCTGCCGCCACCACCTGTGCGACTTCATGCATGGTGGAACCGATATAGATACCGTAGGTTTCCGGGCTAAACCAGTGTGCGACCAGCGGGTACATGGCTGGATAGAGGAATATCGCCAGCGTACCGAAGATAACCACCGTCGCCACGGCGACCGTTACTTTACTGGCCTCGGCTTTGACTACCGGCTCGGTTGCCAGTATCGCCGCCGCGCCGCAGATACTGCTACCGGCACCAATCAGCCAACTGGTGTGCTTGTCCAGACCAAAGACCTTCTGTCCAAGCCAGCAGGCCATCAGGAAGGTGCTGGAAAGCGTCAGCACGTCAATCACGATACCGCTGACGCCGACGTCAGCAATTTGCGAGAACGTCAGGCGAAAACCGTACAGAATGATCCCTAACCGCAGCAGATGCTGCTTGGCGAAGATGACCCCACCGTCGCAGGACTGCCATAGTTTTGGGTATACCGTGTTACCGATGACCATCCCGAACAGAATAGCCAGCGTCAGCGCGCTCATCCCCGCCCCGGCAATGGCTGGAATGCTGCCAGCCCATACCGCCGCGCCGGTAATAACTGCGGTGAGCGCAAGCCCAGGAATAAAGTGTTTGATGCTACGATGATGATGCGTCTGTAAGGTGACTTGTGTCATAACCTTCTCCTTTGTCTGGCTAAAAGGTTACGCCTGGCTGGCTTAAAGATAAAATTGATTATATATTTATAATCAATCGTAATAACTGGTAAGGTCGGCTCCGGCGGGCCGAAGAACTATGCATATCACGCTGCGGCAGTTGGAAGTTTTTGCAGAGGTGCTGAAAAGCGGCTCGACCACCCAGGCATCGCAGATGCTCGCACTGTCGCAATCGGCGGTCAGCGCGGCGTTAACAGATCTTGAAGGGCAGCTAGGGGTGCAGTTGTTTGATCGCGTCGGAAAGCGGCTGGTGGTCAATGAGCACGGGCGGTTGCTGTACCCGCGCGCACTGGCGCTGCTGGAACAGGCCGGTGAGATAGAACAGCTGTTTCGCGAAGATAATGGCGCCATCCGCGTTTATGCCAGTAGCACAATCGGCAACTATATTCTGCCAGGCGTGATTGCCCGCTACCGTAAAGACTTTCCCACGCTGCCGCTGGAGTTGAGCGTTGGCAACAGCCAGGATGTGATTAATGCGGTGGCGGATTTCCGGGTGGATATCGGGCTTATTGAAGGGCCGTGTCACTCTGCTGACATCATTGCTGAACCCTGGCTTGAGGATGAACTGGTTGTCTTCTCCGCGCCAAACAGTGCCTGGCTGCAAGGCGAGGTAACGCTGGATGCGCTGGCGAAGGCGCCGTGGATCCTGCGTGAAAAAGGCTCGGGTACCCGGGAAATCGTTGACTATCTGCTGCTTTCACACCTGCCGCAGTTCCAGATGGGGATGGAGCTTGGCAACTCTGAAGCAATCAAACATGCGGTGCGCCATGACCTCGGCATCAGCTGTTTGTCCCGGCGGGTGATTGCCGAACAGCTGGAGGCAGGTTCACTGGTTGAAGTAAAAATACCGCTGCCGACTTTAAGCCGCACCCTGTGGCGGATCCATCATCGTCAAAAACATCTTTCCAACGCGTTAAGCCGTTTCCTGCATTACTGCAATACCTGAAACGACATATGGATGCTTTACTTATAATAAGGGAGCGATCATGAAGCTCTCTTATAACTGCGCATTTCTGCCGTGAGATGCCGGAATCGTCTGCTACAATCTCGCCTCATTTTTTGGATGGATAGCATTTTCACATGGGTTCCGAAACAAAAACCACACAAGCGCCCGCGTTACGTCGCGAACTCAAGGCGCGCCATCTGACGATGATCGCCATTGGCGGTTCCATCGGTACAGGTCTGTTTGTTGCCTCCGGTGCAACGATTTCTCAGGCGGGCCCAGGCGGCGCGCTGTTTTCCTATATCCTGATTGGCCTGATGGTGTACTTCCTGATGACCAGTCTGGGCGAGCTGGCGGCGTACATGCCGGTATCTGGCTCTTTTGCGACCTACGGTCAGAACTACGTCGAAGAAGGCTTTGGCTTCGCGCTGGGCTGGAACTACTGGTACAACTGGGCGGTGACCATCGCCGTTGACCTGGTGGCGGCACAGCTGGTGATGAACTGGTGGTTCCCGGATACGCCGGGCTGGATCTGGAGTGCGCTGTTCCTGTGCGTCATCTTCCTGCTGAACTACATCTCCGTGAAAGGCTTTGGTGAAGCGGAATATTGGTTCTCACTGATTAAAGTCGCCACCGTGATTATCTTTATCATCGTTGGCATTATGATGATCGTCGGTATCTTCAAAGGGGCGCAGCCGGTTGGCTGGAGCAACTGGACGACCGGTGATGCACCGTTTGCCGGCGGGTTATCGGCGATGATTGGCGTGGCGATGATTGTTGGCTTCTCCTTCCAGGGGACCGAGCTGATTGGTATTGCTGCCGGTGAATCTGAAGATCCGGAGAAGAACATTCCGCGCGCGGTGCGTCAGGTATTCTGGCGAATTCTGCTGTTCTATGTGTTCGCTATCCTGATTATCAGCCTGATCATCCCGTATACCGATCCGAGTCTGCTGCGCAATGATGTGAAAGATATTTCGGTAAGCCCGTTCACGCTGGTGTTCCAGCATGCTGGCCTGCTGTCCGCGGCGGCAGTGATGAACGCCGTTATTCTGACGGCGGTACTGTCGGCGGGTAACTCCGGGATGTACGCGTCTACCCGCATGCTTTACACCCTGGCCTGCGATGGCAAAGCGCCGCGCATCTTCTCCAAACTGTCTCGCGGCGGTGTGCCACGTAATGCGCTGTACGCGACGACCGTGATTGCCGGCCTGTGCTTCCTGACGTCAATGTTTGGAAACCAGACGGTCTATCTGTGGCTGCTGAACACCTCCGGGATGACCGGTTTTATTGCCTGGCTGGGGATTGCCATTAGCCACTATCGTTTCCGTCGCGGCTATGTGATGCAGGGGCACGACATTAATAACCTGCCATACCGTTCAGGGTTCTTCCCGCTGGGGCCGATTTTTGCCTTCGTCCTGTGCCTGATTATTACGTTGGGCCAGAACTATGAAGCATTCCTGGCTGACACCATTGACTGGGGCGGCGTAGCGGCAACCTACATCGGTATCCCGCTGTTCCTGATTATTTGGTTTGGCTACAAGTTTACCCGCGGGACGCACTTCGTACGCTATAGCGAAATGCATTTCCCGGAGCGCTTTAAGAAGTAATTCGGCGCGCTGATTCCGATCAAAACCTCTCTGCGGAGAGGTTTTTTTATGCCTGCTGTTTATGGTTTGGTCACGAATGATTACGTCTTGACATAACTTTAAATAACCTTAATTGATAATTGTTATCATTACGTTTATCATCACGCTCCATACAAAAGGATGAAGCCACTTCCTCTCCTGACTGGATAACAGGCTGAGGGGACTAGCCACATCTGCAAAAAAATAGGCTGCCGGTCAGCGGCTATGCAGTAGCACGTGTGAGTAAGACCTCTTTGTTTTAATTCAGTATTCACCTCATGGAGATATGGAATGTTTAGGTTAAACCCCTTGGTTCGGGGCGGGCTGTGCGCGTCCGTAATGTCCCTGGCGCTGCCTGTCGGCGCGGCAGATGATAATGAAGTTATGGTCGTTACGGCGGCTGCCACCGAGCAAAGCGTGAAGGATGCGCCTGCCAGCATTAGCGTTATCACTCAGGAAGATCTGCAGCGTAAACCGGTGCAAAATCTGAAAGACGTGCTGAAGGAGGTCCCGGGCGTACAGCTCACCAATGAAGGGGATAACCGAAAAGGGGTCAGTATCCGTGGCCTCGATAGCAGCTATACCCTGATTCTTATCGACGGCAAGCGCGTCAATTCCCGCAACGCCGTTTTCCGCCACAATGACTTCGACCTGAACTGGATCCCGGTTGACGCCATCGAACGTATCGAAGTGGTGCGTGGCCCGATGTCCTCGCTGTACGGCTCTGATGCGCTGGGTGGCGTGGTGAACATCATCACCAAAAAAATTGGCGCGAAGTGGACTGGGACCATCACCGCGGATAGCACTATTCAGGAGCATCGCGATCGCGGCGATACCTGGAACGGCCAGTTCTTTACCTCCGGCCCGCTGATTGATGGCCTGCTGGGGATGAAAGCGTTTGGTAGTTTGTCGAAACGCGAAAAGGACGATCCGCAGACCTCCAACACCACGGCCACCGGCGACACGCCGCGTATCGAAGGCTTCACCAGCCGTGACGGCAACGTTGAGCTCGCCTGGACGCCAAATGAGAACAACGACATCACTGCCGGTTATGGCTTTGACCGCCAGGACCGCGAATCCGACTCGCTCGACCGCAACCGTCTCGAGCGCCAGAACTACTCGTTAAGCCATAACGGGCGTTGGGATCTTGGCACCAGCGAGCTGAAGTACTATGGCGAGAAAGTGGCTAACAAGAACCCAGGCAACGCCAGCGAAATCACCTCCGAAAGTAATACCATTGACGGTAAGTACGTGCTGCCGCTGGGCGTGATTAACCAGCTGGTAACCTTTGGCGGCGAATGGCGCCACGATGAGCTTAAGGATCCGGTAAACCTGACCGGCGGCTCCAGCAGCAAAACGTCCGCCAGTCAGTATGCGCTGTTTGTTGAAGACGAGTGGCGGATCTTCGAACCGCTGGCACTGACCACCGGTATCCGTATGGATGATCACGAAACCTACGGTGATCACTGGAGCCCGCGTGCTTACCTCGTCTATAACGCCACTGACACGGTGACGGTAAAAGGCGGCTGGGCGACGGCATTTAAAGCGCCATCGCTGCTGCAACTGAGCCCTGATTGGACGACTAACTCCTGCCGCGGCGGCTGCCGCATCGTTGGTAGCCCGGATCTGAAACCGGAAACCAGTGAAAGCTTCGAAGTAGGTCTCTACTATCAGGGAGAAGAGGGCTGGCTGGACGGTGTTCAGGCAAGCGTGACCACCTTCCAGAATGATATTGACGATATGATCAATATCAACCGTACCCGTGATAAGAACGCGGCGCCGGGCTATCCGAACTTTGTCGGTTTTGAAAACGGTGTGCCGGTATTCGCCTACTATAACGTCAACAAAGCGCGTATTCGCGGCGTTGAATCCGAGCTGAAAGTGCCGTTTGGCGATGAATGGAAAGTGACGCTGAACTACACTTATAACGATGGCCGTGATTTGAGCAACGGGGACAACAAGCCGCTGCAGGAGCTGCCGTTCCATACCGGTAATGGTCGTCTCGACTGGACGCCGGTACAGGACTGGTCGTTCTATCTGGCCGCAAGCTATACCGGCCAGCAGCGTGCGACCAGCGCAACGGCCAAAACGCCTGGCGGTTATACCACCTGGGATCTTGGCGGAGCATGGCAGGCGACGAAAAACGTCAAGCTGCGCGCTGGTGTGCTGAACCTCGGGGATAAAGATCTCAAGCGTGATGACTATAGCTATAACGAAGATGGTCGCCGCTACTTTATGGCCGTGGATTACCGCTTCTAAACCGTACTGTCAGAAGCTATCCCGGGTAAGCGAAATGCTCCCGGGAATGACGGCACAGTGAATCAGCCCGATAAGCGCAACGCTATCGGGCTTTTTATTACCAGTAGCTACGCCAGTTCTGAGTGGCGCGGGTTATCGCCTCCATCAGGAAGTAATCCCCCCAGCTACAGCACTCGTTAACGCCGACATCACCTTTAAAGTAGTAAACCGAGTGTTCCAGTAGCCCCTGCCCAGGCGCATGTTCGCGGTTGACGTAGCCGTCGATCATATTGCCAATCATCCGCAGCGCTAAGGTTTCGTAGCTTTCTCTATCCGGGTGGGTTACCGGAAGATGTTTCACCAGTTCCAGCAGCGCGCAGGCGACGATGGCCGCCGCCGAGCTATCGCGCTCACTGGCAGAGGAGGTGAGCGCCAGATCCCAATAGCAAATCAGATCGTCCGGCAGACGGTTAAGATAATAGTTTGCCAGCGTTTGGCTGAGCTCCAGCAGCCGATTGTCGCCGGTATGCAGATAGTTCAACAGGAAGCCGTAAACCCCCCACGCCTGGCCACGCGCCCAGCAGGAGTCATCGGAAAAGCCCTGGTGCGTATTGCCAAAGCGCGGCGCGCCGGTTTCTACGTCCATATACCAGGTATGGAATGTGGATCCATCTTCGCGCACGATATAGCGGCGGGCTTGCTCAATATGCCGTTTCGCCGCGGCCGCATAGCGCGGGTCGCCGCTGGCCTGACTCGCCTGGTACAGCAGCGGCAGGTTCATGTTGCAATCGATTATCATCCGGCCTTGCTGCTCCGGATTATTCAGCTCTCCCCACGCCTGAATAATTCCCGCTTTCTCGTTATAGCGCTCCATCAGCGCTTCGGCAGCGAGCAGAGCAATGTAGCCCGCTTCGCGGTTACCGGTCAGACGCTCACCCGCCACGCAGGACAGGCTGTAGAGAAAACCCAGGTCGTGATGGTTGGTATGATCGCGGTTGATGATCCGCTGACCGAAAGAATGGATATGCTGTTCAGCCAGCGCGCGATGCCGCGCCTCGCCGGTCCATTCGTAGGCCAGCCACAGTTGTCCGGTCCAGAAGCTGGTGGTCCATTCAATGTTATCAATGACCGGATAGAAACCGTTTTTACAGGCGGCATCCGGGAAACGCTGACCGAAATAGTCGGCGTTAGCGTCGATGGCTTTCAGTAATGAGGGCATTATCCCGCGGATTTTGTGGCCAATCTCTTCCCGCTCTCCCGGCTGCAGGGTATGCAAAGCCAGGGGTTCTTTGTTGATAGTCTCAGACGTCATGCGATGCTCTTTCCTTTCTTAATTAAGCGCTTGCTGTTTGATTTCCGGCTCCAGCGCAGTTTTACGATGGCTGTAGCAGGTCGATAAGGTGAGGGCCGATACGCCGGTAAAGATGAGCGCAACGATCCCCATGATCAGATAGGTGTGTTCAAAGCCGATGGTTTGATAGGCGTAGCCCGCCGGTGGCGCGACGACGATAGATCCGACGTAAATCATTGCCTGATAGCCCAGCAGATACATTGTGGCGTTGACGCGTTTGTCGAAATGCTCGGCGATATATTTGAAGACCGAGACCAGAATGAGCGCTATCTCAATGCCGTAGAGTGGTTTCACCAGGCAGATAATCAGCGGGTCGCTGGTCAGGCCGGAGATAATCAAGCGGAGGCTGATGACCAGACCGGTGAGCAGCATCCCCTGTTTGGCACCGATGCGATTAATAATGGTGGGAACCAGCATCATGCCGAAGAATTCGGCGGCAGACTGCGCGGTGCTCATGTAGCCAAACATGGCATTGCCTTCTTCTTTGGTGGCAAAGAAGGTGACGAAATAGCGTGAAAATTGCTGCTCAGCAATAAACATCATCCACGCCACACCGGCGATATACAGCGAGAACATCCAGAATTTACGATTAGCCAGCAGATGCAGGACGTCGGTAATGACGATCTTCTCTTTCGACAGGACGTTGTTGTCCTCTTTGCCGAAGTGGTCGACTTTCAAGGTCAGCAGTACGGCGAACATACACAGCGCCGAGATGCTGCTGATGGCAAAGTTAATCTTGGGCGAAATGTTATACAAGAATCCGGAGAACGATGATGCCGTGGCCCAGCCGAGAGCCGCCCACATGCGGATGCGGCCAAATTCCATGTTGTAGAGGCGACTAAAGCGATCGACGTACGACTCTTCCGCCGCCACGCCGGCATACCAGCCGAGGCTAAAGAACAGCGCGCCGACGATCATGCCGCTGATGAAATGAGTTTGCAGCAGCGGGAGATAGATCCAGATATAGAACGGTGCCATCAGCGCGGAAACGATGCAGACAAAATAGAGCAGGTGCTTCTTCATGCCAATTTTGTCCATGATGTAGCCGTAAACCGGCTTGATCACTACCGCGAAAACGCCGTTCACGGCAAATACGGTGCCGATGTCCACGGCGTCGAGCCCCGCTTTATCACCAAGCCAGATGGCGTAAAGGCCGAAGCTGGCCGCCCAGGTAAAGGTAAACAGAAAAACAAAGAGACTTAACTTTATATATGCCGAGCGTGTCGACTGAATTGTTGTTGTCATTGCGGTCTCCGCCGTCAATCAGAGGTCAGGGTTATACGAGAGTGAGCGAGGTTCCGTTCACGGTGAGTTGCTGGGTAGCGTGTGTAAAACAAAGCCGTTCCGGTAGCCGTTGGGGCGCACCGGGATCGGCGCTGACGTAGCAGGCCAGCCAGTGCGTTCCGGCGCAAAGCTGCGTGGATAAGCAAGGAATATCAGCCGGTGCGGCGTACAGCAGATTGCTGTTGGGCGGTGTTGTGACGAGCAGCGCCTGCCGATCGCCACTGAGGTTAACGATCTGGCTATAGTCACGCGTTGTTTCGACGGTGACGGCATCAGGGGTAAGCGTCAGGCGCGTTTGCTGATGATGATTGGCCGCAAAGCCTCCTTCGACGCAGGACAGCGGACGCGGCGTGGTGACGCGGTGGATACGGATATGCCCATTTTTCACCGGGATAAGCCAACTGGTCACGGCGACGTCATGCCATGGTCGCCACTCGCTGCGTACCCATTCATGGCTGACCGACACGCTGTCGCACTCGCGGCGCCCGCGGTAGTAATCATCCCCGTTGCTAAATAGCAGCATTGAGTCAACGGCTGCATGGTTTAGGCCGTAGCGTCCGCGTTCAAGGGTGAAACCGAATTGGCTGGAGTAGGCGAACTTGCCATACTTCTGCTCAAAATTGACGAAGTTATTCTTATCGAATTGGCCCGACATCACCATCCAGGCGTGGCGGTTTTCCGCGCTGTGGACGATGATTTGTCCTGCCTCTGGTACTGGATGTCGTGCGTCAAGCTCCGGCAGCGGCTCGCATTGGGCCTGCCAGAATGCGCTCTCTTCCGGTAGCGCCAGAATCAGCATCGCCTTGAGCGCCCAGTAGGGTGATCCGGGACTGTTGTAGTCTTCGGCCATAATCAGGTTGGGATAGCTGTAGCCAATGCTAAACAGCCCGTCAGCGCCGATAAACGGCTGTGCCAGCCAGCCGTCGAGGTGACGTAAAATCAACCCTTTCACTATCCCTGGCGTGAAGACATCCAGGCCGGTAAAGGCCACCGCGCTCCAGTAAGCGACCTGCACAAACCGGTAGGTCAGGCTGCGGCCAAACGGAATGCCCTCGCCATCAGCGGTAAAATAGTAAACATAGTCTTTCGCAAACTGCTGCGCGCGCTGGCGGTATCGCAGACAGCGCTCGGGATCGACATCCTGCATAAAATGGCTATAGAGCAGGCTGTAGAAGTGAAAACCGCTGGAGATATAATAGTCGCGCGGCTTGCCTTCGCCGTCACTATACCAACCGTTTCCCAACCAGAAGGGTTCAACCGCGTCGAGGTGGCGATTAATCACCGCCATATCATATTCACGCCCGACGCACTTCAGGCCAACCTGAATCAATGCTGGGATAAAAGTGCCAGTTATTATTCGGCACCGCCACGTCCGCGCTCTGAGAAAGCCAGCGCACGAGATTATTCTGTTCAGTCTTTGTTAGCTGCGACCACAGCGGCGTTTGCAGCGCCAGACCGAGGCCGAATGCGGCCATTTCCACGCAGCGCTGATCGTTATCACCAACCTCGCCCCAATAACCCGGATGCTGCGGGTTACAGCCATTTCGCAGGCCGGTCAGAAACGTCTCCTGCCATGCGGGAGTGGTACCGCCGCTCATCAGCGGAAACAGGCCCCACAGTAGACGAATAAACCCCTCCATACCGGCCACGTCGTCCGGATACTGCGCGGCGGTATCGCCGGCATAAAGCCGCGTGCAATCGGCAGAGAGGCGGGGGAGAGCCGCCGCTATCCATTGCTGTACTAACGCACTGTAATGTTGTTTCGTCCGCATTATGAAATCCCGTTTCAGACCGTTGATGGCGGACGAATAATAGGAAGTTGCGGCAGTCAACAAATGTGATTGTGCTCTTACTTTTACGCATCGTAGGTAATTAAAAATAATTTTATGGCGTAATTTAGGCCGAAAGTTTTATTCCAATGATGAAAATATAAGTTTGTTAACATGCGAGGCATCACGCCATGACACCCTCCGGGCGTACGGAAGACACCACCTATCTTGAGCAGATCCATCTCAACGATAAGTCGATTTATTTCAACCGGATGCAAAACATGCCGGCCAATTACTATCATTGGCATCAGTGTGCGGAAATTCTGTCGGTGTCGCGTGGGGTGGGGATTGCGTTGATGGAACACCAGCAATATACGGTGAAACCCGGACGATTATTTATCTTCCCACCGGGGAAGCTACATAAGGTGTTCGTTGAACAGGATGAGCGCAACGTGTACCACCGAACCACGCTGCACTTTAACCCCGTTCTGTTGGAACCGTGGCTGCGCGATTTTCCCCGTCAGCACATGCTGTTACGTCAGCTGTGCGGCCGTGGAGAAAAGGCACGGGTGTTTGATGTCGGTGACCTGCAGCCGGTGATTGAGACGCTATTGCAGCGTTTTGAAGAACTCACCCGCGAAGCGAGCTGGAGTACCAGCGACAGTGCCTTTTTGATTATGCAGTTGATCAGTCTGTTACCGCAGCAAGAACAGGCAACAGGGCATAACACATTCTCCTCGACCATTATCCGCTGGCTGGAAACCCACTACCACCAACGCTGTTCGTTGGAAGAGATTGCGGCGATGATGGGCTGCTCGCGTGGACATACGTCGCGGCGATTTCACGATGAGACCGGTGGGACGATTCAGGAATATTTGATGATGCGACGGATCCGCCAAGCCTGCGAGCTGCTGCTGCATTCGAAGCATTCGGTACGGGAGATCGCGCAACGGGTTGGGTTTACCGAGTACGCGTGGTTTATTACCTGCTTTCGTAAAAATATGGGCAAGACGCCGTTACAGTATCGCAAAGCCTATCCCTACACCTTACCGGACGAGTAAGAGAGGCCTGATAACACCACGTTTATCAGGCCAGTGCGGATTATTTCAGCAGATAGTCGGCGTGGAAGCGCAGGTGATCTTCAATAAACGACGCAATAAAGTAATAGCTATGGTCGTAACCCGGCTGAATACGCAGCGTCAGCGGCCAGTCTTTCTGGCGCGCGGCTTCGGCAAACACCGCCGGCTGCAGTTGGTCGGCGAGGAACTGGTCGTTATCGCCCTGATCGATAAGCATCGGGATAGCATCTGCACTGCGGCTTGCCAGCAACAGCTCGGTGCTGTCCCATTCCGCCCAGCGGGCATTCTCGTTACCCAGATAGGCGTTAAAGGCTTTCTGTCCCCACGGTACCCGGCTGGGGTTAACGATTGGGGCAAACGCGGAGGCGCTGCAATAGTATCCTGGGTTTTTCAGCGCCAGCATCAGCGCGCCGTGGCCGCCCATTGAGTGACCGCTGATTGCCCGGCGGGAACTGACGTTAAACTGCGCCTCGATAAGCGTCGGCAGCTCGTGGCGCAGGTAGTCATACATGCGAAAATGTGCGGCCCACGGAGCCTGAGTGGCATTCAGATAGAAGCCTGCACCCTGACCAAGGTCATAACCGGCGTCATTGGCAACGTCTTCACCGCGAGGACTGGTATCCGGCATCACCAGAACGATGCCAAGCTCGGCAGCAACCCGCTGTGCGCCGGCTTTGGTGGTGAAGTTTTCATCATTGCAGGTCAGGCCAGAAAGCCAGTACAGCACCGGCGGCGGCGTTTTTTTTCCTTCGGGTGGCAAAAACAGGCTAAAAGTCATCGGGCAATTTAGCGTGGCAGATTGGTGCTGCCAGCGCTGCTGCCAGCCGCCATAACAGCGGTGCTCTTCGAGCATTTGCATGCGGGCTCCTCGCGTTTTTTGTCAGAATTAATCGTTCCATCATACAGATAATTCATTGGTGGTGAGTAACTTTCACTTCCGCATACCCACCACATGCTGCATCATAAAGATAACTTTACATTCACATCTGTAGTGCTAATGCCGGTAGTTCAACACGCCGTAGGCGTTGCTGCTAATTGCTGGAACGATGGCGCGGAGCCCTCAGGCTGACAGATAATAACGATTGCAATAATTATCACTACGAATACTGGATTCTGTGCGTCGCCTCACGCACAATGAGTACAAACTTTGCCCCCCTATGAAGCAAAGCGCCACACCTGCAGGAGAAGAAACGATGTCATCACTAAGTAAAGAAGCGGTATTGGTACATGAAGCGCTGGTCGCCCGTGGCCTGGAAACGCCGCTGCGCCCGCCGGTGCGCGAAATGGATAATGAAACCCGTAAGAATCTGATTTCCGGCCATATGACAGAGATTATGCAACTGCTAAATCTCGATTTGAGTGATGACAGCCTGATGGAAACGCCGCGTCGCATCGCCAAGATGTACGTGGACGAGATTTTCTCCGGTCTGGACTACGCCAATTTCCCGAAAATCACCGTGATTGAAAATAAGATGAAAGTGGATGAAATGGTGACGGTGCGTGATATCACCTTAACCAGTACCTGTGAACACCACTTTGTGACCATTGACGGTAAAGCAACGGTGGCCTATATCCCGAAAGATTCGGTGATTGGTCTGTCAAAAATTAACCGTATCGTGCAGTTCTTTGCACAGCGTCCGCAGGTTCAGGAACGCTTAACGCAGCAGATTCTGACGGCGCTGCAAACGCTGCTGGGCACTAACAACGTGGCGGTTTCGATTGATGCGGTGCATTACTGCGTTAAAGCACGCGGTATTCGTGATGCGACCAGTGCCACCACGACGACCTCGCTGGGTGGCCTGTTCAAATCCAGCCAGAATACGCGTCAGGAATTCTTGCGCGCGGTGCGTCACCACAACTAATTGTTTAACGGGGCAGGATACATGGAGCGGAACGTCACGCTGGATTTTATTCGCGGCGTTGCCATACTCGGTATCCTGCTGCTGAACATTAGCGCCTTCGGCCTGCCGAAGGCGGCCTACCTCAACCCGGCCTGGTACGGCGAGATCACCTCGCGCGATGCCTGGACGTGGGCGATTCTCGATCTCTTTGCTCAGGTTAAATTCCTCACGCTGTTTGCGCTGCTGTTCGGTGCCGGATTACAGCTATTGCTTGCGCGCGGGACGCGCTGGATCCAAAGCCGTCTGACCCTGCTGGCGTTGCTGGGATTTATTCACGGGCTACTGTTCTGGGATGGCGATATTCTTCTCGCCTATGCGCTGGTGGGGTTGGTGTGCTGGCGGCTGGTGCGCGAGGCGCGCGATGTTAAATCGCTCTTTAACACCGGCGTGCTGCTCTACGGGGTCGGCGTGGCGGTGTTAATACTGCTGGGGCTGATTGCTGATAACGGACAAAGCCGTTCCTGGGTCCCCGATGCCTCGAGCCTGCTGTATGAACGCTACTGGAAGCTTAATGGCGGTATGGAAGCCATCAGCAATCGCACCGATATGCTATCGGCAAACCTGCTGGCGCTGGGAGCACAGTACGGCTGGCAGTTGGCCGGGATGATGCTCATCGGTGCGTCATTGATGCGCTGCGGTTGGCTAAAAGGGCAGTTCAGTCTGCGTCATTATCGGCGCTGTGCGGCAGTGTGTATTCCGCTAGGGATGCTTATCAACCTGCCGGCTATTATTGCCCAATGGCATCTTAACTGGGATTACCGCTGGTGCGCGTTCCTGCTGCAGGCACCGCGTGAGATCGGCGCGCCAATTCAAACCCTGGGCTATGCGGCGCTGGCCTACGGCTATTGGCCGCAGATCGGCCGATTCCGGTTGTCCGCAGCCGTGGCGCGGGTGGGGCGCATGGCGCTGACCAACTATCTGCTGCAAACCCTTATCTGCACGACGCTGTTCTACCATTTCGGCCTGTTCATGGCCTTTGACCGCCTGACGCTGCTGGCGTTTGTGCTGCCGGTGTGGCTGGTCAACCTTATCTTCTCATGGCTATGGCTACGTTATTTCCGCCAGGGGCCGGTAGAATGGCTGTGGCGACAATTAACCGCGCGGGCGTCAGGGATATCATTCCGCAGCACATTTAGATAACGATCTAGATCACAACCATTAACAAAACGGATGTAACCGTTTCCAGCCCTGTGACCTCTCTCACGTAGTTGCTGCATAGACACTGCCAGAATAGCGCTCTTGCTGGACATAGGGGGTGTAACGTGAATTGCAGCAACTTATTACCGGACGGTGAGTATGATCACCATTCGTGATGTCGCCCGCCAGGCCGGCGTTTCCGTTGCCACGGTATCCCGCGTGCTGAACAACAGCACTCTGGTGAGCCAGGATACTCGCGATGCGGTGATGAAAGCGGTTTCTTCTCTCGGCTACCGGCCCAACGCGAATGCCCAGGCGCTGGCCACCCAGGTCAGCGACACTATCGGTGTGGTAGTGATGGACGTGTCCGACGCCTTCTTTGGCGCACTGGTGAAAGCCGTGGACATGGTCGCCCAGCAGCATCAAAAGTATGTGCTTATCGGCAATAGCTATCACGAAGCGGAAAAAGAACGCCACGCCATTGAGGTCCTGATACGTCAGCGATGCAGCGCGCTTATCGTGCATTCAAAAGCGTTAAGCGATCGTGAGCTTGGTGAGTTCATGGCACATATGCCGGGCATGGTATTAATTAACCGCGTCGTACCAGGCTATGCCCACCGCTGCGTTAGCCTCGATAACATCAGCGGTGCGCTGATGGGCACGCGCATGCTGCTCAATCACGGGCATCAGCGCATTGGCTATCTCGCTTCCAGTCATCATATTGAAGATGACGATATGCGCCGGGAAGGGTGGGCGCGCGCGCTGCAGGAGCAGGGTATTGTGGCGCCGGATAGCTGGGTCGGAACCGGGACGCCTGACATGCCCGGTGGCGAAGCGGCGATGGTTGAGCTGTTAGGGCGCAATGCCGGATTAACCGCCGTATTTGCCTACAACGATAATATGGCCGCCGGAGCACTTAGCGCATTGAAAGACAACGGTATTGCCGTGCCGCAGCAGGTTTCAGTTATTGGTTTTGATGATATTCCCATTGCCCGCTATACCGATCCTCAGCTTACAACCATCCGCTACCCGATTGTTTCTATGGCGAAACAGGCGACTGAACTGGCGCTGCTCGGGGCGGCAGGAAAGCTGGATGGTGAGGCAACACACTGTTTTATGCCGACGCTGGTTCGCCGCCATTCGGTGGCTCAACGGCAATTTGTGCATCCCATCACGAACTAACATGTTCAGCCGATGTAACCGTTTTCAATCTGTGAGTAAATTCACAGATTGTTAACATTGCGATGGCTATGATGGCAGCGTTTAGTCGATTGAAACATGATGTAACGGTGATTAATCACTTTTTATAGCGTATTTCGACCGCAAACGAAGATTAAAGCGTAACCTGGATCGTTACTCAACACGGAAGAACAAATATTTATCAGTGAATTTCGTCGAGCAGTAACATCTTATTAACGCTACCTGCCGACTATTATCATCTGAACTACCCTGCATAATAAAACCGGAGATACCATGAATAAGAAGGTGTTAACCCTGTCTGCCCTGATGGCCAGCATGTTTTTCGGTGCCGCAGCGCACGCAGCCGATACCCGTATTGGTGTGACGATCTATAAATACGACGATAACTTTATGTCCGTTGTGCGCAAAGCTATCGAGAAAGACGCGAAAGCAGCACCTGACGTACAGCTGCTGATGAACGACTCGCAGAACGACCAGTCCAAACAGAACGATCAGATTGACGTGCTGTTGGCAAAAGGCGTGAAAGCGCTGGCGATTAACCTCGTTGACCCTGCTGCGGCGGGTACGGTGATTGAAAAAGCGCGCGGCCAGAACGTGCCAATCGTCTTCTTCAACAAAGAACCTTCTCGTAAAGCGCTGGATAGCTACGACAAAGCTTTCTATGTTGGGACTGACTCCAAAGAGTCCGGCATCATCCAGGGCGATCTGATTGCTAAACACTGGGCGGCAAACCCGAACTGGGATCTGAACAAAGACGGTCAGGTACAGTTCGTTCTGCTGAAAGGCGAACCTGGCCACCCGGATGCTGAAGCACGTACCACCTACGTTATCAAAGAGCTGAATGATAAGGGTCTGAAAACTCAGCAGCTGGCGCTGGATACCGCGATGTGGGATACCGCTCAGGCTAAAGATAAGATGGATGCATGGCTGTCCGGCCCGAACGCCAACAAAATTGAAGTCGTGATCGCGAACAACGATGCGATGGCAATGGGTGCGGTTGAAGCGCTGAAAGCACACAACAAATCCTCTATCCCAGTCTTCGGTGTTGATGCCCTGCCTGAAGCCCTGGCGCTGGTGAAATCTGGTGCGATGGCCGGTACCGTGCTGAACGATGCTAACAACCAGGCGAAAGCGACCTTTGATCTGGCGAAAAACCTCGCCGATGGTAAAGGTGCAGCCGACGGCACTAACTGGAAAATTGAGAACAAAATCGTCCGCGTACCTTACGTTGGCGTAGATAAAGACAACCTTAGCGAATTCACCGGTAAGTAATCTTTAATTATATATGGCGCACATTCGTGCGCCATATAAATACTGACGCAGAAATATCGCAGCCAGGTACAATTATGGACAACAATAATAGAGAGCCGTCTGGTGAATTCTTGTTGGAAATGAGCCAGATCAACAAGTCATTTCCGGGCGTAAAAGCACTCGATAATGTTAACCTGAAAGTTCGTCCCCATTCTATCCATGCATTAATGGGTGAGAACGGCGCGGGCAAATCAACGTTATTAAAATGTCTATTTGGAATCTACCAAAAAGATTCCGGCAGTATTTTATTTCAGGGCAAAGAAATTGATTTCCATTCGGCGAAAGAAGCGCTAGAAAATGGGATTTCGATGGTCCACCAGGAACTTAATCTGGTATTACAACGTTCGGTGATGGACAACATGTGGTTGGGGCGCTATCCCACCAAAGGCATGTTTGTCGATCAGGATAAAATGTATCGTGATACCAAAGCCATCTTTGACGAGTTGGATATTGATATCGATCCGCGCGCTCGCGTAGGGACCTTATCCGTTTCGCAGATGCAGATGATTGAAATCGCCAAGGCCTTCTCCTATAACGCGAAAATCGTGATTATGGATGAGCCGACGTCATCGCTGACGGAAAAAGAGGTGAACCATCTGTTCTCCATCATCCGTAAGCTTAAAGATCGCGGCTGCGGCATTGTCTATATCTCGCACAAGATGGAAGAGATCTTCCAGCTGTGTGATGAAATTACCGTTCTGCGCGATGGGCAGTGGATTGCTACCCAACCGCTGGAAGGTCTGGATATGGACAAGATCATCGCCATGATGGTTGGTCGTTCGCTGAACCAGCGCTTCCCGGACCGCCAGAACACGCCGGGTGAGGTGATTCTCGATGTTCAGCACCTGACCTCACTACGCCAGCCGTCGATTCGCGATGTGTCGTTCCAGCTACGCAAAGGTGAAATCCTCGGTATTGCTGGTCTGGTAGGGGCAAAACGTACCGATATCGTCGAGACGCTGTTTGGCGTGCGCGAAAAGTCGGGCGGTACCATTACGCTGCACGGTAAGAAAATTAATAACCACAGCGCTAACGAAGCCATTAATAACGGTTTTGCGCTGGTGACCGAAGAGCGTCGCTCTACCGGTATTTACGCCTATCTTGATATTGGATTTAACTCATTAATTTCCAATATTAAGAATTATAAAAATAAAGTGGGTCTGCTGGATAATTCTCGCATGAAGAGTGATACCCAATGGGTTATTGACTCCATGCGTGTTAAAACACCAGGGCACCATACGCAAATTGGTTCATTGTCTGGCGGTAACCAGCAAAAGGTTATTATTGGTCGCTGGTTGTTAACCCAACCTGAAATTTTAATGCTTGATGAACCAACCCGCGGCATTGATGTTGGGGCGAAATTTGAAATTTATCAATTAATCGCTGAGCTGGCGAAGAAAGATAAAGGAATTATGATTATTTCTTCAGAAATGCCTGAGCTGCTGGGAATTACTGACCGCATCCTTGTCATGAGTAATGGCATGGTCGCCGGGATTGTCGAAACGAAAACAACAACGCAAAACGAAATTCTCCGTCTTGCGTCATTGCATCTTTAATCGCAGGGGCTCGAGATGAGTACGTTAAATAAAAAAAGCTTTCTGAGTTATCTGAAAGATGGCGGCATCTACGTCGTTCTTTTGGTTCTGTTGGCCATTATTATTATCCAGGACCCGACTTTCTTAAGTCTGTTGAACCTCAGTAACATCCTGACCCAGTCTTCCGTCCGTATTATCATTGCGCTGGGTGTGGCTGGCCTTATCGTCACCCAAGGGACCGACCTCTCTGCCGGCCGTCAGGTTGGCCTTGCGGCGGTTATTGCGGCGACGCTGCTGCAATCCATGGAGAATGCCAATAAGGTCTTCCCTGAGATGGCGACGATGCCGATTTTCGTAGTGGTACTGATTGTCTGCGCAATTGGTGCCGTTATCGGCCTGATTAACGGCATTATCATTGCTTACCTTAACGTGACGCCGTTTATCACCACCCTGGGCACCATGATTATCGTTTACGGGATCAACTCACTGTACTACGACTTCGTGGGCGCATCGCCAATTTCCGGCTTTGACAGCGGCTTCTCAACCTTCGCGCAAGGGTTTATTGCGCTGGGCAGTTTCCGTCTGTCTTACATCACCTTCTATGCGCTGATCGCCGTTGCCTTCGTCTGGGTGCTGTGGAATAAAACCCGCTTTGGTAAAAACATCTTCGCCATCGGCGGTAACCCGGAAGCGGCAAAAGTCTCTGGCGTTAACGTAGCGCTGAACCTGCTGGTGATTTATGCGCTGTCCGGCGTGTTCTATGCCTTCGGCGGTCTGCTGGAAGCGGGCCGTATCGGCTCGGCAACCAACAACTTAGGCTTTATGTATGAGCTGGATGCGATTGCAGCCTGCGTGGTGGGCGGCGTGTCGTTCAGCGGCGGCGTCGGTACCGTTGTGGGCGTGGTGACCGGTGTTATCATCTTCACCGTTATCAACTACGGTCTGACTTATATCGGCGTGAACCCGTACTGGCAGTACATTATCAAAGGCGCGATCATTATCTTTGCGGTGGCGCTGGATTCACTGAAATACGCGCGTAAGAGTAATTCACGCAGACAAAAAAGCCAGCAGATGCTGGGCTTTTTTACGTCTTGTCGTTTGCAGCTATCTGCTGCTGTGAGCGGCAATATACAGCCCACTATTTTTCATTGCATAGCCAAACAACAACCCGATCAGCAGTGCGGGGAGCGCCGCACGCCAGTTACCGTCACAGGCGAAAGTCGTACAGGCACCGATAAATGTTCCGGGTACGAACGAAAGTAAGCCATTTTTGGCCTGAAAACACATGGCAAAAGCCACAATCCCGGTTAATACATAACTTACCACTGAAAATGCGGGTGATAGCGCGCTGCCATAGATAATGACCTCTGCCCAGAATATGCCGCTCAGCAGTGTGCAAAACGATATTCCCAACCCTCTAATTCCGCCCTGCGGGCAGGCAAAGTATGCGGTACAGCCCAGAAATCCAGCCCAGTTCAGTAAGCCCCAACTGACAGCAATCCAACCCCAAATACCGGATAAAACTCCCGTCGTTAGCGCAATGGCAACAAGTGGACTCATAGCATTTTCCATCCGGCCCGCAAAGCAGGCCGAAAGTCAGGGTGTTAAAGCGCAACCGCGTGCTCTTTTTCACCAGGTTTAAATACCACGTTCCCAAGGTCAATACAGGCCACCGGGCAGACATGACCGCATAACAGGCAACCGACGCATTTTTCCGTATTGCAATGCGGTGTACGGCTTTCCTCATCCCACTCCATTGCCTGGTGTCCGCCGTCATAGCAGGAGATATAGCAACGGCCGCAACCCACGCATTTATCCTGATTGATATGCGGATAAACAATGTAGCTGCGGTCGAGCTCTTCGGCGGGGACGATATTGTGGTTTGCCAGCCCGACCATTTCGTCAAGCGATGCAAAGCCCTGGTCCGCCAGGTAGTGGGATAGGCCGCTAATCATATCTTCGACGATGCGGTAGCCGTACTGCATGATGCCGGTCGTAACCTGCAGCGTGGCGGCACCCAGTAGTAAAAATTCGGCAGCGTCTTCCCAGGTTTCAATTCCACCTATGCCGCTGATGGGGAAATCGTGCAATCCAGGATGCGTTCTTAGCTGTTGAATAAAACGCAGGGCAATAGGTTTCACGGCTTTACCTGAATAGCCTGATACACTGGACTTACCGTTTACTATCGGCATCCCAATTTTACGATTCAGGTCGATATTGGTAATCGACTTAACGGTGTTGATGGTAGCGATGCCATCCGCACCGCCGCGTTTAGCGGCCAGCGCAACCTCGCACATATCGCCAATATTCGGCGTCATTTTGGCAAGCATCGGCAAAGAAGTGCCTCGTTTCACCGCCCTGCAATATTTTTCTACCAGTTCAGGACTTTGCCCAACGTCGCTGCCCATGGCGTGAGAGGTCATCTGCGGGCAAGAGAAGTTGCATTCAATCATATCGGCGCCGGCGTCTTCCACCCGTTTTGCCAGGTCCTGCCACTGCTGCTCATTTTCACCCATGATCGAAGCGATCAGCACTTTGTCGGGGTAATCGTGTTTGAGTCGGCGGATAGCGGCCAGATTTTCCACCAGCGGGTGCTCGGCTATCTGCTCCATATTTTTAAAGCCAATGAAACCGGTATCCTCTTTGGTCAGGTGATCAAAGCGCGGTGAAACCTCGTTAGCGATAAAGAAACCGATAGTTTTAAATACGATGCCACCCCAACCGCTATCGTAGGCTTTGGCGCACATTTCATAGCAGTTGCCAACCGGGGAAGAGGAGAGGCAGAACGGGTTGGGGAATTTCACGCCACAGAAGGTAATAGAGAGATCTTTGGTCAACATGATTACGCCTCCTCTAAATAGTGATGAATAGCCTGAGCGGCTTCTTTCCCGGTTTTCACGGCGTAAACCACGGTTTTATCTCCCTGAACGATATCACCCGCGGCGAACACGGCGGGGTCAGCGGTCTGGTAATGCTGCGTCTCCACGGTATTGCGCTGGACCTGAATACCGGCAAAGGCTTCCAGTTCAGCATGCTGGCCGACGGCGAGAATAATCTGCTCGGCGGTTAGCGTGAGTTCACCTGGCAAGCGAACATGTTTGAAGGTTACTTTGTTGCCCACCGCAGCGGTTGGCGTAAAGCCATCAATAATCGACACCCCTAAGGCCTGAGTGGTGGTGAACTCTTTGACGCTGGCCGGGAATTCGGCTAACTCCTCGCGCGCGACGCAGGTCACCGACTCACAGCCCAGCACTTTTAGCGTGCTGGCAACGTCCATAGCCACGTCGCCGCCGCCGATAATCAGCGCGCTTTGCGGCACGGTGATGTTGCCGCTGTGAGCGCGGGCGCGGTGTAAGAAGTCGACGGCGATTTCAACTGGGCTCGCGTCGTTAAACAGCGGCAGCGTGGCACCTTTAGACAGGCCAACGGTCAGCAGAACCGCACGATAGTCGTCTTTAAGCTGCGCCAGCGTCATCGTTTTTCCTACCTCGCATCCACAGCGAAGGGTGACCCCCATTTCAACGATGCGGCTGATTTCACCGTCGAGCACCGACTGCGGCAGCCGGAATTCCGGAATGCCGTGGCGCAGCCAGCCGCCGGGCTGTGACTCTTTTTCAAACAGGGTGACGTCGTAGCCGAGATTGCTCAGCGTGACGCTGGCTTGTAATCCTGCCGGGCCTGCGCCCACAATTGCGATTTTGCCCTTATCTTTGCGGCCGGGCTGGTACACCTTCATTTTCGTTTGCTGTTCAAAATCAGTGACAAAACGCTGCAATCGGGCGATATCAATTGGCGTGTCAATGCCCGAACGTGAACAGCCGTGCTGGCATAATTTTTCCGTTGGGCAAACTCGGGCGCAAACTGCACCTAGCGCATTATTTTCTCGAATGGTTTCGGCAGCGCCTTTCAGATTTCGAAAGTAGACTGAACGTATAAATTTGCCTGGATTGGTTTCGGCTGGGCAGGATTGGCTGCAAGGCGCATCGTGGCACAGCAGGCAGCGTGAGGCTTCTTTTATTGCCAGCAGCGGCGTGAAGGCGGGAATAAGCTCATCCAGATAATCGTGTTGCGACATAGAGGATCCTTAATGATTAGTTTAATTAAGGCAAATGAAGTGAAACAACTCGATAAAGGCTAAGCGTAAGCGGGGGATGGATTTGTGAAAATGTTCACAAATAACCGTTGATTTGGTGTGGGTATTAGCTAATCGCAAGAATACCTTATTTGCGAACAGGAACGATTAACTCAATGAATCTCACTTGAGGTGAGGGAAGCGCTCATCGCACGGTGATTATGACTTCTTTTTCTGCAATTCCAGCAGCTGCTCTGGCGTGACCGCCGGATAACCCTGAGCATCTTCCGGCAGCGACTGCTGGGCCGGAATCGGGATCAGCGGGCCCAGGAATCGCGGCTCACGTTTGAAGAGATAGAGGTCAGCCAGCGCGCCGAAGCGAGCGCCGAACTCGCGCAGGCGTACGCTCCACATATCTTTCGGTGACGGGACGGCGTAGCACTGCGCCTGAATGCCCATATGCAGAGCGATAAACAACGCCCGCTCGCAGTGGAATCGCTGGGTGATGATGATGAAATCGTTGGTGTCGAATACCTTGCGGGTACGCACGATGGAGTCGAGCGTCCTGAAACCGGCGTAATCGAGCACGATATCTTCCGGCGCTACGCCAGCTTTTATCAGGTCGCGGCGCATGGTCATTGGTTCGTTGTAGCTTTGCAGCGCGTTGTCGCCGCTCAGCAGCAGGTAGTTGACCTTGCCACTGTTATAGGCGTTTAGCGCGCCCTGCATACGATAGCGATAATACTGATTGATAACACCGGTACGATAATATTTGGCGGTGCCGAGCACAACGCCGACCTGGCGGTAGGGCAGGTCCTGCAGCTCATCGTAGATATAGGGAGCGGTTTTCCAGCTCATCCAGCGGTCAAGACCAAGCACAGTTATCAGCAGCAGGCCGCACAGGACTAACAGGCTGTATAACACACGCTTTAACATGAACTTGACTCAATAGTGGACGAGGAAGACATCAGGCTACTGTACCCGCCTTGCAAGCGCAAGAAACCATCGTTTAATTGCGGGGAAATTCGACAATTACGCCGTCTGAGCCAGCGTCGTACAGCAAAGAGATCCCGGAGTCAGCGTTTGCATGCGTCATCCGGGGTTCGTAGAGGGTTATCAGCCTAACAACACGCGATCGATATTGTTGCAGCCCAGCGCTTTGAGCGTCGCGGTGGTGGCGTCCCATTGGATAAGCGGTGCATCGGCGCGTTCGGCCAGAATGGCACGCTGAATATCCGGATAGTCATAGCCGTTGAGACTCAGCAGGTTCAACGCACCCTGCAGCGGTGGCAGCGTCGGGTTAAAGGCGGCGTTTTCCGCGTAGCTACCGCTGAAAATCGAACCGTCGCGCAGTTCCAGCGCCACGCCGGAGGGGGATTTGCTGTACGGCGTGTGGCTTTTGTTGGCGGCTTTAATTGCCGCCTGTGCCAGCGCGTCGCCCTCAAGCGGATAGCCGTGATCCTGTTCATCCATCAGCAGCGTTTTGATATCCAGATCTTTTGGCCCAAAGGCATCCGGCAGGTAATCCTGTAGGGTATGCGGTTGGCGACCCGGCAAATTGATGCGCAGCGACAGACCGCTGTTCAGTTCATTCATAAACTGACGGCAGTGGCCGCATGGGGTGTAGTTGACGGTGATCGCCTGCAGCGCTTTTTCACCGCGCAGCCAGGCGTGGCTAATGGCGCTCTGTTCAGCATGAACGGTTTGCTGCATGGTTGCGCCGAGAAATTCCATATTGCCGCCGAAGTACCAGGTGCCGCTGACGCCACGCGCAATTGCGCCGACGTTAAACTTGGACAGATCCGCGCGGGCGCAGGCGGCGGCCAGCGGTAGAAGCGCAAAAGCGAGCGCGTCTTCGTCCAGCCCCGTCGCTTTTTGCAGCGATGAGACCTGCTCGGCGCTTAGCTCGGCAGGGAAATGCGGATCGGCTAGCAGCGGGGCGATAGCGGTCTGCAGATCTGCCGCCAGTTGCGTAAAAGCAGATTGAAAACGTGGATGCATGGCGTTGTGCCTCATAACAATGTAATGGGATCGTAGTGTACGGGGCGCGCTCGTCTTAATTAGTGATCAATATCTCATTGTTAATGCAACGCATGTAACATCATATAAAAATGTGTGATTTGTCTCGTTTTATCCCATCACCGCCAGAATAACCGGGAACAGGAACGGGGCAATCAGCGAAGTAATGATGCCGCAGATGACCAATGCCAGCGAACTAAACGCGCCTTCCTGGTAATCCAGCTCGGCGCAGCGGGCGGTACCCAGAGCGTGCGAAGCGGTCCCCATCGACAGCCCACGCGAGGCTTTGGTGGTAATACGCATCAGGTTGAGCAGCGTATGGCCAAAGACCGCGCCAAGAATACCAACATAAATAACGCACACGGCGCTGATGGCAGGGATCCCGCCAATACTGCCGCTCACCGCCATGGCAATCGGCGTGGTAACCGATTTCGGTAGAATAGAGGCGGCGATTTGCGGTGATGCCCCCATCATCAGTGCGACGGATGTGCCGGTGATCATTGCTACCGCGCTACCGATAAAGCAGATGGTGATGATGGATTTCCAACGCGCGCGAATCTGGTGCAGCTGTTCATACAGCGGATAGGCGAGGGCGACCACCGCCGGTTGCAGCAGGTCGTTTAACACTTCGCTGCCTTTAAAGTAGTGATCGTAGGGGATCCCGGTCAGCATCAGGAAGGGAATGATCACCACCATCGACACCAGCAGCGGGTTGAGCAGCGGCATTTTAAAACGTGCGCCCAGCTTACGGGCGGCAAAAAAGACAGCTAAGGTCAGCGGTAGCGACCACCATATATAATGCAGCATTATTTTTTCGCCTCTTCCTGGCCAACAACTTTACGTTCACCGTGAACCAGATGTGAACTCCAGCTCACCACCACCAACACCACGAGAGTACTGATGGTACAGGACACTACAACCGGGCCAAACTGGGCGCTTAATAGCGAGAAGTACTGCATCACGCCGACGCCAATCGGCACAAACAGCAGCGCCATATAGCGAATCAGCACGTAGCAGCCGGGGTTAACCCATTTGGCGGGCAGAATTTGCAGCCCTAGCAGAATGAAGAGGATCAGCATCCCGATAATGCTGCCGGGAATGGTAATCGGCAGCAGCGACGCAATAAAAATACCGGCGTAAAGACAGGCGTAAATCAGGACGAATGCACGCAGGTATTGCCAGATGATATTCAGTGATTTGAGCATGGGATTCACCTTTCGTGGAATGCATTCATCATACAATTAAACCCTAAAGTGTGCTACCGATCACACCATGAATTCTGAGCATACCTGATATAGATAAGCGGAACATCAGGCATCTGACCGGATAACTCTGCTGTTTCTATAAGATAAGGCAAATAGCCACCGTGCGCCGCCTGGTGGCGCTACGCTTATCAAGCCTACAGAAAGACCTGTATATGTCGGGTAAGGCGTAGCCGCCACCCGACATATACACCAACCCCTGAAATATCACTCAACCGAACAAACCAACGCTTTATCTTTGGCCAGCATAAACGGTCGCAAATACCCCACGCTGTTGGATAGCGGGATCACATCATCGCTGATGGCAATCTTCAGTACGTCGCGAATATAGCTGCGACGTGCTTCAATACGCGCCCACAGATCCGGATAATCCGCGGCGATCGCTTGCTGTAGCGCCGCATCCGCCAGCGCTACGCTCTCTTCGGCACTCACCCCGGTATAACCCGGCACCGAAGGGATAATATCGATCTGTAAAATCATCCCGCTTTTTAACGCCTCGTTTGACGCTGGATAGACCGGTGACGACATCCACTCTTCGTCGGCGCTCAGGTGACCCGGATTCAGATGCCAACCGTAGGTTTCCTTTGGCAGCACGCTGTCGATAAGGCTGTACAGTTCACCCCCCGCCATGCCTATCTGAACATTCTCCAGCCAGCTCGCGACCGCGCCAAAGTACGGCTTCGCTACGCGCGCTAAATAATCCTGCTGATTTTCCGGCAGCTCGCTTTCATCGGCAATCACAAACCCGGTGCGGCTAGAGAGCCCTCCCTTAAAGCCGGTGGTCATCGACAGCGGCTGGCCGTGCTCAACCGGTTTATAGGTTGGATAAAGATTGGCTTTTGCAAAGCGCGGCCCAGCGGCGGCAATGGTGACTACCGTTTGATACTGTCCTTCAGCGGCCAGCAGTGCGCCCAGTTCGGTTTCACGAATCCCCGGCGTGACGGCGTCCAGCGCAGTAAGCATGCAGTTTGAAGCGAGGTTGGCACCGTATTCATAATGGGCGATTTCATTGGCATTGTTGACCGTTCTCACCCCTTTATCACTGCGAATAAACAGATGCGCGGCGTTCACCAGATCCGCGTGGGTGCTGTTCTTGACGGCTTCCACGATAAACCACGGTAGGTCAAAGAGTTTGGCGTTATCGGTATGCGCGGCGGTAAACATCTTCCAGCCGACCAGACCAATTTTCGACATTGTGCTGAGCCCGGTCTCGTTGAACAACTGGGCCAGCGGCTTTTCGTTATCCATCGGCTGGTTGGGCAGGGAAAACAGCGGACAGTGTTTGAGGGTAACCGGCAGACGCGAATACTGCGCCATCTTCAGGTTTTCATTGCCCAGAATGGAGGTGGCGTGGCCGGATTTATCCAGCACCAGCAGCCCTTCTTCAAAGCGCGGTATAAACCCGGTGAGGTATTCAAAGTTGCCACCATGCTCTTTATCGGCGTAAATCACCAGGGCGTCGAAGCGTTCTTCGCGCATACGTTCCAGCAGCTTATTTTTACGCGCCAGCAGGGTAGCATCGGTTAATAAAACCGGCGGCACATCGCGAAACTGCTGCGGGGCTGGCGCCGTCTGTAGCTGGATAACTTTCGAATTCATGATTCACCTCCTGGTGTGTCGATAATCGCGATTGCGCGTCGCGCTCCTGGCAGTGGAAAGCTGCATGTGAAGACGTTACCATAGCGCCTCTTTTTTTTCCGGATAACAATATGCGTGTTTTACTGGCGCCAATGGAAGGCGTGCTCGATTCGCTGGTGCGCGAGCTGCTGACCGAAGTGAATGATTACGATCTGTGCATCACCGAATTTTTGCGCGTGGTGGATCAACTGCTGCCGGTAAAATCGTTCCAAAAGCTTTGCCCGGAATTACATAACCACAGCCGTACTCCTTCCGGTACGCGCGTGCGCATCCAGCTGCTAGGGCAATACCCGCAGTGGCTGGCGGAAAATGCCGCCCGCGCGGTTGAGCTGGGCTCGTGGGGCGTGGATCTCAACTGCGGTTGTCCATCAAAGACGGTGAACGGCAGCGGCGGCGGCGCCACGCTGCTAAAAGATCCTGAACTGATTTACCAGGGCGCGAAAGCGATGCGCGAAGCGGTGCCTGCGCATCTGCCGGTCACGGTGAAAGTGCGTCTGGGCTGGGACAGCGGAGCGCGGCAGTTTGAAATCGCCGATGCGGTGCAGCAGGCCGGTGCGACGGAGCTGGCGGTGCACGGGCGCACCAAAGAAGATGGTTACAAGGCCGAACGCATTAATTGGCAGGCGATTGCCGACATTCGTCAGCGGCTGACCATTCCGGTTATCGCCAACGGCGAAATCTGGGACTATCAAAGCGCGCAGGCGTGTATGGCGGTGACCGGCTGCGATGCGGTGATGATCGGCCGCGGGGCGCTGAACGTGCCAAACCTGAGCCGGGTCATCAAATACAATGAACCGCGATTACCGTGGCCGCAGGTGGTTGAGCTGCTGCAAAAATATACCCGCCTGGAAAAACAGGGCGATACCGGGCTGTATCACGTGGCGCGCATCAAGCAGTGGCTAGGCTATCTGCGCAAAGAGTACGCTGAGGCCACCACGCTGTTTACCGCCGTCCGCGCGCTGCAGGAATCGAAGCTTATCGCCCAGGTGATTAACGACTGGCGCGGATAAAGTTCCGATCCACATCACAAATTTCCCTTTGTGCCATTGAGGTATTGATAGGGAAAATGAAATACTCATAACGATTGTTACTGCTTCGGCAGGCAAAACCTGATTATCTGACGCTTGTCAGGAGTCAGGTTTTTTTGTTTCTGGGGTTCATAAATGCAAATCGCCAAAGTGCTTAATAATAATGTGGTGGTTGTTCTGGATGAACACCGGCGTGAGCAGGTTGTGATGGGGCGAGGACTAGCCTTTCAGAAACGCGTCGGCGACTCATTGGATGAGACAAAAATCGAGAAAATTTTCGCCTTACAGAGCGATGAGCTGGTAGGGCGGTTGGGCGAATTACTCAGTCAGATTCCGCTCGAGGTGATGACCACCTGCGACCGGATAATAGAACGGGCCCGCGAGCGGCTAGGGCCGCTGCAGGAGAGCATTTACATCACGCTCACCGACCACTGTCATTTTGCTATAGAGCGGCAGAAAAAAGGTGTGGCGCTGCGAAATGTTCTGCTGTGGGAAACCAAACGGCTCTATCCGAAAGAGTTTGCACTGGGGCAGGAGGCGCGGGCGCTGATTGCCAGTCGGCTCGGCGTGGAGCTGGCGGAAGATGAAGCGGGGTTTATTGCTTTGCATCTGGTAACGGGCCAGCTTAACAGCGAAATGCCGGAAGTGATGCACGTCACCCGCGTCATGCAGGAAATCTTGCAGCTGGTGAAGTATCAGTTGCACCTGGAGTACGACGAAGAGTCGTTAAGCTACCAGCGTTTTGTCACTCACCTGAAGTTTTTCGCCCAGCGAATGCTGACGCGAACGGTGGTGGCAGATGATGACGCATCGCTGCATAGCGCGGTGAAAGACAACTACGCTAAAGCGTGGAAATGCGCGGAAACCGTAGCGCTGCATCTGCAAAACAGCTATCAGCGGTCGCTAACGACGGAAGAAATTATGTTTCTCGCCATTCATATTGAGCGGGTGAGAAAAGAGGGGCGTTAATCCCTTTATCATTGGATTGTTACTGCATTTTGCAGGCAAAACCTGAGCGCGGCGTCTTCGGACGACGTTCTCGGGTTTTTTTGTTTTTATACTCGGTCAAGGAATTACAGTATGGAATACAAAGCACTCGCGCAGGATATTCTCAGCCACGTTGGCGGCAAAGAGAATATCGTGAGTCTGGTTCACTGCGCGACCCGACTGCGTTTTAAGCTTAAAGAGAGCGGCAAAGCCGATGCCGAGGCGCTCAAAAAGAACCCCGGCGTCATTATGGTCGTTGAAAGCGGCGGTCAGTTTCAGGTGGTTATTGGCAACCACGTCCACGACGTGTGGCAAGCAGTGCGCTATGAAGCCGGGATTAACGATGACAGCGAACCGGTCGTCGTGAAGGGGGAAAAAACGTCCGCCCTCGGCCAGGTGATTGATATTGTCTCCGGTATTTTTGCGCCGTTTATCGGCGTGATGGCGGCCACCGGTTTACTGAAAGGGCTGCTGGCGCTGGCGGTGGTCTGCGGTTGGCTCAACACCGAGCAGGCGACCTATAAAATCTGGTTCGCGGCCAGCGATGCGCTGTTCTTCTTCTTCCCGCTATTCCTCGGCTATACCGCTGGGAAAAAGTTTGGCGGTAACCCGTTTATCACCATGGTCATCGGCGGCGCGCTCACGCACCCGCTGATGATTCAGGCTTTCGAAGCAGCACAGGCACCGGGGGCGACGGCGGACTATTTTCTCGGTATCCCGGTCACCTTTATCAACTACAGCTCATCGGTTATCCCGATTATTCTCGCCGCGTGGGTGAGCTGCTGGATTGAACGGCGCAGCAACGCCTGGCTGCCGTCGGCGATGAAGAACTTTTTCACCCCAGCAATCTGTCTTGCCATCGTGGTACCGCTGACGTTCCTGATTATTGGTCCGGTGGCGACCTGGCTTAGCCATCTATTGGCCAACGGCTATCAGGCGGTGTATGTCGTCGCGCCTTGGCTGGCGGGGGCTGCGCTTGGCGGGCTGTGGCAGGTGTGCGTGATCTTCGGTCTGCACTGGGGGCTAGTGCCGCTGATGATAAACAACATGGCCGTGCTGGGATACGACTCCATGATGCCGATCATTGTGCCTGCGGTCGTTGCTCAGGTAGGGGCGGTGCTGGGGATTTTCCTTGCCACTCGTGATGCACGTCAGAAAGTACTGGCGGGCTCTGCGTTTTCCGCTGGCCTTTTCGGTATTACCGAACCGGCTATCTATGGTTTGACGCTGCCGCTGCGCCGTCCGTTTATTTTCGGCTGCGTGGCCGGTGCGATTGGTGGTGCTATCACCGCATTTAGCCACAGCTATACCTTTTCATTTGGTCTGGCCAACATCTTCACGCTGGCGCAGATGATTCCGCCTAGTGGTGTGGATGCCAGTTTCTGGGGTGGTCTCACCGGTGCGATCGTTGCCTTTATTCTGGCACTGGTGATGACGATGATTGCCGGTCTGCCGCATAAATCTGCAGAACCAATTACGGTGGCAAAAGCGTCAGAAAATGATGTGCTGGCCCCGATGACGGGCACCGTGCTGGCCCTCGATCAGGTGCCGGACACCACGTTCGCGAGCGGGCTATTGGGCAAAGGGGTGGCGATTATTCCCAGCGTGGGGCAAGTGATTGCGCCGTTTGACGGCGAAGTGGCCTCAATTTTTCAGACCAAGCACGCTATCGGTTTGCTCAGCGACAGCGGTATAGAACTGCTGATCCACGTTGGCATTGATACCGTCAAGCTCGAGGGTGCGCCATTTACCGCCCACGTGAAAGAGGGTGACAAAGTGAAGGCCGGCGATCTGCTGCTGACCTTCGATCGTCAGGCGATTATCGATGCCGGTTACGACCTGGCAACGCCAATTATTATCAGCAACAGCGACGACTATCCAGGGCTGGAAATCAGCGCCGCCAGCGCGGTCACCGCTGGTCAGCCGCTGTTGTCCGTACAGCATTAATCACAGGAGAGAGAGATGAAAACATTCCCGCATACGTTTCTTTGGGGCGGCGCGACC
Organism: Kluyvera cryocrescens NBRC 102467; assembly: GCF_001571285.1. Lineage (GTDB taxonomy): Bacteria > Pseudomonadota > Gammaproteobacteria > Enterobacterales > Enterobacteriaceae > Kluyvera > Kluyvera cryocrescens. Next base: position 327,024 of record NZ_BCTM01000001.1, on the reverse strand, counting down.
GCGGCAAATCAGGTCGAAGGCGCTTATCTGGAAGATGGTAAAGGACTGTCGACCTCCGACGTACAGCCGCACGGCGTTTTTGGCGAAGTTGTCGAGCGTGTACCGGGTGATTCCGGCATTAAAGATGTGGCGATCGATTTCTATCACCGCTATCCGGAAGATATTGCACTGTTTGCCGAGATGGGCTTCAACTGTCTGCGTGTTTCTATTGCGTGGACGCGGATTTACCCCAACGGCGACGATGCTGAACCCAATGAAGCCGGGCTAGCATTTTACGACAAGCTGTTCGATGAGATGGCGCAGCACAACATCACCCCGTTGGTGACGCTGTCCCACTACGAGATGCCGTGGGCGCTGGTGAAAAACTACGGCGGTTGGGGCAACCGCAAGGTGATTGGCTTCTTTGAACGCTACGCCCGCACGGTGTTTGAACGCTTCAAAGGCAAAGTAAAACTGTGGCTGACCTTTAATGAAATCAACATGTCGCTGCACGCGCCGATGACTGGCGTTGGCCTGCCTGCCGACAGCAGCAAAGCCGAGGTTTATCAGGCCATTCACCATCAGCTGGTGGCGAGCGCGCTGGCGGTGAAAGCCTGCCATGAAATCGTCCCAGAGGGGAAAATTGGCAATATGCTGCTCGGCGGCCTGATGTATCCGTTAAGCTGCAAGCCGGAAGATGTGTTTAAGACCTTGCAGGAAAATCGCAGCTGGCAGTTCTTTGGCGATGTACAGTGCCGCGGCGCGTATCCGGGCTATATGCTGCGCTATTTCCGCGAAAACGGCTTCGAACTGAACATCACTGACGCCGACCGTGACGCGCTGAAGTCTACCGTCGATTTTATCTCCTTTAGCTACTACATGACCGGCTGCGTCACCGCCGATGAGGCGCTGAATAACAAAGCGCGCGGCAATATTCTTAATATGGTGCCGAACCCGCATCTGGAGAGCTCGGAGTGGGGCTGGCAGATTGATCCACTGGGGCTGCGCACGCTGCTTAACGTGCTGTGGGATCGTTATCAAAAACCGCTGTTTATCGTGGAAAACGGTCTGGGGGCGAAGGATAAAGTGGAAGCCGACGGCAGCATCAATGATGACTACCGGATCAGCTACCTCAACGATCACCTGGTACAGGCGCGTGAAGCGATTGAAGACGGCGTGGAGCTGATGGGCTTTACCAGCTGGGGGCCAATTGACCTGGTCAGCGCCTCGAAAGCCGAGCTGTCCAAACGCTACGGTTTTATCTACGTTGACCGCAACGATGATGGCAGCGGCACGCTGGCGCGCAGTAAGAAGAAGAGCTTTGGCTGGTATAAAGAGGTGATTGCGACTCACGGCGCAAGCTTGAAAGAGTAAACCTGAAGAGAACCGCGCGTTATCCGGCCTGATGGTCGAATAACGCGCGGTGTTTTAGCCCGCCTTTCGCGCGCGCAGAATGAAAATCATCGGCCGCTCTTTTTCTTCGTCCAGCGCCGGGTTAGCGGCAATTTGCTCCGCTGTGGGCCCCCATTCGTTGAGATGTTCAATCACAAATCCGGCGCCAATCAGGGCGTTAATCCAGGTGCCCAGCGTACGGTGCTGTTTTTTGACGCCGTCGGCAAACCAGTTGCTGATGCGCTCGCCTTCCTGCTGATAATGACTCACCGGCCAGCTTTTCTGCCCGTGTTCTTCCACCTGCCAGCCCTGCTTGAGAGGGGCGGTGTAGATCGGATGTTCGGCGGTGAATACCAGCGTCCCACCCGGCGTTAATGCCTGGTAGATGTTGGCCAGCAGCGGGGCAATATCTGGTAAATAGTGCAGCGTCAGTGAGCTGTAGACCAGATCGCAGCTATTGGCGGGTAGGTTGAGGGCCTGTAAATCTTCGCGGTGGTACTCGATGCCGTCGCCGTCGGTCATCTCACGCGCGCGCTCCAGCATACGCTGGGACAGGTCGAGCCCGGTTATCTGCGCGGCACCCTGGTCGCGCGCCCAGCGGCAAAACCAGCCGTAACCGCAGCCCAGGTCGACCGCACGTAGATCGCGCATTGTCGGCAGTATTTGCTGAATGGCAGGCCATTCTGGCGCACCGTCCAGCCCTTTAACCGAGCGGTCGAGCGTGGCGTATCCGGCGAAGAAATTGGCATCGTCATAGATGTTTTGGCTCATTTTCACTCCATGAATTCTATCTATTATTAGCTGTATTTAAGTATGTCTGTTTATGTTCCCACACGCTTTACTAAAGAGATTTCCTTCATCTAAATTATGATCACGCCCTGATTTTGTAACCTGACCACTCAAATGAATCTCACTCTTAAAAAAAGCGTGCTGTCCGGTTTGCCCCTGCTCATCGCGCTGGCCGGCTGCGCGCCGTCGCATGATATTGGTGCCCCGGCCAAACAGCAGGTTCCGGCCTCGAATGTCTCTATGGAACTTCCTGCGGCGGTTCAACACGGCTGGCCGCAGAGCAACTGGTGGCAAGATTACCATGATGCGCAGCTCAATAGCTTAATGAGCCGCGCGCTGGCCAATGCACCGGATATGCAAATTGCCGATCAGCGTATCAAGCTGGCAGAAGCGCAGGCGCGAATGTCGCAGGCGGATCTCGGCCCTGAACTCGATTTTGGCGCCGACGTTGAGCGGCAAAAAATGTCCGCAGAGGGCCTGATGGGCCCTTTTGCTACCGATAGCGACGGTAACACCGGCCCGTGGTACACCAACGGAACGTTCGGTTTAACGGCCGGCTGGGATCTTGACCTGTGGGGCAAAAACCGCGCTCTGGTGCAGGCGCGCATTGGTGAAGTCAAAGCGCAGCTGGCTGAACGCGCGCAAACCCGCGAACTGCTTTCCAGCAGCGTGGCGCGCCTTTACTGGCAGTGGCAGACCGAAGCGGCCATCCAGGATGTGCTGCAGCAGATCAAAAGCGAACAGAATAATATCGTGACCGTTGATACCGCGCTGCTCGAACATGGTATCACCAACTCCGCCGAAGGGGCTGAAAACGATATTAACGTCAGCAAAACCGATGAACAGCTGGCGGATGTCGCAGGTAATATGAAAGAGATCGAAGCCCGGCTGATGGCGCTGACCAACAGTCAGAGCCGGTCGTTGAATTTGCGTAAGGTGGCGCTGCCTGCTGTCGCCAGCAAAATGCCGACCACCTTAGGTTACGAGCTGCTGGCGCGTCGCCCTGATTTGCAGGAAGCACATTGGTATATTGAAGCCTCGCTAAGTGAAGTTGATGCGGCGAAAGCAGCATTTTATCCGGACATCAACCTGATGGCCTTCCTGCAACAGGATGCGCTGCACTTAAGCGATCTCTTCCGTCATTCTGCCCAGCAGATGGGGGTGACCGCAGGGTTGACGCTGCCAATCTTTGACAGCGGCCGTTTGAATGCCAATCTGGATATCGCCAGTGCGCAGAACAACCTTTCCGTTGCCAAATACAACAAAGCGGTGGTCGACGCAGTGAACCAGGTGGCGAAAACGGCAAGCCAGGTCGAAACCTTGATGGCGAAAAACCAGCAGCAGGCGCAGGTTGAGAAAGATGTGCAGCGGGTGGTCAATCTGGCGCAGCAGCGCAAGAATGCCGGGATTATCTCTGGCGCGAAAGTCAGCGTGGCAAAATTACCGGCGCTGCAGGAGCGGATGAGCGCAATCCGCCTGCACGGCCAGTGGATTGACGCCAGCATTCAGCTGACCTCTGCGCTGGGTGGCGGCTACCATATCACCGATAAATAAAAACGCCGGTGAATGACGTCCTCCCGTATTGCCCGACGGGAGGACATTTCAGCATCAACAGGGCGTATCCCTTCAAATCCCCGCCGCCGCTGATATCGGTTATTCCTGCGGTTTTCTCGCTTCCCGCCGCTTTAACCACCAGCGCAGTGCGAGCACCAGAACGATAGCCAGCGCCAGCCAAATCAAGTGTTTAAGATGTTTATCTAAATGATGTAGCCACGGGCCAATTGCTTCACCGCCAAGATAGCCAAGGGTGGTAAACAGCAGCGCCCAGATAATCGCCCCGACAATATTCAGCGGCAGGAAAATTTTCGGCGGTAGGCCGCTGGCGCCAATCAGCAGTGGGCCTATCACGCGAAAGCCATACATAAACCGCGTACCGATAACGAACAGATAGGGATGACTCTTAATTAAGCGCTGCGCTTTACGAATTCGCGCCTGATGGCGTGAGAAGCGCTTAAGTAACCGACCACCAAACCGTCGCCCCAGCAGATAAAGGAGCTGATCGCCAATCATCCCACCTAGCGCCACCGAAATCACCACCAGCGGAAATTTCAATAGGCCCTGATGTGCCGCCACGCCGCCAAGCAGCGTAATTGTTTCGCCTTCTGCCATGCTGCCGATAATCAGCGCGGCGTAGCCATAGTGGGAAATCAGGTTATTGATATCCATGCAAACACGTACTCCTTACAACGTCATTCCCTTAATGATACACCCTGATGAGCAGGCTGCAGCTGCGTCTATTTTTCGCGTTGTACATAAAATAATCCATAAGCGTGAATTATACTTACAGCAACGTGGTACGAAGCCGTGCAGAGGAGGCGTTATGAACCATGTATGGGGACTTTTCTCCCACCCTGACAAAGAAATGCATATTATCCGTAGCGAGAACGAAACCGTTTCTCACCACTATGTGCATCACGTACTGATCATGGCGGCCATTCCGGTCATCTGTGCTTTCATTGGTACCACCCAGCTTGGCTGGAACTTTGGCGATGGCAATGTCGTCAGGCTATCAGTCATGACTGGGCTAGGGATGGCGGTACTGTTCTATGCGCTGATGCTGGCGGGCGTCGCGGTGATGGGGCGTGTTATCTGGTGGATGGCGCGTCACTATTCGAACAGGCCGTCGCTCAAGCGCTGTATGGTGTTTGCGGGATATGTCGCAACGCCTATCTTCCTGAGCGGTATTGTCGCGCTCTACCCACTGGTCTGGCTGTGCGCGCTGGTGGGGACGGTGGCGCTGTTTTACACCGGCTATCTACTGTATGTCGGCATTCCAACCTTTCTGAATATCGACCGGGAAGAAGGGCTGAGCTTTGCCAGTTCGACGCTGGCGATTGGCGTGCTGGTACTGGAAGTGCTGCTGGCGCTGACCGTCGTGCTGTGGGGCTACGGCTACCGTCTGTTCTGATGCTCTAACTCATTGCTGGCGTGAATTTAAACACGCCAGCAATGCAGCATTTATTCACTATTCTTTACTGGTAGATTCCGCGCACTCCGCGCTATGATGAGCCATTCCGCTTCGTCACCGTTTGGTACGAAGCGGTTGTCTATCATCATGTGCATAAATAACCGCCAGAATACTCACCATGCAGAAATTTCGTATTTCCCTGCTCAGCCTTGCTTTAGTGCTGGCTGTGCCTTTTGCGCCTCAGGCGAGTGCTAAAACGGCCGTCTCTGCCGTCTCCTCGCAGCCGGAAATTGCGTCCGGCAGCGCAATGATTGTCGATCTGAATACTAATAAAGTCATTTATTCAAACCAGCCGGATCTTGTGCGCCCAATGGCCTCGATAACCAAGCTGATGACGGCGATGGTGGTGCTGGATGCACATTTACCGCTGGATGAGATGCTGACGGTCGATATCAGCCACACGCCGGAGATGAAGGGGATTTACTCTCGCGTGCGTTTGAATAGCCAGATTAGCCGTAAAAATATGCTGCTGCTGGCGCTGATGTCTTCCGAAAACCGTGCGGCCGCCAGCCTGGCGCACCACTATCCGGGTGGCTATGATGCGTTTATTCGTGCCATGAATGCGAAAGCCAAGGCGCTGGGCATGAGCCGCACCCGTTACGTTGAGCCGACGGGGCTGTCGATTCACAACGTATCCACCGCGCGTGATCTGTCTCGCCTGCTGATTGCCACCAAACAGTATCCGCTGATTGGCCAGTTGAGCACGACCAAAGAAGATACCGCGACCTTTGCCCATCCGGCCTACACGCTGCCATTCCGCAATACCAACCATCTGGTGTATCGCGATAACTGGAGCATTCAGCTGACCAAAACCGGCTTTACTAACGCCGCGGGTCACTGCCTGGTGATGCGTACCGTGATGAACAATCGCCCGGTGGCGATGGTGGTGATGGATGCGTTTGGCAAATATACCCACTTCGCCGACGCCAGCCGTCTGCGCACATGGGTGGAAACCGGGAAAGTGATGCCGGTTCCGGCAGCGGCGCTTAGCTATAAAAAGCAAAAAGAAGCCCAGGTGGAAGGCGATATCGCCAAAGCCCAGCGTACCGGGCAGACCACCCAGGAAGATTAGTCCTCGGTATACGCCATGTTATTCCGGCAGCGTCCAGTCACCGTCGTTGAGTGGACGCTGCATTATCACCGTATCCCGCCAGTCTCCCAGCTTGTAGCCCACGCTGCGCAGTTGTCCCACCACTTCAAACCCGTGTTTCTTATGCAGGCGTAACGAGCCGGTATTGTTATTGCCGTCGCCAATGACCGCCAGCATCTGCCGCCATGGCCCTTTTTCGCATAGGGAAATCAGCGCGGCGAGCAGGTGACTACCGATACCGTGCGCGGTCATGTCGGTATCGACATAGATAGATTCTTCAAGGGTATAGCGATAAGCCGGGCGAGGGCGATAGGGGCTGGCATAGCAATAGCCGACAATCTCACCGCGATACAGCGCCACCAGCCAGGGTAGCCCTTGCTGCTGGATGTTGCTCATCCGCTGGCCCATTTCATCAATTGAAGGGGGAACTTCTTCAAACGAGGCGCGCCCATTGAGGACATGCCAGGCGTACAGCGCCGCAATGGCCTGAACATCGTCGGCTCTGGCATCGCGGATTTCAATATCGGCGTTGCTGGCGACATCAAGCGTGGACATTATCGAATTCCTTGTTGTGACAAACGCGTGCGAAGGCTTATCCGGAACGCAAAACGCGCCCCCGATAAGCCTGATTGACGACATTATGCGTCGGTTTTCTCACCCCAGTATTTCAGTTTACTGGTTTTACCGATACCCGGATTCATACTGTTGGTCGGATCGTTTTCACGATAGTGGCGCTGGAGATTTTCATCGGCTTCATACAGATGACCGACGTTATGTTCCGCCGGGTATTGCGCACCGCGTGCGCGCAGCAGCTCCAGCATTTGTTCTTTCAGTTCGTGCGGGTCGACGCCTTTTTTGACAATGTAATCCTGGTGGAAAACGTGGCACATAAAGTGGCCGTAGTAGAGTTTATGCACCAGCTTGCTGTCGATTTCTGCCGGCAGATGCTCAAACCATTCGGTATCGTTACGGCGCAGCGCAATGTCCAGCGCCAGAATATCTTCTACTTCATCCGCGTGAACCGCCTGATAACGAATCGCCGCGCCGGCCGCTGCGAAGCGGTGCAGGAACGCTTTGCTGCCTTCTTCCGGCGTACAGGCGAAGAAGTCGCCTTCGGCCTGTTTGAAGTATTCGGTCAGCCAGTTTTGTGCTTCGTCAATGCCATCGCCGGACATTTTCAACAGCAGGTGGTGTTCATACTTATCGCGCCAGGTTTTCATCCGCTCCGGCAGGTGCGCCGGGAAGGCGTGCCCCAGTTTTTGCATAAAACGGTCGGTGAAGTGCGGTTTAAATAGTGACACTTTTTCCAGCACCGCATCGGTACGCCCTTTCAGAGTGAAGAAGAACGGCATTTTGTCGGTGCCGAGCTTGTCGATCATCAGGAAGGTATCTTTGCCATATTGCTCAGCAATATCGTAGATATCGCGGTGCATATATTCGCCGGCGACCGGCAGATTGTTGAATTCCGCCAGAATGTGGCGGCGAATCTCGGTCAGCACGTCCGGCTGATTGGTACCAATGTAGAATACCTGCTGGCGTTTCTCTGCCGGAAAGGTATCGAGGCGCACGGCAAATACCGCGAGCTTGCCCGCACAGCCGGAAGACTCAAACAGGCGGTCCGGGTCGGCGTTGTAGCGCGCCGGGGTGTCGGCGTTCACATCGCGCACGCGGTTCACGTAGTCGTGGTCATGGGCGTGACGGCCGTCGTGCTGCACGTCGCTATCTTTTACGCGTTCATCGTCGAGCTTGCTTAGGATCTGCTCCGGCGTTTCGCCCAAATCGATCCCTAAATGGTTAACCAGCTTCAGCTTGCCCTGCTCATCAATACGGGCAAACAGCGACATTTCGGTATAGGCCGGGCCGCGTTGGACCAACGAGCCGCCGGAGTTGTTGCAGATACCGCCGATAACCGACGCACCAATGCAGGAAGAACCGATCACCGAGTGCGGTTCGCGGCCGTAAGGCTTCAGCGCTTTCTCCAGGGAATAGAGGGTAGTGCCCGGCCAGGCCAGCACCTGTTCACCTTTGTCCAACAGGTGCAGTTTATCCAGGCGCAGAGTGCTAATGATGACGATTTCACGATCATAGTCGTTGCCGCTTGGCGTGGAGCCTTCGGTCAAACCGGTGTTGGCGGCCTGCATCAGGATAATTTTGTCCGCCGCCACGCAGGCACTGAGGACGCGCCACAGTTCCAGCAGCGTGCCGGGGAAGACCACGGCGAGAGCATCACCGTGACCAGAACGAAAGCCTTTGCGATAGCGGGCGGTTTTAGCGGGGTCAGTCAGCAGGTGAGCGTGACCAACCAGGCGGGAGAGTTCGTTTATCAACGCGTTATTATCGATTGTAGATTGAGAAGACATTCTCCACTCCTTGTGGTGGGACAAATTTTCGTTTCTAAGAATAGCGCTTTGTATGACCATTTGGTGAGTGAATGTTTCTAAAAATCAGAGAATAAACTTTAGCTTTCTGTAACGTGGTCATTTAAGTTTATGGCAAACTGCGGTTTTTCATCGACCCTCGTCGGTCTAATCGGCACGTACTCAAAGAGACTACAAGAATATGAAATGGCTATTATCTGTAAGCGTCGCGGTGAGCCTGGCGCTGCAACCCGCTCTGGCTGAGGATTTGTTCGGCAATCATCCGCTGACGCCGCAGGCGCGGGATGCGTTTGTGACCGAACTGCTGAAAAAGATGACCGTCGATGAAAAAATCGGCCAGCTGCGACTGATTAGCGTCGGCCCAGATAACCCGAAAGAAGCCATCCGCGAGATGATCAAAGACGGCCAGGTGGGGGCCATTTTTAACACCGTCACTCGTCAGGATATCCGCGCGATGCAGGATCAGGTGATGTCGCTGAGCCGCCTGAAAATCCCGCTGTTCTTCGCCTACGATGTGGTTCACGGTCAGCGTACCGTTTTCCCGATAAGCCTGGGCTTAGCTTCAACATTTAATCTTGATGCGGTGAAAACCGTTGGCCGTGTATCGGCTTATGAAGCAGCGGACGATGGTTTAAATATGACCTGGGCGCCGATGGTGGATGTCTCGCGCGATCCGCGCTGGGGCCGTGCCTCGGAAGGGTTTGGTGAAGATACCTATTTAACCGCCATCATGGGGGAGACCATGGTGAAAGCGATGCAGGGTACAAGCCCGGCGGATCGCTACTCGGTGATGACCAGCGTCAAGCACTTCGCCGCCTACGGCGCAGTAGAAGGTGGTAAAGAATACAACACCGTCGACATGAGTCCGCAGCGCCTGTTCAACGACTATATGCCGCCGTATAAAGCCGGGCTGGACGCGGGCAGCGGCGCGGTGATGATCGGCCTGAACTCGCTAAATGGCACGCCGGCGACCTCTGACGCATGGCTGCTGAAAGATGTGCTGCGTAACCAGTGGGGCTTTAAAGGCATCACCGTTTCCGATCACGGGGCGATTAAAGAGCTTATCAAACACGGCGTGGCGGCCGATCCGGAAGATGCGGTACGCGTGGCGCTGAAGGCCGGTATTGATATGAGTATGAGCGATGAGTACTACAGCAAATACCTGCCGGGGCTGGTGAAGTCCGGCAAGATAACCATGGCGGAGCTGGACGATGCGACGCGTCACGTGCTGAACGTGAAGTACGATATGGGGCTGTTTAACGATCCGTACAGCCACTTAGGGCCGAAAGATTCTGATCCGCAGGACACCAATGCCGAGAGCCGTCTGCACCGCGCAGAGGCCCGTGAAGTGGCGCGTCAAAGCCTGGTGCTGCTGAAAAACCGTCTGGAAACCTTGCCGCTTAAGAAAGACGCCACTGTTGCCGTTGTCGGTCCACTGGCGGATAGCCAGCGCGATGTGATGGGCAGTTGGTCGGCGGCGGGCGTTGCCGGGCAGTCGGTCACCGTATTGAGCGGCATTAAAAACGTGATGGCCGGGCAGGGGAAAGTGATTTACGCCAAAGGCGCGAACGCCACTAATGATAAAGGCATCGTTGACTTCCTGAACCTGTACGAAGAAGCGGTAAAAATTGATCCGCGCTCGCCGCAGACGATGATTGATGAAGCGGTCAACGCCGCCAAGCAATCAGACGTGGTGGTGGCGGTGGTTGGCGAAGCGCAGGGCATGGCTCACGAAGCCTCCAGCCGTACTGAACTCTCCATTCCTAAAAGCCAACAGGATCTGATTGCCGCGCTGAAAGCCACCGGTAAACCGCTGGTGCTGGTGCTGATGAACGGTCGTCCGCTGACGCTGGTGAAAGAAGATCAGCAGGCTGACGCCATTCTGGAAACGTGGTTTGCCGGTACCGAAGGCGGCAACGCCATCGCGGACGTGCTGTTTGGCGACTACAACCCGTCCGGTAAACTGCCGATGTCCTTCCCACGCTCCGTGGGGCAGATCCCGCAGTACTACAGCCACCTCAACACCGGCCGTCCATACAACGCTGACAAGCCGAACAAATATACCTCGCGCTACTTTGACGAGGCCAATGGCCCGCTGTATCCGTTCGGTTATGGCCTGAGCTACACCACCTTCACCGTGTCCGATGTCAAAATGTCCGCGCCGAGCATGAAGGCTAACGGCAGCGTCACCGCCAGCGTACAGGTGACCAACAGCGGTAAACGTGAAGGGGCGACGGTTATTCAGATGTACTTGCAGGACGTGACTGCGTCGATGAGTCGTCCGGTGAAACAGTTGAAAGGTTTTGAGAAAGTGACGCTGAAACCGGGCGAAACCCAGACTGTCAGCTTCCCGATTGATGAAAGCCAGCTGAAGTTCTGGAACCAGCAGATGAAGTACGCCGCCGAGCCGGGCAAATTCAACGTCTTTATCGGCGTGGATTCCGCACGCGTGAAGCAGGGTGAATTCGAGCTGCAGTAAGTTTGCCCCCTACGACGCTTTGCCGGGTTCTCCCTTTGAGGAGAGGGCCCGGCAACTCCCCAAATATAGTCTGCTGTGAGCGAGGAGCAGACGTTCACAACTATCATCGCCATTGATTATGCTCTACTCACCTTCCCGTGTGTTAACCGACAGGGAGCAGATCACCGTATTTTACATAGCCCTCCAGCGTTGCATCCGCAACGTCGATTCCGATCACCTCGGAGAACTCATCGACACTACGACCACGGCGTTTAAATGCTTATTTGAGAATTAGTCGCTAAGCCATGACCATACTTTATATACACCATACCCAACTAAAGCTACGCCTCCCGCGGCAAGCACAACGGGGGCCGCAGCTACTGTAGCTGCTGAAGCTCCAGTTAAGCCAACAATAGTACTCGCTCCACCAGAGAAAGCTGCTGTAGTTAACCCTGCACCACTAGCAACAGACGATATACCGGTCAATGCTGAAGTACCGGATGTCATTGCCCCTGATGCTATAGCTCGCGTAGCAACCTGACGGCTTGCCATGGACGCCGCAGTTCTTAATACCGTGGGGGCTGTTTGAGTTATTTTATAATAGCTGTAAGCATTGACCCCCGCCTGCCCTACAGATACTGCCATAGTCTTCACTGTTTTGACCTGAGCGCTTTCACTAACGCCAGTCACACACCATGTCGCAAAATGCTCACAGTTGTTGTTGAATATATTATATCCATCCTCACCCAGTCTGGATTTAGCCCTTTTCACAATATCTACATTGGAGTAAACACATTTAGCATCCAGATGTTCGATAATGGCAACTTCGCTCTGGTTCTGATTGAAGTCTTCAAACGAAGTCTCACAGATTTTACCTTTGCTTAACCCACTTGCCAGACCTGAATAATGGATAACTTTACCACTCCCAATGTAAATACCATGATGAGTATATCCGGTACGTTTGGATGAAAGGTGTGCGCCAAGGGTAAACATCGATTACTCCATTTTCAGCTAATCATATCCGCCGAGTTTATACCCGAAAGTATTGTTTGGAAATCACCAAGCGTTCAAATTATTTTGTAAAGACTTTTTCCCCTTATGACAGGAGAAGTTAAACGAGGTTAATGATGTCCACGTTGAGCGAAGAGCAGTCATGCTTCCCTATGGAACAGGTTCTCAATGGTGGCATCACTTAATAATGAAGGGAAGCGAACCAACGAATCAGCACAAGAAAGCCCATTATACATGTGTATAATGGGCTTTCCTGTTATGACACGGCGAACTTAGCTGGAGGTCCGCACTGAGCGAGGAGCGGAAGTTGACTTTATTGAGAGTAAAACAGATCTAATAGTGAATGGTCTTGTTATGTAGGGGATTTACGATAATTTTACTACCAAAGTCGTTAAAAAATAATATAAAATATCAACGATAGTGACCTGTTTTTCATAAGGTCACTATATGAACCTATTTTTCTATTTTAATTTTATTCAACGTTATAGGGGCTGGGTTATAGCTAGGTATGTATAATATCTCACTCCCTAGCTTACGCTCTTTTATATTCACTTCTTTAGCGACAAGGTTACCGTCATACAACCTAATAATCACATAGTCTTTAACTTGATCATGAAAGTAACTGAATTCTTTTTTTAATGATGCTTGTTGTAAACCAATTAAGAAGCTAAATGTCATTATGGCAATAAGGGGAAGGGTCGCCGACCAAATTAAATAACTTGGATTACGTTTATGATTTTTAACAATTCTGTATATAATATAAGTAACTGTTGCTATTGATGAACTTAAAACGAAAAAGCCACCATATTCTGAATCATGTCTATAAGACTGAACAATAAAAACAACCATAATAAAAACTGTAACTGCAGTAACCTGAACTGCTTTTACTTTACTTTCAGGCCATGGAGTAAAAAACATCAACATAACACAAATTATATTGAAAAATAAATATGACATACCCACAAATAAAAATTTAGAATCTAACGTTATAAACTCCATAGGATAATCAAAATGATATGCATAGCCATATTCAAATGAAATTGCAGACATATAAGACAGAACAGTTATTGTCAATATTAGCAAGGCTTCCTTGCTTTTTATAAAATCAATTATCATGATATTTGTTTTTTTATGAATAAAATAATCACTTACCAGACAGTTAATCTTCTTAATTGTTATGGTGTTCAGTGAAACCCGAACTTTTCTCAGTTCTTCTGAAAAAGTCCTCATGTATATGATAACAAGCAAAATATTTTTTTCACTAATTATACTAAAATTCATGAAGAATCAGCAGTGTGAAGCAGGGAGAATCTCTAACAAGAGACGCCGTCCTTTTGTAAATTTCCCGGCAAACCGGACTATCTGCTTTTAGAAACAGGATTCAACGTGACATTACAGTGAACTGTTTCCACAGATTGATGGAGATGGATGTTAGCAATGCCCGCTTTCGGCACGAAGCGGGCAAGCAAACTGAGTTGAAGGTCCGCTGTGAGCGATGAGCGGACGTTGAGGTACCTAGTACATACTCTCAATTTTCAACTTTTCTGACCCGTAGTTTCCGGAGGAGCAAATCGTACAAACTATCCACTGCAGGAGAACCCTGAGAAGCACGGCTTATGAATAATGAGACTTCCATCGATTCAAGGTGACCTGTCCCCAGTGTTAGATACAAACGTCAGTTAGTAATGTCGTTTTCTTTACCTTCACATTTTCCATTTGTCACCATGCAGCAAACTCCGATTATCTTACGTTGATCGTGCCGAGTCGTGGGATTCAATGCGGCATTTACTGTGTTAGGCTCTATGAATGGTTCTCGTTCCTCTTTACTGCTTACAATTGACTGTGAGGTAGTCCCGCACGATGTCCAGCTCAGGAGCCTACGGGCCACCAAAGAGTAGGGACACAACTGCGAAGAGAACTGTTATCTGATATAGATTGTTTAGTTCAAAAGATGAATGCATGATATAACCTATCTATATCGCCTTTGAAAGTGAGAAAAATAGTGGATAGGTTGTACGAACTAGGAAAAAGATTTGATAGATTATTATACATGAGTATTGTTGTTGTTATTTTTAGTTTCCTCACCTGCTCTTTATTAATCACATTAAGCAGCCAGAATCTATTTGCTTTAATAACCTCATACAAAGATATAAAACAACAAATCGAAACAAAAAAAATAAAGATAGAATATATCGAAAAACAAATTTCAGCTGTTAATGAAAACGTATCGGATGTTCTAGACTTTCGAAAAAGAATTAATGGTTCAGAGGTGGACATTGCAAGCTATAAATCAGAAATCGAAAATGAATTTTTTTCCATTAGAAAAAACTCAATAAATAAGAGTTTGATTGAAATAGACCTTGATGAGGTGAGTTCAATTAACGAGTTAAATTACTTTATGTACGATGTGTTGAAAAAAGAGATTGAAAAATCAAGTTTGGGCTATATTGTAATGGATAAAATAAAATCGGCCCTCCCTGAAAAAAATAAAATCGCAAACTATCATGATGCAATGAACTGGTTGGATGGAAGAATAAGAGATGAGAGTAATTCAAAAATAGAGATAGTCAACATAGAATCAACCTTAATCATCCCATTTAAAATAGGTGACATGGCATCTAGTGTGTCATTGATAAGCATAGCCAAAATTGCTAGTTATGCTATGCCTGTATTCATGGTTTTTTGGTTGGGCTCACTGTTCGTCACGCGGAGAATAGAGATGATGAATCTTATGAAAATAAAGGACATATCATTGATATACCCACATATTTTTAATATCTTCTCAGTGGACACAACAAAATCTCAAGATTTCAACCTTTATCTCTTAGGCGATGAAAAGATAAGAAAACAAATAAACGCCTCTATATTTTTAATAAAAATAATAAAAGGCTTTTTATTTATATCATTAGCACTCGCAATGTGTGGGCCATTGTATTATGGCGAAATCATTTACCTGATAAACTACAACACATCCTCGCTACCATTATTTATGGTTTCACTTTCCTGCATGCTAATAAATATAATCCAAGCAGTTGGGTATGTTTACTTTGAGTCAATTTCAGCTAATGTTATTTACAGAATAAAAAATGGTGTGGTTGATGGGTATGAACTTAATTCTTAATGTGGAAATAACTCCTTTTGCTAATATCCATTTCCACTCATGGCTCTCCTAAAGAGAGCCCCCCTCCTCTACTTTTCCTTCATATAATTGATTGAATTTCTAACTCATGAGTTTTCTCTACAAATTTACGCTCAACTAAGGTGGGAAGAGTTTTGTCCCTGTGTCAATAGCATCCATGCCAGAGAAATTCTGTGCCTGTATGTCGATGAGCCCTACCATGGTAAAGGATTTGCACAAGCACTGATGCAAAAGTGCTTTGCTGAATTTGAGGCAAAGGGATCGGATCCTGTCTGGTTAGGTGTCTGAGAACATAACCCAAGGGCAGTCACTTTTTATCGTAAGCTTGGGTTTACCGAGGTTGGAGGGCATATTTGTCAGGTTGGGTCAGACCCGCAGAGAGATATCATTATGAAACGCTCAACTTACGCTAGCTGAACATACATTTTGACGATCGCTTTTGGCACAAAGAGGACGGTGGCCAAATTCTTACGATTCGTTTTCTAACTTCTGTCGTGATTTGCCAAAAGCATTTTTAGCATGCTGGCATGGGGTGAAGGATATGGGTAGCAGCAACTTGCGTATTGACGAGCAGCTGAAAGCTCGGCTCGATGGTACATGAATAGTGGAAAAATGAACTCGCACAAGGCAGGGCATCTCTGTAAAGGAACCGCTTCTACATTGTGTTGATACCCCCCAATCCCGCTCTTCACTCCACTTTGTGAACCCCATCGCGATTTATCTCTCTGTGACGCAGGATCTGCGTTAAATAGCCTATTTTTTATCCGCAAAACCGTACGTAACGTGATTAATCTCACGACTCACGCCTCGCACTTGTCATCGTTTTGTGCGCCAGTTCAAATGCGGCCCCGCAGCGTAAGAACAGGCGTGATGCCATTCACTAATACGTAAAAAAGCCGACATCTGTCCGGCGAGAGAAGACGAAAACCCGCGTTAAATGCAGCTATCTCAACATCAGCAGGTAGCGATATGAAAATTTCACTGCATAACACTTCACTCGACCGTAGCGGCAAAACGCCGCTGACCGCTCAGTTACAACAGTTGATTGATGAAATTGACCGCGCGGGCGGCGGCACGCTGGTGGTGCCGTCGGGTGACTGGATGACCGGCACGCTGATACTGCCATCGAATTTCACCCTCCATCTGGAAGCGGGAGCGCGCCTGTTGGCCAGCCCGAATGCAGAAGATTACCCGCAGACATTGACGCAAACCGTCGCCGAACTCTCGCGGATGGCGCTCATCTATGCGCGCGATGCCCAGCACATCACCCTGAGCGGTGAAGGCAGCCTGGTCGGCGGTGCGAGCGCCTGGTTTTCCGCCAGTGCCGATGCGCAAGGCTATCGCCAGCCGAAAACCCTGCGTCCGCGCATGCTGGTGCTGGAAGGCTGCCAGCAGGTGCGTATTCGCGATATCACCATCAGTGATTCGCCGATGTGGACGGCGCATCTGGTGAGCTGCAACCAGGTGTTTATCCAGAATCTCACCATAGATAACGATCTGGCGCTGTCCAATACCGACGCGCTGGATATCGATAGCTGTCAGCACGTGCATATCAGCGACAGCTATTTCAGCGCTGCCGACGACGGCATCTGCATTAAAACCACGCGTAAGCCGGAAGGTTTGCAGCAGGCCACCCGCCACGTAGTGGTCAACAACTGCCTGATTCGTTCTAAAAGCTGCGCCATTAAGGTCGGAACGGAAACCTTCGCCGATATCAGCCATATCGCGGTGCAAAACTGCTCGATTTTTGAGTCCAACCGCGGCATTGGCCTGGTCTCCCGCGACGGCGGCCAGTTCAGCCAGATGATTTTCAGCAACATTCTGTTCGACTGCCGCCACGGCCACCCGTGCCATTGGGGCAAAGCCGACCCGGTGTTTATCTCGGTGCGCCATCGCGATCCGCAAATTCAGCCGGGCCGAGTCGAGGACATTACCTTCAGCCAGCTTTCCGGCGTGGGTGAAGGGGCTATCAACCTGCATAGCGAAACGCCGGGTGATATTCGCTACGTGACCTTCAACTCGCTCTCATTACAGCAACTGGCTGGCCCATCGGACGAGCAGGGCTGCTACGACATTCGCCCACCGTGTAACCCGGCAAGCCCAACCGGAATGGGGCTGGATAACGCTTATCGGGTCAATCCGCAAACCGGTCGCGCCTGGGGGGTGGAGGCGTATCCAGGTGGGCTGCCTGCGCTGTATGCCAACGGTGTATGGGGGCTGACGCTTAACGATGTGCGCATTCGTCGCCCACAGCCGCTGCCGCCGGGCTGGAGTGCGAGCGCCATCGTGCAGGAAAACGCCGACGCCTGAAGCTATTTGATGCTGGCGCGGCGAAACACCGCGTCGTTCTGTACTGTTCAAGGGGATGGAAAATGATAAAAAAAGTGCGGGAAATAAAACTCCACAACTACATCTGCTTTGGTCTGGCCGATGTCATTGGCTCTGGCGCGTTTACTCTGGTGAGCGCCTGGCTGCTGTTCTTCCTGACCACCTTCTGCGGCCTGACGCCTATTGAAGCCGGGTCGCTGTTTGCCGTAGCGCGTATCGTCGATGTGATCATGTGCCCGCTGATGGGCTACATTTCCGATAACTTCCATAAAACGCGTCTTGGCCGTCGCTTTGGGCGCCGCCGTTTCTTCCTGCTGTTGAGCATCCCGCTGGTGGCAGTCTACAGCCTGCTGTGGGTGCAGGGTTTTGGCTACTGGACCTATCTGCTGGCCTATATTCTGTTCGAAATCGTTTACTCGATGATCATGATCCCGTACGACACCCTGTCGGCGGAGATGACTTCTGATTTCACCAAACGCTCGAAGCTCACCAGCGCGCGTATGTACATTGCCCAGTTTGCCGGTTTTACTGCTGCCTTTTTGCCGGGGCGTCTGCTGGCCTACTTTGGCGCCGACTCCGCCATCTCATTCTTCTACGCCGGGGCGATTTTCACCGTCGCTTTCATGATTGTGCTGCTCTTTGTCTATTTCGGCACCTGGGAACGTTCACTTGAAGAGATTGAGCTCAGCGAGCGCAGCATTGTGCGCGCCGAGAAGCAGCCGCTGGGCAAACGCCTGTTCGATATTTACTACGACTTTGTGTCAACGCTGAAAATCAAAACCTTTCGCTCGCACCTTGGGATGTACTTAGGGGGCTCGGTGGCGCAGGATATTTTCAACTCTGTCTTTACCTATTTTGTGGTGTTCGCGCTGGCAACATCGTCAGTCGTCGCCAGTAACCTGCTGAGCGTGATCAACGGCCTGCAGTTCTTTGGTGTGGGCGTAGCGACATGGCTGACTCTGCGCTACTCGCCGTCCCGCGCGTTTGCGACCCAGGCGCTGATGGCGCTGGTAGCGTTTGCGCTGTTTGCGGTGACCTACCTCTACGGTTCAACCAGCATGTCCATGCTGTACCTTGCGGCGGGCGTCGCTGGTCTGGCGCGCGGTGGTATCTACTCTATTCCGTGGAACAACTACACCTTCGTGGCCGATGTGGACGAAATCCTCACCTGCAGCCGTCGTGAAGGGATTTTCGCCGGGTTTATGAGCCTGTTGCGTAAAGCGTCCCAGGCGCTGTCTATCTTCCTCGTCGGCGTCGCGCTGCAAATGTCCGGTTTTGTCACCGGCCATACCAGCCAGCCTGAATCGGCTATCAACATGATCCTCGCGATCATGATCATTCTGCCGGTGGCGCTGACCTTGTGGGGGATCTGGTCTGCCTTCCAGTTCAAAGTAAACAGTCGCACGCATGCGGTACTGAACGAGGAAGTGGCGCGCCTGAAGCAGGGCGGGAGCAAAGCCACCGTCACGGCGCAAACCAAAGAGATCATCGAAAGTCTGACCGGCTTGCCTTATGAGCAGTGCTGGGGTGACAACACCGTCGGCCATGTTAACCGCAGTTTGCTGAAAGCCAAACAGCATCAGGTTCCGCTACATAACGCCTAGGTTTTACCCGGCATCGCGTCGCGCTGTCGGGCAGATGAATAACACAGTGTTCTCCCGGGCAAGCCATGCGACCCCGGGACTTTTTTTGGATAACGGACATGACCGACAGGACTTTATATATTCAACAGGGGATTTGGGCGCGCTTAGGCCTGCCGCGGGAGCTGGCGTGGGGCTTCATCGGGGTATTCCTGTTTATCACTGGGGCGACCATTGAGCAAAGCTGGCTGGCGTCGCTCCTTCAACAGCGCGGTCTCGACGCCGTGCATATTAGCCTGCTGTCATCGGTGTTCGGCCTGTGCGTCGCCGCCATCTCCTGGTTCTCCGGCATTGGTGCGGGCGTACTGGGCGTGCGTCGGCTAATGTGGCTGGCGACCGTGCTCTATTTTATCGGCTCAGTGCCGTTTATTTTTGTCGCCTTGCCGGAAGGCAACTACCCGATGATGATGGTGAGTTACGCTGTCCGCGGGATGGCCTATCCCCTGTTTGCCTACTCGTTTTTGGTGTGGATTAACCAGCGCTGCGAAGCGCGCATTTTAGGGCGCGCCGTCTCCTGGTTCTGGATTGCCTTTGGCGTCGGGATGACCATCGTCGGGCCGTGGTTCTCGGGATTTATGATACCGCGGGTGGGTGAAACGACCACGCTGCTTTCTGGTTTTCTCTTCGTGCTGGCAGGCTGCGGCTGTGCGCTGGTGCTCAATCGTGACAAACCTCACTGGCAGCGCGATGTGGCGATAGGCCCGGCGCTAGCGGAGGGCATTATCGTGCTGCTGCGCGAGCCGAAAATGCGCCTCGCGGTGGTGGTGAAAACCATCAATGATATCGGTAAGTTCTCGCTGGTTATCCTGATGCCGGTGTATCTCCCGCGTTTTGGTTTTAGCATTGAAGAGTGGCTAACCATTTGGGGGCTGGTCAACGTGGTGAATATCTTCGCCAACTACTTATTCGGCTGGCTTGGCGACACCATCGGTTGGCGTAATACGGTGGCATGGTTTGCTGGCACGCTGTGCGGTATTTCCGCGCTGGCGGTGTGCTATGCGCCGGTACTGTTTGGCCATAGCAGCACGGCGCTGATTATCGCGCTGGCGATTTATGCCATTGGCCTTGGGGCGTTTGGCCCACTGAGCGCGCTGATCCCTTCGCTGCTGCCGGAAAACAAAGGAGCGGCGATCTCCTGCCTGAATTTAGGCTCCGGGTTAAGCAACTTTGTCGGCCCGCTTATCGTCACGCTGTGCGTGAATCCGCTGGGCGTGGAGGGGACGCTGTGGGTGATTGCACTGCTTTATTTTGCCGCCAGCCTGCTGACGCTGCCGTTAAAAATGCCAGAAAACAGCTAATTGGCGAAAAATCGTCTACGCTTTTTTCTCAAGCGCCGTTTTATTGAGCGCCAATAAGAGGAAAGCGTATGACGATTTTACGGGGATGGAGCGGCCCGCTGGTGCTGCTGGCGGCGGTCAGCCTGCCGTTGCAGGCCGCTGAGCCGGTGAAGGTGGGGTCGAAAATTGATACCGAGGGCGCGCTGCTCGGTAATATCATTTTGCAGGTGCTGGAAAGCCACGGGGTTAAAACCGTCAATAAAGTGCAGTTGGGCACCACGCCGGTGGTGCGCGGTGCAATTACCTCCGGTGAACTGGATATCTACCCGGAATACACCGGCAACGGCGCGTTTTTCTTCAAAGATGAAAACGACCCGGCGTGGAAAAACGCGCAGGCCGGCTACGAGAAGGTGAAAAAGCTGGATGCGGAGAAAAATCATCTGGTATGGCTGACGCCGGCACCCGCCAACAATACCTGGACCATCGCCGTCCGTAAGGACGTGGCGGAAAAGGATAAGCTGACCTCGCTTGCCGATCTGAGCCGTTACCTGAAAGACGGCGGCACCTTTAAGCTGGCCGCTTCGGCTGAATTTATCGAACGCGCCGACGCGCTGCCCGCTTTTGAAAAAGCTTATGATTTTAAACTGAATCAGGATCAACTGCTGTCGCTGGCGGGCGGTGATACGGCGGTGACCATCAAAGCGGCCGCTCAGCAAACGTCTGGGGTAAACGCGGCGATGGCCTACGGTACCGACGGCCCGGTGGCGGCGCTCGGTCTGCAAACCCTGAGCGATCCGAAAGGCGTACAGCCCATTTATGCGCCAACCCCGGTAGTGCGTGAAGCGGTACTGAAAGCTTACCCGGACCTCGACCAGTGGCTGAAACCGGTCTTTGCCAGCCTTGATGAGAAGACCCTGCAAACCCTGAACGCGAAGATTGCGGTCGAAGGGCTGGACGCCAAAAGCGTCGCCGCAGGCTATCTGAAGCAGAAAGGGTGGTCGAAGTAATCGGTTAATCGCATGCCTTATTGTCATAACCGCGTGGTGGTGCTGCTGGCACTGATTTTGCTGGCCGCCGCCGCGCTGCCGTTCGTCAATTTTGCCCCGAACCGTCTGGTCTCGGGCGACGGCCTGTGGCTGTGGCAGGTCTGGTCCTTCCCGCCGCTGGCGCTGCTGCCAATCCCCGTGCTGTTTATCGCGCTTTGCTATTTACCCGGTCGAGCCGTAAGTCTGCTTATCCTGCTACTGGCACAGTCTGGCTTCACCCTGCTGCTGTGGCTTGGCGGCGAGGCGGCGCATCGGCTGGCGGAAACCAGCACCCCGCTGGCGCGCACTTCGCCCGGCGGCGGGCTGTGGCTGTCGCTACTGCTGATGCTGCTCATCTGTAGCGACGCGATTCGGCGTCTTGCCTCCCACGCTCTCTGGCGTTGGCTGCTGAATGTTCAACTGTGGCTGATACCCTGCTGGCTGCTGTGGAGCGGGGCACTTGACGGGCTGTCACTGCTGAAAGAGTACGCCAACCGCCAGGAGACGTTTGATGATGCGTTGCATCAACATCTGACGCTCCTATGGGGCACGTTGCTGCCGGGGCTGATGCTCGGTATTCCGCTGGGGCTTTGGTGCTGGCGGCATCCGGGGCGGCAGTCGAGCGTGTTCACGGTGCTCAATATTATTCAAACCATTCCGTCGGTGGCGTTATTTGGCGTGTTGATTGCACCGCTTGCTGGGCTGGTACAGCATTTCCCGTGGCTGGCCGGTTTCGGCGTTGCGGGTACCGGCCTGACGCCAGCGCTGATTGCGCTAGTGCTATACGCGCTGTTACCGCTGGTACGCGGCGTGGTGGCCGGCATGCAGCAGGTGTCACCTCAGGTGCTGGAAAGCGCAGCGGCGATGGGCATGGGGCGTGGACAGACCTTTTTCCGCGTGCAGTTACCGCTAGCCTTGCCGGTACTGCTGCGTAGCCTGCGGGTGGTGGTGGTGCAGACGGTCGGTATGGCGGTGGTCGCCGCCTTAATTGGCGCTGGGGGGTTTGGCGCACTGGTCTTCCAGGGGCTTTTAAGCAGCGCGCTGGATCTGGTGCTGCTGGGCGTGATCCCGGTGATTGCCCTGGCGGTGGTGGCGGATGCGCTGTTCAGCCTTGTCATTGCCTTACTAAAAGGAGATGCCGGTGATTGAATTCATGCAGGTGAATAAATCGTTCGCCGCCCATCCGGCGGTGAAAAACCTCTCGCTACGGCTGGAGGAGGGGGCCTTTTCAGTGCTGATTGGCACCTCTGGTTCCGGAAAATCCACCACGCTCAAAATGATTAACCGGCTGGTCGAGCCGGACAGCGGCCAGATCCGCTTTGCCGGCCAGGATATTCGCGAGCAGCCGCTGCTGGCGCTGCGTCGGCGGATGGGCTATGCCATTCAATCGATTGGTTTGTTTCCCCACTGGACGGTGGCACAAAACATCGCCACCGTGCCGCAGCTGTTGAAGTGGCCGAAGGCGAAGGTCAATGCGCGAGTTGATGAGCTGATGGCGCTGCTGGATTTAGACCCTTCGCTGCGTGCGCGTTATCCGCACCAGCTTTCCGGCGGCCAGCAGCAGCGCGTCGGCGTGGCGCGTGCGCTGGCGGGCGATCCGGAAGTCCTGTTAATGGATGAACCTTTTGGCGCCTTGGATCCGGTCACCCGCGGGGCGCTCCAGCAGGAGATGCGCCGGATCCACCAGCTGTTGGGGCGCACTATCGTATTGGTGACGCATGATATCGATGAGGCGCTGCGGCTGGCGGATAATTTGATCCTGATGGACGGCGGGGAAGTGGTGCAGCAGGGGACGCCGCTGGAGATGCTTAGCGCGCCGGGCAGCGAGTTTGCGCGCACCTTCTTTGGCCGCAGCGAACTCGGTGTACGTTTGTTGTCACTCCGTCAGGTGGCTGACTACGCTCGGCCCGGTGACTCTGCCGAGGGTGAACCGCTGGCGGCGACGCTATCGCTGCGCGACGCACTATCCGGGTTTATGACCCAGCGGCGAACCATTCTGCCGGTGGCGAACAGCGCTGGAAGCGTTATTGGCACGCTGCATTTCGCCGATCTGCTGCGCGAGGAGCCGAGCGATGCCTCTGCTACGTGATCCGCTATTGTGGCTGCTGGTGCTGTTCGCCGCGCTGCTGATTGGCCTGCCGCACAGCGAGCCGTTGTTTCATGCGCTGTTTCCCGAACAGCCGCGTCCGCTCTACCAGCAGGCCAGTTTTTTCTCCCTCACCCTGGCGCATGCCCGGCTGGTGGGGATCTCCAGCCTGTTGGCAATTGTGATTGGGATGAGCGCCGGCGTGATGGTTACGCGCCCGGCCGGACGCGAATTTCGCCCGCTGGTGGAAACGCTGGCGGCGATGGGGCAGACCTTTCCGCCGGTAGCCGTGCTGGCGATGGCGGTCCCGGTGATGGGCTTTGGTGAAAAGCCGGCGATTATCGCGCTGATTCTGTATGGCATTCTGCCCGTACTTCAGGGGACGCTTGCCGGGTTAGCGGCGGTACCTGCGGCGGCACTCAGCGTGGCGGAAGGCATGGGAATGACCGGTTGGCAAAGGCTCTGCAAAGTAGAGTTGCCGCTGGCGGCACCGGTTATCGTGGCCGGCGTACGGACATCGGTGATTGTCAATATCGGAACTGCGACCATTGCTTCAACGGTCGGGGCAAACACGCTGGGCACGCCAATTATCATCGGCCTGAGCGGGTTTAATACGGCTTATGTGGTGCAGGGGGCAATGTTAGTGGCGCTGGCGGCGATTATCGTCGACCGCGCCTTTGAGCGGCTTAGCCTGCGGCTCAGCCGACACCGCCGCGGACAATAAATGAATAGCCTGCGAGCATCACGCCACCGATGCCGCTAATAGCCATAAAGGCGAAAAGCACAATCGCTGCAAGTTTAGCTGACTTCATGGTGTACTCCTTTTGTTAACCAAAAGATTATACCGCGAAGCATGGCTGTTAATGAACGATTAATTTGCCGGTAGGGCGAAGGCGGCACCGTCCTCTTGCCAGCGCGCCAATTGCTGTTGTTGCATGGCATTGGGCGCGGAGCCGCACCACACCAGCAGCGTCTGGCCGGGGAACAGCTCGGGCTGAATGTGGCTTAAGGAATGGGCGAGTACATCTACCCGCCAGCCCTGTTCGCAGGCAACCCAGCCTTCCAGCCATAATCGGGTGAGGTCAGTGACGTTCCAGCCGACCACCAGCGCCTGCGGCCCTGATTTACGGCGAGCGGCGGAAAGGCTCAGGGCAATATCGTTAATCAATACGCCATCGAGCAGACCTAACAGCGTGTGCAGCGGTAGCTGCGCGCTTTGCAGACGCAGACGCAGCGGCGTAAAGAGGTTATCGACCAGCGTTCTCGCGCTGTCGGTACGGTGCAGCTCCTTGACCCACTGGCGAAGATGATTGAGGTTACCGTTGCGTAAATCACGTAGCGCGATTTCCTGCTGTTCCCGCCAGCCGTCCGGCTGCTCGCAGAGCAGATTTTTCACTTTGCTGACCTGTACGCCAGTTTCAATCCAGCGCTGGATCTCACGAATGCGGTCGATATCGGCATCGTTAAATAACCGGTGGCCGCCGTCGGTGCGCTGCGGTTTCAGCAGCGCGTACCGTCGTTGCCAGGCGCGAAGCGTGACCGGGTTGATATCACAAAGCTGTGCCACTTCACCAATCGTATAAAGCGCCATCGTTCCTCCGGCATGCGTTCCCCCATTTAACTTTAGACCGGGTTTGCTGCGCTGGCCTGCTGTGGCGATTTTTTATCCATTCCATTTCCCTGACGATTAGATAAAATGTGATCGGTAGCATTTTTTGCACTTTTTTTGCCAGGTTTCAAAGAAAGTTATGCCAACTATGTGTATGTTACGCAGTTTTATTTCTCCTGTGGTGATCGGGTATGTACGAGTTTAATCTGGTGTTGCTGCTGCTTCAGCAGATGTGCGTGTTCCTGGTTATCGCCTGGCTAATGAGCAAAACGCGGCTGTTTATTCCGCTGATGCAGGTCACCGTGCGCCTGCCGCACAAGCTGCTGTGCTACGTCACCTTCTCGATTTTCTGTATTCTCGGCACCTATTTCGGCCTGCACATTGAAGACTCGATCGCCAACACCCGGGCGATTGGCGCCGTGATGGGGGGGCTGCTGGGCGGCCCGGTGGTTGGCGGTTTAGTGGGATTTACCGGTGGCCTGCACCGCTACTCGATGGGGGGAATGACTGCGCTGAGCTGCATGATTTCCACCATGGTGGAAGGGCTGCTCGGCGGGCTGGTGCACAGTATTCTGATTCGTCGCGGGCGTCCGGATAAAGTCTTTAGCCCGTGGACGGCGGGGGCGATAACCTTGGTTGCCGAGCTGGTGCAGATGCTGATTATCTTGCTGATTGCCCGCCCGTTCGAAGACGCGCTGCATCTGGTGCAAAGTATCGCAGCGCCGATGATGGTCACCAATACCGTTGGCGCGGCGCTGTTTATGCGTATCCTGCTGGATAAGCGGGCGATGTTTGAAAAATACACCTCGGCATTCTCGGCCACGGCGCTGAAAGTGGCTGCTTCGACCGAAGGGATCTTGCGTAAAGGATTTAACGAAGAGAACAGCATGAAGGTGGCGCAGGTGCTGATTCAGGAGCTGGATATCGGTGCGGTGGCAATAACCGACCGGGAAAAGCTGCTCGCTTTTACCGGCATTGGTGAGGATCACCATTTGCCCGGCAAGCCTATCTCTTCGCGCTATACGCAAAAAACCATTGAAACCGGTGAAGTGGTGTATGCCGACGGTAATGAAGTGCCTTATCGCTGCTCGATTCACCCTAACTGTAAGCTGGGGTCGACGCTGGTGATCCCGCTGCGCGGTGAGAACCAAAAAGTGATTGGTACCATCAAGCTGTATGAAGCCAAGAATCGGCTGTTCAGCTCCATCAACCGCACGCTGGGCGAAGGGATTGCGCAGCTCCTGTCGGCGCAAATTCTGGCCGGACAATACGAACGGCAAAAAGCGCTGCTGACCCAGTCGGAAATCAAGCTGCTGCACGCCCAGGTGAATCCACATTTTCTGTTTAATGCGCTCAATACGCTAAAGGCGGTGATCCGCCGCGACAGCGAGCAGGCGAGCCAACTGGTGCAGTATTTGTCGACGTTCTTTCGCAAGAACCTCAAGCGGCCGTCGGAGATCGTGACGCTGGCGGATGAAATTGAGCATGTGAATGCCTACCTGCAAATCGAGAAAGCGCGCTTTCAGTCACGTCTTTCGGTGCATCTGGATATTCCCGAAGAGCTTTCCGGCCAACAGCTACCGGCCTTTACGCTGCAGCCGATCGTCGAGAACGCCATTAAGCACGGTACGTCGCAGCTTTTGGAAGTCGGGGAGATAACCCTACGCGCCAGCCGTCAGGGGCAGCATCTGGTGCTGGATATTGAAGATAACGCCGGGCTGTATCAGCCCAACGCCCAGGCCAGCGGCCTGGGGATGAGTCTGGTCGATAAGCGTTTGAAAATGCGCTTTGGCGACGAATGCGGGATTGCCGTTGCCTGCGAACCGGACCGATTCACTCGTGTCACCCTGCGGTTACCTCTGGAGGAGAACGCATGATAAAAGTGCTGATTGTCGATGATGAACCCCTGGCGCGGGAGAACCTGCGCGTACTGTTGCAGACCCAGGACGATATTGAAATTGTCGGGGAGTGTGCGAATGCGGTGGAAGCCATCGGCGCGGTACATAAGCTGCGTCCGGACGTGCTGTTCCTCGACATTCAGATGCCGCGCATCAGCGGGCTGGAGATGGTTGGCATGCTCGATCCGGAGCATCGTCCCTATATTGTGTTCCTGACCGCTTTCGATGAGTACGCGGTAAAAGCGTTCGAAGAGCACGCCTTTGACTACCTGCTTAAGCCCATTGAAGAGAAGCGTTTAGATAAAACGTTGATCCGCCTACGTCAGGAGCGGGCGGTGCAGGATGTGTCGGTGCTGGGGGAAAACCAGCAGGCGCTGAAGTTCATTCCCTGTACTGGGCACAGCCGAATTTATCTGCTGCAGATGGATGATGTGGCCTTTGTCAGCAGCCGCTTAAGTGGGGTGTACGTCACCAGCGGTGAAGGTAAAGAGGGCTTTACCGAACTGACGCTGCGCACTCTGGAAAGCCGAACGCCGCTGATTCGCTGCCATCGTCAGCATCTGGTGAACATGGCGCACCTGAAAGAGATTCGTCTTGAGGATAACGGCCAGGCCGAACTGCTGTTACGCAATGGGCAAACCGTGCCGGTGAGCCGCCGCTATTTAAAGACCCTGAAGGAGGCGCTGGGGCTGTAATTCGTGTATACTCCTCGCGCTTCAGGTTGCAGCAGCGTTGGCTGCAACTCAAATCGCTTAGAGTATGAATTTACCCACCGCATTTTTCATCACCACCGAAGGCACTATGGTCAGTAACGATATTTTACGCAGCGTCCGCTACATCCTGAAAATCAACAACAACGATCTGGTGCGCATTTTCGCGCTGGGCGAAGCCGAAGTGACGGCGGAGCAGCTGGTTCCATGGCTGCGCAAAGAGGATGAAGAGGGCTTTGTTCGCTGCCCGGATATTCTGCTGTCGTGCTTCTTAAACGGCCTGATTTATGAAAAACGCGGTCGCGATGAATCTGCGCCGGCGCTGGCTGTCGATCGCCGCATCAACAACAACATCATGCTGAAAAAACTGCGTATCGCGTTTGCGCTGAAAACCGATGATATTCTGGCGATCATGACCCAGCAGCAGTTCCGTATCTCAATGCCGGAAATCACCGCCATGATGCGCGCACCGGAGCATAAGAACTTCCGCGAGTGCGGCGACCAGTTCCTGCGCTACTTCCTGCGCGGCCTGGCGGTACGTGAGCACGCGGCGAAGTAAATTCCTGATGTGTTGCGAGTGAACGCCAGGCATTTGCCCCGGTTTCACCCAATAAAAAACGCTGCCGAAGCAGCGTTTTTTTATGCAGATTATTTCACCTGCTGACCCGGCTGTGCGCCGTCGTCAGGGCTAAGCAGGAAGATATCCTTACCGCCAGGGCCTGCGGCCATCACCATCCCTTCCGAGATGCCAAAGCGCATTTTACGCGGTGCCAGGTTGGCAACCATCACGGTCAGACGGCCAATCAGCGGCTGCGGATCCGGGTAAGCGGAGCGGATGCCGGAGAAGACGTTACGTTTCTCACCGCCCAGATCCAGCGTCAGACGCAGCAGCTTGTCGGAGCCTTCCACGAATTCTGCGTTTTCAATCAGCGCCACGCGCAGATCGATTTTAGCGAAATCGTCAAACGTGATGGTTTCCTGAATCGGATCGTCCGCCAGCGGGCCGGTTACCGGAGTGCTGTTCAACGCTTTCACTTCTTCCTTCGACGCTTCCACCAGCGCTTCAACTTGCTTCATATCGATGCGGTTATACAGCGCTTTGAAGGTGTTGATTTTGTGGCCAACCAGCGGCTGGTTGATAGCATCCCAGCTCAGCTCGGTGTTGAGGAACGCTTCGGTACGCGCTGCCAGCTCTGGCAGTACCGGCTTCAGCCATGTCATCAGCACGCGGAACATGTTCAGACCCATGGTGCAGATAGCCTGCAGGTCGGCATCGCGGCCTTCCTGTTTCGCCACCACCCATGGAGCCTGCTCATCAACGTAGCGGTTTGCCACGTCGGCCAGCGCCATGATTTCACGAATAGCTTTACCAAATTCACGGCTATCCCACGCTTCGCCAATGCTCGCTGCCGCGTCGGTGAAGGTTTTGTACAGCGCCGGATCGGCCAGCTCAGCAGAGAGCACACCGTCAAAGCGCTTGGCGATAAAGCCGGCGTTTCGGGAAGCGAGGTTCACCACTTTGTTGACGATGTCAGCATTCACGCGCTGCACGAAATCTTCCAGATTCAGGTCGATATCGTCGATACGTGAAGAGAGCTTGGCGGTGTAGTAGTAGCGCAGGCTGTCGGAATCGAAGTGCTTCAGCCAGGTGCTGGCTTTAATGAAGGTACCGCGAGACTTGGACATCTTCGCCCCGTTCACCGTTACATAGCCGTGAACGAAGAGGTTGGTTGGTTTACGGAAGTTGCTGCCTTCCAGCATTGCCGGCCAGAACAGGCTGTGGAAGTAGACGATATCTTTACCGATAAAGTGATACAGCTCGGCGGTGGAGTCTTTTTTCCAGTATTCATCAAAGCTGGTAGTGTCGCCGCGCTTGTCGCACAGGTTTTTGAACGAGCCCATGTAGCCGATTGGCGCGTCCAGCCAGACGTAGAAATATTTGCCCGGTGCGTTCGGGATTTCGAAACCGAAGTATGGCGCATCGCGGGAGATATCCCACTGCTGCAGGCCGGATTCAAACCATTCCTGCATTTTGTTCGCCACCTGCTCCTGCAGCGCGCCGCTGCGGGTCCACGCCTGCAGCATTTCGCTAAAGGATGGCAGGTCAAAGAAGAAGTGCTCAGATTCACGCATCACCGGCGTCGCGCCGGAAACCACGGATTTCGGCTCGATAAGCTCGGTTGGGCTATAGGTGGCGCCGCACACTTCGCAGTTATCGCCGTACTGATCCGGTGATTTACATTTCGGGCAGGTGCCTTTCACGAAACGGTCCGGCAGGAACATGCCTTTTTCCGGATCGTACAGCTGAGAGATGGTGCGATTTTTGATGAAACCGTTCTCTTTCAGGCGACCATAGATAAGCTCAGACAGCTCGCGGTTCTCGTCGCTGTGCGTCGAGTGGTAGTTGTCGTAGCTGATGTTAAAGCCCGAAAAATCAGTCTGATGCTCCTGACTCATTTCGGCGATCATCTGCTCCGGCGTGATGCCTAACTGCTGTGCTTTCAGCATGATAGGGGTGCCGTGGGCGTCGTCCGCGCAGATGAAGTTGACCTGGTGGCCGCGCATTCGCTGGTAACGGACCCAGACATCAGCCTGGATGTGCTCCAGCATATGGCCGAGGTGGATGGAGCCGTTTGCGTACGGCAGTGCGCACGTTACCAGAATTTTCTTCGCGACTTGAGTCATAGTGGGTATTACTTCTTCTGTTGCAAAAAGGGCTTTTGATATTACCAAAAGGGTAGTGGGTGCGCCATATATGGATGCCCGTTAGCTGTGGTAGACTTAGGCGTACTGAAAGCAAATATACTCGTCGTCTTTCAATTTGTTGGTACGTTGGCTGCATTCACGCAATGGCCGCCTTCCTGCAACTTGAAATCCTTAGAGTGTCAAACAACAAAGGAGTCGGGATGAACTCAGAATCCCAGGCCAAATCCCCTGAGCGTTTACGTGCGATGGTGGCCGGCACGCTGGCGAATTTCCAGCACCCAACCCTGAAGCATAACCTCACCGCGCTGAAAGCGCTGCACCACGTCGCCTGGCTTGACGACACCGTGCACATCGAATTGCAGATGCCGTTTGTCTGGCACAGCGCCTTTGAAGAATTAAAAGAGCAAACCAGCGCGGAACTGCTGCGGGTGACCGGGGCGAAAGCTATCGACTGGAAACTGTCGCACAGCATCGCCACGCTTAAGCGCGTGAAAAATCAGCCGGGCATCAACGGCGTTAAAAACATTATCGCAGTGAGCTCCGGTAAAGGTGGGGTGGGCAAATCGTCTACCGCCGTAAACCTGGCGCTGGCGCTGGCTGCGGAAGGCGCCAAAGTGGGCATCCTCGATGCCGATATCTATGGCCCGTCAATCCCGAATATGCTGGGCGCTGAAAACCAGCGTCCAACGTCGCCGGATGGCACCCACATGGCGCCAATTATGGCCCACGGCGTAGCGACTAACTCCATCGGCTACCTGGTGACCGACGATAACGCCATGGTCTGGCGTGGCCCGATGGCCAGCAAGGCGCTGATGCAGATGCTGCAAGAAACGCTGTGGCCGGATCTCGATTACCTCGTGCTGGATATGCCGCCGGGCACCGGCGACATTCAGCTGACGCTGGCGCAGAACATCCCGGTCACCGGGGCGGTGGTCGTGACCACGCCGCAGGACATTGCGCTGATCGACGCCAAAAAAGGCATCGTGATGTTCGAAAAAGTGGAAGTGCCGGTGCTGGGCATTGTGGAAAACATGAGCATGCACATTTGCAGCAACTGTGGTCACCATGAGCCCATCTTTGGCACCGGTGGCGCAGAGAAGCTGGCGGAGAAATATCACACCCAACTGTTGGGCCAAATGCCGCTGCACATCAATCTGCGTGAAGACCTGGATAACGGCACACCGACGGTAGTGGCGCGTCCTGACAGTGAGTTTACCGAGATGTATCGCCAACTGGCGGGTCGCGTAGCGGCCCAGCTGTACTGGCAGGGTGAAGTCATTCCGAGCGAGATTGCTTTCCGCGCGGTATAACGGCGGAAAAAGAAGAGGCCCGCAGGACGCTGTGTCCTGCGGGCCTTTGTTCGTTAACGATGGTAGAAAATTTCGCCGTCGTAGATTTTGCTGATTTTGCCGTCGGTATCACCAATCAGTACATAGTTGCCACCCATGTACGTCCAGTGCGTACCGGCATCCGGCGCTGGCAAATTACGCAACTGCCACTGTTTGATGTTGTACTCCGGTGTCAGGTACATCGCCGGGGCGTTATCGCCAATCTTGAATTGCGTGAAATCGGCAATAAACTCTTTAAGCTCATATTTCGCAATTCCGGTTGCTGGCGCTGCCCAGGCAGCACTCGCCGTTGCCAACAGTACGCCCAGAAGCATCATTTTTGTTTTACGCATACTATCCCCATTTTGTCCTGGATATAAAATTATCGCCCCGTATGATTCCTGATGGGCAGGCTCGATGGCAAGCGCTGCTTTCTTAAAAAATGTAAGCAAACGGCGGTAGCCTCCATTTTGAGGATTATTCTGCCCCCGTCTTTGAGGAACCCCCATGTTCAGGCTGGAAGATTTAACCCTGTTCGTCCGCGCCGCCGCCCTTAGCAGCTTTAGTGAGGCGGCCCGCGAGGCCAGTATTCCACCGGCGCAGGTGAGCTCGGCGATTAAAAGGCTGGAGACGGCGCTGAATATCCGCCTGTTTGCCCGTTCAACCCGCAGCCTGCGTCTGACGGCTGAAGGGGAGACCTGGCTGCCGTTTGCGGTGCAAATGCTCGATACGCTGCAAAACGGCCTGCAACAGATCCATGCCCCGGATGACGAAGTGCGCGGCACGCTGCAAATTGCCGTGCCGTCGGATCTGGGGCGTAATCTGCTGCTTGATGTTTTTCGCCGCTTTCGCGAACGCCACCCGGCGCTACGGCTGCGTATTTTGTTCTCCGATCACCGCACCGATGTCTTTAAAGATCCGGTGGATGTGGCATTTCGCTACGGTGACAACGACGATGCATCGTTTGTTTCGCTGCCCGTTGCCCCGGATAACCGCCGCGTATTAGTGGCTTCTCCGGCGTGGATAGCCCGCCACGGTGAACCTCAAACGCTGGCCGACCTCGAAAAATGCAACGCGCTGACCTACGTGCTGCGCGGCAGCGTGTTTGACCGCTGGTCGCTAAGCCTTGACGGCGTGGAGCACCAGGTACAGGTTGCCGGGAGTATTACCAGCGATGACGCGGAGGTGATTCGCCGGCTGGCGATTGCCGGGGAGGGCATTGCCTTTAAGTCGGCGCTTGATGTCAGTGACGATCTGCGGGAAGGGCGGTTACAGGTGCTGCTGCCGAACTACCGGGGAGATAGCGTGCCGCTGAATATGATTTGCCCGCACCGTAAACAGCTCTCGGCGGCGGTACGGCTGCTGTATGAAGAGGTAAAGGCGCGCTGCGTGAGCGAATAACCACGGTGCCGCCTTGCCCGGTCGGGATCAATCGACTGGGCAATATCGTTTGGGCAACGCCGGGTGCGGGTGATTATCCCCGTCCACCTCAGGCGTTGAAGCGAACGAGTGAGGACACAACATTACTGTGCGGTCGGTTTCAATATCCCGCCCGTGGTTTTGTTATGTTCCAGATATTGATGCTGGAAAATACACATTCTGATCGTATTACGGTATTCGCCGTTAACGAAAAACTCATGGATTAATTCGCCTTCCTGAATAAAGCCAAGCTTACGATAAATATGAACCGCCTTGGCGTTCTCTTTATCAACGATAAGATAGAGCTTATAGAGATTCAGCACCGTAAAGCCGTAATCCATTGCCATCTTCGCTGCGCGGCTTGCCAGGCCTTTGCCCTGGAATTCCGGCGAGATGATAATCTGAAACTCGGCGCGGCGATGGATATGGTTTATTTCGACCAGTTCCACCAACCCCGCATTGTTGCCATTAAAGGTCACAACAAAACGACGCTCGCTCTGATCGTGGATATGTTTGTCGTAAAGATCGCTCAGCTCAACGAAGGCCTCATAGGGTTCTTCAAACCAATAACGCATCACGCTGGCATTATTATCAAGCTGGTGTACAAAACGTAAATCTTCGCGCTCAAGGGGTCTTAATTTCACTTCGGATTGTTCTGGCATGTTATTTCTCATGATGATTTCAACGCTGGAAATATATTAGCCCTTTGTGGGGGAAATCATCAGGATTTTAAAATAATTACAATCTATTGTTGAGATGATTGAGGGAAACTGCTGACTCGGTAGGTTGTAATAAATGTTTATGCTGCGGCGTAATGGGCAAAAAACCTCACTCCCTCCCTAACCGTATTGTGTCAGGAGGAGTGAGGCTCTTTATTTATCGCAACGCTTCGCCCAGCGTGGCTTAGTGTCTTACCAGCGTAGCGAAGTAATAGACCAGCGGAATCGCCAGGATCCACAGGCCAATGGGGATTTCACGCCACTTCCCGGCAATGGTTTTAATCACGATATAGAACAGCAGGCCACCAGCGATACCAGTACCAAAGCTGTTGGCAATCAGGGTGATCATCACCATCATTAGCACCGGCAAGCCGTCGGTGAAGTTGGCCAAGTCAACCTTACGCAGCCCGCTGAACATGTTCAGGCCAATCAGAATTAACGCTGGCGCAGTGGCCTCTTTGGGGATCATCAACGCCACCGGGGTGAACAACAGCATCAACAGGAACATCACCGCCGCCGCCAGCGCCGTCAGGCCCGTTTTGCCGCCTGCTTCCGCCGCCGCAGAGGATTCAATCAGCGCGGTGGCCGCCGGGATACCTAGCCATGGACCGACTGCTGCGGCAATCGAGTCCACCATAAACGGGCGGTTGATGTGCGGCATATTGCCTTCTTCATCCAGCAAACCCGCTTCGCCGCCTACCGCCAGGGTGGTGCCCATGGTGGAGAAAAACTCGGAAGCGAAGAAGACAAACAGGAACGGCAGGAAGGCGATATTCAGGGCACCCAACATATCAATTTGCCCCAGCACCGGCGTTAACGAATGCGGTACGTCGATAAAGTGGCTTGGTAGGCGCGTTACGCCCGCCGGGATGCCAACGAGGGTGGCGAACAAAATGGCCCACAAGATTGCCCCCGGAATGCGGCGAGCCTGTAGCGCAATGGCGAGGAACAGGCCGCAGAGCGCCACCAGCGCGCCGGGCGCAAGAAAGTCGCCCAGCATCAGCGAGTTGGTTTTGGCGTTCGCCAGTACCAGACCGGCGTTACGAAAACCGAGGACCGCCACGAACAGACCGATGGAGGCCGTGAGACCGAGCTTAATCGACTGGGGAACGGAGCGAGTCACCACTTCGCGCAGGCCAAATTTGGTCAGCAGGAAGAACAAAATACCCGACCAGCAGGCGATGCCGAGGCCGATAGGCCAGCCGATGTGTTCGCTGCCCGCTAGCGTCACGCCGACCAGTACCGAACCGCCAATCCCCGGGCCGACAATAAACGGCAGGTTGGCATAAAACGCCATCAACAGCGTTCCGCCGACGAACACCAGAATGGTGCCGGTGGTGGCGGCGCCTTTATCCATTCCGCCCACGGCCAGCAGGCCCGGAATAACAACTAATAGATAGGCGGCGGCGAGAAAGCCGGTGACGCCCGCCAGACATTCGGTACGCAGCGAACTGCCGCGCGAAGAGAGCGCAAAACGGCGTTCCAGCCAGCTCCCGGAGGTTGTTGATTGAAGGGTGTTATCGGCCATTGCGTGGCGCTCCCATGATTATTGTTGTGTGGTGTGTTGTGACGAAATGACCGGATCGACAATCTGTCGCGTGGTGCCGTCGGTCAGCCCTAAATCAGTTAAATGCGGCCCCGCGTTACAGGCAAGGCAGGTGCCTTCGATCGCTTTGAACACGCGGTACGGCGGTTCCCAATCGGCCACTTCGGCGCTTAAATCGCGCAGCTTGCGGAATGCGGCTGCCAGCTCTGCGGCCGGCTGGTCGGAAAGCATACCGGCAATTGGCATCGCGACGTGGGCCAGGATCTGCTGATTTTGCGCCAGCGCCATGCCGCCGCCGGAGGCGATCAGCTGGTTTGCCGCCAGCGCCATGTCATCGGCGTTACGTCCGAGGACGACCAGGTTGTGCGAGTCGTGCGAATAGCTGGTGGCAATGGCGCCGCGCAGTTCACCCCAGCCTTCTAAGAGCGCAATCTGCGGTTTGGCATCATGTCGGCCATGGCGGTGCTTCACCCAAATCAGGCTAAAGCCCGCAGGGATTTGTACTTGGCCGTCGCGGATCTCGACATCCACTTCGCCCCATTGGGTAAAGCGCGCGCCGCGAATGTGGCGTAGGCGGGCGACGCCGTGGTCAATATCGCCAATCCGCAGCGCAAAATCCTCGGCGCTGAGTGGCGCTAAGCGCAGGGTATCGCGCGGTGGCGTTACGCCGTCGGCGGCCGCAATCGGCGCCAGCAATTTGCCGTCGCGGGCAATTTGCTTACCGGCCACATAGACGGCACGCGCCTCAAGCTTATCCAGCGAGTCAAAGACCACAAGGTCGGCGCGGCGCCCGGCGGCAATCAGCCCCAGGTCGTTACGCTGCAGGCGGATAGCGGCGTTAAGCGTGGCAAAGCGTAGCGCGTCGGTGGCGGAAAGACCGTGTTCAATCAATAGATTGAGCAGGGCGATAATGCCGCCTTTTTCCAGCAGCATATCCGGTGGGACATCGTCGGTGCAGACGGTGATCTGTGAAGAGAGGTGAGGCAACGTTTGCAGCGCCTTGACGATATCCGGCAATAGGTAAGGGTGCGAGCCGCGGATCTCTAAGGTTAAACCGGCGCGCAGTTTTTCCAGCGCATCGTCGGCGGATGTCAATTCGTGATCGGAGGTGACGCCCGCTGCGAGGTAGGCCTGCAGGTCTGCACCGCTCAGGCCGCGTGCGTGACCCTCAATCAGTTTGCCGCTATTAAGGCCGGCCTGCACAATCTCCTGCATCCGACAGCTTCCGTGCAGTACGCCGTGCATGTCCATCACTTCCGCAACGCCGCGGACTTCCGGCCAGCCGAGCATGGTTTCCATTTCCGCACCGGCGAAATCGGCACCCGACATCTCCAGCCCCGGCGTGGACGGCACGCTGGATGGCGCGGCGACCATCACCTGCAAAGGCAGATGGCGGCTGGCTTCGACGGCGTAGCGCACGCCGGCGACGCCGAGCACGTTAGCGAGTTCATGTGGATCCCAGAAGACGGCGGTGGTGCCCTGCGCCAGCACGATTTCCGCGTAGCGCTCCGGCGGCAGGTGTGAGCTTTCGAGGTGGACGTGGGTGTCCATCAAACCCGGCGAGAGGAATACGCCCGGCAGAGAGTGGTGCTCAAGCGCATCGTCCCGGCTGCCGCGCGGGTGCACGCTGGCAATCATATCGCCGACGATACCGACGTCAGCGTCACGAATTTCACCGGTGGCCATATCGACGATGTGGGCATCAGTAAGCAGAAGATCGAACGGAACTTCACCGCGGGCAGCCTGTACGGCGCGGCGGCGGTTTTCAGCATTGCTGGACATAACAACTCCGGCGCAGGGATAATGAGCGCTACTTTAGGGGCAGAGCAAACGGTTGCCCAGATGAAAAAACTTATCACCTGATAACTTCGGCTTATTCTGGGTGATCGTCTCGAGTGAAGCTCAACATGACCGAACCCTGGCAGCGGCTGCCCGCGCTCTCGCTAAAACAGTTGCAGTATTTTGTCACGCTGGCGCAGCTGCGTCACTTTACAGATACCGCTAGCCGTCTGGCCATTAGCCAGCCGGCGCTCAGCAGCGCGCTGCGGCAAATTGAAACGGTGATCGGCGGCAAGCTGGTCAACCGTACCGCCTCGGCGGTGACCCTGACGGAGCTGGGGGCCGCGATTTTACCGCACGCCCAACGCGTGCTGAGCGTGGCGCAGATGGCGTTTCAGGATATCGAGCAGATAGTGGAAGCGGGGGGGGACGGCACGGTGCGTATTGGGCTGATTCCGTCGGTAAGCTCACTGCTGTTTCCGCTGCTGCCTGAGGCTTTGGCGCAGGCTTTTCCACGGCTGCGTGTTGAATTTCACGACCGGACTAATGATACGCTAGCCCGCGATCTGCAAAGTGGGCAGATTGATTTTGGCGTGGGAGCCATTGACAGCTCACTGCCGGAAGACTTACAGCTTTTTCCGCTGCGCGAAGACCCGCTGGTGGCGGTACTGCACGTCGACGATCCGTTGGGTGGACAGCCGCATCTGCCGTGGAAGCTGCTGGCAGGGCGTGATATCGCCATGTTCTCCAAAGGCAATATCCAGCGTCTGGTCGGTGCGCTGGTGGAAAGCCAGCGGTTAACGCTCAATACGCGCTATCAGGTGGATTATATTGAAACGCTGTATGGGCTGGTGCGCTCAAAGCTGGCAGTGGGCATTTTGCCACAGCTTTACACCACTCATCTGCAGGATCCGGCGCTGCGGGTTGCCCAGCTACAGCAGCCAGCGTTGACCCGTACCGTGGCGTTAATGCGCGGGCCGCAGTCATTACCACCGATGATTGAAGCGTGTTTTTCGCTGCTGCAAAAGCAGCTGCGCGAAGGAGACGTGGCGTAAATTATTCCGGCGCTGGCG
This sequence comes from Kluyvera cryocrescens NBRC 102467, assembly GCF_001571285.1. GTDB lineage: Bacteria > Pseudomonadota > Gammaproteobacteria > Enterobacterales > Enterobacteriaceae > Kluyvera > Kluyvera cryocrescens. The sequence goes on along the minus strand of NZ_BCTM01000001.1, from coordinate 288,617 downwards.
GGATTAAGGCAGATGTTTAATTAGCACGTCCACCGTTAAATGGTTGATATATTCGAGCGAGTGCGAGGCCATGACCCCCAGCAGACGGTTGTGGTGCCCGGCGATAATCAGGTCGATTTTGCGCTGTGTTACGCACTCCTCCACGTCTTCAAAACGCCGGGTGGTAACCAGCGCCAGCGTCTCAACGGGCAGTGACACCGTCGCCGCCAGCTCGCTTAACAGCGCTTTTGCCTGAATGACTTCCTGTGAAACATCATCGTTCATTAAGCTATCGGAAACGTAGTTCAACGCCCGATAGTCGGTGCTGATGTGGGCAATGGTGATCTGCATCGGTGTTTCTTGCGCCATTCTGGCCGCATGCTGGAGCAGCGGCACGCCGTCAAGGCTGCTGTTGATCAGGACAAGCGCATGATGATAGACGGGCATGGGCTACCTCGGCATTTTTTGAAGGGCTCTATGAATTTTGTTCCTGGTGTCGAGAGAAAGCAAATAGGGAAGAGACGGTGTGAACGGTTGCCTGGGAGATCGGAAGGGCACTACATTGGCCGGCCCTTCAAAAGGGGGCACAATGCCCCCTTTATAAATCAGATTATTTCTGCGTGACGGTCAGGATACCGTTATCGCGGCCATGGGTTTTATTCCATGATGCACTGTCGATACCTTCGGCATTCATGCTGACAGAGATAACGTAGCCCGCGCCGCGAATTTCATAGAAATTGGCGTTAACCCGTTTGACGGTTGCCTTTTTACCATTGATTGTTGCGCTGAAAAAACCGTTAGAAAGCGTGGCTTTCAGTACGTTGGAGGAGAGGGTTGCCTCACGCATGGGATCCGCGACGTGCGCTGCCTGGGCGTGCTGCTCAGCGGTGGCATTGGCCGCGTTGGCGTAGGCTGCGGTAAGCGCTGCGTTGTTTATACCCTGCTGGCGGTTTTGCTCAGATAAATAGCATGTGTCTTTAGAAACACCTTGTGCTTCACATGCTGCCATCCGCTGTGCTGGGGAAGAGCAGCCAGCAAGAAATACGGCGCTCATCAGCCCCGCTAACACCATCAATTTTGCTTTCATCATTAACCTTGCTTATTACAGAACGTATCCACAATCTTATTTATTCAAGTCCAATGCTGTTTTGCGGAATAATGGAATAACTTTCCGCTTCCGCAATCCAAATGCTGATATAGCCGTACTGGTATAGCTAAGCACACTGCTTACGACCAGCGCGATTAAAATAGCCTGGGCAATAATAAACTTGAGTATTAATCATCTTTCTGCGCGGCAAACTTAGCCTGTTTGCTTTTATAACGCGAAGCAACTATCAAGCAAGTTGACTATACGAATATTGATTTAGATCATACATAAAATCGAAAGCGCAGAAGTGTATTTCAAAAATGGATTAATTTGTTATTTTCTTTTTTAAACAGTTAGTTATGGTTTTTTCTTGCCGGTTTGGTGAACCGAGGTAGCACCCAAAATAACGCGGGCGTGGCGGATAGCTTTTGAGGAAGCTCAATGATTTTATTCGACTTTTATTTTCACTGGACGTTATTTGATCGCTATTTGGTGAGTTATTATCCCTTTCGTATGAAAGGAATAACAAAATGCACAGAATTATCTTAATTTATTGTTGTTAAGTAAAAATTAAATAATGGTTTGCTAATTTGGTGAGTCCAGCGCCAATATTAATAGCGGATAGCTTAAATATAATAACGATACTGACGGCGGAAGAAATGGATGGCGCAATCGTTCGTGCCTTTCGACTTTTGTCGGACGAACATCAATTGTTCACTTTTTACCGGCTTCCGGCATACTGATTGCCCACCGCGGTGAGAATAATACGTGAAAGAGAACTGACGATGCAGCAGAGCAACCGCAGGCCAATCTTTAAGGCGATGGATTACATCAGCCAGAATCTCCATCTGAACCCGACGCTTGAAGAGATCGCGAATGCTGTTGCACTTTCAAGCTTCCACTTTCATCGCCTATTCCGCGCTCAGGTTGGTGAAACCGTGGCAGCCTTTACTCGACGCCTGCGAATGGAAAGGGCGGCGGCATGGCTGCTGGCGTTCCCGCAGGAAGAGATTACCGGGCTGGCGCTACGTATCGGCTTCTCCAGCTCTCAGAATTTTGCGAAAGCATTTCGCGCCCACTTTGCCGTCTCACCGGGAGAATTTCGCCGTCGTCACATTCTGGCAACAAAGAGCAAGCCAGGAAACGTGGTGGTGGAAAAAAGTCCCTATTCTCACTTTACGGCCCCCAGCATTGGTCTGCTGGCGGCGCATATCAGTCGGCTTCCTGCCCGTCGGGTGGCCTATATGCGCAGATTTGGTCCCTATGGCAAAGAGACCTGCCAACAAACGCATCAGGATCTGCTGGCCTCGTTGCCTGCACGCACGCCATCGCAGCCCGCGGGGACTCTCTGCGTGTATTGGGATGCGCCGGAGATAACCTCTGCTGCACGCTGCCGAACGGACGTCGGAGTCGAAATAGGCAGTAGCGAAAAAGCGGGGAGGGGGATTGCGGTACAGACACTGTCGGGAGGGATCTACGGTGTGTGTAAATTCGCGGTATTTGAAGAACAATTGGATCCTGCATGGGAGTGGGCATTGGCCTGGATCGCCGCCCGAGGGTTTATTAAAAGTGATAAGCCGTGTTATGAATATTATTATAATGAAACTGATGTTTCCCAGAATTATTATGTCTTTGATATCTGTATTCCTTTGCAAACAACACCGGAAGAATAACGCTGAAGCACAATAATAAATGAGTTTATTCGCAATACAACGGAGTTAATAATGAAATTTTCAAAGCTATTTCTGGTGTGCGCACTGGCGGCCACCTCTTTGTCTGCGTTGGCGCAACAGGAAACCAAAACATTTATTTACGGGGGCGATATTTATAGCGCCGATCCAAAAAATCCCCATCCGCAGGCTGTGGCCATTCAGGGGGGTAAAATTATTGCCGTGGGAAGCTATCAGGATGTGCTGCAGCAGGCGGGGCCGGATGCTGCGCGCTTGGATCTCAAAGGCGGGTATCTGCTTCCGGGACTCATCGATAGCCATGCTCACGTGGCCTACGCCGGGTTTCAGACGGTCACGGTTTCATTTCCGGACGGTATGAAAGATGCTGCCGCGATTGAAAAATTTGTCGCGGATAATAAAAATAATCCCCAGCGAGATCTCAATGGCGTGCAATTTTACAGTAACCTCAATCTTGATTACTGGAATAATATCCCATTGCTCTCTGCCGTATTTAACGCACCTGAATATAAAAATACCCCAGTGGTATTAGCCGGGTCGGATGCTCATACCGGTTGGGCCAATCAGGCGATGCTCCGAAAGGCGAATTTAACGGATGAGGTGTTAGATAACACTGAACCCGGTATTAAGTCAGGAACCGGCTTGACGGCAGACGGTAAAATTAATGGTTTTGTCGCCGAAGGTGCCTGGGATTATGTACTTAAGGCGATCCCTCCGGTTGACGACGGTAAAATTGCCCAGGGTATTCTCGCTGGAACGCAAGAGATGAACCGCTTTGGCATCACCGCGTGGATGGATCCAATCAGCAACGTGCGGCCGTTGGCGCCGGTGTTTAACGCGCATCCTGGTCGCGAAGATGAAGGATTGTTACCGGCCTACACCGCGCTTGCCCAGGCGGGAAAACTTAATGCTCACGTGACCGGGTTAGCGCTGGTGAATATTCACTCTACGCCTGCGGTCATTGACGATGTGGTTGCACTACGGGAAAAATTTTCCCATACCCCGGATGTCCGGCTCAGCGGCATCAAAATTTTCCAGGATGGGGTGATTGAATATCCCGCTCAAACGGCAAAATTAAGCGAGGCCTATCTGAATCGGCCGGGTTATAGCGGTGATGACACGCTGGATAAAAAGCAGTTTTGTCAGCTTATTGCCAAAGTGGACGCAGAGCATCTGATTGCACATTTCCATGCCATTGGCGACCGCGCCGTAACGGAGGCGCTGGATGGCATCGCCTGCGCGCGCCAGCAAAATGGCGACAGTGGGATTCTGCACAGCATCACGCATCTGGAAGTGGTGAGCCCACAGAGTCTGCCTCGTTTCCCGCAGCTAAATGTCGCGGCATCGATGCAATTGCTATGGGCCGGGAAGGATGCCGCTTCGACCGCTTTGATTGACGGTAAAGTGCCTGCACCGTTGTTGAAAAACCTGTATCCGGCGGGCGATCTTTATCGCCATCATGCGCTGATTGCCGGGGCCAGCGATTGGCCGGTTTCGAGCCCCAACCCGCTGCTGGCGATTTATACGGCGGTGACGCGAATGGGGGAGATGGGCGAACTGCCGCCAGCCAGTGAGAAAATGCATCGTGAAGCGATGTTACAGGCCTACACCCTGAATGCGGCCAAAGTGATTGGCCGGGATAAAGAGATTGGTTCAATTGAACCCGGTAAAAGCGCAGATCTGGTGCTGTTCGATCGTAATCTGGAAAAAGTCAGTATTGAAAAACTGCGGGACGCGAACGTCGTGTGGACGATGTTTGCCGGTAAACAGGTTTATCCGCCGCAATAATGCGCTTTATTACTCCTGTCAGTATCAGGCCTTATCCTGGGGCCTGATTATTGAAGGCCGAGAATATTTAGCGGTGAAAGATAAGCAAGCGTTGCGCGGTTAGCTTTATATCACCCATAGTGGCTAAAGCTTCGCGCCTAATCGTGGTGGCTTGAGTGGCGCCAGGTTTTCGACGAAGACGAACGGTCGGTACTTTATGAGTCCGCGTTTGCTCTACCGCGCCATTTCCCGTTTCCCTTATGTCACTCTTTTTCATTGTATAGTGGTCTGAACCTGTACTATCTTTAACCGCTAGTGCAGTGCATGCGATGTAGCGCTACTGGGCGACGGATATTCTTTCGTAAACGTAGTCGTACTCACTCTTATATTCGGGCCTTTAATTTGTCTATGGAATCGAATTCTCACGCGCCGTTGAGCAGTTTTATCGATCTCATGTTGGACGCTGTTTTTGCCGTTGATGCTCATGCCAATATCGTTTTTGCGAGTGCATCCTGTGAGCGTATTTTTGGCTATACGCCGAAAGAAATGATTGGCAAAAACATGTTTGACTTGATGCTGCCGGAAGATCGGGAAATAACCCGAAACTCGGTAGTCGAAGTCATGTCAGGCAATCCTCAGTTTCATTTTGAAAATCGCTACGTTCACAAAAAAGGACACGTGGTAAATATCATGTGGTCGGCGCGCTGGTCAGAGGCCGATCGGCTGCGAATCGGCGTTGCCCGCGATGTGACGGAGCGTAAGCGCTCCGAATCGCTACAGTCCGCTCTCTATTCCATATCCGAAGCGGCCCATACCGCCGAAGACTTGCTTAAGCTGTTCCAGCGTATTCATGAGATTGTCGGCACGCTGCTGCCGGTCGATAACTTCTCGGTTACCCTGTACGACGTTGAAACCGCGCAGATGAGCTTTCCTTATCATGTCGATGAGTTTCAGCAGACGCCAGCGCCTTTCACCCTTATCCCCGGCACTTTCTACGCTGAGGTCATCCACACCGGTCAACCGCTGCTGCTCACCCCTGAGACGATAGCCAGCCGCCAGGAAGAGCTGCGAATCTCTTTTGGGATTAATCCATTCTGCTGGCTGGGGGTACCGCTAAAAACCCACAAAGGCACGATAGGTGTGCTGATGGTGAAAAGCTACCCTGGCGGCGTGTGCTACAACGAACAGGACCAGGAATTACTGCAGTTTGTGTCAACGCAAATTGCGACGGTGATTGAACGCCAGCAGATGCAGGCCCGGCTGCTGCATTTGGCGCAGTACGATCAGCTCACCGATTTGCCGAATCGCAGTTTACTGTACGATCGCCTGAAAGCGGCGCTGTTAAGCGCCCGTCGGGAGCAGGGGCAACTGTCGCTGTTGTACATTGACCTCGACAAATTTAAACAGGTGAACGATTCGCTGGGCCATGGCATTGGCGACTTGCTGCTGCAAGAAGCCGCCGCGCGGCTGAAGGCGTGCGTGAGTGAATCGGATACCGTCGCCCGTATCGGTGGCGACGAGTTTGTTATTTTGATTCAAGAGGCACCGTTGCCAGAATATGCCGCTCGGATGGCGACAAAAATTTCCGAGGCATTCCGCTTCCCTTTTACCCTTGTCGGCCACCGCGTGACTATCGTGCCCAGTATTGGGATTGCTCTTTATCCGGAACACGGTAACGACGAACATCAGCTGCTGGAATACGCTGATAACGCCATGTATTTCGCAAAAAACAGCAAGCGCTAGGCCAGTGGTACTGATTTTCGGGCTACATCCCCATTCGGCAGATACCGGGAGACTTTAGGGCTTGTTTGCCGCGCTTCCTGCTGGCATTATCCTGACTGCGGTTAGCCAGGGTTAATCGCAACGAATTGATTTTGATTTGAATGACTCGGGGTGCCCCATCAATGATGGGCTGAGAAATACCCGTACCACCTGATCTGGATAATGCCAGCGTAGGGAAGTCAGAGACCGCCTGGTCATTGCTTCTTAGCGTTAGGCAGGAGCAAACCATGCAAGCCGACCTGCTTAGTCCCGCGCAGCGCACCCGCGTTGCCCAGCTTCTTCATCAGCACACCCCCCTTGTTCACTGTATGACTAATGACGTCGTGCAAACCTTTACCGCGAACGTTCTTTTAGCGCTAGGTGCCTCGCCGGCAATGGTCATTGATGCCGGTGAAGCCGCGCAGTTTTCTGCCATCGCCAGCTCACTGCTGATTAATGTCGGGACCTTAACCCAGCCGCGCGCGCAGGCTATGCGGGCCGCGGTTGAGAGTGCCAATCACAACAATACCCCCTGGACGCTTGACCCGGTTGCCGTCGGCGCATTGAGCCTGCGCAGCGATTTTTGTCGCGATCTGCTGCTTTTGCGTCCTACCGCCATTCGCGGTAACGCTTCGGAGATTATGGCCCTGGAGGGGCAGAGCGCGGGCGGCCGCGGTGTTGATACCACCGATACCGCCGCCGCGGCACTTCCGGCAGCGCAGAGGCTTGCACGTGAAAGCGGGGCAATTGTGGCCGTGACCGGCGAAGTCGATTACATCACCGATGGTCAGCGCACGCTGATGGCACAAGGCGGCGACCCTTTGATGACGAGGGTGGTGGGGACGGGATGCGCGCTATCGGCGGTGGTTGCCGCCTGCTGTGCGCTGCCGGGCGATCGGCTGGAAAACATCGCTGGCGCCTGTGCGCTGATGAAATACGCCGGGCAGCAGGCGGCCCATGGCCGCGGGCCGGGGAGCTTTATCCCCGCGTTTCTCGATGCGCTGTATGTCATGAATGAGGGGAAAGCAGTATGAAACGGATTAATGCATTGACGATTGCCGGTACCGATCCCAGCGGCGGCGCGGGTATTCAGGCGGATTTAAAAACGTTCTCTGCGCTGGGCGCCTACGGCTGCACGGTGGTGACCGCGCTGGTGGCGCAAAATACGCGCGGCGTACAGTCTGTTTATCGCATTGAACCCGATTTTGTCGCCGCCCAGCTCGATTCGGTATTTAGCGATGTGCGTATCGACACCACTAAAATCGGCATGCTGGCGGAGACCGACATCGTTGAGGCCGTGGCCGAACGGCTTGCGCGTTATCGCATCCAGAACGTGGTGCTGGACACGGTGATGCTGGCAAAAAGCGGTGATCCGCTGCTCTCCACCTCGGCGGTAGAAACGCTACGCCAGCGTCTGTTGCCGCAGGTGTCGTTGATTACGCCGAATCTGCCGGAAGCCGCGGCGCTACTGGATGCGCCCCATGCGCGCACCGAGCGGGAAATGCTTGAGCAGGGGCGCGCGCTGCGGGCGATGGGCTGCGAGGCGGTACTGATGAAAGGCGGTCATCTTGATGACGCACAAAGCCCGGACTGGCTGTTTACCGCCGAGGGCGAGATGCGCTTCACCGCGCCGCGGGTGGCGACGAAAAATACTCACGGCACCGGTTGTACGCTGTCGGCGGCGCTGGCTGCCTTAAGACCACGACACCACAGTTGGCAAGAGACGGTGCCGGTGGCTAAAGCCTGGCTGTCGCAGGCGCTGGCGCAGGCGGATTCGCTGGAAGTGGGTGAGGGCATTGGTCCGGTACACCACTTTCACGAGTGGTGGTAGTTTTCGCGCCATTCGCCACCTATACTGGCTCAGGACTTACTGCCAGGAAATGATAAATGGAACAAGCGCATACCCGGCTAATCGCGCAGCTTAATGAACGTATCGCCGCGGCGGATAACACGCCGCTGTATTTGAAATTTGCCGAAACGGTGAAAAACGCGGTACGCAGCGGCTGGCTTGAGCATGGCAATATCCTGCCCGGCGAACGCGATCTGAGTCAGTTGACAGGCGTGTCACGTATTACCGTGCGTAAAGCGATGCAGACGCTGGAAGATGACGGTGTGGTCACCCGTGCCCGCGGCTATGGAACGCAAATCAATAATATCTTTGAATATTCATTGAAAGAGGCGCGCGGGTTCTCACAGCAAGTGGTGCTACGCGGCAAGAAGCCAAATACGCTCTGGGTGAACAAACGCGTCGTTCCGTGCCCGGATGATGTGGCCACGCAGTTGGTGGTTGAGCCGCGCAGTGAGGTCTTTTTGCTTAAACGCATTCGCTACGTGGATGATGAAGCGGTGTCCATCGAAGAGTCCTGGGTACCCGCGCACTTAATTGACGATGCTGATGCGATCGGGGTGTCTCTCTATGACTACTTCCGCAGTCGGCATATTTTCCCTCAGCGGACGCGTTCCCGCGTCAGCGCCCGCATGCCGGATGCGGAGTTCCAGTCGCATATTAAGATGGATGAAAAGATCCCGGTGCTGGTGATTAAACAGGTGGCGCTTGATCAGCAGCAGCGGCCGATTGAGTACAGCATCAGCCACTGCCGCAGCGATTTATATGTTTTTGTGTGTGAGGAGTAATTCTTCGCGGGTTGGGCTGCAGTCGCCGCCGCGATGACCGACAACCCATGATGCGACGGCATTCCCCAGCCGCACCGCATCACCCAGCGTCCAGCCCGAGGCGAGCCCGGCCAGCGTGCCGCCGGCATGGCTGTCTCCGGCCCCAATGGTATCGACAACCATCGTGGGAAACGGTGCCGCCAGCCCCTCTTCTTGCTGGCTGAAATACCACGCCCCATCTTTATCGTGGCGCACAATCAGCGGTGCGTTGAATGTCTCCAGCCAGGCGTGGCCAAATGCCTGCGTCTGCGCCGGCAGGGCGAAGCGCTCCGCGGCGATGTCGGCCTCCTGGCGGTTAAGCGAAATGATCGGCCGACAGGCCATAATCCGCGCCATCAGCGGCGTGGGAATATCGGCAATGCGCGGGCCAAAATCGATAAACGGGGTGACATCCGGCAACCCTTCCAGCCACTCCACCAACCGTTCGCCGCAGGGCGAAGAGAGTTGATAGCCGGAGAGTGACACCAGGCTGTTCGGCGCGATGGAAAGCCGCGCCAGCCAGTCGGCATTCCACTGGTTTTCTACGCCGCTGAAGGACATAAATGTGCGTTCGCCATCCGGTTCAACCAGCGCCAGGCACCAGCCGTTATCCCCGGTTATACCATCTATTTCGCTGGTTAATCCCTCTTTGGCAAGCGTGTTGCGAATGATATCCGCCCACACGCCCTGACCCATGGGCAGTGCATTTTGCGCTGATATCCCCAGCCGTTTGAGCGCGACGGCAATATTCAGTGCGCATCCGCCGATATTGACGCTCTGCTGCTGCAGCTCAATATCGCAACCGCGCCATGGCAGGGCGTAGGCATCCGCGATGACGTCGATCACCGCCGCGCCGACGACGGTAATCTGGCGCTGGTTACTTAGCGTTGATAGTCGCGCAAGCTGGCTCATGATGTCTCCCGTTGCTCTCGGTACTGGGCAAGAGCGATGGCGTAGCGGTTAAAATCAAGGTGGTTAACCTCATCAAGCTGCTGTTTCAAGGCCGGGTCGATGGCGGAAATACCGCCCAATGCGCCGCAAATGGCCGTCGCCATTGCGCCAATGGTATCGGTGTCGCCGCCGAGGTTGGCGCACAACACCGCGCAGCGGTTTGGGTCGCCCTGGGACAGTTCCACCATGGCAATGGCACAGGATACCGATTCAATGGTGCTGGTCCCCGCGCCGATCAGTTGGTAAAGCTGTTCGCTGGCGGATTCGACTCCCTGAGCCTGGCGTACTACATTAAGCGCCAGCTCAAGCCGTGCTGCCAACGACGCGCTAAAGGTGGTAATGCGTTTCTCCTGCGCCTGGCGCGCCACCGCCGGCAGTGAATCAACAATGCTTGCCCAGCTATGGCCTTCGACAGCGCGTGAAATCGCCCACGCAATCACGACGGCCCCGGCGATCGCAAGATCCGATTTGTGCGTTGGGCTGGAGGCGAGGGCGACATCATCAATAAAGCTATCGAGATTGCTCGCGGGTAACAAACAGCCTAAAGGTGAGACGCGCATGGCGGCGCCATTAGTGACGCCGTTATTCTCAAGTTCAGCCACCGGTTTGCCCTCGCGGATGGCGTTGAGCGCTATTTTGGACGTTGGCCCCAGCACGTTTTTGTTGAAGGCGTCGAACTCTTCTGCCCAGGCCAGAATATTGCGGCCGATAACATCCGGATCAATCTGTCCATGGCACTCCAGAATGGCGTCGGCAAGACATAGCGCCATTGAGGTATCATCAGTAAATTCCGCGCGGTTAAAGTAGCAGGCGGCGTTGTTTTCCGCAGGGCCCGGCAGAAATTGATCAATCCAGCCAAAATGCGCTTTAACGCGGCTACGCGGCCACAGTTCTGATGGCATGCCCATCGCATCCCCTAATGCCTGGCCGTAAAGCGCGCCGAGAATACGTTCTGCTTTCATTTCAATTCCCCTTGTGTCAGTGCAGTATCGCGAGGATCGTTTTGCACCTGAATGGCGGTAATCTCTTTATCCGATTCGCGAAAGAAAATCATAAACAGCACGGCGATGACGGCGATCATAATGGCGCCAAAGCCCCACATTCCCGCCCAGTTGAAGGTCAAGCCATTCACCGGCTCTTTATAAGCAAACATTTTTTCCATCATCACCCCGCCAATGCGGTAGCCCAGCAGGCTGCCAAAGCCCTGACAGCAGAGGGTGATGAGCCCCTGAGCGGCGGTACGCATATGCACCGGAGTCTTTTTATCAACGTAGATATAGGCGGTAACGTAATAAAAATCGTAGCTTACGCCGTGAAGCAAAATCCCCAGGAACAGGAGCGCATAGGTGAAGTATTGTTCCGCGCCGCCGTAGACAAAAAAGCCGTAGCGGATCGCCGCAGTGACAAGACCAAGTAATAATACCTTTTTAATACCAAAACGTTTAGTGAAGAACGGCAGCGCCAGCATAAAGAAGATTTCAGAGAACTGGCCAAGCGTCATCCAGCCGGTCGCATTATGCATACCTACTTCGCTGAGATAACCGTTGGCGAAGATGTAATAGAAGGCCAGCGGCATCGCAAAGAGGAAGGAGCAGATGAAAAAGACAAGGAAATTCTTGTCTCGCAGCAGCACCAGCGCATCCAGTCCCAGCATGACTTTGAAGTCCATCTTACCGGTGCTTTTCGGCGGCGTATCCGGCAGCAGGAAGGCAAAGATACCCAGCAGCAGGGAGCTACCGGCGGTGATCAGTAACGGTATGTTCGTCGGAGAAATATCGCTATATCCCATCATCTGAGGTAGGAAACCGCAGACCAGGCCAGAGGCAATCCAGCCAATGGTGCCCATCACGCGAATGCGAGGGAATTCCCGCTCGACATCCCGAACGTTGGCAAAAGCGATACTGTTAGTTAGCGCGATGGTCGGCATATAGGTGAGCGAGTAGGCCAACAGCAGCGGGAAGAAACCGCTGAAGGTGGTTTGCTGGGCGGCAAAATAGATCAAAACAGCGCCAGCAAACATCAGTACCGCCAGCACTTTTTGTGCCGAGAAAAAGCGGTCGGTTAACGAGCCGACCAGAATCGGCGACAGGATCGCGGCAATCGCGGTGCAGGCATACGACCAGCCAATTTCGCCGGCGGTAAAGCCGCTTTTACTGAGCCACAGCCACAATGGCACAAACCAAGCGCCCCAGATAAACCATTCTATGAACATCATGAACGACAGCTTCACTGTAGTTTTCATCTTTAAATCCTTCATGACAGGTAAGGTACGCCACGACAATACCATTACGTAATACCTTTAAAATACCTTTGGGGCGAAACTTTGACCGCCTTAACACTTTACTGTCCATGAATCGTGCCAGCAGATTGCACTTAAAAGTGACTTCATCATGGAAAAAACGTGCAGACGCGACCAGACTTATTGCTGCCCTAAAATTCGGGCGGGACATTCAGACCGACGCAACGTCGGCACTTACGGGAGCATCGCTATGACTGATATTACGCAATTGCTTGGCAAAGACGCCGACAGCCTTTTACAGCATCGTTGTATGACCATTCCAGCCGACCAGCTTTATTTACCCGGACATGACTATGTTGATCGGGTGATGGTGGATAACAACCGTCCACCTGCCGTATTGCGAAATATGCAAACGCTCTACAATCACGGGCGTTTGGCCGGTACTGGCTACTTGTCTATTCTGCCCGTGGATCAAGGCGTTGAGCACTCCGCCGGGGCATCATTTGCCGCCAATCCGCTCTATTTTGATCCTAAAAATATCGTCGAGCTGGCGATTGAAGCCGGCTGTAACTGCGTGGCCTCTACCTACGGCGTGCTGGCTTCGGTATCGCGGCGCTATGCGCACCGCATCCCGTTCCTCGTGAAGCTCAATCACAACGAAACCCTGAGCTACCCCAATACCTTTGACCAAACGCTGTATGCCAGCGTCGAGCAGGCGTTCAATATGGGCGCGGTGGCGGTTGGGGCGACCATCTACTTTGGCTCCGAAGAGTCGCGCCGCCAGATTGAAGAGATTTCTGCCGCCTTTGAGCGCGCGCACGAACTGGGGCTGGTCACCGTATTGTGGGCTTATTTGCGTAATCCGGCGTTTAAAAAAGACGGCGTCGATTACCACGTATCGGCCGATCTGACCGGCCAGGCGAACCATCTGGCTGCCACGATTGGTGCCGATATCGTGAAGCAGAAAATGGCGGAAAACAACGGCGGCTATAAAGCGGTGAACTTCGGCTATACCGACGATCGCGTCTACAGCAAGCTGACCACCGATAACCCAATCGATCTGGTGCGCTACCAGTTGGCCAATTGCTACATGGGGCGCGCGGGGCTGATTAACTCCGGCGGTGCGGCCGGCGGGGAAACTGACCTGGCAGATGCGGTACGGACCGCGGTTATCAACAAACGCGCGGGCGGTATGGGGCTTATCCTCGGCCGTAAAGCATTCAAAAAATCGATGGCTGACGGCGTTCAGCTGATCAATGCCGTTCAGGATGTTTACCTCGATACCAAGGTCACCATTGCCTGATCGCTCTCTGCCCGGCGGCGCAATGCTGACCGGGCCTGCCGGATGTCGCACCGTTTGACGGCTGCATCATCCGGTGATTTATCGCGGTTGATCCCTCTCACATTCCCTCTCTCTTTTGTGAAAAACATCACGTACTGTTGTGCGATTGCCCAAAAAACAGCCCGGCGTTAGCGGAATTTGTCCGTGGAAGCGCTGCTATTTTGTGCTTAGATTAGTGATGAAACGCCTTTTCAATTCCCTAAAACCGATTTATCGGATCAGTGTTGGACACAGGATTGTGGTGCGGAACGCGCCATTTCGAATGTTGTACTAAGGACACATAATGAAAATTGAATCTGTAAATGTCACCGTCTTCCAGCATCCCACGCGCCGCGTTTCCGACAGCGCCGGGCACTCTCATCCGGGGCCTGAAAGCATGGCAAAAATGGCGATGCTGACCATTACCGCGGACGATGGCAGCAAAGGTTACTCCTTTGCGCCGCCGGAAATTGTGCGCCCGTTTGTGGTCAATACCTTCTTCCGCAAAGTGCTGGTGGGCCAGGATCCGTTTAACCGCGAGCGTATCTGGCAGGATCTGGTGCATTGGCAGCGCGGCAGCGCGCATCAGCTCACCGAGCGCGCACTCTCTTTTGTCGAGCAAGCGCTGTGGGACCTGGCCGGACGCAAGCTTAATATGCCGGTCTACAAGCTGCTGGGTGGCTACCGCGATAAGGTTCCAGCCTACGGCAGCACCATGTGCGGCGATGACTTACCCGGCGGCCTGTCCACGCCGGAAGAGTACGCCGCATTCAGTGAGACGCTGGTGGCGCGCGGCTATAAAGCTATCAAGCTGCACACCTGGATGCCGCCGGTCTCTTTCGCGCCAAACCCGAAAATGGATATCAAAGCCTGCGCTGCGGTGCGCGAAGCGGTCGGTCCGGATATCGACCTGATGATTGACGGCTATCACTGGTACAGCCGTACCGAAGCGCTGTGGATCGGTAAAGAGCTGGAAAAACTCAACTTCGCCTGGTTTGAAGAGCCGATGGAAGAGGACAGCATGTCGTCCTATGCATGGTTGGCTGAAAATCTGTCGATTCCGATCATTGGTCCGGAAAGCTTCGGTGGCAAACACCACAGCCGCGCGGATTGGGTGAAAGCGGGGGCCTGCGACATTCTGCGTGCGGGTGCCAACGGCGTGGGCGGCATTGGGCCAACCATGAAAGTGGCGGCGCTGGCGGAGTCGTTCGGTATGGATTGCGAAGTCCACGGCAACGGCGCGGCAAGCCTGGCAGCGGTAGGGGCGATTCGCAACTGCCGCTGGTACGAGCGCGGGCTACTGCATCCATTCCTCGACTACGACCAGCCTGCTGCCTACCTGAACAGCATCATCGATCCGATGGATGCCGACGGGTTTGTGCATTTGTCACAACGTCCGGGATTGGGCGAAGACATCAATTTTGACTATATCGAAGCCAACACCGTCAGCCACGACTGACACATAACAAATAAAAGACGGGCACGAATGGATTCGTCGCCTGTCGTACCCTACAGGCGACAGATAGATGAAAAAATCCTCCTTACTGGGAGCGTGTTTGCTCGCGCTCGCCATGACGATGGGGAGCGGGGCGGCGATGGCCAAAACGCCGCCCGATCAGCTTATCATCGGCATGAATATGAATAACCTCCTGACTCTTGACCCGGCAGCGATGACCGGTAACGAAGTGGTCGGGATTGTGGTTAACCTCTACGACTCGCTGGTGGAGCTCGATCCTGAGCAGCTCACCCACGTGAAACCCGCGCTGGCCAAGTCCTGGGATATCAGCCCGGACGGCAAAACGCTGACCTTCCATCTGCAGGACAACGTCAAGTTTCACTCCGGCAATCCGCTGACCGCCGCCGATGTGGTGTGGTCCATGCGGCGCATTCTGCACCTCAACCTGGCGCAGGCGTCGGTGTGGAAGTCGTACGGCTTTAGTAAAAAGAACGTCGATAAGCAGGTGACCGCGCTTGACGACTACACCGTGCAGATTGTCCTGCCAAAAGACAACGACCCGCAGTTGGTCATTTACTCGCTGGGTGCGCTGGGCAACCTTGGGGTGCTCGACAGCAAAACGGTGCAGAGCCACGAACAAGACAACGACTGGGGAAATCGCTGGCTGACCACTCACGAAGCCGGTTCCGGGCCGTTTATGCTGGAAACCTGGCAGGCAAAAGATGTGCTGCGCATGAAGCGCAATCCGGAGTACTGGCGCGGTGAGCCGAAGATGAGCCGCGTGGTGCTGCGTCATTTCCAGGAGTCACAAACTCTGCGCCTGATGATTGAGAAGGGTGACCTGGACATCGCGAACAATATGGCGGTTTCCGATATCAACGCCCTGCGTAAAGACCCGGCGCTGACCGTCGACGCTGTGCAGCGCGGCACCATGTACTACGTCTCAATGAGCATGAAGGAGCCGCACTTCGCCACTCCAAAAGTCCGCGAAGCGGTGCGCTATCTGATTGATTATCAGGGAATCAACAAAGCCCTAATGCCGGGTTACGGTGTGCTGCACCAGCGGCCAATTAAAGCGGGGATGCCATCGACGCTGCCAGATCCGGGCTACACCTTCGATCTGGCGAGGGCGAAGAAGCTGCTGGCGGAGGCCGGATACCCTGACGGCTTTGATACCACCCTGCGGGTGCTATCCGATCAGCCGTTCCTCAATATTGCCATTGCCGTGCAGTCCACGCTGATGCAGGCGGGGATCAACGCCAAAATCATTACCGGCACCGGTAACCAGATCTACGGCGCGATGCGCGAACGTAAGTTCGACATGCTGGTTGGGCGCGGCGGTAGCGGTATGGAGCCCCATCCACATTCCAGCCTGCGCGCGCTGGTCTATAACCCGGACAACAGCGATGAAGCGCGATTGACCAACTTCCAGGGCTGGCGCACCGGTTTCTACGATAAACAGCTCAACGAGATGATCGACCATGCGCTGCTGCAGCGCGACCCGCAAAAACAGGTCGCGGAATACCAGGCGGTGCAGACGCGATTTGACCAACTGATCCCGGCGATGATCCCCGTGTCGCAGATGGTGGATTCGGTGGTGGTGCGTAATGAAGTGAAAGATTACAAACCGCACCCGTCGGCGTCGACGTTCCTGCGTGAAGTCTACAAAGTTAGCGAAGGAGATAAAGGATGAGTACGGCAATTCTCGCGCCCGGCTCTCGTACCCGGCGCTTCTCAAAACGATTGATCCAGGTAGCGATAACGCTGTTTGGCCTGCTGCTGCTGACCTTCTTTATTGGCCGCGTGATGCCCATTGACCCGGTGCTGGCGATTGTTGGGCCGGACGCTGACCAGAGCACCTACCAGCAGGTGTACCACCAGTTGGGCTTTGATCAGTCGCTGATGCAGCAGTTTGGCATTTATTTTGTCAACCTTTTGCACGGTGATTTGGGCAATGCGCTACTGACCGGGAAACCGGTGCTTGACGATATTATTCGCGTTTTCCCAGCCACCATGGAGCTGGCGACGATGGCGATTATTGTCGGTGCAGGCCTCGGTATTCCGCTAGGGGTGCTGGCGGCGGCACGTCGTAACAGTTTCTCCGATTACGTGGTGCGCATTATCAGCCTCGCCGGTTATTCGACGCCGATTTTCTGGGTCGGGATGATGGGGCTATTGGTGTTCTACGCCTGGCTAGGCTGGGTAGGCGGCGCCGGGCGCGTGGATCTGGGGCTGGACGGTATTGTGCCGCGCCGCACCGGGTTGATGACCGTCGATGCGCTGCTGGCCGGTAACAGTGAGGTGTTCTGGAACGCCATTAATCACCTGGTTCTACCCGCCGCGCTGCTGGGCTTCCACTCGCTGGCCTACATCAGCCGTATGACCCGCAGCTTTATGCTGGCGCAGCTGTCGCAGGAGTTCATTATCACGGCGCGAGTGAAAGGGCTCACCGAACGCCAGGTTATCTGGAATCACGCCTTCCGTAACATTCTGGTGCAACTGCTGACGGTGGTGGCGCTGGCCTACGGCTCCCTGCTGGAAGGGGCGGTCCTGATTGAAACCGTCTTCTCGTGGCCCGGCTTTGGCTCGTATCTCACCGGTAGCCTGCTGCTGGGGGATATGAATGCGGTGATGGGCTGCGTGCTGTTGGTTGGCGTGATCTTCGTGATGCTCAATCTGCTCTCCGACATGCTGTATCAATTCTTCGATCCGAGGACAAAATCATGACGGTTTCTCTGGATACATCGCTGGCCAGCGGGGGCGGTGAAGGCCGCCAGCGCCTGCTGCGCAGTTTCACCCGTGCCGGGGGTTTTATCGGCAAAATGGCGCGGAATCCCCTGACCGCTATCGGCGGCGGGATCATCTTCCTGCTGGTGATTGTGGCGATTTTTGCGCCGTGGATTGCCCCGTACAAACCGCTGGTACAGGACCTGAATAACGCGCTGACCGCGCCGAATGCTCAGCACTGGTTCGGCACCGATGAGTTTGGCCGCGATATCTTCAGCCGGTTGGTTTACGGCTCGCGGATTACGCTGTACATCGTGCTGCTGGTGTCGGTTACCGTGGGGCCGCTCGGGCTGCTGCTTGGCGTTTGCGCCGGCTACTTTGGCGGCAAGGTCGATATGGTGCTGATGCGCGTCACCGATATCTTTATCTCCTTCCCAAGCCTGGTGCTGGCGTTGGCGTTTGTCGCCGCCTTAGGCCCGGGACTTGAGCACGTGGTTATCGCCATTACCCTGACCGCCTGGCCGCCGATTGCCCGTCTGGCGCGTGCCGAAACGCTTTCGCTGCGACAGGCCGACTTTATCTCAGCCGTCCGTCTGCAAGGAGCCTCACCGGCGCGCGTGCTGTGGCGGCATATTGTTCCGCTGTGCCTGCCCTCGGTGATCATCCGTATCACCATGAACATGGCGGGGATCATTCTGACCGCTGCCGGTCTGGGCTTCCTCGGCCTTGGCGCGCAGCCGCCGGAGCCGGAGTGGGGCGCGATGATCTCCAGTGGCCGTACCTACATGATGGAGTGCTGGTGGGTGGTGACAATTCCGGGGCTGGCGATTCTTATCAACAGCTTAGCGTTCAACTTTTTAGGAGATGGCCTACGTGACATCCTCGATCCTCGCAGCGAATAACGCTGTACCGCTGCTTGACATACGCGATCTAAGCGTCGACTTCGTCAACGGGGACGCGGTGACCCATGCGGTCCGCGGCGTCTCCTTCCAACTGGGGCGGGAAAAGCTGGCGATTGTCGGCGAATCCGGCTCCGGGAAATCCACCGTCGGACGGGCGCTGCTGCACCTGCACCCAAAAAAGGCGCGTATCGGCGCCAGTCTGATGCAGTTTGGTGACATTGACTTGCTGAATGCCAGCGAGGCGCAGATGCGCGCTATTCGCGGCAAACGGATTTCAATGATTATGCAGGATCCCAAATACTCGCTGAACCCGGTGGTACGCGTGGGTGACCAGATTGCGGAAGCCTGGCTGACGCATCATCCGGGGCATAAATCGGAAGCGAAAGCCAAAGCGCTGGAGATGCTGGACGTGGTGCGTATTCGCGACCCCGAGCGGGTTTATCAGCTCTATCCGCATGAAATCTCCGGTGGTCAGGGGCAGCGCATCATGATTGCCATGATGCTGATTACCGACCCGGAGCTGGTGATTGCCGATGAGCCGACCTCAGCGCTGGACGTTTCGGTTCGTTTGCAGGTGCTGGGGCTGCTTGATGATTTGGTCAAATCCCGCGGTCTGGGGCTGATTTTTATCAGCCACGACATCAACCTGGTGCGCAGCTTCTGCGATCGCGTGCTGGTGATGTACGCCGGGCGAGTGGTGGAGTCCATCGCCGCCTGCGATCTTGATCATGCGCAGCATCCGTATACGCAGGGGCTGATTAGCGCTCTGCCGGATATGCAACATCGCCGCCCGGTACTGCCGGTGCTGCAACGTCAGGCCAGTTGGCTGACGGACTAAGGAGCGCACGATGATTGAAGTAAAAAACCTGAATCTGGTTTTCGGCGAGGGCGACAAGCGTAACCAGGTGCTGTATGACGTGAATTTCCACGTTCAGCCGGGCGAGATTTACGGCCTGGTGGGGGAGTCCGGCTCCGGGAAAACCACGGTGCTGAAGTGCCTGGCTGGGTTGTTTAACCACTGGCAGGGTGAGCTGGCGATTGGCGGCCAGCGGCTGGGGAACACCTTAAGCCGCGAGCGCTGCCGCAAGGTGCAGATGGTATTTCAGGATCCTTACGGTTCGCTGCACCCGCGCCATACCATTGGCGACATTCTTGAAGAGCCGCTGCAAATCCACGGCATTAACGACCGCGATCGGCGGATCAATCATCTGCTCGATCGCGTGGGGCTAAATCGCGCGTTCCGTCATCGCTATCCACACCAGCTCTCCGGCGGGCAGCGACAGCGCGTGGCAATCGCTCGCGCGCTGATCCTCGAACCGCAGGTGCTGCTGCTCGATGAACCGACCTCGGCGCTGGATGTGTCGGTACAGGCAGAAATTCTCAATCTGCTGGCGGAGCTGCAGGCGGAGTCGAATCTCACCTATCTGATGGTGACCCACGATCTGGGGGTTATTGCCCATCTCTGCCAGAAGGTGGCGGTGATGCAGTACGGCAAAATTCTGGAAACGCTGACCGTAGATGCGTTGGTGAGCGGTGAGGCGCAAACGCCGTATACGCAGATGCTGGTTAACGCCAGCCGTCAGTACACGCGAGAAATGGCGCGGGAGGTTGCCGCGTATTGATCGATACCGTCGCTGTCGGCCCGATTGGCGCAGTGCCAGCGGGCCGCTCGACACAGAAAGTCGGATAGCGCGTACGTGCTATCCGACCAACGACCTCTGGGAAACAATAAAAAATGCATAATAAATCTTTCCGAATAGCTCTACCGCTGGTGCTAAGCGCCTGTACTGCCTCTGCCCTGGCGGCGGAAACCGTCGATCTACGCATGTCCTGGTGGGGCGGTAATGGCCGCCATCAGGTGACGCTCAAAGCGCTGGAAGCCTTTCATCAGCAATATCCGGACATTAACGTCAAAGCCGAATATACCGGCTGGGATGGTCACACTTCGCGTCTGACCACGCAGTTGGCGGGCGGCACTGAACCTGATGTCATGCAGACCAACTGGAACTGGCTGACGCTGTTCTCCAAGGACGGCAGCGGCTTTTACGACCTGAACCAGGTGAAAACGGAGATTGGGCTCGAGAATTTCACGGCTTCGGATCTCCAACCGGTGACGGTGAAGGGCAAGCTCAACGGCATTCCGGTAGCGATGACTGCACGTATTTTTTATTTCAACGACCAGACCTGGGAAAAGGCCGGGCTAAGCTTCCCGAAAAACTGGGATGAACTGATGACTGCCGGCAAAACTTTCGAGAGCAAACTGGGTAAACAGTATTATCCTGTCGCGCCGGAAAGCCTTGGCGTGCTGGCGCTGCTCAATTCGTACATGGTGCAGAAATACAATCTTCCGGCCATCGACGAGAAGGCGAAAAAGTTTTCCTACAGCGACGCGCAATGGGTGGAGTTTTTCCAGCTGTATAAAGATCTGGTGAGCAATCATGTTATCCCGGATATGAAGTATTACGCCTCTTTCGGCAAGGGCAACATGTATGAAATGAAGCCGTGGATTGAGGGCGAGTGGGGCGGGGTGTACATGTGGAACACCGCGGTCACCAAATACTCCGATAACCTCAAGCCACCGGCTAAACTGGTGCTCGGTGATTATCCGATGCTGCCGGGGGCGACCGATGCGGGGCTGTTTATGAAGCCCTCAATGATGTTGTCGATTGGTAAAACCAGTAAAAATCCGCAGGCGGCGGCGAAGCTGATTAACTTCCTGCTTAACAGCAAAGAGGGGGTGACGCTACTGGGGCTGGAGCGTGGCGTACCGCTGAGCAAAAGTGCGGTGGCGACGTTGACGGCGGCCGGGGTGATTAACGACAAGGATCCTTCGGTTGCCGGGATTAAACAGGCGCTGGCGCTGCCGAAGCAGCTTTCGGTATCGCCATATCTTGAAGACCCACAGTTGGTACAGGAGTTTGATAGCGCACTGCAGTCGATTGACTACGGTAAGAAAACCGTCGCCGAAGCGGCAACGGATTTCAAACGTCAATCAGAACGGATCTTAAAGCGCGCGATGCGTTAACGCAGCAACGGGCAGTCCGGCGGCAGGCGACAGCGCAGTGCCGCCGGCAAAATCTCCATGCGGAAGGTTTTCCCGCTCAACGGCTCGCCGTCGAGGTTAAAGGTCATCTCATGTGGCGCCGTTACTTCAAACCACGGTGACACGCTGTCCACCAGATTCTCCGTGCCATCGCTGCTGGCCAGCGTATTAAACAGCGCCGGCAGAAGCTCTTCGCCGGTAAAAATACGCAGATGCAGCAGGCCGTCGTCAATCAGCGCGTCCGGGCAAAGCTGTTGCCCGCCCCCGGCCTGACGTCCATTGCCGATGCCAATCACCAGCGCATCGCCTTGCCAGCTAAAGTTCTCGCCCTGTATTTTGCAGCGGTCGGGTTTTAAGGTGTCCATGCGCATCAGCCCGTGGATCAGATACGACACGCCGCCGAGCGCGGCTTTCAATTTCTCCGGCGTTTCGGTGGTGATACGCGTACCAAAACCGCCGGTAGCCATATTGATAAAACAGGTTTTGCCATTCACTTGGGCGATATCAACCGGCACGTCGCGCCCGGCAATCGCCAGCTTTAAGGCATTGGCCATATCGGCCGGGATATTGACGCTGGTCGCGAAGTCGTTGGCGGTGCCAAGCGGCAAAATGCCGAGTGCCGGAACCGGGTTCCCCTCGCACTGGATAAGCGCAGTCGCAATTTCGTTGATGGTGCCGTCGCCGCCGCCGGCAATCACCGTTGCGACCTTGAGGGCGATCGCCTCTTCCACATAGCGAACCGCGTCGCCTTTCTCCCACGTTACGCGGACATAAATCTCTACGCCTTCGTCGCGCAGCAGTTCAACCGCTTCACGCAGCTGCGGGTGGTTGGCACCTTTGCCGTTAAGGATCAATAAACTGGCTGGAAAATCTGACATCGTGGTACCTCTTTATGGGGTATGCAAAGAGTGTAACAAAGGACGGTCAGATGTGCTTGCTACCAAATTATAACTCCACTAACTCCGTGAGTTTGTATTGTGGAGTTAGTGGAGTTATAATTTTTTTATTGGAAGGGAGGGTGGGTATGGATAGCCGAACGTTAATTGCAGAAATTAAGGCTGATGGTTGGAGACTTATAAGGGTGAATGGCAGCCATCATCACTTTACTCATCCCACAAAACCTGGGTTGGTCACGATACCGCATCCTAAAAAAGAGTTACCGATAGGTACGGTGAAAAGCATAAGAAAACAGGCCGGGATATAACCCTGCTCAGACAAAGAGGCAAATTATGTTCTACCCAATAGCAATTGAGGCGGGGGACGAAAAGCATGCTTACGGAGTTATCGTTCCCGATCTTCCTGGCTGCTTTTCAGCAGGGGATACGCTGGATGATGCCATCTACAGTGCTAAAGAGGCGATAACTGGCCACATTGAGCTGCTGGTTGAACTCGAACAGGATATTCCCACGGTATCCACCGTGGCTGAGTTGGCCAAAGACCCACAATATTCGGACTATACCTGGGCGCTTGTTGAGATTGATATGACCCGGCTGCTCGGTGGCTCGGAAAAAATCAACGTGACGCTGCCGAAATCATTGATTGATAGAATTGATCGCTGCGTGGCTAGTAATCCGGAGTTCAAGAGTCGGTCTGGTTTTTTAGCCCAGGCTGCGCTGGAAAGGGTGACGGCAACGCGGAAGAAGGGCACTCAGGCTGGGACAAAAAAATAAGCCCGTGTAAGGGAGATTACACAGGCTAAGGAGGTGGTTCTTGGGTACAGCTAGCATTTATGGATTATGTTTTTCAGCGGAGGGAATAGTATCGACTATTGATAATTCCGTCTGTGATCCATTTCTAAGAATCTTTGCTATTGAAAAACAATATATATGTACTAGCTGTTATGCGGATTCCGAGTGGATTCTCCCGTGAAATTGCGCATCAGCAGACCATACTCCAGTTCGATATCTTCCGGCACGGGAATCCATACGGTGTGACCGTCGCCCGGTGCGACCGGTTTCGCGACGCCTTTGGCATCTTCCATCTGCTCGAGGCTGAAGTTGACGTTGCCCTGCGGGGTCATCAGTTCCAGATTATCGCCAAGGGCAAATTTGTTTTTCACCGCCACTTCGGCCATCACGCCTTTGCGCTGGCCGGTAAATTCGCCGACAAACTGCTGGCGCTCGGAGACCGAAAAACCGTATTCGTAGTTCTGATAATCGTCATGCGTGTGGCGACGCAGGAAACCTTCGGTGTAACCACGGTGGGCGAGGTTTTCCAGCGTTTCCAGCAGGTTGGTATCGAATGGTTTACCGGCAGCGGCATCATCAATCGCTTTACGATAGACCTGCGCGGTGCGGGCGCAGTAGTAGTGCGATTTGGTGCGGCCTTCGATTTTCAGCGAGTGCACGCCCATTTGGGTCAGACGCTCAACGTGAGCCACGGCGCGCAGATCTTTTGAGTTCATGATGTAGGTGCCGTGTTCGTCTTCAAAGGCGGTCATGTACTCGCCCGGACGTTTGGCCTCTTCCAGCATAAACACCTGATCGGTCGGTGCGCCAACGCCGAGGGTTGGCTCCACGTTCTGTACCGGGATCGGTTCGTATTTGTGAACGATATTGCCGATATCGTCTTCTTTGCCTTCCTGTACGTTGTATTCCCAGCGGCAGGCGTTGGTGCAGGTGCCCTGGTTCGGGTCACGCTTGTTGATGTAGCCAGACAGCAGGCAGCGGCCGGAGTAGGCCATGCACAGCGCGCCGTGGACGAAGATTTCAATCTCCATATCCGGCACCTGGCTGCGGATCTCTTCAATTTCTTCCAGCGACAGCTCGCGGGAGAGGATCACGCGGGTCAGGCCCATCTGTTTCCAGAATTTTACCGTAGCCCAGTTGACGGCGTTCGCCTGCACGGACAGGTGAATATCCATGTCAGGGAAGTTTTCACGTACCAGCATAATCAGCCCTGGATCGGACATAATCAGCGCATCCGGCCCCATATCCACCACCGGCTTCAAATCACGAATAAAGGTTTTCAGCTTGGCGTTATGCGGGGCAATGTTGACCACCACATAGAATTTTTTACCCAGTTCGTGGGCCTCATTGATGCCGAGCTGCAGATTTTCGTGATTGAATTCGTTGTTACGCACGCGCAGCGAGTAGCGCGGTTGGCCGGCATAAACTGCATCGGCACCGTAAGCGAAAGCGTAACGCATATTTTTCAGCGTTCCCGCCGGGGAGAGGAGTTCCGGTTTAAACATGATTTTCTCGTTCTGATGACAGGTCAGATTCGCCACACCTGATGCGGCGAGTTGGGGAGTGTCCCCACTTTAAGGGCGGGCATTGTAGCGCTGTGCAGAGGTGAGGTAAAGCGCCGGGTGGCTGTCAGCGGCCACCCGGAGGGGTATCTACCTATCAGGTGTTATCTTTTACGGTCTCGCTGGCACCGTTGGTTTTCACCGAAGCGATGCCTTTATCGCGCGAGGCTTCGCTGGCGTACTGCTGGCTGCTGCCAATCACCTGGTGATTACCGGCTTTGAGATTGAAATAGAATTTACCGTTGGTCGCCGTTTTTTTCTCGTAGCGCTCGTCCAGCGGACTGTTGGTACGCACGGAGGCGATGCCGTTTTCCGCCGACGCTCTGGTGGTGTACAGCTCGCTGGTAAGAATGACTTCGCCATTGCCTGCTTTCAGGACAAAACGAAACTGGTCGTTACTGCTTTTACTTAACTCAAACCAACCCGCCATGGTGACTCCTTGATGAAATTGAAGTGGTTAGAAGTATTGGCTGACTGTATGAGTATGGGAGAAATTTGCACAGATGCTAATAATACGGCGGGAGAGAATAGCGAGCGGTGGTGAAACCGCTCGCGATGGGGTTAGGCCATCCGGCAGGCATCGGCTTCCCAGCGGTAGCCCACGCCGTAGACGGCGCGGATAAACGACTGCTCGGCGTCAAGCGACTCCAGCTTGCGGCGCAGATTTTTAATGTGGCTGTCGATGGTACGGTCGGTCACCACGCGATAGTCGTCATACAGATGGTTAAGCAACTGTTCGCGGGAAAACACTTTGCCGGGCTCCTGCGACAGGGTTTTTAGCAGGCGAAATTCAGCCGGGGTGAGATCCAGCAGGCGGTCACGCCACGAGGCCTGAAAGCGGTTTTCGTCGACGATAAGCGGACTTTGCTCGTCCAGCGCCTGTAGCTCCTGGCGTGGCTTACAGCGGCGTAAAATGGTTTTCACGCGCGCGACCACTTCTCGCGGGCTGTACGGCTTACAGATATAGTCGTCTGCGCCAATTTCCAGCCCCAGCAGACGGTCAATCTCTTCAATTTTAGCCGTCACCATCACGATAGGAACGTCAGAGAAGCGGCGAATTTCGCGGCACAGCGTTAGGCCGTCGGTGCCCGGCAGCATTAAATCCAGCAGGATCAGATTTGGGGGCGACTGATGGACATACGGCAGCACTTTATCGCCGTGGCTAATTAACGTCGGTGCATAGTGCGCTGCCAGTAGATAGTCGATGAGCAGTTGTCCCAGTTTGGGTTCATCTTCCACAATCAAAATGCGTGGGGCGTTCTCATCAATTGGTAACTCGGTCATATCTCTCTCGGTATTGCGCGTTCCAGCGGTAACTCTACTTTAATGCTAACCCCGCCAAAAGGCGAATGCCCGACCTCAAGACGGCCGCCGTGAGCGGCAACGATATTGGCGCAGATCGCCAGTCCAAGGCCGGATCCGCCGCTAGCGCGGTTGCGTGAACCTTCGGTGCGGTAAAAGCGTTCGCACAGTTTGCTCAGCTGTTCATCGGTGACGCCCGGGCCGCTGTCAGCAAACTCCATCACGATGTGCTGAGGATTGAGGTGGGTACGAATCAGCACCTGGCCGCCGCTATCGGTGTAGCGCAGGCTGTTTTCCAGCAGATTGTTGAATAGCTGCATCAAACGGTCCGGATCGCCGAAGACCGTGGCATTTTCCGCCAGCGCCAGATTCAGCGTCAATCCCCGGCTGGCAAGACGTTCACGGAAGGCATCGGCGGCGATCTCCAGCAGCGAAATGATATCTACCGGTGATTTCTGGTAGGCCAACGCCCCTTCATCGGACATGGACAGCTGATGCAAATCGTTGACCAGCTTGGTGAGCGTGGCAACTTCCGCCTGCAACGAGGTCACCGATTCCGGGGTAAATTTGCGGACACCGTCCTGAATGGCTTCCAGTTCCCCACGCAGCACCGCCAGCGGAGTACGCAGCTCATGGGAAATGTCGGCCATTAAATCGCGGCGCATCTGCTGGTTTTTCTCCAGCGTGCTGGCAAGCTGGTTAAAATCCTGCGCCAGCTTGCCCAGCTCATCGCCGCTGGTGACCGGCACGCGGGTTGAAAAGTCACCGGCCGCCAGCTTGTGGGTGCCTTCTACCAGCCGCCTTACCGGCGCGATAAGCCCGCGCGCCAGCGGGAAGGTGGCCAGTGCGGCGAGCAGAGTAGCCAGCCCGACGATAAGCCAACTGGTGCGCCGCTGTTGCCTGTCGAAATTGATATCGGTGTTCCGGGTCAACCGTTCGACCGGTGAAGCAATGACGGCGCCGACCTCCATACCGTTAACGATAATACCGCGCCGGGTGCCATCGTGCGGCACCGCTTCACGCGGACCAACCAACACGCGGGCGTTTTGATCCACCACCCAAAACTGGGTTCGCCAGCCGTGCGGCGGCATGCCTCCGCGTTCGGGACCCATACCGGGGCCGGGAGGGCCTGGCGGCATTTTGTCCTCATTATTATCGTGTTCGAATGAGCGTAGGATCTGGAAGATAAAACGATCGTTGTTGCGTAAAAAGCGCCAGTTACCGTGCTGGGCATACTGCTCCGCCAGCGCATCGCTCAGCAGCTGTAGCCGCTGTTCGTTACCGCGCTTGATGTAGTCAATAAAACCGCGCTCAAAGCTGATGCGCACCGCCCAATGCATGCTAATCAGCAGCACAATACAGGTGGCTAAAATGGCGAGAAACAGTTTGCCGGAGATCCCCGGGCGCCATAATTTCACGATTTACTCCTTCAATTTGCGTCGGGCGATAACCACGTTTTTGCTGATATCGTCCGGCACTCGCGCGAACACGAGGGCTGGAAGCGCAATAATCACGGCCATACATAAATAGGTGTACATAAATACGTGGTGAGTGGTGTCGCTGCCTACCGCAATATGCTGCTGGCCAAACATCCCCAGCAGGATCCCCGCGATGGTGACACCGATACTCATCGATAGCTGCATAATCATCGACAGCAGGCTATTGCCGCTGCTGGCATGTTCGTCCGGCAGGTCTTTTAGCGTTAGGGTGTTCATCGACGAGAAACGGCTGGAGTTGACCATACCCTGGATAAACAACACGACCGGCAGCGCGTAGTACCAACCGGCCAGCGCGGTGAACATAAAGAGCAGGCTGATGAGCGCCAGGCTAAGAGTGCTGAACACCAGCACGTGACGGTAACCAAAGCGGTTAACCACCTGCACCACGATGCGCTTCATGCCCATGCTGCCGAGTACCATCGGGATCATCATCAGACCGGCATGAAATGGGGTGAAACCGAGACCAATCTGCATAAACACCGGCGTCATAAACGGCAGCATGCCGCTGCCGATACGCCCGGCAAAGCTACCGGCCAGCCCCAGCGAGAAGGTTGGCGTATTGAACAGCTTGAGGCTAAACAGCGCACCGTCGTTGCCGTAGGCATGCCACAGGTACATCAGGATGGAGACGGCGCCGATAGCCACCAGTGCGCCCATCATCATCGGCGAAATGCCCAGGCCTTTTTGCCCATCAAGCGCCAGCGTCAGCGTCGCCATGCCCAGCGCCAGCACGATAAATCCTGAAATATCAAAACGCCGGGTTTGTACCGTGTAGTTGGGCATCAGTACCAACGTGGCGATACAGCCGATGATGCCAACGGGAATATTGATCAGGAAAATCCAGTGCCATGAGGCATATTCAACCAGAATCCCCCCCAGCGCCGGGCCCAGCAGCGGGCCAACCTGGCCTGGCAGGGTGACGAAGGTCATCGCGGCCATGTATTGTTCGCGAGGCACGATTTTCATCACCGTTAGCCTGCCGACAGGAACCATCATCGCGCCGCCGATCCCTTGCAATACGCGGGCCATCACCAGTTCGTTAAGCGTGCTGGAAAGTGAGCAAAACAGCGAGCCGAGCGTGAAGAGAATAATGGCGATAAAAAAGATGTTCCGCACGCCGACCCTGTCGGCCAGCCAGCCGCTGGCGGGCAGCATCACTGCGACGGTCAGCACATAGGAGACCACCACCATATGCATGTGCAGCGGGCTCTCCCCCA
Organism: Kluyvera cryocrescens NBRC 102467; assembly: GCF_001571285.1. Lineage (GTDB taxonomy): Bacteria > Pseudomonadota > Gammaproteobacteria > Enterobacterales > Enterobacteriaceae > Kluyvera > Kluyvera cryocrescens. The sequence continues at coordinate 259,776 of NZ_BCTM01000001.1, read as the reverse complement.
GGCTTAGCGCCATGGAGGGGAGGGCGGTGTTGACTATCGTGGTGTCCAGCGATTGCATGAAAAAGCCGAACGCCACGATCCACAGTTGCCAGCGAACGTTGGCTGGAAGTTCAGTCATGGTTATTCCGTTACCGATTGTCGGGTTTGACGCGAAAAACGCAGACGTAGACTCTCGAAGAACAGATAAATCACCGGTGTGGTGTAAAGGGTCAGCAACTGGCTCATGACCAGCCCCCCTACAATCGTAATCCCCAGCGGTTGACGCAGTTCCGACCCATCGCCACCGGAGATAACCAGCGGCAGCGCACCGAACAGCGCCGCCAGCGTGGTCATCATTATCGGGCGAAAACGCAGCAGACAGGCCTGGAAAATCGCCTCTTCCGGCGATAGGTTGCCGTTACGCTGCGCCTCAAGGGCAAAGTCGACCATCATGATGGCATTTTTCTTCACAATGCCAATTAATAGCATGATCCCAATGAGGGCGATTAGGCTAAACGGGGCACCGAAAAGCTCCAGCGCCAGCAGCGCGCCAACGCCTGCGGACGGCAGAGTAGAGAGAATGGTCAGCGGGTGGACGTAGCTCTCATACAAAATCCCCAGCACGATATAGACCGTGGCGATAGCGGCGATAATCAGAATAACCTGCGAGTTCATCGTATCCTGGAATACCTGCGCCGTGCCGGCGAAAGATCCGCGCACCGTTGGCGGGACGCCCAACTGTGTCATGGTACGGGTGATGGCGTCGCTGGCTTCCGAGAGCGATTTGCCGGTCGGCAGGTTAAAGGAAACCGTAGAGGCAGCTGATAGCCCCTGATGGTTCACCGACAGCGGCGCGTTGGCCGGCTGCCATTTGGCGAAATAAGACAGCGGAATGGCTTTGCCGTCGTTATTAATCACGAACATTTTATCCAGCGCACTGACGTCCTGGGTGTAAACAGGGTCAACCTGCATCACCACTTTGTACTGATTAAGCGGCTGATAGATGGTGGAGATCTGTCGTTGGCCGAAGGCGTTGTTGAGCAGGCTGTTGGCCTCTTCGACGCTAATACCCAGACGCGACATGGTTTCCCGATCATAGATCAGATCCATCTCGGCCCCGTTGTCCTGCTGATCCGAGTTGACGTCGGCCAGCTCTGGCAGTGCGGCCAGCGCTTTGCGGATCTTCGGCTCCCATTCGCGAAGGGCGCTTAAATCATCGGAGAGCAGGGTGTACTGATAGCTGGCGTTGGCCTGCCGTCCGCCGACGCGAATGTCCTGGACCGCCATTAAGAACAGGTTGGCGCCGGGTTCTTTAGCGAGCTTCTTACGCAACCGGTCGATGATCTGCTGCGCGGATTCGTGACGCTGGTCGCGAGATTTGAGAGTGATAAACATCATCCCGCTGTTGACGCGCGAGCCGCCGGTAAAGCCGGTGACATTATCAACCGCCGGATCTTCACGAATGATCTTCATAAAGTCCTGCAGTTTGCCGCGCATCGCCTGGAAGGAGATGCTCTGATCGGCCTGGATTCCGCCCATCAGCACCCCGGTGTCCTGCTCCGGGAAGAAGGTTTTCGGAATCGAAATATAGAGCCAGACGTTCAGGGCGATGGTCGCGAGGAACACCACGCCGACCAACCGTGCGTGATTGAGGACCCAGCGCAAGGATTTGCCATAACCCTGCTGCATGGCGACCAGTAAACGCCCCAGACCTTTGGTGCGGGTTGGCGTATGCGGACGGCTGGATTTCAGCATCCAGCCGCACATCATCGGCGTCAGCGTTAACGACACCGCTAGCGAAATACCGATAGCCACCGACAGCGTGACGGCGAATTCGCGCAGCAGCCTACCGGGCAGGCCGCCCATCAGCAGCAGTGGCAGGAACACGGCTACCAGCGAAACGCTCATCGACAGGACGGTAAAGCCAACCTCACGGCTACCCTGCAGCGCCGCCTGTAGTGGCTTTATCCCGGCTTCCAGATGACGAGAGATATTTTCCAATACCACGATGGCGTCATCGACCACAAAACCGGTGGCGATGGTCAGCGCCATCAGCGACAGGTTGTTGAGGCTAAATCCGCACAGATACATGGCGGCAAAGGTGCCGATTAACGAAACCGGAACCGCCACCGCTGGGATCAGCGTTGCGCGCCCCGAACGCAGGAACAGGAACACCACGAGGATAACCAGCGCCACCGAAATAACCAGCGTCTGCTCCACTTCTTCCAACGATGCGCGGATGGTCGGCGAGCGATCCTGGGCAATTTGCAGATCGATAGCGGCGGGAATGGTTTCCTGCAGCGCCGGCAGTTCGGCACGAATGCTATCAACGGTCTGGATGATGTTGGCTTCCGGCAGTTTGCGGATCATCAACAAAATCGCCGGTTTGGCGTTGGTCATCCCCGCGTTACGCACATCCTGCACCGAATCGGTGATGTTTGCCACGTCGCTCAGGCGCACCGCAGCCCCGTTGTTGTAGTGAATAATCAGCGGCTTATACTCCGCCGCTTTTTTTAGCTCATCGTTAGTCTGTACCTGCCAGCGGTGCGCGGTATCTTCAATCGCCCCCTGCGGCTTACGCACGTTGGCATTGCTGATAGCCGTACGCACCGCATCCAGCGACACGCCCTGGTTAAACAGCGCCTGCGGATTGAGATCAACACGCACCGCAGGCAGGGAACTGCCGCCCACGTCCACGTCACCAACGCCGTCAATCTGCGCGATGTTCTGCGCCAGCTGGGTGGAGGCAAAATCGTACAACTCGCCCTGGGAGTAAGTGTCCGAGGTGAGCGTCAGGATCATGATTGGCGCATCGGACGGATTGGCCTTGCGGTAGGTTGGACGGCTCGGCATACCGCTGGGCAGCAGATTCTGCGCGGCGTTGATGGCCGCCTGCACATCGCGCGCTGCACCGTTGATATCGCGATCGAAGTTAAACTCAAGAATGATGCGCGTACTGCCCAGCGAGCTGCTGGAGGTCATTTCGTTGACGCCGGCAATGCGCCCAAGCGAACGTTCAAGCGGGGTGGCAACCGACGATGCCATGGTTTCCGGCGAGGCCCCGGGCAGCGAGGCGCTGACCATGATAACCGGGAAGTCTACCTGCGGCAGCGGAGCCACCGGCAGCAGCCGAAAGCCCAGAATGCCGCACAGGGTGATGGCGAGCGAAATCAGGATCGTCGCCACCGGACGGTAGATGAAGAGCGCAAAAAATTTCACTTACGCTTCCTCTTCACGATGTGGGAAGCGGCTTTTCAGGTATAGCGACAGTCTGTCGAACAGCAGATAGATGACCGGCGTGGTGAACAGCGTCAGCACCTGGCTCACCAGCAGGCCTCCGACCATGCCGATCCCCAGCGGACGCCGCAGCTCTGCGCCTACCCCGGTGCTTAGCATCAGCGGCAGGGCGCCCAGCAGCGCCGCCAACGTGGTCATCAGGATTGGGCGGAAACGCAGCAGACAGGCCTGGTAAATAGCCTCGCGCGGTTCCATGCCCTGCTCGCGTTCAGCCGCTAGCGCAAAGTCGATCATCATGATGGCGTTCTTCTTCACGATACCGATAAGCAAGATGATGCCGATGATGGCAATGACGTCCAGCTCGCTGCCCGAAATCATTAGCGCCAGCAGCGCGCCGACGCCCGCCGTTGGCAGCGTCGACAGAATGGTGATCGGGTGGATAAAGCTTTCATACAGCACGCCGAGCACGATATACATCGCGACGATGGCCGCCACGACCAGCCAGATGGTGCTGCTCAGCGCCGACTGGAAGGCGAGGGTGCTGCCCTGGAATTCGGTACGAATGTCCGTCGGGAAGTTCAGTGATTTTTCCGCATCCTGAATAGACTGCACCGCATCGCCCAGCGAATAGCCATTCGGTACGTTGAAGGAAATGGTGGTTACCGGGAACTGGTCGAGATGGTTAATCGACAGCGGCGCAAAGCGCTGCTCGATTTTGGCAATCGCGGTCAGTGGGACAATGCCGCCGTCGCTACTGGTCAGGCGAATATTATCCAGCGCCGCTAATCCCGGCGTGGCTCGGGTATCGTGCTCCAGCACGACGCGATATTGGTTAGCCTGGGTGTAGATGGTGGAAATCAGGCGCTGGCCAAAGGCGTTATACAGCGCGTTGTCGATGTCGGCCATGGAAATACCCAGACGGCTGGCGCTGTCGCGATCGACGTTCACAAAGGCCACCAGTCCCTGATCCTGCCAGTCGCTGCTGACGTCGGAGAGCTGCGGCTGTGCCTGTAGCTGGGTCATCAGCTGCGGCACCCATTGGCTGAGCGCATCCAGCGAGTTGGCCTGCAACGTAAACTGATATTGCGTGCGGCTAACGGTGGTATCGATGGTGAGATCCTGCGTCGGTTGCAGATACAGTTCAACGCCCGGAATACGTGCCACCGACTGTTGCAGACGGTTAATGACGGTTTGTACCCGGTCATCACGGTCGCTTAGCGGTTTTAGGTTAATTTGCAGACGCGCGCTGTTGAGCGCCGGGTTGGTACCGTCAACGCCAACAAAGGAGGTTAAACTGGCAACCGCCGGATCTTTTAGGATCGCGTCGGCTACCGTCTGCTGACGCTGCGCCATGCTGGTGAATGAGACCGACTGCGGCGCCTGGAGCGTGCCTTGAATAATGCCGTTATCCTGAATCGGGAAGAAGCCTTTCGGGATGGTAACCCACAGAATAATCGACAGCGCCAGCGTGCCCAGCGCTACGCTCAGGGTTAACCAAGGATGGTTTAATACGCGGGCCAGCCAATGGCCGTAAACGGCAATCACTCGCTCGAAGAAACGCTCGCTAGCGCGGGAGAAGCGGTTTTGTTTACGCAGCGATTCATGACTCAGCATGCGCGCGCACATCATAGGCGTCAGGGTCAGTGAAACGATGGCCGAGATCAGAATGGCCACTGCGAGGGTGATAGCAAACTCACGGAACAGACGGCCGATGATATCGCCCATAAACAGCAGCGGGATCAGCACCGCAATCAGCGACAGGGTCAGGGAGATGATGGTAAAGCCAATTTCGCCCGCGCCTTTTAGCGCCGCCGCCATCGGTTTCTCGCCTTTTTCGATGTAGCGCGAAATGTTTTCAATCACCACGATAGCGTCATCGACCACAAACCCGGTGGCAATGGTCAACGCCATCAGCGTCAGGTTGTTGATGGAAAAGTCGAGGAACACCATGACCGCAAATGTACCGACTAACGACAGCGGTACGGCCACGCCGGGAATGATGGTTGCCGGCACGTTGCGCAGAAACAGATAGATGATCATGACTACCAGCGCAATCGCCAGCATCAGCTCAAACTGGGTGTCGGAGACGGAGGCACGAATATTGGTGGTACGGTCAGACAGCACCTCTACCTTGACCGACTTCGGCAGGCTTTCGGTCAGCTGCGGCAGCATTTGACGAATGCTATCGGCGGTCGAAATGATATTGGCACCCGGCTGGCGCTGCACGTTCATCACGATAGCCTGTTTTTTATTGGCCCATGCGCCAAGCCAGGTATTTTCCGCCCCTTGTTCAATGGTCGCCACATCGCCTAAGCGAATAGGCGCGCCGTTTTTGTAGGCAATAATCAGTTGGCGGTATTCCTGCGCCGACTGCATCTGGTCGTTGGCCGAGAGCGTAACCGCCCGCGACGGACCGTCCAGACTGCCTTTAGCGGAGTTGACGTTGGCGCTGGTGATCGCGGTGCGAATATCTTCACTGGTCAGCCCCAGGGCGGCAATCGCCTGGGCGTTAAGCTTCACGCGGACAGCGGGGCGCTGGCCGCCCGCCAGCGTCACCAGACCGACGCCGGAGACCTGGGAGATTTTCTGCGCGACGCGCGTTTCCACCATATCTTCCACTTCGGTCATCGGCGTGGCGGTGGAGGTGACGGCAAGCGTCATGATTGGCGGATCCGCCGGGTTCACCTTACTGTAGACCGGAGGGTTGGGCAGATCATTTGGCAGCAGGTTGGTGGCGGCGTTAATGGCCGCCTGCACTTCCTGCTCAGCAACGTCCAGCGGCAGGGTAAGCTGGAATTGCAGCGTCACCACCGAAGCACCGCCTGAGCTTTGCGATGACATTTGTTTTAAGCCGGACATTTGGCCAAACTGGCGTTCCAGCGGTGCCGTAACGGCGGAGGTCATGACATCCGGGCTGGCGCCAGGGTAGAGCGTGACGACCTGAATCGTTGGGTAATCTACCTCGGGGAGCGCAGAGACGGGTAGAAAACGGTAGCCGATAATCCCGGCCAGCAAAATCGCCACCATCAATAGGGTGGTGGCGACAGGGCGCATAATAAACAGGCGGGATGGGCCGCCTGTGCTGCTCGGCGGTAAAACTTGCATCAGCCGCGCGCTCCTTTATGACCGGCGGAGTGGTCTTCTGCCGCCGCCGGTTTTTCGCTGCTGGCGGCGGTGGCGTCATGGGCGGTGACCACTTCTACCTTCGCACCCTCGGTCAGGCGATCAATCCCATCCGTCACGACGCGGTCTCCCGCGGAGAGTCCGGCGTCAATAACCACTTTCTGGCTATCCTGAATACCCGGTACGACCGTGTGTTTACTGACCTTGTTATCGCTATTGAGGACCCAGACGAAGTGACCATCGTTGCCCATCTGCAGTGCGGCCGTTGGGATCACCACGGCGTTTTGTTGGGTATCCACCAGCATACGGGCGTTGACGAATTGGTTAGGGAACAGCGCATCGTCCTGATTATTAAAACGGGCTTTGAGTTTGATGGTCCCGGTTGTGGCATCAATTTGGTTGTCGAGGCTCAGCAGCGCGCCGTCGCTGAGCTTGGTTTTATTGGTTCGATCCCAGGCTTCAACGGCCAGCGATTTACCTGCTTTCTGCGCCGCAACGACGGTGGCGATGTCATTTTCTGGCAGCGTAAAGACGAGGTCTATCGGGTGCGTTTGCGTCAGCACCACAATCCCGGTGGTATCACCGCTGGAAATTTGGTTACCGATATCGACCTGTTTTAAACCGACGCGGCCATCGATAGGTGCCGTAATCCGGCTCCAGGTGAGCTGGAGCTGAGCGCTGGCCACCGACGCTTCATCGGCTTTAATGGTGCCTTCGGTCTCGCTGACCAGCGACTGCTGGGTGTCGAGTTCCTGACGAGAAACAAGATTGGTTTTCACTAACTGCTGGTAACGCGCCAAATCGCGGCGGGCGTTGGCGAGCGTAGCTTTATCTTTCGCCAGCTGTCCCTGGGCCTGCGCCAGCGCGACTTTGAATTGACTCGGATCGATTTCTGCCAGCAGATCGCCGGCTTTAACCTGCTGCCCTTCCTGGAAATGAATCGCCATGAGCTGGCCGTCCACGCGGCTTCTGACGGTGACTGTGTTAGCAGCGGTAATGGTGCCTAACCCGCTTAAGTAACGGGGTACGGCTTCGCTGGTGGCGGTGGCGGCCTGTACTGGCGCAAGGGTGCCGCCGAAACGGCCACCATGACGTCCGCCGCCCGCAGGTGCACCCGCAGGTTTCGCGGCGCCAGATGCCGAAGTATTGGAATTACTGCTGAAGTGCCAGATGCCGACCGCCCCCGCGATAACCACCAGCACGGCCAGCGCAATTCGCCAGCGTGTGTTATGACTGCCTTTCATTGTTATACGTGTCTCGTCCTGAATCATTCCACGAAATGATACTAGTTTAGTTACGGAACGCTCAGAAAAAATGGAGGAAATATGAAAGACGGCGAGAATCGTCCGAAACACGAACGGCTTTACGAGTAGGCTCGCAAGGCGAGGGAATGAAACGGCGCAAAACGACCGTTGGTGGTACCGTCAGCGGCGTTTAGCGAGGTGCTATAGCCAAAATAATTCGAGTTGCAGAAAGGCGGCAAGGGAGTGAATCCCCAGGAGCGTACAGGAGTACGTGACTGGGGTGAACGAGCGTAGCCAACGCACAGGCAACTTGAAGTATGACGGGTATAAAACACAGGAAAGCCCCTCCTGATGAAGGGGCCTTATATATGGAAAGGGTGATGATGAACAGGGTCATCATACTGGTGATACTCTTAGTCATTAGCTTACCGGCTTACTAAGACACCAGGGGGAAGAGCAATCCTCCCTTACCCTAACTCCTTTACGGTAGGTTGAAAAAGCAGCGAAGTCAACGGTCCGATCAGGCGAAAACCACCTGCGCCCAGCGTGCAAGACCGGCGGTGACCGAGCCAAAATCATCGCCACCGGCGATAGGAATGCCTGGTAGCTGTTCGGCCAGCGCTTTCTTAATCAGCGGGGAGCGAGCGCTACCACCGGTTAAGTAGATAACGTCGGGTTTTTCGCTGCTGTTTTCCAGCGCCAACTGTACCTGCTCAAGAATGCGCGTCAGCGGCTGATTCAGCGCCGCTTCCAGCCCGTCCTGGCTGATGGCGGTGGCTAACGTGTCGCTAATGAACGGCAGCGCGGTATCAATTTGCGTGTTCTCGGACAGCGCGATTTTGCTCTCTTCCGCACAGCGTACCAGGCGATAGCTTAAACGCTGCTGCCAGACTTTATACAGCAGAAACACTTTTTCCGCATCGCGGGCGTCGCGCGCCAGATCGCGCAGCAGGCGACCGTTGGCGGCGCTGTAGAAATCGGTTTGTGCAGGGACATCGTTGATTGCGACCGCGTTCCACCATGGGAGAATCGGCAGAGCGATACCTTTTTCGGTCTCGCCCCCCATGCCCAGCAGCGGCATTAGGCTTTTGAAGGCTAGGGCGATGTCGAGATCGTTCCCGCCGACGCGGCAGCCGCTGTGGCCAAGCAGGCTTTGTTCACGGTCGTGGCGGGTGCGCCACTGCGGCCCCATCAGCAGAACCGAGCAGTCGGTGGTCCCGCCGCCGATATCCACCACCAGTACGCGTTTTTCGTCGCGGAGGGTGGCCTCAAAATCCAGACCGGCGGCAACCGGTTCGTACTGGAAGACCACTTCGCGGAAACCGGCGCGTTTCGCCGCGCGTTCGAGGATGCCGACAGCCTGGGCGTTGGCTTCATCGCCGCCGAGCCCCTGGAAGTTAATTGGGCGACCAATTACCGCCTGATCCAGATTGCCCTGTAGCTGCGTCTGCGCCTGCTGGCGAATATGCAGCATCATAGAGCAGACCAAATCTTCGAAGACTGCAACCTGCTGCGGCTTAAGCCCGCTGGCGCCGAGGAAAGATTTCGGCGATTTCACGAAGTAGACTTCTTCCGGGTCCGTGATGTATTGCTTGAGCGACGCGAGGCCAAACTGCACGCTGTTACTCAACACATCGATATCTTCATCGCGGTTGTAATTCATTGCCCGGCGCAGTAGCGCCTGGGTCTCATCGCCTGACGCCGGTACCTGGTGGTGGCGGTACAGCCACTCGCTTACCGATTCGCGCGTCGGTGCGGACAGCATCGAAGGCAGCAGAGTGCTGCCGTTTTCCATCATCAGCATGCGCGGTGCGCCATCCTGCATGACGGCGATAGAGCAGTTCGCTGTCCCATAGTCAAAACCAATAAACACGTCAATCATCCCCATGCCAGTGAAGAAAGGGGGGCGACTTTAGCTGAATGTGGCAGTGGCGGCAACTGGAATATGAAAGCAAGGTCTTCACCGCGATTAGCCGCTATGCTGTAACCCTTTGGTGAATTCCCTGCATAAGGAAGCATGATGTTTGAACTGCCGTGGCTTGCGCCGTATGACTGGCACTGGATGTTCACTTTTTTACAGGCGCGTGCGGTGACCGGTATTGAACGTTTTCAAGGCGGTAGCTACACCCGTAGCTGGCGCTGTGGGCCGCACTGTGGGTTGATAACCATGACGCCTGATGAGGCGCGACAGGTGCTGCACGTTACGCTCACGCCGGGATTAATACCGCGACAGCAGCAGGTGCGGGAAGGGGTGATAAAACTGTTGGATTTGGCCTGCGACCCACAGCCGATTCAACGGGCATTGGGCACGCTGGCCACGTCCAGACCGGGGCTACGGTTGCCCGGTTCGCTGGATGTATTTGAACAGGGCGTGCGCGCGATCCTCGGGCAACTGGTGAGCGTCGCGATGGCTGCGCGCTTGACGGGAAAAGTCGTGGCGCGTTACGGACAGCCGTTCGAAGACGGTGAGGGCTTTTTTCTGTTTCCCACCGCGGGACAGCTGGCGATGGCGGACCCGGCAGAACTGAAAGCGTTGGGTATGCCGCTAAAGCGTGCGGAGTCGTTAATTCATTTTGCCCACGCAGTGGCGAACGATGAGCTGCCTCAGGCGCTGCCCGAAAACGTCGAGCAGGCGCTTAAAGCACTACAGTGCTATCCGGGAATTGGCCGCTGGACGGCGAATTACTTCGCCCTGCGCGGCTGGCAGGCGAAGGATATTTTCCTGCCCGATGATTACCTGATTAAACAACGTTTCCCGGGCATGACGCCTGCGCAGATCCGCCGCTATGCCGAGCGCTGGCAGCCCTGGCGCTCTTACGCGTTATTGCATATCTGGTATTCGGAGAGCTGGTCGCCGGAATGAAGCGTCGGGGTATAAACCGTGACAATACCGCGACCGTTATTTTTTGAGGTATAGCAGGCCGTATCGGCCTGTACCAGCGCCTCGGCGAGACTGGCGTTGTGTTCGTGGATCAGCGTTAAGCCTGCGCTGGCGCCAATCTGGTGTCGGCGGCCACCCCAGGTGAATTCGTAATGGTTGATGGCATCGACTACCCGCTCACAGGCGCTCAGCGCCTGTTCGGTTGAACAGTGGCGAATGATAAAGCCAAATTCATCGCCCCCCAGCCGCGCCAGAATATCGCTGGGCCGCAGCATGGAGCGCATTAGCGTGGCAATTTCGTGCAGTAGGGCGTCTCCCGCGGCGTGTCCGGCGCTGTCGTTGACCGCTTTAAAGAAATCGAGGTCGAGCATCACCAGCGCGTGCGACTGATGACTTCCCGGCAGCAGTTTCAGTAATCCTTTAAGCTGGCTTTCAAAGCTTGAGCGGTTAGGTAAATCGGTTAGCGCGTCGTGCGTGGCGCTGTAGCTTAGCTGACGAAGCAGTTTGCGTGACTCGGTGACATCCTGAATGACCAGTACAAAACCAATTCGCTCGCCTTCCTGAGTTTTCAATGGCGTCATGGTGTAATGGATATCGAAGTTGCCGCCGTAGCGGTTTTGTAGGATTTTATCGTGCTCAGCCTCGCCGTTTGATTTCTCTTCGCTATTGAGCTGATTCAGGGTGAAACCGTCGCTGCCATAGGTGATTCGCAGGATGTCCAAAAGGGGTTTCCCCTGAGCCTCAGCCTCAGCCTGCTTCCAGCCGCTCATTTTCTCGGCGACCGGATTCATAAAGATAATGTTTTGCTCATTATCGGTGCTGATCACCGCTTCGCTAATCGAGTCCAGCGTAATATGCAGCCGCTCTTTTTCCTGGAACAGCGCGTCGTTGGCCTGAGTGATTTTTGCCATCAGCTGTCGGTTGGCTTCACGGCTTTTTTTCAAGTCGTTAATGTCTTCAATCTGCTTAATGAAATAGAGCGGCGTCCCGTCCTCATGGCGAACCAGCGAGACGGCGAGCAGCGCCCAGACGATTTCACCACCTCGGGTGCAGTAGCGTTTTTCCAGCGAATAGCTGTCCACTTCACCACTTATCAGCCGATCAAGTTGGGCCAGATCGCCTTCGAGATCTTCATGCCATGTCACCTGCTGGAAGGTCATTCGCTGAAGCTCCTGCTGGCTATAGCCAAGGAACGTACTCAGCGATTTGTTCACCTGCAGCCACTGCCCGTGGGTATCGACAACCGCCATGCCGATGGCCGAGTACTCCATGGCATTACGAAAACGGGTCTCGCTTTCGGTGATATGCCTTCTTTCGCTATCAATAGCGTACATCGTGATGCTCATCACGCCGGTCGGTAGCAGCACCAGCATGAACGGCAGGCCTGGCATATTGGCCAGCTTATAGATGTTGAGGGTCGACTCAATCATCTCCTGTACCATCGGATGCTGGGCGGTTAATGTCAGCACCGCCATGATGGTCACCAGGGAAATCAAAAACGTCTCGACGCGGGGCTGGCGCACGGCGCTCCACATGAGTAGGACCATGATGAAGGTAAACGGCCATGGCATGTAGAAGATAGACAGAATACTCAGCACGAGGGTGATAATCGTGGTCAGTATCACGTTGAGCAAGGCTTGCGTGTGGCGCATGCGTTTGAGGAACGAGGCATTAAGCAATATGCCTAATGGCACCAGCGCCAGTGCGCCGGTGGCTTCGGCAATCATCCAAACGAAGAATGTCTGTAACGCATTGGTACCGGGGGCAAACGTACCAATCAGCACGCTGCCCAGCAGCGGCGGGATCAGCGCACAGGCAATGGCCATTCGCGTCCAGTCGTGCAGGTTACGCAGCGGATTATCGAGCGGCAACCAGCGGCGCAGTAGCAGTGCGCCCGTCAGGGCTTCCAGCGTATTCACCAGCGGATAGAACAGCGTGATAGCCGACGGCGAATAGATACAGGTCGCGGCAATAATCCCCAGAATGCCAGCGAGGGCGATTCCCGGCCATAGCTTCACATTGAAGCGATAAAAGGCCGCCATCATTATCGCCGTGGGGAACCAAACCGGGGAGAGATCGCTGGGTTTGTGGACCAGGGTAAAGGAAAATAGCGTGAACAGGCAGGTCACGATTCCCAAACCGCAGAGGATCTGCATTGGGTGGAAGGATAAGGTTGGGACAAGGGAACTGCGTTGGATGTCGTTCTTCATTACCACAAATTCCGGGGATATTATCCCCGGCCAAACCGAGAGTAACCCTGATTATGCATCAACTGCGGCCGCGTTTATCGGATCTATGACACTAATTGACAATAATCGTCGATTAGTGCCATCCGTAATATCTCATTGATGCTGCGGGGGTAATCGTCGAAAGCGTCCTGACCGGGATTGATCTTTTGTCGCCGCAGATTGGCGTATACGACTGGTATCGTAGCCTTGAAATCCCTATAATTGCCGCGTTTGGCGCTAATACGCGGGATTATTCCTAACACACCCCTGTTGAATAAGCATGTTTATTCGCGCCGTCCTTCCTTTCATCCAGGTTAATCGGGTCGCAAAATTTATGACTGATAAGTCTCATCAGTGCGTCATTGTAGGTATCGCCGGCGCATCGGCTTCAGGTAAAAGTCTCATTGCTAGTACGCTGTATCGCGAATTGCGCGAGCAGGTAGGTGATGAGCACATCGGTGTTATTCCTGAAGATAGTTATTATAAAGACCAAAGTCACCTGTCCATGGAAGATCGGGTTAAAACCAACTATGACCATCCTAATGCGATGGATCACAGCCTGTTGTTCCAGCATCTGCAGACCCTCAAGCGCGGCAATCCTATCGAACTTCCGGTTTATAGCTATGTTGAACATACCCGTAAGCAGGAAACGATTCATATCGAACCGAAAAAAGTCATTATTCTCGAAGGTATTCTGCTGCTGACCGATGCGCGTCTGCGCGATGAGATGAATTTTTCTATTTTCGTTGATACGCCGCTGGATATTTGCCTGATGCGCCGTATCAAGCGTGATGTTAACGAACGCGGCCGCTCGATGGACTCGGTGATGGCGCAGTACCAGAAAACGGTACGCCCGATGTTCCTGCAATTTATTGAACCGTCCAAGCAGTACGCTGACATTATCGTGCCGCGTGGGGGCAAAAACCGCATCGCCATTGATATTCTGAAAGCGAAAATTAGCCAGTTTTTTGAATAAGTCACGTGAATTGTGTAACGTGCTGTAAAGGCCCTTAACCATGCCGGAAGAGGGCAGGTAGTAAAACAGGAGAGTGATATGCGTCTGTGTGACCGAGATATAGAAGCCTGGCTGGACGAAGGGCGACTGTCGATCAATCCGCGCCCGCCAATTGAGCGTATCAATGGCGCAACGGTTGACGTGCGTTTAGGTAATAAATTTCGCACTTTTAGCGGTCATACGGCGGCCTATATCGATTTAAGCGGACCGAAGGCTGAAGTCAGCGCGGCGCTGGATCGGGTGATGAGCGATGAAATCGTGCTGGCAGAGGGCGATGCGTTTTATCTTCATCCGGGCGAACTGGCGCTGGCGGTCACGCTGGAATCGGTCACGCTGCCAGCGGATCTGGTCGGTTGGCTCGATGGACGTTCCTCTTTGGCGCGTCTGGGGCTCATGGTCCACGTCACCGCTCACCGTATCGATCCCGGCTGGTCTGGCTGCATCGTGCTGGAGTTCTATAACTCCGGTAAGCTGCCGCTGGCGCTGCGCCCGGGGATGCTGATTGGCGCCTTAAGCTTTGAGCCGCTTTCCGGCCCGGCTGCGCGCCCCTATAACCGTCGTGAAGACGCGAAATATCGCGATCAGCAGGGCGCGGTAGCCAGTCGTATTGATAAAGACTGACCATCCGTCGCTAACCTGATGAGGGTGCCATGAGACGAATATTGACGACGCTGATGATCCTGCTGGTAGTGCTGATTGCCGGCCTGTCATCGTTGGTGCTGCTGGTGAATCCGAACGATTTCCGTAGCTATATGGTGAAGCAGGTTGAAAGCCGTAGCGGATATCAACTTCAGCTTGATGGTTCCCTGCGTTGGCACGTCTGGCCGCGGCTGAGCATTCTGTCCGGCCGTATGACGTTAACCGCACCGGGGGCCAGCGCACCGGTTATCCGTGCGGATAACATGCGTCTTGATGTTTCACTGCTACCGCTGCTTTCGCACCAACTGCAGGTGAAGCAGGTCATGCTGAAAGGTGCGGTGGTGCAATTGACGCCGCAAACTGAAGCCTCGCGCGCTGAAAATGCGCCCGTTGCGCCAAAAGGCACTTCGCTGCCGCAGGAGCCGGGCGACCGCGGGTGGTCTTTCGATATCGCCGGGCTGCAGGTAGTCGATAGCGTCCTGGTATTCCAGCATGACGATGATGAACAGCTCACGATACGCGATATTCATCTGCAAATGGAGCAGGATGACCGTCATCAGGCGTCCGTTGACTTCTCCGGTCGCATTAACCGCGACCAGCGCGATTTAACCCTCAATTTCTCCGCTCAGGTGCAGGCCGGGGACTATCCTCACCGCCTGGATGCGCAGCTATCTCAGCTTAGCTGGCAGCTGCAAGGCGCCGATCTCCCCGCTCAAGGGATCTCCGGCAGCGGCAGCCTTAACGCCAGCTGGCAGGAAAGCGGGAAAAAAATCAGCTTTGATACCCTTAACCTGACGGCCAACGATAGTACGCTGACGGGCGAGGGGAGCGTGACGCTGGGCGATATTCCCGTGTGGGCGCTTAATCTGCAGTCCGATAAGCTGAATCTTGATAACCTGCTGCTGCACTCGGCTATCGCCAGCAGCGACGGCGGAGCGCAAAAAGCGCAGTCTGCGCCTTCGCGCCCGCGTCCGGTGATAGCCAGCAGCGTGAGCGCTATGCCTTATAGCGGGCTGACCGGCTTTAACGGCACCCTGGCGATGGCGGCAAAAACGGTGATCTGGCGCGGCATGCCGTTTGCGAACGTCAGCGTACAGGCTGAAAACCAGCGGGGTTGGCTACAGATCACCCAACTGAGTGGCATGCTCGATGGCGGGCAGCTATCGCTTCCGGGGACGCTCGATGTCCGCAGCGGCACGCCGGTGGCACAGTTCCAGCCTAAACTCGACAATATCCAGATTGCCAGTCTGCTGAAGGCCTTTAATTACCCCATTAACATGACTGGGTTGATGTCGCTGGCCGGCGATTTCTCAGGCTCGATGATTGACGCTGAGCATTTCCGCCGTGACTGGCAGGGGCAGGCGCATATCGACATGAAGGACACTCGCACCGAAGGGCTAAACTTCCAGCAACTGGTGCAGCAGGCGGTTGAGCGTAGCTCCGATATTCGCGGCCAGGATAACTACGACAGCGCCACGCGTCTCGACCAGTTTACGGCGGATATCGATCTCGATAGCGGTACCATGACCTTCAGCAATATGGCCGGGCTCTCTGCGCTGATGGCGTTGACCGGTAAAGGCACGCTGGATCTGGTCAAAGAAGAGGGCGATTTGCAGTTTGCCATTCAGGTAACCGGCGGCTGGCAAGGCCAGAGTAAGCTGGTGGATATCCTGAATACGACGGCGATTCCGCTGCGGGTTTACGGCAAATGGAACGAGCTGAATTACAGTTTGCAGGTTGACCAGGTGTTGCGTCGTCATCTACAAAGTGAGGCCAAGCGCCGGCTCAACGACTGGGCAGAACGCAATAAGAACACCCAATCGGGCAAAGATGTGAAGCAACTGCTCGATAAACAATAAAAAAACCGGCAGCGCATCTCACGCTGCCGGTTTTTTATTATCTTCCGGTCAGGCTGGCACTGCCGGGCTTTTCATTGTCACTACACTTCGTAATCCAGCTCGTCCTGCGGTGGCGGGATAATCTGCACCTTTTGCACGCGGTGGCTTTCAACCTGTAAGGTTTTCAGCGTCCACGGGCCAATCTGCACCTCTTCTCCGGCCTTCGGCACGCGCTGCAGATGCTCCATCAACAGCCCGGCGATGGTGTGGTACTCGCGCTTTTCGTCCAGCGGCAGCGGGATATATTGCACCAGATCTTCCAGCGGCATATGACCGTTCGCCGTCCAGCTACCGTCCGCATTGCGAGCAATATCATGGCGAGCATCGATTTCTTCCGCCTCGTTAGGCAGGTTGCCGGCGATGGTTTCCGTTACGTCACTTAACGTCACGACCCCTTCAACAGAGCCAAACTCATCCACCACAAAAGCGAAGTGGGTGCGCGCATTACGGAACTGCTCCAACGCTGACAGCAGCGGCAGTGCTTCCGGGAAGACCAGCGGCTGACGGATGAGCACGCGTAAATTCAGCGGCTCTCCACGCAGCGATTGCTGCAGCAGATCAATGACGTGCACCACGCCGAGCAGGTCTTCTTCATCCTCGCCGCCGGTGACCACCAGACGGGTATGCTGGTTTTTCTCCAGCAGCGCCCGCACTTCGCTTTCCGGCGCGCTGAGATCGATATGCTCAATATCGTGGCGCGAGGTCATAATACTGCTGACCGTACGCTGGTTGAGATTGAGCACGCGCTCAATCATTCGTCGCTCCTGCGGGTCGAAAATCTGCTGGTTATCCTGATCGACCAGCATCGAGGCAGTGCTGGCATCCAGTTCCGCATCTTCTTTATTCCCGCTCAACAGACGCATGACCGCATCGGTGGTGCGGCTACGCAGCGATTGATTGGCCGACAGGAAACGACGGCGATTGAAGATGGCCAGTTGGTTGAGAAACTCAATCATCACTGAGAAGCCGATGGCCGCGTACAGATAGCCTTTCGGAATAATGACGCCGAACCCTTCCGCGACCAGGCTGAAACCGATCATGAGCAGGAAGCTAAGGCACAAAATAACGATGGTCGGGTGGCTGTTCACAAAGCGGGTGAGCGCTTTACTGGCGAGCAGCATCAGGCTGATGGCGATAATAACCGCTGCCATCATGACCGCCAGATGGTCTACCATCCCCACAGCGGTGATCACTGAGTCTAAGGAAAAGACCGCATCCAGAACCACGATTTGCGTGACGACGGGCCAGAAGCGTGCACCGCGCCGCTGCGTCGGGCCATCGCTGTCTTTGCCCTCCAGCCGCTCGTTAAGCTCTACCGTGGCCTTAAACAGCAGGAAGAAGCCGCCGACCAGCATAATCAGATCGCGGGCGCTAAAAGTGAAGTCGCGGATGCTAAACAAGGGTTTTGTCAGCGTGACCAGCCATGAGATAGAGGCTAGCAGCAGCAGGCGCATCAGCATCGCCAGGATCAACCCGGTGACGCGCGCGCGGTCGCGTTGGGCTGGCGGCAGCTTTTCGGCCAGGATGGCAATAAACACCAAATTATCAATTCCGAGAACCAGCTCGATGACGACCAGCGTCACGAGTCCCGCCCAAATAGACGGATCGGCAATCCATTCCATACGTTAGTTAAAACCTTATGTTACAAGACAAATTGATCATGGATAAACGCGAGGCAAAATGCAATGTTTGCCGCTGATTTCTCCTGATAAAAATCAGGGGAATTTTATGAATAATAACCATAAAGAGTCTGTGATATATTTTAGATAATAAATTGTGGAATAGGGGATTAATATAATTTGTCAATATAAAGAAATTCCTAAAACCTCCGCGGTCATTAGTCTTAATATTATTCTTAAAAGTATTTTTTCAGCGAGCCTTACCTTGCCTGCTATTCACTTAGCTGCAACAATTCTCCCGGTACTGAATGAAATAGCCATTGGTGGCAGTCATAAAATATGCATATGACGAAACTCATTTGTTCATATATATCCAGGAATATTCCATATTCATTTATGGCTTGATTCCATTCTACATAACAACATGATTTTAAGGTGAATTGGTAGCTGAAAGCCAAGGGCGGTAGCGTGCCTGAAGGCGTGAGGCGAAGTCTCGATTATTCTGTCAATAGCCTGCGGATGAATCCAATCTTTTTTCGGATATATGCCAGTTATATTCACCTGGAATTAAATGCATGGTGAATGCTCGGGTAATCAAATGGTACGGATTAATTTAATTCGCACAGGATAATTTTTCTGCCAAAGTGATAAATAATCAATGATGAAATCCAAACTAAAATTGATGCCATTATTGGTGTCGTTAAGCTTGATGAGTGGTTGCACCATACTTCCAGGCAGCAATATGTCTACTTACGGAAAAGATGTGATTAAGCAGCAGGATGCTGATTATGACATTGGCCGAATGGTGAATGTTTATCCGCTGACCCCGCGACTGATTGAACAATTACGCCCACGTCCTAACGTCGCGCAACCTAACATGTCGCTGGATCAGGAGTTAAGCAATTACCAGTATCGCGTGGGCTCAGGCGATGTCCTGAACGTCACCGTTTGGGATCACCCGGAGCTGACTACCCCTGCCGGGCAGTATCGTAGCTCTAGCGATACCGGCAACTGGGTTCAGCCTGACGGCACCATTTTCTATCCTTATATCGGCAAAGTTCAGGTGAAAGGCCGCACGCTCGCGGAAATTCGCCAGACTATCACCCAACGCCTCGCTGCCTATATCACCGACCCACAGGTCGATGTGAACGTGGCGGCCTTCCGTTCGCAAAAAGTGTATGTGTCCGGGCAGGTGAATAAATCAGGCCAGCAGGCCATTACTAACGTTCCGCTGACCGTACTGGACGCGCTCAACGCCGCCGGCGGTCTTGGCGAGCTTGCTGACTGGCGCAACGTGGTGCTGACCCACGACGGCCGTGAACAGCGAATTTCCGTACAGGCGCTGATGCAAAATGGCGATCTGAGTCAGAACCGTCTGCTGTATCCCGGCGACATCCTGTTCGTGCCGCGCAACGATGATCTGAAAGTCTTCGTGATGGGTGAAGTGAAAAAACAGAGCACCCTCAAAATGGACTTCAGCGGCATGACGCTGACCGAAGCGCTGGGCCAGGCAGAAGGTATCGATCTGACCACTTCCGACGCCAGCGGTATCTTCGTGATTCGCCCAACCAAAGAGGGCAACAGCGGCAAGATGGCCAACATCTATCAGTTGGATATGTCTGATGCAACCTCGCTGGTGATGGCTACCAACTTTATCCTCCAGCCGTATGACGTGGTGTACGTCACGACCGCACCGGTTGCCCGCTGGAACCGTCTGATCAACCAACTGTTGCCGACCATCAGTGGCGTTCGCTACATGACCGACTCGGCGAAAGACATTCATACCTGGTAACCGACATGTTTAACAAAATTCTTGTGGTTTGCGTGGGGAACATCTGTCGTTCCCCCACGGCTGAACGGCTGCTGAGAAGCCATCTGCCGCAGATGACCGTAGAGTCGGCAGGGCTGGGGGCGCTGGTGGGGAAAGCGGCGGATGAACGCGCCGCCAGCGTGGCCGCGACGCACGATCTTTCCCTCGATGGTCACTGTGCGCGCCAGCTCTCCGGGCGGATGTGCCGGGAGTACGATCTGATTCTGGCGATGGAAAAACGGCATATCGCCACCCTGCATGAAATGGCGCCGGAGATGCGCGGCAAAGTCATGCTTTTCGGTCATTGGGATAACGAACGCGATATTCCCGATCCGTATCGCAAAAGCCGCGAGGCATTTGAAGCGGTGTACCAGTTACTCGACAGGTCGGCGGCCCAGTGGGCGCAGGCGTTGAAAGCACAGCAGGGATAACCATGACAGATAAAGTAAAACAGATAAGCCCGCCGGTCTCGGGCGGTGATGAGATTGATATTGGCCGCCTTGTTGGCACGGTCATTGAAGCAAAATGGTGGGTTCTTGGCATTACCGCCGTCTTTGCCGCCGCCGCGATTATCTACACTCTGTTCGCGACGCCTATCTATAGTGCAGATGCGCTGGTTCGTATTGAGCAAAATCAGGGCAGCGCGCTGGTGCAAGATATCAGCAATGCGTTAACCAGTAAGCCGCCGGCCTCCGAGGCGGAGATCCAGATGATCACGTCGCGTCTGGTGCTGGGGAAAACCGTCGACGATCTGGATCTGGATATTGCGGTCAGTAAGAACACGTTCCCTATTCTGGGCGCCGGCTGGGAACGACTGATGGGTCGCCAGAACGAGACGGTAAAGGTGACCACCTTTAATCGCCCAGCGGCGATGGCGGATAGCACCTTTACGCTGGAGGTTCTGAGCCCAACGAGCTATCGCCTGAGCAATGACGATGGTTTTAGCGTTGAAGGTAAAGTGGGTGAGGTGGTTAACAAAGGCGGCGTGTCGCTGATGGTAGCCGGAATAGCGGCCCACGATGGCGCCAGCTTTACGCTGACTAAATACTCGACCCTGGGCATGATCAATACCCTGCAAAACAGCCTGGGCGTGACGGAAGATGGTAAGGACTCCGGCGTGCTGACGCTGAACATGGTCGGTGAAGATAAAGATCAGATCCGCGATATTCTTAACAGCATCGCTCGCAACTACGTGGCGCAAAACGTCGCGCGTAAGTCGGAAGAGGCGGCGAAGAGTCTTGAATTCCTCGAAGTTCAGCTCCCGCAGGTGCGCAGTCAGCTGGATGTCGCTGAGAATAAGCTCAATGCCTATCGCCAGCAAAAGGACTCTGTGGATCTGCCGCTGGAAGCAAAATCGGTGCTTGATTCCATGGTCAACATTGATGCCCAGCTTAACGAGCTGACCTTCCGCGAAGCCGAAATTTCCAAACTCTACACCCGTATTCACCCGGCGTACCGCACGCTGCTGGAAAAACGGCGGGCGCTGGAAGAAGAGAAAGCGAAGCTGAGCCAGCGCGTCACGGCGATGCCGAAAACCCAGCAGGAAATTGTGCGTCTGACCCGCGATGTGGAATCCGGCCAGCAGGTTTATATGCAGCTGCTGAATAAACAGCAGGAACTGAAAATCACCAAAGCCAGCACCGTGGGCGATGTGCGTATCGTTGACCCAGCCATTACCCAGCCGGGGGTGGTGAAGCCGAAGAAAGCGCTGATTATTCTGGGCAGCATTATTCTTGGCCTAATGCTCTCTATTGTTGGGGTTCTGCTGCGCTCGCTGTTCAACCGTGGTATCGAAAGCCCGCAGGCGCTGGAAGAACATGGCATCAACGTGTATGCCAGCATCCCGCTTTCGGAGTGGCAAAAATCCCACGACAGCGTCAAAAGCGTTAACGGCGTGAAGCGCTACAAGCAGAGTCAACTGCTGGCGGTGGGGAACCCAACGGACCTGGCGATTGAAGCTATTCGCAGCCTGCGTACCAGCCTGCACTTCGCCATGATGCAGGCGGAGAACAACGTGCTGATGATGACGGGGGTCAGTCCGTCTATCGGTAAAACCTTCGTCTGCGCCAACCTCGCGGCGGTGATTAGCCAAACTCATAAACGCGTACTGATGATCGACTGTGATATGCGTAAAGGCTATTCCCACGAACTGCTGGGGACCACTAACGACAACGGTCTGTCGGATGTGCTGGTAGGTAAATCAACCATTGAAAGCAGCGCGAAACGCACCGCAATCGCCAATCTAGACCTTATCCCACGTGGCCAGGTGCCACCAAATCCATCAGAACTGCTGATGAGTGAACGCTTTAGTGAATTGCTGAAGTGGGGCTCGGCGAACTATGACCTGGTGCTGATTGATACACCGCCGATTCTGGCCGTCACCGATGCCGCCATCGTCGGGCGCCATGCCGGCACCACGCTGATGGTGACGCGCTACGCGGTCAACACTCTGAAAGAGGTCGAAACCAGTCTGAACCGCTTTGAGCAAAACGGCATCACGGTGAAAGGGGTGATCCTTAACTCCATATTCCGCCGTGCGACCGGCTATCAGGATTACGGTTACTACGAGTACGAGTACCAGTCGGATTCGAAATAACCTTTCTTCCCCACCCAGCCTCTCCTTGGGGAGAGGCCGAGAATCGCAGACTCTTTTCTTCAGGAAAGACCTGAACGATACCCTTTCCCCTGAGAGGAAAGGGTGAGGGGAAATACCGCTCAACCGCTTATTCGGGGATACCCAATGACAACAGATAACCCATTGATCTCCATCTATATGCCAACCTGGAATCGACAGCAGTTGGCGATTCGCGCGATCAAATCGATCCTGCGCCAGGACTATCCCCATTGGGAGATGATTATTGTGGATGACTGCTCAAGCCAGTATGAGCAGCTCCAGCAGTTTGTGGCCGAACTGAATGATGCTCGCGTGCAGTACACCCGCAACGATTTTAACTCCGGCGCTTGCGCGGTACGTAACCAGGCCATCCTGCAGGCCAGAGGCCAGTTTATTACCGGTATTGACGATGACGATGAGTGGACGCCGAACCGCCTCTCGATCTTCCTTGAACATAAGCACGAGTTAATGGGGCATGCGTTTTTATACGCCAACGATTATGTCTGCGAAGGGGAGGTCTATTCGCAGCCTGCCAGCCTGCCGCTGTATCCGAAATCGCCATTCTCCCGTCCGCTGTTTTATAAGCGCAACATTATCGGTAACCAGGTTTTTAGCTGGGCATGGCGCTTTAAAGAGAGCCTGTTTGATACCGAACTGAAGGCGGCCCAGGACTATGACATCTTCCTGCGCATGGTGGTGGCCTACGGTGAGCCGTGGAAAATTGAAGCGGCAACGCAAATTCTGCATATCAACCACGGCGAAATGCAGATCACCTCATCGCCGAAAAAATTTTCCGGCTACTTCAGCTTTTACCGCAAGCACAAAGCTAAGTTTGACCGGGCGAGTAAGAAGTATCAGCTGTTCACGCTCTACCAGATCCGCAATAAACGCATGACGTGGAAGACGTTTATTACGCTGCTGTCGGTGCGTAACGGTAAACGCTGGGTCGATGGGCTACGGAGTAAATAATGCTGCTGGAAGACTTACGCGCAAACAGCTGGAGCCTGCGCCCCTGCTGTATGGTGACCGCCTATCGCATTGCTCACTTCTGCTCGGTGTGGCGCAAAAAAAACGTGCTTAACAATTTGTGGGCTGCGCCGGTACTGGTGCTGTATCGCATCATCACCGAATGCTTTTTCGGTTATGAAATTCAGGCCGCGGCGACCATTGGCCGACGCTTCACTATCCATCACGGCTATGCGGTGGTGATTAATAAAAACGTGGTGGCAGGGGACGATTTCACCATCCGCCACGGCGTCACCCTGGGTAATCGAGGCCCCAACAGCCTGGATTGTCCGACCCTGGGCAACGGCGTTGAACTTGGCGCCAACGTGGTGATCATCGGCGGTATCCGCATCGGCAACAACGTGACGGTAGGCGCGGGCAGCGTGGTGCTCGACGACGTTCCCGATAATGCGCTGGTGGTGGGTGAAAAGGCGCGAGTGAAGGTAATCAAATGAATATTCTGCAATTCAATGTTCGCCTGGCCGAAGGCGGGGCGGCAGGCGTCGCGCTCGACTTACATCAGCGCGCGCTGCGCCAGGGGTTAAGCTCAACGTTTGTCTACGGTTACGGCAAAGGCGGTAAAAAAAGCGTTAGCCACGATCGCTATCCGCAGGTGGTGAAGCAGACCGCGCGGCTGACATCGGTCGCCAATCTGGCGCTTTTTCGCCTGTTTAACCGCGATCTGTTTGGCAACCTAAACAACCTCTATCGGCAGGTCACGCGTCTGGATGGCCCAGTGGTGCTGCATTTTCATGTGATGCACAGCTACTGGCTGAATTTGGCCGACGTGGTGAATTTTTGCGAGCGCGTGAAAGGGCATAAAAACGATGTGACCTTTATCTGGACGCTGCATGACCATTGGAGCGTGACCGGGCGCTGCGCATTCCTCGACGGCTGCGAAGGCTGGAAAAGCGGTTGCCAGAAGTGTCCGACGCTGAACAACTACCCACCGGTGAAGGTTGACCGCGCACACCAGCTGGTGGATGAAAAACGGCACTTGTTCCGCCAAATGCTGGCGCTTGGCTGCCGCTTTATCTCGCCAAGCCAACACGTCGCCGATGCGTTTAATAGCCTCTATGGGGCAGGGCGCTGTCAGATTATCAATAACGGTATTGACGTCGCGACGGAAGCCATTCTGGCCGAATTAACGCCGATCAAAGCCAGCGCTACGCGGCCAAAAATTGCCGTCGTGGCGCACGACCTGCGCTATGACGGTAAAACCAATCAGCAGTTGGTGCGCGATATCATCGCTCTCGGCGACAAGGTCGAAATCCATACCTTCGGTAAATTCTCGCCCTTTACGGGTGACAACGTGGTGAATCACGGCTTTCTGACCGATAAGCGCCAGCTGATGAGCGAACTGAATCCGCTTGATGCGCTGCTGTTTAGCTCCCGGGTGGATAACTATCCGCTGATCCTCTGCGAAGCGCTTTCCATTGGCGTGCCGGTGATTGCCACCCACAGCGACGCCGCCAAAGAGGTGTTGGAAAAATCCGGTGGCCACACGGTTGATGAACGTGAGGTGTTAACGCTGGTGCAGCAGCCAAAAGCGCAGATTGCGCAGGCGATATTTGGCACCACGCTTGAGCGCTTTAGCGCGCGCAGCCGTCAGGCCTACAGTGGGCAACAGATGCTGGAGGAATATGTCTCGTTCTATCAGAGTCTGTAGCTATCTGCTGCTGCCGCTCATCTATCTGCTGGTTAACGTCAAACTGGCACAGTTGGGCGAGAGCTTCCCGATTACCATCGTAACCTTTCTGCCTGCGCTGCTGCTGCTGT
Source organism: Kluyvera cryocrescens NBRC 102467 (assembly GCF_001571285.1). GTDB lineage: Bacteria > Pseudomonadota > Gammaproteobacteria > Enterobacterales > Enterobacteriaceae > Kluyvera > Kluyvera cryocrescens. The sequence continues at coordinate 234,705 of NZ_BCTM01000001.1, read as the reverse complement.
TTGTCGAACGCATCAATCTCAAAAAATTGATGATTGCGCTCGGGCTGGGGGGGGGACTGACGCTGTTTAACTACGTGTTTGGTCAATCGCTGGATCCGAGCAAATATGTCACCTCGACAATGCTGTTCGTCTATATCGTGATTATTATCGGTATGGTCTGGAGTATTCGCTTCAAAACCATTTCGCCGCATAACCATCGTAAAATACTGCGCTTTTTCTATGTGGTGGTTACCATTATTGTGCTGTTGGCGGCGCTCGAAATGGCTCAGATTATTCTGTTTGGCGGCAGTAGTCTGATTGAGATAATTTCGAAATATCTTATATACAGTAATAGCTACGTACTGAATTTCATCAAATTCGGTGGTAAGCGAACAACCGCTCTTTATTTTGAACCCGCCTTCTTCGCTCTGGCACTAATCTCAATTTGGCTTTGCATCAAACAGTTTGGTATCAAAACGCCGAAGTCTGATGCTATGATTCTGGCAGGGATAATTCTTTCTGGATCGTTCTCTGGGGTAATGACATTTATCCTGTTCTACCTGCTGGAGTGGGCATTCCAGTATCTGAACAAAGAAGCGATTAAGAAAAAACTGCCGTTGGCGATTATCTCTCTGGGCGTATTTTTAGTCGGGCTGGTATTTGCCTTCCCGTATATCGCAACACGCCTGGGGGATCTGGGGACGGAAGGCTCATCATCCTATTACCGTATTATTGGTCCGCTGGTGATGGTCGGTTACTCATTGACAAGTATTGATGGCGTAATCCGTTTTGGTTCTCTTTACGAATATGTTGCATCATTCGGAATATTTAACGGTGCGGACGTCGGGAAAACCATAGACAATGGTCTGTATCTGTTAATGATTTATTTTTCATGGTTTGCGGTGATATTAACTGCTGGCTATCTGTATTACGTTTTTAAATTGTTCATTAATGCTTTTGGGAATAATCGCAATTTCGCCGTGCAGCTGTATCTTTTCACGCCGATATCGTTATTTTTTACCGGTTCGATATTTAGCCCGGAATATGCGTTTTTAATTGTTTGTCCTTTTATTCTGCGTAAAGCGCTGAATATTGCTGATAGCAGATGAGGTGAAACATGTTGTTAAGTGTGGTTACCGTAGCCTTTCGCAACTACGAAGGGGTGGTGAAAACCTGGCGCTCGCTGGCTCATTTGGCGGGGGATCCGAGTCTGACCTTTGAGTGGATTGTGGTCGACGGCGGGTCGAATGACGGTACGGCAGAATTTCTCGAAAAACGTAATGGCCAGTACCAGTTACGTTACGTCAGTGAGCCAGATAAGGGCCTGTATGATGCGATGAATAAAGGCATTCGCATGGCTAACGGCAAGTTTGTGCTGTTCCTGAATTCCGGTGACAGCTTCCATCCGGAGGTGGCGCAGTTTGTTCGCCAACTGCGTGGTCAGAATGACGATGCCATGTTCCTCGGCGATGCGATGCTGGACTTTGGTGATGGCCATCAGGTGCGCCGCAGTGCCAAACGCGGCTGGTATATTTATCACAGCCTGCCGGCCAGCCATCAGGCGATTTTCTTTCCGCTGCGCGGCCTGCAAGATTATCCCTATGACGTTCAGTATCGCGTGTCATCGGATTATGCGTTGACGGCCAGAATGTATAAATCGGGCTATCGTTTTAAACGCATAAAAGGGCTGGTGTCTGAATTTTCAATGGGCGGCGTATCAACCACAAATAATGTTCAACTGTGTCAGGATGCAAAAAAAGTTCAGCGTGAAATATTGTGCATGCCAGCATTGTTGACAGAGTTATCTTATTTATTACGCCTGCGCACCACCGGTAAAACCAAGGCGCTGTATAACAAGGCCTAAGGAAATAAGATGCAGGAGTTGTCAGGATTTAAAGTTCCCAACGGATTTCGCGGTGCTAGCGGCATTAAAGTTCAAATCTGGTGGGCGGTTCAGGCCACACTATTTGCCTGGTCACCGCAAATACTCTACCGCTGGCGAGCATTTTTATTACGCCTGTTTGGCGCAAAAATAGGAAAAAACGTAGTTATTCGCCCGTCGGTAAAAATTACTTATCCATGGAAGTTAACGATTGGTGATGATGCTTGGGTGGGGGATGACGCGGTGCTGTATACCCTCGGGAATATTACCCTTGGTGCTAATTCAGTGGTCTCGCAGAAGTGTTATTTATGCACCGGCAGCCATGATTATCAGAGTGCGCATTTTGATATTAATGCCGCTCCGATTGTGGTCGGTGAGAAATGCTGGCTGGCAACGGATGTGTTTGTTGCTCCCGGTATAACGATAGGCGACGGCACGATAGTGGGTGCCCGCAGCAGCGTTTTTAAATCGCTACCGGCAAATATGATTTGTCGTGGCAATCCCGCAGTGGTCACGCGCGAACGCGTAGAGAAAGTTACTCCCTAAACGGGACTATATTGAGGAAAAATATAATGTCGAAAGTCGCACTTATTACCGGCGTAACCGGGCAGGATGGTTCTTATCTGGCGGAACTGCTGCTGGAAAAAGGATATGAAGTTCACGGGATCAAACGTCGTGCTTCCTCCTTCAACACCGAACGTGTCGATCACATCTACCAGGATCCACACAGCAGCAACCCGAAATTTCACCTGCACTATGGCGATTTGACCGACAGCTCAAACCTGACGCGTATTCTCAAGGAAGTGCAGCCGGATGAAGTGTATAACCTGGGAGCCATGAGCCACGTTGCCGTGTCGTTTGAATCGCCGGAATATACCGCTGATGTCGATGCGATGGGGACGCTGCGCCTGCTGGAGGCGATTCGCTTCTTAGGGCTGGAGAAGAAAACCCGTTTCTATCAGGCATCCACCTCCGAGCTTTACGGCCTGGTGCAGGAAATTCCACAGAAAGAAACCACACCGTTTTACCCGCGCTCGCCGTATGCGGTTGCCAAGCTTTACGCCTATTGGATCACCGTTAACTACCGCGAATCCTATGGGATGTACGCCTGTAACGGCATTCTGTTCAACCATGAATCCCCGCGTCGTGGTGAGACTTTCGTAACGCGTAAAATTACCCGCGCTATCGCCAACATCGCCCAAGGGCTAGAGAAGTGCCTGTATCTCGGCAACATGGATTCCCTGCGCGATTGGGGCCATGCCAAGGACTACGTGAAAATGCAGTGGATGATGCTGCAACAGGATCAACCGGAAGATTTCGTGATTGCCACCGGCGTGCAGTATTCAGTTCGCCAGTTCGTGGAAATGGCCGCCGCTCAATTGGGCATTAAACTGCGCTTTGAAGGTACCGGCGTCGAAGAGAAGGGGATCGTGGTTTCCGTCACCGGTCACGATGCACCTGGCGTGAAGCCGGGGGATGTGATGGTGGCCGTTGATCCGCGCTACTTCCGTCCGGCGGAAGTGGAAACCCTGCTCGGCGACCCAACCAAAGCGCACGAGAAGCTGGGCTGGAAACCAGAAATCACCCTGAAGGAAATGGTTTCTGAAATGGTGGCCAACGACCTCGAAGCAGCGAAGAAACATTCCTTGCTGAAATCCCATGGCTACGAAGTGGCGATTGCGCTGGAGTCCTGAGTATGACCCGACAACGTATTTTTGTGGCGGGCCACCGGGGAATGGTGGGCTCGGCCATCGTTCGACAGCTTGAGCAGCGCGGTAACGTGGATCTGGTTCTGCGCAGCCGCGATGAGCTTAATCTGCTGGACAGCCGCGAGGTGAATGATTTCTTCGCCCGCGAAAACATTGACCAGGTGTATCTGGCGGCGGCGAAGGTGGGCGGCATTGTGGCCAACAACACTTTCCCGGCGGATTTCATCTACGAGAACATGATGATCGAAAGCAACATTATTCACGCGGCGCATAGCCACAACGTGAATAAGCTGTTGTTCCTCGGTTCATCGTGCATCTATCCGAAGATGGCGAACCAGCCGATGCACGAAAGCGAACTGTTGCAGGGGACGCTAGAGGCCACCAATGAGCCGTACGCGATTGCCAAAATCGCCGGTATTAAACTGTGTGAGTCCTACAACCGTCAGCACAATCGTGACTATCGCTCGGTGATGCCTACCAATCTTTACGGGCCGAACGACAACTTCCATCCAAGCAATTCGCACGTGATCCCGGCGCTGCTGCGCCGCTTCCATGAGGCGGTACAACAAAATGCCAGCGACGTGGTGGTGTGGGGCAGCGGTACGCCGATGCGTGAGTTCCTGCACGTGGACGACATGGCGGCGGCGAGCATCCATGTGATGGAGTTGGATCGCAGCGTATGGCTGGAAAACACCCAGCCGATGCTGTCACACATTAACGTCGGCACCGGCGTGGACTGCACCATCCGTGAGCTGGCGCAGACGCTGGCGAAAGTGGTGGGCTTTAAGGGGCGCGTGGTGTTTGACGCCACCAAACCAGATGGCACGCCGCGCAAATTGCTGGACGTTTCGCGACTTCACCAGTTGGGCTGGTATCACGAAATCTCGCTGGAAGCGGGCCTTGCCAGCACCTACCAGTGGTTTTTAGAAAACCAGCAGCGCTTTCGGGGGTAACCGATGTTTCTTAGCCAGCAAGCTTTTGCCACCGTCGTGCAGTCTACGCCGCTTATCTCTATCGATTTGATCGTCGAGAACGCGCAGGGCGAGATTCTGCTGGGCAAACGTACCAACCGTCCGGCGCAGGGTTTTTGGTTTGTGCCTGGCGGTCGTGTACAAAAGGATGAACCGCTGGCCGAGGCGTTTGCTCGTCTGACTGAAGCTGAACTGGGGCTGAGCCTGCCAATGACGGCGGGCCGCTTCTACGGCGTCTGGCAGCATTTCTATGATGACAACTTCTCCGGCACGGATTTTTCCACGCACTACATTGTGCTGGGATTCCGTGTGCAGGTGGATGCCGACACCCTCACGCTGCCGGCGGCTCAGCATAACGAATACCGTTGGCTTACCCCGCAGGCGCTGCTGGAGGCGGACAACGTTCATGACAACAGCCGCGCCTATTTCCGCGTCGACAAAATGGCTGAGGTACCGGGTCTATGAAAATTCTGGTGTATGGCATTAATTACTCGCCTGAATTGACCGGTATCGGTAAGTACACCGGCGAAATGGTGGAGTGGATGGCGCGTCAGGGCCACGAGGTGCGGGTGATTACCGCGCCGCCGTACTATCCGGAATGGCAGGTTGGCGTGAACTATTCAAGCTGGCGCTACCGCCGGGAAGAGGGCGATGCCACCGTGTGGCGCTGTCCGCTGTACGTACCGAAACAGCCGTCGACCCTCAAGCGGTTAATGCATCTGGGCAGCTTTGCGCTGAGCAGCTTCTTCCCGCTGATGGCCCAGCGTCGCTGGAAGCCGGATCGCATTATCGGCGTAGTGCCGACCCTGTTCTGCACGCCGGGGATGCGCCTGTTAGCGAAACTCTCCGGTGCGCGCACGCTGCTGCATATTCAGGATTATGAAGTGGACGCCATGCTCGGGCTGGGAATGGCGGGTAAAGGTAAGTCTGGCAAGGTAGCGAAGCTCGCCAGCGCGTTTGAACGCAGCGGCCTGCATAACGTCGATAACGTGTCGACGATCTCACGCTCCATGATGAATAAGGCCTGTGAAAAAGGGGTGCCGGCAGAGAAGGTGATTTTCTTCCCTAACTGGTCCGAAGTCGCCCGTTTCCGCGACGTCCCGGAAACGTTGGTTATCGCTTTACGCCAGCGTTTGGGTTTAGACGACGCGCGAAAAATCATTCTCTACTCCGGCAATATCGGGGAAAAACAGGGGCTGGAGAGCGTGATTGACGCCGCCGACCAGCTCCGCGAACAACCGTGGCTGTTTGTGATTGTCGGCCAGGGCGGCGGCAAGGCGAGACTGGAAAAACTGGCGGCTGAACGCGGGCTGGAGAACGTCAAGTTTTTGCCGCTGCAATCATATGAAGATTTACCGGCGCTGCTGGCAATAGGTGATTGCCATCTGGTGATTCAAAAGCGCGGCGCGGCCGATGCCGTGTTGCCCTCCAAGCTGACCAATATTCTGGCGGTAGGCGGGAATGCAGTCATCACCGCCGAAGCCGACACCGAGCTTGGCCAACTGTGTCAAGACAATCCGGGCATTGCCGTATGCGTCACGCCTGAATCGGTTCCGGCGTTAGTGGAAGGGATTGAACAGGCGCTGATGATGCCAAAACAAAATGCTGTCGCCCGAGACTGGGCAGAACGCGCGCTCGATAAAGAGCACGTTCTTAACCAATTTATTGCTGATATTCGGGGTTAAACGATGAGTCATTCTACGCTTTTCCCGGTCGTGATGGCCGGTGGCTCGGGCAGCCGCCTGTGGCCGTTGTCCCGAGTGCTTTATCCTAAGCAGTTCCTGTGCCTGAAAGGCGATATGACCATGCTGCAAGCGACGGTGAATCGTCTGGAAGGCGTGAAGTGCGCGAGCCCGGTGGTGATCTGCAATGAGCAGCACCGATTTATTGTGGCCGAGCAGCTACATCAGCTGAATAAGCTGACCGAGAATATCATTCTGGAACCCGCGGGGAGAAATACCGCGCCGGCGATTGCGCTGGCGGCGCTGGCGGCAAAACGCCGTGAACCGGAAAACGACCCGCTGATGCTGGTCCTGGCGGCGGACCATGTAATTCAGAATGAAGATGCGTTTCGCGCCGCAGTGCGTGAAGCCACGCCGTATGCCGAAAGCGGCAAGCTGGTGACCTTCGGTATCGTGCCGTCGCTGCCGGAAACCGGCTATGGCTATATTCGTCGCGGCGAGGTCAGTCTAGGCGTTGACGATACGCTGGCTTTTGAAGTCGCGCAGTTTGTCGAAAAACCGAATCTTGAAACGGCTCAGGCCTACGTGGCCTGCGGCGAATACTACTGGAATAGCGGCATGTTCTTGTTCCGCGCCGGTCGTTACCTGGAGGAACTGGGTAAATATCGCCCGGATATTCTCAGCGCCTGCGAGAAGGCGATGGATATTACCGACCCGGATCTTGATTTTATCCGCGTCGATGAAGAAGCCTTCCTGAGCTGCCCGGACGAGTCAATCGACTATGCGGTGATGGAGCGCACGGCCGATGCGGTTGTGGTACCGATGGATGCCGGTTGGAGCGACGTGGGTTCGTGGTCATCGCTGTGGGAAATCAGCAACCACTCGGCGGAAGGCAACGTCCACCACGGCGACGTGATCAGCCATAAAACCGAAAACAGCTACATATACGCCGAGTCGGGGCTGGTGACGACCATCGGGGTAAAGGATTTGGTGGTGGTGCAAACCAAAGACGCGGTGCTTATCGCCGATCGCAACGCCGTGCAGGACGTGAAAAAGGTGGTCGAGAGGATTAAAGCCGATGGCCGTCACGAACACCATATTCACCGCGAGGTGTATCGCCCGTGGGGAAAATATGACTCCATCGATTCTGGCGACCGCTATCAGGTGAAGCGCATTACCGTGAAGCCGGGCGAAGGGCTGTCGCTGCAAATGCATCATCACCGGGCAGAACACTGGATCGTCGTGGCCGGGACCGCCAAAGTCACCCTTAATGATGAGATCAAGCTGCTGGGCGAAAACGAATCAATCTACATTCCGCTCGGCGTCACCCACTGCCTGGAAAACCCGGGGAAAATCCCGCTCGACCTGATTGAAGTGCGCTCCGGCGCCTATCTGGAAGAGGACGATGTGGTGCGTTTCCAGGACCGCTACGGGCGAGTTTAACGCGCTGACCGTGCCGGGACGCGTCGCGTTATCCGGCAAATCATGAATCGTAAAAAGTGTGACCCTTGTGGTTAGGGCCAACTGTTGCCTGAAGAAAGGTAAAAACATGAAAAAATTAACCTGTTTTAAAGCCTACGACATCCGCGGCAAGCTGGGCGAAGAGCTCAACGAAGATATCGCGTGGCGCATTGGCCGCGCCTACGGCGAATACCTGAAGCCGAAAACCATCGTGCTGGGCGGCGATGTACGACTGACCAGCGAGGCGTTAAAGATGGCGCTGGCGCGCGGTCTGCGCGACGCGGGCGTCGATGTTCTGGACATCGGCCTTTCCGGGACGGAAGAAATTTATTTTGCCACTTTCCATCTTGGCGTAGACGGTGGCATTGAAGTCACCGCCAGCCACAATCCGATGGACTACAACGGCATGAAGCTGGTGCGTGAAGGCGCGCGCCCGATCAGCGGCGATACCGGCCTGCGCGATGTGCAGCGTCTGGCCGAGGCCAATGACTTCCCGCCGGTGGATGAAAACCAGCGCGGCAGCTACCAGAACATCAATCTTCAGGACGCCTATATCGATCACCTGCTGGGCTATATCGATGTCAAAAACCTGACGCCGCTGAAGCTGGTGGTGAACTCCGGTAACGGCGCGGCGGGCCCGGTGATTGATGCGCTGGAAGCCCGCTTTAAGGCGCTGAACGTGCCGGTGAGCCTGATTAAAGTCCATAACACCCCGGACGGCACTTTCCCTCACGGTATTCCTAACCCGCTGCTGCCGGAGTGTCGCGATGATACCCGCGATGCGGTGATCAAATACGGTGCCGATATGGGCATCGCTTTTGACGGTGATTTTGACCGCTGTTTCCTGTTCGACGAAAAAGGGCAGTTTATCGAGGGCTACTACATTGTTGGCCTGTTGGCGGAAGCGTTCCTCGAGAAGAACCCCGGTGCGCGCATTATTCACGACCCGCGCCTGTCGTGGAACACGGTCGATGTGGTGACGGCGGCGGGCGGCACGCCGGTGATGTCAAAAACCGGCCATGCGTTTATCAAAGAGCGGATGCGCCAGGACGATGCAGTATACGGCGGCGAGATGAGCGCCCATCACTACTTCCGTGATTTCGCCTACTGCGACAGCGGCATGATCCCGTGGCTGCTGGTGAGCGAACTGCTGTGCCTGAAGGGCAAAACGCTGGGCGAACTGGTGCGTGACCGAATGGCCGCATTCCCGGCCAGCGGTGAAATCAACAGTAAGCTGGCGGAACCAGGTGCGGCGATTGCCCGCGTTGAAGCCCATTTTGCCGGCAGTGCGCTGGAGATTGACCGCACCGACGGCATTAGCCTGGCGTTTGCCGACTGGCGCTTCAACCTGCGTTCTTCCAACACCGAACCGGTGGTGCGATTGAACGTCGAGTCGCGCGGTAACTCACCCCTGATGCAGGCGCGAACGCAGGACATTCTGGCGTTGCTAAATCAGTAATTGGAGCCCCTTTTCCCTCAATCTCTCCCCATGGGGAGAGAAGCCACTCGCGGTGATCCTGTGCAGGTTGAGGAGATGAGTGGTGCGGTTTTCTCCCTCGTTAATCCGGGAGGAGGCTGGGGAAGGGGATTAACAGACGAAATAGGACCAACGATGACGACTCTAATAAAGCGCGAACGAGCCAAAACGAATGCATCGTTAATCTCAATGGTGCAGCGTTTTTCAGACATCACCATCATGTTGGGTGGACTGTGGCTGGTATGTCAGGCCGTCGCGCTGCCGTTTTTGTACCTGCATTTGCTGATGGCGCTGGTCACGCTGGTGGTGTTCCAGATGATTGGTGGCATCACCGATTTTTATCGCTCCTGGCGCGGCGTTCGCATTACGACGGAACTGCTGCTGCTGTTGCAAAACTGGACGCTGAGCCTGGTGTTTGCCGCAGGCCTGCTGGCGTTCAACGACGATTTTAATACCAACTTCGGCATGTGGCTGGCGTGGTATCTGCTGAGTACCGTCGGCATGCTGGCGAGCCGCGCGTTCATTCGCTATGGCGCAGGCGTGCTGCGTCACCGTGGCTACAACACGCGCTACGTGGCGGTGGCCGGCGATATGCCGGAAGGCCAGGAACTGCTGGAGAGTTTCCGTAATCAGCCGTGGCTCGGCTATGAGGTGGTCGGCAGCTATTACGACGCCAAACCCGGCGGCGTGAATGCCGACTGGATGGGCAACCTGGAGCAACTGCGCGAAGACGCCCGCAGCGGAAAAATTCATAACGTCTATATCTCGATGACGATGCAGGAAGAGAGCGATATCAAAAATCTGGTGCGCGATCTGGCGGACACCACCTGCTCGGTGCTGCTGATCCCGGATGTGTTCACCTTCAATATTCTTCACTCCCGCGTGGAAGTGGTTAACGGTATTCCGCTGGTACCGCTGTACGACACGCCGCTGTCCGGGGTTAACCGCATCATCAAACGCCTCGAGGATATTGTGCTGGCGCTGTGCATTCTGCTGCTCATTTCACCGGCGCTGTGCTGCATCGCGCTGGCGGTGAAGCTGACATCACCAGGGCCGATTATTTTCCGCCAGACCCGCTACGGCATGGACGGTAAGCCTATCAAAGTGTGGAAATTCCGCTCTATGAAGGTGATGGAGAATGACACGATCGTCACCCAGGCGACGCAGAACGATCCGCGCGTGACCCGCGTTGGTAACTTCCTGCGCCGCACCTCGCTTGATGAGCTGCCGCAGTTTATTAATGTGCTTACCGGCGGCATGTCCATCGTTGGCCCGCGTCCGCATGCGGTAGCGCACAACGAACAGTATCGTCAGCTGATCGAAGGCTACATGCTGCGCCATAAAGTGAAACCCGGGATTACCGGTTGGGCGCAAATCAACGGCTGGCGCGGGGAAACCGATACGCTCGAAAAAATGGAAAAACGGGTGGAGTTCGATCTGGAGTACATCCGCGAATGGAGCCTGTGGCTCGATATCAGAATTGTTTTTCTGACGGTATTCAAAGGCTTTGTCAACAAAGCGGCGTATTGAGGAAGTGACATGGGCCTGAGAGAAAAAACCATCAGCGGCGCGAAATGGTCAGCGATGGCCACGGTCGTCATTATTGGCCTGGGGTTGGCACAGATGACCGTGCTGGCGCGGCTGTTTGATGGCCACCAGTTTGGCCTGTTGACGGTGTCACTGGTGATCATTGCGCTGGCGGACACGCTGTCGGATTTTGGCATTGCCAACTCGATTATCCAGCGTAAAGAGATTAGCCATCTGGAGCTGACCACGCTCTACTGGCTGAACGTGGGGCTGGGGCTGGTGGTGTGTGCGGCGGTTTATCTGCTGAGCGGCACCATCGCCCACGTGTTGCACAACCCGGATCTGGCGCCGCTGATTAAAATGCTGTCGCTGGCGTTTGTGGTGATCCCCCACGGCCAGCAGTTCCGCGCGTTAATGCAAAAAGAACTGGAATTTAACAAGATTGGTTCGATTGAGACCGCGGCGGTGCTGTCCGGGTTTACCTTCACGGTAATTAGCGCCTGCTATTGGCCGCTGGCCATGACGGCTATTCTCGGTTATCTGGTCAACAGCGCGGTGCGTACCCTGCTGTTCGGCTATTTTGGTCGCAAAATCTACCGTCCAGGACTGCATTTTTCGCTGGCGACCGTGGCGCCAAACCTGCGCTTTGGCGCATGGCTGACCGCCGATAGCATCATTAACTACGTCAATACCAACCTGTCGACGCTGACGCTGGCGCGCATCCTCGGCGCCAGCGTCGCCGGCGGCTACAATCTGGCCTACAACGTGGCGGTAGTGCCGCCAATGAAGCTTAATCCGATAATCACTCGCGTGCTGTTTCCGGCCTTTGCCAAAATTCAGGACGATAACCAGAAGCTGCGGATCAACTTCTACAAGCTGCTGTCGGTGGTGGGGATTATTAATTTCCCGGCGCTGCTGGGATTGATGGTGGTCAGCAATAACTTCGTGCCGCTGGTGTTTGGCGAAAAGTGGCTGCATATCGTGCCTATCCTGCAGCTGCTGTGCGTCGTCGGGCTGCTGCGATCGGTCGGTAATCCGATTGGTTCGCTACTGATGGCAAAAGCACGGGTTGATATCAGCTTTAAATTCAACGTCTTTAAAACGTTCCTATTTATTCCTGCGGTGATTATCGGCGGGCAGCTCGGCGGCGCGATTGGCGTCACCTTAGGCTTCCTGCTGGTGCAAATCATCAACACCATTCTGAGCTACTTCGTGATGATTAAACCGGTGCTGGGACCAAGCTACCGTGACTACCTGAGCAGCCTGTGGCTACCACTGCGGTTGTCTCTGCCGACGCTTGTCACCAGCTACGCCGTTGGCCGGTTGCTGGAGGGCAGCGTGTCTCTGCCGCTGCTGTTGGCGCTGCAGGTCCTGGCAGGCGTAGTGAGCTTCGCGCTGGTGATTCTGTTATCTCGCAATGCACTGCTGATTGAACTTAAAACAACGCTCTGTCGGAGCGAAAAAATGAAGACGTTATTACGTGTTCCTAATTGATTTGCTTGAAACCCCTTTGATGAGGCCATGATGAAATTATTAATTTTGGGAAACCACACCTGCGGCAACCGCGGCGATAGCGCCATTATGCGTGGTCTGCTCGATGCGATACTCCGCCAGCAGCCAGACGTTGAGATGGATGTGATGAGTCGTTTCCCGACAAGTTCCTCCTGGTTGCAGGGGCGTGAGATTATCGCCGATCCGCTGTATCAGCTCAGTCAGAAACAGCAGGCGGCGCCCGGCATGAGCGGGCGCGTGAAGAAAGTGCTGCGCCGTCGCTTCCAGCACAAAATTTTGCTGGCCAAAGTCACCGGCGAAGGCAAGCTGCGCAATTTTGAGATTGCGCCAGAGTTTCATGAGTTTGTGCGCTTCCTCGGTAATTATGACGCGATAATCCAGGTTGGCGGGTCTAACTATGTCGATCTTTACGGTTTAACCCACTTTGAGTATCCGCTGTGCGCCTTTATGGCCAATAAACCTATTTACATGATTGGCCACAGCGTGGGGCCGTTCCAGAACCCAGACTTTAACCAACTGGCGAACTACGCCTTTGGCCGCACGAATGCGTTAATTTTGCGTGAAACCGTCAGCCGCGAGCTGATGGTGAAAGCGCAGATTGATACCCGCAAAGTGGAGCAGGGTGTTGATACCGCCTGGCTGGTGGAACATCGCAACGACAGCTTTGAACCGAGCTACGCGGTGCAGCACTGGCTGAACCTGACGGCGCAGCGTAAAACCGTCGCCATTACGCTGCGCGAGCTGGAGCCGTTTGATAAACGCCTGGGCACGACCCAGCAGGCCTATGAGAAAGCCTTTGCCGAGGTGGTAAACCGCATGATTGCCGACGGCTACCAGGTGCTGGCGCTGTCGACCTGTACCAGCATCGACCGCTACAACCGTGATGACCGCATGGTGGCGCTGCGTATGTCGCAGTATGTCGAAAATCGCGAGCACTTCCATATCGCGATGGATGAACTAAATGACGTGGAGATCGGCAAAATTCTCGCCTCGTGTTCACTGACCATCGGTACTCGCCTGCACTCCGCCATTATCTCGATGAACTTCGGCACGCCGGCTATCGCCATTAACTATGAGCACAAATCCGCCGGCATTATGCAGCAGTTGGGGATGCCGGAGATGGCTATCGATATTCGTCATCTGCTGGATGGTTCCATGCAGGGCGTGGTGGCCGACATGCTGAATCAACTGTCAGCGATTGGTGAGCGCGTGGCGGTGGCGGTAGAAGGTGAGCGGCAGAAAGGCTTTACCATGATTGAATCAGTGTTAAATCGTATCCGGGAGGGCCGATGAAAGTCAGTTTCTTCTTGCTGAAATTCCCGTTAGCGTCCGAAACGTTTGTCTTAAACCAGATCGTGGCGTTTATTGAGATGGGACACGACGTGGAGATTATCGCCCTGCAAAAGGGCGATTTAACCAACACCCACGCGGCCTATACCAAATACCGGCTGGCGGAGAAGGTGCGCTGGCTGCAGGATGAACCGCCGACGGCGCTGGCGAAGCTGCGCTACCGCGGATTCAGCACCCTGTGCGGGCTGCATCGTTCTGCCGTGTGGCGGGCGCTCAATATGAAGCGCTACGGCCAGGAGGCGCGTAACCTCATTCTTTCATCTATATGCAGCCGTACACCGTCGCCCATTGAGGCTGACGTGTTTATCGCACACTTTGGCCCTGCGGGCGTCACGGCGGCGAAGCTACGTGAGCTGGAAGTGATTCGCGGCAAAATTGCCACCGTGTTTCACGGGATCGATATCTCCAGTCGTGAAGTGCTCAATCACTACACCGGTGAGTATCAGCAACTTTTCCGCCGCGGCGACATGATGCTGCCGATAAGCCAGCTGTGGGCCGACCGCCTGCAGGCGATGGGCTGCCCGACGGATAAAATCACCGTCTCACGGATGGGCGTCAACATGGAGCGCTTTGCACAGCGCCCTTTAAAAGCCCCCGGCGCGTGTCTGCAGATTATCTCGGTGGCGCGTTTAACCGAGAAGAAAGGGCTGCATGTGGCGATCGAAGCCTGTCGGCAGCTCAAGGAGCAGGGCGTTAACTTTCGCTACCGCATTCTGGGAATTGGCCCGTGGGAACGGCGCCTGCGCACGTTAATTGAACAGTATCAACTGGAAGATCGGGTAGAGATGCCCGGCTTTAAGCCGAGCCATGAAGTGAAGGCGATGCTGGATGATGCGGATGTGTTCCTGCTGCCATCGGTCACCGGTGCAGATGGCGATATGGAAGGGATCCCTGTTGCGCTGATGGAAGCAATGGCGGTTGGGATCCCGGTGCTGTCGACGGTGCACAGCGGCATCCCTGAACTGATCGATTCCGGCCATTCCGGCTGGCTGGTGGCCGAGAACGATCCTAAGGCGCTGGCCGACAAGCTGCGAGCCTTAGGCCATATGGATCAACAGAGCCTGCAGCCGGTACTGGCGCGCGCGCGCGCGAAAGTGGAAACCGATTTTAATCAGCAGCTGATCAACCGGCAGCTTGCTGGCCTGCTGCATACGCTTTGCTAAGGAGGCTTAATGCATACCTTAACCCGACGCTATTTTCTTACCGCAGGGGCGACGCTTGCCGCCGCTCTGCCCGTTCTCCCGGTCGCCGCGGCGCGTGCGGCGGGGAAGAACACGAGCGTAGATATTCGAGAATACCTGCAAAACGGTGACTGGATCCGTGCGTTCAATGAGGGTTTTCGCCAAACGGACAGCATTATCGTACCGGCAGAGGTAACCTGCGATAACATCAATGCGGCGATCACCATCCCACCGGGGAAAACGCTGCATGTCGCCGGGGGGCTGAAAGGTAACGGCCGCGGCCGGTTTATCTTACAAAAAGGCTGCCAGATCATCGGCAGCGGTAGCGGGAGCCTGTATAACATCACCCTGGATGTGCGCGGTGGCGACTGCACCATCGCCGGGCTGACCATGAGTGGCTATGGCCCGGTGGCGCAGATCTTTATCGGTGGCAAAGATAAAAATCAGATGCGCAATTTGACCATTACCCGCCTGACTATCACCAAAGCCAACTACGGCATTCTGCGACAGGGCTTCCATAACCAGTGGATCGACGTCAACATCACTCATTGCCACTTTAGCTATCTGCAGGGCGATGCCATTGAATGGAACGTGGCGATTAACGATCGCAATATTCTCATCTCCGACCACGTTATTGACCATATCGACTGCACCAACGGTAAAGTGAACTGGGGTATCGGCATTGGTCTTGCGGGCAGCACCTACGATAATGGCTATCCGGAAGAGCAGGCGGTCAAAAATTTCGTCGTCGCCAACATCACCGGCAGCAACTGCCGACAGCTGGTACACGTCGAAAATGGCAAACACTTTATTATTCGTAACGTGAAAGCCAGCAATATCACGCCGGATTTTAGTAAAAAGGCGGGAATAGATAACGCGACGGTAGCGATATATGGATGTGATAATTTCGTTATCGATGGTGTAGATATGGTTAATAGCGCAGGTATGCTAATTGGCTATGGTGTTATCAAAGGTAACTATCTGTCTATCCCGCAAAATTTACGCCTGAATAATATACAGCTGGATAATAGCCAACTGGCCTATAACGTCCGCGGCATCCAGATCTCCTCCGGCAATAATCCCTCATTTGTTTCCATCACCAACCTCACCATGACGCGCGCGTCGCTGGAAATCCATAACAAACCCCAACATTTTTTCTTAAGAAATATCAACGTAATGCAGGAGTCTACGCGCGGCGCGGCGCTGCAGATCAACTTCGATTTACGCCAGGACGTGCGCGGCAAGTTTATGGCGCGTAACGACACGCTGCTGTCGATGGCAAACGTCACAGCGGTGAATGAGAAAGGGCAGTCGTCGGTGGATATCGACCATGTCGATCAGCGGGTGGTGAATGTTGAAAGGTTGAATTTCACGCTACCGCGACGCTGAGCGCGATAAACCACTCTATTCTAGGACTACACTCAGGGATCTCACCTACTTGAATCAGTACTATGACAAAACAGAGTGGATTAAACATGTTTAATCGCTATAATTCATCAACCGAATATAGGTGGACAAGATAATGGTTAATTTGAAAGCAGTCATTCCGGTAGCAGGCTTGGGTATGAATATGTTACCCGCCACGAAGGCAATTCCTAAAGAGATGCTGCCGATCGTCGACAAACCAATGATTCAATACATCATTGATGAAGTCGTTGCTGCAGGGATCAAAGAAATCGTTCTGGTCACACACGCATCGAAAAACTCGGTGGAAAACCACTTCGACACCTCGTACGAACTTGAAGCACTGCTTGAGCTGCGCGTAAAACGCCAACTGCTGGCAGAAGTTCAGGCTATCTGTCCTCCTGGTGTGACAATCATGAACGTTCGTCAGGCTCAGCCTCTAGGCTTGGGTCACTCCATTCTCTGCGCGCATCCGATTGTCGGCGATAACCCGTTTGTAGTTGTCCTGCCGGATATCGTGCTGGACAATGCCAGCGCCGACCCGCTGCGCTATAACCTGGCAGCGATGGTTGCACGTTTCAATGAGACGGGCCGTAGCCAGGTGCTGGCAAAACGTATGCCGGGTGACCTTTCAGAATATTCTGTGATCAAGACTAAAGATCCGCTGGATGTCGAAGGTAAAGTGAGCCGTATCGTTGATTTTATCGAGAAACCAGATCAGCCGCAGGAGCTAGACTCAGATCTGATGGCCGTTGGTCGCTATGTACTTTCCGCAGATATCTGGCCGGAATTGGCGAAAACCGTGCCTGGCGCATGGGGACGTATTCAGTTGACTGATGCGATTGCAGAGCTGGCGAAAAAACAATCAGTTGATGCCATGCTAATGACCGGCGAAAGTTACGACTGCGGTAAGAAGATGGGCTATATGCAGGCGTTCGTGCAGTATGGGCTTCGCAACCTGAAGGAAGGGGCGAAGTTCAGGAAAGGGATTGAGAGACTGCTGACGGAGTAGGGTATTTAAGATGATTCTCAATCTAGTATAAAAGCACTGAATAAAACAGTGGAGATTATGGACTTCTGATTGTGAGGGACATAGTCGAAGCTGTTTTTTTGTTGAATAAAACAGCTGGTTAGAGGCAAAGGCAAGTAGATTCAACATGCTTTGGATGGTGTTTTTTATGCTGATACCTTATTGAGACTCAAATGTTGGGCCTAAATGTTGGTTGTAGGCATTATTTTTATACATAGTGGATTGCATGCAGTACGCTGGTAGCTGTTAAGCCAAGGGCGGTAGCGTGCCTATTTTTATTATAACAAGGGGTATTGGTTCTGCTGTAATTCTCTATATTATTAATTACACAAGGCTCTGCTATCATTGTAGCTAAGCTAACATATGTAGGAAATATTGAATCATTGGCTACAGTTGATGATAGAAAATGCTGTCATTTTGAACATGCAGATATATGTGATAGTAATGTGCGATGGTAGAAATATTTTCTAAACATCGACTGGACACAGTAATGTATTTGACGGTTGAAAGCCACGTCGATCGTTCTATTTTGGACCTGCTACGTTTATTGGCCTAATATAGTTGGAAATTATACACAGCAGAAGGTGGTTCGAAAATGCTGGGCTGAGAGAATAAAAACGGCCTTCTGTATTCATCATATTTCTACTGTTGGGTCTAAGGGGGATCGTTTCATTGTGATGATGTTGTCAAGAACAAGTATCTGCCGTTCTTTACAGATGAAACAGCATATAGTTCAAGTAGCCACTATTCAGCGTCATAAGCATCAAGTGATCATCTAGTTCGCACATGGCAACGTACTTAAGGTTTACCGACTCAGGTAACTAACTGTTCAAACAACTATGGTCTTTTTTCTTCCATGGAAAAGGATTCTTTCAGTCTTTCCTAATGCATTGGAAGGTAAGCCATTACTAACTATGGTAACGGTGAGCAGCTACGTTATTGGCTATAGTTGACGACCATGCCAGCGCATTATACTTGGTGTCTAAGCAATCAGAACCTAGTGAGAGTTACAATATTGGTGGTCACAATGAGAAGAAACTATAGAAGTTGTACGTACTATATGTGATCTTCTGGCTAAATTTATACCTCAAAATACCTCATATCGAGAACAAACTATCCATATGCGGGTCGACTAGACCACGATCGACGCTATGGGGTTGATGCACGAAATTTAGTCATGAGCTTCACTGGTAACCGCTGGAAAACTTTAAGAGGGGTGTTAGTAAATAGTACTTTGGTATCTGAATAACCCCTACTGGGTCGATGGCGTCAAAAATGGTACGTATAAAACCTAGATTGATCAGAATTATGGATGGAGACAATAGTGAAGATCTTACTGTTTGGTAAATCGGGTCAGGTAGGATGGGAGCTGCAACGGGCACTGATGCCATTAGGTGAAGTTATTGCGCTTGATGCTCAGGATAAAAAATATTGCGGTGATTTCAATAAACCACATAGTATTTCGGAAACCGTGCGTACCCTCCGACCAGACGTTATTGTAAATGCTGCGGCGTATACAGCTGTTGATAAAGCAGAAACAGAAAAAAAATACGCTCAGTTAATAAATGCGGATAGTGTAGAAGCTATTGCAAATGTTGCTGAGGAGTTAGGTTCATGGGTTGTGCACTACTCGACAGATTATGTTTTTCCAGGAACGGGAGAATTACCATGGAAAGAAACTGACCGACCGGAACCATTGAATATTTATGGCGAAACGAAATTGGCTGGTGAAAAATTATTACAACGATCTTGTTCTAAATACTTGATATTCCGTACTAGCTGGGTATATTCAAGTCGTGGAAATAATTTTGCCAAAACCATGTTGCGTTTAGCTAAAAATCGTGAAGAATTATCTGTAATCAATGATCAGTATGGTGCACCAACCAGTGCAGAGTTGCTAGCCGACTGTACAGCACATGCTATTCGGACAATAGAGAATAGGGCATCACTTGCAGGGCTTTATCATTTGGTTGCTAGTGGTACAACGACATGGTACGACTATGCAAATCTTATATTTGATGAGGCGCGTCGATTAGGGATTGAGCTTAAGATAAAAAAAGTAAATTCTATTCCTACTAGTTCTTATATCACGCCTGCATGTCGACCAAGAAACTCACGTTTGGACGCGAGTAAATTCCAGAGAGATTTTAATTTAGTCCTACCTCACTGGGATTACGGCGTAAAGAGAATGTTGTCTGAAATACGAGCAACTACATACATTTAAAAATAAATTTAATGCTGGAAACAGGTATTTAGTATGTTAAGAGAAAAAGAAATGAGTAAGCGCAAAGGCATCATTCTTGCCGGTGGTACCGGAACTCGGCTATATCCAGTAACAATGGCCGTGAGTAAACAGTTATTACCAATATATGATAAACCGATGATCTACTATCCACTTTCAACGCTTATGTTAGCTGGAATTAGAAATATTTTAATCATAAGTACAGAGCAAGATACTCCCAGGTTTGAGCAGTTGCTAGGTGATGGTAGTCAATGGGGACTTAATTTGCAGTACAAAGTACAGTCGAGTCCAGACGGTTTAGCACAGGCATTTATTCTTGGCGAAGAATTTATCGGAAGCGATGATTGTGCATTGGTTCTTGGTGACAATATTTTTTATGGTCATGATCTGCCTAATTTGATGGCAACAGCAGTCAACAAAGAAAGAGGTGCAACAGTCTTTGCCTATCATGTCAACGATCCTGAACGCTACGGGGTTGTAGAATTTGATAAACAGGGAATTGCGATCAGTCTAGAGGAAAAACCCCTGCACCCTAAAAGTAATTATGCGGTAACCGGCTTGTACTTTTATGATAATAGCGTTATCGAGATAGCAAAAAGCCTTAAGCCATCATTACGTGGAGAGTTAGAAATAACTGATATAAATCGTATTTACCTAGAGCAGGGGCACTTGTCCGTTGCAATGATGGGGCGCGGTTACGCATGGTTAGATACAGGGACTCATCAGAGTTTAATAGAAGCAAGTAACTTTATTTCAACAATTGAAGAACGCCAAGGGCTTAAGGTGTCCTGTCCGGAAGAAATTGCGTACCGTAAAGGATTTATTGATGCGGAACAGATCAAGAAACTAGCAGAGCCACTAAAGAAAAATAACTATGGCCAATATCTTTTAGGACTGATTAAGGATTAATTGTTATGAAGGTAATTAATACTAGCATTCCTGACGTTTTAATCCTTGAGCCTAAAGTATTTGGTGATGAACGAGGCTTTTTCTATGAAAGTTTTAATCAGCACGTATTCAGTGAAATTGTTGGTCATCCTGTAAATTTTGTTCAGGATAATCACTCAAAATCTTGTAAGGGTGTGTTACGAGGGCTTCACTACCAACTATCACCTCATGCTCAAGGGAAATTAGTTCGGTGTATCGCAGGCGAAGTATTTGATGTGGCAGTTGATATCCGAAAGAATTCAGAAACATTTGGTCAGTGGGTTGGTGTATCCCTATCAGGTAAAAATAACCGTCAACTATGGATACCTGAGGGTTTCGCACACGGTTTTTATGTTGTAAGCGATGAGGCTCATTTTTTATATAAAACAACAGATTACTATTACCCAGAGTTTGAACGTGGTTTACAGTGGAATGATAAACTACTAAATATAGACTGGAAGGTTAATGGGGAACTAATTATCTCCGATAAAGATAATAAACAACCTTCATTTAGCCATTTTCATTTGTGAATAACAGTGATGAAGAATAATAAGACTAAACATGGTCTAATATGGAGTGCAATCGAGAGAATTGGAACTCAAGGAGTTCAACTTATTATAATGCTGTATCTTGGGCGAATTCTCGGGCCAGTGGCATTCGGATACATTGGAATGCTGGCATTTTTTATTTCGCTAGCTCAAGTTTTTATTGATAGTGGCTTTAGTGCTGCACTTATAAGAAAAAATGATAGGACGGAAAAAGATCTTTCTACTGTCTTCATTTTTAATATAACACTATCAGTCGTTTTGTACCTTACCCTTTTTTTGACATCTAAATATATTGCGGGATTTTATGGTTTGCCAAAGCTAGAATCTTTGCTAGATGTGCTTGCAATATCAATCATTATTAATGCATTGACAATTATACCTAGAGTATTATTAACAGTTGAGGTTGATTTTAAAACACAGGCAAAAGTATCTTTATTATCTGTAATTATAAGTGGTACTTCAGCTGTGATTGTTGCCAGGATGGGGTTTGGGGTTTGGGCATTAATAACACAGACATTAATATATAGTCTTATAAACTGTATTTTAATCAATTATGCAAAGTTTTGGTATCCAAAGTACAGTTTCAATATAATGTCTTTCAGGTCGTTATTCTCATTTAGTAGCAAATTGCTGGTGTCGGGAATTTTAGATTCAATTGCTAATAATATCTATCAATTGGTGATAGGTAA
This sequence comes from Kluyvera cryocrescens NBRC 102467, assembly GCF_001571285.1. Classification (GTDB taxonomy): domain Bacteria; phylum Pseudomonadota; class Gammaproteobacteria; order Enterobacterales; family Enterobacteriaceae; genus Kluyvera; species Kluyvera cryocrescens. The sequence continues at coordinate 213,134 of NZ_BCTM01000001.1, read as the reverse complement.
AAGTTTTACTCCACAATTGGTTGGTCAATATACACAGGCAAATCAACTATCTAGTGTACCCGCAATGACATTAACAAATATTATTCAGCGAGTAACTTATCCTGTATTTTGCAATATGATGCATGATAAAAAATCGGTGGATGCAGCATTTATTGATACGATAAAAATTTCCAGTGCAGTTGTTTTTCCTATATTAGTTGGAATAGGAATTATTGCTAAACCTTTTTTGTTATTTTTACTCGGAGATGAATGGCGTTCTGCATCAGAAATGCTCTTATTTCTCTGCTTCGGCTATATGCTTTATCCTGTCCATGCAATTAACCTCAACATTCTGCAAGTAAATGGTAGAAGTGACCTTATATTGAAGTTGGAAGTCATTAAAAAAGGCCTATTGGCATTTATTCTATTGTTCACGATGAATATAAGTATCCAGGCTATGCTAGTTGGTCTTATTATTCACTCATATATTTGTTTTATATTTAATGCATATTTCACACAAAAAGTAACTACTATTACTGTAGGGAAGCAGATTTCATCACTCACGTCAACGTGGATTGGTTGCATGATAAGTGCATTTATAGCATATGAAATTAGTGATTTCATGCAATTTTCTAATATATATAAAGTTTTATGTATGATCATAATTAATATCATTCTATATATATTAATTATTAGACTTATTGATAAAAAGTTATTTAACAAAATCCTATCAATGATTAATTGATCGAGTAAAAAATGAATAATGATCTTATACCAGTGACACAACCTTCATTACCAGAACTATCAGAGTTTATTCCTTATCTTGAACAAATTTGGGAAAATAAATGGCTTACGAATAATGGTCCATTCCATCAACAGTTAGAAGCTGAACTTTGTGAACATCTTGGTGTCGAGCATATATCGCTATTTAATAATGCAACAATTGCATTAATCACTGCATTACAGGCGCTAAGAATTACTGGTGAAGTAATCACCACTCCATATTCATTTGTCGCCACATCACATTCTATTTTATGGAATGGTCTTACACCAGTGTTTGTTGATATAGAGAAAGATGGTTTCAACATTGATTATAAAAAGATAGAGGAAGCAATTACACCTAAAACATCTGCAATATTACCAGTTCATTGCTATTCAACTCCTTGTGATGTTGAGGGGATTCAGAAAATTGCAGATAATTATGGTTTAAAAGTAATTTATGATGCTGCTCATGCCTTTGGAGTTAATTATAAAGGTCAAAGCATCCTGAAATACGGAGATTTATCAATACTCAGTTTCCATGCTACGAAGGTGTTCAATACGTTTGAAGGTGGTGCAATTATCAGTCCAGATGCAAAAACAAAACTGAGAATTGACCGTTTGAAAAATTTCGGTATCGCAGATGAATTGACTGTAACTGCACCCGGAATTAATGGGAAAATGAGTGAGATTAATGCTGCTTTCGGACTAGTACAACTTAAGCATATTAAAAATGCTATTGAGAAACGTAAGCAGATAAATAAAATCTATCGAAAAGAATTAGCACAAGTGAATGGAATTACTATCTATCCTGAGCATAATTTAGCAAATAATAATTATTCATATTTTCCTATTTTGGTAGAGTCTAGTTTCAGATTAAGTCGTGATGAGTTATATGATCTTTTAAAAGCAAACAATATTCTTGCGCGGAAGTATTTTTACCCTCTTATTAGTAATATGCCAATGTATCGGGGTATTGAGTCATCAAAAGCATCTATGCTGCCGATTGCAAACGCAGTTTCAAGCAAAGTATTATGTTTGCCAATTTATAAAGATCTTACGATTGAAGATTTATTTAAGATTATAAATTGCATCAAAAGGTAAATAAGCCAATGGCATATTTGAGCCAAGATGAAATACATGATTTAGGATTCGGTAAAGTCGGTTGTAATGTGCTTATTTCTAACAAAGCATCTTTTTACAACTGCGGAAAAATAGAGATTGGTGATAATGTACGCATCGATGACTTTTGCGTTATTTCTGCTGGCGAGGGTGGGGTTTATATAGGTAGTTATATTCACATTGCAGTCTTCTGTTCAATTATCGGTGCGGGAAAAGTTTCGATTTCTAATTATGCGAATCTATCCTCCCGGGTGTCAATTTACTCAAGTAATGATGATTATTCCGGTCACTACATGACAAATCCTCTTGTGCCAATAGAGTTTATAAACGTTAGCAGTGGTTCGGTATTTATTGGTAAGCATGTGATAATAGGATCAGGGAGCGTTGTTCTTCCTAATGTTGTGATTAATGAAGGGGCTGTTGTTGGTGCTCTTACCTTAATTAAGGATACGTGTAAGGAATTTACGGTTTATACAGGTGTTCCGGCAAAGGCAAAAAAAGAACGAAGCCGTGATTTATTAAAAGTTGAAGAGCAGTTCATTCAGAAATATTTGAGGGGTGATAGTTGAAAGTAAATATTTATTTCAGACATACTGACATTAGCCGGGCAACCATAAATGGACGGCCTGATTGGTTCAGTCATGAAGCTTGTTTCAGAAATTTAATATCCACAATTGAGCGTTCAAAGTTCAATAGTAACGTCATTTTTAATTTTATCTTTGACGGTAACCCTGATATTTTGGATTCTGAACCATTATATAAACTATTTAAAAATTCATTATTGTGTAATAAAAAAATACATGTCATAAACGGCGGAGATCAGAGAAAAGCATGGCGTGCTTGTATTGACATAGTTTCATCTGATATCCGTAATATGGAAAGCTCGGATCTAATCTATTTGTTAGAAAATGACTATGTGCATTTACATAATTGGCTTGATGAATTGAATTCTTTAAATAATTCACTGATTAATTGGGATGTTATTAGTCTATATGACCATCCTGATAAATATCATGAATATTGTGAGCATATCGATGCGGGAAAAAATAAAAATCCGAAATCTTGTGTATACTTCACGGGAACACATCACTGGAAATTGGCTCCAAGCACCTGCGCAACGTATATTATGAGAGCTGATATGTTTGATAAACTAAAGACGATATTAAGCATGGGTATTTATGATTATAAATTATTTTTCATATTAACTAAAATATTGAGGAGAAAATTAATTTCCCCAATACCTTCTCTTTCTACGCATAGTATGGCAAGTTTATTGGCCCCCGCAATAGATTGGAGTTCTGTAATCAGTGGAAAAGAATAAATTATTCGTTGTGGCTTGCTCGTATTCAGTAACGCCCAAGAAAATCATTAACCAGTTGGAAAAATATCTAAGTGAATTTTCGCTTTCGGGGGTGATTGTTATTAACAATAGCCATGGATTTGAATTTGAACATAAAGACTTTCTGATAATAAGAGGGGATAATAGTCTTTTTGAGTTCTCTGCATATGACCAAGGTATTCAAAGTTTATTAACTATTCATCGTAATGAGTTATCAGCACCTATACTAATCATAAATGATACGTTATTTACTAAGCATAATACAAAATTTATTCTGACAAAAACCATAGCTTATTATAATGCTATATCCAGAATTTCAGTTTGTGCGATGGCTGGTCGATTTGATCCTTATAATAATATTTGTTTCTCTAGTCCATGGAGTAATTATCCAGGTTATATTTCTTCATTCTGTATGCTAGTGAATCAAGAAGCTGGAATGAAAATTTTAGATTGTTATTCTAAACTTCCGGACAACTTTAATAACAATACTATTAACATTAAGGATAAAGATTGGGGGAACGGAATTGAACCTAAGTTAAAAGAATTTATTAGAAGCCATCTTCTTGATACTGAAACTGACACCGTCTGGTATCAGGCTAGATTGTATAAAGATAATAATTTCCGCTTAGATACTAAAGCTAAATGCGTGTTTATGGAGCACTATATTTCCGGTAAGGTAGGTGCCAGTGGTGTATTGCTATCAATCATACCAACTTGGAAGGGGCGATTATTACATTTTCTTAATGAACAGTGGGCTAAAATGGCAAGAGTCTTTTCACGGATATGACTTATAAATATTATACGCTGCCAATTACAGCATTTATTTTAATATTAAATGTATGTGCTGCTTACATTATCTTTTCAGACCAAAACAATCTTATTGGTGATTTGGTAGGTATCAGTACAACGCAACATTCTGTTATATATTCTTTATTTTTGATAGCAATAAGTCTCATTGGTATGGCTTTGCTATTTGACATGCTTGAAAAAATAAAACCCTTATTAAGTATTAAGGATAGTGATATTTTTCCATTGATTTTAATTACATTGGAATTATCATTTATTATATATGTTCAGTTTACTGGTTTTTTTGTTGCTGGAAATAATGCAAGGGCTGGGACGCTTATTTCAGCTTTTTTTGTTCTGATTAATATTGATGTTCTTGTACTTATATTTATTACTCATTGTAAGGATTCTAAATATAAAGGTTTGATTACAGCCCTCTGGGTTTTATCATTTATTCAGAGGGGCTGGATTTCATATTTATTTCTCTTGATATTAATAACTTATGTTGGGCGTAGGGTTAAAAATAAAAATAATTGGAAGATTGGTATTGTAACCGTGTTATTTGTTTTGATTTTGCCGTATGTTCAAAATTTGAAAAACGACATTAGAAATACAGGCGGAAATGAACTTCCGGTGTCATACTCAGAATCCATTGGTCAACAACTTAAAAAGGTAATTGACCGGGTACAGACTGTTTCTCATGTTGCTTTCATTCTCGATAATGAAGTTAATTTGCAAAAATTAAAAAATAGCAGGGTCTCTACTGATTTTTATCAGGAAAATATATCGTCAGTTTTTTTAAATAAAATAAACCTAAAAAATGATGCGTTGAATACATCAGACCTTTTGGCAAAATACATAGCAACTGATTATGATACCTCGTGGAATGTCAACCCTTCTTTAGTAGGGTGGATTATTATTCAAAACGATTATTATTTACTTCCAGTCTTATGGGTTATATTTCTTTGCTTGGTGTTTACGATGCTATCGAAGGCAATTTCAAATGATGAATATACGCAGAACATGCGTTGGTTATTCTGGCTTGTTTTTTTATTCCCTGGTTGGATATTTCAATTTTCTTCGGTTATTTTGTCTCTATTCATTTACATCTTAATACATATTGCAATAGGAAAATTTAAGAGATTTATTTTATGAAAAAAATAATGATTAATTTACTTTCATTCTCCGAAGAGAAATATTATGGAGTTGGGGTCTATTTTAGAGATGTTATTGCTAGTAATATGAATGAAATATTTATGTGTGATGATTGTGAAATAACCATAATTCATCTCGAACATATTTCAATTGGAAAAATGTTCCCAATTCCTGAAAGGGATAATATCAAATACCTACCCATTGGTGGGTTGTATAGCCGAGTTCGCCGGGTTATATTTGAACAGGTGAAATTACCATTCATGCTCCGTGGTTTTAATGTTATTTACTCCCCCAATAATATTAATCCAGTCCTTCTTCCGCATGCGTGTAATTCAATTATTACCATCCATGACTTGCTCCCTTTTAAAAAAGAAAATCGTTTTGGTTTGATTCAGCGAATTTATCTGCGATTGTTTACAGCTTTATGCTCTCGCTCGGCTAAAAAAATTGTCACAGTTTCACATTACTCAAAGGATGACATCACCAGAACCTTAAATGTGGATAAAGATAAAATAAAAGTCACTTACAATGTCCTTTCTCAGCAGAAAATGAAAATTATTAATACACATGATAAAATTGCTGATGAATATTTTTTCAGTGTTGGTGCGTTGCAAAAGGATAAGCAATTCGACTTGATGATTAACGCTTTCAATGATTATATTAGTAATAACCAAACAGAATGTCATTTAGTTATAGCTGGGGGTGATCAAGGTGCAAAAGATGAGTTGTCAGAACTTATTAAAAAATTAGGGCTGACGGAAAGAGTTCACCTGCTGGGATATATATCAGAAGACGACAAATGGTCCTATTATGCTGGCTGTACGGCACTAATATTACTGGGGAAAAATGAAGGATTTGGCATACCAGTGCTGGAAGCTATGAGTTTATATAAACCCTCTATTGTTGCAAATACCGGTGCGCTACCTGAAATTGTGGGTAAGGTAGGATTTGTTGTGAAATCTGACTCTGAATCAGTTGCTCATGCAATGTCTGTAGCAAATAAAACAAAAATTGAGTTTGATGCTTTTGAACAAGAATTAAAACGGTTTTCAAAGGCGAAACAAGTTCATGTATTAAGTGAGCTGTTTGAAAGGTGTTTCTAATATGTCATATATAAATGAAAAATTCTCTGTCTTAATGGCAGTGTATTACAGGGATTCACCGGATTTTCTTGAACAGTCACTCTTATCTATATATCAGAATGATACTCCTCCAACGGAGGTTATTATTGTTCGCGATGGTCCTGTAACAAATGAAATAGGACTGGTAATTGAAAAGTGGGAATCGCTTCTTCCAATTATTTACGTGTCTCTTGAGGAAAATATGGGGCTTGGGGTTGCGCTTAATTATGGGTTGACCTTTTGTCATTATGATATTGTTATTCGCGCGGATTCCGATGATGTTAATAGATATAATCGATTTTCAGTTATAATGGATTTTATGGCTAAAAATCCAGACGTTGACATCGTAAGTTCATGGATTGAAGAATTTCAATATATTCCAGGTGACTCGGGTTTGGTAAAAAAGGTTCCCTCCAAGTCAGATATTATTAAATATTCAAGGACACGTTCGCCATTCAATCATCCAGCAGTAGCTTTTCGTAAGGAGAAGATATATCATGTCGGTGGCTATGGCAATGAATATTTATATGAAGATTATGCCCTGTGGTTGAAACTACTTTCCAAAGGATATATTGGGGATAACATTCAGGATGTGTTGGTTGATATGCGTTTCTCGATAGAAACCACAAAAAGACGTGGTGGTTGGAAATATGCAATATCTGAAATAAAGGCTCAGTATCATTTTTATAATAATAATTACATTACCTTTTGTGACTTTCTACGAAATGTTTTTCTTCGCTCTACGGTTAGAATATTGCCTGCAAATATCCGCGGCTTTATTTATAAAAAGATAATTAGGGGGATTTTATGAGTTCTTTATTGATTCCTGTTATTCTAAGCGGAGGTAATGGTTCGAGGTTATGGCCTCTCTCCCGAGAGGAATATCCTAAGCAGTTTCTAAAACTAATGGGTTCATTGAGTCTGTTGCAGGAAACAGTTTTAAGGCTGAATGCTCTAAATTGTCATAAGCCACTCGTTATTGCGAATGAATTACACAGATTTGTTGTTGCTGAACAGTTAAGGGAAATAGGGCAGTTAGATAGCAATATTATCCTCGAGCCTGTTGGTAAGAATACAGCACCGGCCATTTGTCTTGCAGCATTGATTTCTTTAATGAAGCATACTGATGCTGAGCCTCTGTTGCTTGTTTTAGCAGCAGATCATGCAATACAAGATACAGAAAACTTTTGTGATGTAATTGCTAGTTCGGTAGTGCTTGCTGAACAGGGGAAGCTAGTTATTTACGGTATCAAGCCTACACATCCTGAAACGGGGTATGGTTATATCCACAGTGGTGGGGTTGTATATTCAAGCCCCTTATTTTCAGCTAATGCAGTTCAAGCCTTTGTTGAGAAGCCTGATATTATAACGGCCGAAGAGTATTTTTCGTCAGGAGAGTACTCTTGGAATAGCGGAATATTTATGATGAAGGCAAGTTGTTACATTGAAGAATTAAAAAAATACCGCCCGGATATTTTAGCCTCTTGTCAAGAGGCTGTGCAGTCGGAAAATATTGATTTGGATTTTATTCGCATTGATGCTGAAAAATTTTCTCAGTGTCCTGATGAATCGATCGATTATGCCATCATGGAAAAGACTAATAACGCAGTTGTTATCCCCATGGATATCGGTTGGAGCGATATAGGATCTTGGTCTTCTCTTTGGGATTTGAAGCTGAAAGACGAATCAGGCAATGTAAATGTTGGTGATGTTGTCAGTGTTGATACTCATGATAGTTATATTCATTCGGAGTCATCTTTGGTTACGACGCTAGGGGTAAGCAACTTAGTCATAATTCAAACCAAAGATGCGTTACTCGTTGCTGATCGCAATAGAGTTCAGGAAATAAAGGATATTGTTACTGAGATAAAAGACTCAGGGCGTCATGAACACCGTGTTCATCAGGAATTTTTCCGCCCATGGGGGAAATACGATTCAATTGATGAGGGGGTACGTTATCAAGTCAAGCGTATCACAGTAAAGCCAGGTGAGGGTTTATCCTTACAGTTGCATCATCATCGTGCTGAACACTGGGTTGTTGTTGCTGGGGTTGCGTTGGTAACGATAAATGGATGCGAAAAATTATTATCTGAAAATGAGTCAGCGTATATCCCTGTTGGTGTTAAACATTGCCTTGAAAACCCAGGTAAAATCCCTTTGGAAATCATTGAGATACATTCGGGATCTTATCTAGGGGAGGATGATATCATTCGATTCTCTGATAGATATGGCAGAACTTGATCTAAGGTCCCCATGAAGACGCTTAACTGTTTTAAAGCCTACGACATTCGTGGCAAGCTGGGCGAAGAGCTCAACGAAGATATCGCCTGGCGCATTGGCCGCGCCTACGGTGAATACCTGAAGCCGAAAACCATCGTGCTGGGCGGCGATGTGCGTCTGACCAGCGAAGCGCTGAAGATGGCCTTAGCACGCGGCCTGCGCGATGCGGGCGTAGATGTGCTGGACATCGGCCTTTCCGGTACCGAAGAAATTTACTTTGCCACTTTCCATCTCGGCGTCGACGGCGGCATTGAAGTCACCGCCAGCCATAACCCGATGGACTACAACGGCATGAAGCTGGTGCGCGAAGGCGCGCGCCCGATCAGCGGCGACACCGGCCTGCGCGATGTGCAGCGTCTGGCCGAGGCCAATGACTTCCCGCCGGTGGATGAAAACCAGCGCGGCAGCTACCAGAAAATTAACCTGCAGGATGCCTACATCGACCATCTGCTGGGTTATATCGACGTCAAAAACCTGACGCCGCTGAAGCTGGTGGTGAACTCCGGCAACGGCGCGGCAGGTCCGGTGATTGATGCGCTGGAAGCCCGCTTTAAGGCGCTGAACGTGCCGGTCAATCTGATTAAAGTCCATAACACCCCGGACGGTACTTTCCCTCACGGTATTCCCAACCCGCTGCTGCCGGAGTGTCGCGATGACACCCGTGATGCGGTGATCAAATACGGCGCCGATATGGGTATCGCCTTCGACGGTGATTTTGACCGCTGCTTCCTGTTCGACGAGAAAGGGCTGTTTATCGAGGGCTACTACATTGTTGGCCTGCTGGCGGAAGCCTTCCTCGAGAAGAACCCCGGCGCGCGCATCATTCACGACCCGCGCCTGTCCTGGAACACCGTCGATGTGGTGACGGCAGCGGGCGGCACGCCGGTGATGTCAAAAACCGGCCATGCCTTTATTAAGGAACGGATGCGCCAGGACGATGCGGTGTACGGCGGTGAGATGAGTGCCCACCACTACTTCCGCGACTTTGCCTACTGTGACAGCGGCATGATCCCGTGGTTGTTGGTCAGCGAACTGTTGAGCCTGAAGGGCAAAACGCTGGGCGAACTGGTGCGCGACCGAATGGCGGCCTTCCCGGCAAGCGGGGAAATTAACCGTAAGCTGCTGAAACCTGCCGAGGCGATTGCTCGCGTGGAGACACATTTTGCTGGTAGCGCGCTTGAGATCGACCGCACCGACGGCATCAGCCTGGCGTTTGCCGATTGGCGTTTCAACCTGCGTTCCTCAAATACCGAACCGGTGGTGCGCCTGAATGTGGAATCTCGCGCAAATATCTCTTTGATGAAAGAAAAGACGTCAGAGATCCTTCAGCTGCTGGGAGAATGACCAGAAACGGATCTGGCTTTCGCAAGTTTATTCAATACGTGTGACTTATCTCAACAAAAGCTATTCATTTTAATGCTTCCTGAGCTAACATCTATCGCACATTTAAAACCGTGCACCACTCGCGCGGTGACCATCCCCTGACAGGAGTATGTAATGTCCAAGCAACAGATCGGCGTTGTCGGTATGGCAGTGATGGGGCGCAACCTGGCGCTCAACATCGAAAGCCGTGGTTATACCGTCTCCATCTTCAACCGCTCCCGTGAAAAAACCGAAGAAGTCGTTGCCGAGAACCCGGGTAAGAAACTGGTTCCGCACTATACGGTGAAGGAGTTCGTCGAGTCTCTTGAAACCCCACGTCGTATCCTGTTAATGGTGAAAGCGGGCGCAGGCACCGATGCTGCCATCGATTCCCTGAAGCCGTACCTCGATAAAGGCGACATCATCATTGATGGTGGTAATACCTTCTTCCAGGATACTATTCGTCGTAACCGTGAACTGTCTGCGGAAGGCTTCAACTTCATCGGTACCGGCGTTTCCGGCGGTGAAGAGGGTGCTCTGAAAGGCCCATCCATCATGCCTGGCGGTCAGAAAGAAGCGTACGAGCTGGTTGCTCCGATCCTGACTAAGATTGCTGCGGTTGCCGAAGACGGCGAACCGTGTGTGACTTATATCGGTGCTGATGGTGCAGGCCACTACGTGAAAATGGTTCACAACGGTATTGAATACGGCGACATGCAGCTGATTGCTGAAGCTTATTCTCTGCTGAAAGGCGGTCTGAACCTGTCTAACGACGAGCTGGCCACCACCTTCACCGAATGGAACGAAGGCGAGCTGAGCAGCTACCTGATCGACATCACCAAAGATATCTTCACTAAGAAAGACGAAGAAGGTAAATACCTGGTTGATGTGATCCTGGATGAAGCGGCCAACAAAGGCACCGGTAAATGGACCAGCCAGAGCTCTCTGGATCTGGGCGAGCCGCTGTCTCTGATCACCGAATCCGTATTCGCTCGTTACATCTCCTCCCTGAAAGAGCAGCGTGTTGCAGCATCTAAAGTGCTGACTGGCCCGCAGGCTAAACTGGCTGGTGATAAAGCTGAGTTTATCGAGAAAGTCCGTCGTGCACTGTACCTGGGCAAAATCGTCTCCTACGCACAGGGCTTCTCTCAGCTGCGTGCCGCTTCTGACGAATACAACTGGGATCTGAACTACGGCGAAATCGCGAAGATCTTCCGCGCGGGCTGCATCATTCGTGCGCAGTTCCTGCAGAAAATCACCGACGCCTACGCTGAAAATGCGGGTATCGCGAACCTGCTGCTGGCACCGTACTTCAAAAACATCGCTGACGACTACCAGCAGGCGCTGCGTGACGTTGTTGCTTACGCGGTACAGAACGGTATCCCGGTACCAACCTTCTCTGCAGCAGTCGCTTACTACGACAGCTACCGCGCAGCGGTACTGCCAGCTAACCTGATTCAGGCTCAGCGTGACTACTTCGGTGCGCATACCTATAAACGCACTGATAAAGAAGGTGTGTTCCACACCGAATGGCTGGATTAATCTGATTTAAGCCAACCGTAAATGCAGGCCCGGAGCGCTCCTCCGGGCTTTTTTATGTCCAGAAAACCGCATTCAGTCAGGTCTGATAGCCGCCGTTGCAGTAAATCGCGATATACTGACCCCACGCTTACCCGATAGCACAACGTTGGGTTCCACGGTGGTGACGTGTTCACCTTCAAATGTTTAACCGGAAGAAGTTACATAACCGATGAAGATAACTATTTCAGGAACAGGTTACGTTGGCCTGTCGAACGGCATTTTGATAGCCCAGCATCACGAAGTCGTTGCGCTGGATATCATTCAGTCCAAAGTCGACATGCTGAATCAGAAAAAATCGCCGATCGTTGATAAAGAGATCGAAGAGTATCTGGCGACCAAACCGCTGAATTTCCGGGCGACGACCGATAAGCATGACGCTTACCGCGATGCAGACTACGTCATCATCGCTACGCCAACGGACTACGATCCGAAAACCAACTATTTCAACACCTCAAGCGTTGAGTCGGTGATCCGTGACGTCATTGAAATCAACCCGCAGGCGGTGATGATTATCAAATCCACCATTCCGGTAGGTTTTACCAAATCGATTAAAGAAGAACTGGGCATCGACAATATCTTCTTCTCACCGGAGTTCCTGCGTGAAGGTCGCGCACTTTACGACAACCTGCATCCGTCGCGCATTGTGATTGGCGAACGTTCAGAGCGTGCCGAACGTTTTGCCGCACTGCTGCAGGAAGGGGCGGTCAAACAAGACATTCCGACGCTGTTTACTGATTCGACAGAAGCGGAAGCGATCAAGCTGTTTGCTAACACCTATCTGGCGCTGCGTGTGGCCTACTTTAACGAGCTGGACAGCTATGCGGAAAGCCTGGGGCTGAACTCGCGTCAGATTATCGAGGGTGTATGTCTGGATCCGCGCATCGGCAATCACTATAACAACCCATCGTTTGGCTATGGCGGCTACTGCCTGCCGAAAGACACCAAGCAGTTACTGGCGAACTATGAGTCGGTCCCGAACAACATCATTGGTGCTATCGTTGATGCCAACCGTACGCGTAAAGATTTTATCGCTGACTCTATCCTCGCGCGCAAGCCGAAGGTGGTGGGCGTTTACCGGCTGATCATGAAGTCCGGCTCCGATAACTTCCGCGCCTCCTCCATTCAGGGGATTATGAAGCGCATTAAGGCCAAAGGTATTCCGGTGATCATCTATGAACCTGTGATGAAGGAAGATGAATTCTTCAATTCACGCGTGGTGCGCGATCTCGATGTCTTTAAACAGGAAGCGGACGTGATTATCTCCAACCGTATGGCCGAAGAGCTGGCGGATGTTGAAGACAAGGTCTATACCCGCGATCTGTTTGGTAATGATTAAATATGATGGCCTGATCATTAGGGCCATCTGGATTAGTTGCTGAATGAGAATATTTAATCGCCATAGAGAACTTAACTAAAACTTGGATTTGTTGTTTGATACACAGCGCACACGATGTTGATTTTTTGTTGCTGTGATGTTGGGGCATGGTGTGTGGCAAGGGACACTTGCACGTTAACCTCTCTGATGTGTTGCCTACAATTTCTCGTGTACCTTATGGGATTTTCTATTTTTATAGGTAAACTACATGTACTTTATAATTTGTTTTTATAGATTGTTAAGGTTTGTATGACACAAGAAAAAAATAATATTTGTTCTCATCGCCGTAAGGCTTTGGATCAGATTGATCTTATTGAATTGATGTTGCAATTGTGGCGCGGAAAAATAACTATCGCTTTGTGTATTTTTATTACTCTTGTTCTGGCATTAGTTCATGTTTTCTTTGAAAAACCAAAATGGACCTCAATAGCCATTGTTACTCAACCCGAAGCTGGACAAATTGCACCATACTATGGTGTCCTTAAAGCCCTTTACGGCAAGGGTATACCGAATGAGCCTATTACTGTCAGTGAAAATTTAAATAATAATGTACCTGATATTTCAGATATTCAGCAGTCGTTGATAGAGCGTTTTAATTCGTCATTTGCTGCACTATCGGATGGGAGGAGCGGTCAAACTACTCCTGAGAATATGACGATTGATAGCTTTGTCAAAGGTAAAACAATGCCTTTAAAAGTTGCTTATACCGCACAGACGGCTGAATTAGCTAGGATGGCACTACCGTTAAAATTAACCTATACGGCTGAAACTGCGTACCAGGCCCAAAAAAAATTAACAAATTACATAGATCAAATTGATGGGGAAATTTCTCAAGGTTTGATTATTGACTTGCATAAAAGTATTGTGGCGAAGAAAACTGAATTACAGCATATACTTGCTTCGCAGGAGCTGATTGAGCTAAGCAGAAAACTCAACATATTGCCCAAATCAAGCAAGCGCTAACTATTGCTATAGAGTCAGATATAAAACGACCTGAGCATATCCTGACCGGTACTGTTTCACAGGATACAATGTTTTTGCTCGGCAGCGATGCGCTGTCAGCAATGGTCAAAAACGAAGCAACACGCCCCATAGTGCTATCAGATGGGTACTATCAAACGCTACAAAAACTGATTACTGTTACTGGATTAGAGACTGGTAATGCTAAATTTCAGACTTTCCGTTATGTGCTAAAACCTACTCTTCCTTCACAACGAGATGCCCAGGGGCGCATTTTATTTATTATGTTTGCCGTGCTCCTTGGCGGGATCCTGGGTGCTGCAATTGTATTTGTTCGATTTACTTTTACTAAATTCACGTCTGGTTCGTAAAATCTGATTTTTATGTTTCATAAAGATCAATATTGAAAAATGCCGACCAGTTGCTAACTGGTCGGATTTAGATTTGTGACGTCATTTAGTATAAAACGCCCGATACCAGTCGACGAAGTTTTTCACACCATCCTTCACCGAGGTTTGCGGTCTGAAACCAACTAAGTCATACAGTGGCTGGGTTTCAGCGCTGGTTTCCAGTACGTCGCCTGGCTGCATTGGCATCATGTTTTTCTCAGCTTTCACGCCAATCGCTTCTTCCAGCGCGGTAATGTAGTCCATCAGCTCAACCGGAGAACTGTTGCCAATGTTGTAAACGCGATACGGGGCGGAGCTGGTTGCCGGAGAGCCGGTTTCAACCGTCCAGTCGCTGTTTGGATCAGGGATAACATCCTGCAGGCGGATAATGGCTTCGACGATATCATCAATGTAGGTGAAGTCGCGCTTCATCTTGCCGTAGTTGTAGACGTCGATGCTTTTGCCGTCGAGTATCGCCTTGGTAAATTTGAACAGTGCCATATCCGGGCGGCCCCAAGGGCCATACACGGTGAAGAAACGCAGGCCGGTGGTCGGCAGGCCATACAGATGCGAGTAGGTATGCGACATCAGCTCATTGGCTTTCTTGGTGGCCGCGTACAGTGAAACCGGATGATCCACGCTGTCGTCGGTGGAGAACGGCATTTTACGGTTTAGGCCGTAGACCGAGCTGGAGGATGCGTACAGCAGGTGTTGGACTTTATTATGGCGGCAGCCTTCCAGTACGTTGAGATGACCGACGAGGTTGGCCTGGGCGTAAGCGTGAGGGTTTTCCAGTGAATAGCGCACACCGGCCTGAGCGGCGAGGTGGATGACGCGATCAAACTTGTGCTCAGCAAATAAAGCCGCCATGGCCGACGTGTCCGCCAAATCCATTTTCACAAAATGGAAATCCGCTGATGACAGCTGGTCGAGGCGCGCCTGTTTCAGGCTGATGTCATAGTAATCATTCAGGTTGTCAATCCCGACAACCTGATGCCCGGCAGCGAGCAGGCGCTGGCTGACGTGAAAACCAATAAAGCCCGCGGCGCCGGTGACCAAATATTTCATAGCATTCCTCAAACCCAATTCTGATGCGATTATCGCTTTTAGGCGCGATGATACCGTCTGTGCGCAAAAAAATATAATCGTAATCGGTCATTAAGCTAATCGGGGAAGGGCATAAAGCGAAAAACCCGGCTTGCTGGCCGGGTTTACTGGGGGATTACTGGTGACGTTCGCGCAGGTTTTCGATGACCGTCGTTAAATCCAGCTCCTGGTCCTGGAGCAGCACCAGCAGGTGATACATCAGATCCGAGGCTTCGTTTTTCAGTTCAAACTTATCGTGTACCGTTGCCGCCAGCGCGGTTTCCACGCCTTCTTCACCCACTTTCTGCGCAATGCGCTTGGTGCCGCTGGCGTACAGTTTGGCGGTATAGGAACTTGCCGGGTCGGCGGTTTTGCGCTCGGCGAGCAGTTGCTCTAGCTGATAGAGGAACAGCCATTGGTGGCTGGTATCGCCAAAGCAGCTGGAGGTGCCTTTGTGGCAGGTTGGGCCAATGGGGTTAACCAGCACCAGCAGAGTATCGTTGTCGCAGTCCGGCGCGATGCTAACCACGTTTAAGAAGTTGCCAGAGGTTTCACCTTTGGTCCACAGACGCTGTTTAGTGCGTGAGTAAAAGGTGACTTTGCCGGACTCCTGGGTTTTAGCCAGCGCGTCCTGATTCATATAACCCAGCATTAACACTTCGCCGGAAACCGCATGTTGGATAATGGCGGGCATCAGTCCGTCGGTTTTTTCCCAGTCCAGTTGTTCAGTTAACATACCCGTATCTCCACGCCCTGTGCTGCCAGGTACGCTTTTAGTTCGCCAATATTAATAATTTGCTTGTGGAATACCGAAGCCGCCAGCGCGCCGTCGACGTTGGCGTCGCGGAAGGCTTCGAGGAAGTGTTCCATCGTTCCCGCACCGCCAGAGGCGATAAGCGGCACGCGGCAAACGTCGCGCACTTTCTTTAATTGCTCAAGGTCGTAGCCGTTACGCACGCCGTCCTGGTTCATCATGTTGAGGACGATTTCGCCCGCGCCGCGCTTCTGCACTTCCTGTACCCAGTCGAGGGTTTCCCACTGAGTCACGCGGGTGCGGCTTTCATCGCCGGTGTATTGGTTGACGTGATACTTGCCCGTATCGGCATCAAACCAGGTATCAATCCCCACCACAATGCACTGCACGCCAAAACGATCCGCCAGGCGGGTGATCAGCTCTGGGTCGGCCAGCGCCGGGGAGTTGATCGAAATTTTATCGGCGCCGAATGAGAGAATACGCGCTGCATCATCGATGGATTTGATACCACCGGCAACGCAGAACGGGATATCAATAACTTCGGCCACGCGAGAAACCCAGCTTTTATCGACCACGCGGCCGTCGCTGGAGGCGGTGATATCGTAGAACACCAGCTCATCTGCGCCTTCATCGGCGTAGCGTTTGGCCAGCGGCACGATATCGCCAATAATTTCGTGGTTGCGGAACTGCACCCCTTTAACGACCTGACCATCACGCACATCGAGACAAGGAATTATCCGTTTTGCCAGCATTGGATGGCCTCCGTTACGTTGAATTTACCTTCCAGCAGCGCGCGTCCGACAATCACGCCGCGTACCCCGGTACCGCGTAGGGCGGCAATGTCGTTAAGGTCGCCAATGCCACCGGAGGACTGGAACGCCACCTGCGGGTAGCGTGCGCAGACCTCTTCGTACAGCGACACGTTGGAACCGGCCAGCGTCCCGTCACGGGAGATATCGGTGCACAGTACGTGCTGGAGCCCAACTGGCAGATAGGTTTCAACCAGTTCTTCCAGGGTGACGCCGGAGTTTTCCTGCCAGCCACTCACCGCCACCTGTTTGGTGCCGTTGTCATCAATGCGCACATCCAGCGCCAGCACCAGGTGTTCTGCACCAAAGCGCTTAAACCAGCCTTTGACTACGTCCGGTGATTTCACCGCCGTTGAACCGACGACCACTCGCGCCACGCCAGCCTCCAGCAATGCTGCCACGTCTTCTTCCGTACGGACGCCGCCGCCAACCTGTACCGGGACGTTCACGCCGGCGACCAGCGTTTTCAGCAAAGGGATCTGGCGTTGGGCCGGATCTTTGGCACCGGTTAAATCCACCAGGTGCAGTACTTCAGCACCCTGCGCCGCGTAATCCTGCAGGCGCGGTAGCGGATCGGTTCCGTAGTCGCGCTGCTGGCCGTAATCTCCCTGATGGAGACGCACCACGGTGCCGTTAATCAAATCTAAAGCAGGAATGATCATTACATCTCCAGGAAGTTTTTCAGCAGTTGCGCACCCGCCGCGCCTGAGCGCTCCGGGTGGAACTGCACGCCGTAAAAGTTATCTTTCTGCACGGCGGCGGTGAACGGTTCGCCGTAGTGGCATTGGGCGATGGTGTACTCGTTAACCGGCATCGCGTAGCTGTGGACGAAGTAGAAGTAGGCGCCGTCCTCAATGCCGCGGAACAGACGATCGCCGGCCTTCGGGTAGACGCGGTTCCAGCCCATGTGCGGTAGCGGTAGGCCGAAATCGGCCATCTTCGGTACGTCCTGGTCGATGATCCCCAGCAGGTCAACGCCATGCGTCTCTTCGCTGCGGCGGCCGAGCAACTGCATACCGAGGCAAATGCCCAGTACCGGCTGAGTGCAGGCTTTAATCAGCTCAACCAGCTCACGTTCGCGCAGCTGATCCATGGCGGCTTGTGCGGTCCCCACGCCGGGTAAAAACAGTTTGTCGGCGCGCAGCACCACTTCCGGCTCGCGGCTGACCACCGGCTCGTAGCCGTGGCGGGCAATCGCCGACTTTACCGAGTTGAGGTTGGCGCAGCCGGTATCGAGGACAACCACGTTCATCACAGCACTCCTTTTGAGGAGGGAAGGGTATCGCCGTCCACGCGAATCGCCTGGCGCAGCGTGCGGCCAAAGACTTTAAACAGGCTTTCCACGCGGTGGTGATCGTTTTTGCCTTTGGTTTTCAGGTGCAGCGTCACGCCCATGGTGTAAGAGAGTGAGCGGAAGAAGTGCTCAATCATCTCGGTGCTCAGATCGCCGACGCGCTGATAGGTAAACTCGGCTTTATATTCCAGGTGCGGGCGGCCGGAAATATCCAGCGCGCAGCGGGCCAGGCACTCGTCCATTGGCAGGACGAAGCCAAAACGGTTGATACCGCGTTTGTCACCCAGCGCCACTTTTAGCGCCTCGCCCAGCGCCAGACCGGTATCTTCTACCGTGTGGTGATCGTCAATATAGAGATCGCCCTTCACGGTAATGTTCATGCGGAAGCCGCCGTGGGTGGCAATCTGGTCGAGCATATGATCGAAGAAACCGACGCCGGTGTTGATTTTGCTGCCGCCTTCGCGGTCGAGCCACACTTCGACGTCAATCTGCGTTTCGCGCGTATTCCGTTCGATGCGCGCATAGCGATCGCGGCGGGTGAGCTGCTCGCCAATCGCCGCCCAGTTCAGGGTCTCGCGATGGTACTGCAGGCCGGTGATGCCCATGTTGGCCGCCAGCTCGACATCGGTGAGACGATCGCCAATCACATAGCTGTTGGCGGTATCCATCACTTCATTAGCCAGCCAGGCGGTGACCAACTGCGTTTTCGGTTTACGGCATGCGCAGTTGTCCGCCGGCAGGTGCGGGCAAATCAGCACATCATCAAAGGCAACGCCCTGGGAGGTGAAGATCTGCATCATCAGGTTGTGCGGGCCATCGAAATCGGCCTGCGGGAAACTCGCGGTGCCCAAGCCATCCTGATTGGTGATCATCACCAGTTTGTAACCGGCTTTTTGCAGCTTCAGCAGCACCGGAATGGCGTCCGGCTCGAAGGCCAGCTTGTCAAAACGGTCTACCTGATAGTCACTCGGAGGCTCGGAAATCAGGGTGCCATCACGATCGATAAAGAGAAACTTCTGGGTCATACGGTCTCCGCTTTCAAAGCGTCAATCACGCGCTGGCTCTCTTCACGAGTGCCGATAGTGATGCGCAAACAGCCGCTTAAAGATGGTTGTTTATTCTGGTCACGTAAGATAATGCCTTGATCCCATAAAGATTTAAATACGCTGCTGGAGGCTTTGATACGAGCCAGTACGTAGTTGGTCTCGGAATCAAATACCTGTTCGACGCAGTCGATAGTGCGCAGCGCCTCCACCAGGTACTGACGTTCATCAAGAATTTGGCTAACGCGTTGGCGCATGGCGGCAATTCCCTGCGCGCTAAGCGCCTGGGCGGCGATATCGGCAACCGGCGTCGAGAGCGGGTAAGGAGCAATCACCTTCATTAATAGCGCGATCACCTCTTCGTTCGCCAGGGTAAAGCCGCAGCGCAGCCCTGCCAGAGCAAAGGCTTTAGACAGCGTACGCAGAATCACCAGATTAGGGTATTCGGCCAGCCAGCCGGCAAGCGTCGCCTGCGGGCAAAATTCAATATAGGCCTCGTCGGCCACAACCAGCGCTTTATCGCGGGTCATCTCCAGCAGAGTGCGGAAGTCCTGTGGATTAATAATCTGCCCGGTCGGGTTGTTTGGGCTGCACACGTACACCACTTTAACGTCGGTGAGGCTGTCTGCAATGGCCGGCAAATCCAACTGCCAGTCGGCTTTGGCGGGTACAGTGCGGCACTCAACGCCGATGGTTTCAGCGCTGACGCTGTACATGCCGTAGGTCGGCGGACAGAACAGCACCGCATCGCGCCCCGGCTCGCAGAAGGCGCGAACCAGCAGCTCGATCCCTTCATCTGCACCGCGGCTGACCAGCACCTGCTCTGGCTTCACGCCCGCGTAGGCGGCGTAGTTTTCAATCACCGCTTTTGGCTGACATTCCGGATAGCGGTTCAGCGTCTGCTGGCTTAACTCAAACGGTACCGCGGTTGGGTATTCATTGGCATTCAGCCAGACGTCACCTTTACCTCCCAGACGGCGTGCAGACTGATAAGGGGTCAGGGCGCGAACGTTATCGCGGGCTAACTGTTCAATGCTCATGCTTGCTCCTTCAGGGCGTTAACGCGCAGGGTAACGGCATTTTTGTGGGCGGTCAGCAGCTCGGCCGCGGCCAGCGTTTCAATAGTGGCGGCAAGGGCGGAGAAGCCTTCGCGGGATAATTCCTGAACGGTCATCCGTTTCTGGAAGTCCGCCAGCCCGAGGCTGGAACAGGTTGCCGTGTAGCCATAGGTCGGCAGAACGTGGTTGGTGCCCGAGGCATAGTCCCCCGCCGATTCTGGCGACCAATCGCCGAGGAACACAGAACCGGCGCTGGTAATATCGTCGACCAGTTCGCGCGCGTTGCGGGTCTGAATGATCAGGTGTTCCGGGCCGTAGGCATTGGAGATTTCAATACATTGCGCCAGATCGTTGGCCACGATTAAACGGCTGGCGGAGAGCGCTTGGCGCGCGGTGTCGGCGCGTGACAGCTCGGCGAGCTGACGTTCAACGGCTTCAGCAACGCCGGCGGCAATCTGTGCGTCCGGGGTCAGCAGAATAACCTGTGAGTCTGGGCCATGTTCGGCCTGCGACAGCAGGTCGGAGGCGATAAAGTCCGGCGTTGCTCCGCTGTCGGCAATAACCAGCACTTCTGATGGGCCCGCAGGCATATCAATTGCCGCACCGTCGAGGCGCTGGCTGACCTGGCGTTTGGCTTCGGTAACATACGCGTTGCCAGGCCCAAAGATTTTATCGACCTTAGGAATGGATTCGGTGCCGAGTGCCAGCGCGGCAATCGCCTGCGCGCCACCGACGTTAAACACCTCTTTCACGCCGCACAGCTGTGCGGCATAGAGAATTTCATCGGCAATTGGCGGCGGTGAACAGAGCACCACTTTTTTACAGCCGGCAATCCGGGCTGGAGTGGCGAGCATCAATACCGTCGAGAACAGCGGCGCCGAACCGCCAGGAATATAGAGGCCAACGGAAGCAATCGGGCGAGTCACCTGCTGGCAGCGCACACCCGGCTGAGTTTCGATATCCACCGGCGGCAGGATCTGCGCCTTGTGGAAGGTATCGATATTACGTACCGCCGCCTGCATCGCCTGTTTAAGCTCATCGCTCAAACGATCGCTGGCCTGCTGGATCTCTTCGGCAGTGACCTGTAAAGCGCCGACTTCGGTCTTATCAAATTTGGCGCTGTACTCGCGCAGGGCTTTATCGCCATTGTTTTTAACGTTGTCGAGGATCTCAGCGACCGTGCGAGTGATGCTGTCGGAAGCGGAGATCGCCGGGCGCATTAACAGCGCCTGCTGCTCTTCGGGGCTACAGCGGTTCCAGTCAATCAGGGTATTGAAGCTCATGGCACTTACTCCATCATCTTCTCAATTGGCAGCACCAGAATAGAGCTGGCACCCAGGGCTTTGAGTTTTTCCATGGTTTCCCAGAACAGGGTTTCGCTGCTCACCATGTGCATGGCTACGCGCTGCTGATCGCCAGCCAGCGGCAGGATGGTTGGGCGTTCAGCGCCTGGCAGCAGGGCAATCACTTCATCCAGACGTTCGGTCGGCGCGTGCATCATGATGTATTTTGACTCGCGAGCCTGAATCACACCCTGAATACGGGTCAGCAGGCGATCGACCAGCTGCTGTTTCGCATCGCTCATTTCGCCGTCACGCTGAATCAGGCAAGCTTTAGAACGGAACATGACTTCGACTTCACGCAGGCCGTTTGCTTCGAGGGTTGCGCCGGTAGAGACCAGATCGCAGATGGCGTCCGCCAGACCGGCACGTGGGGCAACTTCAACCGAACCATTCAGCAGGCAGGATTTAAAGGAGATGCCTTTTTGGTCGAGATAACGTTTGAGCAGGTGCGGATAAGAGGTGGCGATACGTTTGCCGTCGAGCGCGGCGGGGCCATCCCACGCTTCATCGGCCGGGGTGGCTAATGACAGGCGGCAGCCGCCAAAGTCCAGACGACGCAGCGTGAAGTAGCGCGGATCTTCGCCCTGAGCGCGGCGGCTCAGCAGCTCTTCTTCGAGAACGTTTTCACCAATGATGCCGAGATCAACCACGCCGTCCATAATCAGGCCTGGGATATCGTCATCGCGAACGCGCAGGATATCGATAGGCATGTTCTCCGCCATCGCAATCAGACGCTGGGTGTGGAGATTGATTTTAATACCACAACGGGCGAGTAATTCGCGTGAATCATCGCTAAGGCGACCTGATTTCTGAATAGCTATGCGTAAACGGCTGTTATCTAACATTCTGTTTTCCTTATTACCCTGCTGAATTTGGTTCAAAAAAAAGCCCCCGGAAGATGATCTTCCGGGGGCTCTCTTGCGTTCTTGCACCACTGGAAGATCTGAATGTCTCCCAGCACACATCGCCTGAAAGACTAGTCAGGGTGATGGTGATGATGGTGGTGTTTAAATTGAACGCGGCTCATAAAATTCTCGTTGAATGACTATTCACTTGATGTCTTTTAACCTAAACCACTTTTGTCGTTGAAGGCAAGCGCTTTTTTCATTCATTAAATCTATTCATGTTGCGACTATAAATTGTCAGTTTTGGCGCGGTGGCGTAGCCTTAGTAAGAGGAGTGCGGCAAGAATCAGGAGATAGCGCAATGAAGAAAGTGGCAATTGTCGGTTTAGGGTGGCTGGGTATGCCGCTGGCGCTGTCATTGATGGCGCGTGGCTGGCATGTTACCGGCAGTAAAACGACGGAAGATGGCGTAGAAGCCGCGCGAATGTGCGGTATTGAAAGCTATCCGCTTCGTTTGGATCCGCAGCTGGTGTGCGAGGCGGACGATCTTGATGCCTTAATGAATGTTGATGCGCTGGTGATAACGCTTCCGGCGCGCCGCAGCGGCGAGGGTGAGGATTTTTATCATCAGGCCGTACAGGAAATTGTTGATTCCGCGCTGGCACACCATATTCCGCGCATCATCTTTACCAGCTCCACGTCTGTCTACGGTAAAGAAGAAGGGACGGTGAAAGAGAGCACGCCGCGGGTGCCGGTGACGGCTAGCGGAATGGTGCTTAAAGAGTTGGAAGATTGGTTGCATCAGCTTCCGGGCACGTCGGTGGATATTCTGCGTCTGGCTGGGCTTGTGGGGCCTGGGCGTCATCCAGGGCGTTTCTTTGCCGGCAAGTCGGCGCCGGATGGTCAGCACGGCGTCAATCTGGTCCATCTTGAAGATGTGATTTCTGCTATTACGCTGTTGCTTCAGGCGCCGAAGGGTGGACACATCTATAACATCTGCGCGCCAGAGCATCCGGCGCGGCGTATTTTTTACCCGCAAATGGCGCGGGAGCTTGGTTTGGCGGTACCGCTGTTTAGCGATAGCGGCAAAGGGCAGGGCAAAATCATCGACGGTAATCGCATCTGTCATGAGCTGGGATTTGAGTATCAATATCCCGATCCGCTGCGTATGCCGATGGAGTAAACGCCATCTGCTTTAGCAAATAGTGCTATTGCTGAAGTTTACGATTTGGCGATTGCCTGTTTATCAGCCATTTAGATGAGTAATGGCTCCGATTATGTTCGCATTCGCTTGTGTTTTTGCTTCCGTTTGGTGCAAAATATGTCGAATGTAAAAAATTGAGATTAACCGACGTGCTTGCCGCGTCGGTTATTTTTTTTACATCAAAACAACCATCCAATAAAAGAGGCCGGGCTTCGTACCGGATAGATATTTACTTAAAAAACGACAGTTGTTGTCGCTGAGGAAACAGAAAAAAAATGGGGCAATTTTTCTTTTTTGCGCCGGCCATCGCCGTAATGGAGACTGACCGTGTCAAATAACGTTACTCCAAACACCTCTCGCGTGGAATTGCGTAAAACGCTTACGCTGATTCCGGTTGTCATGATGGGCTTAGCCTATATGCAGCCAATGACGCTGTTCGATACGTTCGGTATCGTATCAGGCCTCACTGACGGTCACGTCGCAACGGCTTATGCCTTCGCGCTGATCGCGATTCTCTTTACAGCGCTGAGCTACGGTAAACTGGTTCGCCGTTTCCCGTCTGCTGGCTCTGCGTATACCTACGCTCAGAAATCCATTAGCCCGGTCGTTGGCTTTATGGTGGGCTGGTCATCTCTGCTGGACTACCTGTTCATGCCGATGATCAACATTCTGCTGGCGAAAATTTACTTTGAAGCGCTGATGCCTTCCGTTCCGTCATGGATCTTCGTGGTTGCACTGGTCGGCTTTATGACCGTGTCTAACCTGCGCAGCATCAAGGCGGTCGCCAACTTCAATACCCTGATCGTGGTTCTGCAGATGGGTATTGTGGCGGTCATCGTTGGCCTGATCATTTATGGCATTATGCACGGTGAAGGCGCCGGTACGCTGGCAAGCACCCGTCCATTCTGGTCTGACGGCGCGCACGTCGTGCCAATGATTACCGGTGCGACGATTCTGTGCTTCTCGTTCCTCGGCTTCGACGGTATCTCTTCTTTGTCTGAAGAGACCAAAGACGCAGAGCGCGTGATCCCGCGTGCGATTTTCCTGACCGCGCTGATCGGCGGTATGGTGTTCATTGGGGCATCTTACTTCCTGCAGCTGTACTTCCCGGATATCACCCGCTTTAAAGATCCGGACGCGTCTCAGCCTGAAATCATGCTGTACGTAGCGGGCAAAACCTTCCAGTGGGGCGTGCTGATCTTCTCCAGCGTCACCGTACTGGCATCCGGTATGGCGGCACATGCGGGCGTATCTCGTCTGATGTACGTGATGGGGCGTGATGGCGTGTTCCCAACCAGCTTCTTCGGCTACATTCATCCGAAGTGGCGTACCCCAGCGTTCAACGTACTGCTGGTGGGGGCGATTGCGCTGCTGGCGATTAAATTCGACCTGGTCACCGCGACTGCGCTGATTAACTTTGGTGCGCTGGTTGCGTTTACCTTCGTTAACCTCTCCGTGATCTCGCAGTTCTGGATCCGTGAGAAGCGCAACAAGACGCTGAAAGACCACATTAACTATCTGGTGCTGCCAAGCTGTGGCGCGCTGACGGTTGGCGCACTGTGGGTCAACCTGGAGCAGAGCTCCATGGTTCTCGGCCTGATTTGGGGAACCATCGGCCTGGTATACCTGGCATGCGTGACCAAGCGTTTCCGCAACCCGGTTCCACAGTACGAAGACATCGCCTAAATATCGTTTGATATTGATTGAAAACCGGAGGCTAAGGCCTCCGGTTTTTTTTCGCCGTTAATATCGTGAGCAATTAAAAAACAAGCAGTAATAACCATCGGGAATAATATAGAGCTTTTGGTTATTGGAGCCGACAGTCGCGGTCAGGAATAATTTTAAGACTGATAATATTGGGTTAATTGATTTTATGTTGCACATGATAATAAGCGGGATCATCTGCGGAGCCTTGCTGGGATTTGTTATGCAGCGCGGTCGCTTCTGCCTGACGGGTGGCTTCCGCGATATGTACATTACCAAAAACAACCGCATGTTTTATGCGCTACTGATTGCGATTTGTATTCAAAGCGTGGGTGTTTTCGCCCTGATTCAGTTCGGCGTAGTGCAGTATGACGCGGGCGCATTTCCGTGGCTGGGCACCGTGGTGGGGGGCTTTGTGTTTGGCATCGGTATCGTCTACGCCGGCGGCTGCGCCACAGGCACCTGGTATCGCGCCGGTGAAGGCCTAATCGGTAGCTGGATTGCGCTGGTGACTTACATGGTGATGAGCGCCGTAATGCGCTCACCGCACGCCGCTGGGCTGAATAAATTCCTCGGCGAGCACACGACCGCGCATAACGGTATCGCCGAAACGCTGAATATCTCCGTCTGGCCGATTATTGCCCTGTTGATCGTGGCGACGCTGTGGCTGGTACGCAAAGAGCTGAGCAAGCCGAAGCTGAAAGTGGCAACGCTGCCACCGCGTCGAAGTGGGCTTGCGCATCTGCTGTTTGAGAAGCGCTGGCATCCGTTTGTGACTGCCGTGCTGATTGGGCTTATCGCACTGCTGGCGTGGCCGCTGAGTGAAGCCACCGGCCGTATGTTTGGTCTCGGCATTACTTCGCCAACCGCCAACATCCTGCAGTTCCTGGTGGGTGGTGACAGTAAATACCTCAACTGGGGCGTCTTCCTGGTGCTGGGCATTTTCATTGGTTCATTCATTGCCGCGAAGGCGAGCCGTGAATTCCGCGTGCGCGCAGCTGACGCTAGCACCACCCTGCGTAGTGCCGGTGGCGGTGTCCTGATGGGCTTTGGCGCCAGCATCGCAGGCGGTTGCTCTATCGGCAACGGCCTGGTGATGACGGCGATGATGACCTGGCAGGGCTGGATTGGCCTCGTCTTTATGATCCTCGGCGTGTGGAGCGCCTCGTGGATGTTGTATGTTCGCCCGCAGCGGAAAGCCAAACTGAAATCCGCCACGGCTTAAGGAGCTAAACATGGTTGTAAAAAAACTGGATGTGGTGACGCAGGTTTGCCCGTTTCCATTAATCGAAGCGAAATCAGCAATGGCGGAACTGGCCAGCGGTGATCAACTGGTGATTGAATTTGACTGCACCCAGGCGACGGAAGCGATTCCCCAGTGGGCAGCGGAAGAGGGCTTCACCGTAACGGACTATCAGCAGTCCGGCGATGCGGCCTGGACCATCACCGTACAAAAATAGTGATGAAAAGCCTCGCACCGATGTGCGAGGCTTTGTGGTTTTAGACGATCTCCTGCGCGTACTGATACAGCGCCTTCAGCAGTGACAGCTTCTCGTTATCCCCTTCGTACTGCCCGTAAAGCATCTCCAGTTCCTGAGCGTAGGCCTGCAAAAACTCTGGCGTAAAGATCTGCCGACGATGCTCCAGCCAACGCTGTTGCTCATTTTCGTCGAGCGTACCCGGGTAATTACGCGCCCGATAGTTAAACAGCAGTTTCTCGATGCGGTTATCGGCAAAAGTGATATCCAGCGCCGGCAGGTTGCGCGGCTCGGTCTCCAGCACAATCTTCATTGCCGTGCGGTCAGCATCGCTAAAGAAGCCGTTATACAGCTGAGCATCGACGTTATCAGATGGCACAAACGGCTCGGCTTCGGCGAAAATTGCCACCACTTTCTCGCGCACCACCGGGTTTTCACGCAGCAGTTTTAAATTATCCAGGCACTGCTGGCGGTTAATGCCCAGCCGGTCAGCATCTTCCGGACGCAGCGTGTTGGCCTGCGCCAGCACCGGACACTTATTAAGATGCACCAGTTTGATAGGCACCGGTGAGTTATCGCCAAGCTCGGCTTTTGGGGTGTACAGCCGTTCACGGAGTGCGTCGGCATCCAGCTCGAGGAGCGGCGCAACGTCCCCGGCCAGGTCGACCATGATCACCGCATTGCGATTATCCGGGTGCCAGGCCAGCGGGGCGACCCAGCTGGTATTACCGCGCCAGGCGCCAAACATACCGGAGACGTGAACCAACGGCTTCATCTGCGGCACATCAATCAGCGTCATCAATTTATTTTTGCCGCGATAGGCATAAAGATAATCGAACAGCTTGGGCTGCTGAGCTTTTACCAACTTAGCCATGGCAATGGTGGCATAGACGTCGGCCATCGCATCGTGAGCATTACTGTGTTCAATGCCGTTGGCGCGAGTTAAATGCTCCAGACGGAAGCTCGGCAGGCCGTCTTCGTTTTCCGGCCAGTTGATCCCTTCCGGGCGCAGCGCATAGCAGGCACGCATCACGTCCAGCAGATCCCAGCGCGAATTACGGTTTTGCCAGCTCCAGGCATACGGATCGTAAAAATTACGATAGAAGATATTACGCGTCACTTCATCATCGAAGCGGACGTTGTTATAGCCCACCACGCAGGTTTCGGGCACGGTAAAAATATCGTGGATGCGTTTGGCAAAGGCCGCTTCATTGTCGCCTTTCGCGCGAGCTTCCTGCGGCGTGATACCGGTTATCAACACCGCTTCCGGTTGGGGCAGATAATCATCGGCGGGTTTGCAGTAAAAGACCTCAGGCTCGCCGATGATGTTGAAGTCATTGTCGGTTCGAATGGCAGCGAACTGCGCGGGTCGGTCGAGGGACGGGCTGGTTCCGAAAGTTTCATAGTCGTGAAACAGGAATCCCGGCGCGCTGGAAGTCTCTTGCATGGCGTTAACTGTGTCCGTGTATGGCGTTTGATGCCCATGGTAAACGATTTAGCCCAGCATCAGAAGGGCAGTCATGGGATCTGGAAGCGATCGCGCAGAGCGTTTTTTCGTGTGTAATTAGATGCATGTCATATTTTCTTGCAATTTAAGCCTGCCAGAAAGCACGAACTTCCGTAAAAAGGACGACGAATTTGTGAATGTTGAGGATTTACCGTTGAAAGCCCGTTTTCTTATTGCAGTCTCTTTGCTCGCTTCGAGCGTTTCGTGTGCATTTGCTGATGAATCCACGATCCCTTCCGTCACCCCGCCAGCCATTCAGGCCGGTTCATGGGTATTAATGGATTACACCACCGGGCAGATTTTAACCGCAGGTAATGAACATCAACAGCGTAACCCCGCCAGTCTGACCAAGCTCATGACCGGCTACGTCGTTGACCGCGCTATTGATAGCCACCATATCACGCCGGATGACATGGTCACCGTGGGGCGCGACGCATGGGCCGCAGGCAACCCCGTGTTTAATGGTTCATCGTTGATGTTCCTCAAAGCCGGCGACCGCCTGACGGTTCGCGATCTTAGCCGCGGCCTGATTGTCGACTCCGGTAACGATGCCTGCGTGGCGCTGGCGGATTATGTTGCGGGCGGCCAACCGCAGTTCGTCAAAATGATGAATCACTATGTAGAAACACTGAATCTGCGCGATACCCATTTTGAGACGGTACACGGTCTGGATGCGCCGGGGCAGCATAGCTCCGCCTACGATCTGGCGGTACTTTCCCGCGCCATCATTCACGGCGAGCCTGAGTTCTACCACATGTATAGCGAAAAGAGCCTGACGTGGAATGGCATCACCCAGCAGAACCGTAACGGCCTGCTGTGGGATAAAACCATGAATATCGATGGCCTGAAAACCGGCCACACCTCGGGGGCCGGCTTTAACCTGATCGCCTCTGCCGTCGATGGTCAGCGTCGCTTGATTGCGGTGGTGATGGGCGCGGACAGCGCGAAAGGCCGCGAAGAGCAGGCACGCAAATTATTGCACTGGGGCCAGCAAAACTTCGATACCGTGCAGATCCTTAAAAACGGCAAGAAGGTAGGCACCGAGCGTATTTGGTACGGCGATAAAGAGCACATTGATCTCGGCACCGATCAGGATTTCTGGTTGGCGCTGCCAAAAGCCGAAGTACCTAATATCAAAGCCAAATACGTGCTGGATAAGAAAGAGCTCGATGCACCGATTGCCGCGCATCAGCGCGTGGGTGAAATCCAACTTCTTGATGGTAATAAAGTGGTGGCCCAGTGGCCGCTGGTGACGCTGGAAAGCGTTGGCAAAGGCGGTATGTTCTCCCGTCTGAGCGATTATTTGCATCATAAAGCATAATTATTAAGACCCCATCCAGGGTCACACCGTTCACTTAAGCAAAGTGATTAGGGGAAACGCCGGGATTTGGTTCCCGGCGGTCGCCCCGGGTATCTCAATCTTAAACTCACGGTGTTACCCTCAAGGGGACGTTTTATTGCGGTGGTGGTCGCCTGTGCGAGCAGGTACAATTCACGCTTTCGTTTTGTCGGAGAATGGGTGTGCGCCCGGATAAGTCACTCAGCCCTTTTGAAATTCGCTTGTATCGCAATTACCGTACCGTTCACGGTGCGCGGATTGCGTTAGCCTTCGTTCTGACTTTTCTGATCGTCCGTCTGCTACACATTCCGGAAGGTTCCTGGCCACTGATTACGCTGGTGGTGGTGATGGGGCCGATCTCTTTTTGGGGCAATGTGGTACCGCGAGCGTTCCAGCGTATTGGTGGTACCGTCCTCGGCTCCGCGCTGGGGCTGGTGGCGCTGAAGCTGGAGCTGATTTCGCTGCCGTTGATGCTCATCTGGTGCGCCGGGGCGATGTTCCTCTGCGGCTGGCTGGCGCTGGGTAAAAAACCGTATCAGGCGCTGCTGATTGGCATCACCTTAGGCGTGGTTGTCGGTGCGCCACCGGGCGATATGACCACCGCGTTGTGGCGAAGCGGTGACGTCATCTTCGGCTGTCTGCTGGCGATGCTGTTTACCGGTATCTGGCCGCAGCGGGCGTTTATCCACTGGCGTATACAAATGGCGACCTTCGTCACCCAGTTTAACCGCATCTACCAGGCAGGGCTTTCACCTAACCTGATTGAGCGCCCGCGGCTGGAGAAGCATCTGCAAAAGGTGCTCAACGACGTGGTAAAAATGCGCGGCCTGATTACCCCGGCTAGCAAAGAGACGCATATCCATAAAGGCATTTTCGAAGCCATCCAAACGGTCAGCCGTAATCTGGTTTGTATGCTGGAGCTGCAGATCAACGCCCACTGGGCCACGCGCCCGAGTCATCTGCTGATGCTTAACGCGCATACGCTGCGTGAAACCCAAATGATGACGCAGCAAACGCTGCTGGCTATCGCCCACGCGCTGTACGAGGGAAACCCGCAGCCAATTAAAGCCAACAGTGAAAAACTTAACGATATTGCCGCCGAGCTGCGCCAACTGGTGAATGAATACAAAGGCGAAAATCTGTCGGAAACGCCGATCCACGGCTACGTTTGGTTAAGCATGGAGCTGGCGCGCCAGCTGGAGTTGTTGTCGAGTCTGATGTGCCGTGCATTGCGTAAATAAACGGCAGATACACGCACTTTTACGCCGGGTTGTTTCGATTCAGCTGTGTTTAGGGTTATGATGAAGCCAAAGCAAAAATGATTGTTTGCTACAACGCTGCTACGCCAATTCATACAGGTTGAAGGGTAGATCAGTAATGTGTACCTTAACGTGTAGCCGTTGTTTTAACGAATCCGAGTATCAACTATCAGGGGTATAAAAATGGAAACCACGAAACCGTCGTTTCAGGACGTACTAGAGTTCGTACGTTTGTTCCGTCGTAAGAACAAGCTGCAACGTGAAATTCAGGACGTTGAGAAAAAGATCCGTGACAACCAGAAACGCGTTCTGCTGCTGGACAACCTCAGCGACTACATCAAGCCAGGCATGAGCGTAGAAGCGATTCAGGGCATTATCGCTAGCATGAAGGGCGACTATGAAGATCGCGTTGATGACTACATCATCAAAAATGCTGAGCTGTCGAAAGAACGTCGCGACATCTCTAAAAAACTGAAAGTGATGGGCGAGCAGAAAGGCGAGTAACCGTCATGAGCGGGTGGTGACGCCGTCACCGCCCGAACTTACCGATATCTATTCAGAATCCTCCACCTTCAAGTGACATTGCGAACCATGCAGCAACATCAGGACACGCAATTATGATACTGGTGACCGGCGGCGCGAGAAGTGGAAAAAGCCGTCACGCAGAATCCTTAATCAGCCATTTTCCCCGGGTCCGTTATATCGCCACTTCGCAAATTTTTGATGCCGAAATGGCCGAACGCATCCAGCACCACCGGGACAGCCGTCCTGCCCACTGGCACACCGAAGAACGCTGGCAACATCTTGCCGACATCATCACCCCACAAAACGATCCCCAGGAAGCGATTTTGCTGGAGTGTATTACCACGCTTATCACCAATATCCTGTTCGCCTCAGGCAATGAAGAGGAGATTGAACGCTGGGATTTCGCCGCGCTGGAAAGCATGGTCAACCGGGAAATCGATGCGCTAATTGCGGCCTGTCGGCAGTGTCCGTCGCCGGTTGTGCTAGTGACCAATGAAGTGGGAATGGGCATTGTGCCCGAGAATCGTCTGGCCCGGCATTTCCGCGATATTGCCGGGCGAGTGAACCAAAAGCTGGCGCAGGCGGCAGATGACGTCTGGCTGGTGGTATCAGGGATTGGAGTCAAAATAAAATGAGTCGACTGTTCTTTGCCACGCTTTCCTTTATGAGTCGTCTACCGGTGCCGCAGCGCTGGTCGCAGGGGTTGGATCTGGACCGCTACGTCAGCGGCGTGATCACCTTTCCGGTCATTGGCCTGCTGCTGGGGGCGATAAGCGGGCTGGTCTTTATGATCGTTCAGGCGTGGTGCGGTATTCCGCTGGCCGCATTCTTCGCTGTCCTGGCGCTGGCGCTGCTGACCGGGGGCTTCCATCTTGATGGCCTGGCAGACACCTGCGATGGTATTTTCTCGGCGCGTCGGCGTGAGAAGATGCTGGAAATTATGCGAGACAGTCGGCTTGGTACCCACGGCGGGCTGGCGCTGATTTTTGTCCTGCTGGCTAAAGTGCTGGCAATGAGCGAACTGGCGCTGCGCGACACGCCAATGCTGGCGGCGATTGCCGCGACCTGTATCGCCGGGCGTTCGGCTTCGGTACTGCTGATGTATCGCCACCGCTATGCCCGCGAAGAGGGGCTGGGGAACCTATTCATCGGCAAAATCACCTTCCGCCAGACCTGGCTGACGTTGGTCATTGGCGGCGCGCTGGTGACTGCCCTGCTGGGAGTGCACGGTCTGCGCGCGCTGCTGGTGGCGTTTGTTGGTGTCTTCATTATTGGCCAACTGCTGAAACGGACGTTGGGCGGACAAACCGGCGACACGCTGGGTGCCGGGATCGAATTGGGTGAAGTGATCTTCTTGCTGGCGCTTTTGTAAGCCAGCGTTAAACAAAACGGATAAGAATAATGCAAACACTGGCTTCATTACTGGCGGCAATTCCCGACGTAGACAGCGTCGCGATGGCGCGCGCGCAGCAGCATATTGATGGATTACTGAAACCTACCGGTAGCCTTGGGCGTCTGGAGTCGCTGGCGGTTCAACTGGCGGGAATGCCGGGGCTACATGGCGTGCCGCAGGTGGATAACAAAGCCATTCTGGTGATGTGCGCCGACCACGGCGTTTGGCATGAGGGCGTAGCGGTGTCGCCGCAGGTGGTAACCGCCATTCAGGCCGCCAATATGACCCGCCACAACACCGGCGTTTGCGTGCTGGCGGCGCAGGCGGGGGCGCAGGTTCATGTGATTGACGTGGGCATCGATGCCGATCCGATTCCGGGCCTTATCGACATGAAAGTGGCGCGCGGCAGCGGTAATATTGCCAAAACGGCAGCAATGAGCGCTGAACAGGCGCAGTCTCTGCTTTTGGCGACCATGAACTATACCCGCAGCCTGGCGCAGCAGGGCGTGACGCTCTTCGGCGTGGGTGAACTGGGGATGGCCAACACCACGCCGGCCGCCGCCGTGGTAAGCGTACTGACCGGCACCGACCCGGAAGCCGTCGTCGGTATTGGCGCCAATCTGCCGCACGATCGGCTGCATCATAAAGTGGATGTTGTCCGCCGTGCTATTGCGCTAAACCAGCCTGATGCCAATGACGGTCTTGATGTGCTGGCGAAAGTAGGGGGCTTTGATCTGCTTGGGATGACCGGCGTGATGCTCGGCGCCGCCTCCTGCGGCCTGCCGGTGGTGCTTGATGGATTCCTTTCCTATGCATCGGCGCTGGCGGCCTGCCGGATTGCGCCAGGCGTGAAACCTTACCTCATTCCTTCCCACTATTCGGCGGAGAAAGGGGCGCGGATTGCGCTGGAGCATTTGGATCTGGTGCCGTACCTGAACATGGAGATGCGTCTGGGTGAAGGCAGCGGTGCGGCGATGGCGATGCACATTGTTGAGTCAGCCTGCGCGATGCATAACCGTATGGGAACGCTGGCGGGCAGCAATATTGTGCTACCTGTTTGATCAATGGGATGTGCCGGAGCTAGCCTCCGGCCATCTGCCGTAACAGCCATTCTTTCAGCGCTGCAATATCTTCGCGCTGCGCGTTATCGAATGTACTGACCAGATAATAGTTGGCCCCGGGCAATGATGCCGTAAACGGTGCCGTTAGCACCCCGCGTTTTAACAGATCCCGCGCCAGCAGTTCGCTGGCAATCACCACTCCTTGTCCTGCCACGGCAGCCTGTAGCGCGTGCGTTTCATCGCTAAAAGTCAGTCCCGCGTTAACGTTCAACCCCTCTGGTCCATAGCGCTTTTGCCAGTGCTCCCAGTTTGGCTCCGCAGCAGGGACATGGCGGTTTTCGACGTGAAACAGCGTCACGTTGCGTAGATCTTCAATCCGCGATAGCGCTAGCGTCGGGCTGGCGACCACAATAAAGCGGTCCTCATGCAGTAGCGTGCAGTGCAATTCAGCTTCCGGGGTCTCGCGATAGCGGATGGCGACGTCTACGCTGCGCTGGGTCAAATCAACACGCTCAACGCTGGTGTGCAATCGCAGGTCGATTGTCGGAAATTGGGTTTTGAAATCAGCCAGCCTTGGCACCAGCCAGTGGGTCAGGAAGTTGGAAGTGGTGGTTATCGTTAGCGCAGGCGGTTGTTGCTGACGAGCGACTTGCAAAGTGGCCTCTTCCAATGCTGCAAATGCCCGCTGGGTTCCGGCATACAGAATTTCTCCGCTTTCCGTCAACGTTACGCCCTGAGCGCTGCGCTCGCAGACCCGACAGTCCAGCACCGATTCCAGCAATTTTATCTGATGACTCACCGCCGTGGCGCTGACCCCCAACGTTTCTGCGGCCTGCTTAAAACTGCGGCAGCCGGCGACGGCGTGAAAGGCGCGCAGTGCGCCAAGCGGCGGTAGACGTATTTTTTTCATGGCTGAGTTTATTTCATCTATTGCTGAAAACTATGAGTTTGAGTCATCGATTATACAAGAGATAGGCTGTCGGCATGTAAACAGAGAAATGAAATTATCTCATCATTTCTCACTATTTGAGGTGTTAACGATGAGTTTATGTATCGAGCCCGCTGTGGCGAAAACGGGACATTCTGTGGGCAACAGAGTGCGCGTTATCACGCTGAGTATGATGATTGCGATGGCTGCCGTTGCGGTTGCCTTTGCGGGGCCTGGCGTAGGTGGCGGTCTATTGCTGATGATGCTTTGCGCATTTGCCGTAGGCGTAGCGCTGTTACGCTGGCCACTGCACGCCATGAGAGGCCGCCTGTCCACCATGCGCTATGGCTTATGGCTATCGGCTTTCGGTGGGCTGCTGATGCTGTTAGCGTTGCTGAGTGGGCAGGGGGACGTTCACCTGTGGCCCGGCATTCTCCTTAGTGGCTTGGGCTCGGGCATGACGCGAGGCAGCCTGGTAAAAACGTTGACGACCCGGGAGTGGGCGCTTGTCGCCGTGGCAAGTGCGTTGACGCTGGCGACGATATCGCTGATTACTTTATTTTCCGCGTCGGGTATCGAACGGTTTTGCTTCGCGCTGGCTTTGCCAATCGATCTGGCGCTGCTCGGCGTGCTGATTGTTGGTATCGCGGAAAATGAGGAACGCTAGAAAGCAAAAAGCCTGCTTAAAAGCAGGCTTTTCAAATTTGGCTCCTCTGACTGGACTCGAACCAGTGACATACGGATTAACAGTCCGCCGTTCTACCGACTGAACTACAGAGGAATCGGTGTGGAGTCGTATCTTAGCGGCGAAAAAATTTTTGTCAAACATCAATTGCCCTCATGTGATGTATTTGCCTAATCCATCAACAATTTGTCGCGAATCCCAACAAAAATTAAGGAAAAATGTTTTGCAGGATCAGCATTTCTCCATCATCATTTGAAATGTGGTTTCAACTTTCTGATCTAAGGCCCATTTTGAACGTCACCGCCGCCCTACGACAGGCCGTCTCACGCACGCCCTGGTATAAAAAACGCAAAAGCTACCGAGTGCTCTTCTGGCGTGAAATTACCCCCCTCGCGATACCTATTTTTCTGGAAAACACCTGCGTTCTGTTGATGGGCGTCCTCAGCACCTTCCTGGTGAGCTGGTTGGGCAAAGAGGCAATGGCGGGCGTTGGCCTGGCCGATAGCTTTAACATGGTGGTGATGGCCTTTTTCGCGGCCATCGATCTGGGGACCACGGTAGTGGTCGCCTTCAGCCTCGGCAAGCGTGACAGGCGCAAGGCGCGGGCGGCAGCTCGTCAGTCTCTGGTGATCATGACCCTGTTCGCCGTGGTGCTGGCGGCGGTGATCCACTATTTCGGTACCGAGATCATCAATATTGTCGCCGGTGATGCCAGTCCTGAGGTCAAAGCGCTGGCGTTGACCTATCTCGAGCTCACGGTACTGAGCTACCCGGCCGCGGCGATTGCGCTTATCGGTAGCGGTGCGCTGCGTGGGGCAGGGAATACCAAGATCCCGCTGATGATCAACGGCGGGATGAACATCCTCAATATCATTATCAGCAGCATTTTGATTTACGGGATTTTCTCGTGGGACGGGATGGGTTTTGCGGGCGCCGGTCTTGGCTTAACCATCTCTCGCTACATTGGCGCTGTGGTGACCATTATTGTGCTGATGGTGGGCTTTAATCCAGCGCTGCGGATCCCGCTGAAAAGCTACTTCAAACCGCTGAACTTCGCCATTATCTGGGAAGTGATGGGCATTGGCATTCCGGCCAGTATCGAATCGGTGCTGTTTAACGGCGGCAAGCTGTTAACGCAGATGTTCGTTGCCGGGATGGGGACCGATGTGATTGCCGGCAACTTTATCGCCTTCTCGGTTGCCGCGCTAATTAACCTGCCGGGTAACGCCCTCGGCGCCGCATCGACCATTATTACCGGTAAGCGGTTGGGGACAGGCCAACTGGCCCAAGCGGAACGACAGCTGCGACACGTTTTCTGGATGTCGACCATCGTTCTGACTCTTATCGCCTGGGGCACGGCGCCATTTGCCGGGCTGTTCGCCTCATTTTATACCCAGGAACAGGACGTCAAAGAGGTGGTGAAAATACTGCTGTGGATGAACGCCGCCTTTATGCCGATTTGGGCTGCCTCCTGGGTGCTGCCGGCAGGCTTTAAAGGTGCACGCGATGTGCGCTTCGCCATGTGGGTGTCGATGCTGAGCATGTGGGGCTGTCGCGTGGTGGTCGGTTACGTACTGGGTATCGTTTTAGGGTGGGGCGTCGTGGGCGTCTGGATGGGGATGTTCCTCGACTGGGCGACCCGCGCAGTGATGTTCTACCGCCGCTTGATTACCGGCCGCTGGGCGTGGAAGTACGCCCCGGCCAAAAAAACGGATGAGGGATAACGGCCTGATTGTGGTAAAAATCGGCAGCGGAAGACGGTTTTTAGGCGAATTGCAGAATAAACCAACAAACGAATTATTTTGTGCGAAACAGGCTTTGACAAGTGGGGTGCCCCTCGCTAATATTCGCCCCGTTCACACGATTCCTCTGTAGTTCAGTCGGTAGAACGGCGGACTGTTAATCCGTATGTCACTGGTTCGAGTCCAGTCAGAGGAGCCAAATTTAAAAAGCCTGCTTTTAAGCAGGCTTTTTGCTTTTCTGCGTTCCTCATTTGCGAGATGTGAACAATCACTACGCGGCACTAGACCAGACCGTTCGGTGAACAGCCTGCTGCCTGGGGAGTTCCTTAGGCGGTTGGCATAAGGCAATATCAGTTGATCAAGTTGTCCATATCTTTAGCTACATCGAAAACTGAATTTTTCCACTACAACCATTGTGAATTTATTTATTGTTACGTTAAAAACACAATATCCCTAGCCATCTTTCAGTTTTTTTGTGGTGCCATTCAATTTTTGGTGAGTGGCTACTAGGGGGGTAGTGTTATAGTTGGTTACTAGCAGAGGCAGTAGCTATTCACATCACCGAATGAATGTATAATCATAAACGATAGAATATGGTGTTGGATGGTTTAATATCTATGAAATATATTCAAAGTATAATCTGAAGTTATTAACCCCCCCCCATTGAAGTAGTGTTATTTGTTTTTATTAGAACATCTATGCGCTAGGCACTAATTGTTAAATTTATAATCCTGGGTTGAACTACGGTGTTCCTATCAGGCCTGATACAGCAAAAGTTAAGTTGAGTTATTAAATCATACCGAACGATGGCGTTCTGGTGTGAGTGTATATTTCAGATAATGTAAACAAGGAGTGTATTATGGTTAGTGCAACTGCACCCGGTATTCTTATTCGTAATTTGAAAATTGAACACGACGTAACAACTCAGACTATTCAGGATAATTTTAACAACACACTACCTGACGCCTCTAATCCGCTCATCATTCTTGATCCTTATCGCTGTAATCCGCTTGCTGCGTTGATATGTATTCGTACCGAGGTTGCGGCTCAAGTTAAGGTTGATATAGCTGGGTCCGATGGCATAAGTGATATCAGTTTCATGTATCCGAAGGATGGTTTTGCACAGAATCTCTTTATTCCTGTAGCAGGATTACATGCGGATATGGATAATATAGTCACAGTTACATTTAATTTTTCTGACCAGACAACTCAGACGCTAGAGTATACTGTTACAACATCACCACTTCCTGTTTCTTCTGTTCTTCTTCCTACTCTACATGAGCCGAATCAGTTCAATTATCAAAAAAATATCTCAGCAATGGCTGACGGATTTACTTTTATTGCCCCACAATCGGCTTATCCTGTGGGGATTGATTCATCGAGCAATATTCGCTGGTTGCTAACCGGAGATTATGTCAATACAGAATGGTCAGATATTGAACGTCTATCAAATGGTAATTTTCTGCTCAGCTTTGGTTTCTTCGAATTACGTGAAGTTGATATTCTAGGTTGCTGTGTACGACAAACTATGTTGAATTCCAGAATGCACCATGATTGGTACGAGCTTGATAATGGCCAGTTATTGATCACGACAGAAGATCCCGAACATCCGAATAACTATGTGATGGATGTCACCGCAGTAATCAACTATCCTGAATCAGCCGAAAATGTCAGTGAGTTTCGCCTCCGTGAAGTTCTCGATGTGTCGCGTCTGGCTGTTCCTAACGTTAATGCTCAGGGAGCAACTGACGAAAAGGACTGGTTCCATAACAATCGATCGATTTACGATCCGTCAACGGACAGCGTGATTATTTCTGGCCGCCACCAAGATACCATTCTCTCAGTCGTCTCTAGCGCTGGTGCCCTTGATCATAAATTGGCAATTGATGATATTAACTGGATCATGGGGCCACATGATAACTGGGCAGACACTTACCAGTCGAAGTTGCTGACACCGCTTGATAGCGAGGGATCCATCATCAGCGATAAGGCTGCAAACCTTGATTTCTGGAACTGGGGTCAGCACTCAGTCACACTGCCAGTTGATCAACCTGCCGAAGCAGGTCTGACGGATATTATCATTTTTAATAATGGTAACTATCGTAGTTATGCTGCGGCTCTACAGGTACCGGCTGCAGAAAACTACTCAGAATGTTCGCGCTATCGCATTGATACCAATGCAATGACGATTCAACGTACATGGACATTTGGTCATGAGATGGGAAGCCTGCGTTATGGCTCTTATGTCGGGAGCGTTCGTGATTACGACACAACTTATCTCGTCAATCACGGAGGAATCTGTCTGGATGATGCTGGCATCAATGTGGGAACGCATTGGGGAGATCCGGACAATGATGGCACGGTTGCCACCATCAATCCGACGGTCTGCGTCTATGAAGTGCTGAAGGAAACACGCGAAGTCATCTGGGCCATGGAATTCTCCTGGCAGGATTACCCGTACTTCATTTTCTATAACTTCAAGGCCATCAGAGCCACGATGTATCCGTCAGCCATTTATGGTTGATTACATGCCACTGAGCCCGGAGCAGGATTGTTCCGGGCTGCAATAGACGCTGCTACCTGCATAACGTTAGCCGGTGGGCGCTGATTTTTTATTTGTTCGGCCATATAACTCATGTATGGGTTGAGATGACTGAATATCGCTTTATAACCTGTACACAGGTGGTTATGCCAGCGCTCACCCATTCTGTGTATCCGGTGCTTGGGGCATCCCCCATGGCAAGTGAACCGCCACTCACAACGCTTGCACTCTGCGCTCACCTCTGTTTTGGCAAGCCCAAATTTACGTTGCTGTTTGCTGGCAGCCATTTTTGCCAGGCTTTCACGCCGCAGATTTCCCAGGCGGTGTTCAGGATAGACGTAATGGTCGCAGCTGTAGACGTCACCGTCCTGCTCTACCACCAGGCCAAAACCACAGGAAGGCTGCATTACACACAGCGATGGTTTTTCACCCAACCAGGCCGCCAGCGCGCTGTCAAACATCTGCACATACACCCGACCCACATCTCTTTGCACCCACTGGTCAAAAACTCCTGTCATAAATCGTCCCCACTGTTCCCCGGAGACTGACCACTCTGTGACGGAGCCGACAAGTGTCTGCGGATAGAGCAATTCGCCGTATTTCTCGTTAACCGGACGCTGTTCGACCGCTGGGATAAACTGAACAAATTCAGCCTTCAGCTCATGGGTCAGATACTCGTAAATTTCCTGTGGGTGTTCAGCGGTGACATTGTTGACTACGGTCAGAATATTCACATCAACATAGTGTTTCTTCAGCAAATTCATGGCTCGCAGTACTTTGTTGAAAACAGACTGCCCACTTCGGGTTTTCCTGTAGCGGTTATGCAGCCAGGCTGGCCCATCAATAGAGAGCCCGACTAGAAACTTATTCTTCGCCAGAAATTCAGCCCATGCTTCATCAATCAGTACACCGTTGGTCTGTATGCTGTTAGTGATACGTTTTTTCCCTGCATATTTGCTCTGCAGCTGTAGCGCTTTTTCATAAAACGCAATACCAGCAAGCGTGGGTTCGCCTCCTTGCCAGGTGAATTCCACTTCCAGACCGGGGTTGGCTTCAATGTACTGCCGAACATAGGCTTCAAGGGTGACATCATCCATATGACGAGCGGGCTTACGAGGTTTCAACGTCCCCTGTTCTTTTTCCAGATAGAAACAGTAGTCACAGGCAATATTGCACTGATAACTGACGGGCTTGGCCATTAAATGGAAAGGTTTGCTCATGGTTGCTCCTGAATTAATCACACATGATGTTTAGTGACATTGCTCACTCTTTTATCAATGCGTTTTGACATTGGCGTTGAATGATCGAAATATAGATTTCATTAAAACAATAATACTATGAAATATAAATTTCGCAAAATAAACATCAGAGGTCTTTATGAGCAACCTGTTTGCCGGAGCACAAAACCTAGGTAAGTCCTTTATGTTGCCGATAGCTGTCCTACCTGCGGCAGGCCTGCTACTGGGATTCGGTGGCGTGTTCACCAATCCGGTTACTCTCTCGACCTATCCAGCCCTCAACAGTGAAGTAATTCAGGCTATTTTTACCGTCATGAAGCTGTGCGGTAGCGTGGTCTTTGATAACCTTTCACTGCTGTTTGCTGTAGGTATTGCCGTTGGTATGGCCCGTAGTGATAAAGGTACGGCAGGTCTTGCGGCAGTTCTGTGCTATATCGTGATGAACAAAGCCATTAATGCGTCACTTCTGTTGTCCGGAACGCTGGCAACAGATAATCTGGCCGCAGTCGGGCAGGCGAGTGTGATGGGGGTAACCACCCTTCAAACGGGTGTAATGGGTGGGATAATGAGCGGCCTTCTGGCCTTTTGGGTCCAGAAAAGGTTCGGTAAAACGGAGTTGCCAAACCTGTTGGCATTTTTTAGCGGCTCCCGTTTTGTGCCTATCGTCAGTTCCTTCTTTGCTATCTTCCTTGGTGTGGCGTTGTTCTGGGTTTGGCCTCCTATCCAGACTGGCATTACCCATCTGGGTGGTCTGGTTGAGAAGACCGGTTATATCGGAACTCTGTTCTACGGCATGATCCTCAAATGCCTTATTCCTCTTGGCCTCCATCATCTGTTTTATTTACCTTTCTGGCTGACCAGCGTCGGCGGTGAACAAATGGTTGATGGACATCTGGTACAGGGCACGCAGAAGATCTTCTTTGCTCAACTAGCCGATCCCTCCGTGACTCAGTACTACATTGGGGTATCCCGCTTCATGGCCGGACGCTTCGCAGACTTCATGTTTGGTCTGCCGGGGGCTGCATTGGCCATCTACCATTCAGCCCGTCTTGAGAACAAGAAAAAAGTAGCCAGCCTGATGCTTTCTGCTGCGTTGACTGCGTTTGTCACCGGTATCACGGAACCGCTGGAATTTGCCTTCATGTTCTGTGCACCGTTGCTGTATGGCGTGCACATTGTACTGACCGGGGTGGCATTTATGTTCACCCACATCCTGCAAATCACAGTCGGACAAACTTTCTCCGGCGGGCTTATCGACTTCCTGCTGTTTGGTGTTCTTCAGGGCAATGCCAAAACCAACTGGCTGCTGATGCTGCCACTCGGTGCTGTGATGTTTTGCCTGTACTACTTCTCCTTCCGCTTCCTTATCAAATGGCGTCAGCTGAAAACACCGGGCCGTGAAGATGAAGTTGACGATGAAACTCCGGTTGTATCTATCAGTGGTAATGAACGTGCTGCGGGGATCGTGCAGGCGCTGGGCGGACGGGAAAATATTGTGGATGTGGATTGCTGTGCTACCCGCCTTCGTATCACAGTTAAAAACCCGCAAAATGTAGTCGTGGAGGCCTTTAAACAACTCGGCAGCCGTGGGGCATTTGTCCGTGGAGAGGGGGTTCAAGTGGTCTATGGGCCGCACGTGACTCTGATTAAAAACGAAGTCGAAGAATTTATCGGTTCATAAAGAAGAGACGTCTTATGAAAGCTGTAATGCTGATGTTTGATACGCTGACGCGTAACCATCTCGCCCCTTATGGGGGCGATGCTATCACCCCGAACTTTACCCGGCTGGCCCGCGAGTCTGCACAGTTTGATAACTTCTATGTCGGCAGCATGCCCTGTATGCCGGCCCGGCGTGAACTGCATACCGGTCGTTACAATTTTCTGCACCGCAGCTGGGGGCCAATGGAGCCGTTCGATTTCTCCACGTTCCAGGCACTGAATCAGGCTGGTATTCACGCTCACATGGTGACTGACCATAAACACTACTGGCGTGATGGTGGTGCAACCTATCATACCCGTTACTCTACTTTTGAGTTTATCCGCGGTCAGGAAGGTGATTGCTGGAAAGGTCAGGTTGAGAAACCTGCGATCAAATGGCAGGGCATGGAAGATGAAGAAACCCTCCGTCGTCGCAACGGGCGTATGACCCAAGATCTGATCAACCGGGCAGCGATGCCGACTCAGGAAGAGCACTTTACTCACCGTACCATCAGTGCCGGTCTCGACTTTCTGGAAACCAACAAAGATCAGGATAACTGGTTCCTACAGATCGAATGTTTCGATCCCCATGAGCCATTCTTTGTTCCTGAGAAGTACCTTGCGCAGTATGGCTGCATGCCTGATGAATTTGACGGATGGGTACCATATTACTGCGGTGCCCCTGGTGGCAGTGATGATGAAAAAGTCCGCAAATTCTACCAGGCGTTGATTACCATGTGCGATGACTACCTTGGTCAGGTAATGGACAAGCTGAAAGCGCTGTGTCTGTGGGAAGACACGTTATTCATCGTCTGTACCGACCATGGTTTCCTGCTCGGTGAGCACCAGTGGTGGGGCAAGAACATCATGCCGGTGTACAACGAAATCGCGAATACGCCGTTCTTTATCCGCGATCCACGTTGTAAAGCCGAAGGCGTTCGCCGTAGTGCGCTGGCACAGACAGTCGATATTCCGGCGACGTTGCTGGAGTATTTCAATGTGCCACTCCCGCCCTCCATGACCGGTAAACCGCTACGCCCGGCGGTAGAAAATAATACCTCGGTACGGGACTATGCAATGTTTGGTTACTTTGGCGGCCATATCAATATCACCGACGGCAGCTATGTCTATATGCGTTGTCCGCGGCAGGAAGGGAAGGAAAATCTGTATGAATACACTCTGATGCCGACTCGAATTGACAGCATGTTCAAAGTGAGTGAGCTGCAGAACATAAGTATCCATCCTGGCTTTGATTTCACTCAGGGCGCTCAGATCATGCAAATCCCCGTCACCTTCAGCTACCTGAATCCATGGCGGTTCGGGGATAAACTCTTCGACCTCAAAACCGATCCGCAACAGATGCGTCCACTTCACGACAGCGAGCGGGCGTTTCAGTATGCTCAGGCGATAATCGGAATGATGCAGTTGCATGATGCACCACCGGAACTGTATGCCCGCTTCGAATTGGATCCCCTGTCACCCGAGCGGGAGTTGGACTTCGCAGAGCGATGGACCAGACAGGCGATGTGCGGCGGGAAAGAGTATCGCTGCGAGCATCATGGTGTGAATGAAGCGTTACGTTTTGTCATCAGTGCAGCTAAGGAGCTGGGTTTATCTCAGGACGAACTCCTGAAGCATTTTCCTGCTAGCCATTTACTGACAGCAATGGATATCTTCACACTGATTGACGCCTGCTTTAACGGAGACAAGCATAAAGCGCTGGTTTATCAGACCCGGTTGTTGCTGAGGACAGAGTAACCATGAACGATTGGCAACTTGAAAACGATCGCTATCGGGTCACGGTGAAAGCAGTTGGCGGTGAATTATCCAGAATTCGGGATAAACTCAGTGGTCGTGAATGGCTGTGGCAACCCGTTCCTGGTATCTGGAACAACTCAGCCACCCAATTGTTTCCTGTCGTCGGCGTGCTTGTTCATCAAG
Organism: Kluyvera cryocrescens NBRC 102467; assembly: GCF_001571285.1. Classification (GTDB taxonomy): domain Bacteria; phylum Pseudomonadota; class Gammaproteobacteria; order Enterobacterales; family Enterobacteriaceae; genus Kluyvera; species Kluyvera cryocrescens. Next base: position 168,450 of record NZ_BCTM01000001.1, on the reverse strand, counting down.
GGATTTGTGTGGACGGTCAGTTCCTGCCGCTACCGGCACACGGCTTCCTACGCCAACAGACATTTGATTGTATTGAGCAGGGAGAAAGCCTGTTGCTGCTGGAGGCGCGAGCTAAACCTGACACCCTGAGTGTGTGGCCATGGTGCTGGCGGGTTCAGCTACGGCTCATGCTGCATGAAGACGGGCTCAGTGTGTCACAGCGTGTCTTCAATGATGACCGCCAGCCATTCTGGTATTCCATCGGTTGGCATCCCGGGTTTGCATTGCCTGTTGCCTGCGAGTCAGGCTGGCATTTACGGTTTGGTAATAATGCCGTCAAAGGGCCATTTCCAACCCATAACCGAACGCTGGTTACGGAAGGTCAGACTAAGACAACGACTTTTTTTCCACTGACAGATGCATCATTCCGGGATGGTGCCATTTACTTCGGTAACTGCCGGCAGCAACAAATCAGAGTCTGCTCACCTATTGGAAAAACCGTCATGACGCTTGAAATGGTTGAACATGATTGGCTGGCGCTCTGGAGTATTCCAGGCGTTGACCTGCTCTGTATCGAGCCGCTTGCCGGGACGACCGATGCGCCTGATTTTGATGGTCATGCAGAGAATAAACGCGGAATACACCAGCTTGCTCCGGGCCAGAGTCAGGGATTCAACGTAAGACTACGCTTTGCGGTAGACGCATGAGCGGGGGATTGACAGAATACCCGTTATTTTTCATGCAAAAGGGTCAGGTGCAGCAATGAGCGTGAATCGCGAGAATGTGCGGATATATATCAGTAATGTACTGGGTGGGCTCGGAGAAACTGACCAGCATATTGCCCGATTTATTCTGGAGCAACCTGCGACAGTTGCGCAGACGCCGGTACGTAAACTGGCGGAAGCGATGTCAGTCAGCGAAGCGACGATTGTACGCTTTTGCAAAAAAATTGGTTATACCGGACTGCTTGAGCTGAAAGCGGCCCTTAAACGTGAACTGTTGGACGAGCGCGAACAACTGCTGCCAACGTCACCGGATATCTTCCTGGATGATACCCGCAATGATGTGGCGCAGAAGATTGCCATGACGGTGGAAACTACCCTGAATGAGACTATCGGCCTGCTGGACATGAAAGTGGTCAATCCGGTGGTCGAGAGGTTTTTGACGGCCAACCGCGTCCTGTTTGTCGGGTTTGGCGCTTCTGGTCTTTCGGCAATGGAAGCTCGTGACAAGATGAATCGTCAGGGCATCGACTCTGAAGCCTACACCGACCGTTTCACCATGACGTTGAAACTCGCTAACCTTAAGCCCAAAGATCTGGTGGTGGCATTTTCACACTCCGGTGAAACACCGGAAGTGGTCAATGCCTTCCGCATGGCCAAAAAAGCGGACGCGCATTGTCTGGCCATTACTCACAGTCCACAGTCACCGCTGACCGAGCTGGCAGACACCTGGCTGCTGACCAGCGGCTGTGCGGGCCCCTACCAGGGCGACTCAATCGCCACCCGTATGTCACAGCTGTTTATGATCGAGTTTTTATGCACGGAAATCACCCGCCACAACCTGCGCGACAGCTCATCGACTGGACTTTCGATTAAAGAATTGCTGATAAAAGAAAGGATTAAACGTGAATCTACAGGATAACACTCAGTCAACACACCCAAGGGGAAAGTGGTGGCTTGCGGGGAAAACCCCGGATTACCGTTTTACGCTCGCCAATGAGCGCACATTTCTGGCCTGGATCCGCACTGCTCTGGCATTGATGGCGGGTGCTGTTGGTATCGAGCAGTTTTCCCCCCAGTTATCCTCTGCCGAACTGCGTACGGGTATCTCAACGCTACTCCTGCTAGCGGCATCGGTCATGGGGTTTATGGCATGGCGACGCTGGCGGCAGAATGAATATGCCATGCGTCTTGATAGCAATTTACCCTACACCTGCGCTCTGGTCATTCTGGCTGCGCTCATGATTTTACTCGCAATATTGCTGGGAACGTTACTGTGGCAGGGAAGATCATAATGAATAGAGATCCGGGCCTACAACCGGAGCGTACACATCTATCCTGGTGCAGAACCGGTTGGTCTATGCTTGCGCCGGGTTTACTGTGTCTTCGGGGCTGGAGTCATACTGGTAATGTACTGTACATATCGGCTGGGATGCTTTTGCTGGGCGGGGCGCTGATGATGTTTTGTGGCGTCACTAAAGGTCGGCATAACACTGTTTCTCTGATTATTGTTGTATCCGGGACTCTGCTCGTACTGATGCTTTTCTCTTAGTCGGTATTTAAGAACGCCATGACAATGGCCCGTTACCATCAGCTGTTTTTTCCCCGTTTAGAGCAGGCTTTTTGCTTTTCTGCGTTTGAGTACGCGGCCTGACAGGGCCTATATAAAAAAGCCGGGAACTTGCCCGGCTGGATCTTATCTCGTTAGCGGAACGGTGGTTCGTTGAAGGTACGCAGCTTACGCGAATGCAGGCGGTCGCCTTCGGCACGCAGCAGGTCAATCGCGCGGATGCCTATCTGTAAGTGCTCGGAAATCGCGCCTTCATAGAAACGGTTCGCTTGTCCTGGCAGCTTTATCTCACCGTGCAGCGGTTTATCCGACACGCAAAGCAGCGTGCCGTACGGGACGCGGAAGCGATAACCCTGTGCGGCGATAGTGGCGCTTTCCATGTCAATGGCCACCGCGCGGCTTAAGTTAAAGCGCAGTGATGAGGCGGAGTAGCGCAATTCCCAGTTACGATCGTCGGTCGTTACCACCGTCCCGGTGCGCAGTCGCTGTTTCACTTCCTCTCCCGGCATCCCGCTGACCTGTTTTGTCGCGTCATACAGCGCACGCTGGACTTCCGCGATGCTTGGAATGGGAATATCTGGCGGCAGTACGGCATTAAGCACGTGGTCATCGCGCAGGTAGGCGTGCGCCAGCACGTAATCGCCGATCGACTGGCTCTCACGTAGTCCGCCGCAGTGGCCAATCATCAGCCAAACATCCGGGCGCAATACCGCCAGGTGGTCGCAGATATTTTTGGCATTCGATGGGCCAACGCCAATATTGATAAGCGTAATCCCCTGGCCGTCTTTGGTAATCAGGTGCCAGGCCGGCATCTGGTGCTTTTTCCATGCCAGGTCGGAAATGGCTTCTTCCGGAGCTTCGGTGTCGGCCGTGATCCAAATCCCGCCCGCGCAGGAGAGAGAGACATACGGGCTATCCGGGTCGAGAATCTGGCTGCAGCCCCAACGTACAAACTCATCCACGTAGCGGGTGTAGTTGGTGAACAATACGAACGGCTGGAAGTGTTCTACCGGGGTGCCGGTGTAGTGGCGTAAACGCGCCAGCGAAAAATCAACGCGGCGAGCGTCAAAATGCGATAGCGGATAAAATTCCGTTGGATGAGTCAGACCGTCCGCCGTTTCATCGCCAATTTGCGACAGCTCGGTGGTGGGGAAAAAACGGGTGAGATCGGCGCTCATGGAGCGATCCAGATTCAGGCCGTCAATGACATACGGAAACGGGATTTCATGTTGTGAAGCGCCAACTTCAATATGCGCGTCATAGTCTTCATGCAGCAGCGTGAGCTGTTCCAGCAGATAACTGCGAAACAGCCCCGGCTGAGTGATCGTCGTGGTGTAGCAACCGGAATGCGTAAAACGGCCAAACGCCCGCGTCTTTTGGGCTTTATGGGCGCTACCGCTCCAGGAGACGGAAAGCTGGGGATAGACAAACAATCCGCCGGCCCGCGCCTCGGCGCTGGGCAGGGAACGATCGTCAATAAACAGGCGAATAGCATCGCGTAATGCACGTACCGATTGATCGTATAGCGCCTGGAGTTGGTCCAGTGCCTGCTCTGGGGTCAAACTCACGCCCGTATTACTCATCGTTCGCTCCTTGTGTCAGAACTGCAGCTTTTCCCGATAGTATGCCAGCGGATGATGAAACAAAAGCGTTAGCCGGTTCCCGTATAACAACTGATTAACCTTTAACCGTCTTATTAATAATGCAGGTAAAAGCAGCATTGCAGGTGAAAAAAGCTATAATTAACCGATATCTGCCGTGAATGAGGAAAGGGACATGGGACCTCGTGTAAAACTATTGTGTGCGCTCGCTGTGGCGTTGGGCTGCCAGAGTGCGCTGGCCGTGACGTATCCACTTCCCCCAGAGGGAAGTCGTTTGGTGGGCAGCACGCTAAATATCACGGTGCCGAAAGATAACCATCTGCCGCTGGAGGCCTTTGCGGCCCAGTATGGGCAGGGGTTGAGCAATATGCTGGAGGCGAACCCTGGCGTGGATGTCTTTCTGCCGAAGTCGGGCTCGACGCTGGTGATCCCACAGCAGCTGATTCTGCCGAATACGGTCCGCCAGGGGATTGTGGTGAACGTGGCGGAAATGCGGCTTTATTACTATCCGCCGGGAAGCGGTACCGTGGAGGTGCTGCCAATTGGTATCGGCCAGGCCGGACGCGAAACGCCACGTAACTGGGTGACCACCGTGGAGCGCAAGCAAGAGGCGCCAAGCTGGACGCCAACCGCGAACACGCGACGCGAGTACGCCAAACGCGGTGAAAGCCTGCCAGCCTTTGTTCCAGCGGGGCCTGATAACCCGATGGGGCTTTACGCTATCTACATTGGGCGTCTGTATGCTATTCATGGGACGAATGCCAACTTTGGTATCGGGCTGCGCGTCAGCCAGGGCTGTATTCGTCTGCGCAATGACGATATCAAGTATCTGTTTGATAATGTTCCGGTCGGTACACGAGTGCAGATTATTGACCAGTCGGTGAAGTACACCACGGAACCCGACGGTAGCCGCTGGGTTGAGGTACATGAACCGTTGTCGCGCAACCGCGCAGAATATGAATCTGATAACAAAGTTCCATTGCCTATTACTCCCGCACTGCGTAGTTTTACCCAAGGGGCAGGGGTCGATGTGAATCGTGCTAACGCTACGCTGGAGCGACGCTCCGGTATGCCGGTCAATATCAGCACGTCGCATAACGCCTTGTAAGCTTGTGACAGTACGCAGTAAAAAGCCCGCCTGATGCGGGCTTTTTGTTATGGCGAACGTCTGAGCGTCAGTGCTGCAGTTGTGATAAAGGAGAGTGAGATGAGTGAAGTGGTGAACTGGGGGATTCTGGGGTACGCGCGTATCGCGAAAAACTCGATTATTCCAGCCATCGACCGCGCCGACAATGCGCGGGTGTACGGCGTGGCTTCGCGGAACAAAGCGGAGCTGCCAGCAGGGGAATGGCCGCAAAGTTATGACGATTACGCGGCGCTGCTGGCCGATGATGCTATTCAGGCGGTCTATATCCCGTTGCCTAACTCATTGCATAAAGAGTGGGTGATTCGTGCACTGGAAGCGGGTAAACACGTGCTGTGCGAGAAGCCAATTGGCTTAACGGCTGCCGAAGCCCGGGAAATGCAGAAGGTTGCCGCCCGGCACGACCGTTTACTGATGGAAGCCTTTATGTACCAGTACACCGACCGTGTGCGGGTGATAAAAGAGGTCATCGATAGCGGCGATCTGGGCGCTATTCGGCATATCAACGTTTCGTTCCGTTTTCTGCTCGACCGGCCGAACACCATTAAAATGCAGCCTGCGCTGGGCGGCGGGGCGCTGTATGACGTTGGCTGTTATCCGGTCAACTTTGTCGGCCTGGTCACCGGGCGTCTGCCGGTACAATGTAAAGCGCTGTGCGAAACGCAGGATGGCGTCGATACCAACCTTTCGGCCCTGCTGCAATATGATGATGGCCTGATTGCCAATATTCACTGTGGCTTTAATGCCTTTGGCCGCAACTATGCGGAGATTATTGGCACGAAGGGCATGTTGTGCATTGATAAGCCGTTTCTTGATGATGCAGGAACGCTGTATCTGCATACGCCAGAAGGGATCCGCGAACTGCCGGTTAGTGAGTCCGATCGCTACCAGGCGGAGATCCGCCATTTCTCTAGCGCGATTCTGAACCAGCCGTCAAAAATCATTCCGCTGGATGAGACCGTTCGCAATATGCAGGTGTTGGATATGATTCGCGCCGCGCTGTGATGATGTAAAAGCAAAATGCAAAGAGCCTGCCCGCGTGCAGGCCGTCTGCTCTCAAAACGGGCTGGCGCTGCGGGCAGCGATGGGTTCACCGCTTACAGGATGCCTGAAGTTTAGTTCACTGGCATGCAGCATGAGCCGTGGCGTTTGCTCGGTGCCCGGCGGCAAGAGGCCGCCGTAGAGATCGCAGCCCAGGATCGGATGCCCCAAATGCTGGCAGTGGATGCGGAGCTGGTGCGTGCGTCCGGTTTCGGGGGCTAACTGAACGCGTGTTAACGGTAATGCATTGCCGTCTTCACGCGGTTGATAAAAGCGTTCAGTTACCTGATAACGAGAGCGAGCGGGTTTGCCGCTGACGGCGCAGATCGCCATCCGTGGGAATAACGCCGGATCTTTGGCAATCGCTGCGTCAATGATCCCTTCATCCTTTTCCAGATGTCCGCAAAGCAGTGCGCTATAGACTTTTGTGACCGTTCGCTGGCTGAACTGCTGACACAGTGCGGCATTTATCGCTTTATTGCGGGCAATCACCAATAACCCGGAGGTGCCGAAATCGAGACGATGCACCAGCGTGCAGCCGGGAAATTGCTGTACCAGCCGATAATGTACCGAGTCGAGATTCTGCGGGTTTTTACCCGAGAGGCTCAGTAGCCCGCTGGGTTTATTGACCAGCAGCAGGTGTTCGTCCTGATAGAGGATTTCGATTTGGTCATGGCACGGCGGGGCAATAAAAGTATCGATAATCGTAGACATCAGGCGGCCTGGCAGACGAAGGAAGAGGGATGATAACTCATTTAGGCAACGCATACCGTTGCCGTATTTCTTTCGGCCTCGATGGCCCGGTAGAAAAAGAGTCGAATGCAGAAAAGCAAAAAGCCTGCTTAAAAAAGCAGGCTTTTCAAATTTGGCTCCTCTGACTGGACTCGAACCAGTGACATACGGATTAACAGTCCGCCGTTCTACCGACTGAACTACAGAGGAATCGTGTGAACGAGGCGCATATTAACGATGTCACCCTGGCTTGTCAAAGGGTGAAAAGCGCTAATAAGTTCGTTTGCTGATAATTTCAGCAATTTCCCGCCGGTTGCCGATTTTTTGGCTTATTTGCACCGTGAAAGTGCAGATTTACCCCTTATGGGGCAGATCGCAATCTTCTGACTGGGTCAGAAAAGCGCTTTAGCGATAGGTTTACGCGGTTTTAGCGCTATTTCGAAAACTGGCAAGCATCTTGCAACTCCTCCGATTACTTAACGCCAGCGTGGCGAAGAATCCCAATCGGAGGCAAAAATGAACTTCAGACGCCTGAAATACTTTGTGAAAATCGTCGATATCGGCAGCCTGACCCAAGCCGCAGAAGTATTGCATATCGCGCAGCCTGCGCTGAGCCAGCAGGTGGCGACTCTGGAAGGGGAACTCGATCAGCAGCTGTTGATCCGTACCAAGCGTGGGGTCACGCCGACGGAAGCGGGTAAGGTGCTGTATACCCACGCGCGTACGATTTTGCGTCAGTGTGAACAGGCGCAGCTGGCGGTGAACAACGTTGGGCAAACGCTGAGCGGTAGCGTGTCTATCGGCCTTGCGCCGGGGACGGCGGCCTCTTCGATTACTATGCCGCTGCTACAGGCCGTCCGTAACGAACTGCCGGACGTGCTGGTCTATCTGCACGAAAATAGCGGCACCGTGCTGAACGATAAACTGCTCAATAACCAGTTGGATATGGCGGTGTTGTATGACCGTGCGCCGCAGTCCGGCATTGTCAGCCAACCGCTGCTGAAAGAAGATCTCTATCTGGTGGGCACCAGCAATTGTCCGGGGCAGAGCGTTGACCTTACCGCGGTGGCCGAAATGAACCTCTTTTTACCGCGCGACTACAGCGCCGTGCGCGCTCGTGTGGATGAAGCTTTTTCACTGCGTCGCCTGACGGCGAAAATTATCGGTGAAATTGAGTCGATCTCGACTTTAACCGCCGCCATTGCCAGCGGTATGGGCGTGACGGTTCTGCCAGAATCGGCAGCACGCTCTTTGTGTCATGCCGCCAACGGCTGGATGGCGCGAATCACGACGCCGTCAATGAGTTTGCCACTGTCACTCAACGTTTCAGCGCACGGCAAGCTGACGCCACAGGCGCAGGCGGTAAAGGAAATCCTGATGTCGCTGGTGAGCCGGCCAATGCTTGATAACCGGGAATTACTGTTGGTTAGCTAAGCTTATATTCCATTCAGATATAAGTTGCTGGTTTTTATTATTTGTTCGCGAAGGCAACAGACTTTAACAATAGTGCAATGTCTGATTGACCCGGAGGGAAGCGTGAACTTCCAGCAACTGAAAATAATTCGTGAAGCGGTGCGGCAGGATTACAACCTGACCGAAGTAGCCAATATGCTTTACACATCGCAGTCCGGCGTGAGCCGGCATATCCGTGAACTCGAAGAAGAGCTGGGGATTGAGATCTTCATTCGACGCGGAAAGCGCTTATTAGGGATGACCGAACCGGGTAAAGCGCTGCTGGTCATTGCCGAGCGTATTCTCAATGAGGCCAGCAACGTGCGCCGTCTGGCCGATCTGTTTACCAATGATGCGTCGGGCGTACTGACCATCGCCACCACGCACACTCAGGCGCGCTATAGCCTGCCGCCGGTGATTAAGGCGTTCCGCGAGATATTTGAGGATGTCCGCCTGGAGCTGATTCAGGGGACGCCGCAGGAGATTGATGCGCTGCTACACAGCGGGGGCGCAGATATCGGGATCGCCAGTGAGCGTCTAAGTAACGACGCCACGCTGGTGGCTTTCCCATGGTTCCGCTGGCACCACAGCCTGCTGGTACCCAAAGATCATCCCCTCACGCAGACCACGCCGCTCACGCTTGAGGCCATCGCTCGCTGGCCGCTTATCACCTATCGTCAGGGGATAACCGGCCGTTCACGTATTGATGAAGCCTTTAACCGTAAGGGGTTAACGCCAGATATTGTGCTGAGCGCACAGGATTCTGATGTTATCAAAACCTACGTTGAGCTGGGGTTAGGAATTGGTCTGGTGGCAGAGCAATCAAGCGATGCGCAGGAGTCCGGAAGCCTCGTGCGGCTGGATACCCATCACCTGTTTGACGCAAATACCGTCTGGCTGGGGTTAAAGCGCGGGCAGCTCCAGCGAAATTACGTATGGCGCTTTATTGAACTGTGTAACGCCGGGCTTTCTCTGGAGGAGATTAAACGCCAGGCGATGGAACTGGAAGAGAACGTGTTGGATTACCAGATTTAGTTCGCGCCGCCGCGTTTCAGTGGCGACCAACGATGTACGTCAATGAACCCAGCACCACGAGCGCTGGGTTCTGCACATGAAAAGCCAAACCATTATGCCCTGCGGCTGAATTTTCGCGATCCCGCGACGCAAAGAATTACGCCTAAAGTGACCACCAGCATCATCGGGCTCACGCTTTCGTGCAGCAGCGTAGCGGATAGCGCTAAACCGAAAAATGGCTGTAGCAGTTGCAGTTGACCGACGGCCGCAATGCCGCCGGCGGCAAGCCCCTTATACCAAAAAATAAAGCCAATCAGCATACTGAACAGCGAAACGTAACCTACCGCCAGCCAGGCCGAAGTGGAGAGGGTGCTTAAGGTTGGCGGCCGCGCGACGAAAGCGGCGACCAGCATCAGGGGAAGTGAAAGTATCAGCGCCCAACTGATCACCTGCCAACCGCCAAGCGTGCGCGTTAGGCTGGCCCCTTCGGCATAACCTAAGCCGCAGAGTATGACGGCGGCAAGCATCAGTAAATCACCCATCAGCGAGGCGGAGGCATTCTGCGTCAGGGCAAAGCCCGCGACCAGAAGACTACCGAGTACGGAAAATACCCAGAACGCAGGCCGCGGACGCTCGCCGTGTCGGAGAACGCCAAAAATTGCCGTCGAAAGCGGCAGCAGGCCAAGGAACACAATCGAGTGAGCCGAGGTGACGTGCTGTAAGGCCATGGCGGTCAGCAGCGGAAAACCGATAACCACACCCAGCGATACCACGATTAACGAACGGTACTGCGCGGGGTGAGGACGCGGTTGGCGAAAACTGGCCAGCAGCAAGAGGGCCAGAATACCGGCAATCGCGGCGCGCAGAAAGGTGAGGAAAAAAGGGCTCATCTCCAACACCGCAAGGCGGGTAGCCGGCAGGGAACCGCTAAAAATCACCACGCCCAGCAGGCCGTTGAACCATCCACGGTAGGCGGCGGAGCCTGTCTTATCTACTGCTGAATTCACCACGTTAACCTCATCGTTGAGCCATTATTCAAGCGATGCTAAGTTGAGATGACTAGTACAATCAAAAAATTGTCATGGATACATGTGGTGAAGACTCGTTATAAAACAATCGTCGATAGTTTTGCCCGCGCCATTCGAAGCGGGGGGCTTCCGGCTGGACATCGATTGCCTACGCATCGGCGTTTAGCGGCGGATGAGCATCTCTCTCTGGCGACGGCGACCCGCGTCTATGCGGAGCTGGAGGCGATGGGGCTTGTGAGCGGTGAAACCGGGCGTGGGACATTTGTCAGAGAAACCGCGCTGCCCGCCGGACACGGGGTGGATCAGCAGGCGGTCGCTGCCGACGTTTGCGATCTTAATTTTAATTATCCGACGCTTGCCGGGCAGGGGGATGCACTGCGCGAAGCGCTACGAACGCTTTCCGCCGTGGGGGATATTGAATCACATCTGCGTTATCAGCCTCACGCCGGAAGGTTTAGCGAGCGCGAAATTATGGCGGAGTATCTGTCCGGTGCGGGGCTTTCGCCCAGAGCCGAAGATGTGCTGCTCGTGAACGGCGCGCAGCATGGCCTGGCGGTGACGGTGATGGGGCTACTCAGGCCGGGGGATGTCGTCGCCGTCGATGCGCTAACCTATTCGGGCTTTAAAGCGTTGGCAGAAATGTATCGCCTTGAGCTCATTGCTATTCCCTGTCGACAGGACGGCCCCGACCTGGATGCTTTTGCCACGCTTTGTGCGCAGCGTGATGTGCGCGCGGTATACAGCATGCCGACGTTGCATAATCCGTTAGGCTGGGTGTTAAGCTCCGCGCAGCGTCAGCGGTTGGTTGCTATTGCCCGCCAGCACGACCTGTTGATTATTGAAGATGCGGCTTATGCCTATCTGGTTCGCCCGTCGCCACCTCCGCTGGCGGAATCTGCGCCGGAAAGGACGGTCTATATCACGGGCTTTTCAAAAAATGTGGCAACCGGGCTACGAGTTGGCGTAGTGGTGTGTCCTGATGCGCTGAGAGCGGCCGTTGAGAGGGCCATCAGGGTGACAACCTGGAATACCCCTTCATTGGTCAGCGCGCTGGTATGCGGTTGGATTACAGACGGTACAATTTCGCGCTTTGAAAAGCTGAAACGACAAGATGCGCATCTGCGCCAGGCTTTGGCGCGCGAATGCCTGCGCGGGCTACCGTATATCGGGCATCCTGAGTCCTACTTTGTTTGGCTGCCGCTGGCCGATGAATCCCGGGCCGACCGGGTGGCGAGCATGTTAATGGCGAAGCAGATTTCGGTCTCAACGGCAGAACCATTTTGCGTTTCGGCTACTGTGCCACAGGCGATACGCATTGCGCTGGGGTCGGTTTCGATGACTGCGTTGAGGGATGCGCTATTAACGGTGCGTGAAGTGATTGAGTTTGAGCAGTACGGAAGATAAAAAGCAAAAAGCCTGCTTAAAAGCAGGCTTTTCAAATTTGGCTCCTCTGACTGGACTCGAACCAGTGACATACGGATTAACAGTCCGCCGTTCTACCGACTGAACTACAGAGGAATCGTGTGAACGAGGCGCATACTACTGTTCCTCGATATTTGTGTCAACACTAAAATTAACTTGCTGATTCAATTGGCTGAATTTAACTCAGGATGTTATTTTAGTGTACTGTCGATGAATTTTCATCCTGTTGGCTATTATCACGCAACCTCTGGAGTGGATCCTGGCGATAGAAGCCGCAGAAACGTTGCCAAAGAGCCGGGAAGCGCGGAGCGAATAGTTCGGGGGCGCTGAAAAAATACTCAGAGAGCACCGCAAAACATTCTGCCGGATCGGTTGCGGCATACGCATCGATGCTGGCCGCATTTTCGCCAACTAAATCAATCTCATCCTGAATATTGTTCATCGCAGCGTGCAGGTCGTGCTCCCATCCTGCGACGTCGCGTAGCGGAATAAACGGCACGCCGCTGGCACGATCGCCGTTGCGGGTATCCAGTTTATGCGCCACTTCGTGGACGATCAGGTTAAAGCCGGATGCATCGAATGAGTCCTGAATATCCAGCCAGTTCAGTACGATAGGGCCCTGCTGCCAGCTTTGTCCGGACTGTACCACGCGCTGATTGTGAACGAGACCAATATCGTCTTCCCACTCATCGTCGACGACAAAAGGAGCAGGGTAGATCAATATTTCATGGAATCCGTCAAGCCATTCGAGACCGAGCTCCAATACGGGCAGGCAAAAGAGCAGCGCAATGCGCGCTTCGGTGACGGGTTCTGCGACCAATCCCTGCAAGAATACCAACCGCTTATGTTGTAAAAAACGTTCAGCAAGCTGAACCAGCTTAGCCTGTTCGTCGTGGGACAACGTGGCTAACAGCGGTATTGCCAGGGCTTGTTCCCAGGGCAAATCTGTTTTATCGGCGGTATCGCTTGCTTTCCAGGGCCATTTAATCATCATTTTGCTCGCAAACTCGTCACTTGAACGCAATTGAAGAGACTGGGTCTGTTAAAATGCCAAATAACCTGGCATGATGGCAACCATCAAAACGGAGAGATGCCGGAGCGGCTGAACGGACTAGTCTCGAAAACTAGAGTAGGGGCAACTCTACCGGGGGTTCAAATCCCCCTCTCTCCGCCAATCAAATCACCTATCCCCCTGAATCATAAAAATTTAAATTGTATTCTTATTTTTCAGCATGCCAACCGGAGTGTCATTTATCTTTGGCTTATTTTAGAACAGTTCGGTTTCCGTTGAACTTCCTTTCTTTCGACAAACTATCACTTAGCCAACCAGAGCCGATAGCGCTTTGCAACTATGTCATTCATTTTGTGAGCTAAGTCGTGTTGCGCCAGCGTAATCATTCGCCTGTCTGAGAAGAAAAGATGACGCTGCGGCTGTTTTGCGAACAATGTTATCTCGACCCCCCGGCCCCGTTCATGCGCATGCTTCTTCGTTCCCCTTGTCCCACTCGTCCACAGGTAGGCTAAATGGGGGCTGCAAATCAGCACGTCCGTGTCGATATTTTGTTTATTTTTAAACGAGATTGCGATTTTTTAAGTTTGGATGGTATGCGTAAATACTGGTTTGCGTATTTTTTGCGCAGGCCACGTTGCCCTCTATAATTGTGTTGATTGCTAATGACCAGGTGCAGTTATGCATATTTCACCCCCCATCCGACCAGAGCAGAGTATCCAGCGTTTAACGGCGCTGCTTGAGCCGATTGCCGAGAGAGTCAAAGTCATACCGCGCAAGCGTATGACGTGGACGCATAAAAACCAGCCGCAGCTGTATCTCTTTTTAGAGGGGGAACTTTCTATCCTCCGCGCCTCGGATGGTCTGCTGATTGTGACGGTTTATGACCCGCATTTGTTTGGTATTGCCGAAATGATCCAGCCGGTGCGAGGGCATATGCTACGTGCGGAGACGGAGTCGACCATCCTGCGCGTTGATGCCAAAACGGCGATGGATATTTTTCGTCAGCACGGTGTGTGGGAAGATGCTGTCGCATTACTGTCCTACCATACGGCCTATCTTTTCTATCGTGATGCCTTATTGGTGCAACAAAAAACCTATTCGGTGATTCGCGATCATCTACAGGAAATGAGCCAGCTACCGGAAGAGACCCGAATGCGCATCTCAATCCTTGACTATATTCAGGAACGTACCCATTTATCACGCAGTAGCGTATTAAATGTACTGTCAGCGTTAAAAAATGGTAATTATATTGAATTTAAGCGCGGCGGCTATCTGGTTAATTTAAATAAACTTCCCGAGCGTTTTTAGCGCTCGGCGCTTGTCCAGAATTAAATAATAAAGCGATTATCAGTTACGCTTTTCTATCTTATTGTAAAGCCACTTTATTTGTATCATTTTCACGTACAGAGCACGGCTTGACAATAGGACTATTATGAAGAAGACACTGATTACGCTCATTATCGCGAATGCCTTGACGGCAACAAGCGCATTTGCCGCAGCCGATGCCGGGAACTGGTATGCCGGTTCAAAATTTGGTTGGTCACATTATAACGACACGAATTCTTCGCATGATGTCGACTTCGATAGTGATAATGTCGGTGGCGGTATTTTCGCCGGTTACCAAATTAACACCTGGCTGGCGGTAGAAGGAGGTTACGATTATTTAGGTAACATGGGCGTTAATGGGCATCATGGTGTCTCCGGTTCGCAAATGAAAAGCCAGGGCCTTCAGGCCTCCTTGAAAGCCAGCTACGGCCTGAATAGTGATTGGGATTTATATGGCCGTGCGGGAGTGATGGGCTACCGCGCAGAGTCTGATATTAAAGGGCATAACAACTTCGATACTGGTATTCGTCCGGTGCTGGCGGTCGGTACCGAATATGCCTTTAATCGCAACTGGGCGGGTCGTCTGGAATATCAGTGGGTCAGCAATGTAGGGAATGAAAATCAAATTGGTGCCAGCAGCGATATCAGTTCGGTGATGGCCGGCATCAGCTATCGATTTGGGCAATAACTCCGCCATTGATCGCAACCCCCGCATGGTAATGCGGGGTTTTTTGTTATCCACGGAGCAGCGGTGCGAGTGAGGTATTTACCTGCTGGAGACCATGGAAATTCTGTTCTTTGAAGTAATAGTTGTTCATCATTCTTATTTGATCAAGCCGTGAAAGCGAAAGATAAACCTGATGTACCTGGCTATGATCGTCAAAGATATCGGCCGTTTTAACGTCTAACAAATAGTCGGTTTTTAAACCTAACGTCAGGTTGTCGATAATCTGCTTATTTTCCTGATGCAACGTAGCCAGTTCTTCCGGCGCGGCAGGGGATTTTGTATTCTGCACCACAGGAATGTGTAATGCGTTTATTTTAACCAGCTCTTCTGGTGGTGATGAGCTGCAGGCGGTGAGCATGGATATAACCAGTGCCGCAAAAAGTAGCTTGTGCATGAAATTCCCTGATGAAGATAATAACGACGATGATTATTATCCCGTTGGGCACAGGCTCAGCGAGCATTAATTAATTTAAAAATAAACGATGGGTTTTGAACTCGGTGAATGGCATAACCGCAGACCGATATTGTAGAAAATGCCGGCATCACCCACCGCCGGCACTTGATGAATGGCCTAAAGTGCCGGAAAAAGGATCATTAGCGACAGGCCGAACTCTCGCGAATCACCAGCTCTACCGGCAGCAAGCGCATCGACGGTGGCTCATTGCTCAGCAGCAGATTTAACGCCTCGCATCCCAGTCTCTCTTTGTCCACCGCCACGGTGGTTAACGGCGGCTGTGACCAGGCCGCGGTCTCAATATCGTCAAAACCGACAACCGCAACATCCTCTGGAACCCGAAGCCCTCGCTGGGCACAGCACTGAAGCACCAGCAAAGCAGTGGCATCGTTATAAGCAAATATGGCATCCGGGGGCTCCGGCAGCGTGAATAATTCGTTAAGCGCCTGCAGTAGCGAATGCTCCGTGTCGAGTTGAGGCAGGGCGATTGCCTCATACTCCGGGGGCATAAGCAATTTGGCCTCATAAAGCGCTTTCCGATAGCCTTTTTCGCGCTGATGAATGCTGTAATGGGCAAGCGTGCTGGCAAGAAAAGCAATACGTGAACGTCCCTGTTCGATTAAATGGCGCGTGGCCAGATAGCCGCCCTGCAAATTGTCCGGGTTAACGCATGGCAAAGCGGGGGCCAAAAGGTCAGTCAGCACCATGGGGAGCTTAAGCTGCTCCAGCAACGCCAGCAGCTCGGGTTCAAAGAAGCCGGCACAGATCAGGGCATCTGGCTGATGTAACATCACCTGGTCGGCGACGGCATCACCGGGCCCTATGGATAAAAAACTCAGTGCGATACCCCGATCACGGCATGAGGATTCGATGCCTAAGAACAGCGGCGAGTAGAATGGCATCGCGCGGCGGATATTATGCTGGCGATGAAGTAAGAAGAGCACTCGTTTAATTTTGTCGCTGCGCAAACGGCCGAAGTCATATCCTTGCTGCTCGGCGGCGGCAATGATACGTAGACGGGTTTCTTCCCGTAGCCCCGGCTGGCCCTTAAGGGCGCGAGACACTGCGCCGGGGGATACGCCGCAGGCAGCGGCGATATCCCGGATTCTTACTGCTTTTGCCATTGATTTCTCATATCTATAGTTTGCGCTGGGCGCCCAACCAGGCCGCACCGCGCACGCCGCTGCTATCGCCGTGGCGTGCCTGTACGACAGGGGTGAAGCACTTCTTACCAAACACATACTGCGCGATACGTTCCTGCAAGCCAGGGTACAGCTGCGCAATGTTTGATACGCCTCCACCTAATACGATGACATCGGGGTCAAGCATGTTCACCACGCCCGCTAGCGCACGCGCCAGCTGATCCCGATAAAGATCCCAGATCAGGGCGGCGTGTTGTTCACCGGCATTTAGCCGAGCCATAATGTCCGGTACCCTAACATTTTTACTAAATTTCTGAAAATACTGCCGTTCCATCCCGCTGCCGGAAATAAAGCTCTCATTACAGTTTAGCTGCCCGCAGTAACACTCTGCGGATTCACCGTCTTTATCCATGCGGTAATGAGGGAGCGCATTGTGTCCCCACTCGCCGGCGCAAGCGTTGGGTCCCGTAATCAGACGCTTGTCGACGCATAGGCCGCCACCACACCCGGTGCCGAGAATAACGCCAAACACCACGCCATAACCTTTACCTGCTCCATCGATAGCCTCCGAGAGGGCAAAGCAGTTGCCATCATTGGTTACTGCAATGGGCATAGCAAAATGTTGCTCAAGCTGTTGGACGAAGGGCTGATGATTGAGCACCAGAATATTTGAATTTTTGATCAGGCCATCGCGGCCAGCGGCCCCCGGAATGCCAAGGCCAATGGTGAGATCGGCGCGCGTTGCGTTACGTGCGTCGGTAATTGCATTGATAACGGCTTGAAAGAAAAGATCATAGCGCTGCTTTGGCGTGGTATAGCGCTGGCGATAAACAGTTTCACCATTCTCATCGAGTACGACGGCTTCTATTTTAGTACCGCCAATATCAAGCCCTAATTGCATGATTGCCTCCCGGCTTACGGTTTCATGATGGAAGGCAGTCTAGGGATTTTGTTTACTAGACAAAATTGAATAAATCGATTTATGTGAGTAAAGACTCAATAAATGCTGATTTATCGGTTTAATAACGGTGGGATATGTTTAGTAAATGAATAACGGTTTCTGCACATGCGCGAGAAACCGTTAAAGGAAGGGACTAGAAGCGGTAGCCGATACCAATGTTAAAGCCGTTTATGCTGTAGTTGTCATCCAGGTCGGCGGTAGTTCCTTCATAACCGACGTTGACGGTGAGGTTCTCGATGGGGTTAATGATGACCCCTGCGCCGTATGCGAATGAGGTTGATTTGTAGGACTCACTTGCGCGCATGATATCGTTACTGCCGGCGTTCAGCCATTTCACGTCGGCGTCGGCTTTGGTGCGGGCGGCACCGCCCAGAGCATACAGCGAAACATAATCGTTAATACGGTACGCAGGGCCGACCAGCAATGAATAGTATTTCACATCAATATTGGTATTGACCGCATCAGAATCAACATAATAATGACGGTCTTCACTACCGCTCATATAAGTAAATGAACCGACAACGCTAAACGGGGAGTCAAATTCATAGCGATATTGCAGGTTCACACCACGGATATTTTTAAAATCCTGAACATCACTTTGGGCATAACCAATCGAAACGCTTTGGTTATCTGCAAACGCCATTCCACTCGTTAATCCTGAAATAACCAAAACTGCCAGAGAGAGTTTTTTCACTTTTAATAACCTTTTAAATCATATTGTTAGAGTTGTTGCGACCAGAGAACTGCGCCAGCAAGTATATCGAGCTTGTCATATGCGATGAACTACCTGAATTTATGGGAGAGATGAGTGAATATTGTTAAGCGACAGATTTTAGCTAAGAATAATCTTATGAATTGTGCTTTTTGGATAATTCGATTACGGAATTTGACGCTAAGAGTGAACGCTTAAATTGTTTTAATGTGGGATGAAGACGGGGGATTTTCAGGATAAAAAAAGCCAGCATTGCGTCAATGCTGGCTAATAAAGAAACGCGTCGCCAGGTTACCGGCGATGCGTGGTTTAGCGTTTAGTACATCCCGCGCACTGTGTGTTCTGGATCTGCTGGAAAAAATCGTTACCTTTATCGTCTACCAGCACGAATGCAGGGAAGTTTTCGACTTCAATTTTCCAGATAGCTTCCATACCCAGTTCCGGATAGGCCACGCATTCGAGGCTCTTAATACTGGTTTGCGCCAGCACCGCTGCCGGGCCGCCAATGCTGCCGAGGTAGAATCCGCCGTGTTTATGGCAGGCATCGGTAACCTGCTGGCTGCGGTTGCCTTTGGCCAGCATTACCATGCTGGCGCCGTGCGACTGGAGCAGATCGACATAGGAATCCATACGGCCTGCGGTGGTTGGGCCTAAGGAGCCTGACGCGTAGCCTTCCGGGGTTTTGGCCGGACCGGCGTAGTAGATCGGATGATCTTTCACGTACTGCGGCAGCGCTTCACCGTTATCAATGAGCTCTTTGAGCTTAGCGTGAGCGATATCGCGCGCCACGATAATGGTCCCGTTCAGGGAAAGGCGCGTAGATACCGGGTGAGCGGAAAGCTGCGCTAAAATTTCACTCATTGGCTGATTCAGGTTAATGCTGACCGCGTTGCCTTCGCCCTGCTGGCGCAGCTCTTCTGGAATGTACTGCGCCGGATTATGCTCCAGCTTCTCAATCCAAATCCCGTCACGGTTAATTTTGGCTTTGATATTACGGTCAGCAGAGCAGGAGACGCCCATACCGATTGGGCAGGATGCGCCGTGGCGCGGCAGGCGAATTACGCGGATATCGTGAGCAAAATACTTACCGCCAAACTGTGCGCCAAGACCAAGATTTTGCGCCTCGGTCATCAGTTCCTGTTCCAACTGAACGTCACGGAACGCCTGGCCGTGCTCGTTACCTTCGGTTGGCAGGCCGTCGTAGTAACGGGTAGAGGCCAGTTTCACCGTTTTCAGCGTCACTTCCGCAGAGGTACCACCGATAACAAAGGCGATGTGGTAAGGCGGGCAGGCTGCGGTGCCGAGGGTGCGCATTTTCTCGACCAGGTAGTTTTTCAGCTTCGCTGGCGTGATCAGCGCTTTGGTTTCCTGATACAGATAGGTTTTATTTGCGGAACCGCCGCCTTTCGCGATGCACAGGAATTTGTACTCATCGCCGTCAACGCTATACAGATCGATCTGTGCTGGCAGGTTGGTGCCGGTGTTGACCTCTTTGTACATATCCAGCGCGGCGTTTTGTGAATAGCGCAGGTTGTCGGAAATATAGGTGTTGTAGACCCCTTGAGACAGAGCAGCTTCATCGCCGCCGCCGGTCCAGACGCGCTGGCCTTTTTTACCCATAATAATCGCGGTGCCGGTATCCTGACAGGTTGGCAGAATGCCCTTAGCAGCGATTTCTGAGTTACGCAGGAACTGCAGCGCAACGTATTTATCATTTTCGCTGGCGTCCGGGTCGGTGAGGATTGCGGCAACCTGCTTTTGATGGGAAGGGCGCAGCATAAAGGCCGCATCATGGAACGCCTGCTGAGCAAGCAGGGTTAAGGCTTCTGGCTCGACTTTTAACACATCCTGGCCATCAAACTGGGCGACGCTAACGTGCTCGCGGCTCAGCAGATAATATTCGGTATCGTCATGGGCCAGTGGGAAGGGATTCTGGTAGAAAAACGGTTTGTTCGACATAGCTCTTCACTCCATAAAAATAAAACCGCCGGAAGTTACCCTCCGACGGTTATGAATCAGAACATCATGGACATCCACGGGTAGCCGATGAGTAGCAGGGCCGCCAGGAAGATGCCGCCAAAGATAGTACCGAGGCGCCAGTAGTCTTTGGTTGGCAGATAGCCACTGCCGTAGTAAATCGGGCTTGGGCCGGTGCCGTAGGGGGTGATGATCCCCATGATACCCAGCGAGGTCACCATCAGCAGCACGAAGACGTTCATGTTCATGCCCGGGATGGTTGAAGCGATGGTCAGCATCGCTGGCAGCAGCGCGGTGGTGTGCGCGGTGGTGCTGGCAAACAGGTAGTGCAGCAGGTAGAACGCCAGCAGCAATACGATGGTTGCTACGCCCGGAGAGATACCGCTCATCAGCATGCCGCCTTCTTTCCCCAGCCAGCCGATAAAGCCGGTAGAAGAGAGGCCATCGGCCAGCGCAACCAGCGTGGCGAACCACACGAAAGTGTTCCATGCCGCTTTGTTGCCGGTGATGTCGTTCCACTCCAGCACGCCGGTCCACAGCATCAGGCCGATGATCAGCAGCGCGGCCATTGCCGGCTCTATCCACGCGGCGGCAAAGATCCACATCATCAGGGCGCAGCAGACGAAGACCAGCAGCAGAATTTCGTTACGTGACAGTTTGCCCAGTTTTTCCAGTTCACGTTTGGCCCACAGCGGCACCTCATCGTTCACTTTTACTTCCGGCGGGTAGAACCAGTAGGCCAGCAGCGGCATGGTGAGGATCAGCAGCACGCCCAGCGGCAGGAAGGCGATAAACCAGGTGCCCCAGGAAATGTTGATACCAACGATGCTTTTAACCAATGCCAGCGCCAACAGGTTAGGGGCGAGGGCAGAAAGGAACATGGAGCTGGTAATACAGGCGGCGGTGATTGCAACCCACATCAGATAAGAGCCGATTTTACGCGCGCTAGGATCGTTAGGTTTTGACCCGTACAGCGGTGGCAGGTTGGCAATGATTGGGTAGATAGTCCCACCGCTTCGCGCGGTGTTGGATGGTGTAAAGGGAGCCAACAGCAGATCAGCCAGGGTAATGGCGTAACCCAGCGTCAGGCTGCGACGCCCCAGATATTTCACCAGAATCAGCGCCAGGCGACGGCCGAAGCGAGTTTTGTCATACCCAGCGGCGAACATGAAGGCGCCGAAGATGAGCCAAACGGTAGAGTTGCCAAAACCGCTTACCGCCCACTTAAAGGAGGCGCCGGCCAGTTTGAATTTCTCGTCCGCCAGTTGCTCCG
This sequence comes from Kluyvera cryocrescens NBRC 102467, assembly GCF_001571285.1. Taxonomy (GTDB): domain Bacteria; phylum Pseudomonadota; class Gammaproteobacteria; order Enterobacterales; family Enterobacteriaceae; genus Kluyvera; species Kluyvera cryocrescens. Next base: position 147,161 of record NZ_BCTM01000001.1, on the reverse strand, counting down.
GACTGAACAGCACCCATTGGCTGCACAGGGCGATGGCGACCACCCCGGTTAGGCCAATAACGGCACCCGGCAGAGGCTCGAAGATCAGGCCGACTATCACGCCAACAAAGATGGCGAAGTAGTGCCATGCGTAAGGAGGGAGCCCATCAGGTACTGGGACAAAAAGGAGCAGCACGGCCACGATAATAGGCAGAGCCATCATTAGAAGGCGGTTTTTCTTACCGTCCTTCGGTTTGCTCACCGGAGCCGGTGAGTGCGATGTCGCAGATTTCTCGTTCATATTACGCTTCTATAAGTAGTTAATAATAAGGTTTGCTAAAATCGCCGCTGTGCTTTTTTTAGTTATTTTACTTTTATTAGGTTTCAAAAGCGCGACTGGCAATTTTTTGTAAAAGCTGTTGGCGCTATTTTATTTAGCGCTAATTTAAAAAAATCTTATATTCATATAATGCGCTTTTGGATGCTATTGCAATTGATCGCGATCAAAAAAACTCAGAAGTGGTGTTATTTTTAAACGCGATTGATTAACCCTATGTGATTATGGGGTTATTATAATCACAGAATCTATTAATCATCTTATTTAACGGCGTTTTTCGCTGCGATTCATATATTTAACTTATTGATTATGTGGTTTTTATCTTTCATCGTGAACTGGTTTTACCACTTGAGATACGGTTACAAATAGATTGCTATTTATTAAATATTTGTGAATAAAAATAAGATAATAAATAACGCTATAGAGGTATTGGTGTTATTAATGGGATTAAATAGTTTTTTAACTAACGTAATGACTTTAGTAACTAAAATTATCGCTATATTAATAGCATGATATCGGCAAAACAAATAACTCAAATACAGTCCGATCCCGAATTCTTGAATTTAATTTTTAAAGTTTGGAGTATCTATTATGAAAAGTGATCATCGCGTATTCAGCTCCTTCACATTACCCAATGGCACTGAGCTTAAAAACCGTTTGTTTATGGCACCGATGACTACATGCGCGGGCTATTACGACGGTTCCGTTAGCAGCGAACTGGTGGAGTACTACCGTGCGCGCGCCGGGAGCATCGGTACCATCATCGTGGAATGTTGTTTTGTTGACGATTTAGGCCTCGCCTTCCCAGGGGCGTTAGGTATCGACAGCGACGAAAAAATCGCCGGTCTTGCCAAAATCGCCGATGCCATTAAATCCAAAGGTTCAAAAGCGCTGCTGCAGATTTATCACGGCGGCCGGATGGTGGATCCTAAGCTTATCGGCGGCCGGACTCCGGTGGGACCAAGCGCAGTTGCCGCACCGCGTGATGGAGCAGCAACGCCTGTCGCGCTGACTACCGAAGAAGTGGAAGGAATGGTAGGCAAGTTTGGCGATGCCGTTCGTCGCGCAATTCAAGCGGGCTTTGACGGCGTGGAAATCCACGGCGCAAACACCTACCTGATCCAGCAGTTCTACTCGCCGAACTCAAACCAGCGCGACGACGAATGGGGCGGCAGCCGCGACAACCGTGCGAAGTTCCCATTAGCGGTGCTGGATATCACCCATAAAATGGTGCGTCAGTACGCCGACGATGCGTTTATTATCGGCTATCGTTTCTCACCTGAAGAGATGGAAGTCCCGGGTATCCGCTTTGACGACACGCTATACCTGATGGAAAAGCTGGCAGCTCGCGGTCTGGACTACCTGCACTTCTCCGTTGGCGCCACTCTGCGTCCGTCTATTGTTGACACCACCGATCCCACACCACTGATTGAAAAATATGTGGCCATGCGTTCAGAGACATTGGCGCAGGTGCCGGTGATGGGCGTGGGCGGCGTAGTCAATGAAAGCGATGTGGATAGCGCGATGGCGCACGGCTATGATCTGGTTGCCGTAGGCCGCGCCTGTATTGCTTACCCTGATTGGGCGGACCGCATCGCCGATGCGCAGATGCTGGATCTGTATATTGACAGCACCCAGCGCGAAGCGCTGAACATCCCAGAGCCGCTGTGGCGCTTCTCGCTGGTGGAAGCGATGATCCGCGATATGAGCATGACCGTCTCGAAATTTAAGCCGGGCGTGTTTATTGAGAAGGTCCAGGATGAGGCCGGTGAGTTGGTTATCAACGTCAGCCTCGAAACCGACCGTATTGCGGATATTGAACTGACCGGCGGCGTCGATCAGGACGTCGAGTTTGTCACCAGCTTTGAAGAGATTCGCTCGCGTATCCTCGATGCCAATACGCCGCACGTTGATGCGATTTCCGGCGCGACCAGCCAGAGTGAAGCGGTTAAAAAAGCCGTGTCGAAAGCGATGGTGAAATCCAGCAAAGCGCTGCAGGCGGAAGAGGGGGGCGAAGCATCCACGCCACAGGCTTATGACGTGGTTGTGGTTGGCAGCGGCGGTGCCGGTCTGGCGGCAGCAATTCAGGCGCATGACGACGGTGCCCGAGTACTGATTGTTGAAAAAATGCCAACGATTGGCGGTAACACCATTAAAGCGTCTGCCGGGATGAATGCGGCCGAAACGCGCTTCCAGCGGGTTAAAGGTATTCAGGACAGCAAAGAGCTGTTTTATGCCGAAACGCTCAAAGGGGGTCACAACAAAAATAACCCCGCGCTGCTGCGTCGCTTCGTTGAAACCGCACCGCAGGCTATCGAATGGCTGGCGGATCGCGGCATCATGCTTAACGATATCACCACCACCGGTGGGATGAGCATTGACCGTACGCACCGTCCAAAAGATGGTTCCGCCGTCGGCGGATATCTGATTAGCGGCCTTGTGCGCAACGTCACAAAACGTCAGATTGACGTCATGCTCGACACTTCTGTGGTCGATATTGTGATGGAAGGCGGCGAAGTTTCCGCAGTGCGCCTGCTGACCGATGAGAAAGAGAACCTGACCATTCAGACGCGCAGCATCATTGTGGCTACCGGCGGCTTTAGCGCTAACAGCGAGATGGTGGTGAAATACCGTCCGGATCTCGCAGGCTTTGTTACCACTAACCACAAAGGCGCGACTGGCGGCGGTATCGCTCTGCTGGAACGTATTGGTGCGGGAACGGTCGATATGGGCGAAATTCAGATTCACCCAACGGTTGAACAGAAAACCTCTTATCTGGTTTCCGAATCTATCCGCGGCGGCGGCGCTATCCTGGTGAACCAGAGCGGTAACCGTTTCTTCAATGAAATGGATACTCGCGATAAAGTCTCGGCGGCCATCATTGCTCTGCCAGAACACTATGCTTACATCGTGTTTGATGAACATGTTCGGTCGAAAAACAAAGCGGCGGATGAATACATCGCCAAAGGTCTGGTGACCAGCGCCAGCACGCCGAGCGAACTGGCAGCGAAACTGGGCCTGGATGAATCCGCGTTCCTGGCGACGCTTGACCGCTATAATGCGGCGGTGGAAAAACAGGATGACGAGGAGTTTGGTCGTAAAACGGCGCTGCGTGCACCGCTTAACGAAGGGCCGTACCACGCCATTCAGATTGCGCCGGGCGTTCACCACACGATGGGGGGCGTAACGATCAATACCGACACCAATGTGCTGAATGCACAAAAACAGGCGATCCCAGGGGCCTATGCCGCCGGGGAAGTGGTTGGTGGGATTCACGGTGGCAACCGTATTGGCGGGAATGCCGTGGCGGATATTATTATCTTTGGTACGCTTGCCGGCCATCAGGCTGCAATGCGTGCACAGCAGGTACCGTGGGCGATGCTTGAATCAGCGTAATTAAGCCCCGTAGCCCGGTTTCATTCGTGATGCCGGGCTATTATCATCCAGCAAAGGGGGAAATGAATGTCAGACACCACAAGGGTTTACAGTTATTCCGCCGTCCTGATGGGCTCTCCCATCCTGCTTAAGCTTTTTGCCCACGACGAAGCGCTCGCTTCCCGCGTATTCCGCCTTATCAAACAGTATGAAGATCTACTCACCGTCAACCGCGCGCAGTCGCAGGTGATGGATATCAACCATGCTGCCGGCAAACGCGCCGTGACGGTCAGCAGCCCGGTTTACAGTCTCATCAAATGTGCCAAAGCGGCGAGCATGCTGCCGGACAGTGCCTTCAATCTCGCGATTGGCCCACTGGTGAAGCGCTGGCGTATTGGCTTTCGTGGCGACACCGTCCCGCCGGCTGAAGATATTGTCCGTTTACTGGCACTGACCGATCCGAAACAGGTCGTGCTGAACGATGACGAGCAGAGCGTTTATCTCACGCAAGCCGGAATGGAGATCGATCTCGGGGCGATCGCCAAAGGTTATATTGCCGATCGCGTGCGTGATTACCTGCGCAAAGAAGGGGTTGTTCAGGGGCTGATTAATCTCGGCGGTAACGTGCAGACACTCGGAACGCCAGAAGGGGGATGGTCAATCGGCCTGAAGAAACCGTTTTCTACCTCTGGCTCAATGATCGGCACGCTGGAAATTGCGCATAAATCGGTGGTTACGTCCGGGGTTTATGAGCGTTTTTTTGAGCACAACGGGCAGATTTACCACCATATCCTCGACCCGCGTACCGGCTACCCGCTGAATAACGAGTTGGATAGCGTGACGATCGTCAGCGAAAATTCCATTGATGGTGATATCTGGACCACGCTGATGTACGGCATGGGCGTTGAAAAGGGCTGCGCCGCGCTGCGCGCGCGGCCGGATATTGAGGCGATTTTTGTCACCAAAGCGAAAGAAGTGGTGCTGTCGTCTAGCCACCACTATCGCTTTACGTTGTTGGATAACGATTATCGCCTTACTGGCAGTACTGTTTAAGCAGCGCGTTTTGTTCCGGCTGCAAGCGGTAGCGATAAACCGGTCGGCCGGTGGCGCCATAGTGAATGCTGGTGAACAGAATATTGACCTGCGCCAGCCAAATCAGATACTTGCGGCATGAGACGCGGGAAATATTCACCGCCTGCGCGAGGTCATCGGTGGAGAATTCCGTCTCTGGGTGCGCATCTATCCATTGGCACAGCGTACGTAGCGTCTGCGGCGTTAAGCCCTTCGGCAGGCGTTTCGTGTCGGCCAACTCAGGGGTACCGCCGTGCAGCAGTCGATCAACGTCGGCCTGCTCGTAATAAGCGTGGCTACCCATCAGCTGTTTTTTCTCCCGCCAGCTCAACAGCGCTTCTTCAAATCGCGGAAATTGGAACGGCTTTATCAGATAATCGACGACGCCGTAGCGCATGGAGGTTTGCACGGTGGCGGCATCAGAGGCGGAAGAGATCATGATAACGTCGATGGCGCGGCCCGAGTTGCGTACCTCGGGGAGCAGGTCCAGACCGCTATCCTGCTGCATATACACATCCAACAGGATCAGGTCGATAGGCTGGGCGCGATCGAGAACTTTGTCTTTAGCCTGTTGTAGCGTTGAGGCGATCCCGATGCAGACGAAGCCGTCAACCCGCTCGATGTAGCAACGGTTCAGGTCGGCCACCATGGCATCATCATCGACAATCAAAACATTAATCACGCGTCGTTCCTCTCGAATCCCAGGGAATATGGACAAAAAATTGTGTGAATACGCCAGGCTCTGACTCGACGGAAAGGGTACCGCCAAGATTTTCCGTTTGCTGGCGGGCCAGGAACAGGCCTACGCCACGATTTTCGCCTTTCGTTGAAAAACCTTTATTAAAGATAGCGTCTATTTTCTCCGCCTCGATACCCGGGCCATCATCGCTGACCTCGCCGCTTAACCAGCCGTTCTGGTAGTGCAGCAACAGTCCGATTTCACCTTCTCCCTGAGCAGCCATGGCGTCCAACGCATTCTCAATCAAGTTGCCGAGCACCGTGACCAGAACCGCAACCTGCACTTCGTTTGGGTTATCGGGAATAAGACTTTCCTCGGCCAGCGTCAGGGTAATGCCGAGATCGCCCGCTCGGTTGATTTTGCCCAGCAGGAAACCGGCGATAATCGGTGACTTAATTTTATGCTGTAGCGTGCCAATATCCGTCTGGTAGTTTTGGGCGGTTTGCAGAATGTACTCTTCGAGCTTGTCGTAGCGCTTCATGTGCAGTAACCCAAGGATCACATGAAGTTTATTCATAAACTCGTGAGAATGGCTGCGCAGGGCATCAACGTAATTCACCAGGCCGTCCATGCGCTGCATCAACTGACTGATTTCGGTTTTATCACGGAAGGTGCTGATGGCACCAATGACGCGTTTATTGTTCAGTACCGGTACGGTATTGCACAGCAGCAAACGACCGTTACAGCCAATCTCTCGATCTTCAATAGCATTACCACTGGCGAGGACGTCCTTCAGGTTGGCCAGCAGCGGGGCGTGCTGAGCTTCGCCAAGTGCAGTGCTGTTGGCGGAAAAGAGAAACTCACGCGCAGCCTGATTAATCAGCGTTACTCGCCCTTTATTATCCACCGCAATCACCCCTTCACGCAGCGATTGCAGCATGGCCTGGCGTTGTTCAAACAGGCTGGAAATTTCATGGGGCTCGAGGCCGAAAAGAATATTTTTCAATACCCGCACTAGCCCCCAGATGCCGAGCGTACCCACGATGGCGCTAAAAAGGACAAACCAGATGGCATTCCAGCGCGCTCGGCTCAGCTGTTCGTCGACCTTTTGGAGCGAAATACCGACAATAACCACGCCAATTTGTTGTTTGCTGTCGTTATAGATCGGCGTAAAGACGCGCAGAGCCTCGGCGAGAACGCCGTGGTTAATCGACAGATTTTCCTGTCCTTTCAATGCCGGCTGCAGATCGGCCCCAATGAAATGCTGGCCGATAAGCTGGGTATTCGGATGAGAATAACGGACGGCATCCATGTTGGTGACGACGGCATAAAGCAGGCCGTTGCGCTGCTGTACGGCGGTGGCAATGGGTTCAATAATATTCTGTTCCGGCGGGAAGCTTAAGCCACGCTTGATTTCAGGAGAATCTGCCAGCGTTCGTGCAATCGCAAAGGCCGTATCTTCCACGCCGGCACGGGTGGCTTTGGTGATTTGAATAAAATAGAAGGCGTAAACCACCAGTAAGACGGAGAAAATGACGCTACAAACCATCAGCGTGACCAGCGTGCTTAGCTTCATAGGGCGCTTCGGGTGGGGCTGAGGCTGCTGCTTGCTGCGCATTAAAACCTTCATTTATCAATAGCAAAAACGCATTATCGCCGATGTTACTCAATACATAAAGTGGTCACGTCCTTACAAAAACTCACGCCTCTTTGTGACCGTACTCGCAGAGCTATTCATACAAAACACTTTAGTATTGCTGCAGAACCCATAATAAGGAGACCGTTTATGAGCACTAAGCTTGCAGGTTCAGTCATGGAACGACGTAGCTCGACGACGGCTGAAATTGATAGATTATCAACCCGCGATATGTTAGGCGTTATAAATCAAGAGGATAAATATATCGCCGACGCCATTACCCCTTGTCTTGATGAAATCACGCGGTTGGTTGATACTGCGGTGGCGACGCTAAGTCATGGCGGCCGTGTAGTACTGGCTGGCGCCGGTGCCTCGGGCCGAAATGCGATTATTACGGCTAATGAATATGCACCGGATGAAAAGCATCCGCTGATTGGATTGATTGCCGGCGGGGCGCTGGCAATGCTGCACAGCATGGAGGAGGCCGCGCAGGATTATGATCGCGGTATTCTCGATCTGCAGGCCATCGGGTTCACACAAAAAGATATGCTGGTGGCGCTGACGGTGGGGGGCAAAACCCCTTGGCTGTGGGGCGCGCTGCGTCATGCCTGGTCGCTGGGGGCACCGCGCGCGGTGATCACCCGTTTTGCCCAAAGTGAAGCGACAGAACTGGCGGATATCGTTATCGCTGCGCAAACTGGGCCTGAAGCGGTGGCTGGCTACGGAAATCCGAAGGCGATTGCGGCGCAGAAAATGGTACTGTCGATGCTGACGACTGCGCTGGCCATTCGCAGCGGGCGGGTTTACAGCAATATGCGCGTTGATATCCGCGGTACGACTCTGCATATGGTAGAACGCCAGATTGCTATCGTCATGGCGGCGGGGAACTGCTCCCGCGCGGCGGCAAAAGCGGCGCTGGAAAGCTGCGATCACCACTGTAAGACAGCTATCTTGATGGTGTTAACCGGAATGGACGCATGGAAAGCACATGAGCTGCTGGCGCAAAATAACGGGTTTGTACGTGTCGCGTTACAAGAAGCGCCATAGCAGGAAGGATAATATAAAAAAAGCCCGCATAATGCGGGCTTTTTTCATCGCCGGGTTAGAACTGGTAGTTCAGACCCATGCCGAGGACGTTATCGGTAGAGATACCGTTAGCATGGTAGAAGTTGGATGAGCTATCCAGCAGGTTAACCTTGAAATCAACATAAGTGGACATGTTTTTGTTGAAGTAGTAGGACGCAGCAACATCAACGTAGTTTACCAGATCCTGGTCGGTCAGATAGGAACCGCTGTCATTGTGGTGGACACCGACATCATAACCGCGGGAATAGACCCAGGCCAGAGATGGGCGCAGGCCAAAGTCGAATTGGTACTGTGCGGTGACTTCAAAGTTTTGCGTTTTGTTAGCGATACCATCGTCACCAAACGGTGTCATGTTACGGGTTTCAGCATACATCATCGCCAAATAGATGTTGTTGATATCGTATTTCGCGCCCAGAGTCCAAACTTCAGCCGTATCGCCGCCAGCGCGAACGCTGCCATTTTTGCCATTACCGTAGTTATTGTATGTCCCGCGGGAATTAACCTGGTCGTTGGTACGGTCAGAAGCACCGTATGCTGCACCGACGCTCAGGCCCTGCAGCACAGGGAAGGCTTCGCCGAATTCATAGGTGGTAGACATACTGTAGCCATCGCCGTTCTGGAAACGAACGTCATTGTGACCGTTTTTAGTCCCTTCCTGATGATTTGAGCCATCTTCGTTATTGCCCTGGTACTGCAGCGCGAAGTTCCAGCCTTCGACTTCGCCAAAGAAGTCGGTGTTACGGTAGGTAGCAACGCCGTTGGTACGACCCACCATAAAGTTATCGGACCAGGTGTAGGAATCGCCACCAAACACTGGCAGCATATCGGTCCAGCTTTCAATGTCGTAGATCGTACCGTAGTTACGACCGTAATCGAAGGAACCGTAGTTAGCATACTTCAGCCCCGCAAAGGCAAGGCGGTTGAAGGAGTTATCGCCTGCATTCTCGGTGTCGTTAGCGTAGGTTTTGTACTCCCACTGAGCATAGCCAGTCAGCTCGCTGTTGATTTGCGTTTCGCCTTTAAAACCAAGCTGCACGTAGGTTTCGTCGCCATCATCGCCTGCGTTATCAGAGAAGGTGTGACGGGCATCAAGATTGCCGTAAAGATCAAGTTTATTGCCGTCTTTATTATATATCTCCGCAGCATTTACGGCTCCGGCCATCAGAAGAGCAGGAACCAACAGTGCCAGTGCTTTAATTTTCATTATATTTTCCTTTGCATTATTACGCATGTGAATAAGGTAACGTCATCCGGCGTTACTGACCTGCATACTATATTGGAGGTTCATTTTGTTTTACGATATAAATGTAATTAAAATATATAAAATATTTCAAAATGTTTTATTTATAATCAATTAAATATGTGAAACCGATATCAATCATTATGTTATATATAAAATGCTGTTTTATAAGGTTTTTATTATGTGGTTGCGAAGATTGATTTTATTTCATTATGTATGAATAAATATAAGGTGGATATATGATTTCATCGATATGATGTTCAGGGGAGACAGGGCATGGGTTTTAGTAATAACTAAATGTGCGGCTTAATGTTTATTTATTGAAGCAGTGTGACTATCATTGATAGATATTATTTATTGACATTAAGAATGGGTGATAAATTAAAAACAATCACCGTTATATTTCACACCACAAGATTTGCCTACGAAGTAAATAATTCAGGTCATTTTAAGCTTACCAAGACCATTACGGGCCTTTTCCGACGACTCGCGAGGTTGTCAGGGCAAAATTGCCGAAGATCAAGGGAGTGGCACTTCGTTGCGTCGTGGGGAGATCAGAGACTACCTTGCGGCACTTAAATCGTTATAATGTGATTATCGTCACATTTTGTTGTGGTGGTATCGCTGTTGGTATGATTAGTGTGATGAGAGTTTCTATGGAAGAAAGGATGAATCGTGGCCCAGGCGGAAGACTGGCGTTATGGGTTTTCTACGCGTTTTGTGGTTACTTTGTCTGGGCGATGGTGCGCTATGTATGGGTCATCAGCGCGGTGGAGACCATTCCTGGCGCAACAATTGACGGTGAGATTGGTTCCACCAGCGGTAAATGGTTAGGGGCAATCCTGGGTTTCCTGTTGCTGAGTATTGTGGGGGCGCTACTCGGGGGAATCGCCTGGTATACTCGTCCTCGTCCGCCTGAGAATGAAGAGCGGTCATAATATTGCTATGCTGAGGGTCGGTTAATACATTCAGGTATCAATGGAATGGATCTCACGACGTGGCAGCAGCAAATTGAATTGTGGTTCGATAAGCATTACAACGGCGGAGATGCTTCGCATGATGTTGCTCATTTCCGCCGGGTATGGCATTCCGCCCAACAGATAGCCAGCGGCCAATCAGTTGATCTGTCCGTTGTTCTCTTCGCCAGCTATTTTCACGATCTGGTCAGCCTGCCGAAAAATCATCCTGACCGCGCGCGTTCCTCTGTGTTATCCGCTGAGCGTACACGGCAAATTTTAGCCCGCGATTTTCCGTTATTTCCTTCAGAACGGCACGCTGCCGTTGCTCACGCCATCGAGGCCCATAGCTTCAGCGCCCGAATCGCGCCGCAAACGCTGGAGGCAAAGATTGTGCAGGATGCCGATCGCCTGGAAGCGCTGGGCGCTATTGGACTGGCTCGCGTATTTGCCGTTTCCGGCGCGATGAATGCCGCACTCTTTGATGCTGACGACCCCTTTGCCGAACATCGTGCATTAGATGATAAAGCTTATGCCCTCGATCATTTCCAAACCAAATTGCTGCGCCTGCCGGAGACCATGCAAACGGCAAAAGGACGCGAGATGGCGCAGCACAATGCTGATTTCCTCGTACACTTTATGGCCAAGCTGAGCGCGGAGCTATCCGGTGACCCCAACGCGCTAGATGCCGAGGTACTCAGACGATTCGCGGCGCAAGACCTGTGCAAATTATGATAATCTCAGGGTTATTTTCCTTTTTCTGTATCTGGTCAATTTTATGCAACAGCGAGTCTTATCAAACGAGGTAGCAGCAAATTCTGAGCCGGATGCTCAAGCGCTGCTCCAGCATATTCTGGAGATTTACGATCTTAAGACCGTTGTCGCCGAGCTGGCTGCTGTGGGGGAACAGCACTGGAGCCCGGCAATTGTGAAGCGCGTTGTGGCCTTATCCCGCGCCAACACGCGCTTAAGTGAAAATGAGTGTGCCCACCTGGCGGCGATGCTGCCAAAGCCGCCGGCGCATCATCCGCATTATGCGTTCCGTTTTGTGGATCTCTTTGCTGGAATTGGTGGGATCCGCAGTGGGTTTGAAGCGATTGGTGGTCAGTGCGTTTTTACCAGCGAGTGGAATAAGCACGCGGTACGTACCTATAAAGCCAATTGGTATTGCGATCCGCAGGAGCATCAGTTTAATGCCGATATTCGCGATGTGACGCTGAGCCATCGCCCGGAAATCAGCGACAGCGAGGCGAGAGCCCACATCCTCAATGCTATCCCCCAGCATGATGTTCTGCTGGCGGGCTTTCCCTGTCAGCCGTTCTCGCTGGCGGGGGTGTCGAAAAAAAATGCCATGGGACGGGCGCACGGTTTCGCCTGCGATACGCAAGGGACATTATTTTTCGACGTGGTACGCATTATTGATACCCGTCGTCCGCCTATTTTCGTGTTGGAAAATGTCAAAAATCTCAAGAGCCACGATAACGGTAAAACCTTTCGCATCATCATGCAGACCCTTGATGAATTGGGTTATGAAGTGGCAGATGCGGCGGCGATGGGGGCTGATGACCCCAAGATTATCGACGGCCAACACTTTCTGCCTCAGCACCGTGAACGTATTGTGCTGGTAGGATTTCGCCGGGATTTAGGGCTGCATAACGGCTTTACGTTACGCGATATACCCGCACTTTACCCCGAACGACGCCCCACCTTTGGTGAACTGCTTGAGCCCACGGTCAATCCGAAATTTATACTGACGCCGGTGCTGTGGAAATATCTCTACCGTTATGCGCAAAAGCATCAGGAGAAGGGCAACGGTTTTGGTTTTGGTTTGGTCGATCCGACTCGCGCAAGCAGCGTAGCGCGCACGCTTTCGGCGCGATACTACAAGGACGGTGCCGAGATCCTCATTGACAGGGGATGGGATCGGGCCTTGGGTGAAAAAGACTTTGACGATGCGCATAATCAGCTGCATCGCCCGCGCCGTCTGACACCGCGCGAATGCGCGCGTCTGATGGGATTTGAATCACCGCAAGGATACCGTTTTCGCATTCCGGTATCCGACACCCAGGCCTACCGGCAGTTTGGTAATTCAGTCATTGTGCCGGTATTCGCCGCCGTGGCGCGACTGCTGGAACCGCGCATTTTGCAGGCCGTGGCGCGGCGGGATGCGGAAACGAAAAATGGTCGACGTCCACAATAAAGCCACTCGCCGTAAAAATATGCGCGCCATCGGCGCGCAGAATACGGCGATTGAAAAAAGAATGGCATTCTTGCTTGATTCACTGGAGCTGCGCTGGCAGGCGCAGGACAGCAGCCTGCCGGGGCGTCCCGACTTCACGTTGAGCGAGTATCGCTGCGCCATCTTCACCCACGGCTGTTTCTGGCATCATCACGATTGTTATCTATTCAACGTTCCCGCGACCCGAACCGAGTTCTGGTTGCACAAGATTCACGGCAATGTTCAGCGCGACGCCCGCGATATGATGCGATTAAGCGAGCAGGGCTGGCGTGTGCTGGTGGTGTGGGAATGCGCGCTCCGGGGGCGTAAAAAGCTCAGCGACGCCGAACTGTCTGAACGGCTGGAAGAGTGGATCTGCGGCGGCGATGGCAGCGCGCAGATCGACACGCAGGGCATTTCTTGCCTGGACCTTACTTCTGCACCTCGCAGGCAATAGGCGTGCTTTTCGCTGGAAACAGATATTTCCCCAGCGTAACCAGCACAACTGCCGCAATAATAATCGCCAGCGCCAGCCACTCAATTGCCGATAAACTTTCCCCGTTAAAGCCGGTGCCTAATAGGACGGCGACCACCGGGTTGACGTAGGCATAGCTGGTCGCTACGGCAGGGGTGACGTTGCGAATAAGATACATGTATGCGTTAATCGCGATGATAGAACCAAATACCGCCAGATAACCCACGGCGAGGAAGCCGCGTAAATCTGGCATGGTCGTCAGGCGTTCGCCGCTGAGCAGTGACGCGATCATCAGGACAATGCCGGCGGCCAGCATCTCAACGGCACCGGCCATCATGCCGGTCGGCAGCGTGATTCGCGAACCGTATACGGAACCAAATGCCCAACTCAGGGAACCAATTAAAATCATCAACGCGCCCCACGGATTTCCGCTAAGGTTACCGCCGCTATTGAGCAGTACAATGCCGGCAAGACCAATAGCAATACCCATCCACTCAAGCTTACGCGTCGCGATACCAAAAAAGCGGCTAAAGCACAGCGTAAATAATGGCACGGTAGCCACCATCACTGCGGCAATACCAGAAGGCACGTGCTGATGCTCAGCGACGGTAACCATGCCGTTACCTACCGCCAGCAGCAAAACGCCAATCAGCGCCGCGTTGAGCAGCGGTTTGGGTGCAGGTAAACGGTGGCCCGTTGCCAGCAGGAAAATCATCAGGACGATACCGGCCGAGAGAAAACGCACGCCCGCCATCATTAACGGTGGCCAGCTGGCGACGCCAATGCTGATGGCAAAATAAGTTGAGCCCCAGATGATGTACAGCGCGAAAAGCGCACCCACCAGCGGTAACAGATGTTTAAAACGCATACTTCCTCACGGCAAAATAGCAAGCAGGCAGATAGTAAACGCCAAAACTACCTCTCTGGCGAGTGCTTTAATTCAGGGGTTGAATGTTGTGTTTATGTTATAAATATGTATCACTTACTCCTGACGCTTTTTTGCTTCATACTTTGTTATCAATACAAAAATGAAGGATGTCACTTGTGGCAGGAAGTAGCTTATTAACCTTGTTAGATGATATCGCCACCTTGTTGGATGATATCTCGATGATGGGCAAGCTGGCGGCAAAGAAAACCGCAGGCGTACTGGGCGATGATTTATCGTTGAATGCGCAGCAAGTCTCGGGCGTGCGGGCTAATCGCGAGCTGCCGGTGGTATGGAGCGTAGCAAAAGGGTCGATGCTCAATAAGGTCATCCTCGTGCCGCTGGCGCTGCTGATTAGCGCCTTTATCCCCTGGGCCGTGACGCCATTGCTGATGATTGGTGGTGCCTATCTCTGTTTCGAAGGCGTCGAAAAAGTGGTGCATACGCTGCATGAGCGTAAGCATAAGGGCGATGATACGGCTCGCCAGCAGCGGCTGGAGGCGATAGCGCAGCAGGATCCCGGCAGCTACGAGCGGGACAAAGTGAAGGGCGCTATCCGCACGGACTTTATCCTATCGGCGGAAATCGTTGCGATTACGCTGGGGATTGTCGCCGATGCGCCATTACTCAATCAGGTGCTGATTTTATCCGGTATTGCGGTACTGGTGACGGTTGGGGTCTACGGCCTCGTTGGCGTGATTGTGAAGCTGGATGATATGGGCTACTGGCTGGTCGAAAAAAGCAGTGCGCTGGCGCAGGCGGTGGGCAAAGGCCTGCTGGTGGTGGCGCCGTGGCTGATGAAGATCCTCTCGGTGGTCGGTACGTTGGCCATGTTTTTAGTCGGCGGCGGCATCGTGGTTCACGGAGTTGGGCCGCTGCATCATGCCATTGAAGGCTTTGCCGTTCAGCAGGCGTCGTGGATAGCGATGCTGCTTCCTACGCTGGCAAATCTGGTGCTGGGCTTTATCCTCGGTGCCGTTGTGCTAGCCGTGGTTAACGGGGTTGCACGTCTTCGTCAACGCCACGGATAAAAAATGCTGCCCCGGTACGCAAATCGGTCAGGAATCGGCTAAGGTGAAACAGTTTCACCCTGATACCGGAGGCAATAATGGTCTTTTTGGTCAGTGATGAAGTCCGGCCCAAAAATGGCGGGCCGCGTATGGTCGTAACGGGTTATGCCAGCGGGATGGTTGAGTGCCGCTGGTATGATGGATTCGGCGTCAAACGGGAAGCATTCCGTGAAGATGAGCTGATACCCGGCGATATACATAAACAAGAAAAGGCGTAATGACCGCGTCTACGCCCGGCGTATGCCGGGCGCTTTATACTCGTCATACTGCAAGGTTGCCTGTGCGTTGGTGGCATTCATCACCCGAATCACGTCTTTGAGTCGGTTCATCGGGTTCATCCACTAAGCACCTCCCGGCAATGCGAGTTATTTTGAGTAGATAACTGAATATTTTTAAGTCTTTGTCGTCGCGTGAAGTAGTGGAGCATCATGGATTATCAGCAGCAGACAAGTTTGAAAAACCTGAGCGTTGTGGCAGTTAGCGAAAGATACAGGGGGCCAAAGTGCATCCCTTGACGGTAAAGACCACCGCCTCACCACCTGGAATGTGGGCGAGGCTGACACGGCGCATTCGACCAGAACGAGTGGTGAACATCTGCTTTCTGGTGGTGGTGTTATTTTCAACACTGTTGACCTGGCGTGAAATCATTGTGCTGGAAGAGGCCTACATCTCCAGTCAACGTAATAACCTGAAAAACGTTGCCAATGACATGGATGCGCAGCTTCAGTTCAATACTGATAGGCTGCTTTTTTTCCGTAACGGTATGCAATCGGCGCTACAGATCCCGCTGGCTTTCGAAATTCTGCGCACCGCGGAACAAGAGTTCGAGCGTCAGCGCACGCTGCCGGACTGGCATATTTCCCTGAATAACAACCGTACTCTGCCGCTCAACGGTGTTTCAGACGCATTTGTCGAACACACGCACCTGCTGTCGCGTGATAACCCGCTGCTGAGTAACGAATTTATGGCCAGCATCGAGCTTGGCTATTTGCTGCGTTTGTCATCGTTAACTCGCCAGCACCTGTCCCGTTTCGAAACGCATATGATTTACGTCTCTCGCGCTGGTTTTTACCTCAGCACCGAGCACGAAGAGCGTGGAAGTATTACCGAGTACTTCTACAAGCTGGCGACAAGCCCATGGTTTACCGCGCAATCGCAGCGTAGTAACCCGGATCGCGGCGTGAAATGGCTGACCACCTTCAACACGGAAAAACCGCCGGCGGCAGAAATGGTGATTGCCGCTGTGCCGTTGGATTTTCAACAATACTGGTTTGGCGTGCTGGCGATTCAACTGTCGGTCAACGAAGTGACACAATTCCTTATTCAGTCAGTCGAAGGCGAGGATGACGGTGAATATCAGCTCTACGATCGACGTATGAATCTGATTGCTTCTTCAGAGCAACTACCGTCACGGCGCACCCAGCTATCGCAGGAAATTCAGGCGCAGCTTGCGCATGCCTATGAGAACGATAATGAAGGTAGCGTCCGCCAGGTATCGCGTTTCATCAGCTGGGAAAAGTTGCGAAACTTTGATGGCGTGCTGTTGCGCATTCATAGCCTTGATGATGGTATCCGCGGCGAATTTGGCAGCATCAGTATTGCCTTAACGCTGTTATGGCTGCTGTTTAGCTCAATGCTGCTGATTTCGTGGGCGGTGATCCGCCGTATGGTACGCAATATGTCGTCGCTCCAGGATTCACTGGAATGGCGGGCCTGGCATGACATGCTGACGCGCCTCTACAACCGTGCAGCGCTGTTTGAACGAGCAGGCAAAGCGCTGGAGAAGTGCCAGCACAATGACCAGCCAATGGCGGTGATCCAGCTCGATCTCGATCATTTTAAAGGAATCAACGACAAGTATGGTCATCAGGCGGGCGATAGGGTGCTGGTCTATATCGGCCGGGTACTGATGAATAAACTGCGTAAGCACGATATTGCTGGCCGCGTTGGCGGGGAAGAGTTCTGTATTGTCCTGCCGGATACCAGCCTGGAGGAGGCGCGCATCGTCGCCGAGCGTATTCGAGAGAGTATCAACAGCCGCGAAATTCTGATTGGTAAAAAACAGACCATCCGGGTCAGTGCGTCGCTGGGCGTGTGCTGTAGCGAAGAGCTTCTGCGTTATGACTTTGAGCACCTGCAATCGATCGCCGATAGCCGTCTGTATCAGGCGAAAAAGAGCGGGCGGAACCGGGTTTGTACCGAAGATTAAGCGCGGCATGCGTATTTGGTGACATAGCACATAAATTTTACTTATGGGTAAATAAATGGTTAAGAATAATCTCAAAGCCCGGAGGGCGAGTTTTCGGACGAGGAATTAACAACTTATTGATTTTTAAAGTCTTTGCCGAAAGTGGATGGCGAGAAGGGTGTTAAGTGATACTTATTTATTAGGTGAATAATTCTTGTCATTCGAAATAAACGAAGATAATGTTTCATCCACGTCAGATTTCCTGATGTAACGAATATTTCAATGCTTCTTGCCTCGGCAAGGTTGATCCCGACGCGTAGGTGTCGGGATTTTTTTACCCGTCTAGCGCGTGACTTCCGTGACGCTGAAATCATGTATATCCAGCTCAAACGCTTCCGCCAGCTCATGCCAGGTATGATATTCACGACCGTCTACGCTGACATGATGCGGATCGTCAGCCGTACGGTGGATTTCACTTTCGCTAATTTCATTGATGGCTGCCAGCAGCGCATCAACGTTTACCCCCCGAGGGTCAATATTCGCTTTCATCACCGGTACCTTTTTTTTCACTCCCTGTATAAGTATACATCGGTCGCATAAAACTGCTCATTTTTTGAGCTATTAATGGTAAGTGACGGATTAGTAGACGGTTATGCAGCAATGCGCTGCCAGAACGTCAAATTTGTTCTACACTGGGCTAAACCAATCAGGAGATGACGTTTATGCAAGTTAACGATCGTGTGACGGTCAAGACCGATGGGGGGCCACGTCGCTCCGGTGTTGTTTTGGCCATCGAGCAGTTCAATGAAGGGACGATGTATCTGGTGGCGCTGGAGGATTATCCGCTCGGGATCTGGTTCTTCAATGAAGTCGGGCATCCTGATGGCATCTTCGTGGAAGGGGCCGAATAGGCTTTTGACACCTGGCGGTAGACATACCGCCAGTTTCCCTGTCCCGCGAGTCCTAGCGCATATTCACAAAGATGCCTGAAGTGACGTTCTCTGCCAGGCGTACCACGTGGTAGATCACCTGTTTATTGTGCGTTTTAATTTTTCTTTTAATATTACCCTTATGTGACGATACCGTTTTGGCTTTAATATTCATCTGATCGGAAATTTGTATCGTCCCTTGTCCTGACATCCACATTTTAAGCATGCTGGATTCCGTACGACTTAATGACAATGTCGATACGCTAGTTTGCTTTACGTCCGCTGTTTCTTTTTTCAGATAATTCCCCAGAATAATATCTAGCGTTTCAGGCTTTATCGATTTGGAGCTAATTAGCAGATTACTCCGAACCATCAAATATTCGTCAAAATGAATATTGGCAATTGCCATAAAAACAATGAACAAAGTTCTGGGGTGTTGATTAATGATCTGCTTGATATGCAGACTGCTTTGCACATCGTGAATAAAACAGTCCTCATTAATGAACACGACAGAGGGTTGTCGGGCAGAACAGATTTCCGCAAGCCCGTCTACGCTGTCTACATTGTCAATATCTCTTTTTTTCACTCCACGACTGGCCAGGTAGCCGGTTAACCCTAGCCGCGTGTAACTGCATATATCCATAATAATCGTTGACATGGCATACCCTCACTCAATGCGTAACGATAATTAACCCATTACCCCTCGAACTTCATCGTCCTAACGAACCTGTTAAAAAATAAAAAATGAGAATGAAGACGATCAGGCGGCATCAACTATCCCGTAAAGTTACGTATAATTTGCCAGGAATCTTCCCAAAGTAAAGTAAATGTTATGTTATGTGAATAATCTAAAAACAAATAACCCGCGCCAGCGATATGCTGGTAGATGTTTTATCGTTTTTATTTTAGGAATTTCCTTATAATAACCGGGTGGCATTATGGAGAATTTATGCGTGGTAACTCACTGATAATATCTGCTAATAGATCGAATATTTCACCAAATAAGTGTTCACAGAATGGCGCGATCAATGGCATTAATGCTGCCATCAGTAAAATGCCGATGGTCAGAGTGATAGGAAAACCAATCACGAATATGGACAGCTGTGGGGTCATACGGTTAAGCATACCCAACGCGAGGTTAACCGTGAGAAGTAGGGTGATAATCGGCAGTGCCAACATTAGCCCGTTGAGGAAGATCATACCACCGGCGCGGGTGAGTGCCAAAAATGCATTGCTGTTGATCGGTTCGCCGCCGATGGGAAGAGTGTGAAATGTATCGACTAGCAGCGAAATTAACCATAAATGCCCGTTAAATACGAGAAATAGCAGCAGTGCCAGCATATCCATAATACGCGCCAGAACCGGCATGTTGAGGTTGCTGCCGGGGTCGACAAAGGTGGCGAAAGAGAGCCCCATTTGCAGGCCGATAATCTCACCGCTCGTCCTTATCGCGGCAAAAGCAAACTGCATGGTAAACCCCAGCGCAATACCGATAAGAATTTGCTGTAACGCCAGCCATAGCGCCTGAGCGGAAAACAACGGTACCTCGACCACCGGCAGTGACGGCGCAATCACGATGGTGATAAGGAAGCCGAGGCCGAGTTTCACCCGCTTGGGCACTGACTTTTCGCTTAAAATCGGCGCGGTTGAGACCAGCGCCAGCACGCGCAGAAGCGGCCAAAAGTAGAGGCTTATCCAGGAAATCCACTGGTCGCTGGTGACGTGCATCATGGGGCTTAACCGATGATGTAGGGGAGGTTGTTAAATAACGTGCGCACATAGTCTAAAAGCAGGTTGAGCATCCATGGCCCGGCGACAATGATAGCGATAAAAACGGCAATAATTTTGGGAATAAACGACAGCGTCATTTCGTTAATCTGCGTTGCCGCCTGCAGGATACTGATAATCAGACCGGTCACCAGCGATACCAGCAGCAGCGGGGCAGCCAGGGCCAGCGCCACTTTCATCGCTTCGGTGCCCATCATCATGACGGATTCAGGGGTCATGGTTACTCCTTAACTGTAAAAACTTTGCGCCAGCGACCCAACCAGCAGTTGCCAACCATCGACCAGAACAAACAGCATCAGCTTGAACGGTAGCGCGATAGTGGCGGGCGGAACCATCATCATCCCGAGGGCCATCAGCACGCTGGCGATCACCAGATCGATAATCAGGAAGGGAATAAATATCGTGAAGCCAATCTGGAAGGCCGTTTTCAGCTCGCTGGTGACGTACGCCGGCAGCAGAATACGCATGGGCACGGCTTCCGGTCCCTGAATCGGCGCACTGTTGGCAAGCCTTGCAAACAAGGCAAGATCGGCCTCGCGCGTCTGGCGCAGCATGAACTCTCTCAGCGGTTGGGCACCTTTATCGAGCGCTTCCTGCATGGAGATTTTGTCTTCACTAAACGGCTGGTAGGCCTCGGTGTAGATTTTATCGATAACCGGCGACATGATAAAAAAGGTTAAAAACAGCGCCAGCCCGAGTAAAACCTGGTTTGGCGGAGCGGATGGGGTACCCAACGCGCTGCGCAACAGACCAAAAACGATGATGATGCGGGTAAAACTGGTCATCATCAGCAAAATAGCCGGGATAAACGTCAACGAGGTGATAAACACCAGCGTCTGAATCGGCAACGACCAGCTTTGGCCGCCGTTGGCCAGCGGCTGGCTAATTAGGCCCGGCAGCTCAGCGAAGGCCGAAGGGGAGAGCAGCAGCAGCCCACCCAGCGTAAGGGAAAATAAACGACGCATCAGGATCTCCCAGGACGCTTAAGCATAGTTTTCATCAGTGAAGCAAATTCTGGCACTGCCGCCGCTGGCGGCTGTGGATCCACCGGAGCCGGCGGAAGGGTATGTAACAGGGTGACCTGCTGAGCGGTAACGCCGAGCACCAGCCGCGCATCTTCGACGTTAACAATCACCACCCGTTCACGATTCCCCAGCGAGGCGCTGGCGCTAACCGAAAGGCCGTTCACGGTGCGGCCTTTTACCGCGCCCGGCATCACGCGTTTAACCACCCATGCGGCGGCAAGGATCAGCACAATAATGCCCAGCAGCGCACCGCTAACCTGAATTAACGGCGACGTCATGGGTTCGTTGGCATGCGTCACGGCCACCGATTCACTGGTGTGCGCGGTTGCCGTGCTGCTTATTGGATGAGTCGTGCCGGGCTGGGATTTCATATTAACGGCTCAGACGGCGCATACGTTCTGATGGGGTAATGATATCGGTGATACGCACGCCGTATTTATCGGCGACCACCACCACTTCACCCTGGGCAATCAAATAACCGTTAATCAGAATATCCAGCGGTTCACCCGCCAGACCGTCCAGCGCCACAACTGAACCCTGGGTCAGGCGCAGCAGCTCTTTGATGGTCATTCGGGTGCGGCCCAGCTCCACGGTCAGCTTGACCGGGATATCCATAATCAGATCGATATCCTGTAGCGTACCGCTGACATCGCCACCGCCAAGCTGCTGGAACACCGCGTCGGCGGCGCTTTTCCCGCTGGTAGATTGTTGCTCGTTTAGCGCTTCAGCCCACAGATCGTCCACGGATCCGCTGTTGTCATCGGGTGGAGTATTCATATCACTCATTTGGGCTGTTCCTCGTTCAGCGAATTCAAAATCGGGTTGATCAAATGTTCTACGCGCAGCGCATACTGACCGTTAACGGTACCGTACTGGCTGGTGAGTACGGGCACGCCGTCAACGTGGGCAATAATGCGATCGGGCTTGTCAATCGGCAGGACGTCGCCGGGTTTTAGTTTGAGTATTTGTGATAACCGTAAAGAGATATCGGCGAAGTTCGCCACCAGTTCCAGCTCAGAGTGCTGGACCTGACGGACCAGGTTTTCGCGCCAGTTCTGATCTTCATGACGCGAGTTTTCCAACGGTGGATTCACCAGAAGCTCACGCAGCGGTTCAATCATGCTGAACGGCAGGCAGATATTGAACTCGCCGGTCAGGTTGCCGATTTCCACGTGGAACGGTGTGTTGACCACGATGTCATTCGGCGAGGTGGTGATATTGGTGAATTTCACCTGCATCTCTGAACGCACGTACTCCACTTCCAGCGGGTTAATCGCTTTCCATGCGTCGCTATAGCCTTCCAGCGCCAGCTTCAGCATACGGTTGATGACGCGCTGTTCGGTGTGGGTGAATTCGCGGCCTTCCACTTTCGTTGGGAAACGACCATCACCGCCGAACAGGTTATCGACGGCGATAAACACCAGACTGGGTGAAAAGACTACCAGACCGGTCCCGCGCAGCGGTTTTAAATGAATCAGGTTGAGGTTGGTCGGCACCGGCAGGTTACGGGCAAACTCGTGGTACGGCTGAATGCGAATCGCCCCTACGGTAATGTCCGGGCTACGGCGCAGCAGGTTAAACAGCCCCATACGGAAGTGGCGCGCAAAACGCTCGTTAATGATCTCCAGCGCCTGCAAACGCTCACGAACGACGCGACGCTGGGTATTGGGGTCGTAGGGGCGAATATCATCTTCGCCCGCTGCACGCGCCAGAGGCTCGCTGGCATTGTCGCTGTCTCCATTGAGCAGCGCATCAATTTCGGCCTGAGAAAGAATACTGTCGCCCATAGCGCTATCGCAGAATAAAAGCGGTGTACAGGACGTCGGTAATATCCTGTTTAGGCTGTCCGGCGATAAGCGGCGCGCTCAGGGTCGCTTTGATATCGGCGGCGAGCTGTTTTTTACCCTCATCGGTGGCGAGTTTGGTGGCATCCTGACGCGACAGCAGCAGAAGCATGCGGCTACGCACTTCCGGCAGATAGTCGTTCAAGCGCGCACGGTCAGCTTCACCCTTCATTCGCAGCGTCACACCCACATACAGCACGCGATCGGCATCGCCCAGGTTAACCGTAAAGGTATCCAGCGGGAAAAAGACCGGTGCGGCAGGCGGTGGTGCTTCTTTCGGCGCGGCTTCCGCGGTCTTATTCTCAAAGCGCCAGTAGCTGTAGCCTGCGGTGGCGCAGGCTGCGAGCGTTACCAGCACCAGTAGCGGTATCCAGATAGAGCGTTTGCTCTTTTTGGTGATAGTGGTGTCAGTCATCTGAAACGGTCTTCCTTTTAGTACTGCTTATCAGATGATTATCCCGCCTCCCGCGCGGGTCAAAGCGTGGAAAAGACGGGAATAATCATGTTACCTCGGGCGTTTAAGCAAAGATGTCTACTGCGTTGTCGCCGCGAGCCGCCGATTGCAGAGCGGCAGGAACGGCTAAAACATCGCCTTCATCCTGGCCGTCAGCCGCCCCCGACTCCCCCCGTGAGGCGAAAGCGTGCTGCGATGAGGATTGCTGCTGCTGTCCGGCAAAACCATCGCTGCTGATGTTGCTTTGCCCCAGCTGAATACCGTTATCCTCAAGCTGGCTGCGTAACACCGGCAATGCGGCTTCCAGCGCGGCCCGCACGTGGCTGTGTGGTGAGGCCATCTGAATTTGCGCAAGGTTATCTTCCACCTTGAGCGTGATATGCACCTGGCCCAGTGACTCAGGATGCAGACGCAGTTCGGCGGTCTGCTGGCCCTGACGGGTGAACAGGGTGATGTGCTGGCTGACGTTTTGCTGCCAGTCTGGCGTTCCCAACTGCGCATGAATATTCGCCGTGGCGGCTGCCGCTGAGGCGGCGGCAGGGGTGACGGTTTGTGCGGTCACCGGAGTCAGCGTAGAGGTTGGCGCGGCCGGACTGGGCGCGCTTTCGGCTTCTGCCTTTTGCGCTGGGATCACAAACGCGGAATCTGCGGGCAGGGCGCGGGCATCAGTCTGCACCTGCGAGGCCGGTGTCCCTTTCACATCGACAAAGCCTTCTGCCTTACCACCGCTGCGGCCCAGCGATGCGGTCAACGTATTGAGCGCGTCACTGGCCTGCGTTGGTACGGCCGTGCTGGTGGCCGGTTGAATTTGCGGCGTCACTGGCAGCATAGCCATTAAGGCGTTGAGGCTTTTCAGCTCGTCATCACTGAGTTTACTCTCCGCCGTTTTGTCATCGCTGTCGCTGGCTTTTGCACTCTCTTTGCCGGCCTTCAGTTCGCCTTTTAAATGGGCAGCCAATGAGCTGAGTAGCGTTTGCGCATCCCCGGCCGTCGTCAGATCCACATCGCTGGTGGTGCTGGCGGCATCCTGCTGCATCAACCACTGGGTGAGTGACTGGGCAGGCGTTTTGAGAGAGTGGGTGGTATCGACCTCTTCATTCGCTAGCTGCGCGATTTTCTCACCGCCCGTACCGGGAAGCTGGGTGAGCGCGCCCGCCAGCAGCGCCAGAAAATCCTCAGGGCTCCCTGTGGTTTTTGCCGCAGTTTCAGCGCCAGTCAGGTTGGCATCGCTGACGGCAAGGTTAGGCAGAGTGATCATTCAGGTTTCCTCAAGGTAGCGCGTTGGGCAAACTCATCCATCTTCTTCTGGTCAAGGCGGTTTTCCGCCAACAGCTCTGCGGAGGCCTGCCTATCTTGTAGCGTTTGCCATGCCTGCAAACGCTGTTTTTTCTCTCGCCAGAAAGTCAACGCCTGTTCCACCTTGTTATTCCACTGGATTAACTGCTGGCGGTGTTGGTCAATGGCTTTCTCAAGCGTCTGTATAAACTGCTGATAGTTTTGCCAGCGAAGGCTGGCTATCCCCTGACTCATGTCGTTGTTCAGGTTGTTCTGGTATTCAAGCTGGTAGTCCATCAACATTTTCAGTTGTTCTTCCGCCTGCTGGCAGCCGCGTCGCATTTCGCCCAATACCAGGGCGGCGTTGTCGACATCGGTCTCTGCCAGTTCTTTAAGCGTTGCTAATGCACCATGCTGCGCCATGTTTGTGATCCTCTTGCTTCACTATGACGTTGGGAAAATCATTTCCAGGTTCAGAATTGACGATTCCCAGTCTGCTTTTTCAAGAATGCCTTGCTGTAAAAATGCCTCGAGCTGCGGCCAGAGCGTAATAGCTTTATCCAGCATCGGGTCGCTGCCTTTGGCATAGGCGCCGACGCTTATCAAATCGCGGTTACGCTGGAAGCTGGAAAGCAGCTGTTTAAAGTGCCGTACCCGCGCGTAGTGCTCTTCGCTAATTAACGCGGTCATGGCGCGGCTAATCGACGCTTCAATATCAATCGCCGGATAGTGGCCGGCTTCCGCCAGCCGCCGCGACAGTACAATATGGCCGTCAAGAATGGCGCGCGCGGAGTCGGCAATCGGGTCCTGCTGGTCATCACCTTCGGTCAGCACCGTATAGAACGCGGTGATGGAGCCACCGCCGCTGATACCGTTACCGGCGCGTTCAACCAATGCCGGCAGCTTGGCAAAGACCGATGGCGGATAGCCCTTGGTTGCCGGCGGCTCACCGATAGCCAGGGCGATTTCACGCTGCGCCATCGCGTAGCGGGTGAGGGAGTCCATGATCAGCAGCACGTGCTGGCCGCGGTCGCGGAAATCTTCTGCGACGCGGGTGGCGTAAGCTGCGCCCTGCATACGCAGCAATGGCGAGACATCAGCAGGTGCGGCGATCACCACCGAACGGGCTCGTCCCTCGGTGCCGAGGATGTTCTCGATAAAATCTTTGACTTCGCGTCCGCGTTCGCCGATGAGCCCGACAACAATCACGTCGGCGCGGGTATAGCGCGCCATCATCCCCAGCAGCACGCTCTTACCGACGCCGGAGCCGGCAAACAGCCCCATACGCTGGCCGCGGCCAACGGTGAGTAGGGCGTTGATCGGTCGTACGCCGGTATCCAGGACGTGTTCGATCGGCGTTCGTTGCAACGGGTTAAACGGCTGAGTGATCAGCGCGCCGGTTTCGGTGGTGTCCGGCGCTGGGAGTCCGTCCAGCGGTTTGCCGCTGCCGTCCAGTACGCGCCCAAGCAGAGCCGGGCCGAGCGGTAGCTGTTTGCCGCTTTGTAAGCCTTCACCCGCGATGTTGCGGGCGTAAACGCGAGCGCCGGGCAAGATCCCTTCGACCTCTTCCAGCGGCATTAAAAACAGGCGTTGGCCATTGAAACCCACCACTTCGCTCTCGACTTCCTGGGTCTCGACACCCTGTTGGCGTTCGATAATGCAGGTCGCCCCCAGCGGCAACTGTAGACCGGTGGCTTCCAGCACCAGGCCTGTGGCGCGGACCAACCGTCCGTAGCGGCGTACGGCGGGAAGCTGCGCGATGCGCGCCTCAAAGTTGTCCAGCGTTGTGAGCCAGCGGGTCAGGCGCACGGTCATCAGCAGGCTCCCGGTGCCGCTAAGCGGCACAGTTCCTGCCAGCGAGTGGCTACGCTGGCGTCGAGATCGCCTTCATCGGCAGAGACTTTACAGCCGCCGGGATGCAGGGTCGGGTCGCCGCGCAGCCGCCAGCCGTGCAGATCCAGGGTCGCCCCGAGCATCTCCTCGACGCGCGGTAAATCCTCCGGGCTCACGCGAAGCTGCGGTTTACCGGTGAACAGTGGCTCTTGTTGCAGCAGAGACTGAATCTGTTTAATCAGCGCCGTGTTATCCACCACCGGCACCTGGCCGACGATTTGCCGCGCCGCTTCGAGCGCCATTTGCATCAGGCGTGAAGCAATGACACTGTCCAATGTATCCAGCGTGTGCTGAAACTCGCTGGCCAACTGCTGCATCCGCGCGTGAATAGGTGCCTGTTCCTGTTTTGCTTGTTCCAGGCCTTGCTCGCGCCCCTGTGCCAGCCCTTCCTGATAGCCTTGCTGCTGCCCGGCGGCATGGCCTTCACGCAGCCCGGCCTGATAACCCTGTTCATGGGCCTGAATTTGTAGCTGGGCCAACTGCTGCTGCTGCAGTTGTTCGGCTGAAATCTCCTCCTGCGGCTCGCCGTCGGGTTCATCGACAGAGAGCGGGGTAAACTCGGCCACCGATGGTGGCGCGAGATCGTCAGGCTGCCAGACTTTCCATGGCGTGGTATCAGACATAGGTGTCGTCTCCGCTGCCAATCACCATCTCGCCGGTTTCCGCCAGTCGACGGACGATAAGCAGAATCGCCTTCTGTTCGTTCTCCACCTGAGACAGGCGAACCGGGCCGCGGTTGGCCAGGTCGTCGCGCAGAATGTCGGCAGCACGCTGGGACATATTGCGCAGGAATTTCTCGCGCAGCGGCGGCTCGGAGCCTTTGAGGGCGATAAGCAGCGATTCGGAATCCACTTCCTGCAGCAGGCGCTGGATACTGCGATCGTCGACCTCCACCAGGTTCTCGAACAGGAACATTTCGTCGATAATTTTCTGCGCCAGATCGCCGTCGAACTCGCGCACGGCGGAGATAACCGCTTCTTCCTGCTGCGTTTTCATCAGGTTGATGATTTCCGCCGCCGTTCTCACGCCGCCCATTTTGCTGCGCTTGAGGTTTTGGCCGTCGAGCAGGTTGTTCAGCACTTCTGTCAGCTCTGCCAGCGCGGCAGGCTGTACGCCGCCGAAGGTGGCAATACGCAGCATCACATCGTGGCGCAGGCGTTCATCGAACAGCGCCAGAATATCGGCGGCCTGGCCGCGTTTAAGATGCACAAGAATGGTGGCGATAATCTGCGGATGCTCGTCGCGGATAATATCGGCCGCGCTCTGCGGCTCCATAAAGTTGAGCGTTTCGATGCCGCTGGTGGTCTCGCGGGTTTCGAGAATATCTTCCAGCAGGCTGGAGGCACGCTCTTCGCCCAGTGCTTTCACCAGCACCGAACGCAGGTATTCGTTGGCGTTGACGCTGAGTGCCGCGAACTGTTCCGCTTCCTGCTCAAACTCAGCCAGCACGTCGGTCAGTTGTTTATTGGAGATCTGCTTGACGTTGGCCATCGCGGTACTGAGCTGCTGCACTTCGCGAGTGCTGAGGTGCTTGAACACCTCCGCCGCACGATCTTCGCCAATCGTCATCAGCAAAATGACGCTTTTGTCGATTCCGGAAAGATTACTCATGATCGTTATTCATCCATTGGCGAATGACCAGCGCCACGACGCGCGGATCGTTATCAGACATCTCACGAATACGCTGGCTCATGACTTCAGCGCCCAGACGCTGGTTGGCACGGCGTTGCTGTGTCTGTTCATCTTTACTCAGGCGTACCTCAACGGATTCCTGAATTTCTTGTTGGGCTTTGTTCTGCTCGACGGCGGCCTGCGCCAGCTGTTCGCGGCGCACTAGCTGCGGTTTAATCGCTTTACGCCACAGCAGCCACGCAACGATGAGGATCAGCAGCCAACGGCCAGCAGACATCAGCTGATCGATAAACGCTTGCTGTTTCCAGAACGGCAGCTCGCCGCCGCTTTCATCGCTATCGTTGAACGGTGAGTTGACCACGTTAAGGGTGTCACCACGAGTGGTGGAGAAGCCCATCGCTTCGCGGGTCAGATCTTCAATCTGTTTCATCTGATCGCTGGTCAACGGCAGCGGTTTACCGTCCGGCAAATTGCGATAGTTGACCACCACGGCCACCGAAAGACGCTGGACATCGCCGACGTTCTTTTTGGTGTGCATGATGGTGCGGTCAACTTCGTAGTTGCTGGTTTCGCTCCGCTGACTGTTTCGCGGGCCGGTGGTGGCCGCGTTACGCGTGGCGTTATTCTGGCCATTGGCGGCCTGGTTGGCATTTTGGTTGGCCGGCTGCGTGGCAATCGGTGCTGACGGTGCCGGTGCCGGCGTATTGGACAGTGCTCCCGGTACGCCGCCCGGATACGGGCTACCGCTTTGATCGCTCTCGCTTACCTGGCGGGAACGGATAGCGGCCTGGCTCGCGTCACCGTTGGGACGATACTGCTCGTCGGTCTGCTCTTTATTATCGAAGTTAACCTGTGCGGTGACCTGCGCATGAACGTTGCCGTTCCCGACGATAGGCCCAAGAATGGCTTCGATGCGGCGCTGTACGCGAGCTTCAACGTCAGCGGTATATTTCAATTGCGCGTCATTAAGATCACGAGCGCTGGTATTGGATTGGGTCAGCAGGTGCCCGCCCTGATCGACCAGCGTGACGTTGCCCGGCGGCAAGCCTGCGACAGCGCTGGAAACCAAATGCACAACGGCAGAAATTTGCCCTTCATCAAGCGCGCGGCCCGGTTCGAGGTTTACGGTGATTGAGGCCGACGGCGCTTTTTGCTCGCGCACGAACAGCGACGGTTTTGGCATCGCTAAATGCACGCGCGCGCTTTTTACCGGGCCGAGGGTTTCGATAGTGCGGGACAGTTCACCTTCCAGCGCGCGCTGATAGTTCACCTGTTCGCTAAACTGGCTGATGCCGAATTTTTCCTGATCCAGCAGCTCAAACCCAACGGTACCGCCTTTTGGTAAGCCCAGTTGCGCCAGGCGCAGGCGCAGTTCATGGACTTTATCCGCAGGAACTTCCAGCGCGCCGCCGTTATCCGCGAAACGGTAGGGGACGTTCATCTGGGTGAGCTGGGTAACAATAGCACCGCCGTCCTGGTCGGACAGGTTACTAAACAGCGTACGATAGTCCGGGGATTTAGCCCAAAGCACCATCGCCACGAGGATGGCCACCGCGGCAGCGCTCGCTACCATCAGTGGAATTTTTGGGTTGGCGCGCAGGCGGTTGACCCATTCAAGGGTTTTATTTTGTGTGGCCGTAGCACTCGCGCTCATTGCGCACCTCGTCGATCCTGATCAATGGCGTTAAACGTGAACGAAAACAAAGCAGACTCCCAGGTCAGAACACATAAAGACAGCTATGCCATTATTTGACGCTTTGTGAATTTCGATGGCCCAAATAACCCGTTTTTATAGCGCTATTTAGCGCCTTTATCTTATTGACAAACTGCTAAGCTCGTTCACAGGTTAAAATCAATCTGGGAGTCAAGATGGCGATTCAGGGTATTGAGGGCGTTCTGTCGCAGATGCAGGCGACGGCATCGATGGCGCGTAATCAAAGCGTGGATACGCAGCCAACCATTAGCTTTGCCGGCCAACTGCATGCGGCATTGGATCGCGTGAGCGAGATCCAAACCAGTGCCAGAACGCAGGCAGAGAAGTTCTCGCTGGGTGAGCCTGGCATTGCGTTGAACGATGTGATGACCGACCTGCAAAAAGCATCGGTGTCATTGCAGATGGGCATTCAGGTGCGCAATAAGCTGGTGAGCGCGTATCAGGAAGTGATGGGCATGCAGGTGTAAAATCGGCGTGGGTGGCGAGATGGTCGCCACCGCTATGTTCAGGTGCGAGTTCCCTCGTCCCATGTGTTCGCCCGTCTTAGTCGGACGGTCTTCATGTTGTTCAAATCAATTATCCTCCTCATTGCTTTCTCATCATCATAAGCCACGCTCATATCGTCAATTACCGTGAAACGGCTGGGGGTTTAACGCTATAATGTTGCTGTATTTTTCTCCCGAAACAGGACGGATAATGAAAAAATTAGCCATTGTAGCGGCGCTGCTGACGCTGGTGGGCTGTGCGCAGATCGAGGATTACTCCACGGTTGTCAAAACACCGGCGCCGGAAGGGCTGGCAGGTTACTGGCAGACCACGGGGCCACAGCGCGCGCTGGTCAGCCCAGAGGCAATGGGCAGCCTGGTGATTACGCGGGCGGGTGATACGCTGGATTGTCGCCAGTGGCAGCGAGTGATTGCGCTACCGGGCAAGCTGACCCTGCGCGATAACGAGGTGTATAACGTTACCAATAAGCTTGATGTTTACGCGGTGGAACGTGAAGGCAGTACGCTGACATATGATGGCATGACGCTGCATCGCGTCGAACGCCCAACGGTAGAGTGTGCGGCAGCATTAGCCAAAACGCCGTTGGCTTCGGCACTGCCTTAAGGCCGATGTCGCTCCGGCGTCGCGATAGCCGGAGCGAACCCAATTAATGGTTCAGATCGACATTATCCTGCGGGACCAGCACGAAGCCGCCCTGGTTGCCATAGGTATTCATCACCGTTTTTTGTATCGATGATTGGCCGACCAGCCTGGAGAGTTCGTCCATTCGCGCCTGCAGCAAACGCTTCACGGTGCTTTCATTATCCAGCACGGTGCGCAGAAGCGGACGAAGCTGTTCCTGAAGCGGATCGTTGGGCTGACTGTCCTCGGTTAATTGAGCAATTTTCTGCACCGCATTAACGTATTCCATTTCACTGGCAATCAGTTCATCCCACAGTCCTTCCGTGGCAAGTCGCAGCATCCTGTTGCTTTTTTCAACCAACTGCTGGTACGAGAGATAAAGCTGCGGTGCGTGGCTCATTAGACGGCGTCCTGAATTAAATTAGGCGTAAGTAAGGATTCCTTCCAGGCATCAGCGATATTGCGCATAAGGCCTTCGACCTCTTCAACCGCGCCGCTATCATTGCGTAAATTGGCCTGCAGCAGACGGCGAACCATGTAGGCGTAGAGCGCCAACATATTCTGCGTTAGCTCATCTTTGCTCTCTTCCTCAAGGCCAATCTTTAAACCGTTCTCGATGATATTAATGGCTTTCGACAGGGAAAGACCTTTCCCCTCGAGATTGCCATCCTGCATAAACAGGCGGGCACGAATTAGCGCGCTGAGCGCGCCATCGAACAGCATGGTGACAAGCTGCTGCTGGCTGGCGCTCATAACCGCGCTTTCTACTCCAATCTGTGCGTAGGCCTGCGTACCTTTTGCCCCGTACATGACGTCTCTCCTGATAGTGATGATTATTTAGAGCTGCTGGTGGATTCGAACTGCTGGGTTAAATAGCTGCTGGTGTTATTTAAAGAGCTCATTAATACGTCCAACTGGGTAAACTGTTCTTTATAACGCGCCACTTTCTGATCGATAAGATCGCTGGCGGTGTTGTAGTCTTTGGTTAATTTATTCAGCGTTTTGCTGACGCCGTCTTTGGCGGCCTGAATGATCCCGGTGCTGGAAAGCCAACTGGTCAGGTTGCTGCCAATATTGGTGGTAATACCGGTCTTTTTACCGTCGCCGACGATAAGCTGGCCGACGTCGGCGGAATCTTTTTTCAGCGCCGCGGTCAGTTTGGTGTCATCGATTTTAAGCTGGCCGGTACTTGGATCGGAGGTGATACCAATCTGCGCCAGCGTTTTAAAGGCGGAAGCGCTCGCGGTGTTGCTCAACGCACTCTTCAGCTGGGTCTGGATAGTGCGCAGGGTAGAGTCGCCGATCAGCGCGCCATTGCTTGTACTCTGCGCATCAGAGCCTGGGTCAACGGCAGTGTATTTGGTCAGGCTGCTGAAGGTGTCCTGCAGCGCGTTATAGGCGGTCACCCAGTCTTTGATGGCGGTCTGCGCTTTGGTGTTGTCCTGGGTGATGGTCAGCGTTTGGTTGCCGGTAGTGACATCATTCAGGTTCAGGGTGATATCTTCCAGCGCATCGCTGATGGTGTTGCTGCTGTTTTCAATCGCCACGTTGTTGACGGTGAGTTCGGCGTTTTGTGCGGTGACGCTCTCTTTCATGCCGCCACTTGTACCGTCGAAGCCCATAAAGGTTTGCAGGGCGCTGTCGCCGCTGACGCTCAGGGTCATACCGTTGTCTTTACCAGTGTCATTGGAGGTAATGGACAGACGATACTCACCGTTGCCAACGTTAATTACGCTGGCGCTGACGCCCGCTTTGGCGTTGTTGATTGCATCACGGATGCCGTTTAACGAAGAGTTTGCGGCGCTGATATCAATGGTGACCGGCTTCTTGCCACCACCTTGTTGAATGGTCAGTACGCTGTCGCTGGTGGCGATGGCTGCTTTACTGTCTTTTTGCGTTGATGTCGACGTCAGGGTTTGCGCCTGCGCCAACTGAGTAATTTTAATGGTGTATTTACCAGCAATGGCATTACCGGTAGTAGTGGCGCTAAACGCGGTGCTGCTGCTGGTGGTGGTGGTGGCCGTAAACAGGTCGGCTTTTCCCAGCGCGGTATTGGCCGTCTGGAATGCTTCCAGTGCACTCTTCATGGTGCCGTAAGCGCTGAGTTTTGAGGTATAGGATGACTGCTGCTTTGTAATGGGGGTCAGTGTAGCTTTTTCTGCTGCGGTCAGGCTATCCAGAATGTCGCCAAGCTTCAGGCCCGATCCGATCCCCAATGAAGAAATGCTTGCCATTTTTAATCCTTAATATGTCGACACGTAAAATGAATAATTGGGTTATCGGCCTGAATACGACAAAGTTTACCCTTAATCCTTTTTTTTTAATGGCAGGAATAAAGGGCAGAGAAAAGAGTAATTCGGCGGCTAAAAAAATCGGGAATTCGAAAAAAAATTCTAAAGGTTGTTTTGCGGCAGACGATAACAAGTTTGACGGCGATTGAGCCGACAGGTGAAAACCCAATACGTAATCAACGACTTGAAATATAGGATAACGAATCATGGCACAAGTCATTAATACCAACAGCCTCTCGCTGATCACTCAGAACAACATCAACAAGAACCAGTCTGCTCTGTCCAGTTCTATCGAGCGTCTGTCTTCTGGCTTGCGTATCAACAGCGCGAAGGATGACGCAGCGGGTCAAGCGATTGCTAACCGTTTCACTTCCAACATTAAAGGCCTGACTCAGGCAGCTCGTAACGCCAACGACGGTATCTCCCTGGCGCAGACCACCGAAGGCGCGCTGTCCGAAATCAACAACAACTTGCAGCGTGTACGTGAACTGACCGTTCAGGCGACTACCGGGACTAACTCCGATTCTGACCTGTCTTCTATCCAGGACGAAATTAAATCCCGTCTGGATGAAATTGACCGAGTATCCGGCCAGACTCAGTTCAACGGCGTGAATGTGCTGGCAAAAGACGGCACCATGAAAATTCAGGTTGGCGCGAATGATGGACAGACAATTTCTATCGATTTGCAGAAAATTGATTCCTCAACTTTGGGGCTCAATAGCTTATCCGTTTCTAAAAACTCATTGAATGTTAGTGAGCCGGTTACACAAGTTAATGGCGCAGCTGGTAGCAAGCCTGTTGATGTTGATCTTAGCGGTGTCGCGACTGATTTAGGTGTTGATGCAAAATCGCTAACCCTGAGTAATGTTCTTGACAAAGATGGGAAAGCCACAGCCAACTACGTAGTGAAATCAGGAAATGATTACTACGCAGCATCCATTGATCGTGCGAATGGGAAGGTTGTTCTTAATAAAGCTGATGTTGAATATACAGACCCTGCGAATGGTCTTGGCACCGCTGCAACTCAAGCTGCGCAATTTGTAAAAGTATCGGCAGATAGCGCTGGTGCAGCTACTGCATTTGTCACTTTCCAAGGCAAAAATTATGCAGCAAAAGCCGCGTCCTTAACAGATTCAGGAAGCTCCGTTGCTGCTGATCAGACAACAGCCGCAACAACCAACAAAGTTACTCTACAGATCAGCGATAAACTTAATGCTGATGGTACGGTCAATACTGCAGCAACTAAAACAATTACAGGCACAGCCACTAACAATCCTCTGGCTTTATTGGATGATGCTATTGCCAAAGTAGATAAATTCCGTTCTTCCCTAGGGGCCGTCCAGAACCGTCTGGATTCCGCCGTAACCAACCTGAACAACACCACCACCAACCTGTCTGAAGCGCAGTCCCGTATTCAGGACGCCGACTATGCGACCGAAGTGTCGAACATGTCTAAAGCGCAGATCATTCAGCAGGCCGGTAACTCCGTGCTGTCCAAAGCGAACCAGGTTCCACAGCAGGTTCTGTCTCTGCTGCAGGGTTAATCTCCCGCAACCTGATAATCCAACCCCGCTTCGGCGGGGTTTTTTTTGTTAATGGAATTTCACTTACTCCGCAAATAAACCCCTCTTTTCCCCACTGTTCCATCGATTAAAACGCCTGTAGAAACGGATAATCGTGCCGATAACTCATATTAATGCAGGGCTGTTTATCGTGAATTCAATGTATACCGCTGAAGGTGTAATGGATAAACACTCGCTATGGCAACGCTATGTGCCGCTGGTGCGTCACGAAGCGCTGCGCCTTCAGGTGCGTTTGCCGGCGAGCGTGGAACTGGACGATCTGCTCCAGGCGGGCGGTATCGGCTTATTGAATGCTGTTGAACGCTATGACGCTCTGCAAGGAACGGCATTTACCACTTACGCAGTGCAACGCATCCGTGGGGCGATGCTGGACGAACTACGCAGCCGCGATTGGGTGCCGCGTAGCGTCCGGCGGAACGCGCGTGAAGTTGCGCAAACGCTGGGTCAACTTGAACAAGAGCTGGGACGAAACGCGACGGAAACCGAAGTCGCGCAGCGATTGGGGATCGCGATTGAAGAGTACCGTCAGGTGCTGCTGGATACGAATAATAGCCAACTGTTCTCCTACGATGAGTGGCGAGAAGAGTACGGCGACAGTATCGAGCTGGTGACGGAAGAGAATCAACACGAAAACCCATTGCATCAACTGCTGGAAGGTTCCTTACGCCAGCGCGTCATGGAGGCGATTGAAGCCTTGCCGGAGCGCGAAAAGTTGGTGCTCACCCTCTACTATCAGGAAGAGCTCAATCTCAAAGAGATTGGCGCCGTACTGGAAGTGGGGGAGTCGCGCGTCAGTCAGCTGCATAGCCAGGCGATCAAGCGTCTGCGCATCAAGCTGGGTAAGTTGTAGTTTGGAATAACATCACGTTGGACCAAAAATGCCGCATTATGAAATGAAAACCCGGAGTTATCATAATGATGCAGGTAAAAAGACGGCCATTAAGCCGCTATCTGAAAGACTTCAAACACAGCCAAACGCATTGCGCACATTGTCATAAGCTGCTGGATCGCATCACGCTGGTCCGTGAGGGGGAGATAGTCAATAAAATCGCTATCTCTCGCCTGGATACCCTCATGGATGAAATCGCGTGGCAGCAGGAACGTAGCGCATGGTCCGCCTTGTGCCGTTTCTGCGGTGACCTGCACTGTAAAGAACAAAGCGCATACTTCAATATCATCGGCTTTAAACAATATCTCCTCGAACAGACGGACATGAGCGCCGGTACGGTGCGTGAATATGTGGTGCGGCTGCGGCGGTTGGGAAACCATCTCAATGAGCATCAGGTTCCGCGTACGTTGCTGCGCGAGCGCCACGCTGAAGAACAGCTTGAGCAGTGGCTTCCGACGGTTAGCACCAATAATTATCGTATTGCGCTGCGTAAATACCTGCGTTTTCATCGCCAGATAGCGCCGAGCGACGAGCAAAACTTCGCGGACTGTGAAACCTCTGATATATATTAAATTGGAATAAGATGTATCTCATGGGTGTTTGTCATTGATGGCGAACGGTTTACACTAGCAAAAAAGTGAAGCTTTTCGGGGGCATAATGAAGCTGAAGTTTCTAGGTCGTCAGGCGCTGATGGGCGTAATGGCCGCTGCGCTGGTAGCGGGAGCAAGCGTTCAAGCGTTTGCTGCTGAGAATTTATTAAACCAGGTGAAAGAGCGCGGTACGCTGCGCGTTGGGCTGGAAGGCACCTATCCTCCGTTCAGTTTCCAGGGCGAAGATGGCAAGTTGACCGGTTTTGAAGTCGAGTTCGCCAATGAGCTGGCAGAACACCTCGGCGTGAAGGCCGATCTGAAACCGACCAAATGGGACGGGATGTTGGCTTCGCTGGATTCCAAGCGTATCGACGTGGTCATCAACCAGGTCACCATTTCGCCGGAACGCCAGAAGAAATATGACTTCTCCACTCCGTATACCATTTCCGGTATTCAGGCGCTGGTGAAAAAAGGCAGTGAAGATACCATCAAAACGGCGGCTGACCTGAAAGGGAAAAAAGTCGGCGTCGGTTTGGGTACCAACTACGAAGAGTGGCTGCGTAAGAACGTGCAGGGTGTCGATATCCGCACCTACGATGATGACCCGACCAAATACCAGGATCTGCGCGTAGGCCGTATCAACGCCATTCTGGTGGATCGTCTGGCAGCGCTGGATCTGGTGAAGAAAACCAACAATACGCTGGCCGTAGCCGGTGATGCGTTCTCTCGTCAGGAATCCGGCGTCGCGCTGCGTAAAGGTAACGAAGACCTGCTGAAAGCGGTAGACGGTGCCATTGACGCTATGCACAAAGACGGTAGCCTGAAGGCGCTGTCTGAAAAATGGTTTGGTGCTGACGTTACGCAGTAACCGTACTGATTTAAAAAAGGCGCTGATAGAGCGCCTTTTTTTATTTAAGCGCATAATAAAAACGAGACCAAGGAGATTGTATGTCACTGCAAAATTTAACCCGTTTTCCGCGTCTGGAATTTATTGGCGCACCCACGCCGCTGGAATACCTGCCGCGTTTTTCTGACTATATCGGCCGCGATATTTTCATTAAGCGCGATGACGTCACGCCGCTGGCGATGGGCGGCAATAAGCTGCGTAAGCTGGAATTTTTAGCCGCCGACGCGCTCCGAGAAGGGGCCGATACGCTGGTTACCGCTGGGGCAATTCAGTCTAACCACGTGCGCCAGACGGCCGCCGTGGCGGCAAAGCTTGGGCTTCATTGCGTGGCGCTGCTGGAAAACCCGATGGGGACCAACGCAGAGAACTACCTCAGCAACGGCAACCGTCTGCTGCTCGATCTTTTTAACACCCAGGTGGAAATGTGCGATGCGTTGACCGATCCGAATGCCCAGCTAGCCGAACTGGCGACGCGCATTGAAGCGCAGGGTTTTCGCCCGTATGTGATTCCGGTTGGCGGCTCGAATGCGCTGGGGGCGCTGGGCTATGTGGAAAGCGCGCTGGAAATTGCGCAGCAGTGCGAAGGCGCGGTATCGATCTCGTCCGTGGTGGTAGCTTCTGGCAGTGCGGGAACCCATGCGGGCCTGGCGGTGGGGCTTGAG
Source organism: Kluyvera cryocrescens NBRC 102467 (assembly GCF_001571285.1). GTDB lineage: Bacteria > Pseudomonadota > Gammaproteobacteria > Enterobacterales > Enterobacteriaceae > Kluyvera > Kluyvera cryocrescens. The sequence goes on along the minus strand of NZ_BCTM01000001.1, from coordinate 109,321 downwards.
CAGGTGATGCCTGACGCAGAGCTGATTGGCGTGACCGTTTCGCGTAAAGTTGCCGACCAGCTACCGAAAGTGGTGACCTTACAGCAGGAGATTGCCCGCAGCCTTGAGCTGACGGCACATGCCGGTATCACCCTGTGGGATGACTATTTTGCCCCGGCCTATGGCATTCCTAATGATGAAGGTATGGAAGCCGTCAAGCTGTTGGCTCGTCTGGAAGGTATTTTGCTTGATCCGGTATATACCGGCAAAGCCATGGCGGGTCTTATCGACGGCATCAGTCAGAAACGCTTTAAGGATGAAGGGTCTATTCTGTTTGTTCATACCGGCGGCGCGCCTGCGCTGTTCGCTTATCATCCTCACATTTAAATAGAACGCGCCCATGCAAGAAAGTATTCAATTAATTATCGATTCCGCGCCGTATTTGCTTAAAGGCGCCGTTTTCACGCTGCAGCTCAGTATTGGCGGAATGTTCTTCGGCCTGCTGCTGGGGTTTATTCTCGCGCTAATGCGCATGTCGTCCATTGCACCGGTGCGCTGGCTGGCGCGCTGCTATATTTCGATTTTTCGTGGCACCCCGCTTATCGCGCAGCTGTTTATGATCTACTACGGCCTGCCGCAGTTTGGTATTGAGCTGGATCCTATCCCGTCGGCGATGATTGGCCTGTCGCTCAACACCGCGGCCTACGCCGCCGAAACGCTGCGTGCGGCGATTTCGTCAATTGATAAAGGGCAGTGGGAAGCCGCCGCCAGTATCGGCATGACGCCGTGGCAAACGCTGCGCCGGGCCATTTTGCCACAGGCCGCGCGGGTGGCGCTGCCGCCGCTGTCCAACAGCTTTATTAGCCTCGTGAAGGATACTTCGCTGGCCGCGACTATTCAGGTGCCTGAATTGTTCCGTCAGGCGCAGTTGATCACCTCACGTACGCTGGAAGTGTTCACTATGTATCTTGCCGCCTCGTTGATTTACTGGGTAATGGCAACGGTGCTGTCGGCGCTGCAGAACTACTTTGAAAATCAGCTTAACCGCCAGGAGCGAGACCCGAAATGAGTGCAATAGAAGTCAAAAACCTGGTGAAGAAATTCCATGGGCAAACGGTGCTTCACGGAATCAACCTCGAGGTGGAAGAGGGGGAAGTGGTGGCCATTATTGGGCCGAGCGGTTCCGGTAAAACCACGCTGCTGCGCAGTATTAACCTACTCGAACAGCCGGAGAGCGGCACCATCCGCGTGGGAGAGATCACCATCGATACGGCGAAACCTATCAGCCAGCAGAAAGGGCTGATTCGCCGCTTACGTCAGCATGTGGGTTTTGTGTTCCAGAGCTTCAATTTGTTCCCGCATCGTACGGTGCTGGAGAATATTATTGAAGGACCGGTGATCGTCAAAGGTGAAGATAAGCCGGGAGCGATTGCCCGAGCCCGCGAACTGCTGGCCAAAGTCGGGCTGGTGGGGAAAGAGGAGAGCTATCCACGCCGTTTGTCCGGTGGACAGCAGCAGCGCGTTGCGATCGCTCGTGCGCTGGCCATGCGTCCGGACGTCATTTTGTTTGATGAGCCGACCTCTGCGTTGGATCCTGAGTTGGTGGGGGAAGTGCTTAACGCTATCCGCGCGCTGGCGCAGGAAAAACGCACAATGGTGATTGTGACTCATGAAATGAGCTTTGCCCGCGATGTGGCTGACAGAGCTATCTTTATGGATCAGGGGCGAATTGTGGAACAAGGTGAGGCCAAAGCGTTGTTTGCCCATCCACAGCAGGCGCGTACCCGCCAGTTCCTTGAGAAATTCCTCATGCAGTAGCGCCGTTTCGCGCCCTGCGCGATGAGCCGGGGCGCGAGTTAATGACTTATTTTCCATCGCAAATGATGGGTTAGCGCTGACATCGTACTTTTCATTAAAAATTTTACTTAAGTATGCCTAATCAATAGGTAGTTATTATGTCGTCTGAGGATCGGTAAAAGCGTCTGATTGCGGGAATATCGCGCAGTGAGTTACAAAAATAGGGGGAATTCGGTTTATTTTGTTGATGCATGATATTTTATACATATAAATAAGATTTATGTGTTAGTTTTCTGTATTCATAATAATGATTCCTAATCAGGGGGTTTCTCGTTAGTGATGAGAGACGATGATTTTTTCAGTTGGCGGCGGGAAATGCTGCATCTTTTCCAGGCAGCTTCGGCAAGCGACCAGATCTACCAGCTGCTCCAGCAGCAAACGGAACTTCTGGAGTACGATTTCTTTGCCCTGTGCGTTCGGCATCCCGTGCCATTCACGCGACCAAAAATTTCGGCGTATAGCACTTATCCCGATGCCTGGATGTCGCAGTATAAGTCGGCAAACTACATGGCTATCGATCCGGTACTCAAACCCGGCAACTTTTCAATGGGCCATCTGCGCTGGAATGACGAGTTGTTCTGTGATGCTCAGGAGCTGTGGGACGCCGCGCGCGATCATGGCCTGCTGACCGGCGCCACCCAGTGTTTGATGTTGCCAAACCATGCGCATGGTTTCTTATCGGTATCGAGAACCCGAACCTCGCGTAATACGCATGCGGATGATGAAATCGCGCTGCATTTACAGATTCTGCTGGAATTGAGTCTGCTGGCATTATTACGTCTGGAAGATGAGATGGTGATGCCGCGGGAAATGAAATTCAGTAAGCGTGAATTAGAAATTCTGAAATGGACGGCGGAAGGTAAAACGTCGGCCGAAATCTCGATGATTCTGGCTATTTCGGAAAATACGGTGAATTTTCACCAGAAGAACATGCAGAAGAAATTTAATGCGCCGAATAAAACGCAGATTGCCTGCTATGCTGCGGCGATTGGCGTGATCTGAGCTGTGTCGGGGTTCTGCGTGCCAGACCGCAAACCGGCTGTGAGCAATGATGCTGACAGCCGGTTTATTATTACTGACGGTAAGCTTGTTTAATTTGCTTAACAGTGCTGGAAAATACGGCAGCCTGAGCGTCATCTTCTAACTGCGCAATTTGCTTTTCCATCTTAATAATCACGCGGCCTGCGTCTGCCTGGCCCATAGCCTGTAACATCAGGGTCAGCAACGACTTCAGGCAGGAAACTTCCTGCGCCAGATTTTGATTATTTTCAGCGGTGGAAAAATCAGGTGTGCTCATTTATTGCCTCGTACAATTTCTGCGCAATATGCGCGATGCGGATTATGAAAGCGGCGCAGTATACCACAAGCCTGCAGAAAAACAGGAGTGACTGTTTTTTGCGCGCTGCTCAGATCTGATATTAATTATTATTTAACAGAGCATAGACAGCAAGTTAGCATTGAATTGTTTAATTATGGTTCATGCGCCGTTAATTATTGTTACATATTATAAGGCGTATTTATCAAATATACGACAAAGCATCTGTTTCCGCGGCTTATGCCCGTAAATGTACTTAGCGTCAATGCCGGCATCTTGTTGTTTTTTAGAACTTTCCAGAAGATGTACATGATTATTTCCAAAAACGAGATCGAAATCGATGCTCTGGCATTTTTAGACTTTCACAGTTGATATAAAACCCGGTACTATGGGGGAATTAAGCAGTAGTAGCGTTATCCCTATTCTGGAGATTATTCCTTTGATCAACGTCCTTCTTGTTGATGACCACGAACTGGTGCGCGCAGGGATACGACGCATTCTCGAAGATATAAAAGGTATTAGAGTCACTGGCGAAGCCAACTGTGGGGAAGATGCGGTGAAGTGGTGCCGTGCTAATCCGGTTGATGTTGTGCTTATGGATATGAACATGCCGGGGATTGGCGGCCTTGAGGCAACGCGTAAAATTGCGCGTTCCGCGGTCGATACCAAAGTCATTATGTTAACCGTTCACACGGAAAACCCACTGCCGGCGAAAGTCATGCAGGCCGGTGCTGCGGGATACCTCAGTAAAGGTGCCGCCCCGCAAGAGGTGGTCAATGCAATTCGCTCTGTGTTCTCCGGGCAGCGTTATATAGCCTCGGATATTGCTCAGCAAATGGCATTGAGTCAGATTGAACCTGAAAAAACGGAATCCCCGTTTGCCAGTTTGTCTGAACGTGAATTGCAGATTATGCTGATGATCACTAAAGGTCAGAAGGTGAATGAGATCTCGGAGCAGCTTAGTCTGAGTCCTAAAACGGTAAACAGTTATCGCTATCGTATGTTCAGTAAGCTGAATATTCACGGTGACGTTGAACTGACCCACCTGGCAATTCGCCATGGCCTGTGCAATGCGGAGTCGTTAGCAAGTCAGTGAGTGATGTTTTTGATTCAAAAGCCTTTCTGAAAACCGTGACCAGCCAGCCCGGCGTTTATCGTATGTATGACGCCGGCGGCACGGTTATTTATGTTGGCAAAGCCAAAGATCTCAAAAAGCGCCTTGCCAGCTATTTTCGTACCAACGTAGCTTCCCGCAAAACGGAAGCGCTGGTCGCCCAAATCGCCCAGATTGATGTCACCGTTACCCACACTGAGACGGAAGCGCTGCTGCTTGAGCATAATTACATCAAGCTGTATCAGCCGCGCTACAACGTTCTGCTGCGGGATGACAAATCTTATCCTTTCATCTTTCTGAGTGCCGATACTCACCCACGCCTGGCGACCCATCGCGGCGCAAAGCATGCGAAGGGTGAGTATTTTGGGCCATTCCCCAATGGCTACGCGGTACGTGAAACGCTGGCGCTGTTGCAAAAGGTTTTCCCGATTCGTCAATGCGAAAACAGCGTCTACCGTAACCGGTCGCGCCCCTGTCTGCAGTACCAAATCGGTCGCTGTCTTGGCCCCTGCGTGAAGGGGCTGGTGAGCGAAGAGGAGTATGCGCAGCAGGTAGAGTACGTGCGGCTATTCCTTTCGGGTAAAGACGATCAGGTGCTTACGCAGCTTATTGAGCGGATGGAAAAAGCCAGCGAGACGTTGGCTTTTGAAGAAGCGGCGCGTATTCGCGATCAGATTCAAGCCGTGCGTCGGGTGACTGAGAAGCAGTTTGTCTCGAATAACGGTGACGATCTTGATGTTATCGGCGTGGCATTTGAAGCCGGCATGGCCTGCGTGCACGTCCTGTTTATTCGTCAGGGCAAAGTTCTGGGTAGCCGCAGCTACTTCCCGAAAGTGCCGAACGATACCGAGCTGGGAGAAGTGGTGGAGACTTTTGTCGGCCAGTTCTATTTCCAGGGGAGCCAGGTGCGCACGCTGCCCGGCGAGATCCTGCTCGATTTCATGTTGAAAGACAAAACGCTGCTGGCGGATTCTTTATCCGAGATGGCCGGTAGGCGCATCCAGGTGCAGACCAAGCCGCGTGGCGATCGGGCACGCTATTTAAAACTGGCGCGCACCAATGCGGTCACGGCGCTGTCAACCAAGCTGTCGCAGCAGTCTACTGTTCATCAACGCCTGCAGGCGCTGGCCGTGGAGCTTAAGCTACCGGCGATTAAGCGGATGGAGTGCTTTGATATCAGCCACACCATGGGCGAACAGACCGTCGCTTCCTGCGTGGTATTTGATGCTAATGGGCCGCTGCGGGCGGAGTATCGCCGCTATAATATTACCGGCATTACCCCGGGCGATGACTACGCCGCAATGAATCAGGTTTTACGCCGTCGCTACGGTAAAGCGATTGATGAGAGTAAAATTCCCGATGTGATTTTGATCGACGGCGGGAAAGGGCAGTTGGGACAGGCGAAGACGGTTTTTGCCGAGCTGGATGTGCCGTGGGATAAGCACCATCCTTTGCTGCTTGGTGTTGCCAAAGGCAGCGACCGTAAAGCCGGGCTGGAGACCCTATTTTTCGAACCGGAAGGTGAGGGATTTAGTCTACCGCCGGATTCACCTGCGCTGCACGTGATCCAGCACATTCGCGATGAATCACACGACCACGCTATTTCTGGCCATCGTAAGAAACGGGCGAAGGTGAAGAGTACCAGCACGCTGGAGACGATTGAAGGCGTGGGGCCAAAACGGCGCCAGATGCTGCTCAAATATATGGGCGGTTTGCAGGGTTTGCAGCAGGCAACCATCGATGACATCGCGAAAGTACCCGGAATATCGCTTGGGTTAGCAGAAAAGATCTTCTACTCGTTGAAACATTAGGGGCTCTGTAGCAACATAGGGCTAATATTTACTAACAACAGATAGTTACCACGCCATGCAATATAATATCCCTACATTGCTTACGTTGTTCCGCGTCATCCTGATTCCGTTTTTCGTGCTGGCGTTCTACCTTCCCGTTGTCTGGGCGCCGTTTGCCTGCGCGCTGATCTTCTTTATCGCAGCGATAACCGACTGGTTTGATGGCTATCTTGCCCGTCGCTGGAACCAAAGCACCCGCTTCGGCGCCTTCCTTGATCCGGTTGCGGATAAAGTGATGGTGGCGATTGCAATGGTGCTGGTGGCTGAACACTACCACACCTGGTGGGTAACGCTGCCAGCCGCCACCATGATTGCTCGTGAGATCATTATCTCTGCGCTGCGCGAATGGATGGCTGAACTGGGTAAACGCAGCAGCGTTGCCGTTTCCTGGGTGGGTAAAGTAAAAACCACCGCGCAGATGACTGCGCTGGTTTGGATGCTGTGGCGTCCAAATATCTGGGTTGAATGGGCCGGTATCGCATTATTCCTGGTTGCTGCGGTACTGACACTGTGGTCAATGCTGCAATATTTGAACGCTGCGCGCGGTGATTTGCTTCAAGAGTGATCGTTTCGCCGTTATTTTCAGCAAACGACACAAAGTTGCGAAAAATACCGTTGACTCATCGCGTCAGATAAGTAGAATGCAACGCATCGAACGGCAGCACTGATTGCCAGACGATAGCAAAATCAAGTGGTTAGCAAATCAACTTGATAATGCGGGAATAGCTCAGTTGGTAGAGCACGACCTTGCCAAGGTCGGGGTCGCGAGTTCGAGTCTCGTTTCCCGCTCCAAATTAAACGCATCGGCAGTTGCGGGTGTGAGTAAAGCTTCAAAGGCGCGTTAGCAAAGCGGTTATGTAGCGGATTGCAAATCCGTCTAGTCCGGTTCGACTCCGGAACGCGCCTCCACTTTCTTCCCGAGCCCGGATGGTGGAATCGGTAGACACAAGGGATTTAAAATCCCTCGGCGTTCGCGCTGTGTGGGTTCAAGTCCCACTCCGGGTACCATGGGAAAGCAAAGAATAATCAAAGCAATAAGCAGTGTCGTGAAACCACCTACGGGTGGTTTTTTTGTTTTTGTCCCTTTAGCTCGTGATTCGCTTTCGCCATCAGGGCAAAGGTCTGGCACTGCTGTTTCTGCAGAACCATCAGCGAGAGGATAGGTTTACCCCGTCGCGGTTCAGGTAAATACGCATACATGAAATAATCACGGTATCTATCTCCTGGTAACCAGTGCACGGGAGTAGGTGGTCAATCAGTCTAATTTTTCTCGAAACGGTTGCCAGAGATAGGGCGATCGTTTTTCGCCATATCTATCAAAAGCGTCATGCCAATATAGTTGCTCCAGTTAAAGGCATTTTGCAGCACCACGACCGCATTGCCCTTTTCTTTATCAAAACCGATAAAGCTGGAGTAGCCGCCAATATAGCCTACTTGATAAGTAATTTTCTCCCGACCGATAAAGTCGGTTACCCAGGCAAGGTCCTGTGAACCATCGGAGCGTTGAAAATAGGCATGACTGACCTCGGAAAAAACCACATCGAGCACGTTGTCGTCGGTTTTTGATACGTGATAGCGGGCATAGGCGATCAAATCTTCGGCGTTACTGTATAAACTCGCCGCCGCCACCATATTATTGGTGAAATGCCAATCGGGGGTTAACTGCCCACGTGGGATGAATTTCGGCTGATCGCCTGCGTGACCAAGCGCACGCTGTGGGAATCCTTTTAACTCCTGGGGAATGAAGCTACTGTGAACCATTTTTAATGGTCGAAAAATAAAGTGCGACGCTAAAGCCTGTATATCTTTGCCCGTTTTATATTTCAGGATGTAACCGATAAGTGCATAGCCGAGATTGGAGTATTCCGGCGTTTTACTTTGTGGCGCACGCCAGTCGGCTAAATAATGCAGCACATTATCGCTATCCAGCTCGCCATAAAAATTTTCACCACTACCTAAATAGCCGATGAATTTTTTCAGCATTCGAAAATCCATATTCTGGCGCGGCAGTCCGGAGGTGTGAGTGACCAGCTCGAGCAAAGTAATGTTTTGCGCATCTGCGCTGAGCGGTGTACCTGACGGTAACAGTGTCGCGAGCTTATCATCCCAACTGAGTTGTCCTTCATTCACCAGGTATGCCACCACTTCTGCCGTTACCCCTTTGCTGAGGGAGCCGAGGGCAAACAGGGTATCTGACCTGACGGGATAGCGATGGGCCGCATCGGTCACGCCCCAGCTATAAAATTGCGGCTCGCCGTAATTGTGGATCACCGCGACGCTCATCCCGGAGACTTTTTTTTGCCTCATATAGCGGCGTACCACGCTATCAACGTCGCCATCCAGCGATTGATGAGTGAGGAGTTCCTGAGTACCTGCCGGGGAGGACATTTGTGAGAGCGTGCCGCAGCCGCTGAATAACGGGATAACAAACAGCATCCAGTGGAATCGGGTAGTAATGTTCTGCATACCTGTTGTGTGTGGTGGTCATCGGCGCGCGGAAAATGTACCACATCTGGCGCTCTTCAAACGCACTGTTTGTTACATTTTGGCCGACAGGACTGCAGGTACCGTGGTCTCTTCAGGCCAGTTATTCAGAATATGGTTTTTTTTGTTGTTGTCTCAGGCCGCTCGTTCGTTGCACCGAAAAATCCTCCCGTTTGCACCATCAGCTAACATAACCCGTACATTTTGCAGCAAAAATGCGCAAAGCGTGACTATTGCATTATTTATGTACTTTATTGTTAACCAGATGTGATCACTACCGTAATTTCATCTCAATCCGCCGGAAGCCCCAAAACGGCGCTCTATACTCAAAATTGTCGAATTCCAGGCAATGGCGCGCAAAGTTGGCAGCCATTTTGCTTAATGATTTGGCCTGAAAAGCGTAAGGAAACCTCGCCGTTATCAGCAGGATATTGTCAGGATGTCGTTTGTTTGGTGAACGTGCCAGTCGTTCGGCTTCACACCGCTATGCATAAACCTCTTTGCTAAGGTAGATAATAATGTCGCTGAAATTGATTAGAAGTCCGCTTTCTATTGTGTTGGCAGGTTGTCTGGTGACGGCGTTTTCCGCCCAGGCTGATATCGTGATTGGCGTTGCAGGGCCGTTTACCGGGCCGAACGCGACTTACGGCGATCAGTACTGGCACGGTGCGACTCAGGCCGCAGAGGACATTAACGCCGCTGGGGGGATCAACGGCGAAAAAATTAAGCTGGTGCAGGGCGATGATGCCTGCGAACCCAAACAGGCCGTGTCGGTAGCGAACCGACTGGTCGATCAGGATAAGGTCCAGGCCGTCGTTGGCCATTTCTGCTCTTCTTCTACTATGCCGGCATCTGAAGTTTACAGCGATGCCGGGATTATCGCGATCACGCCAGGATCCACCAACCCGCAGATCACCGAGCGTGGCATGAATGACATGTTCCGCATGTGCGGTCGTGATGACCAACAAGGTGGCGTCGCCAGCGATTTCATTATCGATAAGCTGAAAGCCAAGCGGGTAGTGATTATTCATGACAAAGATACCTATGGGCAGGGGCTGGCGGATGCCACCCGCGCGGCGCTGGCCAAGCGCGGCGTGAAGGACGTGATGTATGAAGGGCTGTCGCGCGGTGAAAAAGACTTTAACGCGCTGGTGACCAAAATTGGTGCCCAGAAACCGGATGTGGTGTTCTTCGGCGGCTGTCACCCGGAAGCGGGCCCGCTGGTGCGCCAGATGCGTGAGCAGGGCGTTCAGGCGGCATTCTTCTCCGGCGACTGTATTGTCAACGAAGAGATGGTGACTGCCGCCGGCGGTCCGCAATATACCAAAGGCATCTATATGACCTTCGGCAAAGATCCGCGTTTGATCCCAGACGGCAAAGCGGTTATTGAGAAATTCCGCGCCAACAAGTTTGAACCAGAAGGCTACACCCTCTACTCCTATGCCTCCATCCAGGCCATTGCCGCGGCGTTTAAGGCAACCGGCGGTACTGATTCAACCAAAGCCAGCGCCTGGCTGAAAGCTAACCCGGTGGAAACGGTGATGGGCAAAAAAGCCTGGGACAACAAGGGGGACCTGAAAGTCTCGGACTACGTCGTTTACCAGTGGGATGACAAAGGCAAATATAAAGAAGTCGAGTAACGCTCAGCGCCGGCGTGGCGACATGCCGGCGCTCAATAATAGGCCTATAACAAGAGCGCACGATGATGGAGACATTCTTTCTGCAGCAGTTAGTCAATGGCTTGACGCTCGGTTCAGTTTACGGATTGATAGCCATTGGTTACACCATGGTGTACGGCATTATTGGCATGATTAACTTCGCCCACGGCGAAGTGTATATGATCTCGGCTTACCTCTGCGCCATCGGTCTGGCGCTGCTTTCCTTCTTCGGTCTGCATTCTTTCCCCTTGCTTATTCTCGGTACGCTGGTGTTTACCATCGTGGTGACCGGCGTGTATGGCTGGACGATTGAGCGCATCGCCTATAAGCCGCTGCGTAACTCAACGCGTTTAGCACCGTTGATCTCCGCCATTGGGATGTCATTGATTCTGCAAAACTACGCCCAAATCAGCCAGGGGCCGCGCCAGCAGGGCGTGCCGACGATGCTCGACGGCGTGCTGCGTCTGCACCTCGGTGAAGGGTTTGTACAAATCACCTATACCAAAATCTTTATTCTGGTGGCCTCGTTTGCCGGGATGCTGCTGCTGACCTGGATTATCGGCCACACTCGCTTAGGGCGGATGTGTCGTGCGGTACAGCAGGATCGCAAAATGGCGTCCATTCTGGGTATTAATACCGATCGGGTTATCTCGTTGGTGTTTATGATTGGCGCGGCGATGGCGGGACTTGCCGGGGTACTGATTACCATGAACTATGGCACCTTTGATTTCTATGCCGGATTTATTATCGGCATCAAAGCGTTCACCGCCGCGGTGCTGGGCGGAATCGGCTCGCTGCCGGGGGCCATGCTCGGTGGGCTGCTGCTGGGGGTGGCAGAGGCGCAGTTCTCCGGGATGGTGAACTCGGATTACAAAGACGTGTTCTCGTTTGGTCTGCTGGTGGTGATCCTTATTTTCCGTCCGCAGGGCCTGCTCGGTCGCCCGATTGTGGCCAAAGTGTAGGAGCGGAACATGACAACCTTAACGGCTTCTCAGAATGGCTTTTCATTCAAACGCTGCGTGCTGGACACCATTTTCTCAGGACTGGTGGCGTTGATTCTTTTTGGCCCCATTGTTGGCGTCGTGCTGGACGGCTATAGCTTTAACTTTGAAGGGCAGCGGCTGGTGTGGATCATCGCGGCAGTGATGGCGGGACGATTTCTGCTCAGTGCGTTTCTGATGACCCAAACGGGCCGCCGCTTTGCGGCACGCTTTGAAGGCGATAGCGCTGGGGTTTACGTGCGCCCAGCGGGTTATAAAAGCCGGATGCGCTGGATAATCCCGCTGGTGCTGGCACTGGCGATTTGCTTCCCGTTTGTCGCCACTAAATATGTGCTGACCGTGGCGATCCTCGGTCTGATTTATGTTCTGTTGGGTTTAGGGCTGAACATTGTCGTCGGTTTGGCCGGACTGTTGGATCTGGGGTACGTGGCCTTCTACGCCATTGGCGCCTATGGCCTCGCGCTGGGCTATCAGTATTTGGGGCTGGGTTTCTGGTCAATGCTGCCTATCGCCGCACTGATGGCCGCCGCGGCTGGGGCGCTGCTCGGTTTCCCGGTATTGCGTATGCACGGCGATTATCTGGCGATTGTCACCCTGGGGTTCGGCGAGATTATCCGCCTGATCCTCAATAACTGGTTGAGCTTCACCGGCGGCCCAAATGGGATCTCCGCACCGCCGCCGACCTTCTTTGGGCTTGAGTTTGGCCGGCGGGCCAAAGAGGGGGGCGTGCCGTTCCACGAGTTTTTCCATTTGAGCTACAACCCCAACATGAAGTTTATTTTTATCTACGCCGTCCTGGTGCTGGTCGTGCTGCTGGTGCTGTATATCAAGCATCGCCTGACGCGAATGCCCATTGGCCGCGCGTGGGAAGCGCTGAGGGAAGATGAAATAGCCTGCCGCTCGATGGGCCTGAACCATGTGCTGGTAAAACTTTCAGCCTTTACCCTCGGCGCCTCAACGGCGGGGATTGCCGGGGTGTTCTTCGCGACCTATCAAGGCTTTGTGAACCCGACTTCATTTACCTTTTTTGAATCGGCGTTGATCCTCGCCATCGTGGTGTTAGGAGGGATGGGGTCGACCGTGGGCGTGGTGCTGGCGGCCTTTGTGCTGACCGTCACTCCGGAATTACTCCGCAGCTTTGCAGAATACCGTGTGCTGTTGTTCGGCGTGCTGATGGTGGTGATGATGATCTGGCGGCCGCGCGGCCTGATTCGTATTAATCGCAGCGGCTATGCCGTGCGTAAAGGAGTCGCACCATGAGCCGCGATGTGATTTTAAGCGTTGAGCATCTGATGATGCATTTCGGTGGGATTAAAGCGCTAAACGACGTGAACCTCGAAGTAGAACGCGGGTCGATTACGGCGCTTATCGGGCCAAACGGTGCGGGAAAAACCACGGTATTTAACTGTTTGACCGGTTTCTACAAAGCCTCCGGCGGCCATATTTTGTTTAATGCGCGGGGCAAAACCACCAACGTCATTCAGATCCTCGGGCAAAAATTCCAGCCGGGCGATTGGCTGAATCCGGCGCAACTTGGTTCGCGAGTCTTCTACAAAATGTTTGGCGGCACGCACCTGGTTAATCGGGCGGGGCTGGCGCGCACGTTTCAGAATATCCGTTTGTTTCGCGAAATGTCGGTGGTGGAAAACCTGTTGGTTGCGCAGCACATGCAGGTTAACCGTAATCTGATCGCTGGCGTATTGAATACGCCAGCCTACCGCCGGGCGGAAAGCGAGGCGTTGGATCGTGCGTTTTATTGGCTGGAGGTGGTGGATCTTGTCGATTGCGCTAACCGGCTGGCCGGTGAGATGTCCTACGGCCAGCAGCGGCGGCTGGAGATTGCGCGTGCGATGTGTACCGGGCCGGAAATCCTCTGTCTTGACGAGCCGGCTGCCGGCCTCAACCCGGTGGAAACGCTGGCGTTAAGCAAAATCATCCGCTTCCTGCGGGAACACCACGCGATAACCGTCTTATTGATTGAACATGATATGGGAATGGTGATGGAGATTTCGGACGATATTATCGTGCTCGATCACGGCGATGTCATTGCGCGGGGCAAAGCGGAGCAAATCCAGCATGATGAAAAGGTCATTGCTGCCTATCTGGGTGCCAGCGAAGATGAGGTTCATCTATGAGCGAACCGATGCTGGAGTTTCGTGAAGTGGATGTGTTCTATGGCGTGATCCAGGCGCTTAAACAGGTGTCATTGCAGGTGAATAAGGGCGAAACCGTATCGCTGATTGGCGCTAACGGCGCAGGAAAGTCGACGCTGCTGATGTCCATTTTTGGCCAGCCGCGGGTGCGAAGCGGGCAGATCCTGTTTGGCGGTGAGGATATCAGTCATAAATCGACCCATTTCGTCGCCTCGGCGGGGATAGCGCAGGCGCCGGAGGGGCGGCGTATCTTTCCTGATATGACCGTCGAAGAAAACTTGCTGATGGGGACCATCCCTATTGGCAATAAGTATGCGGCTGAGGATCTGCAAAGCATGTTTGATCTGTTCCCTCGGTTAAAGGAGCGACGCAAACAGCGGGCGATGACGATGTCCGGTGGTGAACAGCAGATGCTGGCGATAGCTCGCGCACTGATGAGCCGCCCTAAGCTGTTGCTGCTGGATGAACCGAGTCTGGGGCTGGCGCCTATCGTGGTAAAACAGATCTTCCAGACGCTTCGTGAGTTGGCCAGCAACGGCATGACTATATTTCTGGTGGAGCAGAACGCCCATCATGCGCTTAAGCTCTCGGATCGTGGCTATGTGATGGTCAACGGGCAAATTCGTCTAAGCGGGAGCGGTGAGGAACTGCTGGGCAACGAGGATGTTCGTAAGGCCTATCTGGGCGGCGTATAGCGTGATGGGGCAATGATGCTGGAGTTCGGTGGCAAACTCCTGCATCATTGCCGCCTGAATAAGAGATACACGTCATCAACAACGGTAGAGATAAGTATGAAAACGGGACCATTAACCGAAAGCGAACTGGAATGGCTGGACGAGACGATTGCCAAATATGCCACCGATGCGTCAATTATCGACGTCTCCGAACTGGATGGTATGCTGACCGCCGTGCTTTCATCGCCGCTGGAAATTGAACCCGCCGAGTGGATGTTCGCCGTATGGGGTGGGGCCGAGCACGTGCCGCACTGGGCGACTGACCGCGAGCGCGATCGTTTTGTGAATCTGACGCTGCAACACATGAGCGACATCGCCGATCGTCTGAATGATTACCCCGATCAGTTTGAACCGCTGTATGGCACCCGCGAAGAAGAAGATCAGGAGCTGACCATCGTTGAAGAGTGGTGTTACGGCTATCTGCGTGGTGTGGGCATGAGCGATTGGTCCGGCCTGCCGGAAGCGCTGCAGACGGCACTGGATAATATTGCTCTGCACGGCGACGAAGAGAAAACCGCTGAGTTGGGTAAATTTACCGCCGAAGCGTACGTCGACAGTATCGACCAAATTCGTCCAGCGGCGCTGGCGCTGTATGACTATTGGATGGATAACCCGAAGGAAGCGCCGGTTAAGCAGCCGATTGTCAATGCGCAGAAAGTTGGGCGTAACGATCCTTGCCCGTGCGGCAGTGGTAAAAAATATAAGCAGTGCTGCTTAGCGAAATAAGCAACACTGTCGCTGGTGTCAGGCTTAATACTGATTAGTCATGCGGTATGACGTTCAGTTTCCCAGCCGATTGCGCACCTTGTTCATATCATGCCACATAACCAGAATGGCGCCGGGTGTGCACAAGGGGCGGCTAATCACCGCCGCCCCTTTACCCCTTCACTGATGCTGTTGTTTCATTTTCTGCAGACATAAAGTGAACGGAACATCGCCCTGAACTGACAAACACGACTTTCTTCAGCCGTCATGGCTATCTCTGATTCGCCCGTCGGGCGACAATAAACAAACGCGGAAACGCCAACAGAACCTGGCCATTTTTCTGCCGCGGGTAATGCTCTTCCAATAACTGCAGGTAGCGACGCAGGAAGGCCTGCTGATTGATGCTATCCAGATCCTGCAAATACGGGCGCAGCCCGGTTGCACTTAACCACTCAATAATGGCTTGATGTGACGCCAGCGGATGGAAATAGGTGGTTCGCCAGATATCCACATCACAGCCGCATTGGGTCAGTAAATCATAATAAATCTGTACGCTCGGTAATGGCGTTCTCGCCCGCGGTGGGTGGCCCAATTCATGGGCGACCTGACGCATTGATGCGTGCGAAGGTTCCTGCCAGTTGTCCGGCATCTGCACCGCCAGCACGCCGTCCGCTGCCAGCAGTGAGGCAAGGCGGGGGAACAGTATCTGATGATCGGCCACCCATTGTAGCGATGCGTTAGCATAGAGCACATCCAGCGGCTGTTCCGGCTGCCACTCGCTGATATTGGCATTGACAAACTGACAGTCAGGCAGCGCTTGCTGAGCCTTTTCCAGCATCGCTGGCGAATTGTCCACGCCAGTAATGACCGCATCCGGCCAGACATCGTGCAGCAGTTCGGTACTGTTGCCCGGCCCACAGCCGAGATCGGCTATGTGTTTCGCGGTTGGTTTAGCAATACGGGCCAGCAACTCTGCGGCCGGGCGGGTTCGTTCGGAGGCAAATTGCAAATACAACGAGGGATTCCAGTCAGCCATGCCTGACTCCTTTGGCAGTCATTAACGGCTTACAGCATAGCTCAGTGCGGGCGAATTGGCTGAAGAAAGGCGGTGAGCCGCCGAAGCCGCTCACCGTATTCAGGTATTAGCCTGGATAGATCCCACGATCTTTACGAGCGAGCAGAATGCGCTCGCAGGCCACGATGTAGGCCGCGGTACGCAGAGAACAGGTTTTCTCTGCGGCTTTCTCCCAGACGTGTACCATGGCGTCGGTCATAATTCTGTCCATGCGGGCGTTGATCTCTTCCTCACTCCAGAAGAAGCTCGCCATATCCTGAACCCACTCGAAGTAGCTGACCGTAACCCCACCGGCGTTACAGACAACGTCTGGAACGACGACGATGCCGCGGCTAGCCAGTACATCATCGGCATCCGGGTAAGTCGGGCCGTTTGCGCCTTCCAGCACCAGTTTGCACTTCAGAATTTCGGCGCGTTGGCGGGTGATCTGGCCTTCCAGCGCGGCCGGGATCAGAATATCCATGTCAACGTCCCAGAACGCTTCGCTGGCAATGGTGTCGGCGCCAGGGAAACCGGCGATCTGCTTGTGCTCAACCTGCCAGCTCGTCAACGCATCCATATCAATACCGGTAGCATTAAACAGCGTGGCGGTGTGGTCCTGAATCGCCACCACGCGCGCGCCGGCGGCGGCAAAGAGGCGAGCGGCCTCGCTCCCGACGTTACCGAAGCCTTGCACTGCGACGCGAGCGCCTTCTACTTCGATATTGGCGCGCCGAGCCACTTCACGCCCGCTGATATATACGCCGCGACCGGTGGCTTTCTCACGTCCCAGGGAGCCGCCAAGGTGGATAGGTTTGCCGGTGACCACGCCGGTAATGGTGGTGCCGTGGTTCATGGAGTAGGTATCCATCATCCATGCCATCACTTTCCCGTTGGTACCAACGTCCGGCGCTGGGATATCTTTCTGTGGCCCAATAATAATGCCAATTTCGCTGGTGTAGCGACGCGTCAGGCGTTCAAGCTCACCTTCGGACAGTTCGAATGGGTTCACGCGGACGCCGCCTTTCGCACCGCCATACGGCAGGTTCAGGGCGGCGCACTTGATGGTCATCCACGCAGACAGCGCCATGACTTCATTAAGATCGACGTCAGGGTGATAGCGCACACCGCCTTTGCCTGGTCCACGGGAAAGGTTGTGCTGCACGCGGTAGCCTTCAAAATGGCGGATCGAGCCATCGTCCATCTGTACGGGAATATCGACAATCAGCGCGCGTTTGGGATGGCGCAGGGTATCGATCCAGCGGGATAACTCACCGAGATAAGGCGCGACACGTTCGATTTGTTGCAGGTAGGTGTTCCAGGCAGATGTCTTGCTATCGGAAGCATAAGATAACTTATCCATGATAAACCTTAATCTTGTAAGTAATATGTTCTTAGTTAGCCGTGGTATGCAGAGTTACTGACTGCATGGCTTAAATTTAACATTTATTTAAAATTTAGCATCCGGATTGCACTAAAAGAGGCAAGAGGGGGACAGCGTTTTTTGTGCGGCAATGAATAATTATCTACTGCGAAGCGAGAGTGGCCCCGGCGCTCCGGATTGCGAAGCGGCGATGAGTCAAACTCGATGGCCTCGGCAGAGGGGCGATTGATACGCAAAAGACGCGGCTTTTTGTAGCGAAAAATCACGCCCAACCGGAAATTATAATAATGAAAGCGATGTGCGGTAACGTATGGAGAGCATTCATTTGCTGAGCTAACGCTGAAGTTAATGGCGAAGTGCTGGGGCGTGAGTGTGCAGGCACAGACGTAGCGCCTTGTTTAGTCATCAGGGGCAGGCAAAACGCGGCAAAGGGAGAGGCAAAAATGAATACAGAATCAGGATCCAGAGATGGCAATAAAATAACGGCATGTAACCGTTATTTGGCGTATGCATCAAAGGTGAATAAAAACCTAATGCGTTAATTTTCCGTAATTATGATGCACCTCAAAAAATGAGAAACAACCCAGAAACATTATCAACGCCAGGAGATGATGTTTCTGGGCGATTTTACCCTTCAGTGGGCGGCACTAGCCAACGGATGGCAGCAGCCCGGTGGCGATCCCCGCCTGAATAATAATGACCGCGATACCGCAGGCAAACACCAGCCACAGCATTGGTTTGCCACCGGCCACGCGGTAGCCGCCTTCTGGGTGGTGCTTACGACTTTGTAGGGTCAGCAGCGACGGGATAATCAGTGCTAGCACCGCCAGCGCTACGCCGGCATAGCCCAGCGCCATGACGAAACCGCGCGGGTAAAATAGCGCGAAGGCTAACGGCGGCAGGAAGGTAATTGCGCCAGTTTGCAGTCGACCGCGAACGCTATTTTTACGCTGGAACAGATCGGCCAGGTAATCAAACAGCCCCAGCGCAACGCCAAGGAATGAGGTCGCCAGCGCCAGATCGGCAAACAGGTGTACAGCCAGCTCCACGTGCGGTGAGGCGACGACTTCGCGGATCGCCATCAGTAGGCCGTTTAAGCCGGTGTGCTGCGCCATCAGCGCGCCGAACACCGGGGCATCGATGCTGCCCAGCGTTGCCAGTTGCCAGAACAGATAGGCAACCAACGGAATGGCGCTACCGATGACAAAGACCCGGCGCAGTTTGCGCACGTCGCCGTTCATGTAGCTGACGATACTCGGTACGCTGCCGTGGAAACCAAAGGAGGTAAAAATAACCGGGATAGCGGAGAGCGCAAGCCCTTGCTCCAGCGGAAGCGTCAGCAGGTTAATTTTGTGAATGTGCGGCAGCAGCAGTACCAGCATCACAATGAGAAAGATAATTTTGGCGCTGAACAGGAAGCGGTTGAAGAGATCGACCAGCGAAGTGCCAATACAGATAACCAGGCCACCTACGGCGGTGAACAGCAGAACGCCGAGGGCTGGTGGCATATCGATGCTCAGCCATTGGCTGAGGCTTGAAGCTAGCAGTTCACCCGCGCCGCTGATATAGGCGGCGGTCAGCGCGTACATCAGGAACATCATACTAAAGCCGGTGACCCACTGTCCGTAGCGCCCCAGGTAGCGCAGCGCCAGTGAACCGAGGCCGGTGTCGGCCGGAACGTGTTGATAAACTTCCAGCAGCAGCAGGGCGGTATAACACATTAAAGCCCACAGCCCGACTAACAGCACCAGCGTTACACCAAAGCCAACGCCCGCAGAAGCTAGCGGCATCGCCAGCATTCCTGCGCCGATAGTGGTGCCGGCGACGATTAAAATACTCCCCAGGGTACGATTTCTCACGCTTTCCTCTACTTCAGAACGTCATCACAACGAAAGATGTCGCGCAGAGTATGTGAAAGTGGTGTTTTCGTCAAATCTGAATTACAGCGAGTGTATTGATTAGTTTACATTTCATCTCGGTGATGGGAAAACTGCGCTAGCGCAAAACATATAAAACAAATGCAGGTTATGTTGGTCTTTTATGACAGGAGGAACAATGGACTCTATTCACGGCCATGAAGTGCTGAACATGATGCTGGCGTCAGGTGAGCGATACAGTATTGAAAGTCTGGAAGCGGACATTCACGCGCGATTTGGCGAGCAGGCGCGTTTTCATACCTGTTCGGCAGAGAATATGAGCGCTGGTGAGCTGATTGCATTTCTGCAAAAGAAAGGTAAGTTTATTGCGCAGGAATCTGGTTTTAATACCGCTGAAAATAAAATTTGCCGTCATTAATTGGCAGCGGCGTTGTACGCCGCTGCCCAATGATTAATTCTGTGTGTCGAGAGTCGCCAGTTCTTTATCGATAAAGTACAGACCTTCACCGCTTTTACCCGCCAACGTCAGCTTATCAATGACGGATTTAAACAGTTTCTCTTCTTCATGCTGTTCAGCCACATACCATTGCAGGAAGTTAAAGGTCGGATAGTCCTGGTTGGTCATCGCAGCATGAGCCAGTTCATTGATTTTACTGGTGATCAACTGTTCGTGTTCATAGGTGACGCGGAATAATTCATCCAGCGATGCGTATTCAGCAACCGGGCTCTGTACGGTGTTGATGCGTGGCAGGCTGCCGGTATCGGTCAGATAATCGAACAGGCGCTGCATGTGCGTCATTTCTTCCTGCGCATGGCGACGTAAAAAGGCCGCTGCGCCTTCAAAGCTGTTGAAGCTGCACCAGGCGCTCATCTGTTGATACAGCAGCGAAGAATAAAGTTCGAGATTCATCTGTTCGTTTAATTTCTCGATCATGGGCGCTTTAAGCATGGTTTCGCTCCTGAAAAATAGGTTACAAGTTAATTACCGCGAAACTATAATTTGTTATTAATTTATTTGCAAAAGGTAAATTAAAAATTATTTAGTTAATAATACGAATGGGAATAAAACTCATTGGCATAAATATAGCGATAAATTAAGGGGTGAAATAAATAACGCCGGAATTAACCGGCGGAATATTAATAATAGGCGGTGGAAACCGGTACGTTAGCAATCCCCCGGCATTGATACTGCAGTGTCACATGTTGGTTGAGGCACAGTGAACCGCTGGTGGTTGTACAAGTGGTAATTGGCTGACCATAGGCAAATGCGGTGGCATAACCCATCTGCTGGCAAGCCTTATTGGCCTCGGAGCGGGCGATGTAATCGTCGGTTCTGGCATTTTGCAAAATGGCCTGGCCGTAGGTCAGGCGCACGATACCGCTATTGGCATCAACTTCACTCACGCTTGCCGCACGGGGAACCGAGCAGGCGGAAAGGGCCAGCAGGAAGGGGATAAGAATGAGGCTTTTCATCAATTCGCTCTGCGCAATCTGTCGTAACCTCATTGTAGTTCCACTTACTGTTGGCAATCCCTTGAATAGTCGCTATATCCGTAGGCTAATCCATCTGTGAATCATAAACCGCCTGAAACTGCAGATGCAGCTGGGAGAAGAGCTTTATCAGCTGCGGGTCGAAATGGGTGCCCGCATTGCTAATGATAATTTCACAGGCACCCTCGTGGGAGAAGCTGGGTTTATAGACCCGCTTTTGGCGTAAGGCATCGTAAACGTCGGCAATTGCCAGAATGCGAGCTTCCAGCGGAATGTTCTCGCCAGCAAGCCCCTGCGGATAGCCCGAACCATCCCATTTTTCATGGTGATAATGAATCAGATTTTCAGCCACGGAACCCAACGCCAACCCCTGAACAATACGCCAGCCTTTAACCGTATGCTTCTGAATTTGCTTAAACTCATCTTCAGTGAGTCGGCCTTTTTTGCGCAGAATATGTTCAGGTACGGCTATCTTGCCAATATCGTGAAGCGAGGCATAGGTTTCAATCGCGCGAACGGTTTTGGGCGGCAACTTGAGATTGCGTGCCAGCAGGCCGCAGTAGGCCGCAACCCGGCGAATGTGGCAGCCGGTTTCATCATCGTGAACGTGGTTTATGGTCTCCATGGCTTCAACAATGCTGCGGTTGATGGCGCGGTTTTTATTCATATGCCGCCACATCATCAGCATCATGCTGAGAATAAAGACCAGCAAAACCAAAAGCCCAAGACTGATTATCTGCCAGGCGTTTTTACTCAGCGAAAATGGCGTGTTGGGGGGGAGCGGAGTCATGAGCTGATGACGATAGCTGGAAATGAGGTGTACCTGAGCCAAAAGTGCGTGCAGCGGATGATCGACGTTGACCCAGGTACCGATCTGGTAGCTGGAATGGGTCAGCCCGGCCACTTTTAGCGAGCCTCGGAAAAGGTCGCTGCCGCGTAGCGCCTGCTCAAGGGAGGATAAATCGCCAAGGATATAATCAATGTAGTTGTTATCAATAGCATCCAGAAGTTCATCAATGGATGCTCGGGCGATTAGCGTCACATCGGTGCCAAAGCGTTGGCGCAGATAATAGGCGGCAAATGAGCCGCGGATCACCCCAATTCGCTGGTGGCGAACCTGCTCTTCATCAACAATAAAAGGCTGCCCGATTTTGTTGTAGTACGCGTTATACCAATTCGACAGCGGCCCGACCAACCCTTCCATTTGTGCACCGTTGCGCACATCAATAATGTCGGCAAGATGAACCGGCCAGTTCTCATTCTGCATTCGAATCATGTAGTTATCGACGAACAGCACGTCAACGTTGATATTCAACAGATCGCGAAGATCGTTGACCATGCTGATGGCGCTGCCGCGATAGCCCCGATCGTCCTTCCAGATAATAGGAGCAAAACTTTCGTTTTTCGGCAGCCAAAGCGTGAGACGGTTTTCCTGGAGCCAGGTGCGCTCATCGTCGGTTATCGTCAAATGGTGACGGAGATATTCAAGCTGGCTTTGTTCCTCCAGCGCCTGGAGTTTACCGCTTTGCTGCCACTCATTGATCAGCTGATCGATATTGCTGCGCATATAAATCAACTCTGGGCTGAGACCAAAAGAAGCGGTGATGCGCAGCGAATTGAACGGCCGTGAAATAGTGTAGTAATACTGTGGGCTACCTATCTCACGGTCTTCATTAATGTAGAAGTCGGCGCCGCCACTGCGGAGGATCTGCAGCGCCTCTTTGCTGCTGTCGACTTCGATAATTTGCTGAAACCTTAATCCCGGAAATGCTTCCTTCACCAACTGCTGCGTGTGATCGCGGCGGCGGAAGATAACGCGGGTGTTTTGTAGATCACCGATCGATTTTGCCTGGCGCGTAATACTGGCGGCGACAATCGTGTTTTCAAACAGGCGCGCTGACAAAATGTTGTTGTGCAGATGCGCTTTAGTTTGCAGCACGCTGGCATACAGCCCGTAGTCATGGTGATGAAAACGCTGTTCGAAGGTGGTGCTATCGATAGGACGTAGCGTTAGGTTATACCCGTAGCGCGAATTAATGGCGTGAAGAAGCTCGGCGTAAAAGCCGTGATATTCCCCGTGGCTGTCGCGCCAGAATTCAAAGCTGTCAGCATCCAGCACCCACACGGGGACAGGTGCAGCAGGCTTTACTTTCTGCGGGGGAACCGCATACACGCGGGGAATGCAAACGAAAAACAGGGTCAGTAGAACAAGGAGACCCAGTCCGTGTCGAAAAAATCGGCAGTGCTGTGTCACAAGTCAGTTCCTTTGCAGTGACTATTTAAATCCATTTAAAAGCGTATAAAAAGCAGGGACTTTCTGTCCCTAACTTAGTCTAGTCGAGCCTTACGCCAGTACACAGTAAATAATTAACGGTTTATGTAAGGTTTTATCAATCGGCTAAAGAACAAAAGTGTGACCGCATTGGTAAAAATCAAAACGTTTTTTCATAAAATTTGAAAGTGTGTTTGTCTGGTAGTAAGGTTACCCTAATGTAATCGACCGACTGCGGGCGAGCCCGCGTAGCTTTCAGGAGAGGAAAGAATGAAAATTGCACTGATGATGGAAAATAGCCAGGCCAGCAAAAACGCGACTATTCATCATGAGTTAAAAGCCGTGGCCGATGAAAAAGGCTTCCCGGTTTATAACGTGGGCATGTCTGATGAAAACGATCATCACCTGACCTACATCCACCTGGGCATCATGGCCAGCATCCTGCTGAACTCGAAGGCGGTAGATTTCGTGGTGACCGGCTGCGGTACCGGTCAGGGCGCACTGATGTCTCTGAACATTCACCCAGGCGTCGTCTGCGGTTACTGCCTGGATCCAGCGGATGCCTTCCTGTTTGCACAGATCAACAACGGTAATGCACTGTCTCTGGCCTTTGCGAAAGGCTACGGCTGGGGCGCTGAGCTGAACGTACGCTACATGTTTGAAAAAGCCTTCACCGGCCGTAATGGCGAGGGTTACCCACCAGAGCGTAAAGAACCTCAGGTGCGTAACGCGGGTATTCTGAATCAGGTGAAAGCGGCAGTGGTAAAAGAAAACTATCTGGATACCCTGCGCGCGATTGATCCTGAACTGGTGAAAACCGCCGTTTCTGGTCAGCGTTTCCAGCAGTGCTTCTTCGAAAACTGCCAGAACAAAGAAATCGAAGCTTTTGTTCGCGAGATCCTGGCATAAGCCCGACCGCCAACAGCGCAATAAAAAACCCACGCACTGCGTGGGTTTTTGTTTTTCAGGGCTAGGCTTTTACTTTCTTCGACACGGAACTGCCCGCATCGCGAGTCAGATGCAGAGTGTCAATCATGCCAACAAGACATATCAGCGCGATAAAGAGAAAAGCCAGACGGAAGCTGATGCCCGGCATGGCAGTTAAATCCAGCAGTGCGCTGAGCTTCTCGCCAATACGAATGCCAATGGCCCCGAGCGTAATCCCCAACCCAATAGCCAACTGGCTGGCGGTGCTAAACAAGGTGTTAGCGTAGCTCATTTGTGCAGAGGGAACGTCGGCGAAGGCCAGGGTACTGACGCCGGTAAACTGAATAGAGCGGAACACGCCTCCCAGATACAAGATCAGCATAATGACCCAAACCGGCGTTTGTGGCGTCAGGAAGGCACAGGCAACCAGCGCCAGCACGTTGAGCGCGCCGTTAAGCAAAAGCAGACGACGGAAGCCAAGCCAGCGTATCAGCGGCGTGGTGGCCGGCTTAATGGTCAGGTTACCCACGAAGACCGCCAGAACTAAGAGCCCCGAGTGGAAGGGATCCATACCGAAACCGACCTGAAAAAGCAGCGGCAGCAGAAACGGGACGGCGCTTATCGACGCGCGGAAGAGTGAGCCGCCGTACATGGTGACCCGGAAAGTGGGAACCTGTAGCGCATCCATACGGATCATTGGTGCCGGGCTGCGGCGGAAGTGCCGTAGCGCATAATAAAACGTCACGCCGCCAAGCAATAGCAGTGCGGCAACCAGCCCGCCCTGCATTTTCTCAGCGCCCAGTAACTCCATGGCATAAACCAAACTGACCATCGAAATTGAGGTCGCCAGAAAACCGGGCAGATCGAAAGGGCGGCGTTCATCATCGCGAATATTCGGGATGATCCGCAGCGCTAGAATGATGGCAATAATGCCGAGCGGGACATTAATAAAGAAGATCCAGCGCCAGTCCGCAACGCTGGTAATGAATCCGCCCAGAGGTGGCCCAATTATCGGGGCGATGAGCGCCGGCCAGGTCAGCGTAGCAATCGCGGTAATGAGCAGATGTTTAGGTGTGGTTCGCAGCACGGCGAGCCGACCAACCGGAACCATTAGCGCGCCGCCCACGCCCTGTAGGATGCGCATAGCCACAAAGCTATGGGCACTGGTCGCAAGACCGCAGAAGACCGAGGAGACGGTAAAGATAGCCAGTGCGATACTGAAGATGGTGCGGGCGCCAAAGCGGTCTGCTATCCAGCCGCTGGCTGGAATCAGTACGGCGAGGGTTATCAGGTAAGCGCTGATGCCGATATTCAAATCGACCGCTTCAACGCCGAAGGTTTTCGCCATATCTGGCAAGGCGGTGGCAATCACCGTCCCATCAAGGAACTCCATAAAGAATGCACCGGCCACAAGCAGCGCAGCAGGGGATACCCCACGCGTCGCCTGGGCCTGGAGAGGCTCACTCATCTTTTTTTACCCTATCAAAAGATCTCGTAATATTTACAAATTTTGTAGATGTTGTAAGTGGTAGATTTCTATAACAAAATTTTTATAAATTTAACGCAAAGAATGAAAGTGGTGTGATTTGCATCGCAGAATGGTTGATTTTTGTGACGTGAGTCATATTATAAGCCCGTAGACAATAACACCTGCATAACAAAAAAACGGGAACATCACCATGAAACAGCGTATGCGTAAAATCCTCAAAAGCATGTTTGAAAACTACTGCAAGACCTTCAAAGACGTACCGCCAGGCGCTATGTTCTGATAAAAAAAACCTGCCGCGGCAGGTTTTTTTTGTCTTCTGCAAAAGTAGGTTACTATTACGCTCCGCAAAATAGGAGCAAAAAAATGTCTCAGAAGCTTACCCCTGACGATGAACTGGTTTCCGATGTGGTTGCCTGTCAGCTCGTTATCAAACAGATCCTCGATGTTATTGACGTTATCGCTCCGGTTGAAGTGCGTGACAAGATGGCTTCCCAGCTTAAATCTATTGATTTTACCACGCATCCGGCGGGTGCCGATCCGGTCACGCAGCGGGCCATTCAAAAGGCTATTGCCTTAATTGAGCTGAAGTTTACGCCGCAAGAAACCGCGCATTAATCGGTACTCAGACAACGGGGTTGTCATCTCTGAAGCCTGAAAGGCAAGGGCGTTGGCCGCCCTTGCCGATAAAATTAATGCTGTTGGTGGGCCATGATATTCAGCAGATGCTGGTCGGTTTGTTGAATGCACAGGCCAGCTTTACGCGCACTGCGCACTTCATCCAGAATCGTCTTCAGCAAGATACCATCCTGTTCCTGCTCTTCTTCCAGTGTGTTCAGGAAATTAAGGGTGTTATCGTCTTGAAGCACTTTTGCTTCCAGGGTCAGTTCAGACAGCGTTGACGTCCGCTGTTCGTGGTCTTTAATCGTTTTGACGAAAAGATCTTCGAGCGTTGCGCATTTATCTTCATCGGCCTCAAAGGCCTTGACGACCGGATATGCACCCGCTTTCTTCATGAAATCGAACACCCGCATCATTTGCGTTACGCTGGACTGTGCCTGCGAACGTAGAAACGTCGCGGTGCCATTCAGACGATGTTCTGAGCACCACTCGCTCAAACGCAAATAATGATTAGATGCATAAAATTCAAGATTCATCTGAGCATTAAGCTTTTGAACCATTCCCGATACTGCCATACGAATATCCTTATTGCTGGGTAGGAACGATACGCGTTACACCGCATAGTTCATAATAGCCGCTAACCATGCGCTATTTACACGTTGAATTCGACTACATATTATTTGTAGTCCTCATGCATGACCTGAAATATAATACTTCTCCGGTCGTAAAAAAGAATACTCTTAGAATCGATACAAGAAAACTCTTATAAGCCGCTTTTTACGTTTCGTTACAACACATATTAGAATCAACTTAATATCCAAAATTAAATTTTCGTAATGACATGATTAATAGTGATTGTGACTTTAAGTACATCCTTATAAGAGTTTGTTAACATATGGGAAATCTGTTTCATTGCGTACATTAAAAACGTGACCTACATCTAATATATTCATCATCTATTGATGTCTGGTAGTCGTTATCAGCATTATTTGTTATGAATAAGCGCACGCTATTATCATTCATACTTATATATACGACTTTCCTGCGGCGTTGATAAATATCTCAACGGCATTAATTTTGTTTTAGATCAAATTTGATAGCAGCAGGCAAGTGGATTATGTTCACAGTATTTTAGCGTGTGCAGAGTCCACCCCTTTTTATCGTCAGGGAGGACAATTTTGATATGAATTTACAGGAGTTAAAATGAAACAGGTTGCAGTACTGCTGGCCCCTGGATTTGAAGAAGGGGAAGCGATTGTCACTATCGATATTTTGCGCCGTCTGCATATCGGTGTTGAACTGGTGTCGTGCGCTGAATCCCGTGCGGTGGTGAGCTATCACGATATTCCGATGGTGGCGGATGCGACGCTGGCAGAACGTCTGGATACCCTGTACGACGCGGTGGTATTGCCGGGTGGGCCGCAGGGAAGCGTCAATCTGGCCGCCGATCCCGACGTCATCAAATTTGTGGCCGCCCATGACGCAGCGAATAAACTGATTTGCCCTATTTGTTCTGCCGCCGCCCGCGTGTTGGCCGGTAATGACTTGCTTAAAGGGCGTCGTTACGTGTGCTCCGGTGATTTATGGCAGGATGTTAAAAATGGCGAATACGTTGATGCACCGGTAGTGGAAGACGGTAATTTGATCAGCGGAAAAGGGTTTGGTCACGTGTTTGATTTTGCTTTCACCGTTGCTGCCCGTCTGTTAGGAGATGAAGCGCCGGTACGCGACCACGCCGATCATATCTATTACCGCTGGTAGTTCATTCCCCCTGCGCCGTTATGGCTGATTTTGCGCGAATTGTCCGACAATTCGCGCGTCTTAATATGTAATTATCTGCTGAATCTATGCATCACTTTACTGTAATTCTGCGGTGTGATGCTGCTCTCTTATACAAAACGAATTCCGGGCTATTAATGTTTCAACAACGTTAACGCTGTAAGTAGAACAGCTAATACTTTGTTTTATGTCTAATTTAAATCGGCTCTCTGATTTTTCCCTACATAAAAGAACATTAAGGCTGGAGTTAACCATGCACAAATTTACGCAAGCGTTGGCCGCCATCGGGCTGGCAGCGGTTATGTCACAATCGGCTATGGCTGAAAATTTGAAACTCGGCTTTTTAGTTAAACAGCCAGAAGAACCCTGGTTCCAGACCGAATGGAAATTTGCTGATAAGGCGGGAAAAGATCTCGGCTTTGATGTGATTAAAATAGCCGTTCCCGATGGTGAAAAAACGCTAAATGCTATTGATAGTCTGGCGGCCAGCGGCGCAAAAGGCTTTGTTATTTGTACGCCGGACCCAAAACTGGGGCCAGCCATTGTGGCGAAAGCGCGCAGCTATGACATGAAGGTTATTACCGTCGACGACCAGTTCGTGAATGCGAAAGGCAAACCGATGGATACCGTGCCGCTGGTGATGATGGCCGCCAGTGAAATTGGCGCGCGCCAGGGGCAGGAACTGTATAAAGAGATGCAAAAGCGCGGCTGGGATGTGAAAACCACCGGCGTAATGGCGATTACCGCCAATGAACTGGATACCGCGCGCCGCCGCACAACGGGTTCGATGGATGCGATAAAAGCCGCGGGCTTCCCGGAAAAACAGATTTACCAGATCCCAACCAAATCAAACGATATCCCTGGCGCATTCGACGCCGGTAACTCACTGCTGGTTCAACACCCGGAAGTGAAGCAATGGCTGATTATTGGCATGAACGATAACACCGTGCTGGGCGGCGTTCGTGCAACGGAAGGTCAGGGCTTTAAAGCGGCAAACGTCATTGGTATCGGTATTAACGGTGTGGACGCGGTTAATGAGCTGTCAAAAGCGCAGGCGACCGGCTTCTTCGGTTCACTGCTGCCAAGCCCGGATATTCACGGTTATAAAACCAGCGAACTGCTCTACAACTGGGTAGAGAAGGGTGTCGAACCCCCGAAATTCACCGCGGTGACTGACGTCGTACTGATCACCCGTGACAACTTCAAAGAAGAGCTGGCGAAAAAAGGCCTCTGATTCCTGATGGTTCTCCTCCCGCTTGCGGGGGGAGAAGGATAGCTGATTGTGGAGGTTGCCATGCAACAGTCTGCCCCTTATCTCTCTTTCCATGGTATTTGCAAAACGTTTCCCGGCGTCAAAGCACTGTCCGATATTAGCTTCGATTGCTATAGCGGCCAGGTACATGCGTTGATGGGGGAAAACGGTGCCGGTAAGTCGACGCTGTTGAAAATACTCAGCGGTAATTATTCACCCACTGCGGGCACGCTGGCTCTGCGTGGAGAAGAGATTTCGTTTGCTGACACCACCGCGGCGTTAAACGCCGGTGTCGCCATTATTTACCAGGAACTGCATCTCATCCCGGAGATGACAGTCGCTGAAAATATCTATCTTGGGCAATTACCCAGCCGCGGCGGGATCGTCAACCGGTCATTACTGAACTATGAAGCGCGTCTTCAGCTTGAACATCTGGGTCTGGATATCGATCCCGATACGCCGCTGAAATACCTCTCCATCGGCCAATGGCAGATGGTGGAGATTGCCAAAGCGCTAGCGCGTAACGCCAAGGTGATTGCCTTTGATGAACCCACCAGCTCACTCTCTGCCCGCGAGATCGATAACCTTTTTCGCGTGATCCGCGAACTGAGAAAAGAGGGGCGGGTGATCATCTATGTTTCCCACCGTATGGAAGAGATCTTTGCGATTAGCGATGCCATTACGGTATTCAAAGACGGCCGCTACGTCTGCACCTTTGATGATATGAATGAGGTGAGCCATGACCGTCTGGTTCAGGCGATGGTGGGGCGTAATATCGGTGATATCTACGGCTGGCAGCCCCGAGAATACGGCGAGGAGCGTCTTCGTCTGGCGGAGGTAAAAGCGCTGGGCGTGAGGACGCCCATTTCGTTGTCGGTGCGCAGCGGTGAAATCGTTGGCCTGTTTGGGCTGGTGGGCGCCGGGCGAAGCGAACTGATGAAAGGAATTTTTGGTGGCACAAAGATAACCGGCGGCGAAATCTTTATCGACGGTCAGCGGGTGACCATTGATAAGCCAGCGCAGGCGATCCGTGCGGGAATGATGCTCTGCCCGGAAGACCGCAAGGCCGAAGGAATTATCCCGGTACATTCGGTACGCGACAACATCAATATCAGCGCCCGACGTAAGCATATTCACGCCGGGTGCCTTATCAATAACGCTTGGGAAGCCAGTAACGCTGACCATCACATCCAATCCCTAAACATCAAAACGCCGGGCGCGCAGCAGCTGATTATGAACCTGTCTGGCGGAAATCAGCAGAAGGCGATTTTGGGGCGCTGGCTGTCGGAAGAGATGAAAGTCATTTTACTCGATGAGCCGACGCGTGGGATCGACGTAGGGGCGAAGCACGAGATCTATAACGTGATATATGCGCTGGCAGCCTCCGGGGTTGCGGTGCTGTTTGCCTCAAGCGATCTGCCTGAAGTCCTGGGCGTTGCAGATCGCATCGTAGTGATGCGTGAGGGGGAAATATCTGGTGAGCTGCAGCACGAAAGCGCCAATGAACAGCAGGCCCTAAGCCTCGCCATGCCAAAAGTCAGTCAGGCCGTCGCCTGAGTAAGGAGATTATGATGTCATCTGTTACTACACCTGGCGCTCGCGGCTCATCACTGAGCTTTAGCCGTATCTGGGATCAGTACGGCATGCTGGTCGTGTTTGCCGTTCTGTTTATCTGCTGCGCCCTGTTTGTGCCGAACTTTGCGTCATTTATTAATATGAAAGGCCTGGGCCTGGCGATTTCGATGTCAGGGATGGTCGCCTGCGGGATGCTGTTTTGCCTCGCATCAGGCGATTTCGATCTGTCGGTCGCCTCGGTTATCGCCTGCGCGGGGGTCACCACGGCGGTGGTGATTAATGCCACCGAAAGCCTGTGGATTGGCGTCTTTGCCGGTTTACTGCTGGGGGCAGTGAGTGGATTTATCAATGGATTCGTGATTGCCAGACTCAAAATTAATGCGCTGATCACCACGCTTGCCACGATGCAGATCGTGCGCGGCCTTGCCTACATCATCTCCGATGGTAAAGCGGTTGGGATTGAAGACGAGCGTTTCTTTACGCTCGGTTACGCCAACTGGCTAGGTCTGCCGGCGCCAATCTGGCTGACGGTGGGATGCCTGATTATCTTTGGGCTACTGCTGAACAAAACCACTTTTGGCCGCAACACTCTGGCCATTGGCGGCAATGAAGAAGCGGCGCGACTGGCCGGGGTTCCGGTGGTGCGGACGAAGATCATTATCTTTGTTCTCTCGGGGCTGGTCTCTGCTGCAGCAGGGATTATTCTGGCCTCGCGTATGACCAGCGGACAGCCGATGACGTCAATTGGCTATGAGCTTATTGTCATCTCAGCCTGCGTACTTGGCGGCGTGTCGTTGAAAGGCGGTATTGGCAAAATTTCCTACGTGGTGGCCGGGATCTTAATCCTCGGCACGGTAGAAAATGCGATGAACCTGCTAAATATTTCGCCATTCTCCCAGTATGTGGTGCGAGGCTTGATTCTGCTGGCAGCGGTGATTTTTGACCGCTACAAACAGAAAGCCAAACAAAGCGCATAAAGTCGTTAACCGACGCCGGCGAGTGACGGTGTCGGTTTTGTCCGGCTTATCGCCGCAAGCGATGATTTCGGTGGTGAGTTTCCGAAGCACGTTCATGACAGATGAAAACGCCAGCGAAGTGAGGCGCTGGCGCCCTGGAATCATAAGACTTTCTGCTTTGTTACAGTGTCACTAATAACACATCCACACCGCTATTCCCGACAATATTTTTTGCCGAGCAGGTCGCTCGTGAAAAGAAGCTTTGGTTATGGTTGCCGCAGATAACCAGGTCAACCTGATGGTTTTGGCAAAAGGCTTTCACGTGATCGCACAGTTCACCGGAGGCAATTTGGCTTTTCCAGATAGGGTAGTCGGCGGCGTCGGCCAGGCTTTGCAGAAACTGCCGCGTCTCTTCCTGCATCAATTCCCGCAGGCTCTCCATCATTGGCGCAGCAAGTTGGTTATACATTTCGGGATCGGTAGAGAGGGTAATCAGGCTGAGGCGCGCATTTTCCGGCCGCGCAATGGCGACGGCTTTTTTCAGCAATGCATGGCTTTCCGGCGTCGGCGCGACGGCCACTAAAAGATGTGAGTAAGGCATCAGACCTCCTTGCTTGAATAATACGCACTCTATCACCCATCTCTTACTCTTTTTCCGTCACGCCCGCAAGCATTAGACGGAATATCGCTGCTTATAACTTAACCTAATACATAAGCAAATTTTATGCGAATAGTTGTGCGAAATTAAGCCAACTTGCATAAGCATGACTGAATATATGATGTAATAAACATGTCTTATGAACATTTAATTTTTGATGAATTGATGTTAACCAAAAGTAAATAACTTGCGAATCAATTTGTGATCAATGTTCTAATGTTTCAATTTATTGAATTTACGATGAATTTTGTTTATTAGATGAAAGCATGATCTGTGATAAATTTTTCGTAAATGGCTCACGTAAAGTCGCACATTCTGAATCGCCGTTTAATAATTTCAGTGAATGAATATCCGTTAGGGTGGAATAAAACGCCGCTTTAGCTGCTCGTTTATTGGTCAAAATACAAAGGTGACTGATAGATCGACGTCAGAAATACGATTTGATTTTGTGACGAAGATCACATAAATTTCAAATTAACAGCGAAGTAACATTGTATGTGTCACATCTGGCGAGTAAAGTTGCGTCGAATTAGGAAAAATCTTAGTAAATTGTAAGAAATGTTTAGATTTGTCGGGTCATAAGTGAAATCGTTGCCCGATAATGACACAGAAAGATTTGCCTGATTGGCCATGCATTTCGACCGATTCATTTTTTTATCGGGCCTTGCCCGACGACATCACGGGGTATGCGGTTTGACCGCATAAAGTACTAATTGGTTATTCGGGATGGGGAAAATGCATACATCCGAGTTGCTAAAGCACATTTACGACATTAATTTGTCTTATCTGCTTCTTGCACAGCGTTTGATTGGTCAGGATAAGGCTTCTGCTATGTTCCGCCTCGGTATCAACGAGGATATGGCAAAAGTCCTCGGGGAACTGACGCTCCCGCAGATGGTGAAATTAGCGGAAACTAACCAATTGGTTTGTCAGTTCCGCTTTGATAACGCCCAAACCATAACCCGTCTGACGCAAGAGTCTCGCGTTGACGACCTTCAGCAGATTCACACCGGTATTCTGCTCTCCACCAGATTGCTGAATGAAGCCAGTCACTCAGGCGAACCTGCCCGTAAGAAAAGGGCTTGAAGATGAGCGAAAAAAGCATTGTTCAGGAAGCCCGCGATATTCAGCTTGCGATGGAGCTGATCACGCTGGGTGCTCGTTTGCAGATGCTGGAAAGTGAAACTCAGCTCAGCCGTGGTCGGCTGATTAAGCTCTACAAAGAGCTGCGGGGTAGCCCGCCGCCGAAGGGAATGCTGCCGTTTTCAACGGACTGGTTTATGACATGGGAACAGAATATCCACTCATCCATGTTCTGCAATGCCTGGCAGTTCTTACTCAAAAGCGGTCAATGCTCTGGCGTTGATGCCGTGATCAAAGCCTACCGTCTCTATCTTGAACAGTGTCCACAGCAGGATGAAGGGCCGCTGTTAGCCCTGACTCGCGCATGGACTTTAGTCCGTTTCGTTGAAAGCGGATTACTTGAACTTTCGAGCTGCCATTCTTGCGGCGGCAATTTTGTGACTCACGCACACCAGCCTGCGGGAAGCTTTGTCTGTAGCCTGTGCCAGCCTCCATCACGCGCAGTAAAAAGACGTAAACTTTCCAGCGATCTTGCCGATAGTAATCCACAACTGCTGGATGAACAGATAGGGCAAGCTGTTTAACCCCACGTCACGTGGATTAAACACTCCAGCAGCGGTCTTCGGGCCGCTGCTTTTTTTTACCCCATGCGGGGTGAAATGACTCATCTGTCTCCTCTCTTAGTCAACAGTGGAAGGATGATAGCGTGCTTATCTTAATAGGTTACCTGGTTGTTTTGGGGACAGTTTTCGGCGGTTACATGATGACCGGCGGACACCTTGGAGCACTGTATCAACCGGCTGAGCTGATCATTATCGGCGGGGCGGGGGTCGGCGCATTTATCGTGGGTAACAACGGTAAGGCCATCAAGGGGACGATGAAGGCGCTGCCTTTACTGTTCCGTCGCTCGAAATACACCAAAAGTATGTACATGGACCTGCTGGCGCTGCTCTATCGCCTGATGGCCAAATCCCGTCAGCAAGGGATGTTTTCGCTGGAGCGGGATATCGAAAACCCGAAGGAGAGCGAAATTTTTGCCAGCTATCCGCGCATTCTGGCGGATGCGGTCATGCTCGAATTTATCGTCGATTACCTGCGCCTGATTATCAGCGGCAACATGAACACCTTCGAAATTGAAGCGCTGATGGATGAAGAGATCGAAACCCATGAAAGCGAAAGTGAAGTACCGGCTAACAGCCTTGCGCTGGTCGGCGATTCGCTGCCGGCATTCGGTATCGTTGCTGCGGTTATGGGGGTGGTGCACGCGCTGGGGTCGGCGGATCGTCCGGCGGCGGAGCTGGGGGCGCTGATTGCTCATGCCATGGTGGGGACCTTCCTCGGCATTCTGCTGGCATACGGTTTCGTATCGCCGCTGGCGAGCGTGCTGCGCCAGAAAAGTGCCGAAACCACCAAGATGATGCAGTGCGTCAAGATTACGCTGTTATCCAACCTCAATGGCTACGCGCCGCCGATTGCCGTTGAATTTGGGCGTAAAACTCTCTACAGCAGTGAACGTCCTTCGTTCATCGAACTGGAAGAACACGTTCGCGCGGTACGTAACCCGGCAGGCCAGCAGCAAACGACCACCGAGGACGCATGAAAAACCAATCGCATCCCATCGTCGTCGTCAAACGGCGTAAGCATAAATCACACGGCAGCGCGCATGGGTCGTGGAAAATCGCCTATGCCGATTTTATGACCGCCATGATGGCCTTCTTTCTGGTGATGTGGCTTATCTCGATCTCCAGCCCGAAAGAGCTTATCCAGATTGCGGAATACTTTCGTACCCCGCTGGCTACCGCAATTACCGGTGGTCCGCGGATGGCGAACAGCGACAGTCCCATTCCCGGCGGCGGCGATGATGTGACCCAGCAGCAGGGTGAAGTGAATAAGCAGCCGAATATTGATGAGCTGAAAAAAAGGATGGAAGTGAACCGCCTGAAGCGTATTCGTGGCGAGCTCGACCAGCTTATTGAAGCCGATCCCAAACTCCGTGCGCTGCGCCCGCACCTGAAAATCGATTTGGTGCAGGAAGGCCTGCGTATCCAGATTATCGATAGCCAGAATCGGCCGATGTTTAAAACCGGTAGCGCCGAGGTAGAGCCGTATATGCGCGATATTCTGCGCGGTATTGCCCCAGTGCTTAACGAGATCCCGAACAAAATTAGTCTTTCCGGCCATACTGATGATTACCCCTATGCGACCGGGGAACGCGGTTACAGCAACTGGGAGCTGTCGGCGGATCGCGCCAATGCTTCGCGCCGCGAGCTGGTGGCGGGTGGGCTGGACGATGGCAAAGTTTTACGCGTCATTGGGATGTCAAACTCAATGCGCCTATCAGCACGCGGTGGCGGCGATGCGATCAACCGTCGTATCAGCCTGCTGGTGCTGAATAACCAGGCTGAACAGGCCATTCTCCACGAGAATGCCGAGAGCCAGAATGAACCTTTAAGCGTACTACAGTCGCCGAATGCCTCACCAGCAGCGGCAGGTACTACGCCGCCCCAACCCGACTCGAGGTGATAGCGTGAGCATGGATATCAGCGATTTTTATCAGACATTTTTTGATGAGGCCGACGAACTGCTGGCCGATATGGAACAGCATCTGCTGAACCTGGTGGTGGATGACCCTGACGCTGAACAGCTGAACGCGATTTTCCGCGCGGCGCACTCGATTAAGGGCGGGGCTGGCACGTTTGGCTTCACGATTTTGCAGGAAACCACTCACCTGATGGAGAACCTGCTGGATGAAGCCCGGCGTGGTGAAATGCAGCTCAACACCGATATTATCAACCTGTTTTTGGAAACCAAAGATATTATGCAGGAACAGCTCGACGCCTATAAAAGCTCCAGCGAACCGGATGCTGCCAGCTTCGAATATATCTGCAATGCCCTACGCCAACTGGCGCTCGAGGCAAAAGGCGAAAGCGTCCCCTCTGTCGCTGGCAACGCCCGACTGAGCGTGGTGGCGAATAGCCCGCAGGATGACGCGGATGAGGTGCAGGCCACGGCGGAGGGCGGTAAAACGCAGATTACGCTGTCTCGTCTGAAATCCGGTGAACCCGAAATGCTGGAAGAGGAGCTGGGGAACCTGGCGACCTTAAGCCAGGTCAGTAAAACGGCCGATTCTCTGACGGCGATCCTCGAGGGTGACGTAAACCAGGACGACATCGTTGCCGTGCTGTGTTTTGTCATTGAGGCCGACCAGATTGAGTTCTCCACCGTTACGGCAGTGGCCCAAGCTGAGCCGATCGTGGAAGAGGAAGTGATTGCAGCGCCTATCGACCTGCCGATTGCGGTCAATGGCCCGGCACCATCGCCGCGCGTTGAGCGCGAAAAACCGGCGGCGCGCAGCAACGAATCCACCAGTATTCGCGTCGCGGTTGAGAAGGTAGATCAGTTGATTAACCTGGTAGGCGAACTGGTGATCACCCAGTCGATGCTGGCGCAGCGCTCAAATGCGCTCGACCCGGTTTCCCACGGCGACCTGATAACCAGCATGGGCCAGCTTCAGCGCAATGCCCGTGACCTTCAGGAGTCGGTGATGTCCATCCGGATGATGCCGATGGAATACGTCTTCAGTCGCTTCCCTCGTCTGGTCCGCGATCTGGCCAGCAAGTTGGGTAAACAGGTTGAGTTGACGCAAATTGGTAGCTCAACGGAACTCGACAAGAGCCTCATCGAACGCATTATCGACCCGTTAACGCACCTGGTGCGTAACAGTCTCGATCACGGTATTGAATCACCGGAAGCGCGTCTGGCGGCGGGCAAATCGGCGGTGGGGAATTTGATCCTTTCCGCTGAACATCAGGGCGGCAATATCTGTATTGAAGTCACCGATGACGGCGCCGGGCTTAACCGTGAACGCATTCTGGCGAAGGCGATGTCGCAGGGAATGTCGGTGAGTGAAAGTATGACCGATGAAGAGGTCGGGATGCTGATTTTCGCTCCGGGATTCTCCACCGCCGAACAGGTGACCGATGTCTCCGGACGCGGCGTGGGCATGGATGTGGTGAAGCGTAATATCCAGGAGATGGGCGGCCACGTTGAAATCAAATCCAAACAGGGGGCGGGTACGACCATCCGCATTCTGCTGCCGCTGACGCTGGCCATTCTGGATGGTATGTCGGTGAAGGTGAGCGAAGAGGTCTTTATCCTGCCGCTGAATGCGGTGATGGAATCCCTTCAGCCGCGTGAAGAGGATTTACATCCTCTGGCGGGCGGCGAGCGCGTTCTGGAAGTGCGCGGAGAATACCTGCCGCTGGTCGAACTGTGGAAAGCATTCGACGTGCAGGGGGCGAAAACCGAGGCGACGCAGGGGATTGTCGTGATCCTGCAAAGCGCCGGCCGCCGCTATGCGCTGCTGGTCGATCAACTGATTGGTCAGCATCAGGTCGTGGTGAAGAACCTGGAGAGCAACTACCGCAAGGTGCCGGGTATTTCGGCGGCAACCATCCTTGGCGACGGCAGCGTCGCGCTGATTGTCGATGTCTCCGCCCTGCAGGGATTGAATCGTGAAAAACGTCTGGCGAACACAGCCGCCTGAAACGCAGAGAAAAGGTAAAAACATGACCGGTATGACGAATGTAACAAAGCTGGCGGGTGAACCGACAGGGCAAGAATTTTTGGTATTTACGCTGGGCAATGAAGAGTACGGCATTGATATCCTGAAGGTACAGGAGATCCGCGGCTACGATCAGGTGACGCGCATTGCCAACACGCCGGCGTTTATTAAAGGCGTCACCAACCTGCGCGGTGTGATTGTGCCGATTGTCGATCTGCGGGTGAAATTCAGCCAGGAAGACGTCGAGTACAACGATAATACCGTGGTGATTGTGCTTAATCTTGGCCAGCGCGTGGTCGGTATTGTGGTTGATGGCGTATCCGACGTGCTGTCGCTGGCGTCAGAACAAATTCGTCCGGCACCGGAATTTGCGGTGACGCTGTCGACCGAGTATCTGACCGGTCTTGGTGCACTGGGCGACCGGATGCTGATTCTGGTTAATATTGAGAAACTGCTCAATAGCGAAGAGATGGCTCTGCTCGACAGCGCCGCCAGCCACGCCGCCTGATAACGAAAGGGTTCATCGTCGCACAACGATGAACCCTTGTTCCAACAACGGCGCACTCCTCTTTCTCACCCTCCGCCCTGGCTGCCGATCGCAACGCTTTGTCGCTGATCTCCAACATCGTGTTCTTTGCCATAAAACGGATCTGCATCGGCTTTGGCGAGAATGCCGCGGCGGTAGAGTAGGGGCGTTGTCAGGAGATGTCGGCAGGAGAAGTAGGACCATTGATTTAGCCAGACCGGGCGGTCTGGCTACGGTGAGATCATTCTTCCCGGCGGTATGGTGACATGATCACCCGGGAAGAAAACAGCAGGCTTACATATTCTGCTGCGCCATTTCCGGCTCTTCTTGCGCCAGTTGGCCTTCGTTTTGCGACAGCATCGCCGTGGCCACGCCGTTACCCAACACGTTGATCGCTGAACGACCCATATCGAGGAAGTGGTCAATGCCCATCAGCAGTAAAATCCCGGCGACTGGAATATTGAAGCTTGGGATGGTTGCTGCCAGCACCACCAGCGCAGAGCGCGGCACCCCGGCAATCCCTTTGGAAGCCAGCATCAGCGTCAGCATCAGCACGGCAATCTCAGAGAAGCTCAGATGAATGTTGTAGGCCTGGGCAATAAACATCGAGGCGAAAGAGCAATACACCATCGAACCGACGAGGTTAAAGGAATAGCCAATCGGTAGCACGAAGGAGACGATATTGCGCGAACAGCCAAATTTGGTCAGCTGTTCCAGGGTTTTTGGATAAGCCGCTTCGGAGCTGCTGGTGGTGAACGCTACCAGTACCGGATCCTTAAGCATGCTGAGCAGACGGAAAACATCCTTTTTCAGCACCATATACCCGATAGCGACCAGCACGCAGCAGGTCAGTACAATCGCGACATAATAGCCGCCGATAAACGAGGCGTAGTTGAGCAAAATGCCCAGCCCTTCGGTGGCAATGACCGACGAAATGGCGGCAAAAATCGCCAGCGGCGCAACGTACATCACGTAGCCTGTGACCTTGAGCATAATGTGCGAAACCACGTCCAGCGCGGCAACCAGCGGTGCGTTGAACTTCTGGCCGAGCGAGGCGCCGCCGATGCCAAAGAACATCGAGAAGACCACAATCTGCAGAATTTCGTTATCG
Source organism: Kluyvera cryocrescens NBRC 102467 (assembly GCF_001571285.1). Classification (GTDB taxonomy): domain Bacteria; phylum Pseudomonadota; class Gammaproteobacteria; order Enterobacterales; family Enterobacteriaceae; genus Kluyvera; species Kluyvera cryocrescens. The sequence goes on along the minus strand of NZ_BCTM01000001.1, from coordinate 69,855 downwards.
GCCATCGCGCCGACGATGCTGGTCGGAATAGTGTGTGACAGGAAGCCTTTCAGGCTCATCCCGCTCACCGCCAGACCGGTATCGACCGTGTCTTTAGGAATCGCTAAGTTCAGGCCGCTACCGGGTTGTTGCAGCGTCACGATAAACAGGCCGACCAGAATAGACAGCACCGAAGAGCTGATAAACCAGACCATCGCTTTCCCACCCACGCGACCAATGGTGGAGGTTTCGCCGAGCTTCATAATGCCCACGGTCAACGTACTAAACACTAATGGCGCAATGACCATTTTGATTAGACGCAGGAAGATGTCGGTGAACAGCGTGATGTTGCCAGACCAGACTTCGATGGTGGTTGCTGATGCATAGGAATGGATCATTGCGCCGGTGAGAATCCCCGCCAGCATGAAAATCACGATAAAAATCGTGAGTTTGTTTGCGTTTGCCACAAAAAATACCCCGTCAGATTACGAAATTGCCCCGCGATGAAGAAATGTTTTTTTATTATGTAATGCCATCAATTCATTCATTACATAAATTGTATGAAAGTGGGGGCATTTACAACTTTTTTTTATATTTTATAAAAAGCGTTGTGATTCAGTGACTCGCGTCTCCCCCTGGTCTGACCCCTTCTCCTGCCTGCGATTTTTACTCTGAGCGCTCGTAAAGTTTCTATTTAGGATGCCGATAACAGCGGTAACTGAATATAGAGAAGGTGTTGTATGTTAAACCGTATCCGCGTTGTCACACTGCTGATGTTGGTGCTGGTCGTCTTCGCACTTCTGCAGTTACTTTCGGGGAGCTTTCTTTTTTCCTCGTTGCACCAAAACCAACAGAGCTTTGCGCTCTCCAATTCGCTGCGCACGCAACAAACGGAACTCACCAAGGCGTGGGGTCTGATGCTGCAAACCCGTATCAACCTCAGCCGCTCGTCGGCGCGGATGATGATGGACACCAATAACCAGCAGAGCAGTGCCAAAAACGAACTGCTGAAAAATGCCAGAACCACGCTGACTCAGGCGGCTGGCCACTTCGAACGCTTTAGCCAACTTCCTCCCCAGCCTGCGATGAACGAAATCAGTGCGCAGGTGACGAAAACCTATAACAGCTATTTTGCTGCGCTACAGGAGCTGGTGGGTTTCCTTGAGAGCGGCAATATGGACGCCTACTTTGCCCAGCCCACGCAAGGAATGCAGAACGCGCTCGGCGAAGCCATGAACCAGTATTCCACGCAAAGTGAGCAACTCTATCAACGCGCCTTTACCACCAGCAGCCGTGATTATCAGATTGCGCGTTGGCAACTGGCAGTGCTGGCCGTGGTGCTGGTATTGGTCATGGTCGGGGCATGGTTCGGTATTCGCGCCATCTTGCTGAAACCGCTGGCGGCGGTCATGGGGCACATTCGCCATATTGCGGCGGGTGATCTGACTCAGAGTCTGACGCTGCGCGGCCGAAATGAAATTACCGAGCTGGGTGATACCGTCACCCATATGCAGAATTCGCTGATCGATACCGTGACGCACGTCCGCGAAGGGGCGGAAGCTATCTATCATGGAACCAGTGAGATCGCCGCCGGTAATAACGATCTGTCTGCGCGGACGGAACAACAGTCTGCGTCGCTGGAGGAGACCGCCGCCAGCATGGAACAGCTCACGGCAACGGTGAAACAGAACGCCGAAAATGCCCGTCAGGCTTCTCATCTTGCATTAAGCGCGTCCGAAACTGCCCAGCGCGGTGGCAACGTGGTCAACGGCGTGGTGAACACCATGCATGAGATCGCTGCCAGTTCACAGAAAATATCCGATATTACCGGGGTTATCGACGGCATTGCCTTCCAGACTAATATTCTGGCGCTTAATGCCGCCGTCGAAGCGGCTCGCGCTGGGGAACAAGGGCGCGGCTTTGCGGTGGTGGCTGGCGAAGTGCGTAATCTTGCCAGCCGCAGTGCGCAGGCGGCAAAAGAGATCAAAGCATTAATTGAAGATTCTGTCTCTCGTGTCGATACCGGATCGGTGCTGGTCGAAAGCGCCGGTGAAACCATGACTGATATCGTCAATGCGGTGACCCGCGTAACCGACATCATGGGTGAAATTGCCTCGGCCTCCGATGAACAGAGTCGGGGTATCGACCAGGTGGCTATTGCGGTGGCGGAGATGGACAGCGTGACGCAGCAAAACGCCTCGCTGGTGGAAGAGTCGGCTTCTGCGGCGGCGGCACTTGAAGATCAGGCTGAGCGTTTGAATCAGGCCGTTGCGGCATTTCGCCTTAACGCCACGGCGGTGAACCGGAATACACAAACTGCGGTATCTGCGCAGGCGGCACCCGTGCGGCTTGCGGCGAGCGCCGGCAGCCGAACGGATAACAACTGGGAAACCTTTTAATTTTACCCGCGGCACTTGCCGCTTTTAGGAGTGTGGTGATGCTTTATCGTATTCGAATCTCTACCACGTTATTTCTGATTTTGATTATCTGCGGGATTTTGCAGATTGGCAGTAATGGACTCTCCTTTTGGGCTTTTCGCGATGGGCAAAACAACATTTACCAGGTTGACCAGAGCAGCCAGCAGCTAAATACCTTAACCGAGTCTCGTGCGGCGATGCTGCAGGCGAGCACAATGTTGAACAAAGCCGGCACCCTGACGGCGCTGAGCTATCCGCCAACGGAAGTGCGCAGCATGATCGATGACGTTAAGCAGGAGCTTTCCGAGGCAGATGCTTTGTTTAAAGGATTTATGGCTCTGCCGTTGATGAGCGCCCACGACAAAGCGTTGCAAAGTCAGACGGAAAAAACCTTCACCGCGTGGCATGAAATGTTGGCGCATCAGACCGCCTGGCTTGAGAACAACCAGCTGGCGGAATTTGTCGCGGCGCCGGTGCAAAAAACCCAGGACCAGTTCGACAATGACTATGAGAGCTGGCGTAAAAATATCGAGAACTACGTGGCGGCCGCCGAGCGAGAAAGCCAGAGCGACTACCACCGTTCGACGATTACCTTTGTCGCCATGGTGCTTATTTCCGTACTGCTGACCGTCGGCGCGCTGTGGTGGGTGCGGCATATGATTGTTAAACCACTCGCCATCATTAGCAGCCACTTTGAGGGGATTGCCAAAGGCAACCTGGCGCGCCCGGTATCGGTGTACGGTAAAAATGAAATCAGCGCTATCTTTGCCGGTCTGAAAACCATGCAGCATTCCCTGCGTGAAACCGTAGGGCACGTGCGTGAGGGCAGCAATGCCATGCATACCGGCATTTCGGAAATTGCCGCCGGCAATAACGATCTTTCTGCACGTACCGAACAGCAGGCGGCTTCGCTGGCCGAAACCGCGGCCAGCATGGAACAACTGACCGCCACGGTCAGCCAAAACGCCGACAACGCTCGTCAGGCATCGAATCTGGCCCATGGGGCTGCTGATACCGCCAAGCGCGGCGGCGAACAGGCCAGCCACGTTGCGCAGACAATGCACAACATCGCCACCAGTTCGAAGAAAATCAGCGACATTATCAGCGTTATCGATGGTATCGCCTTCCAGACCAATATTCTGGCCCTCAACGCGGCGGTGGAAGCCGCGCGCGCCGGAGAGCAGGGCCGCGGCTTCGCGGTGGTTGCCGGAGAAGTGCGTAACCTCGCCAGCCGCAGCGCTCAGGCAGCCAAAGAGATTAAAGGTCTGATCGAAGAGTCGGTGGCTCGCGTGCAGGAAGGTTCGGCGCTGGTGGAAACCTCGGCGAATACGATGACGGAAATCGTCCAGTCGGTGACCCGGGTCAACGACATTATGGGCGAAATCGCCTCGGCGTCCGACGAGCAGCGTCGCGGAATTGAGCAGGTTGCGCAGGCGGTAAGCCAGATGGATCAGGTGACGCAGCAAAACGCCGCGTTGGTTGAACAGGGCGCCGCTGCGACGGAACAGTTGGCAAGCCAGGCCGATCATTTAACCACCGTTGTTTCTGTATTTGAGCTTGACGAAGTGAAGGCAGAAGCGCCGCGCGAAAGCGTTGTGCTGTCTGCGATACCCGCAGTTTCATGAAGTGATGTGATGTAAGAAGGCGCTATGACTGTATCTCTGCCAAATGGGCAATCGCAACTACTGAGCCAGCTGACGCAGCGCCTGACGCTCACCGACGCGCAGTTTCGTCGGATCTGTCAATTGATCTACCAGCGCGCGGGCATCGTGCTGGCGGATCATAAACGTGACATGGTTTACAACCGCCTCGTTCGGCGTCTGCGGACGCTGAATCTGGAGGATTTTGGTCATTATCTCAGCCTGCTGGAAGCCAATAGCGACAGCGCGGAGTGGCAGGCGTTTATTAATTCGCTGACCACCAATCTGACGGCGTTCTTCCGCGAGGCGCATCATTTCCCGACGCTGGCTGAACATGCCGCGCGGCGGCAGGGTGAGTATCGGGTGTGGAGCGCGGCGGCATCAACCGGCGAGGAGCCTTATTCCATTGCCATTACGCTTGCCGACACGCTGGGAACGGCGCCGGGGCGCTGGCGGGTGGTAGCCAGTGATATCGACACCGAAGTACTTGAAAAAGCGCAGAGCGGAATTTATCGCCTGGAAGAGTTAAAGACGCTCTCCCAGCAACAGCTTCAGCGCTATTTCATGCGCGGCACCGGTCCACACGATGGTCTGGTGCGCGTACGTTCAGAGCTGGCGAACTACGTGGATTTCAGCGCGTTGAACTTGCTGAGCTCTCATTACGCGATTTCGGGGCCGTTCGATGCGATCTTCTGTCGAAACGTCATGATCTACTTCGATAAGGCGACCCAGCAGGAGATTTTAAAACGTTTCGTGCCGCTGCTAAAACCGGATGGACTGCTGTTTGCCGGACATTCGGAGAACTTCAGCCATATCGCGCGTGAATTCAGCCTGCGCGGACAAACGGTCTATGCGCTAAGTAAGGGAAGAGCATGAGTAAAATCAGGGTCTTGTCGGTCGATGATTCGGCGCTGATGCGGCAAATCATGACTGAGATTATCAATGAACATGACGACATGGAGATGGTGGCGACGGCTCCCGATCCGTTGGTCGCCCGCGATCTTATCAAGAAATACAATCCGGATGTGCTGACGCTGGATGTCGAAATGCCGCGCATGGACGGTCTCGATTTTCTGGAAAAACTGATGCGCCTGCGCCCCATGCCGGTGGTGATGGTTTCTTCGCTCACGGGGAAAGGATCGGAAGTGACACTACGCGCGCTGGAGTTGGGCGCAATAGATTTCGTCACCAAACCGCAGATCGGCATTCGCGAGGGAATGCTGGCGTACAGCGAAATGATTGCCGATAAAGTCCGGGCGGCAGCGCGGGCGCAGATTAGCGCGCACAAATCTCTGGGCGCGCCGAAGGCGCTAAAGGCCGGTCCGATGCTGAGCTCGGAAAAATTGCTGGTGATTGGCGCGTCCACGGGCGGAACGGAAGCCATTCGCCACGTCTTGCAGCCGCTGCCGTTGACCAGCCCAGCGATTCTTATCACACAGCACATGCCGCCGGGCTTTACGCGGTCATTTGCGGAGCGGTTGAACAAGCTGTGCCAGATAACGGTGAAAGAGGCCGAGGATGGTGAACGCGTGTTGCCGGGACACGCTTATATTGCGCCGGGCGACAAACATATGGAGCTGGCGCGCAGTGGGGCGAACTATCAAATCAAAATTCATGATGGGCCGCCGGTTAACCGGCATCGCCCGTCGGTGGATGTGCTGTTTCATTCGGTGGCGAAAAATGCCGGGCGCAATGCGGTAGGGGTGATCCTGACGGGCATGGGCAACGACGGCGCGGCCGGAATGTTGGCGATGCATCAGGCCGGCGCCTGGACCATTGCGCAGAATGAAGCCAGTTGTGTGGTGTTCGGCATGCCGCGTGAAGCCATCAATTCCGGTGGTGTCAGCGAAGTGGTCGATCTTAGCCAGGTAAGCCAGCAAATGCTGGCGAAAATCAGTGCCGGACAGGCAATACGTATTTGAATCAGGAGAATTATTTTATGGCGGATAAAGAGCTTAAGTTTTTGGTTGTGGATGACTTTTCCACCATGCGTCGCATCGTGCGTAACCTGCTGAAAGAGCTGGGGTTCAACAACGTGGAAGAAGCCGAGGACGGCGTTGATGCGTTGAACAAACTGAATGCGGGCGGGTTTGGTTTTGTCATCTCCGACTGGAACATGCCAAATATGGACGGACTGGAGCTGCTGAAAACCATTCGTGCCAACGGCGCGATGGCGGCCATGCCGGTGCTGATGGTCACGGCGGAAGCGAAGAAAGAAAACATTATCGCCGCTGCGCAAGCGGGGGCCAGCGGATATGTGGTTAAGCCGTTTACCGCGGCGACTCTGGAAGAAAAACTGAACAAAATCTTCGAGAAACTGGGCATGTAAGGTGACGACCATGATGCAATCTTTCATTAAGCCCGGCGAAGAACATTCGGCCGCGGATATCATTAGCCGTATTGGCAATCTGACCCGTATGCTGCGCGACAGCCTGCGTGAGTTAGGGTTGGATCAGGCCATTGCCGAGGCGGCAGAAGCGATCCCGGATGCGCGCGACAGGTTGGATTATGTGGTGCAGATGACCGCGCAGGCTGCTGAGCGTGCGCTCAACAGCGTGGAAGCGTCTCAGCCACACCAGGACGAAATGGAAAAAGGGGCGAAAGCCCTCAGCACGCGCTGGGATGCGTGGTTTGAAAACCCGATTGAGCTGGCCGATGCCCGCGAACTGGTGAGCGATACGCGGAAATACCTTGGTGAGGTGCCGGGGCACACCAGCTTCACTAACGCCCAACTGCTTGAAATTATGATGGCGCAGGATTTCCAGGACCTGACCGGTCAGGTGATTAAGCGCATGATGGATGTTATCCAGGAAATTGAGCGCCAGTTGTTAATGGTGCTGCTGGAAAATATGCCTGAGCAGGGCGCACGCCAGAAGCGTGAAAATGACAGTCTGCTCAATGGCCCGCAGGTGGATACTTCAAAAGCGGGCGTGGTGGCAAGCCAGGACCAGGTGGACGATCTGCTCGATAGCCTGGGATTCTGATAGTCAAATGGCCCGCTAGCGGGCCATTTTGCTTTCCGGATAGGTTACTTTATATCCATTCTTACCGTTACATTGCCTTCAAACTTACCGGGAGCCGGCTGCGCGCTGGTGGTGGCTACCGGGGCCGCAGACATCAGAATATGGCCATCCCCGTTGCCGTCGAGCTTGATCGGGAATTCCATGCTGCCATCAAGTGCGACGTTAAGATTGTTGCTGTCGTACATGCGTACGCCAATATCATCCCGTCCCATCATTTTGGCAATATAACCCGTTCCCGTATCGCTAACCCCTTGATCAGAGGTGAGCGTCAGTTTGATTTTGTCTGTGTTGTCCGACGCTGGGTTATCACAGTGGAAATTGATATCCACATCGCGTAGAGCGAAGCCAACCGGTGGCTGGCCTTGAGCGACAAAGTTAGAGCTGGCGACAGAGTTGAAGTCGACGTTAATGATGCTACCGGCGTTGATAGTACAACTCAAAGGGGCACTTAAAGATCCTGAAATAGTCATTCGGGAGGCTAACTGTGCGTTGGCAAAAGAACAGGAACCGGTGCCGTAAAATATACACAGGCTGGTTTCCGCCAGCGTTTGAGTTGGGATGAGTTCCGTACCAAAAATGGGTTGGACAATATGGATCGAGGCGGTCAGCTTATTCCAGTTGAATGTTCGCTGGGGAACGCCTGCGGCAGGGCTTTTGGCGCATAGACTCTGCGTAGATTCATCATTCGTGCCTTCGAAGGTGCTCGTCGGCGGCGCGGTTATGGGGTAAGTCGTCAGCTTAGTCAGCGTTCCTCCTCCGGCCACGGTGTCGGTAAATAGGGTTAACTGGATATCCAGCTTGTCGGTGAGTTTACCGTAGCCCGGGGTTGAGCCTGCCATGAGCGGCGTCGCGCGGTAGGAGTACATGTTCTCCTTGTCCGTGCTCCTTAAGCCTGGGCAACTGCTGCATTGGGCCGGCAGCGGCTCTGCCGGGATCATGTAATTATTCAGCGGCGAAATGGTATTACCGGCATAGTTCATCGCTGAGCTGAGTTCATCATTCAGCGTCACTTTAACGTCCCCCTTAACCGGGAAGCAGCCGGTTAAGAAGGTTGCTGCGGCATTGACGTGTAGGGTGAAAGCCAGCGTTGCCAGTAGCAGAATGATTTTAAAACGGCGTTTAACCGTAAAGCGAAAGATAGGGTTGTGCGACACGTGATTATCCTCCCTGGTTGCACACGGTGCGGATGCGTTTAATCCCTGCGGCATCGTCTTTAAGGTTATTGTCACCCTCGGCGACAACAGCTGCAGTGCATCTCTGTTGCGGTCGGTTTCCCCATTTGACGCGAAGCGTCACCGACTCGCCAAGTCCGGCAAGATAGACGGTACTCTGGTCATCGACGATACCGCTGTTTAGCCCATCAGATGAGGTGACGATAGCGCCAAAAGGTACGGATTTCCCGCTCGGCTGGGTTAAGGTTATCAATGCTCTATAGCCGCGATGCGCATTGAAATGCGCGACGACGGCGGCGTTACGCGTTGGCACCACCGTGGTGGCCGTATTGTCGCTGTCGACATCATCCGGAAGCTGGTCAGTCACGACGCCGATGCGGTTTTCACGGTAGGCGGAAAGCGAAGGAATAATCGCGTTGCCAAACCAGTCGGTGCGGATCCCGCGCTGATTCTCAAAGCCGATGCCCGGCGCGCCGTCAGCATCTACAATGGCGAACTGATTACCCAATGGCTGAGACAGCGTCACGCCATGAGGATGGGCGACTACCGCACCTGTCGCACCATAGCTTATCTGCCGGGTGCCGTCGGTTGCGCTGTAATAACCCGCATTCAGTCTGCCGTATTGGGCATACCAGGTACCGTAGAGGCTGCTGCTGTTTTTGGGGGCCTGGGTGCTATGACTTTGCTGGAGCGAGTAGCTCAGGCTGTTGTCCGCCAGCAATGAGCCATTGAGGCCGACGTTTTGAGTGGTGGCGCCGTGCTGGCTGTTATTGAGGCTATAGCTTGCCCAACTACTGGGCAGCCAGCGGCTTAACGGAATAGTGACGCCGACGTAGATTGAACGATCGTCATCTCCGCTACGGGTATCGCTCCACGTGAGCGAGAAGTTATAGCTGATCCCCAGCATGCTGTAGTTCATACCTGCCGACAGGGAACTGTCGTGGCGATCGTTGTCCCAGTAGTTTTGTTGGTAGCCGTTCAGATAGAGGTTGCCATCACCAAATTGCTGACTGAGGTTTAGCTGAAGCCTGTCACGTTTGTGGTCCGTGCGATCCTCGTCGTCGTCATCGGTAATGCGCTGGTTGGCTTCTGCAAAGCTATAGAAGCCTTTACTGGAATAGCGATATCCAGAAAGTGACATATGGGTATTCGTTAGCGGGATATCGGTGGAGTAAAGCACTCGCCAGGATTGCCCCATATCGTGTTCACCCGAATCGAGTTCGCTGTTTGCGAAGGTCACATCCGTGGAAATAGCCCCCCAGGCACCGAGACCGATGCCAATACCAGAGACGATGGCGCTGTAGTTTTCCGCCACCGTCAAACCGCCGAAGGCCGTCAGCTGGTTATTAATGCCGTAGATAGCGCTGCCCTGAGCAAATTCAGGTTCTCTATCGCCGCTACCGGTTGCGGCGCGGTAGCGGCCAGCCGTAGCTTCAAAACGCAAGTGGGAAGGGCGCTGCATCAAAGCGATGCTGGAAAAGGCTTGGGTCGTGGTGTGGACGGTGCCATCCGCTTCCTGCACGCTGACTTCCAGATCGTCGCTGTTGGTGGATACCGTCAGGTCATCAATTTCAAATGCTCCCGGCGCCACGTTTTGCTGATACAGGGTGTAGCCATTTTGTTTGACGGTAACCACGGCATTGGTATAGGCGGTGCCGCGAACCACCGGGGCGAATCCGCGTTCGCTGCCGGGGAGCATATCGTCATCAGAGGCAACGTTAACACCGCTGAATTGGATGCTGTCGAAGACCTCTCCCCGCGTGCTGGATTCGCCGGCTAGAAACTGGGCTTTGAGTGCCTGGATGTCGTGCTGTACCCAGGTGGCAATATTTTGCCACCCTTCACCGCCATCGCTACCGGACCAGGTCCCGTAATTTCTTAGCCTCCAGCCACCGAGATTGGCGCCGCTGCGCAAATTAAGGTATTGGCTGTTCTGGTGATTTTTCCCTGAGGTTTCATTTTGTTGCCCGCTAAATGAGTAGTCGGCAAAGGCAACCGGGACACCGGCATCCCAGCGAGAAGGGGCGATATAGCCATTTCCCGTATGGACGAGCGCTGCCTGCGGGATGCTGAGCGTTAAGTTCTGCTTGCGGAAATCAAACTGAGCGCTGGCCAAAGGGATATAGTGCCCCAATTCCTGCTTTAGCGTGCTATCTGCGGGCTCGGCAAGCAGATCCGGGTAATCGTCAACTTTGACACCCCAGTTGCGCAGTAGGGTTGGGGTCAATAACGGTACCAGGGCACCGTCTTCAGCGTTGACATAGCGGAGCGTGCGATCCTCAATTTTCTGGTTATTGATCAGAATATGAGACGGATAGCTGCCGGCAAGCTGCGCTTTTGGATTGTCAAAAACGGTCAGGTCCGCCGCTTGCGGCGCGTTTTCGCCGCCTTCAAGCGATTGTGGTTGAAAATAGAAGTCGCGCGCATACAGCGTATGGGCGCTAAGCAGAAGCAGCCCACCGACACCATATAGCGCGTGCAGGGTATTCAGCGGATGAAAGCGTTGTTTCTGCATCATGGCGAGTTTCACGAAGACAGGGCTGCGGTATAAGCGACCGTTTCGCCGCCATAATCATTGATGCAGTGCCATGACGCGGATGAGGTTGCGATGGGCGCGTTGAGTGGCAGCGTGACGCTGCTTTGCGGGGCAACCATATCGGCCTGCACTTTGCTGCTTCCTAGGGTGAGGTTCGAGAAGACAGTATAAAAATGGCTGGTATTCTCTATTGTCAGTTGTTTGCCTGATTGGCTGAAATGCAGATTTTTACAGGCATCGTCTGCGCTTCCTTCTAATCCTTTGGGCCGGTAAAAGAGTTTTATCTGCGTTTTGTAGATGATATTGAGAACGTTGCTTTGCTGATTCTGTCGATCGCTGGCTGGAATCATCCGAACAATAAGATAATAAAGTGATTCAACGTTAGTCTGGGTGATATTTTCACTTTTCATAATTCTCAGCGTTTGCTCAGATTTTGGGTCCAGACGAAACAACGGCGGCGTGATAATAAACGGTGCGCGGGTTTTATTATCGGCATTCATCACCCATGACTGAATAAGCCAGGGGAGCTCTTTCTCCGAGTTAATCAAGGGAAGTGATGCCTCTTTCTTATTGGCATCATAAATCACTCGCGTTCGTCCGAGTTGAATACCCTCTGCGTTTGCTGCAGTAGAAGAAGCAATCAGGGCTAAGGTGAAAAGCGTGATTAATCGCGGAGTTTTCATTTTTATCCTTCAGGCAGAAACCATAACCTGCAACAGAGCAGGTTATGGTGGTTCAATAAAAACTTCTTCAATTAGCGATACAGAATACCGATGGTGACTTTGGCGTTTGCCGCGCCTGGGGTTACGCCTTCGCTGGTGCCACTAAGGGAGACATAGCGAGCTTCGAGCGTTGTCATGACAACGCCATCTGCGGTTGACGGTAATGGAACATAGATTTGATGCTCGGCACCGGTGATATCGAGGTAGGTGCTACGGTCCTCTTCGCTGCTAAGCGTAATGCCTACCCCTTCAGCACCGCCCGGATCCAGCTCGAGCATATCCGTTTTTCCTGAGACCGGCGTACCGGTAAACGTGAGCTGAACCTGTGATAATCCAGCCGTCGCCACAGGACACTTGGTCAGCGCAATCGGAACAGCGACATCATCCGATTTGCCGCTATTTTCAGTAAAATAGCTAGGCGCTGGAGAGCCCAGGTAAACATTGATATTTTTCCCTGAATCTCCGGATATTTCACAACTTGGGGAGATGATTTCACCTGTGAAGTGAATTTCACCTGCGTTAGTTTCATCAGCCCAGGAGGGTGATGAACCAAGAGTAAATAGTGATAACGCTAATAATGTTGTTTTCCAGTACATCGTAGTCTCCATGATAATTAGCGATTTCTTGACAGTTAAACCCACATCCAAACGCCTATCAGAACGTCAATCGAAGCAAGCTGATTCGATGAATGGATTAGCCACCTCAATATTCTGAAGATACTGTGCGTATCGATATGCTATCGCTTTATTTACGTTTGAAAAACTTCAGGTATTTATTGTCTTAGATAATGCTTTATTGTATGGCGCTTGATTTAATTATTACATTTGCCAAGTGAATTTATTGAGTTGATATAATATTGAACCATTGAGTTGATTGTTATTTAATTGATTGCGGAATATGGCATATGACGTTGCATCTCTGTATGGACTATTAATATTGTCTATTTTAGAGGGGCATTCTAGCGCTGGGGTTAATGAAATGCAGAGGAAAGGTGAGCGCCAAAAACAGCCTGAATAAATTCTGAAATTACATTTAACCGCACTAAAGCGCCCAAAAAGAGGGGAATCACCCCCTTGTTCCCCCCATTGCCCCGCGCGTGAGAAGGCAAAATGAGCCTTATCATCAATCATCGCAGATGTAGGCCGTGGCGGACGAAAGCGACAACGAAGACAAAACGGAAGACCCCACACCCCAGCGACTTGAAAAGGCTCGCGAGGAGGGGCAGATCCCGCGTTCCCGCGAGCTCACATCGGTGCTGATGCTGCTGGTGGGCGTTTGCGTGCTTTGGTTGGGCGGGGAGTCCCTTGCCCGTCGTCTGGCCAATTTGCTGTCAGGAGGCCTGCGCTTTGATCACAGCATTGTTAGCGATCCCAATCTTATCCTCGGGCAAATTATTCTGCTGTTAAAAGAAGCCATGCTGGCGCTGATGCCGCTGATTGTTGGCGTGATGGTGGTGGCGCTGGTGGCGCCAATGATGCTTGGTGGCCTGGTTTTCAGCGGAAAATCGATAGCGTTTAAGTTCGATAAGCTTAACCCGTTACCCGGTATCAAACGGATGTTCTCCGCGCAAACGGCGGCGGAGTTAACCAAAGCGATTATGAAAGCCGTGCTGATGGGCAGCGTGGCGGGCTTTTTTATGTGGTTCCACTGGCCGCAAATGATGCGCCTGGTGAGTGAATCACCACTTTCAGCAATGGGGAATGCCCTCAATATGGTGGGGCTGTGCGCGCTGCTGGTGGCGCTGGGGATCATTCCGATGGTGGGGTTTGACGTTTTCTGGCAAATCCATAGCCATCTGAAAAAACTCCGCATGTCGCGCCAGGACATTCGTGATGAATTCAAACAAAGTGAAGGCGATCCGCACGTTAAGGGCCGTATTCGCCAGATGCAGCGTTCGGCGGCGCGGCGACGGATGATGGCAGATGTTCCAAAGGCTGACGTAATCGTCAACAACCCAACGCACTATTCCGTAGCGCTTCAGTATGACGAAAACAAAATGAGTGCCCCGAAAGTCGTTGCCAAAGGGGCGGGGCTTGTGGCACTGCGCATTCGTGAAATTGGTGAAGAGAATCGGATTCCAATGCTGGAAGCTCCACCGCTGGCGCGTGCACTGTACCGCCATGCCGATATTGGCCAGCAGATCCCCGGCTCGCTGTACGCCGCCGTTGCGGAAGTATTGGCCTGGGTGTGGCAACTGAAACGCTGGAAACTGGCGGGCGGCGTGCAGCCGAAACAACCGGATAACATACCGGTGCCTGAGGCACTGGATTTTTTGAACGAGAAGGACTCTGATGGCTAATCTTGTCGCAATGTTGCGTCTTCCCAGCAACCTGAAATCAACCCAGTGGCAGGTGCTTGCCGGCCCGGTGCTGATCCTGCTGATTCTGTCGATGATGGTGCTGCCGCTTCCAGCGTTCGTCCTCGATCTGTTGTTCACCTTTAATATTGCGCTTTCTATTATGGTGCTGCTGGTGGCGATGTTTACCCAGCGCACGCTTGAATTTGCCGCCTTCCCAACCATTTTGCTGTTTACCACGCTGCTGCGCCTGGCGCTGAACGTGGCCTCCACGCGTATTATTTTGATGGACGGTCATACTGGTGCTGCGGCTGCGGGAAAGGTGGTTGAAGCTTTTGGCCACTTCCTGGTCGGCGGTAACTTTGCCATCGGTATTGTGGTGTTTATTATTCTGGTCATCATCAACTTTATGGTTATCACCAAAGGTGCGGGGCGTATCGCCGAAGTCGGTGCGCGCTTTGTGCTGGACGGGATGCCGGGTAAACAGATGGCGATCGATGCTGACCTTAACGCCGGGATTATCGGCGAGGATGAAGCGAAAAAACGTCGTGCTGAAGTGACCCAGGAAGCCGATTTTTATGGCTCGATGGACGGTGCCAGTAAATTTGTTCGCGGTGACGCCATCGCCGGGATCCTCATCATGGTCATTAACGTCATCGGCGGTCTGCTGGTAGGCGTATTGCAGCACGGGCTGGAGCTGGGCAAAGCGGCGGAATCGTATACGCTGCTGACTATCGGCGATGGTCTGGTCGCCCAGATCCCCGCCCTGGTTATCTCTACCGCCGCGGGTGTTATCGTGACCCGCGTGAGCACCGATCAGGACGTTGGTGAGCAGATGGTCGGCCAGTTGTTCAGTAACCCGCGCGTCATGATGCTGAGCGCCGGGGTTCTCGGGCTGCTGGGGATGGTGCCAGGCATGCCAAACCTGGTGTTCTTACTCTTCACCGCTGCGCTGCTCGGTTTGGCATGGTGGATCCGCGGCCGTGAAATGAAGGCCCCGGACCAGCCGCAGCCGGTAAAAGCTCCGGAAAGTAACACCCAGGCCGTCGAAGCCACCTGGAGCGATGTTCAACTCGAGGATACGCTGGGCATGGAGGTAGGCTATCGATTAATTCCGATGGTGGACTTCCAGCAGGACGGCGAGCTATTAGGCCGTATTCGCAGTATCCGGAAGAAGTTTGCCCAGGAGATGGGCTTCCTGCCGCCGGTGGTGCATATTCGCGACAATATGGATCTCCCGCCGGCCCGCTATCGCATTCTGCTCAAAGGGGTGGAAATTGGCAGCGGTGAAGCCTATCCGGGACGCTGGTTAGCGATTAACCCGGGGACAGCGGCAGGGACCTTGCCGGGTGAAGTCACCACCGATCCGGCGTTTGGTTTGGCCGCTATCTGGATTGAAAGTGCCCTGAAAGAGCAGGCGCAGATCCAGGGCTTTACGGTGGTGGAAGCCAGTACTGTGGTGGCGACCCATCTCAATCATCTGATTAGTCAGCATTCATCGGAACTGTTCGGCCGCCAGGAAGCGCAGCAGCTTCTGGACCGCGTGACTCAGGACATGCCGAAGCTGACCGAGGATCTGGTGCCGGGCGTGGTGACGCTGACCACGCTGCATAAGGTGCTGCAAAATCTGCTGGATGAAAAAGTGCCGATTCGCGATATGCGTACCATTCTGGAGACGTTGGCGGAGCACGCGCCGATTCAGACCGATCCGGGCGAGCTGACGTCAGTGGTGCGCGTGGCGCTGGGGCGGGCGATTACCCAGCGCTGGTTCCCAGGGAATGATGAGGTGCAGGTTATCGGCCTGGATACGCCGCTGGAGCGTTTGTTGCTGCAGGCGCTGCAGGGCGGCGGTGGTCTGGAGCCGGGACTGGCCGACCGTTTGCTCGCCCAGTCGCAGGAGGCGCTGGCGCGTCAGGAAATGCTTGGTGCACCGCCGGTGCTGTTGGTTAACCACGCGCTGCGTCCGCTGTTGTCGCGCTTCTTGCGCCGCAGCCTGCCGCAGTTGGTGGTGTTGTCAAATCTGGAGCTGTCCGACAATCGCAATATCCGCATGACGGCGACCATTGGAGGCAAGTAATGCGCAAATTGCTGTTGTTGCTATGCCTGCCACTGGTGGCGCAGGCGGCAGGTGAGGGCGCGTGGCAGGCCAGCGCGATGGGGATCACGCTTAACCATCGCGGCGAGGCGGCCTCTTCCGCGCCGCTGGTTTCCTCACAGCCGGTTCAGGGAGCAACCACGCGGGTAGCCTGGAATATCCAGCTTAACGGTCCGATTCCCGCTGGGCTTTCTACCCGGTTGTGCTCGTTGACTCGCTGCATCGAACTGGATGGACTCAGCGGCAGTACCATGGCGTTTAGTCAGGTTTCGCCGGCAGAACCGTTCCGCTTTATCTGGGAAGTTCCCGGTGGCGGGAGATTAATCCCTGCACTTAGGGTGAAAAGCATTCAAATCATCGTTAATTACCGCTAGTTGCCGCACTTTTCACCAATCGCCATCGGATTTCGGTGGCGACTTCGCATTTTTGACCCTCGCTTTTGAAAGTAAAGAAACGTTGTTTTATAAATCAGTGACACTTGTGCCACGACTCTTTGCATTTTTGCCAGCCACGCGTCTGTACTGGCAGAAATAGGAAGGTATCCCTTTACACATACTTCTACTGTAGCCGTGTCAGTACTCCTTTGGGTGAAGCCTTAATCGGCTGGAGGAGTTTCATAATAAAAGACACAGGATTGACGGCTAATGAATAGAACGCGAAAAATTGGATTGGCGAACTACCTCGCCTACGGTTCGGGCGATTTCCTCGGTGCAGGAACGACCGCGCTAACCGCAGCATGGCTTCTCTATTTCTACACGACCTTTTGTGGTTTATCCCCTATCGAAGCGACCTTTATCTTTGCCACCGCCAGGGTTCTGGATGCGGTGGTAAGTCCGCTGATGGGCTTTTTAACCGATAACTTTGGATCGACCTGGTTTGGTAAACGCTTTGGTCGGCGTAAATTCTTTATTCTGTTAGGTATTCCTTGCGTGTTCAGCTACTCCTTTATGTGGGTAGGGGACATGGGTTTCTGGTATTACCTCGTCACCTATCTGATTTTTGACGTGGTTTACACCATGATCCTGGTGCCATATGAAACGCTGGTGCCGGAAATGACCGACGATTTCAAACAGAAAACCAAATTCTCCGGCGCGCGTATCGGTATGGCGCAGATGTCGGCAATTCTGGCCTCCTTCCTGCCGGGTATCTTGTTAAGTTACTTTGGCAAAGACAACGCCGTCTCTTTCTTCTACGCAAGCCTGGTATTCTCCGTGCTGTGCGCCATCATGTTGACTCTTGTCTGGTTCTTCACCTGGGAACGTCCGCGCGATGAGTGGACGGAAGCAGCGCTGAAAGCGGAAGAAGAGAAGAAACACCTGACCTTCGCGCAGAGTATGAGCCGTCTGTTCACCGAGCTGAGCTCCACGCTGCGGATTAAGATTTTCCGCCAGCACCTGGGGATGTACCTGGGGGGCTATATCGCGCAGGACGTGTTCAATGCTGTTTTCACCTACTACGTGGTGTTTGTCCTGATGCAGGAAGCCTCAATGGCCTCCAACCTGCTCGGTACCATGGCTATCTTCCAGTTCATCGCCGTTATCGCCATGATCCCGCTGTGTATCCGTTTCGGGCCGGCTCCGTCGTACCGCATGGTGGTGGTGCTGTTCGGTCTGGGCTCTTTCTCCTACGCCGCGCTGTACTATGCGGGCATGAGCGATATCTACGCGCTGCTGCTGCTGATCTCCGCCATTGCCGGTCTGGGCCGCGGGGGGATCAACTATGTTCCATGGAACACCTATACCTATATTGCTGATGTTGATGAAGTCATTACCGGTCAGCGCCGTGAAGGGATCTTCGCAGGGATTATGACCCTGACCCGTAAAGCGTCTCAGGCGGGTGCCGTGATGCTGGTGGGTATCATCATGCAGATGTCTGGCTTCGTTTCAGGCCAGAAAGTGCAGCCACCGGAAGTGAGCCATACCATCCTGATGATCCTCAGCATGGGCACCATTGCGGTTTTGGCCTGCGGCTTCCTGGTCTCCCTGCGCTTTAAGCTGAACCTGAAAACGCACAGCGTGCTGCGCGAAGAGACTGCCAAAATGCGTACATCCGGTCATGTGATGCCTGAGTCCGTCACACCGCAGGCGCGTGCCACCGTCGAAATGCTGGCGGGGATGCCTTACGAATGCCTGTGGGGTAATAACAACATCGGCTATCTGAATCGTAATAAACCTGCTGCACCTTCGCTGAAGCAGGCTGCAACATTGAATTCGACTTACAACAGAGGTTAAAGATATGAAAGTTTGGCCCGTCAAACATAGCCCATTATTACGTCAACCGGAGCATTTTATCTCCCGGGAAGAGCTGAAAGCCTTGATTCAGACGGTGACGAACAATCTGGTGAATATCAAGGATGAGACAGGCCAATTTCTGCTGCGTCTCGACGATGGCCGCGTGATTGACACCAAAGGGTGGGCCGGCTGGGAGTGGACCCACGGCGTCGGTCTGTACGGGATTTACCAGTACTATCAGCAGACCGGCGATGTCGCGATGCGCGATATTATTGATAATTGGTTTGCCGACCGCTTCGCGGAAGGCGCTACCACCAAGAACGTCAATACCATGGCGCCGTTCCTGACGTTGGCCTATCGCTACGAAGAGACGGGCAATCCGGCGTACCTGCCGTGGCTCGATAGCTGGGCGGAGTGGGCGATGCATGACATGCCGCGCACCGAGTATGGCGGCATGCAGCACATTACTCTGGCGGAAGAGAACCATCAGCAGATGTGGGATGACACGCTGATGATGACCGTGCTACCGCTGGCGAAAATTGGCAAGCTGCTTAACCGTCCGGAGTATGTAGAAAAAGCGGTGTATCAGTTCATGCTGCACGTGCAGAATCTGATGGACCGGGAAACCGGTCTGTGGTTCCACGGCTGGAGCTACGAAGGCAACCATAACTTTGCCAACGCCCGCTGGGCGCGCGGCAACAGTTGGCTGACCATCGTGATCCCTGATTTCCTCGAGCTGGTGGACCTGCCGGAGAACAACGCGGTGCGTCGTTATCTGGTGCAGGTGCTGAATGCGCAAATTGCAGCGCTGGCAAAATGCCAGGATGAGAGCGGTCTGTGGCATACTCTGCTAGACGATCCGAACTCCTACCTGGAAGCCTCAGCGACCGCCGGTTTTGCCTACGGTATTCTGAAAGCGGTACGTAAACGCTACGTGGGCGCAGAGTATGCGGAAGTGGCAGAGAAGGCGATAAAGGGGATCGTCAAACACGTTTCTCCGGAAGGGGAGTTGATGCAGACCTCGTTTGGCACCGGGATGGGATCAAACCTCGATTTCTATCGCGAAATCCCGCTGACCTCCATGCCATATGGCCAGGCGATGGCGATTTTGTGTTTGACCGAGTATTTGCGTAAGTTCTTCTAAATATTGCCTGTTTGAAAACCCGGCTGTCGTGACAGTCGGGTTTTTTATTGCCATTTCAATCAAAAAAAGTTTAATTTTTTAATTTTGGTTATAAAAAATTTTTAACTCGATCGCATTCCTGCGTATTACTAATAGCCGTAGCAACAATAGTGATTTAGCTCACATTTCAATCGTGCCCATAAGAATATAAAAACACTGTTTCAAAATTATAAAACATGAGGTTTATTTTTATGGCAAGAAATGCGGCTTCAGCCCCTAACGGGCTGCAGGGAAGACCTGTCAATCTGCGCCATCAACTGGCATACGGAGGGGGAAACCTCTTGGGAAGCGGCGCGCTGGCGATCAGCGGTGCATGGCTACTTTACTTCTATACCACATTCTGCGGGCTGACGCTGATCGAGGCCGCATTTATTTTCTCCGTTGCTAGCGTCATTGACGCCATCAGTAATCCATTAATGGGTTACCTGACCGATAACTTCGGCAAAACTCGCCTCGGTAAACGCTTTGGCCGTCGCCGCTTCTTCCTGCTGATCGGCATCCCACTGATGATGTTCTATCCGCTGCTGTGGGTCGAAGGGCTAAGTTTCTGGTACTACCTCTGCACCTATGTGGTGTTTGAAATTATCTATACCTCGGTGATGGTGCCATACGAAACGCTGGCGACAGAAATGACCGATGATTTTGCGCTGCGTTCAAAACTGACCGGTTATAAAGCCATCTTCGGCAAACTCGCCAACTTCCTCGCCGCTTTTATTCCGGGACAGTTTATCCTCCTGTACGGCAAAGAGTCGGCCACGCCGTTCTTCCTGACCGGCCTGACCTACGGCGCTATTCTCATCTGCGCCGTGGCCTGCCTGTGGTACAACAGCTGGGAGCGTCCGCGGGAAGAAGAACCTGAGGTACAGAGCAAAAGTAGCCTGCTGAATACGCTAATCTCACTGGCGAAAGATATGCGCTCGACTTTTTATCTGCGCGTATTCCGTAAGCATCTCGGCATGTACCTGTGCGGCTTCGGCGCCGAGTGGCTGTTTGCCTCAATCTTTACCTACTTTGTGATTTTCGTTCTGCAGCACGATCCGGCGATGGTGGCGGGCTTAAACAGCCTGAACTCCATTTTACAGCTGGTTTCCACCGCGCTGTTCATCGGTCTGTGCGTGAAAAAAGGCTTTAGCAAGCCGTATATCATGGCGCTGAGCGTGGTGATTTTCGCCGTATTCCTTTACACCTCGCTGTGGTTCTTCCACCTGCCGGCGCATCTGGCGACCATCCTGATGTTTGGTATTACGGTGCTGTTTGGTTTGGGGACCGGCGGTGTGTACTACATTCCGTGGACGGTTTATACCTTCCTCGCCGATGTGGATGAAATCTACACCGGTCGTCGTCGCGAAGGCATTTACGCCGGTGCGATGACCTTCTCCGGTAAGATCCTGCGCTCCATTATTGTGTTCGTGATGGGGGCGGTACTGAGCTATTACGGATTCCAGTCAAAAGCCCACGTTCAGCCGGAAAGCGCAGTCAATGCTATTGCGGTGGTGTTCTGTGCCGGGGTTGCGCTGCTGGCGCTGGCGGCTATCGTCTTCAGTAAACAGATGAAGCTCGATCGCAAAACCCACTTAATTGTCCTGCAGGAAGTGGCGCGTATCAAAGCCGGCGGCAAGCTGGAAGATATCGCTCCGGAAGTCCGCGTAGTGGTGGAAGATCTGGTCGGTCACCGTTATGAAGAGTGCTGGGGTAATAGCCCGCTGTTCAAAAATGAGCAAACGCCGGCTGTTGTTGAAGCGGTATCCGCCGGGCGCTAAGCACCCGTGGAATCCCTTCACTGTCCCTGAGGCGGCAGCGGTAGCTGGTTGTCCTCAGGGGCAAAGAGGTGGTCGAGGATTTTGCGCATAACTGGCGCGGCGACCACGCCATCGCTTCCTCCATTCTCCAGCACCAACGCCACCGCAACCTTCGGATTTTTATACGGTGCAAACGCGGTATAGAAGATGTGGTCGCGCAGACGCGTCGGGATCATTTTCGCGTTATAGGTCTGGTTTTCTTTAAGACTAAACACTTGCGAGGTGCCGCTCTTCGCGGCAATACCATATGCGGCGGTGTGGAAGAACTTGTAGCCAGTACCGTTTTCGGCGTTTGCCATGCCAAACATCGCCTGACGCACCAGCGCCCAGTATGGCGACGCGGCGTCAGCAATTTGTGTCTCGTGCGCGGGCTGGCGATACGGGATCAGCGTTTTGCCGGACTCTTCATCTTTCAGCAGGTGGGGAGGAATGACTCGCCCGTTATTGAGCAACGCCACCATCGCTTTGACCATTTGAATCGGCGTCGCAATCCAGTAACCCTGACCAATACCCACGGATATCGTATCCCCCTGATACCAGCCTTTTTTATGCACTCGTTGCTTCCAGTCGCGGCTTGGCAGCAGGCCATTGTACTCTTCATCGAGATCGATCCCGGAGGGCTTTCCGTAGCCGAACTGGCTCAGCATGGTGTGAATACGGTCAATACCCATCATATAGGCGACTTGATAAAAGAAGGTGTCCGCCGACTCTTCAATGGCCTTGGTAACGTTCAGCATACCGTGGCCGCTTTTTTTCCAGTCGCGATAGTGGCGCTGAGTACCGGGCAGCGTCCACGTCGGCGCGCCAAAGAAACTGGTCTGCGGGGTGATCACGCCGTTTAACAGGGCCGACATCGCCATATAGGGTTTGACCGTGGAGGCGGTGGGATAGAGGCCTTGGGTGACGCGGTTAATCAGCGGCAGATCTTTGTCCTGCAATAAGGTTTTGTAGTCCTGGTAGCTAATGCCTTTCACAAACGGGTTTGGGTCGTAGCTAGGGTTCGATACCATCGCCAGCACCGAACCGTCGTGCGGATCTTCAACCAGTACCGCCGCGCGTTGGCCAACCAACAGGCTCTCGATATACTCCTGAAGGTGCAGATCCAGCGTCAAATGAATATCTTTGCCGGCGACCGGTGGCACATCTTTTAGCAGGCGCACGATACGCCCATGGTTGTCGACCTCGACTTCCTGGTAACCGGTTTTACCGTGCAAATCGTTTTCGTAGTAGCGCTCAATCCCCTGTTTACCAATGTTATGGTCGGCGGCGTAGTTTTCTAATAATCCATTCTTATCGAGGGCTTTCAGATCGCTGTCGTTAATTTTCGACACATAGCCGAGCACGTGCGCCAGCTCTGCTCCGTAGGGATATTGGCGATCTTCATAGCTGTCGATGGTGACACCGCTAAAACGGAATTGATTGACAGAAAAGCGGGCGATCTCCACATCGGAAAGGGCGTTCTTCAGCACTACTGGGCGGTAGCGGCTGGTTGATTTCAGGGCCTTGTGGAACTGGTCGATATCATCCGGCGTCAGGTCAACCAGCGGCGTAAGCTGACGCAGCAGAGCGTTCATATCGCTGATTTTATACGGGGTCACGGTGATATCGTACCAGGTGACGTTTTTAACCAGGGGGATACCGTTGCGATCGTAAATGATACCGCGCGTAGGGGCGACGGGCAGCATTTTGATATCGTTGGCATCGGAACGCGTCGTGTAGTAGCTGTGTTCCTCGACCTGCAAGTGATAGAGGTTGAGGGTCAAAACGCCAAAGCAGGCGATGACCAGGCCGAAGGCCACCAGCACGCGACGGACGAAGAGTTTTCTCTCCGCTTCATAATCTCTAAAAGTCATTAAGGCACCCAGTGTTTAAGCCGCCTAATCATATGGAGCGGTCACGGGCATGACAGACAAAAAATGTACCATCTCTTAGGGAAATGTGTCATTCCTTGTGATTTGTAACAAATCAATGAGATAGCTGTTGGGTGAGGGAAAGGGATTGCGAAAAAAAGCCCGCGACAGAGCGCGGGCTTTAAGCGACAAATCGCTAATTACATACGTTCTACGGTCTCGATACCCAGGGTATCGAGACCCATTTTCAGGGTTTTCGCCGTCAGCAGCGCCAGCTTCAGGCGGCTGTTGCGTACCGCTTCGCTGTCGGCAGACAGAATCGGGCAGTGTTCGTAGAAACCAGAGAACAGACCCGCCAGATCATACAGATAAGAACACATCACGTGCGGCGTGCCGTCACGGGCAACCACGTTCAGCGTCTCTTCAAACTGCAGCAGACGCGCGGCCAACTGGGCTTCACGGTCTTCGGTAAGGGTGACGGCCGCATTGATGATGGCACTTTCTTCCAGCTCCGCTTTACGGAATACGGACAGTACGCGGGTATAGGCATATTGCATATACGGTGCGGTGTTGCCCTCGAAGGCCAGCATATTATCCCAATCGAAAACGTAGTCGGTGGTACGGTTTTTGGACAGGTCGGCATATTTCACCGCGCCAATCCCCACGACGTTTGCCAGTTTTTCCAGCTCGTCTGCTGACATATCCGGGTTCTTCTCCGCCACCAGACGACGTGCGCGTTCCAGCGCTTCATCCAGCAGGTCTGCCAGCTTCACGGTGCCACCGGCGCGGGTTTTGAACGGCTTGCCGTCTTTACCCAGCATCATACCAAACATGTGGTGTTCCAGCGGTACGGAATCAGGCACATAGCCCGCTTTACGCACGATGGTCCACGCCTGCATCAGGTGCTGGTGCTGACGGGAGTCGATGTAGTACAGCACGCGGTCAGCGTGCAGCGTTTCATAACGATATTTCGCACAGGCAATATCGGTGGTGGTGTACAGGTAGCCGCCATCCTTTTTCTGGATGATGACGCCCATAGGCTCACCTTCTTTATTCTTGTATTCGTCGAGGAATACCACGGTCGCGCCTTCGCTTTCTACCGCCAGACCTTTTTCTTTCAGGTCTGCCACGATGCCTGGCAGCATTGGGTTGTACAGGCTTTCACCCATGACGTCGTCGCGGGTCAGGGTGACGTTCAGGCGGTCATAGGTCAGTTGGTTCTGCGACATGGTGATGTCGACTAACTGACGCCACATTTTACGGAAATACTCATCGCCGCCCTGTAGTTTGACCACGTAGCTGCGCGCGCGCTCGGCAAAGATTTCATCTTCGTCATAGTGCTTTTTCGCATCGCGGTAGAAACCTTCGAGATCGGCCAGCGCCATTTCACCGGCGTTGTCCTGCTGCTGTTTTTCCAGCCAGGCAATCAGCATACCAAACTGGGTACCCCAGTCACCGACATGGTTCGCACGGATAACTTTATGGCCCATCAGTTCCAGCGTACGTACCGCCGCATCACCGATAATGGTGGAACGCAGGTGACCGACGTGCATCTCTTTGGCGACGTTTGGTGCAGAGTAATCCACCACCACGGTTTGCGGCTGCGGCTGTGCAATACCCAGACGTTCGCTTTTCAGCGCTTGAGACACGTGCTCGGCCAAAAACGCAGGGTCGAGGAAAATATTTATAAAGCCCGGGCCGGCGATTTCAACTTTGTTGGCGATGCCGTTAAGGTCGAGATGAGACAGGACCTGCTCTGCCAGTTGTCGCGGCGCCATGCCCAGTTTTTTGGCGACTGCCATCATGCCGTTGGCCTGATAGTCACCGAACTGTACTTTTGCTGACTGACGAACCTGCGGTTCGCAATCGACAGGCGCGCCTGCCGCAATCATGGCCTGACTGACTTTTTCTGAGAGAAGAGCCTGAATATTCACCGGAATACCTTACGTTTTAGACGCTGTCACCGTTATGGTCCAGCGCCGGGTGTGGATAAATTAAGGCGGGAGTATACTGCATTTGCCTGATGCCGTCAGCATCGGCCCCGCCTCATCATGGGCGAAAAACGCTGCCTGAGCAGGGATTAATCGCTCGACAACCGCTAAGGTTGGTTCGCAGCGGACAACAAGGTAGATTAGCCTTTTCATGTAATAAGAGTAGGGCTGAAATGGCAAACTGGCAGACTATCGAAGAATTGCAGGATATTGCTGCGGATCTTCCGCGCTTCACTGACGCATTGGCGGCGCTTTCCCAGCGTCTGGGGTTGGATATCACCCCGCTGAATGCCGACCACATTTCCCTACGCTGTCACCAGAACACGACCGCACAACGCTGGCGCCGTGGGTTCGAGCAGTGCGGCACGCTGCTTTCGGAAAATATCATTAATGGCCGCCCCATCTGTCTGTTCAAGCTTGAAGACCCGGTGTGCGTTGCCCACTGGCGCTTTACGGTGATTGAACTGCCGTGGCCGGGTGAAAAGCGCTACCCGCACGAGGGCTGGGAACACATCGAGATTGTACTACCGGGGGCGCCGGAAACGCTGAACGCGCGCGCGCTGGCGCTGTTGTCTGACGACGGCCTGAGTCAACCGGGGATTTCGGTCAAAACCAGCTCACCGAAAGGGGAGCGCGAGCGGTTGCCAAACCCAACGATGGCAGTGACGGACGGTAAAGTCACCGTGAAGTTCCACCCGTGGACCATTGAAGAAATTGTTGCCAGCGAACAGGCAGTGTAACAATGTGAAGTCACGCGAAGTCTACGTACGGGATCAGTGGCATGATTTGTCGCTGGATTGAAACGGAGAGAAAAATGGCATTGCTTGAAATCTGCTGTTACAGCACGGAGTGCGCGGTTATCGCGCAGCAGAACGGGGCCGACCGCATTGAATTATGCGCCGCGCCGCTGGAGGGAGGGCTGACGCCATCATATGGCGTGCTCAAAGCAACACGTCAACGGGTATCCATTCCCGTACATCCGATTATCCGCCCGCGCGGCGGTGACTTTTGTTATACCGACGGTGAATTTGCCGCCATGCTGGAAGATGTGCGTCAGGTTCGCTCGCTGGGCTATCCCGGTTTAGTCATTGGCGTACTGGATCCCGATGGGCAGGTCGATATGGCGAGAATGCGGCAGATTATGGTCGCCGCAGGGCCACTGGCGGTGACATTCCACCGCGCGTTTGATATGTGCGCCGATCCGCGGCAAGCCATTGAACAGCTTGCAGAGTTAGGCGTGGCAAGGGTGCTAACCTCAGGTCAACAGCCGTCAGCCGAAAAAGGTATTTTATTAATTCGGGAACTTATTGACCGGGGTGATACTCCAACCATTATGGCGGGTGCGGGGGTGAGAGCGAGTAACCTTTCGCTGTTCCTGAACGCCGGTGTCAAAGAAGTGCACAGTTCAGCCGGGCAATGGTTGCCCTCCGATATGCGATACCGCAATCCCGGACTGTCAATGTCAACGGATCCTGAAGCTGATGAGTATTCGCGTTATGCTGTCGATGGTGAGGCGGTTGCCGCGATGAGAGAAATCATTGAGCGTCATGTGTAGCTAAAAGTTTTTACCGCGTGTCATATTCGCCCAATATGATGCTTGCTTGTACCAGGCCCCTGCCCATTAAACAGGGGCCTTTTTTTATCCGTCATATTTTCAACCGGCACGGCGGCGTACGCTGCCGGAAGAGGTGTTACGGCTTACGCGCAATCAGTACTGCGCGCAGCGGAGCCGGATACCCTTCAATGGTTTTGGTCGGGTCGTTCGGGTCGAGGAAGTCAGCCAGCGACTCGGTGACCATCCACTCGGTGCGACGCTGCTCTTCGGTTGATGTGACGTTCATATCGACGATACGCACATCCACAAAACCGCATTTCTCCAGCCAGTTTTTCAGCGCTGGCGCGGAGGGAATAAAGTAGACGTTGCGCATTTGCGCGTAGCGATCGCCCGGCACCAGCACCGTATTTTCGTCACCTTCCACGACCAGCGTTTCCAACACCAGCTCACCGTCATTCACCAGCTGATCTTTCAACTGCCACAGATGCTCCAGCGGCGAGCGGCGGTGGTATAACACGCCCATGGAAAACACGGTATCAAAGGCTTTCAGCGCCGGAAGCTGTTCTATGCCAAGCGGCAGCAGATGCGCGCGCTGGTCGTTACCCAAAAGCTTACGGACCGCTTCAAACTGGCACAGGAATAGCTGGGTTGGGTCAATGCCCACCGCCAGATGCGCACCCGCGCCAATCATGCGCCACATGTGATACCCGCTGCCGCAGCCGACATCAAGGATCGTACGCCCGGTGAGGTCAGACAGGTGCGGCAGAACGCGATCCCATTTCCAGTCGGAGCGCCATTCGGTGTCGATATTCACGCCGTACAGCGAAAATGGTCCTTTGCGCCACGGCATCAGATGACGCATCAGCGTATCAATGCGTTTCACCTGACCGTCGCTCAGCGGCTCTTCGCTTTCAGCGGTGACGCTATGCAGAAGATCCAGCTTCCACGGCTGGATTTCCGGCAGGAATTCGACCGCATTTGACCACTGCTTGAACAGGCCGTGTTGGTCACGCTGCCACGTGGCAATTTGCGCCGGTAGCGTTTCCAGCCAGTGAGAGAGAGGGCTTTTCGCGATTTGCTGATAAAAATTGCCGAACTCGATCATGCCGGGATCCCTTCCTTGAGCGCCACCAGGGAGCCGAAGTTAAAGCACTGGAACCATAGTTCACTGTGTTCAAAGCCTGCTTCATGCAGACGAGCCTTATGCACTTCAACGGAGTCGGTCAGCATCACGTTTTCCAACATGCTGCGCTTCTGGCTGATTTCCAGTTCGCTGTAGCCGTTAGCACGCTTGAAATCGTGGTGCATGTTAAATAGCAGTTCGCCGACGGTGGCATCTTCAAAGCTGAATTTTTCTGACAGCACCAGTGCGCCGCCTGGATTTAATCCTTTATAGATTTTATTCAACAATGCCTGACGTTCTGCAGGTTCGAGGAACTGAACCGTAAAGTTCAGTACTACCATGGAGGCGTTTTCGATCTCGATTTCGCGAATATCCCCTTCGATGACGTCAACCGGCGTCGGCGCTTTATAGGCATCGATATGGCGGCGGCAGCGCTCGATCATGGCCGGAGAGTTATCAACGGCAATGATGCGGCAGTCGCTGTGGGCGATATTGCGGCGGATCGACAGCGTGGCTGCGCCCAGTGAACAACCGAGGTCGTAAACCTGCGTCGCGGGCTGGACGAAACGCTCGGCCAGCATGCCAATCATGGAGATAATATTTGAGTAGCCGGGCACGGAGCGCTGGATCATATCCGGGAAAACTTCAGCTACCCGTTCGTCGAAGGTCCAGTCGCCGAGGCGGGCGATAGGGGCAGAAAATAGCGTGTCGCGGTCAGACATAAGGGGAATCCGGAAAAATAAAAACGGCGTATTGTGCGCTAACGCAGCGAGAAAACCAACTCCCACGGCATATACCACAGATTGGCGAGCACCATCAGCAACAATGAAATGTAGGTTGCGCTCATGCCAGAGCGCCGCCAGCGGAACAGACGGTGATGAAAACCGTAATAGTGCATCAGGCGCCCAGCAAGCAGCAGCAGGCCGCAAAGATGGACCATCCAGGTTTCTGCTCCGTTCATCTCCATAAACAGCAGCAGGACAACGCCAATAGGAATGTACTCGACCGCATTCCCATGAATACGGATAGCGCTTTGTAGCTCGCTAAACCCGCCGTCGCCGTAGGCCACGCGGTAGAGCATACGTAAACGGACCACATCAAAAGAAAACTTTATCAGCAACAATGCCGCCAGCACGGCATACAGCGCGCTAACCATACAAACTCCCTTTCCGTTGGCAGATGGCACCCATTATCATAGGTATGAATGTCAGAAAAGAGAAGATTGTTGTGGAATAGAAGGTGCGGCGCCTAGTCCGGGAAGGGCGGTTTGCAGCGCTTGCCACAGCGAATGCACCAGCTCTGGTGCCTGCGCGATATCCGGGGTATGCAAAAACAGGTAGGGGGTGGTGGTCTGCTGCCACTTTGCCAGTTTCTCGAGCCAGGGGGCGAACATCGCCTGATTTTGCGCCATCTCGTCGCTACCGATAAACCGCACCATTGGCTGTCCTGCGGTGACGACGGCGTGCACCGGTACTTTCGGTTTTTTACGCTGGGCGTCAATCACCGGGTCATTGCGCGCAATGGCCGCGTGAACCGGGCGGCTATCCAGAATCACGCGGTTAACGCCGCGCTCATGCAGGCCTCGATTAAGCTGACGTTCATCATCACCTTTGGCAAAAAACTGCGGATGACGCACTTCAACGCCGTAATGAAACGCCTTCGGCAAGCCATCGAGAAACGCCCAGAGCGCCGGGAGATCGCGCGGGCCAAAGGTCGCTGGAAGCTGTAGCCAATATTGTCCGATTCGCTCATCAAGCGGCGACATGCGCTGGAAAAACTCCAGCGTCAGCGCGTCGCACTGGCGCAGCGCGGCCTGATGCGAGATGGTCGCTGGAAATTTAAAACAGAAGCGAAAGCGATCATCGGTCTGCGCCAGCCAGCGGGAGACGATTTCTGCTTTCGGCAGCGCATACAACGTGGTATTGCCCTCCACGCAGTTAACATGTCGGGCATGGTAGCTTAACTGACTGATTTTAATAGTCCTCTACTGCTGGTTTGTGGGCTATGGGGCATCAATGGGGCAAAATCGGCCAGCTTCTGATTTAGCATAGCGATCTGCTCTGCGTTATTGTCCGCCATCCACGCGCCGTACACGTTGAAAACCATTTGCGCGCTAGCATGACCCATCTGGCTGGCTATAAAGCTTGGGTTGGCTCCCGCGGACAGTGACCAGCACGCGTAAGTGTGGCGTGACTGGTAAGCTTTTCGATGCGTGATCCCCGCCTTTTTTAACCCCGCGTCCCACGAGTCACCAAATGAATCCACTTTATAGATAATCCCCACATCCTTACTTCGTCTTACCAGCTTAGGGTTAAAGACAAATGTACAGTTGTGTTGCGCCGTTCGTCCATACTCACGCAATTGCACGCTGATGTGATGCTGTTGCCCGAGCCTAGTCATTTCCATCTGGTTCCTCAAAACATCGATGGCTGGCTGGATGAGGTGAATCACTCTATCCGTACTGGCGTCAGTTTTCGGTAGTGTGAACTCACTCAGCTTTGTATAATTACGGCGAATTGTTATTGTACCCGCTTCAAGGTCTATATCTTCCCATGCCAGGGAAACCAGCTCCCCGTGACGAACACCTGTGTACACTGCCAGTGACCACATGTTTTTTGTCTGCTGATGCCGGCATGCATCTATCAGACGGATGAATTCATCACGGCTGAGCGGGTCTGGCTCTACCCTGGCTCTTTTTAATGGCTTTATCCCTGCAAAGGGATTTGCCTTTATGTACCCATTATCGGCAGCGAACTGGAACATTCCGGCTATAGTCGTCATGTAGTAGTTGACGGTGACCGCGCTACGCCCCTTAACGGGAGGCCTGCCCTTCACAGTGCACTGATAACCCGTCAGAAGCTCTTTCCGGATGTACAGCAACTCTTCTTTCTCAATTGCCGTCACCAGCCGTTTGGCTCCGATCAACGGCACAACAACTGCCACGACCGACTCGTACCGTTTGTGCGCGTTAGCGCTGATTTCCATTTCCTTCAGATCCAGCCACTTTTTTTCAAGCTCTTTCACTGTGATTTCTTTCGAACCCACCCCAAAAACTTTAAGGTTAGGTGAGTCAGGAAACTGCGCTGCATAGTCAAAGTTTCCGGTGCGGACGGCAAAGCATACCGATGTACGTAGTTCCCCGGCGATCTTCCTGTTCTTAGCGGTGTCAGGGACACCGAGGCTCTCCCTGACACGCTTACCTTTGTATCTAAACCAGATGCGTAATGTGCCACCGTGGTTTTCGACGCCTGTTGGATATGAGACTTTATCCATTGATTCCTCCAGACGCCCAAGAGCGATGTGAGCTTACCTTTTTCATGGTGTTAAATCACCCTGGTTGCTTGTTTCTCAGTGACGCGACCCATGAATCAACTGCGTGTCTGTTGTACATGCATTCGCTGGACGGCTTCGGGCTGCCGTCAGGCGACATGTGGATATATTCCCGGCCAACGAGCCAGCATTCTTTTCTGGCCCGGAGGATAGTTCCAGGCTTGAGCCCGGTGACAGCGATAAGAACGCTTTCGCAAACCCACTCATTCGGGGCGAGTTGGATAACATTAGTCATGATTTTTTCTCCAAATAAACCGGCTGCACCCGGTGAAATATTTAGTGTTTGCTGGTGGTTGTTGAGTCCAGAACTTCTGGATCCGGCGGTGCTCTGAATAGTGGTCCAGGAGCAACATCAAATCGACGCCAGCGGATATCACAGGTGCGCACTTCATTAGGTGATGACCACGCCACTACGTCAGCCACCGGTTCGGTTGCATCCTTCCGCCGCTCTAGGAGCTCGTCTAACGCTTTTATTGCGTCAGCAGTGACATAGTCCTGGGTGCTGCCGTTTTTGTACGTGAGCGTGCGCTGTAGCGCGTCACGGACTCGGATAAGCCGCTCATCTGTCAGTGGTCCGTTTGACGGGTGGTTAGCTGGGTCTGTTAAGTTGATTGTCATGCCACACCGCCTTTAACAAAAATAATCCAGTGAGTTTTATCGCTCTTACCGGTACGCTGCCCGATAATTGGCTTTACGTCGGTGAGAGCTAAAATCTGGCTAACCGGTATCTGCGTTTCGTTCCATTTGAAAATCAAAACGCCCTGTGGCCACAGCACGCGAAAAGCCTCTTTGAACCCGGCACGCAAGTCGTCACGCCATGTATCTTTGTTCAGGCGCCCATACTTTTTGCCTATCCAGGCATTTTCACCAACTCGTTCCAGATGCGGTGGATCAAACACCACCACCGGGAACGAGGCATCGGCGAACGGCAGCGCCCGGAAGTCTGCTATCAGGTCAGGGCTTATGACCAGGCGGCGACCGTCACACAGTTCATGCTCTTCAGCACGGATATCAGTGAAAACGGCGCGCTCGTCCTGCTTATCGAACCAGAACATGCGGGAGCCACAGCACATGTCCAGAATTGATGCCTCGCTCATTGTCCTTCTCCTTCGATAACCGGAATTCCCGCAGCGACGACGATTCCATTAGTCAAATTGGAGTTCTGGCGGTTAGAGCGACATACCAGCGCCCAAAAGTTCATATCGCAAATCAGTGCGACTCGCATTTCCGCAGTAAATCGATAGCCGAGCTTATTTGACTTGCCTGCTGAGCGCCGACGCTTGCGCATTATCTTGCGAACGTGAGCCGCATTAACCTCAACCTGGCGGTGTCTTGAAGCGTAAACACCCTTCGCTGGTATTTTTCGAGCCTGTTGCTGGTAAGCAGTTAACAGGTCATGTACGTCTGTTGATTTAGCCATTCTTCTGCTCTCCTTCGATAACCTGGATGCCAGCCGTACGCGCATAGACAATTACGCCATCATCAGGACGCTTGCGCGGTAAATAGATCTCAGGGCGGGGCCATAATGCAATAAATCGTGATTCTCTATTTTCAAGTCGGTGATACGCTGCCTGGCTCATCACGCCCACCGGGCGAAGTGCCGATTCCATACGCTCCAGTTCTGCAATGCGTGCCCGCGCGAAATTAAGCTCAGCCATATGCTCGCGAAGGCTGTCTGTCGCTGCTTCGAGCCTATCCCAATCGGGATTGAAGTTTGCCAGTTGCGCTAGCTGCTCTTTCAGAAACGCAATCTGCTTATCCCTGGCTCCCCGCGCCTCTTCCAGGGAGGTGATGTATTTACGCAGCACTCGGGCGTATTGAGTGGACGGAGTTGGGTATTCGCTGAGTTGTTTCAACTGAGCCAGCGCATCATTAATTTCAGTCTGCGCCAGTGCGGTGATATCAGTCATTCCACGCCTCCAGTTCGTTCTGGATCTCTTCGTCGATTTCGTCGTTGGTGGCGTCTTCGTTGAGATAGTCGCGCGCCTCTTTGAGATACTTTTCCCGACGTTCGTTGTACCAAGCTGAAAACTCTGGCGACCAACCAATCGTTGTGCCGTCATAGTCAAATCTGGCGTTATCCTCTGCCATACGCTCAACCATGCAATGAGCGGTCGTTAAGGCACACTCACGGATGTAGCCGCGCAAGTCGCGCTTATGCCAGTACGGACTGTATTTCGAGTCACAGCGGCCTTTAAATTCGACAGTCCAACGACGGATGCAGCGTGCATTAAGTGATTTGCTCATTGTGCAGATTCCTTGCGTCTAGTCGTCCACGACACGCTGTGTTCAGCCGTCAGGGTGAATGAGTGCCCGCATTCACTGCAGGTCATTTCGTCCTCGTCGGCCTCATAACTTTCCTCGGTGCTGACGTTAGCGTTGCACCAAGGGCATTTAGCCTGATCTTCATTGAAATAATCCCACTCGTTGTAATCTGCATTTTCTTCAATCCTGGCTAATGCATCAGAGCGGATTTTTGCTTCTTCGGCTTCCCTGCATGGATGACAAGTCCACCCCCACACGCCATTTTCATCACAAGAACCCCACATGCCGCCGCCGTTGTCATGCTCATTGCGCGGAGGTATTGGCGTGGCTTCTTTGCGGGTGAGCCCACAACACTGGCAACGATCGTGCTCTTCGCAGACAACGTATGGCATTTTGTCGCCGTTCTTATTGCAATGGGCACAGCCGTTTATCCACATCCAAACGCCATTTACCTCAAGCGCATACAGGTGTTTCTCTGGGGGCGTGAGTTTAATTTCAGGATGATGCCAGTCATCACCAAATTCCTGGGTGCTACCATTTCGCATGCGATTCATTCCGGGCTTTAACCGAGGATCATCAATTGGTGCGACAATGATTTCGTTTTTATCGGTGCGGTTACTCATGAGCGACTCCTTGGCGTAGCTGTGAGGCGAATCCATTGCAGAGCTCACCGGCTCCTGCAAGACCAAGCGCGCATCTTCATGCAACCCTTGGGCGTATTGTTTAAGGTATTCGCCAGCCTGCTCGGCTCCTTTCGCTCGGACGTCAGCCAGATACGTGTCTGTTGCCTTGAATGGATTCTCAGCTTCAACATCGCGAGATATATATGCGTTGATTTCAGAAACGTAATCCATCGGAACACCGGCATACAGGTATTCGTCTGCGTTCACGTACTCTTCGTGGTTTTCGCTAATGTCTGTCAACAGGCGCAACATTTGTGCGTTTTCCGCTACCACCGCCGCCCGAAGCTCGATGGATTCAGTAAGGGCGACGTATACGGTATCCAGCCGGGTAATGACCTCAGTCATTATTTGGCGCTGCGCTGGTGGTAGATCACCAACGCAGGCATGCGCTTTCGCGATTAATTCTTTTACTTTCAGACGGCTCATTTTTTTCTCCATTTGGCGCGCTGCACCGCGCCATTAAATTAATGAATTGCTGAATTTAGCGTGCAGCAACCCAACCCATTCTCATGGGTTATTACTGCGTGGTATTTATCGCTTAGCTTCGCCGCCGAGAGAGGTTGTTAGCCCAGTAATGAGGGAATTAAGTTCACCGGTCATCAGAATAAAATCGGCATCAAAGCGCTGGGCCATATCTTCGCGGTCAATATCATTATTTTGCTCAATAAGCTCATCAGAAAACTTAAGGCGTTTGATGCTGCCATCGTCACAAAGAATAAATTGAATGCGGTTCTGCCAGTCGAGAGATAATTTCGTAACTATTTTTCCGGCTTCAAGGTGGTTTTGGATCTCATCACTGACCAGATCTTGTTTTTTGAATCGCCCGATCCCGCCATCTTCCAG
This sequence comes from Kluyvera cryocrescens NBRC 102467, assembly GCF_001571285.1. Lineage (GTDB taxonomy): Bacteria > Pseudomonadota > Gammaproteobacteria > Enterobacterales > Enterobacteriaceae > Kluyvera > Kluyvera cryocrescens. The sequence goes on along the minus strand of NZ_BCTM01000001.1, from coordinate 35,122 downwards.
CAGGGCTTTCAAATCAGCCTCATCACCGAGCGCAAGGCCAGCGGGAGCATTTCCAGATCTAACCCATTCAGTCATGGTTAACTCGATAGGGGTTTCCATTGTGAGTGGCACAACGGGGAGGGAGCCGATAGTTTTTCGTAATAACGCCAGTGAATCCTCGGCGCGGCGTGCGCTGGCGGCATCTACAATGATCAGGCCGTCAGGCTCATTTATCCACAGGTGGACAATAGAGTTTCTTGTGAAAGCTCGTGGTAAGAGGGAATGTAGTACCTCATCTCGTAAAGAGTCTCTCTCGGTTTTTTTGAGGCGACGAGCTTGGTCAGCTTCTAACCTCACGATACGTTTATTCAGCTCTTCAGAAACAACGGAGCTAGGCAGTATTTTTTCTTCCCGACGAATGACGAGCAAGATCTGATTATTGCCAACGTAATGCAAAGACTCGGATAACGCGCCCATTGGTGGTGCCCAGCCTGTTTTTGCCATGTCCTGGCTACCGCATGGCGTAAAGCGTTGCGCCTCAAGTTGCTTCTCAAGCTCTTCAGTATTGATGGTGACATCGCGGCTTAGGCGATATACCAACAGATTTTTAAAAAACGGAGTTTTCAATTTTCATTCCTCTGCACAAGGTTTCATCCATACATGTAGTTGTGGCGGTGGTGCCTCCACCTGCCAGCCCGGCCAGGACTGGCGACGTACACTAATCAAGACACATATTCATTTTTAAAGTTGAATAAGCTGGTGGCCTCGTCACGTGCGCATAGCCGCAATTACCACAACTGGAAGCGCACTCCGGTTTATGTTTCACACCTGTCATCCACAACTGGTAGAGAAGGAGTGCGCTTTCATGTTGTGCGCCTTGAAAAAGCTGGCGGTGACCGTGGACATAAGGGAAAACACGGGCCGCCAGAATGTAGACGCAAGGCATTTATTCCCAACAACACTGGTGCCTTTCACCGTTGCTTCCGGTAGCGTGCTGCTGGTGTGATTAATGTAGGATAACTTACAATGAGAGGTCAAGTGGAAATGTTGGATAACTTACATGCGGGGGCGAAAAAAAAACCGGGATAACCCGGTTTTCCTATAAATCCATTATTACCTGTCTTACCAACCCAACCAAGCGACAGTTTCCGTTTACCTCAAGCATTCGGTAATTGGGGTTAAGTGGTACTAGGTATTTAAGCGGTCCATCAATGACGAACTTCTTAATAGTGGCTTCATCACTACCCATCAGCTGAGCAATAACAATCTTGCCATTAGCCTGGCTTGCGTCACCAAAATCAGGCTCAACAACGACGATAGAACCTTCTGGGATGCTCGGCGCTCCGGTAGGGTTCGTCATCGAATCACCGCGAACTATAAGAGCAAACGCACTCTCAGAAACGGCCGCTGAGGTGTAAACCCAGTCTTGAATATCTCTTTCCGTAATGGCTCCGCTGTTTGCAGTCCATTCTCCAGCCTGTACCCAGGTCAACACTGGTACGGACCTGATCCCGAATCTTTGTTCCGGGTTCATAGTCGGTGGTTGTTGGCTTCCATCATCTTTACCTTCCAACAGCCACTGCGGCGTTTTCTCTAGAGCAGCCGCCAGCGCCTGAAGGTTTTCACCACCAGGTTTATAGTCACCAGATTCCCAGCCGGTGATGGTGACGCGGTTAACCCCGACAAGCTTTGCCAGGACAGATTGCGTCATCTTCAGCTCTTTGCGTCTGCTACGGATTCGATCATTCATTTTCATGTAGGCAATCCTACCATTTTATGATGTAGGAGTGCTTGACCATTTAATGTAAGATATCCTACTATCTACGCACTGCATTATCTAACTCCAGAGGAAAAAATGAAAAAAAATGACGTTATCTCTTACTTCGGCGGCGTGGGGAAAACCGCTAAAGCTCTGAATATTTCTCATGCATCCGTGTCCGGGTGGGATGAGGTTATTCCCAAGGGCCGAGCATTCGAAATTCAGGCACTAACTAAAGGTGATTTGAAAGTTGACCAATCCCTTTATGAAAAGCGTAGCCCTTCGGCTGCGTAAACGTAACCACAGAGATAAGAGGTAAGCCGTGGGTAACGAACCTATGTGGAAAGTCGAACGTCAGCCAGCCTGGCTGGTGGCCGCACTTAAAAAGACGATTACCGATCTGCCTGGTGGATATGTTGAAGCAGCGGAATGGTTAGGAACGACCGAAAACTCGTTGTTTAACCGCCTGCGTACCGAAGGCGATCAAATTTTCCCGCTTGGCTGGGCGATGGTGTTACAGCGTGCTGGTGGTTCAAGCCACATTGCTGATGCCGTTGCGCACCACACCAACGGTGTATTCGTAAAGCTCCCGGACATTGAGCAGATGGGAAACGAGGAACTGCTGACGAAATTCAATGAGCTGCTGGCGGCGTTGGGGCGTTTTGCTCAATTCCACAATGAGTCAACAGCGGACGGTGTGTTGGACAACGAGGAAAACAAAAAGATGAAGGCAAAAGGCTACCGGGTGCAGTCGCTGGTGGCAGAAATCATGGTAGTGACAGAAATGTTATTTGGGGAAGGTGACGCCCGCGAGTGTGCAGCTCCGGGCGTCCTGGCGAATAACTCTACGTGTATGGAGAAAAAATCCGCATGACCAGTTTAACGGCTTTTAACCGTTTACCGCAACTCAGGATGATCCCGGTGCCGGGTTCTCCGTTGTTTCGGTATGAACGCAGAATATCAAACCGCTGGGTGCCATGTAACCACAGTCGGGCCGTCTTAATTGTGGGGGTCTACTACCGGAGGGCAAAACGCTTATGGGCGAACTTAACCGGCGGTACCGGGACCACCGCGGCGTGCCAGTCCGTGTTATCCGTTGGGAGCCAGAAACACAGCGCGTTATCTACTTGCGCGACAGCTACCCACACGAGTGTTTCAGCCCACTCGAACTGTTTCGTAAAAAGTTCAGGGAGATAACGGACGATCATGAGCACTAAATTAACCGGCTACGTATGGGATGGCTGCGCGGCGTCGGGCATGAAGTTGTCGAGTGTTGCGATTATGGCTCGCCTGGCAGATTTCAGCAGTGACGAGGGCGTGTGCTGGCCGTCGATTGAGACTATCGCTCGCCAGCTCGGCGCTGGACCGAGCACAATCAGAACGGCAATCGCGAAGCTTGAAAAAGAGGGCTGGCTTACCCGTACCCAGCGCCGTAACGGCAACCGTAATGCCTCGAACGTGTACCGCCTGAATGTAGCAAAACTGCGAACGGCGGCATTTTCTCAACTGCCAGAATCTGACACATCAAAATCTGACGCATCAAAATCTGACCCGTCGAAATCCGGCAAAAACGGCGGTTTTGACCCGTCAGAATCTGGCGGGGATCCGTCAGTAAATTCAAAACCAGAACCACAAGTAACTACTAAAACCCCTTGTCCGGTTGCGGCGCAACCAGACCCTGAAATTGTGATTACTGACCAGGCGATTGTTGTTTTAACTCACCTGAACCAGGTCAGCGGATCCCGGTACCAGAAATCAAAAACCTCGCTGGAAAACATCCGTGCCCGTTTGCGTGAGGGTTACAGCGTTGCCGACCTGCAGCTGGTGGTTGACCTGAAGCATGAGCACTGGAACGGGAACGACGAACAGTACCAGTACATGCGACCGGAAACGTTGTTCGGGCCAAAGAAGTTTGAAGGTTACCTGTCCAGCGCTGCCCGCTGGGATAAAAAAGGCCGTCCCACTCGTGATACCTGGGATAAAACCCGCGAACGCGACATAAACGCCATCAGTCAACCTAACGACACTATTCCAGCGGGGTTCAGAGGATGATTAAAAATCAATACTGCCAGGCGCTGGCGGAAATGCGCAGCAAAAGCTCGCACAAGTTGAAGGAAGTCGGCGATCAGTGGCGTACTCCTGATCTGCTTTTCTGGGGCATCAATGCGATGTTTGGCCCGTTGGTTCTCGACCTGTTTGCTGATGACGATAACGCGAAGTGCCCAGCATGGTACACCGCTGAAGATAACGCTTTAACGCAGGACTGGTCATCCCGTTTGCTGGAGCTCGGCGGCGCTGGTTATGGCAACCCGCCATACAGCCGGTCGCAGTATCACGAAAAACAGGCAATCACCGGCATGCGCCACATCATTTCACACACATTGGCAATGAGAGAACAGGGCGGGCGCTACGTCTTTTTAATCAAAGCGGCAACGGGTGAAGTCTGGTGGCCGGAAGAAGCAGATCATATCGCGTTTATCCGTGGGCGTATCAGTTTCGATCTGCCTGTGTGGTACCGACCAGAGGAAGGGCAGCCGTCCGAATCGTCAGCAGGGTTTAGTGCTGCGATTGCGGTATTCGATAAGTCATGGCGTGGAGAGCGTTTCAGCTACATCAGCCGCGGCGAGCTGGAAGAAAAAGGACGTGCGTCTATGGCGCTGGCCACCTTTGCCGCCGGTAGAGTTCAGCCACCAGCCGTGCAGCCAGTTCAGAAGGAAGAACAAGCCGCGGTGCCGCATGTATTACCGGGAACAGAATCACGCATCTGGCCACTTGAGGTAGGCATTGTGTTTAACCAGGTAGATGGCGCTGACGTACTGGATATGTCGCAGCAGAACAAACTAAAAGCCCACATCAACCAGCTCTGGCTGGAGCGTATGCCCACACCTGAAATTATTGCTGTCGCGCGCAGCATGATGGAGGTAAGCGCCGCATGACGACTTTAACAACACGTCAGCAGCACGTTCTGGATCTCCTGATCGCTTACCAGCGTGAACATGGTTTCCCGCCTACCAACTTTGAACTGGCCGGGCTGCTGGGTTGCAGCTCACCAAATGCGGCAGCGGATCACCTGCGTGCGCTTGAGAAAAAAGGGGCTATCAGTATCACCCGCGGTGTCTCCCGCGGGATCTCCATTACCCAACTGAAGCCTAAGAATACCGGCGCGGAGGGTATGACGCTTGTCCTTCCATTCCCGCCGAGCGTTAACACCTACTGGCGCGCCCCTAACAAGGGGCCGCTGGCCGGTCGCCACCTAATTAGCGCTGACGGTCGCAAATTCCAGAGTGCGGCCTGTGCGGCAATCATTGAGCAGCTTCGCCGACTGCCTAAGCCGTCAACGGAGCAGGCTGCAGTAGAAATCATCCTTTACCCGCCGGACGCGCGCCGCCGTGATCTGGACAACTACAACAAAGCGCTGTTTGACGCGCTGACGCATGCAGGCGTTTGGGAGGACGACAGCCAGGTGAAACGCATGCTGGTGGAGTGGGGGCCAATAGTGCCGAAAGGGCGAGTAGAAATAACGATTCGTAAGTATGAACCGGCGGGTGCAGCCGCCTGATATGGAGAAAAGCATGAATCAGTTAATTGTGAGTGGTGCAGTAACAATGTCCAGCCGCGAAATTGCGGATCTGGTCCATAGCAAACATGGTGATGTAAAACGTTCAGCCGAGCGACTTGTTGCCGCTGGTATTTTAACCGCGCCATTGGCGCAGTTTGATTTTGAGCATAACGGGAACGTTTATCAGGAATATCGGTTCAACAAGCGTGATTCGCTGGTGGTGGTGGCCCGTTTATCGCCGGAATTTACCGCAGCAGTCGTTGACCGCTGGCAGGAGCTGGAGGAAGGGCAAGGGGTTAACGTTCCACGTTCATTGCCGGAAGCGTTGCGCCTGGCCGCTGATTTAGCCGAGCAGAAAGAGCAATTAACGATCCAACTGGCTGCCGCGGCGCCAAAGGTTGAATTTGTCGATCGCTATTGTTCGGCGAAGGGCTCAATGTCATTCCGTCAGGTTGCTAAGCTGCTTAACGCCAAGGAGACGGAGTTCCGTCTTTTCCTTATCGAACACAACATCCTTTATCGCCTCGGCGGAGCGCTTACACCTATGGCTCCACATATTGCTGCTGGGCGGTTTGAAGTTAAAACGGGTACCTCGGTCACTAATAACCACGCTTTCAGCCAGGCGCGATTCACACCGAAAGGGATCCGCTGGGTTGGGGGACTTTGGGCAGAACACATTGCAACGGGGAATGCTGCGTGAGAGCTCTATTAACGCCTGAAATTGCCCCGAAGATGGGGATCGTACTTTTCAGGCCCGGCCCGGAGCTTATGGCACTGTTTAAGCAGGGGCGGGTTCTACTGGAATCTGAGACAGAAATGTATTCGCACTTTGCGACCGGGGAATTGCCAGCGGTTTCACAGCCTCTGGCTACCGCGACGGAAATGCAGGCTGTCTTTGATAACGAGCGGGTGTTGAGCGCTGCCGGTGGGTTAGCGGCGCTAGAGAGTTGGCTGGAAAAGGATTATGTCTGTCAGTGGCCGCACAGCTCATACCACAGTAAAAATTTCACCACTTTGCGGCATACGCCGGGCGTTATCCGGTTGTGCTGGCATTGCGATAACTTCCTGCGTCAGCAGTCAACAGAGCGTCTTGCAGGCATTGCTCGCGGGAACCTGGTATCCTGGATTTTAGTTGCTGCTGGCAGGGATTTACTTTTCCCGCCTGAGCATGTTTTGACTGTACCAGAGTTCTGCTGGTGGCTTGTGACCAAAGGGCTGGTTGATGTTATCCCCGAGGAAGTCGCCAGGAGAGCGCTAAGGCTTCCAGAAGAAAAACATCAGTCAGTAATGCGGGAGAGCGAGATTGTTCCGGCGGTATCGGCCACCAGCATTTTGCAAAAGCAAGCCACGCAACCGGCTGAGGCCATGAAGCCCGTTCTGACGTTATCAATTGACCCGGAGTCGCCAGAATCCTTCTTGTTGCGGCCTAAGCGCCGCCGTTGGGTGAATGATCAATATACCCGGTGGGTTAAAACACAGCCCTGCGAAGGTTGCCGGCGGCCAGCAGATGACCCGCATCATATCGTTGGGCACGGTATGGGCGGTACAGCAACAAAAGCCCACGACCTGTTCGTGATCCCTCTGTGCAGAGAGTGTCACGACGAACTACACGCCGGTGTATCGGCATTCGAACAGAAGCACGGCACGCAGCTGGAGTTGCTGCTGCGTTTTCTGGATCGGGCGCTGGCGATCGGCGTTATTGCGAAAGCTTAAGTGTATGGAGCGCTAAACCGCATGAATGAACAGAATCTGAATTACGTTAGGAATGAACTTCGCCGGGCACTGCTGGACCTGTCCGGCGGGACTAAAGGGCAGCTCGAGGCATTTAGTGAGAATCCACTAGCGGATAAGAATGCCACGCCGCGCCGTTGTGTTAACCTCGTTGAGCTGGAGGGCGAGTCGGGGACCCGCTTTGTTAACTCGCTGAGTGCACCCTTGTATGTGCTGGAGACTCGCAGCCGCCGCCGACCAATGCCGCCAATTAAAGATATGGAGTTTGAATCAGCACCGTGGCGCCGCGCTGTTAATTCCCTGAATGAATACCAGCAGGCCTGGCTGCGATATTGCTACGGATTCGACCTCAGCTATAAGCATCAGGTGATGATGTGCGAGCACGTCTGGAATAACTATCAGAAATGCCAGGTGGATAACCCGTTACAATCCCGCGTCATTAAAAAGCTGATCGGCCTGGTATGGCTGGCAGGGCAGGAAGTCGCCGCCATGAGAAGTAATGAAACCTATAAAGACTATGCTGGTGCAGCGCTGGCGCGGATGGTTAGCGTTGACCGTTCGACCTGGCTGCGTGTGTATTCGGGCCATTGGGCAGCGTTGAAAGCGGCCTTTGCGGATCTGGATGAGCACGCCCTGAGCCTGGCGCTAGATCACTTTGAAGATGAAGAAGTGCTTAAAGTGGTAGAAATGTGAAGTAAATTTCACTATCTCCGTCAATCTCGCTTGCAAAATGCAACAAAACAAGCCATATTTGAAGCATATTTGATATGTTGCCAAAGTTTTATAAACCCGCCTTTGAGCGGGTTTTTTGACAATGGTAAAGTTAATCCAATCTGTAACGTTGCGCCTTAATGTTTATGCTTTTAAAAAGATCCGTAATAGGGATTGTAAGACCTTGATATGATCTCAATAGCCAAGAAATCTCCGATAAATGCCAATAATCTGTGCAAAAATGGTTGCATAATCGCTTTGTTCAGCACATATTTAGCACATAACTAAAGCAATCATGACCTCCTAAATGGAGGTTTTTTCGTATCTATACGCTAGTAAATCCTACATGTGGTATTTCGTTTTTATTTTCCCACTACATGTAGTTATTGGAGAGGCGCAGCCATGAACATAAATCAACTTTATGAAGATTTTGGAATCACTCCCGCACAATTTATGCCGAACGAAACAGTAGCTGAGTTTGGTCGAAGAGTCATGAGTACATCATCAGTTGGTTCAGGCCAAGAAGGTGTAATTTATTCAACAGGTTCCCAGCTGGAAAATGTTGATATAAATCAACAAGGAAGTGCATCATACCAACTGTATTCATACTAACAATAAGATGAACAATGCCTAATTGGAATCATGTTATGGGCGAGATGGCTGTTCTCGCCCAAAAAAGCCCTCTGGACACAGTAAGAAGTAAGTATATCAAAGAGATGTCCACGATGACTGGGCGTAATGTCATCGCGTATTATTCAGGTTTTCTGCAGAATAGCTCTCATTTGTGCGCTATGTCAGATGACGATAAAAATGGATTTATGACAGCGATACATGGGCTAGATGCATCGAAAGGACTTGATCTCATTTTGCATACTCCTGGTGGGGATATTGCCGCTTTAGAATCGATAGGCTATTACCTGAGAGCTAAGTTCGGTAACGATATTCGAGCTTTCGTACCTATGATATCGATGTCTGCAGGTACTATGCTGGCCTGTTGTGCAAAAGAAATAGTCATGGGGAAACAATCAAATATTGGTCCCTTTGATCCACAAGTCGGTGGCGTTCCAGCACATGGTGTGATCGAAGAAGCGCAGAAGGCTATGCAAGACATAGTCCAGAACCCTGCGACTGCCGCGTATTGGCAATTCACAATGTCAAAACTCAATCCTACATTCATTGGTGAATGTGAAAAGGCCATCCAGTGGGCTTCAACAATTGTGAGCGATTGGTTGATAACTGGTATGTTCGAAGGAGAGGTTGATGCCCAACAAAAAGCCAGTGCGATTTGTTCGAGCTTGAATAACCATAGCTCAACTTTTGCTCATGCTCGTCATATTCACAGTGATAAAGCTAGCCAAATCGGTTTGAAAATTACACCTATGGAAGATGACCAGGCATTACAAGATATTGTTTTGACGATACACCATAGTTTTATGCATACCTTTGGTGGCAGTACTGCGGCTAAGATTATTGAGAACCATGAGGATGGTCGTAGAGTTTGGCACGTCCCTCCTAGGAATCCTTAAAATTTAGTTCTTCTTATAAAAAACCTGGCCTCATCGTCGGGTTTTTTTTATACCTACACTCCTTCAATTTGGAGGAATTTGCTGTGGAAATGGGCGGCTGGTGGGTGTTGTAGCACCCGGCCAGCCATCAGCTCATGCTTTCAGGTCACAAGCTAACCAAGGCCCACTGCTTTAGCGCAAAAGCAAAGTGAGGTTATCAGAGTTACGCTTACTGATCTATGAAAAATACTGTAAAAATACACAGTGTTGAGTTAATCAACGCTGATAGTCTGCATTACATTGCCACCCTCCCGGATAACTCCATTGACCTGATTGTTACAGACCCGCCTTACTTCAAAGTGAAGCCGAACGGCTGGGATAATCAGTGGAAAGGGGATGAGGACTACTTACGCTGGCTTGATAGCTGTTTAGCTGAGTATGCCCGAGTCCTAAAACCTGCCGGCAGCATTTATCTGTTTTGTGGTCACCGGCTGGCCTCAGATATTGAGATCATGATGCGGGAACGGTTCAACGTCCTGAACCATATCATCTGGGCTAAACCGTCGGGCCGCTGGAATGGATGCAACAAAGAAAGCCTGCGCGCTTACTTCCCGGCAACGGAACGGATCCTGTTCGCTGAACATTATCTGGGGCCGTATACAGGGAAAGAAGATGCCTACGAGAGCAAAAGCGCAGAGCTAAAGCAGCATATCATGACGCCGCTTATCGGCTATTTCCGCAACGCCCGAGAGTCATTGGGTGTGAGTACGAAAGAGATAGCCGAGGCAACATGTAAGAAAAACATGGCTTCCCACTGGTTTGGGGTGAGTCAGTGGTCGTTGCCGAACGAGGTGGATTACCGGAAACTGCAGGAATTGTTTACCCGGATCGCCATCGAGAAACACCTGCAGCAAAAGCTGGAACATCCTCACCACCAGCTGGTGGCTACCTACCAGTCATTGAATCGCAAATACTCGGAATTGCTGGAAGAGTACAAAACGCTCCGGCGTTGCTTCTCTGTATCTGCTGCCGTTCCGTATACCGACGTATGGACACATAAGCCCGTTCAGTTCTATCCGGGTAAACATCCATGCGAAAAGCCAGCCGACATGCTGAAGCAAATCATCAGCGCCAGCAGCAGGCCGGGCGATATTGTTGCCGATTTCTTTATGGGGTCTGGTTCCACTGTGAAAGCTGCAATGGAGTTAGGCCGCTGCGGTATCGGCGTTGAGCTCGAAGCTGATCGCTTCATGCAAACGGTCAGTGAAATAGAAAATCTCAGTAAACCATAACGGACACCATGGCCTCGTTGCTGTGGTGGCCATCGAATTCAGGCTCCGGGAATCACTCATAACTTACCCTTTGACATAACAGCCCGCGAGCCTGATCCCTATTCCCCTCATTTCTTTTTCTGAGAGGATTCACAGCATTAAGAGGGGGCTAAATGTCCGATCCGATTTCCGGCACTGGGTTAGCTGGTGGAGTCCTGACGGGGGCCAGTGTTTATGGACTACTGACCGGAACTGATTACGGCGTGGTGTTTGGTGCATTTGCTGGTGCTGTTTTCTACATAGCCACAGCATCAGATCTGAGCGCAACCCGCCGTCTGGCGTATTTTGTCGTTTCGTATATAGCCGGGATCCTTTGTTCTGGGCTGGTGGGTTCAAAACTGGCTGCCGTGACCGGCTACAGCGATAAACCTCTGGATGCCATTGGTGCCGTAATCATTTCCGCATTAGCCGTCAAAATCCTGACCTTCCTGAATAATCAGGATTTCGGCTCGCTGGTGGCGCTGATAACGCGCCGGGGAGGTTCTGGTGGTACTAAATGACCCAACAGCAACATTAAACGCGCTGCTTTGCGCCGGGGTTGTAATTACCCTGATGTTTTACCGTCGCGGTGATTCGCGCCATCGTCCCTGGGTTTCGCGGCTGGCATGGCTTATCACAGTCCTCTACAGCGCTGTCCCGTTGGCTTACCTGTGCGGTATCTATCCACATTCATCGTGGGCCACCATCGGGGCTAACATTCTGTTTCTTTCCGTGCTGGCTGCCGTCAGAGGCAACGTTGCGCGTCTGGTCGATCATCTGAGGAACTAATGAACCAATCACAATTTCAAAAGGCGGCTGGTATTGGCGCCGGGTTAGCTGCGCGCTGGTTTCCGCATATTGATGCTGCAATGAAAGAGTTCGGTATCACTAAGCCAGAAGATCAGGCGATGTTTATTGCTCAAACAGGGCATGAATCGGCAGGTTTTACCCGTGTACTTGAGAGCTTCAATTACTCCGTTGCGGCGCTAAAAGTGACGTTTGGCAAACGACTATCAGCCTACCAATGCGAGATGTTGGGGCGTGTTGATGGTCAGCAGGTGGCCCACCAGCCACAGATTGCCAATCTGGTCTATGGCGGTCGCATGGGTAACAAAGAACCTGGTGATGGTTGGGCGTTCCGTGGGCGTGGATTGATTCAGATTACCGGGCGTGAAAATTACGCTAAATGCGGCACTGCACTGAAACTTGATTTGGTCGGCAGCCCGGTGCAACTGGAAGAAGATGTTAATGCTGCTCGCTCAGCTGCGTGGTTCTTTGCCACGAATGGTTGCCTTAACTACACCGGTGATTTGGTGCGAGTAACGCAGATTATTAACGGCGGGCAGAACGGCATCACTGATCGCCGTGCTCGCTTTGAGCAAGCTAGAGCAGCTATCGCGTGAGGAAGCTATGGGTATCGAATCAATAATTGGTTTGGTGGTTGCTGTCATAGCCGCTATCGCTGGTGCTTTCGGTTTTGGTCACATCCGTGGCACCAGTAAAGCGGAAGCAAAAGCTGATCAGCAGCGCACTGAAGAGCATGCAGCAGCTACCGAAGCGGTTGCCGAGCGACGAGTGGAAGTAACGAAAGAGGCCAGTAATGTACAGCAGACTGTTAGCCAGTTGCCTGATGACGATGTTGATCGCGAGTTGCGGGAGTCGTGGAAGCGCCCCGGCAGTCGTTGATACCGCCTGTGATTGGGTGAAGCCCATCTACCTAACTGAACAGGATATTGCTGTTATGGATAAGCAAACGAAGCGAGATGTCCTGACGCATAACAAGACATGGGAGGCAAACTGTAGAAAAACAAAAAAAATAAATTGAAAACGCGAATTGAAAGATGTAAAACGCAGGCAGGCTGTGAAGAAACCAGCAATGCAATACGTTCTTTAATCTGCACTCTCTGAAAAAGAGAAATAATTATAGGCCTCGGTTTAATGCCGGGGCTTTTTTGTATCCGCATTTCACTGCGCACCGCAGCGCACTATAACCACGTCGAACCAAACCCTTTGGAATGAGCCTTTGAGGAGTCAGTTAGTGCTGGCGAGCCTCGACGGGCTGATTTCCTATGCGGCAAAGGTTCATCTCAAAGAGTAGGAAAACGTTATGAATAATCCGTCAATTATTCCGGCCTTCGACTTCCGAAATATGGTGATAACCATTGATAACAAGGTGATCACCACTTCACTGAAGGTGGCTGACTATTTTGGGAAGCGGCATAAAGATGTTTTGCGAGCCATCCGAAATCTAAAATGCTCGGAAGATTTCACCCGGCGCAATTATGCGCCCATTGATTTCATTGATAAAAACGGTGATATCCAGCCGATGTATAACATAACCCGTGATGGCTGCATGATGCTGGTTATGGGGTTTACAGGCAAGACAGCAGCCGCGGTAAAAGAATGCTATATCAATGCATTCAACTGGATGGCTGAGCAGCTAAGTCGTCGCCTGGCAATGGGTGAAGAAATGCAGCACCGCTACGCCATCAAAGAAACTAGGTCAAAGCTGAAAGGGACGATCGGAAGCCGACTGATGAACGAGCGAAAGAAAGAGAAGCGCGTTCTGGCAGTAGAGCATGAGCACATCATGCAGGTCACTCAGCCTGATTTGTTGAGTTTGTAAGATACCTATAACAGCGTGCATTCACTGCATGACTGTTGAAAGTTGACGGGCTCGTCAAAATCCCTTTAAAAACAGCGTGTTGAATGTTTTTGTGATGTGTGGTTATCTATATGAACTTTCCCAATGAGGCCAGACGATGACGACCACACAGCTCGTAGATAGGTATCTAAAGCGGATACAACAAATAGCAAAAGAAACAGAAAGAGGGAAAAACCTTCATATAGCCGGAGAAGAAATCAGTAGCGCTATTCGGGGGGCAACTGAGGCTTTCTGTTTTGTTGGAGATTGTCACCCATCGGAAGGATTCTCTGAGTTGTTGAACATGTTGCAAACTGAACATCATTCAAAACACACGCCGTATGGACATGTAATTGATATAGCGATAAGAAAAGTCGAATTACAGATTTCTATTTGGAAATAATTATTTTTTTAATTCAATAGCATTCTGTAATGGGTTTATCCGAAGTCGGCTGTAAAGCCATTCGAAAAGCCGTCCAGTCCAGCAGCCTGCTCAGAAATTCGACAGCCATTAGTAATTGCCGTTAATTGATAATCATTATCGTTTGAGGGTCCTTTCCGGCATATCGGTGCGCTACGGGGCGGCGTCCGCGCAGATTCTCGCTATTTATGAGATTTTTTCGGTTTTAGTCGTTTCCGTTCTTCTTCTAGCTAATTGCCTGTTTTTACTGAAAACACCCCCTGAAAAGAAAGGAAGCGGCAGAGTCCGATAACAGGCAAATTACTCGATGTCGTTTCCTTTCTCTGTTTTGCGCATGGAGTGAGCCATGGAGGTAAACAAAAAACGCCTCTCTGAGATTTTTGGCGTCAGTGTTCGCACCATTCAGAACTGGCAGGATCAGGGGATGCCAGTTGCCCGTGGTGGCGGAAAAGGTAATGAGGTGCTCTATGATTCCGCGGCGGTTATTGAGTGGTATTCCGCCCGTGATGCCGCAATTGAAAATGAGAAATTGCGGAAAGAAGTCGAAGATCTGCGAATCGCTTCGGAGTCGGATCTTCAACCCGGCACGATAGATTATGAGCGCCACCGACTCATCAGGGCGCAGGCCGACACGCAGGAATTGAAAAATGCAAAAGACACCGCTGAGGTGGTGGAAACCGCATTCTGCACGTTCGTGTTATCGCGGGTGGCCGGAGAAATAGCCAGTATCCTCGATGGCGTTCCTCTATCAGTTCAGCGGCGTTTCCCCGAACTGGAAAACCGGCACATTGATTTCCTGAAAAAGGACATCATTAAAGCCATGAACAAGGCAGCTGCGCTGGATGAAATAATACCGGAGTTGCTGAGTGAATATATCGAACAGTCAGATTAAAGGGGTTCGGTGCTCTACTCGATCGGGGCTTCGAACGCTGTACCGGCCAGAACCGCTGACCGCTGTTGAATGGGCAGATGCACATTATTATCTCCCTAAAGAGTCAGCGTATCAGGAAGGGCGCTGGGTCACGCTTCCTTTCCAGGTAGCGATTATGAATGCGATGGGCAACGACTATATCCGAGAGGTGAATGTCGTTAAATCAGCCCGCGTTGGCTACTCGAAAATGCTGCTCGGTGTGTATGCGTACTTCATCGAACACAAGCAGCGCAATTCGCTGATCTGGCTGCCAACCGATGGCGATGCTGAGAACTTCATGAAGTCTCATGTCGAGCCTACAATCCGTGATATCCCCTCGCTTTTGTCGCTCGCGCCGTGGTACGGCAAAAAGAACCGCGACAATACGCTCAGTATGAAGCGCTTTTCCAACGGTCGCGGCTTCTGGTGTCTGGGCGGTAAGGCGGCGAAAAACTACCGTGAGAAATCGGTCGATGTCGCCGGCTACGATGAGCTGGCAGCATTTGATGAAGATATTGAGAAAGAGGGCTCGCCCACCTTCCTCGGTGATAAACGTATTGAGGGCTCTGTCTGGCCTAAGTCAATCCGTGGCTCCACGCCAAAGCTAAAGGGAACCTGCCAGATTGAGCGTGCCGCGAGTGAGTCAGGGCATTTTATGCGTTTTCACGTTGCCTGCCCTCATTGTGGGGAAGAGCAATATCTGAAGTTTGGCGATAAGGAAACACCATTCGGGTTTAAGTGGATGCCTGGCGAACCGGCCAGCGTTTTTTACCTCTGCGAGCATAACGCCTGCGTCATTAAGCAGCAGGAGCTGGATTTCTCGCAGGCGCGCTACATCTGCGATGAGACGGGGATCTGGACACGCGATGGCCTGAACTGGTTTGCATCCTCTGGTACCGACATTGAACCGCCAGACAGCGTCACTTTCCACATCTGGACGGCATACAGCCCGTTTACCACCTGGGTGCAGATAGTAAAAGACTGGATCAAGACGAAGGGGGATACCGGTAAGCGTAAAACCTTCGTGAATACCACGCTGGGTGAGACATGGGAGCCGAAAATTGGCGAACGCCCGGATGCGGACGTGATGGCGGAAAGGAAAGAACACTTTTCTGCCTCAGTACCTGACCGGGTAGCCTACCTGACCGCTGGCATTGACTCACAGCTTGACCGCTATGAGATGCGCGTCTGGGGATGGGGGCCGGGTGAAGAAAGCTGGCTGATTGACCGGCAGATCATCATGGGACGACATGATGATGAAGCCACCCTCATCAGGGTGGATGAGGCCATAAACAGGGCATACACCCGGAAAAATGGCGTTGAAATGTCGATATCCCGTATTTGCTGGGATATCGGCGGTATCGATCCAACCATCGTATACAACCGCTCGAAAAAGCACGGCCTGTTTCGTCTTATCCCCATCAAAGGAGCCTCTGTTTATGGCAAGCCGGTGGCCAGCATGCCGCGCAAACGGAACAAGAACGGTGTGTATCTGACGGAAGTCGGGACGGACACAGCGAAAGAGCAGATCTACAACCGCTTTACCCTGCAGCCCGAAGGTGATGAACCCCTCGCCGGTGCTGTGCATTTCCCAAACAACCCCGACGTTTACGACCTGGCTGAAGCACAGCAGCTGACCGCTGAGGAGCAGGTTGAAAAATGGGTGGACGGTAAGAAGAAGATCCTCTGGGACAGCAAAAAGCGGCGAAACGAGGCGCTGGACTGCTTCGTTTATGCGCTGGCTGCGCTTCGGATCAGTATTTCGCGCTGGCAGTTAAATCTCGATTCTCTTCTGGCTAGTTTGCTGGAGGAAGAAGGGGGGCGAACCCACAACAAGACCCTGGCGGATTATGCCCGGGCATTATCTGGAGACGAATAATGGCGACACAGACCGATCTGGATGCCGCCCGCGCTGCGTTGCATGACCTCATGATGGGAAAGCGGGTGGCAACGGTGCAAAAGGACGGCCGGCGGGTTGAGTTCACCGCCACCTCCGTAACCGACCTGAAAAAATACATTGCCGAACTTGAATCACAGATTGGCATTACTCAACGACGCCGGGGACCGGCAGGATTTTACGCATGAAAACACCTGCTTTGTTAGGGCCGGACGGTAAAACCGCATTGCGGGACTACGCCGGGTATCACGGTGGTGCTGGTGGCTTTGGCGGTCAGTTACGCGCCTGGAACCCACCGAGCGAAAGCGCGGATGCTGCGTTATTGCCTAATTTATCCCGTGGTAATGCGCGAGCAGACGATCTGGTTCGAAATAATGGTTATGCGGCAAACGCCGTGCAGCTTCATCAGGATCACATTGTCGGTTCCTTCTTCCGACTGAGTTACTGCCCGAGCTGGCGTTATCTCGGTATCAAAGAAGAAGAAAGCCGCGCATTTGCCAGGGAGGTGGAGGCCGCCTGGTATGAGTATGCTGAAGATGATTTTTGCGGGATCGATGCTGAGCGCAAGCGGACGTTTACGATGATGATCCGCGAAGGTGTCGCGACTCATGCATTTAACGGCGAGCTGTGTGTCCAGCCCACCTGGGACAGTGATTCAACGCGGCTCTTCCGGACACAGTTCAAGATGGTCAGCCCGAAACGCATCAGCAACCCCAATAATGCCGGAGACACGCGAAACTGTCGGGCTGGTGTCAGAACCAACGACGGTGGCGCCGCATTGGGCTATTACGTCAGCGAGGACGGATATCCGGGATGGATGGCGCAGAAATGGTCCTATATTCCGCGCGAGCTGCCCGGCGGCCGTCCGTCCTTTATCCATGTATTTGAACCGCTGGAAGATGGACAGACGCGCGGAGCCAACGCGTTTTACAGCGTCATGGAGCAAATGAAAATGCTCGATACGCTACAAAATACGCAGCTCCAGAGCGCTATCGTTAAGGCGATGTACGCGGCGACGATTGAAAGTGAGCTGGATACGCAAACCGCGATGGACTTTATTCTCGGCTCTGACAGCAAAGATCAGCAGAGCAAGATGACGGGCTGGCTGGGTGAAATGGCCTCGTATTATACCGCGGCGCCGGTTCGCCTTGGTGGTGCGAAGGTTCCTCACCTCATGCCTGGTGATTCCCTGAATCTTCAGTCAGCGCAGGATACGGACAACGGTTTTTCGACGTTCGAGCAATCACTGCTGCGTTATATCTCTGCTGGACTGGGTGTGTCTTATGAGCAGCTTTCGCGCAACTATTCGCAGATGAGCTACTCCACTGCACGCGCCAGCGCTAACGAGTCCTGGGCGTTCTTTATGGGCCGCCGCAAGTTCGTGGCAGCCCGACAGGCCTGTCAGATGTTTGTGTGCTGGCTGGAGGAGGCCATTGTCCGCCGGGTGGTGACGTTGCCATCCAGAGCACGATTCAGTTTTCAGGAGGCGAGAACAGCCTGGGGCAATGCCAACTGGATAGGCTCAGGCCGTATGGCGATCGATGGGCTGAAGGAAGTGCAGGAGGCCGTCATGCTCATTGAGGCCGGCCTGAGCACTTATGAGAAGGAGTGTGCCAGGCGCGGAGACGACTATCAGGAAATATTTTCGCAGCAGGTACGTGAAACGATGGAACGTCGCGCTGCTGGTCTAAAACCTCCAGCCTGGGCGGCTTCTGCCTTTGAGTCTGGACTGAAGAAATCAAATGAGGAGGCGAACGATGACGCCCGAGCTGCGTAATCTCCCGCACATCGCCAGTATGGCTTTCAATGAGCCGCTATTACTTGAACCCGCCTATGCGCGGGTTTTCTTTTGCGCGCTTGCTGGCCAGCTGGGTATTACCCGCCTGACCGACACCGTGTCTGGCGTGACGCTTGGTGCAGAGCAGATGGCTGAACCGCTGGCACTCTTTGGTGATGATGAAGACATGGGGCCAAAACCGGCACGAAGCTATCAGGTCACTAACGGGATCGCGGTGCTGCCGGTATCCGGGACTCTGGTCAGTAAAACCCGCTCTCTCCAGCCATATTCGGGGATGACGGGTTACAACGGCATTATCGCCCGTCTTCAGCAGGCCATCAGTGATCCGGGTGTTGACGGCATCCTTCTGGATATGGACACCCCCGGCGGAATGGTGGCGGGGGCTTTTGACTGTGCGGACATTATTGCCCGTATGCGTGATATCAAACCCATCTGGGCGCTGGCCAACGATATGAACTGCAGCGCAGGCCAGCTGATTGCCAGTGCGGCCTCGCGCCGGCTTGTTACACAGACGGCCAGAACGGGATCCATCGGGGTCATGATGGCCCATAGCAATTACGGCGCTGCCCTGAAAACCAGCGGTGTCGAGGTCACGCTGATTTACAGCGGCGAACATAAGGTGGACGGGAACCCCTACGAGAAATTACCCAAAGAGGTTCGCGCAGATTTTCAGGCGCGCATTGACGCTACCCGGCAGATGTTCGCTGAAAAGGTGGCGGGTTATACCGGCATGTCGGTCCAGGCCGTTCTGGATACTGAAGCGGCTGTGTTTTCAGGCCAGGAATCAGTAGACAACGGGCTGGCGGAGCAGCTGGTCAACAACATGGATGCGCTGAACGTTATGCGCGATGCAATTAACAAACGAACGATGATTTCCCGAGGAGGAAGCATGAAAGGTACTACTGCATCCGCAGATACCACTCAACCAGCAGCAACCGCTGCTGCTAACCAGCCCGTGGCCACCACTGACACATCCGCTGTGGTCGTTGACCCTGCAACCACCGCATCTGTTGATGTGAGCAGCCAGGTCGCGGCGGCGGTCGCTGCTGAAAATGGTCGCATTATGGGGATCCTGAACTGTGATGAGGCAAAAGGGCGCGAATCACAGGCGCGCGCACTGGCTGAAACTCCGGGCATGACGGTGGAAAGTGCGCAGCGCATTCTTGCCGCCGCGCCTCAGAGTGCTCAGGCCCGCACGGATACCGCGCTGGATCGTCTGATGGAAACCGCACCCGGCACCGTAGCGGCAGGGAGTTACTCTGCTGATGCGGGTGACGATTTGTTAAATACGCCTGTTTAAGAGGTCAACATGTCTAACACTGAACAATTTACACACAGCCAGCCCCTCGGGAACAGTGATCCGGCGCATACCGGTTATGCCCCTGGCGAACTGACGGCGGCAACACCGGCGATGACGCCACTGATGCTGGATGCCACTTCCGGCAAACTGACGGTCTGGGATGGTCAGC
The DNA here is from genome assembly GCF_001571285.1 of Kluyvera cryocrescens NBRC 102467. Taxonomy (GTDB): domain Bacteria; phylum Pseudomonadota; class Gammaproteobacteria; order Enterobacterales; family Enterobacteriaceae; genus Kluyvera; species Kluyvera cryocrescens. Next base: position 15,429 of record NZ_BCTM01000001.1, on the reverse strand, counting down.
ATGCGGGGGCCGCCTGCGGCGTGCTGGCGGTGACTGCCGATCAGAGCAACACCGAGCTGGCATTCTATAAGTCCGGCTCATTCCGCATTGAAGATGTGCTCTGGCCGGATGCTGTGACGGATGAAAACATCAAGCGCAACGCATTTGCGGGTACAGCCATCAGCATCGTCTGACCCTTTTCTGAACTGCAACCATCATCCATAGAAGCCGCTATCGCGGCTTTTTTTACGGGAAAAATCTATGTCAATTTACACTACAGCCCAACTTCTGGCGGTCAATGAGAAGAAATTCAAGTTTGACCCGCTTTTCCTGCGCATCTTCTTCCGTGAAAGCTACCCCTTCAGCACTGAGAAGGTCTATCTGTCGCAGATCCCGGGCATGGTCAACATGGCGCTGTACGTTTCGCCTGTTGTTTCCGGCAAGGTCATCCGTTCCCGCGGCGGTGCAACGTCTGAGTTTACGCCGGGTTACGTCAAGCCGAAGCATGAAGTAAACCCGCAGATGACGCTGCGTCGCCTGCCAGATGAAGATCCGCAAAACCTGGCTGACCCGGCCTACCGTCGCCGTCGCATTATCCTGCAGAACATGAAGGATGAAGAACTGGCAATTGCCCAGGTTGAGGAGAAGCAGGCCGTTGCTGCCGTCCTTAACGGTAAATACACCATGACCGGCGAAGCGTTTGAACCGGTTGAGGTGGATATGGGGCGCAGTACCGGAAACAACATTATTCAGGCTGGCGCCGCGGCCTGGAGCGGTCGCGACAAAGAAACCTATGACCCTACAGACGATATCGAAGCCTACGCGCTGAACGCCAGCGGTGTGGTCAATATCATCGTCTTTGATCCCAAAGGCTGGGCATTGTTCCGTTCGTTCAAGGCGGTAAAAGAGAAGCTCGACACCCGTCGTGGCTCTAACTCTGAACTGGAAACGGCGCTGAAGGATCTGGGCGAAGCCGTCTCCTATAAGGGGATGTATGGCGACGTGGCCATTGTCGTTTACTCCGGGCAGTACATTGAAGACGACACCAAAAAGAACTACCTGCCGGATTTGAGCATGGTACTGGGTAATACCCAGGCGCGCGGGCTGCGTACTTACGGCTGCATTCAGGATGTGGATGCCCAGCGTGAAGGTATTAACGCCTCCGCGCGTTACCCGAAAAACTGGGTGCAAACCGGTGACCCGGCGCGTGAGTTCACCATGATCCAGTCCGCACCGCTGATGCTGCTGGCTGATCCGGATGCGTTTGTGTCAGTCAAACTCGCCTGATTTCCATTCTGTGGCCCTTCGGGGCCCTGTTTCGGAGCTGTTCTCATGACAGAAAAAGAAAAGTTGATCGCACGCCTTAATGAGCTTGGCGTGCAGCTCGGTCGGGAAGTGAATACCGGTGGCACCATTCAGGAGCTCTCAATGCGCATTGCGGAGCTGGAGGAAGAACTGGATGGCGGCACGGATACCGATGGCGTTGAAAATGGTGGCGTGAGTGACGGAGCGACATCACCCGGCACCGAAGAACCTGTGGCGCCAGCGAATACGGTGTTAACCGGCAGGACTGATGACGCGCTGGTGGCTGTCGAAACGCTGGTCACGCTGCACATTGAGGCGCTGCACGCGACCCGCGATGAACCGGTCTCTATTGTGGAGGCGGGAACGGTGATCCGCGTGACAGCAACGGATGCGGATAGCCTGGTTGCGCTCGGACTGGTCCGCGAACACTAACAGGGGGCGGTGTGGCTGATTTCGATAACCTTTTTGATGCTGCAATAACACAGGCCGATGACACTATTCGGCAGGTTATGGGGACTTCGGCAACGGTAACGTCCGGCGCGATTTCTGGCGCTACGTTGAGTGGTGTTTTCGATGATCCGGAAAATATCGGTTACGCCACCCCCGGCGTCCGTGTCGAGGGGACCAGCCCGTCGCTGTTTGTGAAATCAGCAGCGATAGAGCAGCTGGCGCGGCTGGACACGCTGGATATTAACGGAAAGTCTTTCTGGGTTGAACGTATTGGCCCGGATGATTGCGGCTCCTGTCATATCTGGCTAGGGACGGGTTCTCCTCCCGCATCAACCCGTCGCCGTTAAGGAGATGTGATGTCGATAAAAGGGCTTGAACAGGCTATGGCGAACCTGAACAGCATCAGTAGCACGGCAGTTCCTCGCGCTTCGGCGCAGGCGGTCAACCGTGTGGCCACCCGGGCTGTTAGCCGAAGCGTTGCGGTGGTGTCGAAAGATACCCGTGTTCCCAGAAAGCTGGTGAAGCAACGCGCCAGGATAAGGCGTGCCACGACGAAAAAGCCTAGAGCGCTCATCCGGGTTAACCGGGGCAATCTGCCGGCGATAAAACTAGGGACCGCCAGCGTGCGATTATCACGCCGAAAACGGGATAAAAAAGGGGCCAATAGCGAATTGCGAATTGGCCCTTTTCGTTTCCCGGGTGGTTTTATTCAGCAGTTAAAGAACGGTCGCTGGCATGTCATGCGACGAACTTCCAAACCCCGCTACCCGATTGAAGTGGTCAGCATTCCCCTGGCTACACCGCTGACGAATGCGTTTAGAGATGCGCTGCCGAAGCTCATGGAATCGGATATGCCCAAAGAACTGCGGGCATCCCTTAAAAACCAACTCAGGCTGATTCTGAAACGATGAAACACAGTGATATCCGAAGGGCCATCATTAACGCGCTGGAAATCCAGATTGGTGAAGAGGCTCTCTATTTTGATGGGCGTCCGGCGGTACTCGAGGAGGGCGACTTTCCCGCTATCGCGATCTATCTGACGGATGCCGAATACACCGGTGAAGAGCTAGATACGGATACCTGGCAGGCCACGCTGCATATCGAAATCTTTTTACCGGCGCAGGTGCCGGATTCAGATCTGGATAACTGGATGGAGTCCCGAATTTATCCGGTGATGAGCGATGTGCCAGGGCTTGCCGGGCTTATCACCAACATCGTGCAGCAGGGTTATGACTACCAGCGCGATGACGATCTTGGGCTGTGGAGTTCGGCTGATTTGAAATATTCCATTACTTACGAAATGTGAGGACGTAATGACTACACCAAACCCACTGGCGCCGGTAAAGGGCGCCACCACCACGCTCTGGATTTATTCCGGAACGGGTAACCCGTTTGCCAACCCGGTATCGGATACCGACTGGACGCGCCTGGCGAAGATTAAAGACCTGCAGCCTGGCGAACTGACCGCCGAATCAAATGACGATACCTACCTGGACGATGAAGATGCAGACTGGACGGCGACCGCTCAGGGCCAGAAATCGGCGGGTGAGGCCAGTTTTACGCTGGCCTGGAAACCGGCGGAAAGCGGTCAGCAGGATCTGGTTCGCTGGTTCGACGACGGTACCGTGCTGGCATACAAAATCAAATACCCGAATGGCGCTGTCGATGTGTTCCGTGGCTGGGTAAGCAGCCTTGGTAAAACCGTCACGGCAAAAGACACCATCACCCGCTCGGTCAAAATCAGCAACAACGGTAAGCCGGGACTCGCTGAAGAAAGCGCCGCGGCGGTGATTAATGTCACTGGCGTAACCCTGGATAAATCGACCGCCACCGTTGCCGTTGCTGCCACCACTACGCTGAATGTCACCGTGGCGCCAGCCAGCGCCAGCGATAAATCGTTCCGGGCCACCACCACGGATGCCGGGATCGTGACGGTATCTGTGGCCGATGCGGTGCTGACGGTCACCGGCATTGCAGCCGGTTCGGCTGACATTATTGTGATGACCAACGACGGGCTATTTGTTGCGACCTGCAGCGTCACCGTTTCCTGATAATCGGGGCTTCGGCCCCGCCACCTGGAGTATCCCATGTTTTTAAAAACAGAACCGTTCGAGCGCAACGGCGTGACCGTCACGCTCTATGAACTGTCGGCGTTGCAGCGTATTGAGCATCTTGAACACCTGAAAACGCTGGAAACAGTCACCGATGCAGACATGCAGGCGGCGCTGAATATGACGATTACCTCCGGCGCGCTGCTGGTGGCCATGTCGTTATGGCATGCGCATCCCCTGAAAGGAACGCGCAACACACCAAAAGAAGATGTTGAGCAGATCCAGAAGGAGGTGATGATGACCTGGCCGCTGGAGATTATTGCCGACGCGGAATACCGCGTGAAACTGCTGTCCGGCATGGTGCCGCCACCGGAAGCGAAACCGTCACAGGATGATGCAGTGACCGAGCCGGTCAGTCTGGAAAAGTCCTCGCCAGTGAGCTGACCTTCGTCCTGAAACTGGCGCGTGAATTTCGCCGGCCGGACTGGCGCGCCATGCTTGCTGGTATGTCGTCAACGGAATACGCCGACTGGCGAACGTTCTACCAGGACAACTTTTTTAATGATGTGCAGATGGATGCGCATTTTTCCTCGCTGATGCATATCGTCATCACCGCACTTGACCCCAAAACCACATCAACCCCTGCCAGCTTCAGCCTGCTGTCACCTTCAGCGGAGGATATTACCGACGATGAACCCGGTGATGATGTGCTGATGGCAAAGGCCGAGGGCATTTCAGGAGGCGTTCGCTATGGCCCAGACGGCAGTGGGTGACCTGGTCGTTAACCTTGACGTTAACTCGTCGAAGTTCAACGAACAGATGGAATACGTTAAACGGCAGTTTAAGCAGACCGGCGATGCGGCGAATGATTCCGCGCTGAAGGTGCAGCAGTCGTTTACCCGCCAGGAGAGCGCGGCGAAAAAGGCCGGTATTTCGGTGGGGCAGTACAACGCCGCGATGCGTATGTTGCCCGCGCAGTTTACGGATATTGCCACGCAGCTGGCCGGTGGCCAGAGCCCCTGGCTGATTCTGCTGCAGCAGGGCGGTCAGGTGAAAGACTCGTTCGGCGGTATTATTCCGACCTTCCGCGCGCTGCTGGGCTCAATATCGCCGGTCATGGTGGGTGTTGGTGCGCTGGCAACCGCTACCGGGGCAATGGTTTATGCCTGGTATCAGGGCTCGGCCACGTTGTCCGACTTCAATAAAACGCTGGTCCTTTCCGGTAACAGTGCCGGGCTGACCTCAAACCGTATGCTGGTGCTGGCGAGGTCAGGCGAGCAGGCGGGGCTGACGTTTAACCAGACCAGCAGCGCACTCACTGAGCTGGTTAACGCTGGCGTGCGCGCCGGTGCCCGGTTCGATGATATGAGCCAGGCGGTGGCTAAGTTCACAGAGGCGTCGGGTGTGCCTGTCGATAAGGTGGCGGCCGCGTTCGGGAAACTGACGAATGACCCGACATCTGGCCTGATTGCCATGGCGCAGCAATTTCACAACGTCACCGCTGAACAGATTGCCTATGTGGCGCAGCTGCAACGATCCGGGGATGAAGCGGCAGCGCTGCAGGCGGCTAACGATGCGGCAACGAATGGTTTTCGCGATCAGACAAAGAGTCTGCGTGACAACATGGGCTCGATTGAGTCGGCAGCGGATAGCCTGAAGCGTGCGTTTAAATCCATGTGGGATGCAGCGCTGGATATCGGGCGGCCGGACACGGCGCAGGAAATCGTCTCTAAAGCCGAGGCAGCGTTTAAGCGCGCGGATGAAGTCTGGAATCTCCGCAAAGGCGACCGCTATGTGAATGATGATGCGCGAGCCAGTTACTGGAACGATCGCGAGTCGGCGCGGCTGGCGCTGGAAATGGCCCAGCAGCAAGCCAATGTGGCGAAAGCGACCGAGGACAACGCCGCGAGAGAGGCGGTGGTGGAATCCGATCGCCAGAAGTATGCCGCGCAGGCCCAGTCAAACTATGCGAAGACGCAAAGTGCGCTGGAGAAATACACCGCTCGCCAGAACGAACTGAATAAGGCGCTGAAGGATGGGCGGATCCTCCAGGCGGACTACAACATCAACCTTGAAGCCGCCAAAAAAGAATACGACGACTCACTGAAGAAGCCTAAAAAGCCGTCAGCAGTGAAAACGCCGGCAGGCGTGAAAAGTATCGATACAGCCAGCGCGCAGACACTGGAACTGGAAGCGCAGCTACGCACGCTGGAAGAGCATAAGAGCATCACGGACACCATCAGCCAGCAGCGGCAGGAGCTGTGGAAACAGCAATCCCGCTTTTCTGTACTGGAAGAGGCCGCTAAAAAGCGCGCACTGACCGCTGATGAAAAATCGGTGCTGGCGAACAAAGATGAGGTGCTGGCGCGGGCGGAGGTGAATGCCCGGCTTGGCGATCAGATTGTTGCCCAGGAACGGTTGAACCGCCTGCAGGATAGTTCGCAGAAATACGTTACCCAGATTGGTGAGAAAACCAAAGCGCTGGTGGCGGGCGGCAGCTTGAGCAGCCGCGGTGCGCAGCGGCAGAATGAAGAGGCTCAGCTTCGGCAGGGCTGGATGAATGCCGGTGGCACGGATGCGGATCAGGGCTATCAGAATGAGCTGGGCGCGCTCAAGGAATACTACGCCGCGCAGGATGAGCTGCGGGACGACTGGAAAGCGGGGGCAAAATCAGCCTGGGCTGACTATGCCGATTCTGCCAATGACGCGTATGGTTCAATGAAGTCTGCCGCTGCCGCTACGTTCGACGGCATCAGTCAGAACATGGCCGATATGCTGACAACCGGCAAAGGGAACTGGGCTGATTTTACCCGTTCGACGCTGTCGATGCTGACGCAAATCCTGATGAAACAGGCCATGGTTGGGCTTGTTGATTCGGCAACCTCCTGGCTCGGCTATGCCACAGGGGGATACACCGGCTCTGGCGGTAAGTATGAGCCGGCGGGTGTGGTTCACCGCGGGGAGTTTGTCTTTACCCAGGAGGCCACAAACCGGATCGGCGTTGGCAATCTGTACCGCATGATGCGCGGTTACGCGACGGGAGGTCTGGTTGGTGGGGATGGTGGCGGAGTTGCTTCTCCTTTTGGTGTCAGCGTCTATGCACCTGTTTCTGTCACCACGGGACAGGGGGAATCTGGTCAGCAGAAAGGGAGCGGCGATGCAGTCGGAAAAGCCTATCAGCAGGTCATTGATAGCTCCGTCCGCGCGGGGATTGCGAAAGCTATACAGCCGGGCGGCATGATCTGGAATGCCAATAAACAGAGGTAAGCGATGGCGATTGAACATTTTGGATGGCGGATCAAAGCATCCAGCCAGCCAACGCTGAAGAGCAAGGATAGCGTCCGCACGGCGCAGTTTGGCGATGGTTATAAACAGGTGACAGGCGCCGGGCTCAATGATGAAACCCTCAGCTATGAGTATTCATTCACCGGGCAGCCGGAAACGGTCCGGGAAATTCATGCTTTCCTGCGGCGCCACAAAACAAAATCGTTTTCGTTTACCCCTCCCGGCGGTGAGCTCACGTTGTGGCGTGTCGAACCAGACAGCCTGCAGCGCGTCACCAAAAGTAAAGCGGTGGAAACCGTTTCGGCCACGTTTGAACAGGCGTTTGCACCATGAGCTTAAACAGTGATTATCAGAAACTCGAGCCGGGCAATGTCGTCCGGCTTTTTGATGTCGATGGCACCGGTTTTGGCGTCAGTGATGTCCTCCGTTTTCATGCACATAATATTGCGCATACGCCGGAGGAAATCGCCGCCGCCGGCGGGGATGAGGACAAGCTACCTGCAAAATCTATCTGGTGGCAGGGGCTGGAATATAAAGCCTGGCCCTGCGAGATAGAAGGGATAGAGACGGCTACCGACGGAACCAGCGCACAGCCGACGCTGTCGGTCGCTAACCTTGATAGTTCCATTACCGCGCTGTGTCTTGCTTACGATGACCTGCTGCAGGCGAAAGTCACTATCCATGACACGCTGGCGCAGTATCTGGATGCGGTCAATTATCCGGAGGGAAACCCGGCGGCGGATCCGCAGCAGGAAAAGCTGAAGGTGTTTTATATCGATGCAAAGGACAGCGAAACGCATGAAGTGGTGGCGTTTAAACTCTCCAGCCCGATGGATCTGCAGGGGCTAATGATCCCCACCCGCCAGCTGCATTCACTTTGTACCTGGTGCATCCGTAACAAGTATCGATCGGGTGATGGTTGCGACTATGCAGGGACCCGCTATTTCGATAAGCACAACAACCCGGTTGATGACCCTTCGCAGGATGAATGCCCCGGCACGCTGACGGCGTGCAAACTGCGTCACGGCGAAAGTAACGAGCTGCCGTTTGGCGGTTTTCCGGGTACTTCCCTTCTCAGGAGCTGATATGCGACAGAAGATTATCGACGCCATCATGACGCATGCCGCCGCAGAATACCCGCGGGAGTGCTGTGGCGTGGTGGTGCAGAAAAGCCGGGTGCAGCGTTACATCCCCTGCCGTAATCTGGCAACGGACCCGATCGAACATTTCCACCTGTCACCGGAGGATTATGCCGCTGCCGAAGATCTGGGGACGGTTGTCGCCATCGTTCACAGTCATCCGGACGCCACAACGCAGCCGAGCGAACTGGATAAGGCACAGTGTGACGCTACACTGCTGCCCTGGCATATCGCCAGCTGGCCGGAAGGGGATATCCGCACCATTCAGCCGCGCGGCGAGTTACCGCTGCTGGAGCGCCCGTTTGTGCTCGGGCATTTCGATTGCTGGGGGCTGGTGATGAGCTATTTCAGGCAGACGCATGGCATTGAGCTGACCGATTACCGCGTGGATTATCCCTGGTGGGAGGACCAGTATCCGGAGAACTTTTACCGTGATTGCTGGCATGAATGCGGATTCCGCGAGTTTAGCGGGCCGCCGCGCGCTGGTGACATGGTGATAATGCAGGTGCAGGCCAATAAGTGGAACCATGCCGGGATCCTGCTGGAAAACAATATGCTATTGCATCATCTGTATGGGCATTTGAGCCAGCGCGTTCCGTATGGCGGCTATTGGCAGGAACGAACGATGAAGATCGTCAGATATAAAACGCTGTTATAGCCCACTCAGGTGGGCTGTTTACTTGGAATTTCCACTCCAAAACCATTTACATCCCAAGTTTTTTCCCAGACTTCGTAACCTAACTCTTTTAGGTGACTAAAAGTTTTTTCGAAAACAGTGTTGAAATCATCGTCACTAAGTCCGTCCAACTCAAGATCGCTGAGAAGAATATGGAATGTAGAATGACCAATCCGTACCTTTTTGTTGATCTCTGAAAAAGTCCTTTTGAATATTATTTCAGAGAGTTCATCCCTCGCTTTTTCAACAAGTTGAATTGCATCTTGAGCAGAAATTACTTCATCTTCACGTAATTCGTTAAGGAAACTATTGTCGAGACGTTGAACTATTTCAGCATTCATAGAGCGGTTATTGGATTTTGCTGCATCTTCAATTTTGTCTTTTAATTCAATCGGTAATCTTATTCTTAGTTGAGGATCTTCTCTGCTCATTTGGTGGCCTCACTCAAAAAGTTCACATTATGTAAATTATGCCCCACGGTGGGGTTGACAGCAATGACGCACGGTGTGACACTTTTAATGTCCCACGGTGGGGCATAATTGGAGGGGTTATGGAAAAAGCAAAAGATATGTACCAGCGAAAGGTTCGATTTCCTGAGGATGTTCGGTTGGCGATAGAGAGAAATGGGGAAGATGAGTGCCGTCAGTTCAATACTGAGCTTATCTATCAGTTGAGGAAAGCGTACGGATTAGAAGGGGAGAAGAGTGAACAAGCATAAAAACAGTGAAGCCCAGAAGTGCGCGAACACCCTGGGCTTCTTATCGAAGAAATCCTTGGCAGGAAATATCGACATGAATAGTGTAACGAAAGAAGGGCTTAACTTCCATGGCATTTCTCTACAGCCGGCTTCTGACATTGATGGCATCTGGCTCACCGCCAATCAGATTGGTTATGCACTTCAATATGCAGACGATAAGGCTGTTCAGCGAATTTTTACTCGTCACGCTGATGAATTCACAGAAAAAATGTCAATGGTGGTCAAGTTGACCACCCCTAGTGGAAAGCAGGAAACACGAGTGTTCTCTCTGCGAGGCGCTCATATGCTTGCTATGTTCGCAAGGACGCCAGTAGCTAAAGAATTCCGTCGCTGGGTTTTAGATATTTTAGATCGTGAGATAGTGATAAACACCGCGATGAAGGCCAGGATAAGCGATCGAGAAATTCATGCGCATAATGCAAATGCGATGTTTGGTTATTTCGAAGTCATGTGTGAAGCATGGTTTAACCAGATAGAGCCAGCGTTAAGAGCAATAGAGTCTCCGCTTGCTGGTCGCTTGCATGATCATTTTAACGACGGCGCTGCGTTTATGAACATGATCAAGACGCATGCTGAGCTTCAACTTCAGGAAGGAGAAAGACCGAGAATTTATTGAATTTGCGAGGCCGCAAATAGAAAAGCCGATAGTTCGAGCTATCGGCTATCCATGAAACCGTCATAAGGACCACTTAATGACTTCATTAAATTTAGCATCAAAGGGTAGCGTTGTCACCGAGAAAACCATTGACAGCCAGTCCCTGTTGAAAATGGTAAACCAAGCGCGTAACCAGTGCGGTGAACCTGGCGTTCGCAATAACAAGTTCATTGAAAAAGTAGAGGATGAACTTGACGGTGAGTTTTACACAAAAAGTGTAAAACCCTCCGGCACTAATGGTGGACGTCCGGTTGAGGTCATCGAAATGTCGATTAAACAGGCGCTCCGCGTAGCTGCTCGAGAATCGAAAGCCGTGCGCCGTTCTCTTGTCGATAAGCTGGAAGATATGCAGGTATTACCAGCGATGCCAAAAAGCAACACGGGTATCACTGAGTACCGATTGGCTAAGGCAGAACAGTTGAAAGCCCAGGCATTGGAGAAGAATATCGCGAGCGCGCGGGAGATCATTAGTCTGCTTCCTCGACTGGATCCGATGGCGCATCAGGTGCTCACGGCATCGTTGATTAATCCTCTTATTGGTTATGACGCTATCCCGTTGCCTGTGATCGAGGAGCATTACCACACGGCGGGTGAAGTGGGGGAGATGCTGGGGGTTTCTGCTCAGAAAATTGGGCGCGTTGCTAACGCACACAAGCTGAAGACAGATGCGCACGGCAAGTTCTTTCTGGACAAGTCGGCCTACTCAAGCAAACAGGTTGAAGCATTCCGGTACAACACTAACGGGATTGATGCTTTGCGCCACCTGATTCATGGTGCTGATGTGGCATAAATTCCAAAGCAGTTAAAATGTTTATGCTATCCCAACCCGCTTAACTGCGGGTTTCTTCGTTACCCCGATCCCTGCTACTCTTTTGGCAAATTGATCAAAGGTGATAGGGAAATGAAAAAGGCCATATTATTTGTTTCGTTGTTGGGGTTGTTCGGGTGCAGCGCTTCTTCTTTGCAGGAAGGAGAACCGATTTATACTGGCCATTCTTCAAAGAGTGCAGCGCAATTTAATAAATGCTTGTCACCTAAATGGCAGGACTTACACCCGCAAGCAACAAGCATAGAAACGGAAGCTGGGTATAGGATATCGGCTGCCGATGATTTATTCGGGGTTTTATCAATGGCGATTATACAAGGAGACGACAAAGGCGGCTCTGATGTGAAAGTGTATGCAGCCAGTAGGGGCATTGGCGATCCATGGAGTAAAGCTGCTCGCTCTTGCCTCTAAAGCAAATTTCTAATCGCTAAAGCCACTTTATGTGGCTTTTTTTATTGGGGTTTATATGCAAGAAGTCATGACAAGAATTGAATTAGGTGGAGAGCTAGGCAAATCATTTGGGAAAATACATAACCGGCTAATTAGAACTACTGCCGAATCAATAAATGCCTTATCAAAAACAATTCCCGGTTTTGAAAAATACCTTAATACAAGTAAAATGCGCGGGTTAACGTATGCGGTATTTAAAGGTAAAAAAAACCTTGGGATGGATGATTTAGGTTTCCCCGTTACTGGAGAGGTGATTCGAATTGTTCCGGTGGTGATCGGAAGTAAAAAAGCAGGTTTACTGCAAACAATTCTGGGGGCCGTTCTTGTTGTTGCTGGGGCGCTGGGTGCAACACTAGGACAGGCATGGGGCGGGGCCGCTTGGGGGCCTGCAGCCATGAAAATAGGCGCGGCTATGATGCTGGGCGGTATTGTGCAGATGCTATCCCCTCAACCTGCCGGGCTCGCCAGTAAGCAGGATGCCGATAACCAGGCTTCCTACGCCTTTGGTGGTGTGACGAACACCGCAGCCCAGGGCAATCCTGTTCCTCTTCTGTATGGCCGACGGCTTATAGGTGGCGCAATCATTTCTGCGGGCATTTACGTCGAAGATAAGCAGTAGCAAACATCATTTCTAATAACCACCTTCGGGTGGTTTTTTTATGGGTGAAATATGGCACCGAAAAAAATCACAGGGCAAAAAGGTGGTGGTTCTAAAAGCCGAACGCCGACGGAGCAACCGGATGATCTCCAGTCTGTCGCAAAGGCGAAATTGTTGGTGGCGCTGGGTGAAGGTGAGTTTGCTGGTGGTTTGACCGGAAAAGATATCTACCTCGACGGGACCCCACTGGAGAACGCCGACGGTTCGACAAACTTTGGCGGTGTGGTCTGGGACTTTCGCCCGGGGAATCAGGCTCAACAATACATCCAGGGGATTCCAGGCTCAGAGAACGAAATCAGCATGGGGGTTGAGATATCCAGTGCTACCGCCTGGACGCGTACTTTCACTAATACGCTGCTTTCTGCTGTGCGCCTGCGCATTAAGTGGCCCTCAATTTACAAGCAAGAGGATGATGGTGATTTGGTGGGATACACCATCAATTACGCCATCGATCTGCAGACCGACGGCGGCTCATGGAGAACCGTTCTCGATACTCGGGTATCGGGCAAAACAACCACAGGCTATGAACGAAGCCACCGCATTGATTTACCGCAGGCTGGCAGCACATGGACTTTGCGCCTCCGTAAAACTACAGCTGATGCGCACAGTGCCAAAATAGGCGACACCATGACGCTGCAGAGCTATACGGAAGTGATCGACGCCAAATTGCGTTATCCAAATACCGCGCTGCTATATATTGAGTTTGATTCGAGTCAGTTTAACGGCTCTATTCCGCAGATTTCATGTAAGCCTAGTGGGCGGGTGATCCGCGTGCCGGATAATTACGACCCGGAAACCAGGAGCTATCTCGGCACCTGGGCCGGTGCGTTTAAATGGGCCTGGACGGATAACCCTGCGTGGGTGTTTTACGATCTGGTGCTGAGCGACCGTTTCGGGCTGGGTAATCGCCTGACGGCTGCCAACATCGATAAATGGTCACTCTATGAAGTGGCGCAGTATTGCGACCAGATGGTGCCCGATGGAAAAGGCGGCAGCGGGACAGAGCCACGCTATACCTGCAATGTGTATGTGCAGGACCGGAACGATGCTTACACCGTGCTGCGAGACTTTGCCGCTATCTTCCGGGGGATGACCTACTGGGGCGGTGATCAGATTGTGGCGCTGGCCGACATGCCGCGCGACATTGATTTCTCCTACACGCGCGCAAACGTCATCGACGGCCTGTTTACTTACGCCAGCAGCACCACCAAAACGCGCTACACCACCGCGCTGGTTTCGTGGTCCGATCCGGATAATGCGTACGCTGATGCGATGGAGCCTGTGTTTGAGCAGCAGCTTGTTGCCCGCTACGGTTTCAACCAGCTGGAAATGACAGCAATCGGCTGTACCCGGCAATCAGAAGCCAACCGCAAGGGGCGCTGGGGCATTCTTACCAATAACAAAGACAGGGTGGTGACGTTCTCTGTCGGATTGGACGGCAATATCCCGCAACCCGGTTACATCATCGCAGTTGCGGACGAGTTGCTTTCCGGGAAGGTCACCGGCGGCCGTATTCGGTCGGTGAATGGTCGGGTTATCGAGCTGGACCGTGTGGCTGATGCAGTCGCCGGCGACCGTCTGATACTTAACCTGCCATCCGGCGCGGCGCAAAGCAGGACGATTCAGGCGGTAAACGGTAACAAGATCACCGTTACAACGGCTTACAGTGAGACGCCGGAGCCGGAATGTGTGTGGGTGGTTGAGTCGGATACGTTGTACGCCCAGCAATACCGGGTGGTCAGTGTCGCCGATAATAACGACGGCACGTTTACGATCTCCGGCGCGGCTCACGACCCGGATAAATACGCCAGAATCGACACTGGCGCCATCATCGACCAGCGGCCCGTCAGTGTGATACCGCCGGGCAATCAGTCAGCGCCCGGAGATATCGCCATTGATAGCTATTCCGTGGTGCAGCAGGGGCTCAGCGTGGAAACCATGCGCGCAACCTGGTCGGCAGTCGACAATGCGATTGCCTATGAGGCGCAGTGGCGCCGCAACGACGGTAACTGGGTGAATGTGCCGCGGAGCTCCACCACGAGTTTTGAGGTTGAATCCATTTATGCCGGGCGCTATCTGGTCCGCGTCCGCGCAATCAATGCGGCGGAAATTTCTTCCGGGTGGGGATATTCGCAAGAAGCAACGCTGACCGGCAAAGTGGGCAACCCGCCGAAGCCGGTGGGATTTGCTGCAACGGGTATCAACTGGGGTATTCAGCTTAACTGGGGATTCCCGGCGAATACTGCCGATACGCTGAAAACCGAAATTCAGTACACGGCCAACAGCGACCAGTCCGATCCGCTCTTACTGAGTGATGTGCCTTATCCGTCCTCTGAATACATTCAGTTAGGATTAAAGGCGGGGCAGGAATTCTGGTATCGCGCGCAGCTGGTCGATAAAACCGGGAATGAATCGGGCTGGACGGATTGGGTGCGCGGCATGTCGAACGATAACGCCGATGATTACTTGGGCGATATCGCCGGCGATTTCCTGACATCAAAAGACGGTGATGCGCTCAACAGCCAGATTGATCAGAACATAGAGGGGATTCTACAGGCCGCTCTGGGTGTAAATGCCACCATCGATCACCAGTGGGCGCAGTATGGGACTGTCCGGGCGGATATTCTGATCGTTAAAACAACGATCGCTGACGTTGATAAGGCGATGGCCGAATTGTCTACCACCGTTCAGGCGCAAATCGAAGATGTAACGGCCACGCTGGAAGATAAGCTGACGGCGACCGTTGACGCCGATGGTGCGACCGCTATTCATACCCTAAAAGCGGGGATCAGGATTAATGGCGTGTACTACAGCGCTGGGATGAGCATAGCGGTACTGGCTGAAAACGGTAAGCCGGTTGTCACCCGTATCGGATTCAATGCGAACCAGTTTGTTCTGATGAGCGGCGCTGATGATGCTCAATATTCACCGTTTGCGGTAATTAATGGGCAGGTATTCATTAGTGATGCGTTTATCCAGTATGGACAAATAACACTGGCAAAAATTGGCGAGCTTCGATCATCAAATTACGTTGAGGGTAAAACCGGCACCATTATGAGAGCCGATGGCACATTTGAATTAAATGGTGGTACAGAAGGCGAAGGGCGGAACTTAATCGATAATAAGGGGCAAAAGGTTTATGACCAAAATAATGTTCTGCGGGTTGTTGTTGGCAAGTATTAGCGGCTGTTCATCTAT